>NZ_NBNZ01000002.1:0-875531 GCF_002213195.1 Thioclava sp. F42-5
GCCGTCGCCTTCATGACCGGCGCCAAAACGCCCGACGGCGCGACAGAGGCGGCCTGAGCGATGAGCACGACCGAGGCGCCCGGTCGGAATGGCCGGGCGTTTTCGTTTGGGGTTGCGTCCTTGACTTGGGGCGACCACCCCGGGCCTCGCCCGCCCCTTCCCCGGGAGGGCGCATTGGCGAGGACAGAGCGGACACGAGTGACCGACGGGTTTGCAAGATAAAGCGCCCGGGCACCGGCCGGACGAAGCGCCCACCCAAGGCTCTGACGCACCCGGAAGACCCCACACCAGAACACCCGCGCCCCTCGCGAGCGCGGGTTTCTCGTGAAACATAAATGGGTCGTCAGTCGCGGCGGCCCGCTTCCAGCGCATCCTCGAAGGTGCGCAAACCGGTTCTCGGAGCCTGAACCAGCACCGCCATATTGCCCGGCTTATGCTCGTTGCGCAGCATCTTGGTATGGGCCTGCGGGATCTGATCCCACGGGAAGACTTCGGACATGCAGGGGTCCAGACGCCGCTCTACCATCAGCTTGTTGGCCGAGGCCGCCTGCTTGAGGTTAGCGAAGTGCGAGCCCTGCAGACGCTTCTGGTGCATCCACATGTAACGCACGTCGAAGGTGCAGTTGAAGCCGGAGGTGCCGGCGCAGATCACGACCATGCCGCCCTTCTTCACCACCAGCGTCGAGACCGGGAAGGTCGCCTCGCCAGGGTGTTCGAAGACCATGTCCACGTTCACGCCCTTGCCGGTGATGTCCCAGATCGCCTTGCCGAACTTGCGAGCCTCTTTCAGCCATTCGTTATATTCCGGCGTGTTGACCGTGGGCAGCTGCCCCCAGCAATTGAACTCCTTGCGGTTGATCACGCCCTTGGCGCCCTGATCCATCACGAACTGGCGCTTGCTCTCGTCCGAGATCACGCCGATCGCATTTGCGCCCGCGGTGTTCGCGAGCTGGATCGCGTAGGAGCCGAGACCGCCAGAGGCACCCCAGACCAACACGTTCTGGCCGGGCTTGAGCTCATGCGGGTGGTGACCGAACAGCATCCGGTAGGCGGTGGCCAGCGTCAGCGTGTAGCAGGCGGCCTCTTCCCAGGTCAGGTGTTTCGGGCGCGGCATCAGCTGTTGCGCCTGCACGCGGGTGAATTGCGAGAACGAGCCGTCATGCGTCTCGTAGCCCCAGATCCGCTGGCTGGGCGAGAACATCGGATCGCCACCGTTGCATTCCTCGTCGTCGCCGTCGTCCTGGTTGCAGTGAATCACGACCTCGTCGCCGACCTTCCAGCGTTTGACCTTGTCGCCCACCTTCCAGACGATGCCCGAAGCGTCCGAGCCCGCGATGTGATAGGGCTGCTTGTGCCCGTCGAAGGGCGAGATCGGCACGCCGAGGCCTGCCCAGACGCCGTTATAGTTCACGCCAGCGGCCATCACGAGCACCAGCACTTCGTGGCTGTCGATCTCCCAGGTGTCGACGACTTCCTGCTGGAACGACTGCTCGGGCTCGCCATGGCGTTCGCGGCGGATCGCCCACGCGTACATTTTCGGGGGGACGTAGCCGAGGGGCGGCATCTCGCCGATCTCGTAAAGGTCCTTCTCCGGCGCGTCGTAGGGCGCGATCCCGGTTTCCTGATCAAGGGCCATGGCTCTCTCCTGTCAAAATCTCGCCGCGCCGCAGAATCGGGGCGGGTTGAGTAGGAGAGTTACGCATGGCCGAGTAACTTTGCAATAGTTGTAATGTATAGTTTTGAAATAATATGTCCCTGCCGTTTCGCGCGGCGCGGATCATAGATCAAAGTTCGGGGCAGCTGTAACTCCCGTCCTTGGCTCTTTTCGCTTTGACGAAACTGCCATCGCCGACGCTGCAGAGAAGCGCCCCGTCGGGGAAAGCTTCGCCTTCCTGGTTGCGCGCGTTCCTCACTGCGCCATAGGCTGCCTTGCCCCCTTCATAGGCAAGGTTTGTTGCTCCAACGGCGGTGTTGACCACCACCCGACCGCCGAGCTTGGCAGCATCCCTGGAGTTGTCGGTGACCTGCTCTCGGGTGCAGGCGGGCAGAGTGGCAGCAAGGGCGAGGGCGGGAACGATCAGCAGTTTCAAAGGGCTCTCCTAAGGTGGTCTCCCCGTCAAAACCCCGCCCTGCTACGATGCGTTCCCTTGGGGCCGCCGCCTCGCCGCGACGCAGCGAATTGACAGGATCACAAAATTGAATTTAAACCATCCCAACGCGCAACAATATTGCGCAGACAAGATTCGCACCCCGATGGAGGCCGCAATGACCGACACGATGCCCGCCAAAGACCGCCCCTGGCTGTTTCGCACCTATGCGGGCCATTCCACGGCTGCCGCCTCGAACGCGCTCTATCGCAACAACCTCGCCAAAGGACAGACGGGGCTCTCCGTGGCTTTCGATCTGCCGACCCAGACCGGCTATGACAGCGACCATGTCCTGTCGCGCGGGGAGGTGGGCAAGGTCGGTGTGCCGGTCTGCCATCTGGGCGACATGCGCGCGCTGTTCGATGAGATCCCTCTCGAGCAGATGAACACCTCGATGACGATCAACGCGACCGCGCCGTGGCTCTTGTCGCTCTATATCGCTGTGGCCGAGGAGCAGGGCGCGGATGTCTCGAAGCTGCAGGGCACGGTGCAGAACGATCTGGTGAAAGAATACCTGTCGCGCGGCACCTATATCTGCCCGCCGAAGCCGAGCCTCGCGATGATCACCGATGTCGCGGCCTATACCCGCGAGCACCTGCCGAAATGGAACCCGATGAATGTGTGCTCCTATCACCTGCAGGAAGCCGGGGCGACGCCGCAGCAGGAACTGGCCTTCGCGCTGGCGACGGCGATTGCAGTGCTCGACGATCTGAAAACCAAAGTACCGGAAGAGGCCTTCCCGGCGATGGTCGGCCGCATCTCCTTCTTCGTGAATGCGGGCATCCGCTTTGTCACCGAGATGTGCAAAATGCGCGCATTCACAGAGCTTTGGGACGAAATCTGCCGTGACCGCTACGGCGTCGAGGATGAGAAATTCCGCCGTTTCCGCTATGGTGTGCAGGTGAACTCCCTGGGCCTGACGGAGCAGCAGCCGGAGAACAACGTCTACCGTATCCTGATCGAGATGCTGGCCGTGACGCTGTCGAAGAACGCGCGCGCCCGCGCGGTGCAGTTGCCTGCGTGGAACGAGGCGCTGGGTCTACCGCGCCCGTGGGATCAGCAATGGTCGCTCAGGATGCAGCAGATCATGGCCTATGAGACCGACCTGCTGGAATATGGCGACCTCTTCGACGGTAATCCGGCGGTGACCGCCAAGGTCGAGGCACTGAAAGATGGCGCCCGCGCCGAACTCGAAACGCTCGACGGGATGGGCGGGGCGATCGCCGCGATCGACTACATGAAGTCGCGTCTGGTGGAATCGAACGCCGCCCGGATCAACCGCATCGAGGCCGAGGAGACCATCGTCGTCGGCGTGAACCGCTGGCAGCAGGGCGAGCCCTCTCCGCTGACCGCAGGCGATGGCGGGATCATGGTCGTCGACCCGGCGGTGGAGCAGGAGCAGATCGACCGGCTGAATGCATGGCGGGCCGAGCGCGACGAGGCTGCGGTGCAGGCTGCGCTGGCCCAGCTCAAGGCGGACGCGAAAGCCGGCAAGAACGTCATGGAAGCCTCGATTGCTGCCGCGAAAGCGGGCGCGACTACCGGCGAATGGGCGGGCGTGATGCGTGCGGTTCACGGCGAGTATCGCGGTCCGACGGGCGTCTCGCGTTCGCCCTCGAACCAGACCGAAGGGCTCGACGATATCCGCGAAGCCGTGGACGCGGTCAGCTCGCAGCTGGGCCGCCGCCTGAAATTCCTCGTCGGCAAGCCGGGCCTCGACGGCCACTCGAACGGCGCCGAGCAGATCGCCTTCCGTGCCCGCGATTGCGGCATGGACATCACCTATGACGGCATCCGCCTGACGCCGGAACAGATCGTCGCGAAAGCCATCGAGGACGAGGCGCATGTGGTGGGGCTGTCGATCCTGTCCGGCTCGCATATGCCGCTGATCGAGGAACTGATGGAGCGGATGCGCGCGGCGGGCCTCGACCATGTCCCGGTCGTCGTGGGCGGGATCATCCCGGATGAGGACGCGAAGAAGCTACTCAGCTTCGGCGTCGCCCGCGTCTACACGCCCAAAGATTTCGAGCTGAACCGGATCATGATGGATATCGTGACGCTCGCGACCCCGGCCGAGAAGGCGGCCTGAACGCGCAAGCCAATTGGGATCGGGAAGGGGCAGGCGTCTTCTTCTCGACCCAAATATCCCCGCCGGAGGCTCCCGGTGGCGGACCCCGCGAAAACCGCGCCCTTTCTCCCTTCCGCCCGCCAATGTGCGCGGGTAAGGTCGCGCCATGACGACCCCGATGATCCAGTTTTCCGAGGACCAGGCCGAGGCTTGGGATGCCGTTGCTTCCGCGCTCGAGGCGGCGGGGGTCGATATTCTCGAAGGCGCGATGACGCCTGAAAGCGGCAGCAAACGCGTGCTGTCGGTGATCGGCAAGGCGGGGTCGGGCAAGACGCTGCTTCTGGCGGAACTCTACAAGGCGCTGGAGGCGGCAGGGGTCGATCTGGTCTCGGGCGATTTCGAGGGCAAGCGGCGCAAGGAGAAGCGCACGCTGGCGATCCTCGCGCCGACGAACAAGGCGGCGAGCGTGTTGCGCTCGCGCGGGGTGCCCGCGACGACGATCCACCGCATTCTCTACACCCCCGTCTACGACCCGGAATACGAACGGATCGCGGAATGGCTCACCGGTCAGGGCGAGCGTCCGAAGCCTGAATTGCTGATCGAGATGGGGCTCACCGAAGAGACGCTCGACCGGGCGAAGGCCTTCTACGATCTGCACAAATCGATCCCGGCGGCGCTGGCTTCGGCGGGGTTGCGCGGCTCGGATTTCATCAATGGCTGGAAACGTCGCGAAGACCCGCTCGATATCGGTTTTGTCGACGAAGCCTCGATGCTCGACGAGCGGCAGTTCGACGATCTGCGCGAGATTTTCCCGACGCTGGTTCTGTTTGGCGACCCGGCGCAGCTCGCTCCGGTGAACCAGTCGGGCGAGATGGTGTTCGAACGGCTGCCCGACGAGCGCAAACACATTCTGCACCGCATCCACCGGCAGGCCGAGGATAACCCGATCCTCGATCTGGCGCATATGCTGGGCGACGACAGCCTGACCTTCGAGCAGTTCGAGCGCGAGATCGAGAAGGCGGCGGCGAAGGATGACCGCGTCGTCTGGGCCGAGCGGGTGGAGAGCGATCTGATGGCGCGCTCGCCGGTGCTCGTCTGGCGCAACGCGACGCGCATCCGGTTGATCCATGCCTTCCGCGCGGCCCATTCCGCGCCCGCCGACATGATGCTGCCGGGCGAGCCCTTGATCTGCGACGGGATCGAACTGCCGGTGAAGCATCGCAAGAAGCGGATCGATCTGGAGGCGCGCGGCCTGATCAAGGGTGCGCAGGTGATCTATCTCGGCCCCGGCAAGAAGCCCGGTTTTTCGCGGCTGCACGTGATGGGGGCGGAAGATCCGCGGCTTTCGGCGGCCTCGATCGTGAAGATCGAGATGCCGGACGAGGAAGAGCCGTTCATTCCGTTCGCGGCCCGGATGGGCGCCACCTTCCTGCATGGGGCGGCAGTGACCATCCACAAGGCGCAAGGCTCGCAATGGGAGGATGTGCAGGTTTTCGCGCCGGATATCTACGCGGCTTACAGGGCAGGGCGCATCGAGGCGGGTATCCCGCTGTGGAAGCGGCTGGCCTATGTCGCGATCACCCGGGCGCAGCATCGCCTGCTCTGGGTGGTGCGGGCGCGGCTGGCACGGCCCTCGGCGCCGCTGACAATTGACGACCTGCCGAAAGGCGGCGGTAAGCTGGAACTGAAAGCCGAACCGCAGGACGGATAGGGCAGGAGCCTCCGGCGGGGATATTTGAGCCAAGGCGAAGGAGGGGTGACATGGGCGTTATGATGGTGACCGGGGCGAGTGCCGGGATCGGGCGCGCGGTGGCAGAGGCCGCGCTGGCCGAGGGCTGGCAGGTCGCCTGTCTGGCACGTTCGGAAGACAAGCTGGCGGAGGTCGCCGCGAAGGGCGACGGGCTGGCGGTGGCCTGCGACGTGAGCGATGCGCAAGCGGTGGAGCGTGCCTTTGCCGAGGTGGTCGCCAGGTTCGGCCGGATCGACGTGCTGTTCAACAATGCCGGGATGTTCCCGCCTGCGGCCTTGCCCGACGAGGTTACGCTCGAGGATTGGGATGCCTGTATCGCGGTGAACCTGACGGGGATGTTTCTTTGCGCCCGCGCCGCTTTCGCGCAGATGCGCAGGCAGGCCCCGCGCGGCGGACGGATCATCAATAACGGCTCGATCTCGGGGCAGGTGCCGCGCGCGAAATCGCTCGCCTATACGACCACGAAACACGCGATCAACGGCATGACCAAGCAGATCGCGCTGGACGGGCGCGACTTCGACATCGCCTGCGGGCAGATCGACGTGGGCAACGCGCGCACCGGGCTTCTGGCGAATATGGATGCGGCGGCGGCGAAGACGGCGGAGCCTACGATGGATGTGGCGAATGTCGCGCGCTCGGTGCTGTACATGGCGTCGCTGCCGCTGGATGCGAATGTGCTCAACATGACGGTGATGGCGAGCGGAATGCCCTTCGTCGGGCGTGGTTAACGCACGAAGCGGAAGATCGCAGCGGCGGCCCAGCCAGCGAAGACCGCAAGCGCCAGTGACAAAAGCCCGTAGAGCGGCGCGTTCTCATGGGCGAGCGAGTAGAGCCACCGCTCAAGCCCGACTTTGCGCACTTCGATCGCCGATTGGTATTTGTCCACCAGCTTGCCGCCGCGCAGTAGGAAGATGCGGGTCTTGTAATCGCCCTCGATGAGGTTCGCCGGCAGCGCGAAGTCGGCGCGGAACAGTGTGTCGTCGACGATATGCACGCCGCCCGACTCCATCTTGTAGAGGCCTTGCTGCTTGCGGATATCGACCATCGCCTCGGTGAAGGGGATCGAATCCTCGACCGTGATCGGCCCGGAGAAGGCCCGCATCGCGAGCGGGATCGAGATGCGCTGCTGGATATCGGTGCGCCGCGAGAGGATGTCCTCCATCGGACCGGAGGTGGCGACGGCGTAATAACTGGGCGCGGCGGCCACGCCGACGGAGGCCGTGTTCACCCAGATGCCGAATTCGCGCGATTTGCGGCGGATCGTGACCGGGCCGAGCGGACCTTCCAGCGTCACGATCACCGCGAGTTTCTGCCCGTCGGGCTGCGGGGCCTCGCGCTTGATGGCGCCGTAGATCAGGATTTGTGACCCGTCGAAGGACGTTGTGATGCCGATATTGTCACGGCTCAGTCCCGCGACGATCTGCTCGTCTGGCTCGGGGCGATTGGTGATCGGCATCCCGGGGCGCGCGGGGAGTACTTGCCGGGTCTGCGCCAAAGCGGGCAGGGCGGCTGCGCAAAGGCCGAGGACGAGAAGAGCGGCACGGATCATCATTCGCCCCCCGATGCTATGGAGTAGAGATTGGCCGGATGCAGCACGAGGTCGAGGCCGAGCTTGCCTGCGACGATGATCACGAGAAGCGCCAGCAAAATACGAAGCTGTTCTGCCTTCAGCCGCGCGCCCAGACGCGAGCCGATCTGTGCGCCGATCACGCCGCCGACGATCAGCAGCAGCGCCAGCATCACGTCGACCGTCTGATTGGTGATCGCGTGCATCAGCGTCGTGAAGGCCGAGACGAATAGAATCTGAAACAGCGAGGTGCCGATCACGACCTTGGTCGGCATGTTCAGCAGGTAGATCATCGCCGGAACCATGATGAAACCGCCGCCGACGCCCATGATCGCCGCGAGAATCCCGACCAAGGTGCCGACCAGCAGCGGCGGGATCACCGAGATATACAGGCCCGAGGCCCGGAACTTGAACTTGAAGGGCAGCTTGTGGACCCAGGTGTGCTGCACGCGTTTCTTGCGCGCGCCACCGCCCTTGCGCTGCTTTTGCAGAGTGCGGATGCCCTCCTGCAGCATAAGTAGTCCGATCAGGCCGAGAAAGACGACGTAGCAAAGCTGCACCGCGAGGTCGATCTGGCCGAGCGCGGTGAGCAGGTTGAAGACGTAGATACCGCTTGCCGAGCCAAGAAGGCCGCCCACCAGCAGCACGAGCCCCATCGGGATGTCGACCGCCTTGCGTTTGAGCTGCGCAAGAACCCCCGAGACCGAGGAGGCGACGACCTGGTTGGCGCCGGTCGCCACCGCGACGGAAGGCGGGATGCCGATGAAGAACAGAAGCGGCGTGATCAGGAAGCCGCCGCCCACGCCGAACAGGCCTGAGAGCAGCCCCACGATGCCGCCGAGCCCCAGCAGGGTGAAGATATTGACCGAGACTTCGGCGATGGGCAGGTAGATCTGCATGGACTGCACCCGCTGAGGAGGTTGCATCGTTAGTGTCCCCGAAGGACAGGCGAAGTCAAACCCCGCCGTGCCGCAGGGTTACAACTGTTGCAGATATCGTCGCAAAACCTGCTCGAGCTTGGCTGCGCCCATGGGGGCGATCGCCTTGGTCTGCTCGTGGCTGATATTCTCCTGCGCCATGCCCGCCCCCATATTGGTGATGACGGAGACGGCGGCGACGCGCAGCCCGAGGAAACGCGCAAGGATCACTTCCGGCACGGTCGACATGCCCACCGCATCGGCGCCGAAGATCTTGGCGGCGCGGATTTCGGCGGGGGTCTCGAAGGTCGGGCCGGAGAACCAGCAATAGACGCCTTCGGGCAGTTCGATCCCTTCGGCCCGGGCCGCGGCTTTGAGCCCGGCACGGATGTTCGGGTCGTGCGCCTCGGTCAGCGGCACGAAACGCGCATCCGAAGGCTCGCCGATCAGGGGGTTGTTGCCCGAGAAGTTGATATGATCGTTCAGCATCATCAGCCCGCCGGGCTGGATGTCCTCACGCAGGCTTCCGGCCGCATTGGTCAGCAGCAGGCTTTCGCAACCGAGCTCATTGAGGATCTCCAGCGGGAGGCGCATCTCGGCGGGGTTGCCGTGTTCATAATAGTGAACCCGACCGCCGAAGACCGCGACGCGGACGCCTTCGAGCGTGCCGATCACCAGCTTCGGATTGTGGCCCGAGACGCCCGCATGGGGAAAGCCCGGAAGCTCCGAATAGGGGATCGCGACACCCTCGACCTCCTCGGCCAGATGGCCGAGGCCGGAGCCGAGGATCAGGCCGAGGCGCGGGGCCTCGTCGCCCGCGCGTTCGCGGATCAGTTGCGCGAGTTCAGCGCTCTTTGACATAGGGCTGCCCCCCTGCACGCGGCGGGATCGCCTTGCCGATGAAGCCGGCGAGGATGATCACGGTGAGGATGTAGGGCACCGCCTGCATGAACTGGATCGGCAGCGTGATTACGCCCAGATCGATGTTCGGATAGCGGTTCGAGATCGCTTCCAGCAGGCCGAAGAGCATCGTCGCGCCAAGCGCCGGAACCGGCCGCCATTTCGCGAAAATCAGAGCGGCCAGAGCGATATAGCCGCGGCCGGCGGTCATTTCCTTCACGAAGCCAGCCGCCAGACCGGTTGCCAGATAGACGCCACCCAGGCCCGCCAGAACGCCGGTGATGGCGACGGCGGTGTAGCGCATCCGGATGACCGAGATGCCCGCGGTGTCGACCGATTCCGGGTTCTCGCCGACCGCGCGCAGGCGCAGGCCGAAGCGGGTGCGGAACAGCACCCACCAGGTGATCGGCACCATCGCGAAGGCGACATAGACGAGGATCGAGTGGCCCGAGATCAGGTTCGAGTAGATCGGCCCGAAGAAGGGAACATCCTTTATCGCGTCCGCACCGGGCAGGGTGATCGGATCGAAGCGCCCGTTGCCCGAAAGCTGCGGCGTGCGGCCGCCCTGCTGGAACCAGCTTTGTGCGATCAGAACGGTAAAGCCCGAGGCAAGGAAGTTTACTGCGACGCCGGAGATCAGCTGATTGCCGCGGAAGGTGATCGAGGCGAGGCCGTGCACGAAGGCGAGGCTCATCGAGCCCGCGACACCCGCCAGAAGACCGAGCCACGCATTGCCCGTCACCGCCGCGACCGCGCCGGAGAAGAAGGCGGCCATCAACATCTTGCCTTCGAGGCCGATGTCGAAGATGCCTGCGCGTTCCGAGAACAGGCCTGCGAGGCAGGCCAGCAGCAGCGGCGTGCCGAGACGAACGGCGCTATCGAGAATTTCGATGATCGTTCCGAAATCCATCTCAGGCCTCCTTCCGGGCGTTGGCGCGCGCGACGAAGAAGCTCTCGATCGGTGCGCGCAGCATGTTGTCGAAGGCCCCGGTGAACAGGATCACCAGCGCCTGGATCACGGTAATCAGCTCGCGCGGGATCGTGGTTTCCAGCGCCAGCTCGCCGCCGCCTTGGTAGAGAAAGCCGAAGAGAAGTGCTGCAAGGAACACGCCGAACGGGTGGTTGCGGCCCATCAGCGCGACGGCGATCCCGATGAAGCCTGCGCCCTCGACCGAATTCAGCACGAGACGATGCGCTTCGCCCATCACGTTGTTGATCGCCATCAGCCCGGCGAGAGCGCCAGAGATCAGCATCGCGGCCATCACGATCTTCACCGGCGAAATGCCTGCATAGCGCGCCGCGCTTTCCGACCGCCCGAAGGCGCGAATCTCGAAGCCCAGCTTCGTGCGCCAGATCAGCACCCAGACGAGGTAGCAGGCGAGGATCGCCACGAAGAACGACACGTTCGCCGGGACCGATTTCGAGAAGAACTGTCCGACCAACGGGAAATCATGGAAGGTCGGCAGATGGGTTGCGGGCCCGAAGCGCGCGGTGGCCGGGTCCATCGAGCCGCGCGGACGCAGCACGTTGACCAGCATGTAGTTCAGCACCGCAGCGCCGATAAAGTTGAACATGATCGTGGTGATCACGATATGGCTGCCGCGCCTGGCCTGCAGATAGGCCGGGATCGCCGCCCAGGCCGCACCGAAGATCGCGCCGCCCGCCATCGCCGCGATCAGCGCGATGGTCCAATGTGGCCACGGGAAGGCCAGCAGCACCAGCGCAACGCCAAGCCCGCCCAGCGTCGCCTGCCCCTCGCCGCCGATATTGAACTGGCTGGCGTGATAGGCGACCGCGACGGCGAGGCCGGTGAAGATGAAGTTCGTGGCGTAATATAGCGTGTAGCCCCAGCCATAGGGCGAGCCGAGCGCGCCCGAGACCATGACCTTGATCGCCTTGATCGGGTCTTCACCGATCAGCAGCACCACGATCCCCGAGATCACGAAGGCGATCAGCAGGTTGAGGAGCGGGATCAGGGCCACGTCGACCCATTTCGGTGTCTTTTCCATTATTGGCTCTCCTCGGGCGCGGCGATGGTCCAGCCGTCCATGCCGCGCACGTCCTCGCCGCCCATGCCCGCCATCAGGCAGCCCATGCCGGTCTGCGTGGCGGTCTCGACGGGGCCGATGCCCATGATCTGCCCGTCGAACATGACCGCGACCCGGTCCGAGAGCGCCCGGATCTCGTCAAGCTCGACCGAGACCAGCAGGATCGCAGCGCCTTGGTCGCGCAGTTCGATGATGCGTTTGTGGATGAATTCGATCGCGCCGATATCGACGCCGCGGGTCGGTTGCCCCACCAGCAGCAGGGCCGGATCTCTTTCGATCTCTCGCGCCAGCACGATTTTCTGCTGGTTGCCGCCCGAGAAGCTTTTTGCCGGAAGGGTCGGGATCGGCGGGCGCACGTCGAAACGCTCCATCGCCTCGGCGGTGTGGGCGACGATCCCCGTATTGTCCATCACGAAGCGGTTCTTCTGATAGGCCGGATCCGAGTGATAGCCGAAGATCATGTTCTCCCACGCGGCAAAATCGAGGATCAGCCCGAGACTGTGGCGATCTTCGGGAACGTGCGAGATGCCCCGACGCCGCCGCGACTGGCCGTCGCTATGCTTGCCGGTGAGGTCGATCTCTTCGCCGTTGATGCGGATGTTGCCGGTGCCCTTGGCGAAACCGCCGAGGATTTCCAGCAGTTCGGACTGGCCATTGCCCGCCACGCCCGCAATGCCGAGGATCTCGCCCGCGCGGATTTCGAGATTGATGCCCTTGAGGCGTTCGATCCCGTCTTCGTCCTTCACGCGGAGGTTCTCGATCTCCAGTACGGTCTTGCCGGGCTGGGCTGCCGTCTTGTCGACGTTCAGCAGAACCTTGCGGCCCACCATCAGCTCGGCGAGTTGCTCGGGCGAGGTCTCGGCGGTCTTCACGGTCGCCGTCATCTCGCCGCGGCGCATCACAGAAACAGTGTCGGTGATCTCCATGATCTCGCGCAGCTTGTGCGTGATCAGAATGATCGTCTTTCCTTCCTTGCGCAGGAAATCGAGAATGCGGAACAGGTGGTCGGCCTCGGCGGGCGTCAGCACCCCGGTCGGCTCGTCGAGGATCAGGATATCCGCCTGACGATACAGCGCCTTGAGGATTTCCACGCGCTGCTGGTGGCCGACGGAAAGCTCTTCGATCTTCTCGTCGGGATCGACGTTGAGCTCGTATTCCTCGGCGAGGCGCTTGAGTTCCTTGCGCGCCTTCGACAGCGAGGGGCGCAGAAGCGCGCCATCCTCGGCGCCAAGGATGATGTTCTCGAGCACGGTGAAATTCTGCACCAGCTTGAAATGCTGGAAGACCATGCCGATGCCGGCGCTGATCGCAGCCTGGCTGTCGGGGATATGAGTGTGCTTGCCCTTGATCCAGATCTCGCCCGCATCCGCCTTGTAGAAGCCGTAGAGGATCGACATCAGCGTGGATTTCCCCGCGCCGTTCTCGCCGATGATGCCGTGGATCGTGCCGGGCATGACCCGGATCGAAATGTCCTTGTTGGCCTGCACCGTGCCGAAGGCTTTCGAGATGCCTTTAAGCTCGATCGCGGGCGCGCCCGTGGGCGTTGCGGCAGCGTGGGCCGCCTCGGCCGCATCGCTGGCGTTTTCAGTGGCAAGGGCGGCAGTTGCCTGCCGCCCCGCGTTGTTCGACTCTGTTCCGTTCATCACTCGACCGGGCAGCTGTCATCCGACATGTAGTCATGCACTTCGATCTTGCCCGAAGCGATGTCGGCTTTCGCCTGCTCCACCGCTTTTTCCATCTCGGGGGTGACGAGCGACTTGTTGTTGTCGTCCATTGCGACGCCAACGCCGTTATCGGCGAGACCCATCACCTTAATGCCCGGCTTCAGATCGGGACCGGCCGAGAACGCGTCATAGACGGCGTTGTCGACGCGCTTGAGCATCGAGGTCAGAACCTTGCCCGGGTGCAGATAGTTCTGGTTGCTGTCCACGCCGATCGACAGGACGTCGGCGTCGGCAGCCGCTTGCAGAACACCGATGCCGGTGCCGCCGGCAGCGGCGTAGATCACGTCGGCGCCTTGGCTGATCTGGGCCTTGGCGATCTCGCCGCCCTTCACGGGGTCGTTCCAAGCCGCCGGGGTGGTGCCGGTCATGTTCTGGATGACTTTCGCGTCCGGATTGGCCGCTTTCACGCCCTGCACGTAGCCGCAGGCGAACTTGCGGATCAGCGGGATGTCCATGCCGCCGACGAAACCGACGGTACCGGTTTTCGAGGCCATGCCAGCCATCAGGCCGACGAGATACGAGCCTTGCTCTTCCTTGAAGACGATCGACTCGACATTGGGCTGGTCGACGACCATGTCGACGATCGCGAATTTCGTGTCGGGATAGTCGGGGGCGACGGTGTTGAGCGTGTCGCCGAAGGCGAAGCCGGTCATCACGATCGGATTGGCACCCGACTCGGCGAGTTTGCGCAGGGCCTGCTCACGCTGAGCTTCCGACTGCATTTCCAGTTCCTTGTAGGAGCCGCCGGTCTCTTCCGCCCAACGCTTCGCGCCGTTGAAGGCGGCTTCGTTGAAGCTCTTGTCGAACTTGCCGCCCAGATCATAAATGATCGCGGGATCGGCCAGCGCGGCCCCGGCGCTCAGCGCGAGCGCGGTCGCGGCGCCGAGGAACTTGGTGAAATAGGTCATGGATTACTCCCGAGTCGTTATGGCCCTGTTGGAAAAGCCTGTTGGCGCGCTCTGTTCGGCGCGCGGACACAGCGATTTGGGCAGAGCTTGCCGAGGGGGTCAAGCGTCAAGTTGCGGATGACGCGAGGTCGCGAGACAAATTTGATTGAACGGTCAGCTTCCCGCTCTAGAGAGTGGCAGCGTAAGAACCAGCGCGTCGATGCGTTCGCCCTCCGGACCGCGGTAATAGCCCTTGCGACGGCCTGATTCCTTCCAGCCGGTCGCTGCGTAAAGCGCGCGTGCAGCATCATTCTCGGCGGAGACTTCTAGGAAGGCGCTCTCGGCCCCCAGCTCTGCGGCTTCTTGCGCGAAACGCTCGACCAACGCGCGTCCCGTGCCGTTGCGTCGCGCTTTCGGGTCGACGGCGAGGGTCAGAAGCTCGGCTTCGCCCGCGATGACGCGTCCCAGCAGGAAGCCTCGGTTCTCGTTTAGCAGAAAGGTGCCGGGACCGCGCATCAGATCCCGGAACTCAGCTTCGTTCCAAGGGCGTGGCGTGGTGAAACAGGCGGCGTGCAGTTCGGCAAGAGCTTCGGCGCGCATCAGTCGAGGATCCTTGGCGGCGGATCGGAGGGCGGGGCGGCATCTGCGGCACGCAGGTAGAGCGGCGCGGGCCGTTCGCCGGCAACCACTTCGCGCTTCGCCGCGATGCGTGCGATCGCTTCGGCCGGCGAAAAAGCCGCAGGCGCGACAGCGGCGCCGATCCGTTGGGCGACCGCTTCGGCTGCGGAGCCGATGCACGTCAGCGCGGGTTCGGTCAGCCCTTCGGGCAGCGCATCGAGATCGTGCAGATCGAGCGAAACGGGCCGGGCCATGCGAAATCCTTCGAGATAGACACGCTCGCGCGGGGCTGCGACCGCCGCAAGCACCGGGCCCTTACTACCGAATTGTGTGGCCTCGGTGATCGAGACGCCCAGAGCCGGGGCCCTCAGGCTCAGTGAAAGCCCGCGTGCGGCGGATACGGCGATACGGACGCCGGTGAAATTTCCCGGTCCGATCCCGACGCCGATTCGCGTCACGTCGCGCCAGCAAACGTCCGCCTCGGCGAGGAGTTCTTCCAGAAGCGGCACAAGCCGTTCCGCCTGACCACGTCCCATCTCTTCGTGGCGGGAAGCGAGGCAGTCTTCACCCGACAGCAAAGCGGCCGCGCAATGCGCGGCCGATGTGTCGAAGCCTAACGTCAGATCAGGCATTGACCGGACGCACCTCTGAAACCTCGGGGATGTAATGTCTGAGCAGGTTCTCGATCCCCATCTTGAGCGTCAGCGTCGACGACGGGCAGCCTGCGCAGGCGCCCTGCATGTGCAGGTAGACCACGCCACGCTCGAAGCCGTGGAAGGTGATGTCGCCACCGTCCTGCGCCACGGCCGGGCGCACGCGGGTGTCGAGCAACTCCTTGATCTGCGAGACGATCGCACCGTCCTCGCCGTCATGCTCGGCATGGCCCGAGGGCGCAGCTTCGCCTTCAATCACCGGGGCGCCGGACTGGAAATGCTCCATGATCGCGCCGAGGATCGCCGGTTTCGCATGATCCCAGCTGGTCGTGTCATCCTTCGTCACGGTCACGAAATCCGAACCGAAGAACACTCCGGTCACGCCGGGTACTGCGAAAACGCGCTTGGCCAGCGGCGATTTGGCCGCCGTCTCGGCGGAGGGGAAATCAGCGGTGCCGCTCTCCAGCACGGTCTGGCCGGGCAGGAATTTCAGCGTCGCGGGGTTCGGGGTCGTCTCGGTCTGAATAAACATCGCGTGCCTCCTTGGCTTGCCGCTGATATGCGCCTTCCGACTGAATTAATCAAGTAATCGCGGCTATGCGCTAGATGATGCGCGGCGCGATCTCGGCGGGATCGGCCACCTCCGGGCGCCAGAATGCTTCCGCTTCCGGCCCGATCCGCGCGAGAGCGGCCCCGAAGTCACGATGATTGACATGGCGCCAGAGCGCAAAGGCGGTGGCCTCGATGGCGTTATCGGGGGTCAGGTTGTGATGTGGGCGCAACGCCTGCGCTTCGCGCGTCATCTCGGTCCGGCTGCCGAACGGGCGCGGCGCTGCCATCACATCCCAGTGATACAGGAAAACCGCACGTACCACCGCAGGCAGGCAATCGGCGAAGGCGATGGCCTCGACAGGGCGCAGCCGCGCGCGGAAGGTCACGAAAACCCCCTCGATCGCCGTGTAGGTCATGTTGTCGGAATCGAGGCCCATCCGATCGCGCGCATCTGCGAGGAAAGAGGCGAACTCCTTCTGCGCATGGCGATAGGTCCAGGGCATCGGCATCGGTCAGGTGATCTGTTCGAGCTTTTCCTTCGACATCTCGCCCGGCACGATCGTCAACGGGCAGGGCAGCGTCCCCGCCTGCTTGACCATCTGCGTCACTAGCGGACCCGCGCCGCCCTTGCCTGAGCCCGCGCCGAGTACCAGAACGCCGATCTCGGGATGCTCGTCCATCACGGCGATGATCTCGGGCACCGGCTCGCCTTCGCGGATCACCAGTTCCGGCTCTACGCCCTGCCGGTCGCGCATCCATTTCGCGAAAACCTCGAAATGCGCCTCGATCCGCTCGCGGGCTTCGTCGCGCATGATCTCGGCTACGCCGATCCAATGCTGATACTCGTCGGGTGGAATCACCGAAAGGATGATCACGCCGCCGCCGGTATGGTTCGCGCGCATCGCCGCGAACCGCATCGCGTTGAGGCATTCGCGGGTATCGTCGAGCACAACCAGAAACTTGCGCATGGCTCCTCCGGGACGGGGTGTCTGCGGATCATCGCCCGGCGAGGGGCCTTTGGCAACCGCAGGGGTGTCGAGGCTCAAAGCGGCGAGCCTTGCGCCCAGTCCATATAGGCTTCGCGCGCCCGCTGTGTGCCCTTGCCGGGCGTGTAGCTGACATCGTCGAAGCCCGCGACCGGGGTGACCTTGGCGAAGTTGCCGGTCAGGAAGACCTCGTCGGCATTGCGGAAATCGTCGAGGGTCAGCACCGCTTCATGCACCGTCTCGCCGCCCTCGCGCAGAAGGCCCATGATCCGCTTGCGCGTGAGGCCTGCGAGGAAGGTGCCGTTCGGCATCGGCGTGAAATACTCGCCATCCTTTACCATCCAGACATTCGCGGTCGCGCTTTCGGCGACGTTACCCATGGCGTCCTGCACCAGCGCATTGCCGAAGCCCTTGCGCTGCGCCTCGACCAGCATTCGGGCGTTGTTCGGATAGAGGCAGCCCGCCTTCGCGTCGGTGACGTTGTCGGCAAGAACGGGACGGCGGAACTGCGTCGTGGTCAGCGTCGTCGACTTGCCGGGGTCGGGCATTGCCACCTCTTCGAGGCACAGCGCGAATCCGGTTTCGCCGGGCTTCGGCGCGACGCCCAGATCCGAGCCCGCGATCGCCCAGTACATAGGGCGCACGTAGACAGCAGCACCCTTGTCATATTTCCGCAGCCCCTCGCGCGCGATTTCGACCATCTCCTCGGGTGCGATGGTCGGTGTGATCATCAGCGCCTCGGCGGAGCGGTTGGTGCGTGCGCAATGCAGGTCTAGATCGGGCACGACCCCGTCGAAAAGTCGCGCCCCGTCAAAGACCGAGCTGCCCTGCCAAAGCCCGTGATCGGCGGCGTGCATCACGGCGATATCGCCCTCGTGCCATGCGCCTTCGAACCATGTGCGGATGTTTTTGCCGAATGCCATCGGTGCCTCCTTCGTATCGGGCGCGATCCAACCACTGGCGTCCGGCGAAGTCCATACAGCCGATTGTATCGGTGTCAGGTGCCGTGAGGTCCGGTCACATCTCATGACGGTTTGGCGTTAACCGCATCGCAACTGGAAGAGGCATAGGCTCGCGAAGGTTTCGTTTCTTCGGTGATGATCCACAGCAGGAGAATTGGCATGATCCAGGTCCGGCGCAGGCGTAAACGTCTCTTCGATCTGACACTGGCGATGCTCGCGCTACCCATGGTGGTGCCGCTGATCGCGCTGGTCTGGCTGGTCATCGCGATGGTGCAGGGGCGACCGTGGTTCCACGGGGGTGAGCGGATGCACAGTCCCACGCGTAGCTTCCGCATGTGGAAGTTTCGCACGATGGCGGCGGATCCCGGCGATTACGGCGTCTCCGGCGGACATAAAGCCGGACGGATTACGCCGCTTGGCCGGCTGTTGCGCCGCTGCCACGCGGATGAATTGCCGCAAATATGGAACGTGCTGCGCGGCGACATGAGCTTCGTCGGACCGCGCCCGCCGCTGCGCGAGGTGGTGGAGCGATTTCCCGAGCTTTACGCACAGGTGCTTACAAGTCCGCCGGGGATCACCGGGCTTGCGAGCGTGCAGTTCGCCGCGAAAGAGGCGCGGCTGATGGCATCTTGTCGTTCCGCGGAGGAGGCGCGGCGGATCTATGACCGCGTCTGCGTTCCACAGAAAGCGCGGCTTGATCTGCTGTACCAACGTCGGGCCTCGTGCTGGCTCGATCTCGCGCTGATCTGGCAAACCCTGCGCGGAGCGCGCGCATGAGTTCGGTGCTCACCGACAAGATCGCGACGCGGCTGATCGCATTGTCGCGCCCGCGAAAGGCGGCTGTCATCGCGGCGCTCGATGCGCTTCTGGCGATAGGATGCCTTGCCGCAGCAATACATTTCGCAACCACGTCGCCGGGATGGAGCCTTGGGCTCCCTTCGCCGATCTTTCTGACGGTGGGGGGTATTGTCGCCGCATCAGTGAGCCTCGGCACCGGTCTTGCCCGCTTGCCCCTGAAGGACTTCGCAAGGGACGGGGCGGGGAAGGCATTGGGTGTCTCCTGCCTTCTGGTATTTGCCCTCTGGATCAGTCCTGGATGGCGAGGTGGCGCGACCGCATTCTTCTTCGGGGGCGTGTTCCTGTCTGGCCTCGTGGCTCAACGCTGGGCTCTTCTGGGGCTGACCGCAGTGCTGTATCGCCGCTCGTACGTCGTCTCGCGCATCGCAATCTACGGCGCGACCCCGGAGGGGCTCGCGCTGGCGCGGGCGTTGCGCGATCGATCCGGTTTCCTGACCTGCGCGTTTCTCGATGACAGCCCGGTTCTGCGCGGTGCGACCTTGGACGGGGTTCCGGTTCTCGGCCACGTGACGCGCGAGGCATTGATCCGCAAGTTCAACGTCGATCGCGTCGTTCTCGCCGACCCGCTCCTGTCCACGCCGCGCAAGGCCGCGCTGGCGCGAGACATCTCGGCCCTCGGACTGCGCTGCGAGGCATTGCCGGATTTCGCGCTTCTGGTCGGTGGCGCCGATCTCGCCGCGCGGCTGCAGCCGGTGCGCTCCGAACGGTGGCTTGGTCGTTCCGAGATCACGGAAGACGATCCGCCCGACGCGGAGTTCTACTGCGGCAAAACCATGCTCATCTCGGGGGCGGGCGGTTCCATCGGGGCGGAGCTTTGCCACCAGATACTCGCCTGTCGTCCGGCGAAACTGGTCCTTCTCGAGCTATCGGAAAAGGCGCTCTTCACAATCCTCTCCGACCTGAGCCCGCTGGCGGAGCGCGCGGGCACCGAACTTGTCACGCGGCTCGGCTCTGCAGCGGATGCGGCGCTGGTGCATGAGATATTCGCGCGCGAAACGATCGACGTCGTATTCCACGCCGCCGCCTACAAACATGTCGTTCTGGTCGAGCAGAATCCCTTCTCGGGATGCGCGAATAACGTCGCCGCCACGGTCTGTCTCGCGCGCGCCGCCCGCGCCGCGAAAGTTGCGCGTTTCGTGCTGATTTCGAGCGACAAGGCGATCGCGCCCCGCTCGGTCATGGGGGCGTCTAAACGAATGGCCGAATTGGTCGTGCAGGATCTTGCGCGCCGTGCGGGCGCGACCGTCTTCTCCATCGTGCGCTTCGGGAATGTGCTCGGCTCATCCGGGTCGGTCGTGCCGATATTCGAGCAACAGATCGCGCAGGGCGGGCCGATCACGCTCACCGATCCCGAGGCCACGCGCTACTTCATGACGATCGCCGAGGCCGCGCGGCTTGTGCTGATCGCAGGGCGTTGGGAGGGCGCAGGACGGGTCTATGCACTCGACATGGGCGCGCCGATCCGGATCGGCGATCTCGCCCGGCAGATGGTCGAAGCGCGCGGGTTGCGCCTTCGCGGACCGGACTGTCCAGAAGGCGATATCGAGCTTTTGCCTATCGGCCTGCGTCCGGGCGAGAAATTGCATGAAGCTCCGGTGACCGGCGCGCGTAGCCAAGCGACCGCACATCCGAAGATTCGAGATGTCCCCGTCCCCCATCTCTCGAGACGCGAGACCGCCATGTTTCTGCGCTATCTCGACGCTGCCTTGGGGCAGCGTTGCGCGGCGCGGCTGGATGAGATCATCTCGCGTCTGCAACGGTTGGAGGGCGACGACCCTGCTTCGCCTGTCGTTCAGGTGCCCGGAGGGCCTGACGCTGATATTCAAAAAGCGCGGAATTTCGAGATCACGCCGCGCAGGCGAAGCGGAGCAATGGCAAGCCAGGTCACGCGCGCGATGAAGGAAAGTCGGAGCTTCGCCCCGATGGAAAAGCGCAAGACCTCGCTTCCAACTCAGCTGCCGATGCCGCGCGCCCCGGCCGGGGGCCAGACCGTGTCAGCCGAAGGGATCGCGGGGATAGCCGACGGCGCTTAGATAGAGGCCCTGCGGCGGACAGACCGGACCGCATGCGGCGCGGTCGCGGGCGACGAGCGCTTCGGCGACGCGCTCGGCCGGCCAAGATCCAGCACCGACCCGCTCCAGCGTGCCGACGATCGAACGGACCTGATTGTGCAGGAAGCTGCGAGCGCGCAAATGAAACCGTACCTCGCGCCCATGCAGAATATCATGTTCTTCGATCCGGATCTCGTCGAGCGTTTTGACCGGCGATTTCGATTGGCACATGGTCGAACGAAACGTCGTGAAATCATGGTGCCCGATCAGATACGACGCGCCTTCGCGCATCGCCTCCACGTCCAGCGGGTTCTGCACGCGCCAGACCAGACCGCGGTCATGGGTCGTCGGCGCACGACGTTGCACGAGCCGGAACAGGTAGCGCCGCTCCTGCGCCGAGAACCGGGCGTGGAACTCGTCGTCGACCCGGGCACAGGCGAGTATCGCCACCGGCGCGGGACGGAGATGATAATTCAGCGCTTCCGAAAGTCGGAACGGGTCCCAGTCCTTCTTCAGATCGGCATGGGCCACCTGCCCGGTCGCATGTACGCCCGCATCGGTGCGTCCCGCCGCGGCGATCGTGTGGGGGCCGGGTTCGAGCTTCGCCAAAGCGTCCTCGATCGCGCCTTGTACCGAAGGCTGATCGGCCTGACGTTGCCACCCGGCAAAGGGGCCCCCGTCATATTCGATTTTCAAGGCGAATCTGGGCATGGATCGCCCATAGCCCGAGTGCGCTGCGTTCCGCAATCCCTTCGCGCGCCCCTTCTTGCAACCTGGGAGTTCGGCGGACGGCACCGCTTTCCAGACCCGCGGCGGGGTTGCCGCCTTGGGACGAAGTATCCGATTCACTGTATCATTCGGTCGCATTCCTCGCATGTCGGTTGACTCGAGAGCGCCGTAGCCCCTTCCCCAGTTTCTTCGTGCGCCCCGCGCGGAGAGAAGCCGTTGCGGCGAGGCCAGACATCTCAGCACGGTGCGAGGCCGCTTGCCCTTGTCGTGGCCCGGAGCTACCGATTGTCGGTCGGGCAGGGAAGGGCGCGGAAATGAGTTTGACGATCATGGCGGCGGTGCTGGGCGCGGCCTTTCTGCACGCCCTGTGGAACGCGCTGATCCGGCTTGGTGGCTCGAAAATCCGTGCGATGGTGATGCTGTCGATTGCCGAGGCGGTGATCGGCCTGGCGGTCGCCCTGTCGCGACCGCTGCCGGACAGTGCCGCGCTGGGCTGGATCCTCGCCGCGGGCGTCATCCATTTTGGCTACAAGTTCTTCCTCGCCCATGCCTATGAGCAGGGCGACCTGAGCCGGGTCTATCCGATCGCGCGTGGAACCGCGCCGATGATGGTGGCGGTCGTCTCCGCCGCCTTGGCGATCGACGCGATGAGCGGGCTCGAATATGCCGGGATCGCGGTGCTGGGCCTCGGCATCGCCTTGATGGCGCGCGGCGTGTTCACCGATGGCGAGAGTCGCCGTCTGCTGCCCTACGCGATGGGCTCGGCACTCGCGACCGCGACCTACACGCTGGTCGACGGGATGGGCGCGCGCATATCGGGCGAGCCGGTGGGCTACGTCGGGTGGATAATGGTGCTGGGCGGCGTGTTCTTCGTCTCAGGTATGCTGGCGCAGCGCGGCACCGCGATGCTGCGCGCCGTGCCGCGCGAATGGGGAATCGCGACGCTCGGGGCTGCGGCGTCTTACGGGGCTTACGCGATCTCGATCTGGGCGATGACCCGCGCGCCGATCGCGCTGGTCGCGACGCTGCGCGAGACCTCGATCCTGTTCGCGGTGCTCATCGGTTGGCTCGTTTTCGGCGAGAAGATGCGGGTTACGAAGGCGCTTGCCGCGCTGCTGATCGTCTCGGGCGTGGTGCTGACGCGGGTCTGAGTGCTTAGAACCGCGGTCGACCGTCGGCGTCGCAGCTTGCGGGCATGGCCTCGTCCGAAGATCGCGCCATGAGGTGCCCGTCCGTGATCTGCAGCGGCGTGAAGGGCGGTTCCTGGATCGCGGGTTGAATCTGGCGCACCACGTAACAGCCCCCGAAGCTCTCGGTCTTTCCGTCACGTGTCCGGGCGGTCACCGTCACCGCGAGAGTCGTGTAGATAGAGCCGGCAGCGCCTTCCGACGTCATGGGGCCGACCGTGACCGAGGCCTCCGCCGTGTCGGCGTAGCCTCTCGCGAAATCCGCATAATCGCCATCCTCTTCCGGATCGGCGTAATAGCTCCAGGCGCGGGCGTATTGATGCAGCGAGATCGCATTGTAGAGCGAGCGGACCAGCGCAGCGGGGGTGGAGCGGTCGTCGAGATAGCGCGGCGCGGCGATGGCCGACTGCGCCGAGAACACGACGGCAATGAGCGCGAAAGCGTGACGCATGAGGCCTCCTGAAAACTGTTGCCGCGGACCGCCGGAGCGGCCGTCGCAGGTCAACGCCGTTCAGGGACGATTTGTTGCACGATGCCGACGAGCAGCAGGTAGAACGAGGTCACGACCAGCCCCCAATGCGCCCAGCTCGCCGGGTCGAAATCGACCCATGCGGCCCAGCCCGCGAAGAAGGTCCACAGAAGCGCCACAGGCAGAGAGACCACGCGCCAGCGCTTCGTGCGCACGGGGTGGATGAACTTCAGCGGCAGGAACATCGCGATGGCAAGCGCCACGACCACCACGAGGATCGTCCAATAGCCGGGCTTCAGCGCGAACAGCACCAGCACCAGCATGTTCCACGCGCCCGGAAAACCCTGAAACGAGTTGTCCTTCGTCTTCATCCGGGTGTCGGAGAAATAGACCACGCTGCCATATGTGATCGCGATGATCGCGAGCCAGCCCGTCCATCCCGGTAGCAGGCTCGACTGGAACAGCGCGAAGGCAGGGATGAAGACATAGGTCAGGTAGTCGATGATCAGGTCCATCAGGACGCCGTCATAGAGCGGAAAATTCGCCTTCACATCGTAGCGCCGCGCGAGCGGACCATCGATCCCGTCAACGAAGAACGCGGTGACGAGCCAAAGGAACATCATCGACCATTGGCCTTCCGCAGCCGCGAGAAGCGCGAGCATCGACAACACCGCGCCGGTGGCGGTCAGAAGGTGGACGAAAAGGGCTTTGATGCGGATATCCATTTGTCCGTGATGCCGGATTTGCGACGCAGGGGCAAGCGAACTTCAGGCGCGCGGATGGCTCTTGTCGTAGATTTCCATAAGTCGCGCCGCGTCGACGGCAGTGTAGATCTGGGTGGTGCCGAGGCTCGCATGGCCCAGCAGTTCCTGAATGGCGCGCAGATCGCCGCCAGCGGCCAGCAAATGCGTGGCAAAGCTGTGGCGCATCGCATGTGGCGTCGCGGTCGAAGGCAGGCCAAGCGACATGCGCGCCCGCTCCATCGCCTTGGAAATCATCCGCGGATTGAGCGGCTTTCCGCGTGCGCCGTAGAACAAGGGGGCGTCCGGCTCGGCCGGGTAGGGGCACAGGCGTATGTATTCGGCCACCGCCTCGCGGGCGGCGGGGACGACCGGGACCAGCCGTTCTTTGTCGCCCTTGCCGCGGATGCGCAGCACCTCTGGCAGCGGATGGGCGTCGGCGCGCAGCGCGAGCGCCTCGGATATCCGCAGCCCGCAGCCATAAAGCAGCGTCAGCACGGCGGCATCGCGCGCGGCGATCCACGGCTCCATCGCTTGCGTGTCGACCTGTTCGATCATCTCGGCGGCGGCGTCTTCGTTCAGCGGTCGCGGCAGCTTGCGTTGATATTTCGGGCTGCGGGTCGAGAGGATATGGCTCGCGTCGAACCCGTCGCGATCGGCGAGCCAGCGGATGAAGCTTTTGACCGAGGACAGAGCGCGGGCGAGCGAGCGCGACGAGACCTCGCGCGACCGCTCATGCGCCATCCATGCCCGCATGTCGGAAGGGCCGAGCTGCGCGATCCGGGCGGTGCCGAGGCTCTCGCCATGATGATTTTGCAGAAATCCCAGGAAGACCGCCACGTCGCGCCGATAGGCGGTGATCGTATGCTCGGACGCGTCGCGTAAACCGCGCAGATGGCTCAGCCACTCGGCGAGCGCGTCTTGCAGCCCTGCGGACGGCTCCGCCATCAATCCAGCCAGCGGCGCATCGTGCGTTCGAATACGCCTGCGAAGAAGGCCAGAAGATCGGTGCCCTGCGAGGGTTTGAACTGATGCGGATCCTCGGCGGCCATGACCAGCATGCCCGGCAGCCGGCCCTCGCCCAGATCGAGCTGCATCAGCGCCTCGGAGCGCACCCAGTTCGCGGCCTCGCCGAAGATCGCCTCGGAGCCGGGAACGGTCTGGCGCAGCACGACCTGTCGCGGCTGCCCGCCGCGCCCGCCGCGCATGTATTCGGTGATGAAGCCGGGTTCGGCCACGCAAAGCACCTCACCCAGCTGGCGAAGTGCCGGGTCGTCCTCGTTCTGGTGGCTCTCGAGCACCAGACGCACCGCATCGACGCGCAGGATCTCGGCCACTTCGGAAGCCAAATTCGACAGGAAGGACTGAAAGTCATGCGGGTCGAGCATCCGCAGAACCGCGCGGTGAATCTGGTTGGTACCTGCGAGGTTCTCATAGGCGGCGGCGATGACAGACCGGTGGGTGTCTTCCAGCCGGTCGAGCCGCGCCTCCAGCCGGGACATGGCCGCGCCGCGCAGATCGACGATATTGCCGCCCATCGCCGCTTCGTTCGCGGCGATCAGCGCCCGCATCAGGTCGCGGTCCTCGAGAATCACGTCAGGGTCGGAAATGATCTTGTCGCGGAGTTGCTCCACGAGGGCCGGTTCGGTCATGCCTGTCTCGTCGCTCATCGATGCGTCATTTTTTCCGAGCATACACGATGCGCATCGCGACGCAGTCCAAAAATCGGCCCCCGCGACGAAAAAGGCCCGCCGGATAGGCGGGCCTGTGCCGTTTCGGACTCACGCCGGAAGATCAGATCTTCTGGCCGGTCGCTTCCCAATCCTTGAGGAACTGGGCCAGACCCTTGTCGGTCAGCGGATGGTTCGCCATCGACTTGATAACCGCCGGCGGGGCGGTGATCACGTCGGCGCCGATGCGCGCGGCGTCGCTGATGTGGTTCACCGAGCGGATCGAGGCGGCGAGGATCTGGGTCGAGAAATCGTAGTTGTCATAGACCGTGCGGATGTCTTCGATCAGATCCATCCCGTCGAGGTTGATGTCGTCGAGGCGGCCGATGAAGGGCGAGATGAAGGTCGCGCCCGCCTTCGCGGCGAGGATCGCCTGCGCGGTCGAGAAGCACAGCGTGACATTGACCATGTGGCCTTCGGATGCGAAAGCCTTGCAAGCGGTCAGGCCGTCCCAGGTCAGCGGCACCTTGATCGCGATATTGGGGGCGATCTTGGCGAGCTTCATACCTTCTTCGATCATGTCCTTGGCTTCGGTGGCCACGACTTCGGCCGAGACCGGCCCGTGGACCATGTCGCAGATTTCCTTGGTGACTTCGAGAATGTTGCGGCCCGATTTCAGGATCAGCGACGGGTTGGTGGTCACGCCATCGACCATACCCAGATCGTTGAGTTCCTTGATCGCGGCGGTGTCAGCGGTATCGACGAAGAATTTCATGGCAGCTCTCCTTGGCGGCAGTCGCGAGCGTGTTAGCGCAAAAGCGGCGAGGGTGAAAGAGGTCGCAACGCCAGAGGGGCTCAGCCCCGCGGCTTCGCCGCTCCCGGGAATATTTAGTGCAGTTGGAAGGCATGGCGATGTCTGAACCCGGTTGGTTCGAAGAGGGCGCGCGGGTCGCGGTGCTGACAGCGGAGCCGATCGGGCGGCCGCTCGATTACCGCGCGCCGGAGGGCGGCTGCTACAACGGCGCTTTCGTCGAGGTGCCGCTGGGGCCGCGCAAGGTGCTGGGTGTGGTCTGGGGGCCAGGAGAGGGCGGCTTCGACGCGGCCAAGCTGCGCGCGGTGAACCGGGTCTTCGACGTGCCGCCGATGCGCGACGAACTGCGCGTTTTTCTGGAGCGGATGGCGGAGTACACGATGACGCCCCTGCCGCAGGTTTTGCGCCTCGCGACGCGGGCGCCGGGCTTGGGCGATCCGCCGGGGATGCGCAAGATCTACCGCTTGGGCGATCGTGAGCCGTCGCGGATGACCGATGCGCGGGCGCGGGTGCTCGAGGTGCTGGAAGAGCATGGCGGCGCGGGGTTTTACCTGAGCGAGTTGGCGCATCTGGCGGGGGTGACGACGCAGGTGGTGAAAGGGCTGGTGAAGACCGGTGCGCTGATCGAGGCGGAGGTCCCGCGCGATCAGCCCTTCCCGCGGCTCGATCCGGCGCGGCCCGGCAAGGCGCTGTCGGAGGCGCAGGCCGCCGCGGCGGAGGCGTTGCGGGCAGGCTCCGGCGCGTATTCGACGACGCTGCTTAAGGGCGTGACCGGATCGGGCAAGACGGAGGTTTATCTCGAGGCCGTCGCGGAATGTCTGCGCAAGGGGCGGCAGGCCTTGGTGCTGTTGCCCGAGATCGCTCTGAGTTCCGAGTTCCTTTCGCGGGTCGAGGCGCGGTTCGGCGCGCGCCCCGGCGAGTGGCATTCCGGCGTCACGCAGAGCGAGCGGCGCAGGCTGTGGAAGGCCTGCGGTGCGGGCGAGGTGCAGCTTGTCGTCGGCGCGCGCTCTGCGCTGTTCCTGCCGTTCCGCGATCTGGGGCTGATCGTCGTCGATGAGGAGCATGACAGCTCCTACAAGCAGGAGGAAGGCGTTCTCTATAATGCGCGCGATATGGCGGTGCTGCGCGCCTCGGGTTGTTCGGCGCAGGTGGTGCTGGCCTCGGCGACGCCGAGTCTCGAGACATGGGCCAACGCGGAGGCGGGGAAGTATCAGCGGCTCGATCTGGGCGCACGGTTCGGCACGGCGGAACTGCCCGAGATGGGCACGATCGACATGCGTGACGAGGCGATCGAGAGCGCGCATTGGATCGGGCCGACGCTGGTGAAGGAGGTGCTGGCGCGGGTGGCCGAGGGGCAGCAGGCGATGCTGTTTCTCAACCGTCGCGGCTATGCGCCGGTCACGATCTGCCGCGCCTGCGGGCATCAGATCGGCTGCGATCACTGCGACGCGCGGATGGTCGAGCACCGTTTCCTGAAGCGCCTCGTCTGCCACCAATGCGGCGAGACGAAGCCGATCCCGGTGAAATGCCCGAGCTGCGAAGTGGAAGGGAAGCTTGCGCCGGTCGGGCCGGGGGTCGAGCGGCTGGCCGAGGAGGTTGCGGAGCGCTTCCCCGACGCGCGCCTGGCGGTGCTGTCTTCTGACCTGTTCGGTTCAGCCCGCGCGCTGAAGGAGAAGATCGCCGAGATCGCACAGGGCGAGGCGGATATCATCATCGGCACCCAGATCGTGGCGAAGGGGCATAACTTCCCACGGCTGACCTTGGTGGGCGTGATCGACGCGGATCTGGGCCTGCAGGGCTCGGACCTGCGCGCGGCGGAGAAGACATTCCAACTGATGCGGCAGGTGGCGGGCCGGGCGGGCCGCGCCGAGGAGAAGGGCGCTGCGCTGTTGCAGACCTATCAGCCCGAGCACCCGGTGATCCGGGCGATTCTGGGCGGCGACGAGGAGGCGTTCTGGGCGCAGGAGGCGGCCGCGCGGCAGGCGCAGGGCGTACCGCCTTACGGGCGGATGGCCGGGATCATCCTGTCGGGGCCGGACCTGCAGCCGCTTTTCGAGATCGGCAATCACCTGGCGCGCAACGACGCCGCGCTGCGCCGGATCGGCGCGCAGGTCTTCGGGCCCGCGCCTGCGCCGATCGCGCGGGTGCGCGGGCGGCATCGGGTGCGGATGCTGGTGAAGGCAGAGAAAAGCGCGCCGCTGCAGGGCGCGCTCAAGGCTTGGCTCAAGGGGCTGAAGCTGCCGACGAATGCGCGGCTCGCAGTCGATATCGATCCGCAGAGCTTCCTTTGAGCGCGCCTAGCGGCTGCCTCTTCCCTTCGCCGGTGGTTTCTGGAAGCTCCGCCACTGCCTTCGTTAGCGGTTCGCTCCGGGAACCCATAACACATCATCCTTGCCATCGTTATTCGCGATCCGGGCTGCGACGAAGAACCAGTCGGACAGGCGGTTTAGATATTTCACTGCCCATTCGTTGACGCCTTCGATCGCGGCGAGGGACACGGCTTCGCGCTCGGCACGACGCGCGACGGTGCGCGACATGTGAAGGTGCGCCGCGAGCGCTGTGCCGCCCGGCAGGATGAAGCTGCGCAGCGGCTCGAGCTTCTTGTTCATCGCGTCGATCTCGGTCTCGAGCCGGGTCACTTGGGACTCGACCATGCGCAGGACCGGGTAGCCCGCCTCGTCGTCATGTTCCATGTCCGGGCGCGCCAGATCGGCGCCCAGATCGAAGAGGTCGTTCTGGATCACGGAAAGCTGCTTTTGCAGCGCCTCGTCGGCATGCAGGCGCGCGATACCCACGGTCGCGTTCAGCTCGTCCACCGTGCCATAGGCGGTCACGCGCGCGGAATGTTTGGCGACGCGCACCCCGTTCGAGAGCGCGGTTTCCCCGGTGTCGCCGGTGCGCGTGTAGATGCGATTGAGAACGACCATCAGCCACCCTTTCTGAGATAAACGAACAACAGGATCAACGCGATCGCGACCGCCTGGGCGGCAATGCGCAACCGCATCAGCTTGTTGGCATGTTTCTTGTTGAAATCGCCCCCGCGTCCGAAGCCCGCGATGCCGATCATCAAGATCACCAGAACCGCCAGACTTGCCACGGCGACGATGTAGAATAACGGGTCGTTGCGCATGTAGTCTCTCTCCCTCTGGGCTCAAGACATAGCTGGAGATCACGAAAATGCGAAAGGATTTTCAGCCCTTGGCCAGCACCCAGTCGAGCATCCGGTCCGGCAGGAAGCGGCGCACGACACTGATCGTCTTCGTGGGCGTGGTGATCTTGTAGCGCGGCTTCGGGTTCGGGGCCTCGAGCGCCTTGAGGATCGCCTTCGTCACCTCGGAGGGCGGCAGTTCGAACGTGTCGGGCTTGCCGCGGCCTTGGTAGAGACGCTTTAGCAAGCTGCCCTCGTATTGCGCGCGGCGGGCGGAGTTCTCCCAATCCACCCATTTCTCGAAAGGCGGGATCGAATTGACCCGGATTTTCGAGGTGATAGGGCCCGGCTGGATCAGCACGATCTTGATGTCCGTATCTGCCATCTCGAGCCGCATCACGTCGGTCAGCCCTTCCAGCGCGAATTTCGTCGAGGCGTAGGCTGCGCGCCATTTCAGACCGACGAAGCCCAGCACCGAGGAGCATTGCAGGATGCGTCCTTCGCCGTTGTCGCCCTGTGCGCGCATCACCTTGATCGCGCGGGTCGTCAGGTCGTGCAGGCCAAACAGGTTGGTCTCGAAAATCTCGCGCAGCGCGCCGGGCGGAATGTCCTCGGCAGCGCCGGGGCAGGCGAAGGCGGCGTTGTTGTAGAGCGCATCAAGCCGGCCATGCCCGCGCGCGAGCGCCTCGTTGAAGCCAGCCTCGATGCTTTCGGGATCGGCCACGTCGAGTTGGAACGAGACCAAGCCCTCGGAGCGCAGACGTTCGCAATCCTCTTCGCGGCGGCAGGTGGCGAAGACTTTCCAGCCCGCGGCCTTCAGCCCGTGGGCCGCGTCGTAGCCGATGCCCGAGGAGCATCCGGTGATCAGAATCGTCTTGGCCATGCGCGCGCCTTCCCTCTGATCCGGCGAGGCAAAGAAAAACCCGCCGGAGATATGCCTCCGGCGGGAATATTTTGACCCGGGTGGAAAAACAAGAATTTAGCGGTGCACCGCCTGTGAAAGCTCAGTTCGCCGGGCGCAGATATTTCTTCGAGACCCAGCCTTCGGTGCCGCCGCCTTCGATCTTCACATGCGCCCAACCGCCGCTCTCGGCCACAACGAGCACTTGATCGCCTTTGCGGACGCTGTCGATCGCGGCATTGCTGGTCGAGGGGCCCGAGCGCACGTTGAGGGCATTGGCCGAGACGCTCCAGAGCGTGCCGCCGTCGACTTCCGGCGCAGCGTTCTTGCGATGTTCGGGCGAGGGTTTGAGCTCAGGGCCCGGCATCCGCGTGTTCGGCGTGATGCGCGTGATCAGCGACGCCTTCTCGACTTTCGGCGTATCGGTCGGCGATGTGGCGGCCGCCTTCGCGACAATTTGAGGCGCTTCGCTGGCCGAAAGTTCTTGACTGTCGGTCGCGGCGCGTGACACCTGTACCGTGTCATTTGACGTAGCCGCAGAGGCCTGTTCGACGTCCCCGGGGACGTCGCGACCGGCGATGGCCATAACGGCGTAAATACCCGCCAAAGTGGTCAGCAACAACTTACCCATGTTCAACCCCCTGATTCCGAATTGGCAGCTGGGGAATCATTGAAATGTTAACACGATTCCGCCTGCTCTACGTCGGTGAAATTCCGCCGACGGGGGAAAAGTTCCTTGGAAATTCTTATTCCTGCTTTTCCCGCTGGACCGGGATCGGGCTCGGCTTTAGTAAATCGGCATGAGCAGTGACGAAGAAAATCCCCTCTCCACCAGTTCCGAACCGCTGAGCCGCGCGATTGGCGAGCGCTATCTGACCTATGCGCTCTCGACGATCATGCACCGGGCGCTGCCCGATGCGCGCGACGGGTTGAAGCCGGTGCATCGGCGCATCCTCTTCGCGATGCGCGAACTGAAGCTGTCGCCCACGGGCGGCTTTCGGAAATCCGCGAAGATCTCGGGTGACGTGATGGGGAACTACCACCCCCATGGCGACGCCGCGATCTACGACGCGATGGCGCGTCTCGCGCAGGATTTCGCGATGCGCTACAAGCTCGTCGACGGGCAGGGCAACTTCGGCAATATCGACGGCGATAACCCGGCAGCCTCGCGTTACACCGAGGCACGTCTGGCCTCACCGTCCGAGTCGCTTCTGGAAGGTCTGGCCGAGAACGCGGTCGATTACCGCCCGAACTACGACGGCACGCTGACCGAGCCGGTCGTGCTGCCCGCCGCCTTTCCGAACCTGCTGGCCAATGGCGCGAGCGGCATCGCGGTCGGCATGGCGACGAACATCCCCCCGCATAACCTCGGTGAGTTGGTCGAGGCGCTCTTGGAGATGATCAAGCGCCCCGCCATCACTGATGACGAGCTGGTCGAGCATATCCCCGGCCCCGACTTCCCGACCGGCGGCGTGCTGGTCGAGCCGCCCGAGAATATCCGCGACGCCTATCGCACCGGGCGCGGTGCGTTCCGTCTGCGGGCGCGCTGGGAGAAAGAGGATCTGGGTCGCGGCCAGTGGCAGATCGTCGTCACCGAGATCCCGTATCAGGTGCAGAAATCGAAGCTGATCGAGCGTCTGGCCGAGGTCATCCAGACCCGCAAAGTGCCCGCGCTGGCCGATGTGCGCGACGAGAGTGCCGACGATATCCGCATCGTGCTGGAGCCGAAATCGCGCACCGTCGAGCCCGAGATGCTGATGGGGATGCTGTTCAAGAACTCCGATCTGGAGGTCCGCTTCTCGCTCAACATGAACGTGCTGATCGACGGGCGGGTGCCGAAGGTCTGCTCGCTCAAGGAGGTGCTGCGCGCCTTCCTCGATCACCGGCGCGAGGTGCTGTTGCGCCGTTCGCAGCATCGGATGGACAAGATCGACGCGCGTCTGGAAGTGCTCGAAGGCTACATTATCGCCTTCCTGAACCTCGACCGGGTGATCGAGATCATTCGCTACGAGGACGAACCCAAAGCGATGCTGATGGCCGAGTTCGAGCTGTCGGACGTGCAGGCCGAAGCTATCCTAAACATGCGCCTGCGCAGTCTGCGCAAGCTCGAGGAGATGGAGCTCAAGCGCGAGCGTGATGCACTGATCGAAGAGCGCTCGGGACTGGAAGACCTTCTCGCCTCCGAAAAGCTGCAATGGAAGACGATCGGCGGTGAGCTGAAAGAGATCGACAAGAAATTCGGCCGCAACGCCGAGGGCGGCGCGCGACGCACCGGCTTCGCCGAGGCCGGTGAGGTCGAGGAAGTGCCGATCGAGGCGATGATCGAACGCGAACCGATTACCGTGATCCTGTCGAAGATGGGCTGGATCCGGGCGATGAAGGGCCACAACGCGCTCGACGCCGAGGTGAAGTTCAAGGATGGCGACGGGCCGATGTTCGCCATGCATGCCGAGACCACGGACCGGATCGTCGCGATGGGCTCCAACGGGCGCGCCTATACGGTGCTCGGGGCGAATCTGCCCGGCGGGCGCGGCATGGGCGAGCCGCTGCGGCTGATGGTCGACCTGCCCAACGAGGCGGAGGTGACGCATCTGCTGCTGCCGAAGGCGGGCGAGAAATACCTTCTAGCCTCCTCGGATGGCGACGGGTTCGTCTGCCCGGGCGAAGAGCTCGTGGCGCAGACCAAATCGGGCAAGCAGGTTCTGAACATGAAGGGGGCGGCGAAAACCACCGTCTGTTCGAAGATCGACGGCGACACGGTTGCCTGCGTCGGTCAGAACCGCAAGCTGCTGGTATTCCCGCTGGAAGAGCTGCCCGAAATGGCGCGCGGCAAAGGCGTCCGTTTGCAGAAATACAAGGACGGGGGGCTGAGCGACGCGAAGACCTTCACCTTGGCCGATGGTCTGAGCTGGAAGGATCCGGCGGGCCGCACGCGGACCGAGACCGATCTCGCCGAATGGACCGGCAAGCGCGCCTCGGCGGGCCGCATGGCCCCGCGTGGCTTCCCGCGGGACAACAGGTTCACCTGAGGCTTTACCTGAGGGATCGTCCGGACAGGCCCGGGCGATCCGGCAGGGGGCGCTGCCCCCTCTTGCCCTGTCGGGCAATTCACCCCCGGGATATTTTCGCCAAGGCGAAGCATGAGTGTTCGCTCTCGCCCGTTACGCGTGCTCTACCGTCAGCCAGATACCGCCCTTTGGGCGTGTGGTCAGGATCATCTCCGGCACAGGCTCGCGGCCCGGCACGGCGGTGAAGCGGAACCGGGCGAGGAGCGTGGCGAGGATGATCTGTGCTTCCTGCATCGCGAAGCCCGCGCCGATGCAAATGCGTGGCCCAGCCCCGAAGGGCAGGAAGGCGAAGCGGTCATGCGTCGGATCGGCGAAACGATCCGGGCGGAAAGCATGCGGGTTGTCCCAGAGCGCGTGGTGACGGTGGAGCGCGTAGATCGGCAGCATCACCGTGTCGCCTGCGCGCACCTCGCGGCCCAGAAGCGTGTCGGGTTTGCGCGCCGTGCGCGACAGGAAACCCGCAGGCGGGTAGAGCCGCAGGCTCTCGTTCACGATCTGCGCGACGAGGGGCATTTTCGGCAGGTCATCGACGGTCGCCGCATGCGCGCCGAGCGTGGCCTGCGCCTCGCTGCGAGCGGCCTCCTGCACCTGCGGATCGAAGGCGCAGAGGTAGAGCGCCCAGGCGAGCGTCAGGGCGGTCGTCTCGTGGCCTGCGACGATGAAGGTCAGCAGGTTGTCGCGTAGCTCGGCCGGGCTCATCTCGCGGCCGGTTTCGGGGTCCTGCGCGCCGTCGAGTAGGTCCAGAAGGTCGGGCACCGCCTTCGCCTCGCTCGCGCGCCGTGCCTCGATCGCGCGGTCCGCATGGCGCTTGAGGTCGCGCACGACGCCCGAGGAGATCACCCGATGCGGGCGCGGCACCCAGGCAGGCAGGGCGAAAAGATCCAGAAGCGAGACCTTTGCCGTCTGCGCGATATAGGCGTCGATCGCCCGATGGATCGCGGCGCGGTCGAAGCCTTCGTCGCCCGAGAAGGTCACGTCCGAGATCACCTCGAAGGTCGCGGCCACCATTTCCTGATGCAGATCCACGGCGCGACCGGTATCGGCGGCGGTGCTGATGCGCGCGGCAGAGGCCTCCGCTGCGGCCCCCATGACGGGGGCGAGCGCCTCCATGTTGCGCGCGGCGAAGACCGGCGAGGCGGCGCGACGCTGCCAGCGCCATTCGGCTCCTTCGGCGACGAACAGACCTTCCCCAACGGCAGGGCCGAGAATGAGCTTGGTCACCACCGATTTCGGATAATCCTCGACGCGCGTCTTGAGGATGTGACGCAGGCTGTCAGGGTCCATGACCATATGCCAGCGCGCGCCTGTATTGCCCGAGATGATCGGTGCATGCGTCGCCAGTTCCGGTATGATTTCCAACAGGTTGCGCCGCGCAGCCCGGAAGCTCGCGAGGATCCCCAGCGGGTGCTCGGCAAGCGGTGCGCGGGCGGGAAGGCGGTGGGTGTCGTCTGTCGCAGCGTAATCCATGACGGGATGGTAGTGCGGAGCGGGTCGCTGCCCAAGCGAAACCGCGAACACAGACAGGGGAAACCCTGCATTCCGGGCTTGATTTTTCCCCGCCAGGGCAATAGGTAGCGCGCGATATTGACTCGGGCTCGCTGCTAGCGGCCCCCTAACCAGAGGCGCCCCGCGAGATGGCAAAGGAAAAGTTTGAACGTAACAAACCGCACGTCAACATCGGCACGATTGGCCACGTTGACCACGGCAAGACGACGCTGACGGCTGCGATCACGAAGTATTTCGGTGATTTCCGCGCGTATGACCAGATCGACGGCGCGCCGGAAGAGAAAGCCCGCGGCATCACGATCTCGACCGCGCACGTGGAGTACGAGACCGAGTCGCGTCACTACGCGCACGTCGACTGCCCCGGCCACGCCGACTACGTGAAGAACATGATCACGGGTGCCGCGCAGATGGACGGCGCGATCCTGGTCGTGAACGCAGCTGACGGCCCGATGCCGCAGACGCGCGAGCACATCCTGCTCGGCCGTCAGGTCGGCATCCCGGCGATGGTCGTGTACCTGAACAAGGTTGACCAGGTCGACGACGAGGAGCTGCTCGAGCTCGTGGAAATGGAAGTTCGCGAACTTCTGTCGTCCTACGACTTCCCCGGCGACGATATCCCGATCATCAAGGGTTCGGCTCTGGCCGCGATGGAAGGCCGTGATCCGGAAATCGGCGAGAACTCGATCCGTGCTCTGATGGAAGCTGTCGACAGCTACATCCCGACGCCGGAGCGCGCCGTGGACCAGCCCTTCCTGATGCCGATCGAAGACGTGTTCTCGATCTCGGGTCGTGGTACGGTTGTGACCGGCCGCGTCGAGCGTGGCGTGATCAACGTCGGCGACGAGCTGGAAATCGTGGGCATCCGCGACACCTCGAAGACGACCTGCACGGGCGTCGAGATGTTCCGCAAGCTGCTGGACCGTGGTGAAGCTGGCGACAACATCGGCGCGCTGCTGCGCGGCATCGACCGTGACGGCGTCGAGCGTGGTCAGGTTCTGTGCAAGCCGGGTTCGGTGAAGCCGCACACGAAGTTCGAAGCTGAAGCCTACATCCTCACCAAAGAGGAAGGTGGCCGTCACACCCCGTTCTTCGCGAACTACCGTCCGCAGTTCTACTTCCGCACGACGGACGTGACCGGCACCGTGACGCTGCCCGAGGGCACCGAGATGGTGATGCCGGGCGACAACCTGAAGTTCGAAGTCGAACTGATCGCTCCGATCGCGATGGAAGACGGTCTGCGCTTCGCAATCCGCGAAGGCGGCCGCACTGTCGGCGCCGGCGTGGTGTCGAAAATCATCGAGTGATCTTCGGATCATTTGGACTTGCGAAGGGCCGCCCGCTTGGGCGGCCCTTTTGCTTTGCGTGAAAGACGCGGTGCCGGTGGTCGCAATCGCGGGTGTCTCGCGCTAGATCTTCTGCGGATCGGGTGGCGCGGGAGGACAAGACATGGTGGAGACGAACGGTGCGCGTGAGCGGCACTGGGACGTGGACGGGCTACGGATCGCCGGGCTCGAATGGGGCTCCGAGGAGGGGCTGCCGGTCTTGGCGCTGCATGGTTGGATGGATCATGCAGCAAGCTTTGCCGAGCTCGCGCCGCGGCTGAATGGCTGCCATGTCGTCGCGCTCGATTTGAGCGGGCAGGGGCTGAGCGGGCATCGCGCGGCCCATGCGAGCTACAATATCTGGGACGACTTGCCGCAGATCCTGCGGGTGCTCGACGCTCTGGGCTGGAAGGAGTGCGTGCTGCTGGGCCATTCGCGCGGCGCCAATATCTCGGCGTTGCTGGCGGCGGCGATGCCGGAGCGGGTGCGGGGTTTCATCGCGCTCGATTCGCTGGCCCCCGAGCCGGTGGCGCAGGATTTCGTCACAACTCTGCGCGCCTATCTGACCGAAGTGCCAACGCAGGCGGCGCGACCTCCGCGCCGTTTCCCGACGCGCGAGGCCTATATCGCGCGCCGCGCGGGGCAGGGCAATGCGCGCGCGGTGGCCGAGGCGCTGGCGGAGCGTGCGCTGGAAGACGGCCCGGAGGGCTGGCATCTGCGCGGCGACCGGCGGCTGTTCGCAAGCTCTGCAGCGAAACTCGATCGCGACGATGTGGAGGCGGTGCTGCGGGCGATCCGGGCACCGGTGCTCAATATCTGGGCTGCGGACGGGATCCGGGCGCGGCGCGAGGGCACGGCGGAGCTGGCGCGATGGGGGGCCGAGCTGATCGCCGATTATGAGAGCGTGGAGATCGCAGGCGACCACCATTTCCACCTCGACCCTGACGCGGCGGAGCAGATCGCGAAGGCGATGACGGAGTGGCGCGCGCGTAAGCTGTGACCGGACGGCTGGCGCGGACCCGTCGCTTGCGCTAGACTGGACGAGCACGCAATGGAGGCGCCGATGGACAAGACCCTTTTCTGATCCCGTTTCCCTGAAACTCTGATCGAGAGAGGTCTCTCCATGTCTGCCCATCCGCTGCCGCGGCGCTTTCCTGCGCCCGATACCCGCAATCCTGTACTGCTGCCCGATGGCATGCCGCATGAACCCACCGTGTTCCTGCAGGCGGTGATCGATCATCCCAATATCGAGGTCGGGCGCTATGCTTATTACAGTCCTCTCGTTCCCGTGCCGGACGCGGCGGCGGAGCTGGCGCCGTATCTGTTTCCCGGCTGCCCCGAGCGGCTGGTGATCGGCCCCTTCGCGCAGATCGCTCATGGGGTGCGCTTCATCACCGCCTCCGCAAATCACCCGATGGGCGGGATTACGACCTATCCGTTCCGGATTTTCGACATGGAGACAGCGGGGAAATATCTCGAGGAGAACGCCGCGACTGGGGACACTGTCATCGGGCCGGATGTCTGGCTAGGCTTCAATGCAATGGCGATGCCCGGGGTGCGCATCAGCGCGGGGGCGATCGTGGCGGCTGGCTCGGTTGTGGCGCAGGACGTGCCGCCCTTTGCCATCGTTGCTGGCAATCCGGCGCGGGTGGTGCGGTTCCGGTTCAGCCCGGGGGAGGTCGCGCGGCTGCTCGATCTCGCATGGTGGGATTGGCCCGTGGAAGCGATCCGCGCCGCGCTTCCGGCGCTGGAAGCAGGGGATGTCGCGACGCTGGCCGAACACGCGCCTTGAGCGAGAGGCTTGCCGCTGCGCGCAACGACGCTAGGCTCTGGGCAACGCTACGATTTCGCCCGGAGCCCGGATGACCAACAGCCCGATCCTCTTCTCGCATATCCTCTCGGGCGCGCCCGATCCTGACGGGCCTGCCGATATCGTCGAGGCGCTACGGGACGAACGGCTCGCCTGGGCGCATCTGGACGGGACGCACCCGCAGGCGCAGCGCTGGATTCGCGAGGAGCTGGATTACCTCGACCCGCAGGCGGTGGAGGCGTTGCTAGATGTCGATACGCGCCCGCGCATGAGCCAGATCGGCGAGGGGCTTCTGGTGATCCTGCGCGCGATCAACTTCAACGAGGGCGAAGACCCCGAGGATATGGTCTCGCTGCGGATGTATCTCGACCGGCAGCGCATCCTGACGATCTCGCGCAAGCGCGTGCGCGCGATCGAGCACATGAACACGGCGATCCGCGACGGCCAAGGGCCCAGCGACGCGGGCAGCTTCCTCGTGCAACTCACCGAGGATATCGTCGGCAATATCGGAGTGTTCCAGAGCGAATTGGACGAACGGGCCGAAACGCTAGAGGATCAGGTCTATGGCGGGCACGCCGATCACATGCGCCGCGACGTTCTCGACCTGCGGCTGCAGGTGATCGCGGCGCGGCGTTACCTCGCGCCGCAACGCGAAGCCCTGATCCGTCTGACGCAGGCGGAGAGCCCGATCATCGACGAGGTCACGCGGCGCGAGATCGAGGAAGAAGCGTTGAAGATGACGCGGATTTCGGAAGATATGGACGAGCTGCGCGATCAGGCGCAGGTGCTCCGCGAGGAACTCTCGAGCCAGCTGTCGGATCGGGTGAACCGCAACACCTTCGTGCTGTCGGTGGTCTCCACGATCTTCCTGCCGCTCGGGTTTCTTACCGGCCTCTTCGGGGTCAACATCGGCGGGATGCCGGGGCTGAATTCCGACAATGCGTTCAATTATCTGGTGATCGTCTGCGTGGTGATCGTCGCCGTGCAGTTGATGGTCATGGGCCTCCTGCGCCTCTATTCGAAGCGCAGGAAGCGGTAATTCACGCGATCAGGCGGCGTCGCGCATGTGGCGACCTTCCTGCACCTCCTCGATGATCTTTGCGACGAAATCGTCGAGATCCTTCGGGTTGCGCGAGGTGACGACGCCATTGTCGGAAACCACGGATTCGTTGACCCATTCGCCACCGGCGTTTTCGACATCGGTGCGCACCGAGTGATACGAGGTCATCTTGCGCCCCTTGGCGATCCCGGTTTCGATCAGAAGCCAAGGTGCGTGGCAAACCGCGGCTACAACCTTCCCCTGGTCATAGAAATTGCGCAGCAGGTCCAGCGCGCTTTTCTCGACACGAAGAAGGTCGGGGTTGATCTGACCGCCGGGTAGAACGATCGCATCGTAATTTGACGCATCGACATCGGAGATCTTGCGCTGCACCGAAACGGTTTCGCCCCAGTCGGTTTCGTCCCAACCGCAGATATCTTCGCCGTCGAGCGAGGCGATGTCGATCTGCGCGCCTGCTTCGATCAGCTTGTCGCGCGGAACGGTCAATTCGGCCTGCTCGAAACCATCGGTGGCCATGATCAGAATGCGGGCTTCGGTAATCTTTGGCATATGCTTTCCTTTCCAGAGGCGCAGCTTGCGCGGGTTCGGAGGAAAAACGATCTGTGCTCGGCTTGCGTTCCACGGCGATTTCTTCGGCGGGGAAATGCGAGAGATCGATGGAAAGGTACTTGATTTCGGTCGCGCGAGACTTTAGCACCCACGCCACGGCCTAGGGGTATAGCTCAGTTGGTAGAGCATCGGTCTCCAAAACCGAGGGTCGCGGGTTCGAGTCCCTCTGCCCCTGCCAGCCGTTTCCTGAAAATTTACGTTCGTTCGCGTAACGTTCCGAAAGATGGCGTCACCTGACGCCGATTTCGGACGCTATCGCGAGGAATCGTTGTGCTGGGCAGAATTTTCCGGGTCTTTCATCGATATGCCGACGCGAATCTCCGAATCTCTCGGACTGTGGGCGGTTTAGGCGCGCGCGCGGAAGCTTGGGGCCTGCATGTCACGCGATATGAGTATAGCGGAAACCGTCTTCGGCTGGAGGGGCGAATCGCCGCTCCGGAGCTGGTCTTGCGGTTGGACAGCGTGACGCAACGATGCGCCCTTGAACCCGACGCTTCAGGGGTGGCGAAATTCGCCTTCGATCTGCCGTTTTGGCCCGCTCGGGTAGAACTGGCCATTCCCGGTAAAGGAGCTGAAGGGCAAGGAAACGAAAGCTGGACCTTGCCGCCGATCGGACGCCTTCGTCTCACTTTCGGGCAGCTGCGTATTGCGCCGATATTTCTTTGGCGGCTCGCCTCTCATGCCGGCGACATCTGGCGATGGCGAAGCCGCGGCGACAGTTCCGCGGGGATGAGGGTGAAGTCGGCACTGGGGTTTGTGGCGCAATCGCGAGGTGCGCTTCTACCGTCCGACTTGTTGCGCACCGGACCGCCTGACGAACCGCCGGCTTCCCCCGCGATCGTGATTGTCTTGCCAGTTTTCAACGCGCGGAATCTGCTGCGCGAGACGCTCGATCGCATCGTTCGGCATACGGATCTCGATTGGCACATGATCGTGGTCGAAGATCGCTCGACCGATCCCGAGATGCGGCCGTTTTTGCGCGATTGGTGTAAGGCCAAAGCCAACGTGACGCTTCTGGAAAATGCAGCGAATCTGGGCTTCGTCGCCTCCGTCAATCGCGGGTATGAGGAGGTCCTGAATCGCTTCCCAGACCGTCCCGTGGTCTTGCTGAATTCGGATGTCTTCGTGCCTGCGGGCTGGGCGTCGCGGCTTGTGGAGCCGCTCACCGACCCTGAGGTGGCAAGCGTGACGCCAATGTCGAATGACGCGCAGATATTGTCGGTGCCGTTGCCTGGTACGCGGAGCGATCTGCCGCCCGGGGCCGTCGATCAGATCGATGCCGTCGCCGCGAAGTTGGAACCTTCGCAAGCGCGCGCCGATCTGCCCACCGGGATCGGTTTTTGCATGGCGCTCGCACCCCGCTTTCTTTCCCAACTCCCGTGCTTCGATCCGGGGTTCGGGCGCGGCTACGGAGAGGAGACGGATTGGTGCCAAAGGGTACGGCGGCTCGGGGGGCGCCATGTCGGGATAAGCTCGCTTTTCGTCGAGCATCGGGGCAGTGCCTCCTTCGGTCCGTCGGCGCGCCAGAAACTGGTGGAACGCAATCACGCGAAGATCGAGCGGCGCTATCCGAGCTATCCGCGCGCGGTCGATCGGTTTCTTGGCCGCGACCCGCTCGCAGCTCCTCGTTTTGTGCTTGCCTTGGCGCGTGCGGGCGCATTGCAGGCCGCGCCGCTCAAAATCTGGCTCGGGCATTCCCTTGGTGGCGGCGCAGAGATTCGGCTGCGTGAGGAAATCGCCGCGGAGCTTCGCGCCGGGCGGCGCGGCGTCGTTCTGCGTGTCGGCGGTACGGCTCGCTGGTCCATCGAGCTTCACGACCCGCTCGGCCCATGCATCACAGAGACAGCGGATCGGGCAGCGATCCTTTCTCTGCTGCAGGTCCTTCCAGAACGCCACGTAATCTATTCCTGCGGCGTCGGTCATTCGACGCCGCTCGAAATCCCAGAGCTGTTAGTCGATCTGTCTCGGGGACACCAACTCGACATTCTTTTCCACGACTATTTCCCTCTCAGTGAGGCATACACCCTCCTGGAAGAGGGGCCCAGTCTGCGCGACATCCCGGCGCGTATCGATCTGCGCCCCGGATTCCGAAAGCCGCCTCGCGTGCATTCAAGCGGCGACCGATCGGAATGGGAAGATGCATGGGGTGCGGCAATGACCGCCGCGACGTGCTTGCGAGTTTTCTCGCGCAGTTCCGCTAGCATCGTTGCGTCGGTTCGCCCCGACCTTGCGGATAAGATCGACTGCAAGCCGCATGACAGGAGGCGACCTGCACGTCTGACCTATCCGCATCACAGGCAACTGGCGAACTCCGGCACCTCCTCGAATGCTGACAGATCTGCGCAGCCCGTTATTGGCGTGCTTGGCCATATCGGCCTGCACAAGGGAGCCTCGGTCGTGGAAGCCGTAGGCGATGCGTGCATCGCTGACGGGCGCGCGCGGCTCGTGCTACTGGGGACTCTCGATCCGCGGTTTCATCTCGACGCGCCGAACCACATCCATGGGCCGTTCGAGCGGTCTGACTTGCCGATACTGGTTGCGCATCACGGAATCGATCGGTGGTTGATCCCGTCGCTCTGGCCGGAGACCTTTTCGTTCACGACGCACGAGGCCCTCGGCACCGGCCTGCCGGTGACCTGTTTCGATCTAGGCGCACAGGCTGAGGCGGTCAGGGCTGCGGGCAGACAGGGATGCGTTTTGCCACTGCCACGGTATCCATCGGATGTCGACATGGGTCGCCTGCTCGGACAGCCCGACTGCGAAAGGTGGGTGGCGTGACATTCGAGGACAGTCTTGCCGTCTTCCACGTCGGCGCTCCGAAATGCGGCAGTTCGGCCCTTCAATCGGCATGGAGCGTACACCCGGACAGGGCGTCACGCACCGGACATCGCGTGCGCTATATCGGCGCGGCGAAGGTCAGGGGATTGGTGATGCCGCTGCGCGGCAGGGCCGTGTCACATGCCGCGGCGCTTTCTCCTTACGGATATGTCTCGATGCCAGATCCGGGTCGCGAGGTCGGGGCAAGACCCTTCGCCGCTTTCCTCCAGAGAGAAATGGCGCGCGCCCACAGAGGCGGCTACATCCCGTTTTTCTCTAATGAGGGATGGATTCGGCGCCCCGAAATTTTTGCGTCGCTGCTCGCCGACCTTGGCCATCCGCCCGTCACCGTGTTGGCCTTCCTGCGGCCGCCTTTGACATGGATGAATGCGGCGTTCTGGCAGTGGGGCGTCTGGAGCCGTCCCTGCTTTGACGATTGGCTGCGCGCCTGGCGGTGTCCTTATAGCTTCGGTGCCGATCTCGCGGCTTGGGTGCGTATTCCCAATGTTCGCTTGCAGGTCGCCCCAGCAGGGCATGACGCGGTCGCTTGCACCGATGCTCTCTTTCAAACATCGAGCCAGCCGTCCCGGCAGCGTCACAGAACTGGCAGCGCGGCGCAGATTGGTTTCCTACTGCGCAATCGGCGCTTCCGCCCAGATACCCATCGCGCCGAAATCGAGTTCCTGTTGCAGAGGCGTTTGGCGGCGGGGCCTATGCTTCGCCGCGGGTGGGCAATCGCGCCGCATCATGTGGAGATGCTGCAGGAGATCGCGCAGACCCAGCGCCAAAAGCTCGAGCGCGTGTTACCCGCTAACCAGGCGGAGGCCATATGCGACGATCCGTTCTGGGCTTCACCCTATCCCTATCATCCCGAAATAGAGAAAGGTCCTGCACAGCTAGACGATCTCGACGAATTGCGCGTCTTTGCGGGGCGGCTCCTCTCTGGGTCAGGGCCAGCGGACGCAACGCTTGGAGAACTCGATCGGTTGATCGCAAAGCGTCTCGATACCCTTCTGCACAAGGACCGTTGTGGTCGGTGGCGCGCCGCGCTGTTCGGTGCGCCTTCGCGCCGGTCCGCAACGCTCACCTTGCGAGGAGATCCCGGTAACGCGTCCTGAGCGCCAGAAGGCCGATGGCCAGCGCTACGAGTGATACGCCGATGACCCAAGGCGCGGAAAGATGATCGGGCTCGTAGGTCGGGAAGAACCCGTGCCTCAGATAGCCGATGACATGTACGAGCGGGTTGAACCACAGGACGTCTGCGGCCCACGTCGGCAGGTGATCGGTGAGGAAAAACACACCGGATATCAGGAACATAGGTCGCATCAGGATCGACCATATCTGCTGCCAGACAGGGATACGCAGGAAGAGAAAACAGTTGAGCGTTCCGATGCCGAAGGACAACAGCACGGCAAGACTCGCCGCCTCGAATATCCGCAGCGGATCAGGGCTCGCGCGGGAGTCGAAGATCAGCAGGCAGCCCTGAAGAACTAGGTAAGAGACGATGAGTTTCGTGAGTGCATTCAAAACGAGTCGCGCGATGAGTGCATCGAGAAAGCTCACCGTTGGATAGGCCAGAAGGGCGCGCGAGTAGGTGAGCGCGTTGGCGACTTTCGATTGGACCTCCGAAAACAGCATGAAGGGCAGTAGCCCTGTCGCATAGAAAAGCTCGAAACTGGCTCCGAGCGGCGGAGCATGGAAGGTCAACGAAAAGAAAAGAGTGAGCAAGGCGATGCCGCCGACCGGCTCGAGGAGAGCCCAGAGATAGCCCCCCGGCGAGCGGCCGTAGCTGGCGGACATCTCGCGCAAGATGAGCGCGCCGATCGCACGAAGAGCCGGGAAGGACCGGTTCGGGGGACTGGGCGCATGTGAGAAAAACATTTCGAGCCTCGTTTACCGGTTTTCAATTCGGATCGTGTTCGCTGGGATCCGATGCGATCAATAGTGGAGCCAATTGTGAAACACGCGGTTAACGAGCCTGCGCGGGCCGCGCCCGTTCTCGCGACGGGGGCGGGGTTGCACGAAGTCTCCCAGCCGCTACGACCAGTGCCGAGCGCTTACGCCCCCCCTGCCCGCAAGGCGCGTTGGCGGCGGCGCCATCATGCGGTGGGGTTGAGCTTCGTGGCGCTGGTGGTCGCGCCGGTTCTGGCCGCTGCCTGTTTTCTTTACGCGCAGGCTGCAGATCAGTTCGTCTCCCGCGTCGGCTTTACGGTTCAGCGCAAGGAGGCCGGCCCGGCATTCGATATTTTCGGCGGGCTATCCAGCCTGTCGGGGGCGTCTTCGGACGATACGGATATTCTGTATGAGTTTATTCAAAGCCCCAGCCTTGTCGCCGAGATCGACGATGCGCTCGATCTGAGAGCGATTTGGTCGCGCAAGCGATCAGATCCGGTGTTCGGGCTGTCGACCGACGCCAATCTGGAGGATCTTGTCGCCCATTGGCGGCGCATGGTCCATGTGCGGCACGGCGCGGGTGCCGGGCTGCTCGACATCGAGGTGCGGGCTTTCGACCCGGTCTCAGCGCAGCGGATCGCGCAGACCTTGATGGCCCGCAGCTCGACGATGATTAATCGGCTCAGCAACGCGGCGCGCGAAGACGCGATCCGCCATGCGCGCGGCGAGTTGCGGCGCGCGGAGGGGCGACTGAAGGCGGCGCGCATGGCACTCACCACCTTCCGCAATCGCCATCAACTGATCAGCCCGGAGATGGATTTGCAAAGCCAAGCTGGGGTTCTGGGATCGCTGCTCGAGCAGCAGGCGCATGTGATGATCGAGAGCGATCTACTACGCGGCACCGTGCGCAGCGGTACGGATCCGCGGTTGAAGCAGGCCGAGCGGCGGCTGGCGGTGATCGAGAAACGGATCGTGGCGGAACGGCGCAAGCTTGGCATCGAGGGCGGCACGAAGGACGAAGCCTATGCAAGCATCGTGGGCGAATTCGAGCGGCTCATGACGGAGCGCGAATTCGCAGAGCGTGCCTATGCGGCAACGCGTGCGAGCTTTGAGGCGGCGGAGGCCGAGGCGCGCCGCAAGAGCCGTTTTCTCGCGACATTCATGGCGCCGACCCTCGCTGAGAGCGCCGAATATCCACGCCGCGAAACGCTTCTTGCGCTGATCGCGGGCAGCTTGATTTTGCTTTGGGCGATTGGCGTGCTGGCGGGCTATGCGATCCGGGACCGTCGGTAACGGCGATGATCCGGCTGCAAAATCTCGGCAAGAGCTTCCGCGTTCCCGGTGGCGAGAAAATCGTGGCGCTCGATATCTGCGCGAGCTTTCCCAGCGGGCGATCCGTCGCACTGCTGGGGCGCAACGGGGCGGGGAAATCAACGCTTCTGCAAATGATAGCGGGGACCGCACGGCCCGATCGGGGCCGGGTGATCACGCGGGGCAGCGTCTCCTTTCCTGTCGGCTTCGCAGGGTCGTTTCACAATGACCTGACAGGCGCGCAGAATTGCCGCTTCATCGCGAGGATCTACGGGGTGGATACGGATGAGATGGTGGCCTTCGTGGAGGAGACTGCAGAGCTCGGGCTGCATTTCCGAATGCCGCTGCGCAGCTATTCTTCCGGGATGCGCGCGCGATTGGCCTTTGCGGCGTCGATGGCGATCAGTTTTGACACCTATCTCGTCGACGAGATCACGGCGGTCGGCGATGCGGCGTTTCGCAAGAAGAGCGCAGCCCTGTTTCGCGACCGGCTGAAAGAAGCCGGAGCGATTGTGGTCAGCCACTCGATGAACCAGTTGCGCGAGATTTGCGATTGCGGCGCGGTGCTCGAGCGTGGACGGCTTGAGTTTTTCGACGATCTCAATGCCGCGATTGCCTGCCACGAACGCAATATGCTTTGAGTTGGGCGATGTCAGCCGTTGAATTCTATTAAAATATTGAGAAAAAACCATTTTCGGGCCGCTTTCCCTCCGCGCTCTGAGCCCAGCCGCGCCTCATGCTTGAGACAGTGAGAACGTTGAAAGCAGGGGTGGCTATGCCTCAATTGACGCCGGTCGCGACCGTAACGAATGGTGCGGAAAATTTCATGACGTCGATCACCGACCTGCTTCTCGTGCAGGGTGAGACGGGGCCAACGCTTTACTCGATTTCCAATGCGCCGGGCGGCATCGCGCAGCTTCCGCTGAGCGCGCAGCTGAATTCGAGCGATCTGGCTTATCTGAGCGAAAGTGCGGGACTGGATGCAGCCGGGACGCTGACCGAGATCTCGATCGACGGCAGTCCTGCCTTGATGGCGACCGGTTCGGCATCGGGCGCGTTTCAAGCGGTCTGGCTAAACCAGAATGACGGTGGAATCAGCGATGTGTTTACGCTGCCGGGGGCGGTTGCGCCGGGTGCGGTGCTTGCGATCGCGCCGCTGCAACTCGACGCGCAGAGCTTTTTCGTCGGCGCCCTGGCGCATGGGAGCGGGCTGCATGTCTGGCAGATGGGTGCCGGAGGCCGGATGACAGAGATCGCGCAGGGCACTGCGGGCGCCACTTGGTCAGCGAATGATGTCCATACTCTCGGCACGGTCGAGATCGACGGGGCGCAATACGTTCTGGCCGCCTCGGCTACGGATAATTCGCTGACCACGCTCGCGCTCGATACGCAGGGACAGCTGAAGATCGCCAGTCAGATCGATGCGCGCGACGGCCTCTTCATCAACACCCCTAATTCGATCGAGACGGTCCATGTGGGCGGTCAGGCTTATGCGCTTCTGGGAGCGGCGGGCACAAGCTCGATCTCTGTCGTGGCGCTTGGTCCGGGCGGGCGGATGGAGGTCACCGATCAGATCAATGACGACCTCGGCACGCGGTTCGAGGGCGTGACGACGCTCGAAACCGTGACGATGGGCGATCAGGTCTATGTGCTGGCCGGAGGCGCCGATGACGGGGTCAGCCTGCTTACGCTGCTGCCCGGCGGCAAACTGGTCCAGATCGGGACCTTGGCGGACGAGATCGAAACCGCGCTGACCGATCCGGCGGCGGCGGCGATGATCGCGGATGCGACCGGGCTCGATATTTTCGTGGCGGGCGACGTGTCAGCGAGCGCGAGCGATCAGGGGATGGGGATCAGCCATATCAAGGTAGAGTTGGGCCCTGCCGGTCTGGCGCTGAAGCTTGGCGATGGCGGCGATACCGTGAAAGGTGGGGCGGGAAACGATCAGATTTCCGGCGGCGCAGGCGATGACGAAATCCACGGTGGGGCAGGGGCGGACATCGTGCAAGACGGCGGCGGTGTGGATACGCTTTGGGGGGGCGAAGGGGGGGACGTCTTCGTGCTCGATGCGGATGGGCGCACGGATTTCATCATGGATTACGAGCCCGGCATCGATCGGCTCGACCTCTCGAGCATGGCCTGGTTCTACACCAAGGAGGCTTTGGACATTACCCCGACCGCGACGGGGGCGGATATTCGGATCGGCGACGAACGTGTGATCGTGAATACCGCGAATGGCTCAAGCCTGAGCGCCGCGGATTTCGAAACCTCGGAGCTGCGCGATCTGTGGCATTCCGCGATCAACCCGCTCGAGGTCGGCGATATCCACAAAGAAGGTACAGCGCAGGGCGATATCATAGATGGGCGCGGCGGGGACGATCTGCTGGTCGGCAATGACGGGGCGGATATCCTGCAAGGCATGGGCGGGGATGACCTGCTAAATGGCGGACGGATCGATCGCAGCTACGATCCGTTCGCGGCACAGGTGTTCCGGGTCTATCAGGCGACGCTTGACCGGGCGCCCGATGGAAATGGTCTGCACTATTGGACGGACCTTCTGTCGAGTGGCGCGATCGATCTGCAGGAAGTCGCGGACCGATTCATCAACTCGCCGGAATTCCAGTCGAACTACGCGCAGACGAGCGACGCGGAGTTTCTGACGCTACTGTACCAGAACGTGCTGGATCGAAACCCCGATAGCGGGGGGCTGAGCTATTGGCTCGACCAGCTCGATCGGGGGGAACGAAGCCGGGAGGAGGTTGTCTTGGGATTTTCGGAAAGCCCGGAATTTCGGAAGGCGACGGAAATCGATACGCTTCTCCTGAGCCAGGCCAGCACTCAGACGGATTTCACCGACGACGTGTTTCGCCTGTATCAGGCGACGCTCGGGCGCGAGCCGAATCTCGGCGGGATGATGTATTGGAGCGAGATGCAGGCCGACGGAATGGAGTTTCTCGACGTGGTCTCGGGCTTCGTCAACTCGCCGGAATTTACCGCAACTTACGGCAGTCTCGACGATGCCGGTTTCGTCTCGCTGCTCTATCAGAATGTCTTTGGGCGGGCGCCGGATAGCGAAGGGCTGACATGGTGGGTCGATCAACTCGACAGCGGGGGCTACACTCGCGAGAAGGTCGTCGCCGCCTTCGCGCAAAGCCCCGAGATGATAACCCAGACGGCGCAGTCGCAGATCGATTGGTTCCGTTCTTTCGGCTTCGAGGATCAACTCGATGGCGGCGAGGGGTACAACCTGCTCCAGGGTGGCGTGATGGCGGATCAGTTCGTGTTCCGCGCTGATGAAGACGGGCATCACGTCATCATCGATATCGAACCCTGGGATGAGCTGAGCTTCGAGGGGTTCAACTACAGCTCTGCCGCAGAGGCCCGCCACCATATGATCGAGACCGGCTCCGGCGTGACGTTCTCGGATCAGGGCGTCACGGTCGAATTCATCGACACCGATCTCGGCCTGTTCTCCGACGGGATGTTCGACCTCTCGGGCTAGGTGAGTTCCGTTCGTAGTGCGGCGAGGTAGCTTGCGACAAGGCTCTCTGCGCGCTCGGGCGTCGCGGCTTCGGCGTAGCAGCGGCATTCAGGAGCGTTGCCAGAGGGCCGCAGATGGACGATCTCGCCCGAGGGGAAGGTTAGGCGCAGACCGTCGGTCTGGTCGATCCGCTCGGCCGGGTCGAAATCGCTGAAGAATTCCCTCCGTGCGACGGGATCGGCCGCGAGGCGATCAATGAAGGCGCGCGAGCGGTCGGTCGAGACTTCGGCGACCCGGTCGGCTGCGGTGAAGCGGGCGGGCAGCTGGGCGACAAGTCCGCTGAAGGCGGTGCCGGCCTTTTTCGCTGCGACCAGCGGAGCGACGATCGGTAGCAGACAATCGCGCGTTGCGAGCGGCGCGATCTGCCCGACAGGGCCCGTTGCGGTGAAGCCCAGAAGGAAGCCGCCATTGGGCTCATAGCCTACGACCTTCGCGGCTGGATCGGCAGCGCGCGCGGCCCCCATCGCGGCGATCACGAAGGGCGATCCGATCTTAGTGCGATGAATGCTGTCAAATTCTGGCATCGCGTCGACCATCGTATTGGCGGAGACCGGGGTGCAGAGGATTTTCGCCCCGAGAAGCCGCGCGGTCAGCGCCCCCAGCACGTCGCCGGGGATCAGCGTGCCGGTCTCGTCGGTCAACATCGGGCGGTCGGCATCGCCATCGGTCGAGATCACCGCATCCAGCCGTTGCTCGGTGCACCAGCCTTGCAATGTTTCGCGAGTCTCGGGGGCGACCGCCTCGGTGTCGACGGGGATGAACTCGTCCGATCGGGCGAGCGGAACAGCGGTCGCGCCCATCGCCTCGATCGCGGTGACCAGGATGTCGCGAGCGACGGAGCTGTGTTGATAGACGCCGATGCGCAGGCCCTCGAGAGCCTCCGAGCCGAAGGCGTCGACATAGCGGGCGATGTAGTGCGCCGCGGTATCTGCCCCGGGGATTTCGGAGCCGCACTTCTCGGTCACGGGATGGTCCTGACCGAGCCGGTCGAGGATGGCGGCCTCGTCCTCTTTCGCGATCTCGCCATGCGGGACGTAGAATTTCAGCCCGTTGCGATCGGCGGGGATGTGGCTGCCGGTGACCATGATCGCGGCGTTGCCCGCCCCCATCGATGCGAGCGCGAGCGCGGGGGTAGGGAGCGCGCCCTCGCGGATCGCGGTGAGACCGGCGTCGCGGATTGCGGCGATGACGGTCTCGGCGATCGCTGGGGAGGAAGGGCGCAAGTCCCAGCCCACATGGACGGCTCTGCCCTGCGGGCAGGCAGACAGGAACGCGCGGGTGTAATCGGTGACCAGCGCGTCGGTCAGTTCGGTGACAAGGCCGCGCAGCCCGCTGGTGCCAAATTTCGGTGCCATAAGTCCTCGATTGTCGCGCCGTTGCAATCGCGTCGACCCTAGGGGGAGGGGTGGGGACAGGCAAGCACCGTGCGCCGCTCTCAGATACAGTTAACGCCAGATTCCTATCGTCGGTCCCATCGCAACCATCGCAGGAAATCCCGATGCCCGATCAGACCGCCAATCTCGCGCTGCCGCTCATCCTTGGCAGCCAGACCCAGAAACACGTCACCCATAACGAGGCGCTGCAACGGCTCGATACGCTTGTGCAGCTTGCGGTGATTTCGCGCAGTGTAAGCGAACCTCCGACCGGTCCATCCGAGGGGGCGAGGTATCTCGTGCCAGCCGGTGCGCTGGGCGCATGGGCGGGGCACGACGGCGCGCTTGCGATCTTCTCGACCGGGGCTTGGCAATTTCTGAGCCCGCGTGCGGGCTGGCGCGCTTTCGTGCTGGATGAGGCGGTAGAACTGGTCTTCGCAGCAGGCGCCTGGGACGTGCCGCCTTTGCCGGAGTTGAGCCAACTCGACGGTGTCGGGATCATGACTGGCTATGATGCGGTGAACCGGTTTTCGGTTGCCGCCGAGGCTACGCTGCTGAGCCATGCCGGGGCGGGTCATCAGCTCAAGCTGAACAAGGCAGCGGCGGCGGAGACGGCGAGCCTGCTGTTCCAGTCGAACTGGTCTGGCCGGGCCGAAATGGGACTGGCGGACAGCGACGACTTCGCGATCAAGGCGAGTGCGGATGGCGCGACATGGTTCGAGGGTCTGCGCATCGACGCGGCCACCGGGCGGGCGACGATGTCGCAAGGCGCGGTGATCGACGGAGCGCTGACAGGCAGCGGCGTCGTCGGCACGGTCGCGCAGGTCGGCGGCGTATCGGCGGGTGCCGTGATCGAGCAGGGCAGCACCGCCTCGGGCGATTACATCCGCTTTGCCGATGGCACGCAGATTTGTTCGGCGCAGCTGAGCCTTAGTTACGTCGCGGATTGGGCGCTCAAGGAGGACTGGGCTTATCCGGCGCAATTCGCGCAGGCGCCCTGTCTGAGTGTCGCGCTCGATGCGGACAGCCTCGCGGCGGGCAGTGCCATTAGTGCGGGTGCGCTCTCCTTCGCGGGAGTCGAGGCCGTCACGAGTTCGGGCGCGCGCGCCGTGGTCTATGCCGCGAATGGCGCGAGTTTCCTCAGCGGTGAGAGTTGCGATCTGTGCGTCACCGCGATCGGGCGCTGGGTGTGACGCTTACTCGGCGGGGCGAGCGAGCGGTTTGTGCGCCCCGTCGAGTCGGATGAAAATCTCGGACAGGCGGTCACTGTAGCGCGCGGCGATCGCATCGGCGGAGAAATGGCGGCGCACGAAGGCTTCGGCCTGCGCCGCCTTTTTCTTGCGCGTATCCGGGTGGCTGCGCGCCGCTTGTAACTGGGCGACCGCGGCGGCGTGATCGGGCTCGCCCCAGCGCATCCCCGGTTCGACATAGAGATAGTCCTGCGGCGCGACTTCGACTTCGGTCGCAGGCACAAGCCACGCGGTCTCTTCGTTGCAGAATTCCAGATTGCCGGAATAACCCGTGCATAGGACCGGCACGCCAAGCACCATCGCCTCGAGCATACCGAACCCCCAGCCCTCGGAGCGATGCAGCGACACGTAGAGGTCCGCACCGGTCATCAGCTCCAGCACTTCCGCGTGATCGAGCGTCTCGTCGAGCAAAGAGATGCGCGGTTCCGCCGCCAGGAGTCGCTCGATTTCGGACCAAAGCATGGCTTGCGCCGGATCGCAGATACGGCCGCGATTCTGCGTCTTGATCAGTAGGCGCACCTCCGCATCCTCGGCAAAGGCCGCGCGGAAGGCGTGGATCGTGCCGAGCGGGTTCTTCCGTTGTATGAACGAGAAACTGTCGAAACTGGCGAGGCAGACGAAGCATTGCTCGGGCCAATCGTTGCGTCGGCGCAGGGCGCTGCGCGCGTGGCCCCGGTCGATGGCGGGCGGTTCACGATAGCACATCCCGACATTCACCACCGGCTTATCAGTCGCGTTGCGGTAAATCTCGGCGCAATATTCCGAGGGCACCCAGACCTCGTCGATCAGATCGAGGGCGAGGCGATGGCAGGTAGGGGCGCGGTTCAATTCCCAATGCATATAGGCGATATTGTAGGCGTCGGAATAACAGTCGGCGTCGAAGGAGAAGGCCGGGGGGATCGCGTCTGCATTCAGGTGCAGGAGGTTGATCCGCGCGGGGCGGGATACGGCGGTCTTGGCTCCGCCTTGCGCCGGCGTCGGATTGTCGCGCGCGCTTTCCACCGCGTTGAGCGTGACGTCGCAGCGGGACAAAATGTCATGCGAGAGCCGCGTCGATTGGCCCAGTCCGGAGGCTTTCGCGAAGGGGCCAAGGACTTGAACATCGACCGGGGCGCCCTTCGGGGCAGAGCGGGTGGCAGCCGCGAGACGATGGCCGTCGGGTGCGCGCAGGAACGCCATGCTGTCGAGGTCGAACCCATTCTCGCGCAGCGCCGCTGCATAGTGCGCGCGGGTGATCGGCGGGCCGGGATGCAGCCGCGCGCAGACATCCGAGAGGCGACCGCCTTCGAGAAGCATCTTCGTTTCACTTCGACGCAGGAACAGCAGGATCTCGGGCCGCTCGACCGCGAGGATCATCGCGAGCACATGCAGCATCCGGCGGTGGCGCTCGATTTCCGGCGAAAACTGCGCGAGCGGCGGGATGATCTCGCGCAGGGCCAGAAGGCCGCGGGTCATCGGCCAGGGGCCGGGGGTTTCCGACTGGGACAAAGACTCGATCAGGCTGTTGGGGAGGAGGCAATCGGCGATGCCGAGCGACGGGGCCCCGCGAAGTGCCCATGCGGTCGTGGTGTCGCGATCGTCCCCGGTCTTGCCGAGGATATGCATCGCTCGGCTCGGGCCGCCGGGATGGATCTCCGTATTGAGCCAGTCGATCGCGGCGCGACTCAGCGGGATTTGCTGTGCCGGGTCCTGCGCGGCGTGGCTCACAAGATACCAGCGGAGAATGTTCGATACCGCCCTGTCGCTGCCATCAAGAGGAAGCTGCTTCGCCATCCCCGCACGATGGCGCGCGTAGTCGATGTAGGAAAAGAGCGGTGCGGGCAGCGCCTCTTCCCCCGCGCGCGAGGTGAAAAGCGGGTGCTGCGCGCTCAGATGGGGAGTGCGGGGCCGCTCTGTCCCGGCGGTGCGTAGCGTGACGATCGGGCCAAGCATATGGCGCCGCAGAGCGTCTCTCTCTTTCGGACACGGTGCCGCTTCGGGGTCGAAGCGCAGCGTGGCGATCGGGCCACCGCCGGGAAGGTGCAGGCTGATCGCACCGCCTGCGGCGTCCTTCATCGCCGGCGAGAGAGGGAGCGCGAAGCCGTGGTTGCCCGCGCCGATGCCTGCCTGCACAAGATCGGCGCGAGACATTGCCGCGCGCCCCGACCCGAGCCGCCCGGCGTTACAGTGGATCTCGATATCGAGCGAGGCGCTGTTGCCTGTCTTAGCGAGCCAACCGATTACCCTTCCGTTCTCGAGCCGCTCGAGCGCGCCGCGATAGCCGCGCAGGCGGTGGAGGAACGAGACGGCGGACGGGGGCGGGGCGAAAGTCGACATGCCAAAATTGTCTTTGAGAAAAGTCAATTTTTGATGGATAAGCCCCTGTCCATCGCCGGCGATAATCGCAACACTCCGCGCCGCCCGGAAATTGGCGGGTGACGCGGCCGGCGTCATTACGGCTGCACCATCAATTGTTCGGCCAGCGCCGCGGCGGAGCTGTCCTGCGCCGTGGCGATCTCAGTCAGGCTTTGCGTCACGGTGGCGCCCAGTTTGGCGGCGGCATCCGTTCCCGACATTCCAAGCACCGGGGCGGCCTCGGACAGCGGTGCGTCGAACAGCGCTTGGGCGATCGCGAATTGCGGCGGACCCCGGCGCGCGCCGTTCTCCGGCCCGATGACGGAGGGAAGCGCGAAGGCGAGTGCCGCGACGAGGGAGAGGGCAAGCGCCAGCGCCATGGGTGCGCGCTTCAGGTAGCAGCTCATCGGTCGCCAGTTCTTCCAGATGTGCAGTCCGAAAGGCACGATCAAAACCATCGAGAGCCATTCATGCATCCCGTGAAACCACGCGCTGCCCCAATGGAAGAAAAGGGCGATTCCCGAGACCAGCGATACGAGAAAAAGACCGGTGATGAGCGGCGTGGCGTAGCGGTTGAGGATGGCGGGCATTGAAGGCTCCTGTGAAACTGCGACTGCGTGCGTTTGCGGACATCGACTTCCACGCGGGACGAGCAAATTTCCGTCCTCAAAGCCGCCTTGCAGCCCGCGCATGACGCTTGCGCGGGGGCAGGAAGGCGCAACAGCCTTGAAATCCGCGAGGGGAGCAAGTATCTGGCGGCAGTTGCGCCGAATGCGGCGCGGTTTTTTCGGCTCAAGGGCGCCGCATTGGGCGCGTAAGGAACGACGACGATGGCAAACCCACTCCAGTTTCTCCAGCAGGTGCGCTCGGAAGCGGGCAAGGTGGCTTGGCCGAGCCGCCGCGAAGTTCTGCTGACGACCGGCATGGTGCTGGCGATGGCGGCACTGACGGCAATCTTCTTCTCGCTGGTGGACTGGGTGATCCGTCTCGGCGTGACGCAGGTGATCGGGAGCTGATAGGCCCCCGGGCGCTCGCCGCCAGACCTAATTCGCAGTTGCGGCGAGGAAGTGATCGCGCTCCAGCCTTACGCTCTTGAAATCACAGGGCTCCGGCGGTAAAGGGGCGGGACTTTCCCAGAGGCGGCGTGCATCGATTCGCGTGGTGCGCGCTGTTTTTTATTCTGGGAAACGCGGGTAATCCCGTGAAATAACAGGAATTTTCGGCGCCCCCGGCGTCGGTGGCAAGAGGCAAAGAATCGGCATGGCGAAGCGTTGGTATTCGGTAAGCGTTCTCTCGAACTTCGAGAAGAAAGTGGCCGAGCAAATCCGTCAGGCCGTGATCGATCAAGGTCTGGAAGACCAGATCGAAGAGGTTCTGGTGCCGACCGAAGAAGTGATCGAGGTGCGTCGCGGCAAGAAAGTGACCTCCGAACGTCGCTTCATGCCGGGCTACGTGCTGGTGCGGATGGAGATGACCGACAAGGGTTATCACCTGATCAACTCGACGAACCGGGTCACCGGGTTCCTCGGGCCGCAGGGTCGGCCGATGCCGATGGGCGATGCGGAAGTGAACCGCATCCTCAGCCGTGTCGACGAATCGGGTGAGCAGGCGGCACCGCGCAGTCTCATCACCTTCGAGGTCGGCGAGAACGTGAATGTGACCGACGGGCCCTTCGAGGGCTTCTCGGGCATGGTCGAGGAAGTGGACGAGGCGGCGAGCCGCCTGAAAGTCACCGTCTCGATCTTCGGCCGGCCGACCCCGGTCGAGCTGGAATACACGCAGGTGCAGAAAACCGCCTGAGTGGGAGCCGTGGGAGGCGAGGGGCCCTGCGCGACAGGGAGGTCCGGACCGAACCACTAAACTTCGCGACCCCCTAGGGGCGTGACAGTGATAAGGAGAGGGCCACATGGCCAAGAAAGTTGTTGGGCAGCTCAAGCTGCAAATTCCGGCAGGCGGCGCGAACCCGTCCCCGCCGGTCGGTCCGGCGCTGGGTCAGCGCGGGATCAACATCATGGAATTCTGCAAGGCGTTCAACGCCAAGACGCAGGAAATGGACAAGCAGGCGAAGATCCCGACGATCATCACCTACTACGCCGACAAGTCGTTCACCTTCGAGATCAAGCAGCCCACGGCTAGCTTCATGATCAAGCAGGCGGCCGGTCTCAAGCCGGTCGGCAAGCGTAACCGTCCGAAGGGTTCGGAAGCTCCGGGCCGCGTCACCGCCGCGACCATCACCGCCGCACAGGTGCGTGAGATCGCCGAAGCGAAGATGAAGGACCTGAACGCCAACGACATCGAAGGCGCGATGAACATCATCCTCGGCTCCGCGAAGTCGATCGGCATCGAGGTGAAAGGCTAAGTCATGGCAAAGCTCGGTAAACGCACCAAAGCCGCCCGCGAAGCCTTCGCCGGCAAGTCGAACGTCTCCGTCGAGGAAGCCGTTTCGCTGATCAAGTCGAACGCGAACGCGAAATTCGACGAGACCCTCGAGATCGCGATGAACCTCGGTGTTGACCCCCGTCACGCCGACCAGATGGTTCGTGGCGTCGTCGCTCTGCCGAACGGCACCGGCAAGACCGTCCGCGTGGCTGTCTTCGCTCGTGGCGCGAAAGCGGATGAGGCCAAGGAAGCCGGTGCCGATATCGTCGGCGCCGAGGACCTGATGGAAACCATTCAGGGCGGCACGATCGAATTCGATCGCTGCATCGCGACCCCGGACATGATGCCGATCGTCGGCCGTCTGGGTAAGGTCCTGGGCCCGCGCAACCTGATGCCGAACCCGAAGGTCGGCACCGTGACGATGGACGTGAAAGCGGCTGTCGAAGCGGCGAAAGGTGGCCAGGTCCAGTTCAAGGTCGAAAAGGCCGGCGTCATTCATGGCGGCATCGGCAAGGTCTCCTTCTCGGAGGAGCAGCTGGCCGAAAACATCCGCGCCTTCGTGGATGCCGTGACCAAAGCCAAGCCCGCCGGCGCCAAGGGCACCTACATGAAGAAGGTGTCCCTGAGCTCGACGATGGGTCCGGGCGTTGCAGTCGACATCACGTCGGCGACCGGCAACTAAGAGAATTCCACCGGGGGAAACCTCGGTGGGTGGTGGGGCGGCGGCCTAAAGTCTCCGCCCTGACCTGTCCGAGACGGAGGGTGCCAGATCCCGCAGGGTGACGGCTTAATTTCCTTCCTGAGATGGGGATCGAGACCAATTCCGGGTTTGGGCCTTCGGGCCGATCTCGGGCGATCTGGCCTCGGGCCCTTCGGACCCGACCCCGGGAAACCGGGACAATGAGAGCCGGGGGGAAACCCCCATACTTGGAGTGTAACTGTGGATAGAGCCCAAAAAGAGAAAGTGGTCGAGGAACTCGGCCAGATCTTCGCAAGCTCTGGCGTCGTAGTGGTTGCTCACTACGAAGGCATGACGGTTGCTAACATGCAGGACCTCCGCGCACGCATGCGTGAAGCGGGTGGTTCGGTTCGTGTTGCCAAGAACAAGCTCGCCAAGATCGCCCTTGAAGGTCAGCCCTGCGAAAGCATCGCTGAATACCTGACGGGCATGACCGTGCTTTCCTATTCCGAGGACCCTGTCGCTGCGGCGAAAGTGGTCGTCAACTATGCCAAAGAGAACGAGAAGCTCTCGATCCTCGGCGGCGCAATGGGAGACTCGGCACTCGACATCGCTGGTGTCAAAGCTGTCGCTGACATGCCGTCGCGTGAAGAGCTCATCGCTCAGATCGTGTCGCAGATCGGCGCACCCGCTTCGAACATCGCCGGTGCCGTTGGCGCGCCTGCTTCGAACATCGCGAGCATCCTTTCCACCATCGAGGAAAAGGCTGCGTAAGCAATCGACTTGTCCCGTAGCGGCTTGAAACCGCGACGTTGGAAACCCAAATCTAGGAACTGAAAAATGGCTGATCTGAAAAAACTCGCCGAAGAAATCGTGGGTCTGACCCTCCTGGAAGCCCAGGAACTGAAAACCATCCTGAAAGACGAATACGGCATCGAGCCGGCTGCTGGTGGCGCCGTCATGATGGCTGGTCCGGCTGCTGGTGGCGAAGAAGCTGCTGAAGAGAAAGACGAATTTGACGTCGTTCTCGTCGAAGCTGGCGCTCAGAAGATCAACGTGATCAAAGAAGTCCGTGGCATCACCGGCCTGGGCCTGAAAGAAGCCAAAGAGCTCGTTGAAGCTGGCGGCAAGGTCAAGGAAGGCGCTGCGAAAGCGGAAGCCGAAGAGATCAAGAAAAAGCTCGAAGACGCTGGCGCGAAAGTCGAGCTCAAGTAAGCGAGCCGGATGCGTCCGCATCCGATCTGAAAAATGGGCTGGGTCCGGGGTTTTCCCGGGCCCAGCCGAACCTGTCTCGGAGAGGGCTTTGGCGCCCTGAAGCCCTCTCCAAGGCGGTGTTCGCGGTTCGGGAGCCTTCCGGTGGGACGGAAGGCAGGTATGGAACCGCCCCCCCTTCATTCGCCTTGCGGCGTGCAATGGGCCCCGACATTGCATGTGCCGCGAAGAGACGAAAGGTCACGCAGAGCATGGCTCAAGCTTACGTTGGTCAGAAACGCATCCGTCGCTATTACGGCAAAATCCACGAAGTCCTCGAAATGCCGAACCTCATCGAGGTTCAGAAATCCTCCTACGATCTGTTCCTGCGCTCCGGCGAAGTGGATCAGCCCACCGATGGCGAGGGTATCCAGGGCGTTTTCCAGTCGGTCTTCCCGATCAAGGATTTCAACGACAACGCCATCCTGGAGTTCGTGAAGTACGAGCTCGAAAAACCAAAATACGATGTCGACGAGTGCCAGGCTCGTGACATGACCTATTCGGCGCCGCTCAAGGTGACCCTGCGCCTCATCGTGTTCGATGTGGACGAGGAAACAGGCGCGCGCTCGGTCAAGGACATCAAGGAACAAGACGTATTCATGGGGGATATGCCCCTCATGACCAAGAACGGTACGTTCATCGTGAACGGCACCGAGCGGGTCATCGTGAGCCAGATGCACCGCTCGCCGGGCGTTTTCTTCGACCATGACCGCGGCAAGACCCACTCCTCGGGCAAGCTGCTGTTCGCCTGCCGCATCATTCCCTATCGCGGCTCGTGGCTGGACTTCGAATTCGACGCCAAGGACCTCGTGTTCGCGCGTATCGACCGCCGCCGGAAACTGCCGGTGACGACGCTGCTTTATGCGCTGGGGCTCGACCAGGAAGGCATCATGGATGCCTATTACGAGACCGTCACCTACACCGCGAAGGGCAAGTCGGGCTGGGTCACCAAGTTCTTCCCCGACCGCGTGCGCGGCACCCGTCCGACCTTCGATCTCGTCGACGCGGCGTCGGGCGAAGTGATCCTGAAGGCGGGCGACAAGGCGACCCCGCGCATGGTCAAGAAATGGCGTGACGACAACTCGGTTCCCGAGCTGCTCGTGCCGTTCGATCACATCATGGGCCGTTTCTGCGCCAAGGATATCATCAACGAGGAAACCGGCTTCATCTACATCGAAGCCGGCGACGAGCTGACGGCGGAATACGACAAGAACGGGGAACTCTCGGGCGGTTCGATCAAGACCCTGATCGACAACGGCATCACCGAGATCCCGGTGCTCGACATCGATAACGTCAATGTCGGTCCCTACATCCGCAACACCATGGCGTCGGACAAGAACATGAACCGCGAAACCGCGCTCATGGATATCTACCGCGTCATGCGTCCGGGCGAACCGCCGACCGTCGAGGCCGCGGAAACCCTGTTCAACAGCCTGTTCTTCGACTCCGAGCGCTACGACCTTTCGGCCGTGGGCCGCGTCAAGATGAACATGCGTCTCGACCTCGATGCGCCGGACACCCAGCGCACGCTGCGCCGCGAAGACATCATCGCCTGCATCAAGGGCCTGGTGGAGCTGCGCGACGGCAAGGGCGAGATCGACGACATCGACCACCTCGGCAACCGCCGTGTGCGTTCGGTCGGCGAACTGATGGAAAACCAGTATCGCGTCGGCCTGCTGCGTATGGAGCGCGCCATCAAGGAGCGTATGTCCTCGGTCGAGATCGACACGGTCATGCCGCAGGATCTGATCAACGCGAAACCGGCCGCGGCCGCGGTGCGTGAATTCTTCGGTTCCTCGCAGCTGTCGCAGTTCATGGACCAAACCAACCCGCTGTCGGAAGTCACGCACAAGCGTCGTCTGTCGGCGCTCGGTCCGGGCGGTCTGACCCGTGAGCGCGCCGGCTTCGAGGTGCGCGACGTTCACCCGACCCACTACGGTCGGATGTGTCCGATCGAGACGCCGGAAGGGCAGAACATCGGCCTGATCAACTCGCTGGCCACCTTCGCCCGCGTGAACAAGTATGGCTTCATCGAAACCCCGTACCGCAAGGTCACCGACGGTCAGGTCACCGACGAGGTGGTCTACATGTCCGCGACCGAGGAAATGCGTCACACCGTGGCGCAGGCGAACGCGACTCTCGATGAGAACGGCAAGTTCATCAACGATCTCGTCTCGACCCGCCAGTCGGGCGAATACGCGCTCAACCCGCCGGAAATGGTGGACCTGATCGACGTGTCGCCGAAGCAGCTGGTCTCGGTCGGTGCAGCGCTCATTCCGTTCCTCGAAAACGACGACGCCAACCGCGCTCTGATGGGTGCGAACATGCAACGTCAGGCCGTGCCGCTTCTGCGCTCGGAAGCTCCCTATGTCGGCACCGGCATGGAAGCGACCGTCGCACGCGACTCCGGCGCTGCGATCATGGCGAACCGCGGCGGCATCATCGACCAGGTCGATGCGCAGCGTATCGTTATCCGCGTGACCGACGATCTCGAAGCGGGCGATGTGGGCGTGGACATCTATCGTCTGCGCAAGTTCAAGCGTTCGAACCAGTCCTCGACCATCAACCAGCGTCCGATCGTGAAAGTGGGCGACCGGGTGGTGAAGGGGCAGATCGTCGCTGACGGTCCGTCGACCGACATGGGCGAACTGGCTATCGGTCGCAACGTGGTCGTCGCCTTCATGCCGTGGAACGGCTATAACTACGAAGACTCGATCCTGATCTCCGAGCGGATCCACCGCGACGACGTGTTCACCTCGATCCATATCGACGAATACGAAGTGGCGGCGCGCGATACCAAGCTCGGCCCGGAAGAGATCACCCGCGATATCCCGAACGTCGGCGAGGAAGCCCTGCGCAACCTCGACGAGGCCGGTATCGTCTATATCGGCGCCGAAGTGGGGCCGGGTGACATTCTCGTCGGTAAGATCACGCCGAAGGGCGAAAGCCCGATGACGCCGGAAGAGAAACTCCTCCGCGCCATCTTCGGCGAGAAGGCATCGGACGTGCGCGACACCTCGCTGCGTCTGCCGCCGGGGGCTTACGGCACGATCGTGGAAGTCCGCGTCTTCAACCGTCACGGCGTCGACAAGGACGAGCGTGCGCTGCAGATCGAGCGTGAGGAAGTCGAGCGTCTGGCCCGTGACCGGGACGACGAGCTCGCCATTCTCGAGCGCAACATCTACGCGCGTCTCAAGACCCTGATCACCGGCAAGACCGCCGTGAAGGGGCCGAAAGGCGTCAAGGCTGGTTCGACCATCGACGAAGAACTGCTGGGCACCCTGTCGAAGGGCCAGTGGTGGCAGCTCGCGCTCGAAGACGAGGGCGACGCCAAGGAAGTCGAAGCCCTCAACGACCAGTTCGAGGCGCAGAAGCGCGCGCTCGACCTGCGCTTCGAGGACAAGGTCGAGAAGGTCCGTCAGGGCGACGATCTGCCTCCGGGCGTGATGAAGATGGTCAAGGTCTTCGTGGCTGTGAAGCGCAAGCTTCAGGCTGGCGACAAGATGGCTGGCCGTCACGGCAACAAGGGCGTTGTGTCGAAAGTCGTTCCGATGGAAGACATGCCGTTCCTCGCCGATGGCACCCCTGTCGATCTCGTGCTGAATCCGCTGGGCGTGCCGTCGCGCATGAACGTCGGTCAGATTCTCGAGACGCACATGGGCTGGGCTTCGCGCGGTCTGGGCAACCAGATCGACGAGGCGCTGAAAGCCTATCGTCGTAACGGCGACCTGACCCCGGTTCGCGAGGCGATGAAGATCGGCTATGGCGACGAGACCTACGGTGAGATCATCGAAGGTATGGATGACGAAGCGTTCATCGAGAGCGCCGAAGCCGTCCGCACCGGCGTTCCGATCGCGACCCCGGTCTTCGACGGCGCCAAGGAGGCCGACATCAACGACGCGCTCAAGCGTGCGGGCTTCAACGAATCCGGTCAGTCGATCGTGTTCGATGGCCGCACCGGCGAGCAGTTCGCGCGGCAGGTCACGGTGGGTGTGAAGTACTTCCTGAAGCTTCACCACCTCGTCGATGACAAGATGCACGCCCGTTCGACCGGTCCGTACTCGCTCGTCACGCAGCAGCCGCTGGGTGGTAAGGCGCAGTTCGGCGGTCAGCGTCTCGGGGAGATGGAGGTCTGGGCTCTGGAAGCTTACGGCGCCGCCTACACCCTGCAGGAGATGCTGACGGTGAAGTCGGATGACGTGGCAGGCCGGACGAAGGTCTACGAGTCGATCGTCAAAGGTGAGGACAACTTCGAAGCCGGCGTGCCGGAGTCGTTCAACGTTCTCGTCAAAGAGGTCCGGGGCCTCGGCCTCAACATGGAACTCCTGGACGCGGAGGATGAGGAGTGAGGGCTTCGGCCCTCCTCTAAGCCCTTCCGCCCTCATTCAAGGATTTACAGATGAACCAGGAACTGACCCAAAACCCGTTCAACCCGCTCGCGCAGCCGAAGGCGTTTGACGAGATCAAGATCTCGCTCGCCTCGCCGGAGCGGATCCTGAGCTGGTCCTTCGGTGAAATCAAAAAGCCGGAAACCATCAACTACCGTACGTTCAAGCCCGAGCGTGACGGTCTGTTCTGCGCGCGCATCTTTGGCCCGATCAAAGACTACGAATGCCTGTGCGGCAAATATAAGCGCATGAAGTATCGCGGCGTCGTCTGCGAGAAATGCGGCGTCGAAGTCACCCTCCAGAAAGTGCGCCGCGAGCGTATGGGCCACATCGAACTGGCCTCGCCCGTCGCTCACATCTGGTTCCTCAAGTCGCTGCCTTCGCGCATCGGCCTGATGTTGGACATGACGCTGCGCGACCTTGAGCGTATCCTCTACTTCGAAAACTTCGTGGTGATCGAGCCGGGTCTGACCGACCTGCAATACGGTCAGCTGATGTCCGAAGAAGAGTATCTCGACGCGCAGGACACCTACGGCGCGGATGCTTTCACCGCCAATATCGGCGCGGAAGCGATCCGTGAAATGCTCGCTGGCATCGATCTCGAAGCCACGGCCGAGCAGCTCCGCGAGGAGCTGAAGGAAGCCACCGGCGAGCTGAAGCCGAAGAAGATCATCAAGCGTCTGAAGATCGTCGAGTCGTTCCTCGAGTCGGGCAACCGTCCCGAGTGGATGGTGCTGACCGTGCTTCCGGTGATCCCGCCGGAACTACGTCCGCTCGTCCCGCTCGACGGTGGCCGTTTCGCGACCTCGGATCTCAACGATCTCTATCGTCGCGTGATCAACCGGAACAACCGTCTGAAGCGTCTGATCGAACTGCGTGCGCCCGACATCATCGTGCGCAACGAAAAGCGGATGCTGCAGGAATCGGTCGATGCGCTGTTCGACAACGGCCGTCGCGGCCGCGTCATCACGGGCACCAACAAGCGCCCGCTAAAGTCGCTCTCGGACATGCTGAAAGGTAAGCAGGGTCGCTTCCGTCAGAACCTTCTGGGTAAGCGCGTCGACTTCTCGGGTCGTTCGGTCATCGTGACCGGCCCGGAACTCAAGCTGCACCAGTGCGGTCTGCCGAAGAAGATGGCGCTCGAACTTTTCAAGCCCTTCATCTACTCGCGCCTCGAGGCCAAAGGCCTGTCGAGCACCGTGAAGCAGGCGAAGAAGCTGGTCGAGAAAGAGCGTCCCGAAGTGTGGGATATCCTCGACGAGGTCATCCGCGAGCACCCGGTTCTGCTGAACCGTGCGCCGACGCTGCACCGTCTGGGTATCCAGGCGTTCGAACCGATGCTGATCGAAGGCAAGGCGATCCAGCTGCACCCGCTCGTCTGTTCGGCGTTCAACGCTGACTTCGACGGTGACCAGATGGCCGTCCACGTCCCGCTCTCGCTGGAAGCCCAGCTGGAAGCGCGCGTGCTGATGATGTCGACGAACAACGTTCTGTCGCCCGCCAACGGCGCGCCGATCATCGTTCCTTCGCAGGATATGATTCTGGGTCTCTACTACGTGACCATGGAACGCGAAGGCATGAAGGGCGAAGGCATGTCCTTCTCCTCGGTCGAGGAAGTGGAGCACGCGCTCAACTCTGGCGAAGTGCATCTGCACGCCAAGATCACCGCGCGGATCAAGCAGATCGACGAAACAGGTAACGAGGTCTACCAGCGTTTCGAGACCACGCCCGGCCGGGTGCGCCTCGGCGCGCTGCTGCCGCTGAACGCGAAAGCTCCGTTCGAGCTGGTGAACCGTCTTCTGCGTAAGAAAGACGTTCAGAACACGATCGACACCGTCTACCGCTATTGCGGTCAGAAAGAGTCGGTCATCTTCTGTGACCAGATCATGGGCATGGGCTTCAAGGAAGCGTTCAAGGCGGGCATCTCGTTCGGCAAGGACGACATGGTGATCCCGGACAACAAGTGGGACATCGTCGAAACCGTCCGCGACCAGGTCAAGGACTTCGAACAGCAATACATGGACGGTCTGATCACCCAGGGTGAGAAGTACAACAAGGTCGTCGATGCATGGTCGAAGTGTAACGACAAGGTCACCGACGCGATGATGAACACCATCTCGGCGCCGAAATACGACGAGAACGGTGCCGAGCAGGAACCGAACTCGGTCTACATGATGGCCCACTCGGGTGCGCGTGGCTCGGTGACGCAGATGAAGCAGCTGGGCGGCATGCGTGGCCTCATGGCCAAGCCGAACGGCGAGATCATCGAGACGCCGATCATCTCGAACTTCAAGGAAGGTCTGACCGTTCTTGAATACTTCAACTCGACCCACGGCGCCCGTAAGGGTCTGTCGGATACCGCACTGAAGACGGCGAACTCGGGGTACCTGACCCGTCGTCTGGTGGACGTCGCTCAGGACTGCATCGTGCGTACGCATGATTGCGGCACCGACCGCGCGATCACCGCGTCGGCGGCTGTGAACGACGGCGAAGTCGTCGCTCCGATCTCGGAGCGCGTGCTGGGCCGTGTCGCAGCGGATGACGTGACGGTTCCGGGCGAGGACGAAGTGATCGTCCGCGCCGGCGAGCTGATCGACGAGCGCAAGGCCGACCTGATCGAGCAGGCGGGCGTCCAATCCGTCCGTATCCGCTCGGCGCTGACCTGTGAGGCCGAAGAGGGCGTTTGCGCGCTCTGCTATGGTCGCGACCTCGCACGCGGTACGCTGGTGAACCAGGGCGAAGCGGTGGGTATCATCGCCGCGCAGTCCATCGGTGAACCCGGTACGCAGCTGACGATGCGGACCTTCCACCTGGGCGGTGTTGCTCAGGGTGGCTCGCAGTCGTTCCTCGAGGCCAGCCAGGAAGGCAAGATCGAGTTCCGCAACGCCAACATCATCCTCAACGAGATGGACGAGCAGATCGTCATGGGCCGGAACATGCAGATCGTGATCGTGAACGATCAGGGTGACGAGCTTGCCTCGCACAAGATCGGCTACGGCACCAAGGTCTTCGTGAAGGATGGCGAAACGGTCAAGCGCGGCGACAAGCTGATCGAATGGGATCCCTACACCCTGCCGATCATTGCTGAGAAGCCCGGTAAGGTGCGCTTCGTGGACCTCATCTCGGGTATCTCCGTTCGCGAGGATACCGACGATGCGACCGGCATGACCCAGAAGATCGTGTCCGACTGGCGCGCTGCGCCCAAGGGCAACGATCTGAAGCCGGAAGTTCTGATCCTCGGCGAGGATGGCGAACCGGTCCGCAACGAAGCGGGCAACCCGGTGACTTATACCATGTCGGTGGACGCGATCCTCTCGGTGGAAGACGGTCAGGACGTGAAGGCGGGCGACGTCGTTGCGCGTATTCCGCGCGAAGGCGCGAAGACGAAGGACATCACCGGCGGTCTGCCGCGTGTGGCCGAACTCTTCGAGGCACGCCGTCCCAAGGATCACGCGATCATCGCCGAAATCGATGGCTATGTGCGCTTCGGCAAGGACTACAAGAACAAGCGTCGGATCGCGATCGATCCGCGTGACGAGGGTCTGGAGCCGGCAGAGTACATGGTGCCGAAAGGCAAGCACATCCCGGTGCAGGAAGGCGACTTCGTGCAGAAGGGTGACTACATCATGGACGGCAACCCGGCGCCGCACGACATCCTGCGCATCATGGGGATCGAGGCTCTGGCCGACTACCTCATCAACGAGGTGCAGGACGTCTATCGACTGCAGGGCGTGAAGATCAACGACAAGCACATCGAGGTGATCGTTCGCCAGATGCTGCAGAAGATCGAGATCCTCGACTCCGGCGATACGACGCTCCTCAAGGGCGAACATGTCGACAAGGTCGAGTTCGACGAGGAGAACGACAAGGTCGCGGCCCGTGGTGGGCGTCCGGCGCATGGCGAACCCGTGCTGCTCGGCATCACCAAGGCGTCGCTGCAGACCCGGTCGTTCATCTCGGCGGCCTCCTTCCAGGAGACGACCCGCGTCCTCACCGAAGCCTCGGTGCAGGGCAAGCGCGACAAGCTCGTGGGCCTCAAGGAGAACGTCATCGTCGGCCGTCTGATCCCGGCGGGTACCGGTGGCGCGACGACCAAGGTCCGCAAGATCGCGACCGAGCGCGACTCCAAGGTCATCCAGCAGCGTCAGGCCGAGGCGGAAGCCGCGGCAGCGCTGGCGGCTCCGACCGAGGAAGAAGCCGATTTCGGTCCGGTCGAGACGCCCGAAAGCCGCGATTGATCCAACTCCGGTTGGAGACGATATGACACACCCCCGCGCGATCGCTCGCGCGGGGGTTTTTCTTTGCGCGAACCCGATCCGTGGGGCAGTGTAACGTCGAAAGGCGAAAGCCTGTTTGCCGGAGGAGGGACCCCGATGATCCGCTTTGTCACCGCGTTTGCGCTGAGCGCGTTAATCGCGTTGCCTGCTTTCGCAGGAGCCTATCAGGATGCGGAGGCCCAGCTGCGCAAGGCCTATGGGGCCTATCGTGCGGCGCTGTTCCTGTCGAACCAGGGCAAGCAGGCGGAAACCAAGGCCGCGCTCGATCGCTTCGTCGGAGAGTGGCAGACCCTGTCGAACGAATGGACCGCTTCGCCGCCGCCGCAATATGCCGATGACGCGGTTCTCGGCGCGACTTTCGACAAAGTCAGCGAGCTTGCGGCGAAGGCCAAGGAAGAGGTCGCCGCCGGCAAGTTGCCCGAGGCGCATGAGACCCTCGAAGGGGTGCGTGAGAGCATCGGCGATCTGCACCTGCGCAACGGTGTCGTCGGCTTCTCGGACCGGATGAATGCCTATCACGCGGAAATGGAAAAGGTGCTCGCCCGCGATTACGTCGGGATGGGCGGCGAGGGCGCGCGCCAGTTGATCGCGGATGCCTCGCTTCTGAGCTACCTCGCGGCGCAGGTCGTCAAGCATCCGGCGCCGGAGGCCGACGCCGATATGAGCTATCAAAAACTCGTGGACGGCTTCGCGGTCTCCGTCGCGTTTTTCTATGATGCGGCGATGGCGGGCGACATGGAGCGCGCGATGGAGATGCGAAACGCCCTCAAAGCGAGCTACGCGCAGCTTTTCGCGAAATTCGGCTGATCGGCCACAGGGGGGCGGCTGTCCCGGCATGATCCGTTTACAAGACCGGGTCGCAGGTCTAATAGAGCCGCACCTTCGGCGCTACCGTGGCGCAGCGACAAAAGAGTTCTGGCACCCATGCCCGAGATTTCCATCGTCATCCCGGCAAAGAACGAGGCGCCCAACATCGCGGGGCTCCTCGATGAGATCGACGCCGCCTGCGCGCCGGTTTGCGACTACGAGGTGATCGTGGTCGATGACGGCTCGGATGACGGGATGGACCAGATTCTGCGCGAGCGCATGGAGACCCATCCGAACCTGCGTCTGCTGCAGCATTTGAACGCCGCCGGTCAGCGGGCTTCGGGCGGTCAGAGCGCGGGCGTGCATTCGGGCGTTCGGGCCGCGAAGGGCCACATCATCTGCACGCTCGATGGTGACGGTCAGAACCCGCCGTCGGAACTGCCTGCGCTGATGGCGCCGCTGCGCGCCGAGGGCTCCGAGATGATCGGGCTGGTCGCGGGGCAACGCGTCGGGCGGCAGGACACGATGTCGAAGAAGCTGGCGTCCAAGCTCGCGAACAAGATCCGCGGCGCGATCCTCAAGGATGGAACCCGCGACACCGGTTGCGGCCTTAAGGCGTTCCGGCGCGAGGCGTTCCTGGCGCTGCCCTATTTCGACCATATGCATCGCTACCTCCCCGCGCTGTTCTCGCGCGATGGGTGGCAGGTGGCCCATGTCGACGTGGCCCACCGCTCGCGCGGCGGCGGCAGCTCGAATTACAACAATCTGCAGCGCGGTCTTGTCGGCATCGTCGACCTGATGGGCGTTGCGTGGCTTCTCCGTCGGCGCAAGAAAGCGCAGCCCGGAGAAGTGGCGCGCGAGGAGTGACGCCGATGGACTGGCTGATGGATATGCTTCACGTGGAAAGCATAGTCGAGCTGTGGTGGGTCCTGTTCGGCCTGCTTGCGCAGCTGATGTTCACCGGACGGTTTCTCGTCCAGTGGATTGCCTCCGAGCGCAAGGGCGAATCCGTAGTGCCCATTTCGTTCTGGTATTTCTCGGTCGCGGGCGGTGCGATGCTGCTGACCTATGCGCTCTATCGCAGAGACCCGGTTTTCGTTCTCGGCCAGTCGCTCGGGGTGTTCATCTACGGGCGCAATCTGTGGCTGATCTATGCCAAGCGTCGGCGCGAAGCTTGATCGCGGGGCGGATCGGGACGGCTGGTTCCTCCCGACCCTGATCGTCGTCGCCGCAGCCACTGCATTGCGGCTCGTATTCCTGGCGTTCAACAAAACCGATCTCTTCGTCGACGAGGCGCAATACTGGCTTTGGGGCCAGCATCTCGACTTCGGCTATTATTCCAAGCCGCCGCTGATCGGCTGGCTGCTTCGGGCGGTGACCGATCTGGCGGGCTCCGATGCGCCGTTCTGGGTGCGGATGCCGGGCGCCATTCTGCACGGAATCACGGCGCTGGTACTTGGCGCCTTGGGAGCCCGGATCGCATCGCGTCGGGTGGCGATCTGGTCGGCTGCGATCTATGTGACGCTGCCCTTCGTCGCGCTCGGCTCGGTGCTGATCTCGACCGATACGGTGATGGCGCCCTTCTACGCGTTGAGCTTGCTGTTCCTGCACCGCGCGGGCGGTAGCCGCCATTGGTCGGACGCGCTGGCCGCGGGGCTGACGGCAGGGCTGGCCTTCATGGCGAAATACGCTGCAATCTACCTGATGCCCGGTCTGGCGCTGGCTGCACTTGTCGCGCCGGCATGGCGGATCGGCTGGCGCAATACGGTGATTGCGGCGCTGGCGTTCGGGCTCGTGATCGCGCCGAACGTGGTCTGGAACCTCACCCATGGCCTGACCACGGTCTCGCATACGATGGACAATGTTGGCTGGGTCCGCGAAGGGGCCGAGCTGAATTTCAGCTCGATGCTCGAGTTCGTCGCCTCGCAATTCGCCGTCTTCGGGCCGGTGACGATGGTGGCATTGCTGATCGGCTATGCGTGTTGGGGCGACCCGGCGAAGCGCGGGCTGGCGATGCTCTCGGTGCCGCCGCTGGTCGCGGTGACGCTCGAGGCGCTCTTGGACCGGGCCTATGCCAATTGGGCGGTTGCCGCCTATTTCGCCGGAACCGTTCTGGCGGCGATGGTTCTGCGCGACATCTGGCGCTGGATTGCGATCCTGATCAACGGTCTGATCGCGCTGTCGATCCCGCTGCTGACCGTCCTCGCACCCTATCCGCAAAAAGACGGCGCGCCGCTCCTGAAGCGGTGGTTGGGGCAGGCCGATCTGAGCCGCCAGATCCTGACGCTCGCGAAAGAGGCCGATGTTCCGGTGTATGCCAGCAATCGCGCAATCCTAGCCGATCTGTTCTATACGGGTCAGGGCGCGGGCGTGACCGTCTACGCACCGAGGCCCGTCGTGCGGGCCGACAGCTACTACGAGCAGATGTGGCCCTTGCCACAGGACTACAAAGGTCGCCTACTTCTGATCGCCAACAGCCCGCCCGATTGCGGCAGCGGCCCGGTCTCGCCGGCGGCGCAGCTCGACGCGACGGGGACTTGGGCCGATAAGGGGTATGCGGCTTATCTGGTGGAGGCGCGCTGTGTCCGTTCCGAAAATTGATATGAGCTTTGCGGTCCGGCTGCTGCTGGCGGCGTGGATCGGAGGCTTCCTGCTGTTCCGCCTGGTGCCGGAACTCGATCTGGGCACCGCCGGGCTGTTCTACCGGGCAGGGGAGGGGTTCACGGTCATCACCAACCCGCTCTGGGAATGGCTACGCCAGCGGATCTGGGATATCTCCATCGTGCTGTTCGTCGTCTCGCTCGTGGCGTGGCCATGGGCGGGGTTGCGCCATCGCACGGTGCTGCGTTTGCCTGCGCGGATCTGGGCCTTCATCTGCCTTCTCTATCTGCTTGGTCCGATCGTGGTCGTGAACGGCGTGCTGAAGGCGAATTCCGGGCGAGCGCGACCTGCGAATGTTGATCTCTTCGGCGGCGCGCATCACTTCAGCCTGCCGGGCACCTTCACCGATCAATGCTCGCGGAACTGCTCGTTCGTGTCGGGCGAGGTCGCGGCGGCAGTTGCGCTGGGGCTGCTAATATGGCTCGGCGCAGAGCTGCGGCGGGCGCACCTGCCACGCTGGGGCGTGCTCTATTTGCGCGCAGTCGGCGTCTTCGTCGCGGTCTTCATCATCGTGCAGCGGATCGGCACCGGACGGCACTTTCTGTCCGACACCTATTTCGCCGGATTGGTAAGCCTTACGGTGGCCTGGCTGCTCTGGGGAATCCTCTTCGCAGGGTGGGGCGCGCGGCTTGTGGCGCAAGTGCGCGGCGAGGCCCGGCGCGAGAGTTGACAACCCAGACGACTCCCCCTATACGCCGCGCTACCTGACGGGTGAAGTCTGCCCGAAGGGTCGCCGATTTCTAGTGGTCATGATCCGGGCCTTCGCCCCGATCCTCTGGAATTCAACGCATTCGCCGCGGTCCTCGGGCCGGGGAGGAATGCGATTTGGCGTTTTCGCGAATCCGCGCGGAAACGCGTCGAGAAGTGGCGCCTCCGGAAACGGGGCGAGTATTGACAGCAGAACGGGGAACCGAATGCCGACGATCCAACAGCTGATCCGCAAACCGCGGCAGCCCAAGGTGAAGCGCTCTAAGTCGCAGCACCTCCAAGAATGCCCGCAAAAGCGTGGCGTGTGCACGCGCGTCTACACCACGACGCCGAAGAAACCGAACTCCGCTATGCGTAAGGTCGCCAAGGTGCGCCTGACGAATGGCTTCGAGGTCATCTCCTACATCCCGGGCGAGAAGCACAACCTCCAGGAGCACTCCGTTGTGCTCATTCGTGGCGGCCGTGTGAAAGACCTTCCGGGCGTTCGTTACCACATCCTGCGCGGTGTGCTCGATACGCAAGGTGTTAAAGACCGTCGTCAACGCCGTTCGAAATACGGCGCGAAGCGTCCGAAGTAAGGAGATCTCGAGATGTCTCGTCGTCACGCCGCTGAGAAGCGCGAAGTCCTGCCCGACGCCAAATATGGCGATCGCGTGCTGACCAAATTCATGAACAACCTGATGATCGACGGCAAGAAGTCCGCCGCCGAGAAAATCGTGTACAACGCGCTCAACCGCGTTGAGGGCAAGCTCAAGCGTGAGCCCATCGAGGTGTTCCACGAAGCCCTCGACAACGTGAAGCCTTCGGTCGAAGTGCGTTCGCGTCGTGTGGGTGGTGCCACCTATCAGGTTCCGGTCGAGGTGCGCCCGACCCGCCGCGAAGCGCTGGCCATCCGCTGGCTCATCGCTGCCGCCAAGTCCCGCAACGAGAACACCATGGAAGAGCGCCTCGCCGGCGAACTCCTCGATGCCGTGAACTCGCGTGGTTCCGCGGTCAAGAAGCGCGAAGACACCCACAAGATGGCCGACGCGAACAAAGCGTTCAGCCATTATCGCTGGTAATAACGGAAGGACGCCACCATGGCTCGCGAATATCCCCTAAAGCGTTATCGCAACTTCGGGATCATGGCGCATATCGACGCTGGTAAAACCACGACGACCGAGCGCATCCTGTTCTACACCGGCAAGTCGCACAAGATCGGCGAAGTGCACGACGGTGCTGCTACCATGGACTGGATGGAGCAAGAGGCCGAGCGCGGCATCACCATCACCTCGGCAGCTACCACGACTTTCTGGCAGTGGCAGGAAGATCCGACCGCCGAAGGTACGGATGATACCAAGTTCCGTATGAACATCATCGACACCCCCGGCCACGTCGACTTCACCATCGAGGTGGAGCGTTCGCTGGCCGTGCTCGACGGCGCTGTCGCGCTGCTCGACGGGAACGCCGGTGTTGAGCCGCAGACCGAGACCGTGTGGCGTCAGGCTGACCGCTACAAGGTTCCGCGCCTCGTCTTCGTCAACAAGATGGACAAGATCGGCGCGGACTTCTTCAACTGCGTGAAGATGATCAAGGACCGCACCGGTGCGACTCCGGTTCCGGTGAACTTCCCGATCGGTGCCGAAGATCAACTCGAAGGCATCGTCGACCTGGTCACCATGGAAGAGTGGGTCTGGAAAGGCGAAGATCTGGGCGCTGCCTGGGTGCGTCAGCCGATCCGTGACGAGCTGAAGGCGACCGCGGACGAATGGCGTTCGCACCTCATCGAGAACGCCGTCGAGCAAGACGACGACGCGATGATGGCCTATCTCGAAGGCGAAGAGCCCGATATCCCGACGCTGCGCAACCTGATCCGCAAGGGCACGCTGTCGCTGTCCTTCGTTCCGGTTCTCGGTGGTTCGGCCTTCAAGAACAAGGGTGTCCAGCCGCTGCTCAACGCCGTGGTCGACTTCCTGCCCTCGCCGCTCGACGTGCCCGCCTACATGGGCTTCTCGCCGGACGACGAGACGGAAACCCGCAACATCGCACGTCATGCCTCGGACGAAGAGCCCCTGTCGGGTCTCGCGTTCAAGATCATGAACGACCCCTTCGTGGGTTCGCTCACCTTCACGCGCCTCTACTCGGGCACGCTGAAGAAGGGCGACTCGATCCTGAACTCGACCAAAGGTCGTAAAGAGCGCATCGGTCGTATGATGATGATGCACTCGAACAACCGGACCGAGATCGAAGAAGCCTATGCGGGCGACATCATCGCGCTGGCCGGTCTCAAAGAGACCACCACCGGTGACACGCTGTGCGACCCGAACAACCAGGTCGTTCTCGAAACGATGACCTTCCCCGATCCGGTGATCGAGATCGCCGTGGAGCCGAAGTCGAAAGCCGACCAGGAAAAGATGGGCCTCGCCCTTCAGCGCCTGGCAGCCGAAGACCCGTCCTTCCGCGTCGAAACCGACCTCGAGTCGGGCCAGACCATCATGAAGGGCATGGGCGAACTTCACCTCGACATCCTGGTCGACCGCATGAAGCGCGAGTTCAAGGTCGAGGCGAATATCGGTGCGCCGCAGGTGGCCTATCGCGAGACGATCAGCCACGCGACCGAGATCGACTACACGCACAAGAAGCAGACCGGCGGTACCGGTCAGTTCGCGCGCGTCAAGCTCGAGATCTCGCCGACCGAGCCGGGCGAAGGTTATTCGTTCGAGAGCCGCATCGTTGGTGGTGCTGTTCCGAAGGAATACATCCCGGGCGTCGAAAAGGGCATCAAGTCGGTCATGGACTCCGGTCCGCTGGCAGGCTTCCCGGTGATCGACTTCAAGGTTGCGCTGGTTGACGGTGCATTCCACGACGTCGACTCCTCGGTGCTCGCCTTCGAAATCGCGTCGCGGGCCGCGATGCGTGAAGGTCTGCGCAAGGCTGGCGCGAAGCTGCTCGAGCCGATGATGAAAGTCGAAGTGGTGACCCCGGAAGAATATACCGGTGGCATCATTGGCGACCTGACCTCGCGTCGGGGCCAGGTGCAAGGTCAGGACACCCGCGGCAACGCGGTCGTCGTGAACGCCTTCGTGCCGCTCGCCAACATGTTCGGCTACATCAACAACCTGCGTTCGATGTCCTCGGGCCGTGCGGTCTTCACGATGCTCTTCAGCCATTACGAAGCCGTGCCGCAGAACATCTCGGACGAGATTCAGAAGAAATACGCGTAAGGGACGCGCGCCGGGGAGACCCGGCGCCTTTCCCACCCAACGCACTGACAGGAGGCCATCATGGCAAAGGAAAAGTTTGAACGTAACAAACCGCACGTCAACATCGGCACGATTGGCCACGTTGACCACGGCAAGACGACGCTGACGGCTGCGATCACGAAGTATTTCGGTGATTTCCGCGCGTATGACCAGATCGACGGCGCGCCGGAAGAGAAAGCCCGCGGCATCACGATCTCGACCGCGCACGTGGAGTACGAGACCGAGTCGCGTCACTACGCGCACGTCGACTGCCCCGGCCACGCCGACTACGTGAAGAACATGATCACGGGTGCCGCGCAGATGGACGGCGCGATCCTGGTCGTGAACGCAGCTGACGGCCCGATGCCGCAGACGCGCGAGCACATCCTGCTCGGCCGTCAGGTCGGCATCCCGGCGATGGTCGTGTACCTGAACAAGGTTGACCAGGTCGACGACGAGGAGCTGCTCGAGCTCGTGGAAATGGAAGTTCGTGAACTTCTGTCGTCCTACGACTTCCCCGGCGACGATATCCCGATCATCAAGGGTTCGGCTCTGGCCGCGATGGAAGGCCGTGATCCGGAAATCGGCGAGAACTCGATCCGTGCTCTGATGGAAGCTGTCGACAGCTACATCCCGACGCCGGAGCGCGCCGTGGACCAGCCCTTCCTGATGCCGATCGAAGACGTGTTCTCGATCTCGGGTCGTGGTACGGTTGTGACCGGCCGCGTCGAGCGTGGCGTGATCAACGTCGGCGACGAGCTGGAAATCGTGGGCATCCGCGACACCTCGAAGACGACCTGCACGGGCGTCGAGATGTTCCGCAAGCTGCTGGACCGTGGTGAAGCTGGCGACAACATCGGCGCGCTGCTGCGCGGCATCGACCGTGACGGCGTCGAGCGTGGTCAGGTTCTGTGCAAGCCGGGTTCGGTGAAGCCGCACACGAAGTTCGAAGCTGAAGCCTACATCCTCACCAAAGAGGAAGGTGGCCGTCACACCCCGTTCTTCGCGAACTACCGTCCGCAGTTCTACTTCCGCACGACGGACGTGACCGGCACCGTGACGCTGCCCGAGGGCACCGAGATGGTGATGCCGGGCGACAACCTGAAGTTCGAAGTCGAACTGATCGCTCCGATCGCGATGGAAGACGGTCTGCGCTTCGCAATCCGCGAAGGCGGCCGCACCGTCGGCGCCGGCGTGGTGTCGAAAATCATCGAGTGATCGGTGATTTCGGGGCCCTCTCCGGGGCCCCGAAAACGACAGTTGGAAAGAATCTGAATGGTGCGCCGAAAGGCGCGCCATTCGCTCTTGACAGACTCAGGGTGACGCCATAGAGGACGCGCCTGATCTGCCAAGATTTATAGGTTCGATGCAGGCGCTACATTCGGTGCCGTCTGCCTCTCAACCTTCACGCCATGCGAAGAGGCATGACATATGACCGGCCAAAATATCCGCATCCGGCTCAAGGCGTTCGATTACCGCGTGCTGGACGCCAGCACCCAGGAAATCGTGAACACCGCGAAGCGCACGGGTGCCCAGGTTCGCGGGCCCATCCCGCTCCCGAACAAGATCGAGAAATTCACGGTTCTGCGTGGTCCGCACATCGACAAGAAGTCGCGCGACCAGTGGGAAATCCGGACGCATAAGCGTCTTCTCGACATCGTCGATCCGACCCCCCAGACCGTGGACGCGCTGATGAAGCTCGACCTCGCAGCGGGCGTCGACGTCGAGATCAAGGTGTAAGGAGGGCATTATGCTGCGGACTGGTGTTATCGCCAAGAAGCTGGGCATGACCCGGCTCTTCCTTGAGGACGGCAAGCAGGTTCCTGTGACCGTTCTCCAACTCGACAAGCTTCAGGTGGTGGCTCAGCGCACTTCCGAGACCGACGGCTACACGGCCGTTCAGCTCGGCGCTGGTGAAGCCAAGGCCAAGCGTACGACCGCCGCCCTGCGTGGTCACTTCGCGAAAGCCAATGTCGCCCCGAAGCGCAAGGTCGCGGAATTCCGCGTCGCTGAAGAAAACCTGATCGAAGTGGGCGAGGAAATCACCGCGAACCACTATTTCGAAGGTCAGTTCGTCGATATCGCGGGCACCTCGATCGGTAAGGGTTTCGCCGGTGCGATGAAGCGTCACAACTTCGGCGGTCTGCGCGCCACGCACGGCGTGTCGATCTCGCACCGCTCGCACGGTTCGACCGGTCAGTGTCAGGACCCGGGTAAAGTGTTCAAGGGCAAGAAGATGGCCGGTCACCTCGGTGCCGTCCGTGTCACGACCCAGAACCTTCAGGTCGTCAAGACCGATGCCGACCGTGGCCTGATCATGGTCAAGGGTTCGGTTCCGGGCGCCAAAGGTGGCTGGGTGACGGTCAAGGATGCGGTCAAGAAACCGCTTTCCGAGAACATCATCTACCCCGCCGCGCTGAAGTCGGCTGCCGAAGCCGCTGCGAAAGCTGCCGAAGAAGCCGCTGCCGCCGCTGCCGCCGAGGCCGAAGCCGAAGCTCAGCGTCTCGCCGAGGAGCAGGCCGCTCAGGAAGCTGCCGCGCTGAAGGAAGCCGAAGCGTCGATCGAAGCCGATAAAGGCGAAGACGGCGGCGAAGCGCCCGAAGGAGACAAAGAATGAAACTCGATGTGATCAAGCTCGACGCCGGCAAGGCCGGTTCGATCGACCTCGCCGACGAGATCTTCGGGCTCGAGCCGCGTGCGGACATCCTGCATCGCGTCGTGCGCTGGCAGCGCGCGAAGGCTCAGCAGGGCACCCACTCGGTTCTCACCCGCTCGGAGGTCAGCTACTCGACCAAGAAGATCTACCGTCAGAAGGGCACCGGTGGCGCACGTCACGGTTCCCGCAAGGCGCCGATCTTCCGCAAGGGTGGTGTCTACAAGGGTCCGACCCCGCGCAGCCACGCTCATGACCTGCCCAAGAAGTTCCGGGCTCTAGGTCTGAAGCACGCGCTGTCGTCGAAAGCCGCCGCTGGCAAACTGATCGTCCTGGAGGACGCGCAGCTCGCCGAAGCCAAGACCAAGCTGCTGGCGAAAGCCGCCAAGGAGCTGGGCTGGAAGAAGGTGCTGGTGATCGACGGGGCCGAGGTGAACGAGAACTTCGCCCAAGCCGCGCGCAACATCGACGGCATCGATGTGCTGCCTTCGATGGGCGCCAACGTGTATGACATCCTCAAGCGTGACACGCTCGTGCTCACGAAGGCGGGTGTCGAAGCTCTGGAGGCTCGTCTGAAATGAGCGCGAAACCCGAACATTACGACGTGATCGTCAAGCCGGTCATCACCGAGAAGGCCACCATGGCCTCGGAGAACGGCGCTGTTGTTTTCGAAGTGGCGAAAGACGCTTCGAAGCCGCAGATCAAAGAAGCTGTCGAGACTCTCTTCGGCGTCAAGGTGAAGGCGGTCAACACCACCATCACCAAGGGCAAGACCAAGCGCTTCCGGGGCACCCCCGGCCGTCGCTCGGACTTCAAGAAAGCCTACGTGACGCTGGAAGAAGGCAACACGATCGACGTCACCACCGGCCTGTAATCCGGTACGACCGAGACATTGGAAAGGCCCTCGTGATCGCGGGGGCCTTTTCGTTTGCGGAGTTGGATTAGGGGCTTGTCTCTCATGGGGCGCCCGGGTGGCCAGCCCGGGCAGCGCACACCACTCACTTCTCCCGCAAGTAGCTCTCCGAGACATAGCCGCGCAGGTTGCGCGCGACGTCGAGCGAGACGTTGCACCAGCGGGTATTGCCGCTGCGCTCGCAGCTGCGCACATGGACGATTGCGCCGTTGGGAAGCCCCAGGATTACCTTGTAGCCGGTGCCGGGGCCTGCGCGCAGTTTCAGCATGTCCTGGCCCTTCACGCCTGCGACCTCGTAGGTTCCGCGCCAAGCGTCGGCGAGGGTGGGGGTGGCGAGGGTGGCTGCCGCGCAGAGCGTAGCGGCGAGCAGAATTGCTCGGGTTGGACGCATCGATTTTCTCCTGTTATGTCGTCTGCCTCGGGGCCATTTTGCCTGCCCGGACCGCGAAGCGCCAGTTGCTTGGGCCATCGCGTGTAAAAACAGGCCAAGGCTATAGACTCACCCCCATAAGCCTGCTACATCGCGCCAGTCTCGCGGCCTCGGATTCGTTCCGGGGCCCGTGATTTTTGAATTCGGGGACCTTCGGGGCCCTATACACACAGACAGGCGAGGCAACTCGCCGCAAACCAACGGAAGACAGAAAGCATGGCACTCAAGTCGTATAAGCCGACGACGCCGGGCCAGCGTGGGCTGGTTCTGATCGACCGTTCGGAGCTTTGGAAAGGCCGTCCGGTCAAAGCCCTCACTGAGGGTTTGACCAAGTCGGGTGGCCGGAACAACACCGGGCGGATCACGATGTGGCACAAGGGTGGTGGCGCGAAGCGTCTCTACCGCATCGTCGATTTCAAGCGTCGCAAGTTCGATGTTCATGGCACCGTCGAGCGGATCGAATACGATCCGAACCGGACCGCCTTCATCGCGCTGATCAACTATGAAGATGGTGAGCAGGCCTACATCCTCGCACCCCAGCGTCTCGCTGTTGGTGACAAGGTCGTTTCGGGCTCGCGTCACGACGTTAAGCCGGGCAACGCGATGCCGTTCTCGGGCATGCCGATCGGTACCATCGTCCACAACGTCGAACTGAAGCCCGGCAAGGGTGGCCAGATCGCACGCGCCGCGGGCACCTACGCCCAGTTCGTCGGTCGTGACGGCGGCTACGCTCAGCTGCGTCTTTCGTCGGGCGAACTGCGCCTCGTGCGTCAGGAATGCATGGCGACCATCGGTGCCGTGTCGAACGCCGACCACTCGAACCAGAACCTCGGTAAAGCCGGTCGTAAGCGCCACATGGGTGTTCGTCCGACCGTCCGCGGTGTCGCGATGAACCCGATCGACCACCCGCACGGTGGTGGTGAAGGCCGCACCTCGGGTGGCCGTCATCCGGTTACGCCGTGGGGCAAGCCCACCAAGGGCAAGCGCACGCGCGTCAACAAGAAGACGGACCAGTACATCCTGCGTTCGCGTCACGCGAAGAAGAAGGGTCGCTAACATATGTCTCGTTCTGTTTGGAAAGGCCCCTTCGTTGATGCCTACCTGCTGAAAAAAGCAGAGAAGGCTCGCGAGTCGGGCAAAGGCGACGTCATCAAGATCTGGTCGCGTCGCTCCACCATCCTGCCGCAATTCGTCGGCCTCACCTTTGGGGTCTACAACGGTCAGAAACACATCCCGGTCAACGTCACCGAGGAAATGATCGGCCAGAAGTTCGGTGAATATTCGCCGACCCGCACCTATTACGGGCATGCGGCCGATAAAAAAGCCAAGAGGAAGTAATCGTCATGGGTAAGGAAAAGAATCCGCGCCGCGTGGCGGAGAACGAAGCGATGGCGAAGACCCGTATGCTTCGCACCTCGCCGCAGAAACTGAACCTCGTCGCCGCGATGATCCGTGGAAAGAAGGTCGACAAGGCCCTTTCGGACCTGACCTTCTCGAAGAAGCGCATCGCGCTCGACGTGAAGAAGTGCCTCCAGTCGGCGATCGCCAACGCAGAGAACAACCACGGCCTGGACGTGGACGAACTCGTCGTGGCGGAAGCCTGGGTCGGCAAGAACCTGGTGATGAAGCGTGGCCGTCCGCGGGCGCGTGGTCGCTTCGGCAAGATCATGAAGCCGTTCTCGGAAATCACCATCAAGGTGCGTCAGGTTGAGGAGCAAGCGTAATGGGTCAGAAGGTTAATCCGATTGGCATGCGCCTCCAGGTCAACCGCACCTGGGATAGCCGCTGGTATGCCGACAGCAAGGACTACGGCGACCTGCTGCTCGAGGACATCAAGATCCGCGAGTTCATCCACGAGGAAGCCAAGCAGGCCGGCGTCAGCCGTGTCATCATCGAGCGTCCGCACAAGAAATGCCGCGTGACCATTCACGCTGCGCGTCCGGGCGTCATCATCGGCAAGAAGGGCGCTGACATCGAAGCGCTCCGCAAGAAGCTGGCGAACTTCACCGACAGCGAGCTGCACCTGAACATCGTCGAAGTCCGCAAGCCGGAACTCGACGCGCAGCTGGTTGCCGAGTCGATCGCTCAGCAGCTCGAGCGTCGTGTCTCGTTCCGTCGCGCCATGAAGCGCGCGGTGCAGAACGCGATGCGCATGGGTGGTCTTGGTATCCGCGTGAACGTCGCTGGCCGTCTGGGCGGCGCCGAGATCGCACGGACCGAGTGGTATCGCGAAGGTCGCGTTCCGCTGCACACCCTGCGTGCCGACATCGACTACGCGCTGTCCGAAGCGTCGACCCCCTACGGGATCATCGGCGTGAAGGTCTGGATCTTCAAAGGCGAGATCATGGAACATGATCCGCAAGCTCGTGACCGCAAGCACGCCGAAGCCCAAGAGGGCCCGGCACCGCGCGGCCCGCGTCGCGATCGCTGAGGGAGTAGATAGTTATGCTGCAACCGAAACGGACGAAGTTCCGCAAGATGCACAAAGGCCGGATTCATGGTGAAGCCAAAGGTGGTTTCGACCTGAACTTCGGTCACTTCGGCCTCAAGGCAGAGGCGCCCGAGCGCGTCACCGCCCGTCAGATCGAAGCTGCGCGTCGTGCGATCACCCGCCACATGAAGCGTCAAGGCCGTGTCTGGATCCGGATCTTCCCGGATACCCCGATCACCGCAAAACCCACCGAAGTCCGTATGGGTAAAGGTAAGGGTTCGGTCGACCGTTGGGCCGCCAAGGTCAAGCCCGGCCGCGTGATGTTCGAGATCGACGGCGTCAACGAAGTGACCGCTCGCGAGGCTCTGCGCCTTGGCGCGGCCAAGCTTCCGGTGGCCTGCCGCATCGTCGAGCGTCAGGACTGGTAATCCCGGTCTGACTGCTGAAGACAAACGAAAGCCCCGCCAGAGATGGCGGGGCTTTTGCGTATCTGGTGCCGAGATCAGGCGCCGTCGGAAATCCAGCCGTCGATCAGCGCGTCCAGTGCCTTCCAGTCGGTATATTCGATATCAGCATCGAGATCGGCATCGGGATTTTTCTTCGCCACGATCCGGCGCATCACGAACCGGCGGAAGATATCGTATCTCGACGGCAGATAGGCGCCCGCGATCTGTTCCGTCAGATCCGGCGTCCAGCCGGTCGCCGCTTCGAAGTCCTTCAGGATTTTGTCGAGGGCGCGCCAATCCTCTGCGTCATGACCGGCGGCGGCCAGCGAGACCGAGAGAAAGAGGTTCGGGCGGTTCTTGATGATATCGCGTTGTTCGGCGACGAAATCCGCGAAGCGACCCTGATAATGTCCGACATGGATCGAGGCCGCGAGGACGATCCGGTCGAACCGGCCGAGATCCATCCCCTCGGCCTCATCGGTGGAAATCAATTCCGCGGAGTGACCCAGATCCGCGATGCGGTCGGCGACGTGCCGCGCGATTTTGCGGGTTTGCCCCTCGGTCGAGGCATAGGCGACGAGTGTTTTCATGCTGCGCTCCCGGTGTCTGGTTGCGCAGCAAGAAAATCAGGTGAGATGCGGCTTGGCTATGATGGCGATCAAAGCGCCGGGCTCAGTCGACCCATTTGTAATTGAAGCTGACCGAGATCCGCTCGTCTTCGGCCGTGTTCATCGGCACCTCGTGGCGCAGCCAGCTTTCCCAGAGCAGCACCTCACCCGGTTCGGGGGCGATGTAGATGAAGGGCTGCAGCTCGCGCCGGGCGGTCTTGAGGCGGGTAGGGGCCGCCATCATCCGGGCGCTGCGCGGGTCTTCCAGCTTCAGCGCCGAGGCGCCGTCGGGCATCGCGACATAGGTCGTGCCCGAGATCACCGAATGGGGGTGCAGGTGCGAGCTGTGGGTGCCGCCTTCGGGCAGGATGTTGATCCAGAGGTCTTCCAGCACCAGCTTACCCTCGCCCAGATCGAATTCGAGATCTTTGGCAAAGGCCGCAACGTGCTTGTCGAGCGCCTTCACCATGTCCGCGAAGATCGGGAAGCGCCAAGGCAGGTCGGTGAGCGAGGCGTAGGAGGTATAGCCCGGATAGCCGTTCTCCTCGCACCAGTCCTGACCGGCTTCGTCATCCTCGGCGATGGCGTAGCACGAGGTCTCCAGCTCGTTCGTATCGACCTTGGGGCCGAATTCGGATAGGGAAGCGCGGTAGAGGCGGGTGACGAAAAGGGACTCGATCTGGGATTTGGACTCGGGCATTGGGGGCTCTCGCAACTGGGCGTGGATTTACCCCCTGTTACGCGAAAGCGGGCCGGAGGCCAAACAATCCTTGCCATATTCGATTCGCTCTGATATTGGCCCCAAGTTCCTGAAATCAGGACCGACATAACCCATCAGAAGTAGGGTCACCCGCGAGGGGCCCTCTGATGCCAAGAAAGGACCCGGGATGAACGCCCAAGAACTCAAGGCGAAGACGCCTGATGAGCTGCGTGACCAGCTCGTCTCGCTGAAGAAAGAAGCCTTCAACCTCCGCTTTCAGCAGGCCACGAACCAGCTCGAGAACACCGCGCGCATGCGTACCGTTCGTCGGGACGTTGCACGGATCAAGACCGTGCTGAACCAAAAAGCCGCTGAAGCCGCGAAGTAAGGAGAGCTTCCTATGCCCAAACGCATCCTGCAAGGTACCGTGACGTCGGACAAGAACGACCAGACCATCACCGTTTCGGTCGAGCGCCGCTTCACGCATCCGGTTCTCAAGAAAACGATCCGGAAGTCCAAGAAATACCGCGCCCACGACGCGGAAAACCAGTTCAAGACCGGTGACATTGTTCGCATCGAAGAGTGCGCGCCGATCTCGAAGACCAAGCGCTGGCGGGTTGTGGTCACGGCGTAAGCCGCGGCCATTTCGCCAGTATTCGAAACCCTGGGGCCCTTACTGCATAGGCGTCCCCAAAGGTCGGGAGTAACCCCATGATCCAGATGCAGACCAATCTGGATGTTGCTGACAACTCCGGCGCTCGCCGGGTTCAGTGCATCAAGGTCCTCGGCGGCTCGCACCGCCGTTACGCATCCGTGGGCGACATCATTGTGGTGTCGGTCAAGGAAGCGATCCCGCGCGGCCGCGTGAAGAAAGGTGACGTCCGCAAGGCCGTCGTCGTGCGCACCGCCAAAGAAGTTCGTCGCGACGATGGCACCGCCATCCGTTTCGACCGCAACGCCGCCGTCATCCTGAACAACGCGGGCGAGCCGGTCGGCACCCGTATCTTCGGGCCGGTCGTGCGTGAGCTGCGTGCGAAGAACTTCATGAAGATCATCTCGCTTGCTCCGGAGGTGCTGTAATGGCTGCTAAGCTCCGCAAAGGCGACAAGGTCGTCGTTCTCGCTGGCAAGGACAAGGGCAAGCAGGGTGAGATCACCTCTGTTGACCCGAAAGCCGGCAAAGCTGTCGTCGACGGCGTGAACGTTGCGATCCGCCACCAGCGTCAGACCCAGTCCAACCAGGGCGGTCGCCAGCCCAAGGCGATGCCGATCGACCTGTCGAACCTGGCTCTGATGGACGCAAACGGCAAAGCCACCCGCGTCGGCTTCCGCGAGGAAGACGGCAAGAAGGTGCGTTACGCCAAGACCACGGGGGATGCGATCTGATGCTCGATCAAGCTACCTACACTCCGCGTCTTCGCGCTCTTTACCGCGACTCGATCAAAGCCGCGCTGAAAGAAGAGTTCGGCTACAAGAACGACATGATGATCCCGCGGCTCGACAAAATCGTGCTGAACATGGGCGTCGGCGAAGCCGTGAAAGACACCAAGAAGGTCAAGCAGGCCGCCGAAGAGCTCTCGCTCATCGCTGGTCAGAAGGCCGTGATGACCAAGGCGAAGAAGTCGATCGCAGGCTTCCGCGTCCGTGAAGAAATGCCGCTGGGCGCGAAAGTGACCCTGCGCGGTGACCGGATGTACGAATTCCTCGATCGCCTGATCAACGTTGCCCTGCCGCGCGTTCGCGACTTCCGCGGCGTGAAGCCGGCCTTTGACGGTCGTGGCAACTTCGCAATGGGCCTCAAGGAACACATCGTGTTCCCGGAAATCGACTTCGATAAGGTCGATGAGGTTCTGGGTATGGACATCATCATGGTGACCACGTCTGACGTGGATGCCGAAGCGAAGGCGCTGTTGAAGCATTTCAACATGCCTTTCAACGCCTGATCGCGGAGGAACGAAACTTATGGCTAAGAAATCCATGGTTGCGCGCGAAGCGAAGCGCCAGCGTCTTGTGAACAAGTACGCTGACAAGCGGGCCGCGCTCAAGGAAATCATCAACGACCAGGAGCGCCCGATGGAAGAGCGCTTCAAGGCGTCGCTGAAACTCGCGGAACTCCCGCGCAACTCGTCGGCGGTCCGGCTGCACAATCGTTGCCAGCTCACGGGTCGTCCCCACGCTTACTACCGTAAGCTCAAACTCTCGCGGATCATGCTGCGTGACCTGGCCTCCTACGGTCAGATCCCCGGCATGGTGAAGTCGAGCTGGTAAGGAGGGCGACATGTCTGTGAACGATCCTCTCGGCGATATGCTGACCCGCATCCGCAACGCACAACTGCGTGGCAAATCCACCGTCCGCACCCCGGCCTCCAAGCTCCGCGCTTGGGTTCTCGACGTGCTGGCTGACGAAGGCTACATCCGTGGTTACGAGCAGACGACGTCTGCTGCCGGCCATCCGGAGCTGGAAATCAGCCTCAAGTACTACGAGGGCACCCCGGTCATCCGCGAGCTGCAGCGCGTCTCGACCCCCGGTCGTCGCGTGTACATGGCCGCGAAAGACGTCCCGTCGGTCCGTCAGGGCCTCGGCGTCTCGATCGTCTCGACCTCGAAGGGCGTGATGTCGGATGCAAACGCACGCTCCGCCAATGTCGGCGGCGAAGTGCTCTGCACCGTATTCTAAGGAGGGCTCAATGTCTCGTATTGGTAAGAAACCGGTCGAGCTTCCCAGCGGCGTTTCGGCGCAGCTGTCGGGCCAGACCATCGAAGTGAAGGGGCCGAAAGGCACCCGTTCCTTCACCGCGACCGACGATGTGACCCTCAAGGTCGAGGACAACCTCGTCACCATCACCCCGCGTGGCCTCTCGAAGCGCGCGCGCCAGCAGTGGGGCATGACCCGCTCGCAGGTCGCGAACCTCGTGCAGGGCGTGACCGAAGGCTTCAAGAAGGAGCTGGAGATCCAGGGTGTTGGTTATCGTGCGCAGATGCAGGGCAACGTCCTGAAGCTGTCGCTCGGTTATTCGCACGAAGTCAACTTCGAGGTTCCGGAGGGCGTGACTGTCACCGCTCCGAAGCAGACCGAGATCGTTGTGGAAGGTTCCGACCAGCAGCAGGTGGGCCAAGTCGCGGCAAATATCCGCGAATGGCGTGCTCCTGAGCCCTATAAGGGCAAGGGCATCCGCTACAAGGGCGAGTATATCTTCCGCAAAGAAGGTAAGAAGAAGTAAGGAACGCGAAAATGGCAAACAGCAAACGGGATCTGTTCCTCAAGCGCCGCCTGCGCGTCCGGAACAAGCTTCGCAAGATGGCCGCTGGTCGCGCCCGTCTTTCGGTGCATCGTTCGTCGAAAAACATCAGCGTTCAGCTGATCGACGACGTCAACGGTCGCACTCTGGCCGCCGCTTCCACGCTCGAGAAGGATCTCGGTGTGGTCGGCAAGAACAACGTCGAAGCGGCAGCCAAGGTTGGCGCCGCGATCGCCGAGCGTGCGAAGAAGGCCGGTGTCGAAACCTGCTACTTCGACCGCGGTGGCTTCCTGTTCCACGGGAAGATCAAGGCGCTCGCCGACGCAGCCCGCGAAGGCGGTCTGAAGTTCTAAGACTGGTGGGGGACGTTCGCGTCCCCCCGATGATCCGGGCCGCGCCCTTCGGGGCGGGGCACCTGGATTGAGACAAACGGCGTGAGACCACGCCATCACGAGAAGGAATGCCTCATGGCAGAACGTGACAACCGCCGGGGCCGCCGCGACGACCGCGACGAAAACCCGGAATTCGCCGATCGCCTCGTCGCGATCAACCGCGTGTCGAAAACCGTGAAGGGTGGTAAGCGCTTTGGCTTCGCAGCCCTCGTGGTCGTCGGCGACCAGCGTGGCCGTGTCGGCTTCGGCAAAGGCAAGGCCAAAGAGGTTCCGGAAGCGATCCGCAAAGCCACCGAGCAAGCGAAGCGCAACCTGATCCGCGTCCCGCTGCGCGATGGCCGCACGCTGCACCACGACATCGAGGGCCGTCACGGCGCTGGTAAGGTCGTGATGCGCACCGCACCGGAAGGTACCGGGATCATCGCCGGTGGTCCGATGCGTGCCGTGTTCGAGATGCTGGGCGTGAAGGACGTCGTGTCGAAATCGACCGGCACCCAGAACCCCTACAACATGATCCGTGCCACGCTGAACGGTCTGACCCGCGAAGCAAGCCCCCGTCAGGTGGCTGCGCGCCGCGGCAAGAAAGTGGCCGACATCCTCAAGAAGCCCGAGGCCGAGGCACCTGCCGAAGCCACGGAAGCGTAAGGAGAGCGATCAATGGCTACCATCGTCGTCAAGCAGATCGGTTCGCCGATCCGTCGTCCCGCCATCCAGCGTGCCACGCTGAAAGGCCTGGGTCTGGACAAGATGAACCGTACCCGTGAGCTGGAAGATACCCCGGCCGTGCGCGGTATGGTCGCGAAGATCCCGCACCTCGTCGAAATCGTCGAAGAGCGTGGCTGAACCGACCGGTTCATCTGAGTAACGAAGCGCCCCGACCGAAAGGCCGGGGCGTTTTGCATTTGTAGCGCTTGGCTTCTGGCGGGGCAGGTGCGGAGAGGCCGCCCGCGTGTGACGGATCGTCCGCCTGATACGCGTCCTCCAAGGCCGAGAGACGGGCCGCATGTTTCGCCGGAATGAACGCCGCCTGCGGAGGTGACGTCGAGGCGCCTCCGACCGCGATCACGGTGTTGGTGCCGCTGAAATCTGTTCCATATCGGCGGTGAAAACGTCTCGCCCTCTCCGGTCTGAGGCGATCGGACATGGTACATCCGCGTATGGCGGTTTTGGGCGAAATTGGGGCCGTCGCGCGCCGCACCCGATAACGGCATGTCATTTCTTTAATATTTATTCACGATTTCCGGAACCGATTGTGACACACTGGGTTGGTTGGATATCGTTGCATCCTGCAATAGGGTGCTGCGCTTCAAGACTGAGGGACGGATCGAGATGTTTGAGAAAATCATGGTTCCGGTCGACCTGCGTCACGTCGAGAAGATGGACAAGACGTTGAGAGTCGCTTCGGAAATCGCAGCGAAACACGACGCGGAAGTCGTTTTCATAGGTGTTACGAGTCAGGAGCCGAGCGAATTCGGCCATAATGCCAAGGAATATGCCGCGAAGCTGGACGCTTTCGCGGATAGTCATGCCAACGAATTCGGGCACAAGGCCTCGGGGAAGGCGGTCGTCGTGCCCGATCCTGCCGTGGATCTCGACAAGACGTTGCTGAAGGTGGCCGACGATCTCGAGGCCGATCTCGTCGTGATGGCCACGCACGTGCCCAACGCGGCCAACTATCTCTTTGCCTCGCATGGGGGACATCTGGCCGCGCACAGCGATGCGTCGGTCTTCCTCGTACGCGGATAAGCGGACCAACATAACCAATAAGGACAGGAGGACGGCATATGGCCGAACCTGAAGAAGTTCAGGGTATCCCTGCCCCCGAAGGGGACACGCAACTCATCGAAACCGATTACGAAATCGGTCAGGACAACCTGGAAGGCCAAGTCGGGCCCTTCGGTTTCGACATTCACAACCCGGTTTTCATGATCTCGGCGCTGACGATCGTGGCCTTCGTCTTCTATGCGCTAGCCCTGCCCGAACAGGCGAGCGAGATCTTCGGCGCAATGCGTCCGTGGCTGACCTCGACTTTCGACTGGTTCTTCATGAGCGCCGCGAACATCTTCGTCATCTTCTGTCTCGCCCTGATCGTCTCGCCCTATGGCGCGGTGCGTCTGGGGGGCACGGATGCCGAGCCGGACTTCACCTATATGGGCTGGTTCGCGATGCTCTTCGCGGCCGGTATGGGCATCGGTCTGATGTTCTTCGGCGTGCTCGAGCCGGTCTATCACATGGCGGTATCGCAGCCGTTGGGCACACCTTCGCCCTTCGATGCGGATGGCAACCTGATCCCGGAGAATGTCGCACGGGCCAAGGAAATGGGCCTCGCCGCGACGATCTATCACTGGGGTCTGCACCCTTGGGCGATCTATGCGGTCGTGGCGCTCGCGCTGGCGCTGTTCTCCTATAACAAGGGCCTGCCGCTGACGATCCGCTCGGCTTTCTATCCGATCTTCGGTGAGAAGGTCTGGGGCTGGACCGGCCACATCATCGACATCATCGCGGTGTTTGCGACACTGTTCGGTCTTGCGACCTCGCTCGGTTTCGGCGCGCAGCAGGCGAATGCGGGTCTCAATCACGTCTTCGGCGTTCCGATCAACACGACGGTGCAGATCATTCTGATCACCATCATCACCGGCGTTGCGTTGTTCTCGGTGCTGCGCGGCCTCGACGGCGGCGTGAAGCTGCTCTCGGAGATCAACATGGGCATCGCGGCGCTGCTGCTGCTCTTCGTTCTCTTCGCGGGTCCGACCCTGATGATCTTCACCGATTTCGGTCAGGGTCTTCTGGCCTATGCCAAGGACATCATTCCGCTGTCGAACCCGATCGGGCGCACGGATGACAGCTATCGCGACGGCTGGACCGCGTTCTACTGGGCGTGGTGGATTTCCTGGTCGCCCTTCGTCGGTATGTTCATCGCCCGGGTGTCGCGTGGCCGTACCGTGCGCGAGTTCATCATCTGCGTGCTGCTGATCCCCTCGCTCGTCTGCGTGCTGTGGATGGCGGTTTTCGGTGGCGTCGCGATCGACCAGGTGATTTCGGACCCGGCAGGCTCGCTGGTGAAGGCGCAGGTCATCGATAGCTACAACCCGCCGCTGTCGCTGTTCGCGATGCTGGAGGGTCTCCCGCTGACCTCGATCACCTCGGTCATCGCGATCATCCTGGTGATCGTGTTCTTCGTGACCTCCTCGGACTCCGGCTCGCTCGTGATCGACACGATTACCGCAGGCGGCAAAGTCGACGCTCCGGTGCCGCAGCGTGTGTTCTGGGCCACCTTCGAGGGCGCGGTCGCGATCGTGCTGTTGATCGGCGGCGGTCTGAGCGCGCTACAGGCGATGGTGATCTCGACCGGTCTTCCCTTCACGCTGGTTCTGCTGGTGATGTGCTGGGCGATCTGGAAGGGTCTTCGGACCGAGCCTCGGTAAACTGAGGGACACTTGAGACAGAGAGGCGCGCGGGGGAAACCTCGCGCGCCTTTCGCTATGCGCAGGGCGTCTGGAAACGCGGCGCGACTGCGTATATGACCCGGCGCATGTCTGACGGCGCGACCCTTACTTCTGCGAGCCATATCGCGATTTCCGATCTGGGCCACGATCTCGACGGTCGCCCGGTGCTGGAGGGGATTTCGCTTGAGACCCGTGCCCGCCGCATCGGCGTGGTGGGGCGCAACGGATCGGGCAAATCTACCCTCTCGCGGCTGATGGCCGGGCTGATTGCGCCGAGCCGGGGTAGCCTGCGGATCAACGGCCACGATCTGGCCGCCGACCGCAAGGCCGCGCTGCGCGAGGTCGGCATCCTGTTCCAGAACCCCGATCATCAGATCATCTTCCCCACCGTGATCGAGGAGATTTCCTTCGGGCTGCGCCAGCAGGGGATGAGGAAAACCGAAGCCGAGGCTGCGGCGGAAGAGACGCTCGCGCAGTTCGGCAAGGCGGCGTGGCGCGATGCCTATGTCACGACGCTCAGCCAGGGCCAGAAGCAGCTTCTATGCCTGATGGCGGTGAGCGCGATGGCCCCGAACCTGCTGATCTTGGACGAGCCCTTCTCCGGTCTCGACATCCCGACCAAGGCGCAGCTGGGTCGCGCGCTGACGCTCTATCGCGGGACGCTGGTGCACGTGACCCACGACCCGCGCGAGTTGGAGCATTACGACGAAATCCTCTGGCTCGACCAAGGGCGGCTGCAAATGCATGGCGCGGCGCGCGAGGTGCTGCCCGCCTACGTCGAAGAGATGACCCGTGCGGGAGAGGCCGATGATATCGCTCAGCTCTCCCGTTAAGACCGCCGCCCATGACTGGCCTGCGGGTTTGAAACTCGCAGCGCTCTGCCTCGCGACCGTGGGTCTGTTCTATATAGAAAGCCCGCTGATCCTCGCGGGCGTCGTCACGGCGATCCTGATCGCCTATGCCTTGCCCGGTCGCGCCTTCCTGCGCGCGGGCCTGTCGGCGCTGAAGCTGCTCTGGCCGTTTATCGTCATCGTCGCGATCTGGCAGGTGGTTATCGGCGAGATCGCGGAAGGCGCGGTGATCGTGATGCGGATGATCTCGGCGGTGGCGCTGGCGAACCTCGTGTCGATGACGACGCGGCTCAGTGATATGATCGCGGTTGTGCGCTGGCTGACGACACCGTTGCGTCGCTTCGGGCTGTCGACCGCCGCGCTGGAGGTCGCGATCGCTTTGGTGATCCGCATGGTGCCGGTGCTGACCAACAAGGGTGCGCGCCTGACCGAGAGCTGGCGCGCCCGGGCCACGCGGCGGCCGAGCTGGCGGCTGGTGCTGCCCTTCACGCTTCTTGCGCTTGACGATGCCGACCATGTCGGCGATGCGCTACGGGCCCGGGGAGGGCTCACATCCGAGAGGGAGACTTGAGATGGAAAAGAATGTCGCGCTGATCGCGCTGTTTGCGGCCCTGATCGCGGTACTCGCGCTGATCCCGAAGATCACGCTGGGCTTCGGTGTGCCGATCACGGCGCAGAGCCTTGGGATCATGCTGGCCGGCGCCGTGCTGGGCTCGAAGCGTGGTGCTCTGGCGGTCCTGCTGTTCCTGCTGCTGGTGGCCGTTGGTCTGCCGCTGCTGGCCGGCGGTCGTGGGGGCCTCGGCGTCTTCTTCGGTCCGACGGGCGGGTTCCTGTTCAGCTGGCCGCTGGCCGCGTGGCTGACTGGCTTCGTCGTCGAGAAATGGCGCTCGGTTCCGCTGGGCGCATCGGTCTTCGTGGGCTCGATCCTTGGTGGGATCGTGTTGTCCTACGCGATGGGAATCGTCGGGCTGTCGCTTGCGCTCGGCAAGAGCCTGATCGAAAGCACCTCGCTAATGGTCGTCTTCATCCCCGGCGATCTGATCAAGGCGCTGATCGTTGCGGCGCTGACCGTCTCTCTGGCCCGCGCACGGCCTTCCAGCGTCCTGTCGCGGAACTGAGGGACGCGGCGTGGCACTGCTTCTGATCCATACGGGCGGGACGATCGGCATGGTCGCCTCTGATGCGGGTTTCGTACCGCAGCAGGGCGTGGTCGAGGATTTCCTCGCGACCCTGCCCGAGGGGCGCGAGGTTGAGACCCTACGTCTCGATCCGCTGATCGACAGCGCCAATGCCACACCCGCCGATTGGGATCGGATCGCCGAGACCATCGCCGCGCATCACGACCGTTGCGACGGGGTGATCGTGACCCACGGCACCGATACGCTCGCCTATACGGCGGGGGCTTTATGCTTCGCGCTCGAAGGGCTGGGCAAGCCGGTGATCGTGACCGGCTCGATGCTGCCGCTTTCGGTCGAGGGCAATGACGGCGCGCGCAATCTGCGCGACGCGATTGCGGCGGCGCGGACAGCTACGCCAGGCATATGGGTGCAATTCGCCGGACGCCTGTTGCACGGCGCGCGGGTCCGCAAAAGCCACTCGCGCGCTTTCGATGCCTTCGCCGCCGATCCTTCCGACATCCCGCCCTGCCAGCCGGGGCCGCGCCTGATCCGTCATCCGGTCAGGCCCGCGCGGATCGCCGTTCTGGCCGTGGCGCCGGGGGCGGAGGAGAGCCTGCTCGACCATGCAGCCAAGACCTGTGACGGTCTGGTGCTGCGCTGCTACGGCTCGGGGACTGCGCCCGACACGCCCGGCCTGCGCGCGGCGCTTGCCACGACGCAGGCCCGCGTGGTCCCGGTCATCGGGGTCAGCCAATGTCCCGAGGGAGGGATGGCGCTTGGCACCTATGCGGCGGGGGCGGTCCTGCGCGATCACGGGGTGATCGACGGGCGCGACATGACGCCGGAGTCGGCCTATACAAAGCTCTCCCATGTCCTTTCGCTCGGCGATCCGCAGACGCGGGCGGCGCGCCTCTCCCGGTCGCTCTGCGGAGAATACACGCCCTGAGCCTTGGGGCTCACGCCGGTTTTTCGGAACGCCTTCGCCCGTCCTCCCGTTAGGAGAGCGAACCCCGAAAAGGAGCACCCCCATGGCGGAAGGCAATAACAAGCCGAAATCTTCCAATTCGAAAGCGTCGAGCCAGAAACGGTCGCGCAAGGCCACCGGGGTTGCGCCCGTCCAACAGCTCCAGAGCCGCGTCGAGGCCTATCGCGAGCTCGCTGAGGCCTATGTGAAATACCCCTGCGTGATGCGTCCGGGCGATCTGACCGGGCTTGCGCGTCGCCTGCATGTGCGCTCGACGATCATCGAGGACCACGCGGTGCGCATCGACGAGAAGGCCGAGGGCGCGAGCGAGAAATTCGAGGAACTGGCGGATTCGCTGTTCTCCTTCTTCCGCGGCACCTCGCTGCTGTTTCACCGCGACATGCTGGGCGAGGATGAGCGGATGCCGACGGTGCTCGCGCTCGGGGATGTCCATCCGGAGAATTTCGGGATCATGCCCAATGCCGATAACGTGCCGATCTTCGGCGTGAACGATTTCGACGACGTGCTCTACGGGCCCTTCACCTGGGATCTGAAGCGCGGCATCACTGGCTTTCTGATCGCCGCCAAGGAGGAGGGAGACCAGAAGAAGAAGCACCGTGAGAAGATCGTGCGCAAATTCGTCGAAGGCTATCGTGACGGGATGGAATTCTATGCCCGCCACGACAAGGAGGCGAGCCAGCAGATGCGCCCCGATAACAGTCCGAAAGTGATCCGGCGGATGTTCAAGAAGGCGCGCAATAGTCGGAAGGAATGGCTCTGGGATCGCTATCTCAACGAGACCGGTCGGGGCTTCCGGGCGAATGACGAACTGACGCCGATCTCCAGTCGGATCTCGGAGTTTCAGGGTTACATCAACGACGTGGCCAAGCAGAACGGGATCGATCCCGGTGGGCGCGCAGGGCAGCTGAAGGTGAAGGATGTGTGCATCCGCCATGGGCAGGGCACGGCCTCGCTGGGGCTGCCGCGCTACTATTGCCTGATCGAAGGTCCGAGCAAGAATGCCAGCGACGATCTGATCATCGAGTTCAAGCGTGCCCGGCAGTCCGCGCTCGAAGGTCTGGTCCCGGAGAACGATTTTGTCGCCGGTGAAAAGGGCGACCGGATCGCGCATGGCCAGCGGGTGCATCTGGCGCATGGCGATGTCTTTTACGGCAGCGTGGATATCGACGATATGAGCTTCATGTCGCGCGAACGTGCGCCGTTCCGCGACGATATCGACCTCGACGATCTGTCGAAGGACAGCTGGCGTGACTATGCCCATGCCTGCGGGCAGGCGCTGGCGCAGGCCCACGCGCGCTCCGACGATGCGGGCGAGCTGGACTACCGGATCGAGCCGCGCATCATCGAGGCGATGCAGCCCTTCGATCTGTTCGTCGACGATCTGCTGTGTTTCGGGCGAGAGGCGGTGAAGCGCCTCAAGCGTGACCACAAGTTCTTCAAGATGGATCTGAAACGCGGCGCTTTCGACATGACGCAGAAGCACTACCGCTAAGCTCTCGTGCCCGCGTTGACACGGTCTCCCCAGACGGGGCGGCCGTTTCCCAATGAGCGCAGCTAGTCGCGTGACGGAGGTGTCGTGCTTGCGCGAGCGCCTTCCTGTCGTTACTCCGCGATTATGGCGGTGAAGCGTACGACATTGATGGATGTGGCGCGGGCGGCGGGCGTGTCCCGCGCGACGGCCTCGCTCGTCATTCGCGGCTCGGACCTCGTGGCGGCGAAGACGCGCGAGAAGGTCGAGAAGGTCATCGCCGAGCTCGACTACGTGCCCAATAGCGGCGCGGCACGTCTGCGCGGTCAGAAAAGCCGCACTATCGGCGTGATCATTCCGAACCTCGTGAACAGCTTCTTCTCGGAATTCGTCGAGGGGATCGAGGCCGAGCTGGACGAGCAGGGCTATCAGGTCATGCTCGCCAGTTCGCGGGACGACCCGGAACGGCAATCGGGTCTGCTCCGCCGGTTGCGCGAGCATGACGCGGAGGGGATCATCCTGTTTCCCGCCGAAGGGACCGCGCCGGATACGATAGAGAAGCTGGTCGCGGCTGGCGTGCCGCTGGTGCAGGCGATGCGCCACGTGGGCCGCGATCTCAGCGATTTCGCAGGCTCCGATCACGGCCTCGCGGTGCGGCTGAGCGTGCGGCATTTGCGCGATCTCGGCCATCGACGGATATCCTTCGTCGCGCTCGCGGGGGAGGTTTCCACGCGGGATGAACGTCTCGCGGCCTTCGAGGAGGAGATGCGGGCTCAGGAGCTCATCAATGCTGGGGTGATCGACGTGCCGCTCGCATGGGATGGCTCGCCGCAATCGGCCGCGATGCTGATGGCGCTCGAGCCACGCCCGACCGCAGCGATCTGCTTCAACGACATCCTCGCCTCGGGCCTGCTGCGGGGACTGTTCGATCTGGGACTGATGCCCGGCCGCGATCTTTCGGTGGTGGGCCACGACAACCTGTCCTTCATCGATCTCGGTGCGCCGCCGCGCCTGACCACAGTGCAGGTCTTCCCGCGCCAGATCGGCGCGGCTTCGGCGCGCCTGCTGCTGCGACGGATCGCAGATCCGGGCGCAGAGCGGAAAACCGAGATCGTGACGCCGCGCCTGCGGGTGCGCGACACCACCGGTCCCGCCGACTGATCCCAACTTACCCCGACGTCTTCCACTCACGCATCCGTGATTTGCGACTCGGAATTTAGATCGTTCTAATTAGATCGATCTAAATGAGCATGCCCGACCGTTGAGGAGCGTGAGGGCATGTGGTTACACGCAGGGAGGCGACGTGTATCACTTCAACTTCACGCCCGTATTCGAGAACCTGGACCTGCTGCTTTACGGCGCATGGCTGACCATCCGCCTGTCTTTCGCGGCGATGCTTCTGGGCCTGATCGTGTCGGTCCTCGGGGCTGCTGCGCGCACCTCGCATTCGAAGGTGCTGCACGCGATCGTCGGCGCCTATGTCGAGATCATCCGCAACACGCCCTTCCTCGTGCAGATTTTCTTTCTGTATTTCGGGCTGCCCGCGATCGGGATTTCTCTCGATCCGAATGTCGCGGCGCTGATCGCTCTGGTGATCAATGTCGGCGCGTACGGGACCGAAATCACCCGCGCCGGGATCGAATCCGTGCCCCATGGCCAGATCGAGGCAGGGCGTGCGCTGGGTCTCGGGCCGATCCAGATTTTCCGCTACGTGATCCTGAAACCGGCGCTGCGCAACGTCTATCCGGCGATGACGAGCCAGTTCATCTACCTGATGCTGACCTCGTCGGTCGTCTCGACTATCTCCGCAAACGATCTGGCCTCGGTAGGGGCGGATCTGAACGCCAAGACCTTCGCCAGCTTCGAGATCTACCTCGTCGTGACCGCGTTCTACCTCGTTCTCTCGCTGCTGTTCTCGGGCCTCTTCAAGCTCGTTCAGAACGCCATTTTCAACTATCCTGCGAGCCGCTGACATGATCCGCCAATTCGGTCCCTCCGACATCCTGTTCATCATCGAGGCCGTGCGCTGGACGCTTCTGCTGTCGGTCATCGCCTTCATCGGCGGCGCAATCGGCGGGCTGTTCGTGGCACTCGCGCGCAGCTCGGGCTCGAAGGCTCTGCGCCGGATCAGCGCCGGGTTCATCCGGATCTTCCAGGGCACCCCGCTCCTGATGCAGCTGTTCCTGTTCTATTTCGGTCTGACCGTGCTGAACCTGCCGATCAACCCGCTGCTGGCGGCGGCGATCGCGCTGACCTTCCATGCCAGCGCCTATCTGGGCGAGATCTGGCGCGGCTCGATCGACGCGGTGCCGTCGGGGCAGACCGAGGCCGCGACTGCGCTTTCGCTGAGCTATCGCGACCGGATGCAGCATGTGGTTCTGCCGCAGGCGGCGCGGATCGCCGTAGCCCCGACCGTCGGCTTCCTTGTGCAGCTGATCAAGGGCACCTCGCTTACCTCGATCATCGGCTTCACCGAGCTGACGCGCGCCGGTCAGATCGTCAACAACGCGACCTTCGACCCCTTCGTGGTCTTCGGGCTGGTGGCCGCGATCTACTTCATCATCTGCTGGCCGCTGTCGCTTTATGCGCGCCGGCTGGAAGGGCGGATGCGCCTCGCATTCACCCGCTGATTTTTCACCCGCTTCAGGTTTAGGAGGAGTAAAACATGAAGTTTCTCAAGACAGTCGCAACGGCGGCCCTGACGGTCGGCGCATTGATGGCAGGCCACGCGCAAGCCACCACGCTCGATCAGGTCGAGAAGGCCGGCGTGCTCAAGGTCGGCATGCTCGTCGATTTCCCGCCCTTCGGTCTGATGGGCACCAGCGGCAAGCCCGAAGGCTATGACGCGGATACCGCCAAGGCGCTTGCCGACTACCTGGGCACCAAGATCGAGATCGTGCCGGTGACCGGCCCGAACCGTATCCCCTACCTGCTCTCAGGTCAGGTCGATGTGCTGGTCGCCTCGTTGGGCATCACGCCAGAGCGCGCCAAGCGGGTCGATTTCTCGCGCCCCTATGCCGGGATCGAGATTATGGTCTACGGCAAGAAAGAGGAAAAGGTCTCGAAGCCGGCTGATCTGTCTGGTGAATCGGTCGGCGTCGTGCGTGCCTCGACTCAGGACGCGGGCGTGACCAAGGTCGCCCCCGACGACACCACGATCCGCCGCTTCGACGACGACGCGGCCGCAGTGCAGGCACTCCTCTCGGGGCAGGTGCCGCTGATCGGTGTGTCCAACGTCGTGGCCGCGCAGATCGCGAAGGCTGCGCCAGGTCGCTTCGACGAGAAGTTCCCGCTTTCGAGCCAGGTCCAGGGCATCGCGGTCGAGCCGGGCGCAGACAAGCTTCTGGCCAAGATCAACGCGTTCGTCGGCTCCGCAATGAAAGACGGCACGATGGACAAGATCTCGCAGCAGTGGCTGGCGACGGACATCCCCGATTTCGTCCGCAACGGATCGGCCGAGGAAGCCGCGACGCCGAAATCGGCCTCGAACTGATCTCACCCCACATCCGGCGCAGCCCCGCGCTGCGCCGGGTCACCCTACAAGGCATCCCATGACACAAGCACAGCAGCCCGCCGTCGAGATGCGCGGCGTCACCAAGTTCTTCGGTGCGTTTCAGGCGCTGAAGTCGATCGATCTGACGGTCGAACAAGGCGAGCGGATCGTGATCTGCGGTCCGTCCGGCTCCGGCAAGTCGACCCTGATCCGCACGCTCAACCAGCTCGAAGAGATTCAGGATGGCACGATCACCGTCGACGGGATCGAGCTGACGGCAGGCGGCGAGAACGTCGCCAAGGTGCGCCGCGAAGTCGGGATGGTCTTCCAGCAATTCAACCTGTTTCCCCACCTGACCGTGCTGCAGAACTGCACGCTCGCGCCACTCAAGACGCGGCGGGCGGACAAGGCCGGGGCGGAGGCGACCGCGCGCAAGTATCTGGAGCGCGTGAAGATCCCCGAGCAGGCGGACAAATTTCCCGCCCAGCTTTCGGGCGGTCAGCAGCAGCGGGTCGCGATTGCGCGGGCGCTCTGCATGGAGCCGCGGATCATGCTGTTCGACGAGCCGACCTCGGCGCTCGACCCTGAGATGGTCAAGGAGGTGCTCGACACGATGATCGACCTCGCCCGTGAAGGCATGACGATGCTCTGCGTCACCCACGAGATGGATTTCGCCCGTGCCGTCGCCGATCGTGTGATCTTCATGGAGCAGGGCGCGATCATCGAAGAGGGGCCGCCGGCAGAGTTCTTCGGCAATCCGAAGTCGGAGCGTCTGCGCAACTTCCTGGGGCAGATCTCATGAGTGATGATGCCAAACCCACCCCGTCGATCCTCGCGCTGATCGAACTGAAGCCCGCCGACATGATGGAAGCGTTCTGTGCCGAGCATTCGGTCACCCGCGATGCCACAGCGCGCGAGGGCATCGAGATCGTGCTGACCAGCGGCGCGCGCGGCCTCTCCGGCGAGGAGATCGCCGAATTTCCCGACCTGCGTCTGATCGCGGTCAATGGCGTCGGCACCGATGCGGTCGATCTGGATGCGGCGGCCGCGCGCGGCATCCATGTGACGACCACGCCCGACGTGCTGTCGGAGGCAGTGGCCGAACTGGCGCTGGGTCTCGCTATCTCGGTGCGGCGGCGGATCGGTGAGGGCGAGCGGTTGCTTCGCTCGGGCGGTTGGTCGAACGGACAGAAACCGCGGCTCGGTCAGGCGCTGACCGGTTGCCGTGCGGGTATTCTCGGCTATGGCCGGATCGGGCGCGTACTGGCGGATATGCTGCGCGCGCTGGGGGTTGATGTGATCTATCATGCCCGCAAGCCCCATGATGACGCCCCCGAGGCATGGCGCCCCGACGCCCGGACGCTGGCCGCCGAAAGTGACGTCCTGTTCGTCACGCTCTCGGCCACGCCTGAGACGCGGTATATTGTCGATGCGCCGGTGTTAGAGGCGCTCGGCTCCGAAGGCACCTTGGTCAATGTCGCGCGCGGCTCGGTCGTCGACAGCGCGGCGCTGGCTGCGGCCTTGCATGGCGGCACGCTCGGCTCTGCCGCGCTCGATGTATTCGAGGTCGAACCTGTCGCGCCCGATGGGGCGGAGGACGGTCTTTTGCGCGCGCCGAACACGCTTTTCACGCCACATATCGCTTCGGCCACGAACGAGGCGCGACGCGCGATGGCGCAGCTGGTGATCGCGAATATCGACGCCTATCTGGCCGGAGCCCCGCTTCCGAGCCCGGTAGGGCCCGCCTGATCGGAGCCTTGCATGCTGGACTTTCTCTGCATCGGCGAGCCTCTCGCCGAGTTCACAAACGACCCTGCAACGCCCGATCTGTTCCACCGCCGGCTTGGGGGCGACACGCTGAATGCGGCGATCTACCTCGCGCGGCTGCGGCCCGATCTGCGGGTGGGCTACCTTTCGCGGCTCGGTTCGGACGGGATGAGCCGCTGGATGCGCGATACGATCGCGCAGGAGGGGGTCGAGATCGAGGCGATCGGGTCCGAGGCCGATGGCAGCCCGGGGCTGAGCTTCATCGCCACCGATGCCACGGGCGAGCGCAGCTTTACCTATTGGCGCGATCAGGCGCCGGCGCGCCGGATGTTCGGCGCCGACGGGGATGAGGTCGCGGCGCTCGGTCAGGCACGCGTCCTTTTGTTCTCGGGCATCACCTTGGCGATCCTTCCCGACACGGCGCGCAGCCGTTTGCTGGCGGAGTTGGACGCGCTGCGCCAGCGCGGGATCACCGTCGCCTATGACACGAATTACCGCCCGCGGCTCTGGCGTGACAGGGCCGAGGCGGCGGAGTGGACCGAGCGCGCCTTGGCAGTGACGAGCCTCGCGCTGCCCTCGCTCGACGATCTCGCGGCGCTTTGGAACGAGACCGACCCCGAGGCGATCATGGCGCGCTGCGAGAAACACGCAGCGGGCGCCATCGTGCTGACGACGGGCGGCGGCGCGGTGCTCGCGCGCGACGCATCGGGGGCGACGCTGCGCGTTGCGCTGCCCGATCCCGTCGCGGCTGTCGACACGACTGCGGCAGGCGACAGTTTCGATGCCGCTCTCCTCTCGGCCCTGCAGCGCGGTAAAACGCTGGAGGCCGCAATTCTCGACGGTGCGCGTCTCGCAAGCCGAGTCGTCCGTCATCCCGGCGCGATCATCCCGCGCGATGCCATGAAAGAAGAGGTTGCACACCATGCAGCGTGACCAGATCGCAAGCGCCGCAGAGGCGCTGGCTGCCGCGAATGACGGCGAGACGCTCGAGGCGCTGACCCCGCTGCCGGTCACGCCGGCGGAAGCCTATGCCGTGCAGGCCGAGAGCCTGCGCCATCTCGGCCCCGTGGGGGGCTGGAAACACGCGCTGCTGGGCGGGCAGGACCTGTCCTGCGCCCCGGTTCTGGGTCGTGCGATCCATCGCTCGGGTGCGACCCTTGCCGTCGCGCCCCATGCGCGGCTCGAACTGGAAATCGCGGTGCGGCTGCGTGCCGATATTTCGCCCGAGGCCAAATCTCACGAGATTCTGGAAGCGATCGGCAGCGTTCATGTCGCCTTCGAAGTGCTTCAGTCGCGCTTCACCACGCTCGAAAAGCAGCCGCCGCTGGCACAGATGGCGGATCGGTTCTCGAACCGGGCGATCGTCATTGGAGATGAGATGCCCGATTGGCAAACCCGTGACCTGTCGCGCCTGCCGCTTGCGATCGGCGTGCCTGCCGAGCCGCCTGAAATGGCCGCTGGGATGTCACTTTCCGAGATCGTGTCCTTCCTCGGCTTCCTCGCCGAGCGCGCCGCCGTGATCGGGCCGGGGCTGCGGGCGGAGCATTGCATCGTCACCGGCGCGCGCATCGGCCCGCAGCCTCTGCCGGTGGGGGTGCAACTGCACGGGGGGCTCGAAGGCTGTCAGGTTTCGCTGACCACGTGCGCGCTCTGAAAACTCATCGGTTTAACGGAGAGATAGCCGGCCCTGCTTCGAAAGAGGCGGGGCCTTCGTATTCCGCCCTCGTCGCCGCGATCGGGGGCAGGCTCTGTCGGGAGTCGCCCCGTGGGCGAAAACTGAATTTTTCGGGGAAAGGTGGAGGCGAGTACCGGAATCGAACCGGTGTACACGGATTTGCAATCCGCTGCGTCACCACTCCGCCAACTCGCCACCGTGGTGTGGCCGTCAGATACGGTATCGCAAGCGCCCGCGCAAGAGGCGAGTTGCGCCCGAGATGCATTGTGCGCGGGCGCCATCGCCCCTGAGCGCGACGGCAGGTCGGATCTGGCTCTCGCATAACTTGCTCAGGCCCTGCTTCTGTGGCAAAACCGCCCACAAGGGTTTGCTACCGAAGAGTTCTCGACATGCAAGATTTCGCTACGCGCCGCACCGTGATGGTCGACACGCAGGTCCGCCCCAACGACGTGACCAAATTCCCGATCATCGCGGCGATGCTGCATGTGCCGCGCGAGCAATTCGTGCCCGCGGCCAAGCGCGAAGCCGCCTATATCGGGGAAAACCTCGAACTGGCACCGGGCCGGGTTCTGCTCGAGCCGCGCAATTTCGCGAAGATGCTCGACGCGCTCGACATTCAGCCCGACGATCTGGTGCTCGATGTGGGCGCGGGGCTCGGCTATTCCTCGGCGGTGATCGCGCGGATGGCCGAGGCAGTCGTCGCGCTGGAAGACGGGGACATGGCGTCGCAGGCGGAGGCCGCGCTGGCCGAGGCCGGGGCCGACAATGTCGCCGTCGTGACCGGCGCGCTGACCGAGGGTGCGGCGCAGCACGGCCCCTATGACGCAATTCTGATCGAAGGCGCAGTGGAAGCCATTCCGCCCGCGCTGATCGAGCAGCTCAAGGAAGGCGGTCGGATCGCCGCGATTTTCATGGAAGGCGCCCTCGGCATCGCTCGGATCGGCTACAAGATCGACGGAGCGATGAGCTGGCGCGACCTGTTCAATGGCACCGCACCGGTCCTTCCGGGCTTCGTGCAGCCGCGTGAATTCGTGCTCTGAAAGGCACATCGAATAGGCTAGCTGTTTTGCAGGATATGCAATCGAGCGGCGAGCCGATAAACTTAAAGTAATTGCGCCCGGCGGCAGAGGGACTCCTGCATCTGTGGCGATACAGGAAAACGAGGGGCATTCGATGCTGCGCAAGACACTGACATGGACCGCTTTGGTCGCGGCGACCGCCATGGCGCCGATCACGGCCGGGGCCGAGACGCTGGCCGACGCGCTGGTCTCTGCTTATCGCCATTCGAACCTGCTGGAGCAGAACCGTGCTGCGCTGCGGGCCGCGGATGAAGACGTCGCGCAAGCCGTCGCGAATCTGCGCCCGGTCCTGCAATGGACCGCGAGCTACGATTACCTCAATGCCGACGCCACGCGCACGATCTCGCAAAAAGCCTCGACCACGCTCGGCGCGTCGATGACGCTGTTCGATTTCGGCCGTAACAAGCTGAATGTCTCGATGAAGAAAGAGACCGTGCTCGCCACCCGCGAGGGGCTGCGTTCGGTCGAGCAGAACGTGCTTCTGGCAGCGATCCAGGCCTATTCGGATGTGAAGTCGGCCTCCGAGCAGGTTGCGATCAACCAGAATTCCGCGCGCGTCCTGAACGAGGAACTCAAGGCGTCGAACGACCGGTTCGAAGTGGGTGAAGTCACCAAGACCGACGTCTCGCTCGCACAGGCGCAGCTGGCTTCCGCCCGCGCGTCGCTCGCCGCGGCACAGGGCAAGCTGCGTTCCGCGCGCGAGGCCTACAAGGCCGCGACCGGGCACTACCCGAGCAATCTCGCGGCGTTCCCGAAGCGGCCCTCGCTGCCGGGCTCGCTGGATGCCGCGCGCGATATCGCCCTACGCAGCCATCCGAGCATCAAGCAACTGCAGCACACTGTTGCGGTCTATGACCTCGGCGTTGATTACGCCCGCGCCAATCGTCTGCCGAAAATCACCGGTTCGCTCGGCCTGAAGCAGGAAGAGCAGGGCATCCAGACGCAGTCCGCCGGGATCGAAATGAGCCAGACGCTCTATTCCGGCGGTGCGCTTCTCTCGGCACAGCGCCAAGCCGTGGCGAACGACCAGTCGGCCCGTGCACAACTCAGCCAGGCCGGCGTGACGGTCGCGCAGAACGTGGCCAATGCCTGGTCGGCGATCGACATCGCGAAGGCGCAGATCTCGGCTTATGACCAGCAGATCACCGCAGCGCGTACCGCCTATCAGGGCGTCAAGGAAGAGGCGCTTCTGGGCGCCCGTACCACGCTCGACGTGCTCTCGGCAGAACAGGATCTGCTTGATGCGCAGGCCGGACGGATCGACGCGGCCGCCACGCTGCAGGTAGCTGATTATCAACTTTTGTCCGCTATGGGGCTGTTGACGGTAGAAAACCTGAAGCTTGGAATTCCGACCTATGATCCCGCGGCTTATTACAATGCGGTCCGCACCGCGCCCCTTACGCTCAGCCCGCAGGGCAAGCGTCTGGATCGTGTGCTCAAGGCCATCGGCCAGTAACGACCAACCGGTGTTCCGGCGGGCTCTTGGGGCCCGCCCGCCGCGCCATAGTGGCGCGGGTATCGCAGCCTCCGGGTGTCCCTCGCAGTTTCGGATCCGTCACGGCTGGACAGGCGCGCGTGCGCGCTGCAGGATGGAGTGATTATGGCTGATACCCGACCCAGACCTGAAATCGAAGATGTGCTGGCATCGATCCGGCGACTGGTGTCGCAGGACAGCCCGCGTATGGCCGAGAGTTATCCGGCCTCCAAGGCCGAGCGTGCGGCCCCCGATCCGCTGGTTCTGACGCCCGCGCATCTCGTCTCCGACACGCAGGCGGAGCCGAAGGGCGACATCCATGATCTCGAATGGTCCGCGCCGGGAGTGACGCCTGAAGAAGAGGCGGCCGAACCGCAGGATTTCGCGCAGGACCAGCCGGAGAAGGCCGCCGCGCCTGCCGGGGCCGAGGCGCCCGCGCCACTGTCCGAGGCACGACGGAAGCCGCAGAATTTCGAACCCGAATTCGACGATGCCGAGGCCGAGCCCTGGCCGTCGGAGGCGGAACTGCAGCAGGGCGGGTTCGACGATGAGCTCAAGCGGCTTGAAGGGTCGCTCGCGCAACTCGAGGCGGAAGTCGCGCGCGATGGCTCAGATTTCGAATCCGAGACAGGCGACAGGTTCGAACCTGCCGGCACTGCACCCCTGACCGAACTTCCCGAGAGCTTCACGCCGGTCTGGTCCCAAGGTGCGGATCCGGAGCAGACTTTTGCCACTGCCGATTGGGAGGACGTGGCCGGGTTCGTCGCGCCGCAATCGCCGGATCAGTTTGGGGCCGCGGACGAAGGTATCACAGAGCCGCTCCCGGCAGAGGATGCCGACGCGCCTGCCGAAACCGATCCCTTGGCCGGGCTTGATTTCGCTGCGGCCGACACAGACGAAGGGGAGCCGGAAGACGTTCGTCCCGGCGAAACGCCGATCGGGGCAGACGCCCTCTTGGGCTTCGATGTCCCGCCGGGAGCTGAGACACCGGAGGAGGCGCCTTCGGCACAGGATTGGGAAGATCTTGCACCGGAACCGGACGCGGGTGGCGCTGCCGCGCCGGAGGCGACAACCGCGCCACCGACCGATTCCGCTCCGCCACGCCGCCTGCATCTCAGCGATGCCGGGGCGCGCATCCCGGAGCCGGAGCCACGTATTTCGAGCTATGCCGAATTGCGTGCGACGCTGGAAGAGGATTCCGAAGCCGACGAGATCGCCGCGCTCGAGGCTGAACTCGCGTCGACGCCGGACCAACCCGAAGCGCCGCTGCATCCGGCGGTGCAATCGATGAACGAAACCCAACTTCGTCGGCTCGTCTCGGCGATGCTGCGCGAAGAGTTGCAAGGCGCACTTGGCGCGAAGATCACACGTAATCTGCGCAAGATGGTGCGCCGCGAAGTGCAGCGCGCGCTGATGAGTCGCGACCTGGACTGACTCGCGCCATCGCCAAGACAGCCGGGGCAGGGGCGACGATCGCGCGCTGTTTGCCCCCGCGAACATGCGCTTCAGCCCCGATTGCGGTAATCTCGGCGCAAAGCTGCCCTTGAAAATTCAAAACGGCGCGCCCAGAGGGACGCGCCGTTTTGGGTACTCAACTGTCGCCGTGGCGCCTGACAGGATCAGGCCGCTTCGGCCTCGTGCTCATCCGAGATCGCGGCGAGGCGGCGTTCGCTTTCTTCGCGCGACAGCGCGACCGACGTACGGACACCCTTGCCGACGAATTCCATCAAACCCCGGACGACGCGCTCGTTCGGATCGATGCCGGCGCAGGACAGAACTTCACGGCCATCGCGCGAGCGTGCCCAGCGGGCGATCTGCTCGGGGCCATTGCCGTATTTCTTGTCGTCTGCAATCGCATCGTCCAAGGCCGCGAGGACCACAGCGGCGAACAGTTTGCGGGCTCGTTGGCCCTGCTCGTAATTGAAGGCCGAGCCGTCAACGAAATCGCGCATTCTTCCGTCCTTTGTTATTGCTCTTGCGTTTCCTGGCGTGAGGGCCATCTAGGCCTTTCGGCCCCCGATTCGATATGGCTTGGGTCACATGGCAGCTATGCGCTTGACGCATAGCACCTTTGCCCGTTTCCAAAACCTGGTCCTTCGCGAAGGATCGCATTGAACGCGAATTAAGCGCGGGCGCCCGAAATTCAAGGGCTGTCATTCGCGAAGCGCGAAACCCGTATCGCATCAAGATCCGGTTAATATTCTGTAAACATTACAAGTTTACGGAATGGGCGCAGCGAAAAAACCTTTGGTGCCCCAGGTGCGGCCGATCGTCGTTTCCTCTGCGTCACGATGTTCCGCAAATCTCCGCCGTGGGGCTTGCGCTTTTCGAAACAGTTGATCCGCGGCGGTCATAAATAAGTGACCACGGCCTCGCCAGCCGACAACTCGCCATTGGCGCGCCCGAAGCGCAGATAGGCGATCGCGCGATCGCCCGAACGCGTGAAAAGACGCCCCACGCTGCGATCTTCGGAGGTAATCTCGGTACCCGGTTCCGCGGGCCCTTCGACACCTACGGTGACGAAGCCTTTGCGCAGCTCTGTTTTGTGCTTCATCCGCGCCGTGACCTCTTGCCCGACATAGCAGCCCTTGCGGAAATCGACGCCATTCAGCTGAGCGAACCCGGCTTCGAGGATGAAAGTGTCGGGGGTCAGTTCGATACCGGTCTCGGGGATGCAGTGCTCGACCCGGATCGCATCCCAATCGGTGCCGTCATCGCCCGCCTCGTCGCCGTAAAGCCGCCAGCCCATGTCGGGATGGCGTGGATCGGTTAGCGCGCCCTCGGGTGCCGGACCTGTGCCGCGGTAGACCTTGAGATCCGAGGGCGCGATCGCGACGTCGGCGCGGAGCTTGTACATGCCCAGTCGTTTGATCGTCGCCTCGGCGATGCTTTCGTCGATATCGATGACGATCGCGTCGCCTCGCGCAAGCAAGAAGAAATCGGCAAGGTATTTTCCCTGCGGCGTCAGCAGGGCGGTATAGACCAGCCCGTCTTTCACGTGGCGCACGTCGTTCGTCACCAGCCCTTGCAGGAAGTGCTCGCGATCCGTGCCAGTGATCTCGTAGAGAATGCGCTCGGCCATGGAGGTCTCCTTTCCCCGCCCATGTAGGCAGCCGGGGCGGGAATGCCAACTCAATCGAGAAGCTGCATCCGGCACAGCCCCGCATAGGGCCCGTTCTTGGCCAGCAGTTCGTCATGCGTGCCCTGTTCGACGACCTGACCTTCAACCACCACGACGATCTTGTCGGCGTTGCGCACGGTCGACAGGCGGTGGGCGATGACCAGCGTCGTGCGGCCCTCGCTGAGCTCCGAGAGCGCCTGCGCCACCTTTGCCTCGGAGACGGTGTCAAGCGCCGAGGTCGCCTCGTCGAGCAGCAGGATCGGCGCGTCGCGCAGCACGGCGCGCGCAATCGCGACCCTTTGCCGTTGTCCGCCCGAGAGCGCCGAGCCGCGCGGGCCTGCGCCGGTATTGATGCCGTTCTGCAGAAGGTCTGTGAACTCGGTCACGTGCGCGGCTTCGAGCGCGGTCTGGATATGGTCGGGATCGACCTCCTGCCGGCCGAGCAGGACGTTCTCGCGGATCGTCTCGTCGAAGAGAGCCGAGTCCTGCGACACGGTCGAGAAATGCTGGCGCAGTTCGGCAAGGCCGAGATCGCTCAGCGGCGTGCCGCCCAGAGTGATGCGTCCGCTATCGGGATCGACGAGCCGGGTCAGCAGGTTGAACACGGTGGTCTTGCCCGCGCCCGAAGGGCCGACGAGTGCGGTGGTCTGGCCGGGCTCCGCCACGAAGCTGAGGCCGCGCAGGACATGCTTGTCGCCGTAATGCAGATGTACGCCGTCGAACTCGATCCGCGTGGTCTCGGGCAGGGCGGCGGGGTGCGCGGGCGAGGTGATCGACGGTTCGGTATCGAACAGGCGATAGATCCGCTCGAGGCTCGCCGCCGCCGTCTGCCAAGAGCCCGCCGAATTCGCGAGGCGGCGAAGCGGCTGGAAGGCCAGCGCCATTGCGGTGAAGAAGGACATGAAATCGCCGACCGAACGCTCGCCCGCCATGATTTCCTGACCGCCGAGGATCAGTACCAAGAAGAAGCCAAGCCCGGTGATGATGTCGATCATCGCGGGCACCAGCCCCGAGATGAAGGTGGTCTTGATCTGCGCGATGCGGACCTCGTCCACCAGCCGCGCGAAGCGCCCCGCTTGATAGTCCTCGATCCCGTTGAGCTTCACCGCAGCGATACCGTGGAACACCTCGTCGAGCCGAGTCGCGCGGTCGGAGGAGCTTTCGCGCATCTGCCGGGTTTTGCGGCGAATGTAGCGCTGCGCCATCGCGACCGGCAGGATCAGAAGCGGCGCGCCGATCACGGCGCCCATGGTCCAGCCCGGATCGATGGCGACCGCAACGGCGAACAGCGAGATCAGCGAGACCGCATCGCGCCCGGTGCTGGAAATGAAGATCTTCCAGACGTTCTGCACTGCGCTCGTATCGCCTTGCACCCGTTCGATCAGCGCGCCGGGCGGATTGGCCTGGTAGAAGCGCTGGTCGAGCCGCAGCATGTGGCGGAACAGATCGGTCTGCATGTCGCTCGAGGTGCGAAGCGAGACGCTGGTCATCACCGTGCGCGAGGCCACCGAAGTCGTCGCCCGGACCACGAACAGCCCGAAGATCGCGGCGCCGACCCACCAGATCAACTCGCTCTCGCCCTGCACGAAGACCTTGTCGAAGAGCGGTTTGAGCATCCAGCTCAGTGCGCCCAGCGTTGAGCCTTCGATCATCAGAAGGACCATCGACACCCCGATCATCGGCCAGTGCTTGCGCAGATAATCGCGCCACATCCGGCCGGCGAGGTGTTTCGACGTGTAAGGGTTTGCAGTCTTGGCCACGAGGCACCATGCGATAGGCGCGCCTCTCGAGCGCGCGGTTAAGTCCGTGAATTACCGCGAGACGGGGCCTGCGTGCAAGCCGGGCGCGAGATTGACGCCGCACGCGGACGGCATTACCGATTATTCGTTGTGCCAGACGGAGATACCCGATGAGCCTTGCCCAAGGTCGCCCCTACCTCGCAATTCCCGGACCCTCGACGATGCCCGACCGCGTTTTGGCCGCGATGCATCGCCCGGCGCCCAACATCTATGAGGGCGAGATCGAGGAGATCTCGGTGCGGGTCGCGGCGAATCTGCGGCGGGTGGCAATGTCGTCGTCCCATGTCGCGATCTACATCGCCAACGGCCACGGTGCATGGGAGGCCTCGATCGCGAACGTCTTTTCGCGCGGGGATAAGGCGCTGAGCCTCGTGACAGGGCGCTTCGGCAATATCTGGGCGCGTAACGCGGCGACGATGGGCGTTCATGTGGAGCGGCTGGAATTCGGCCTGAAGGCGCCCGCCGATCCGGCCCGCGTCGAAGAGGCCCTGCGCGCCGACAAGGATCACGAGATCAAGGCCGTGCTGCTGACCCATGTCGATACCGCGACTTCCGTGGTCAACGACGTGGCGGCGATCCGTGCGGCGATCGACGCAGCGGGGCATCCGGCGCTGCTGATGGTCGATTGCATCGCCTCGCTCGCCTGCGACGAGTTCCGGATGGACGATTGGGGCGTCGATGTGATGGTCGCCGCTAGCCAGAAGGGGCTGATGGTGCCGCCGGGTCTGGGCTTTGTGTGGTTCTCCGACAAGGCGCTGGCGGCGAGCCGCGAGGCCGATATGGTCACGCCTTATTGGGACTGGCAGCCGCGCGCCTTCCCCGAGATGGTCTACCAGTATTTCGGAGGCACCGCCCCGACGCATCACCTCTTCGGCCTCGACGAGTCGCTCAAGATGATCCTCGAGGAAGAGGGGCTCACCCATGTCTGGGCGCGTCACGCGACGCTCGCCTCCGCCGTCTGGGCTGCTTTCGAGACCTGGGGGCAGGAAGGGGATATCGCGCTCAACATCGCCAACCCGGCCCATCGCGCCCATTCGGTGACGGCAGCGCGGATCGGCGCGGGCAATGCGCAGCGGCTGCGCAGCTGGTTGGAGCGCGAGGCGGGGGTGACGCTCGGCATCGGGCTCGGCATGGCCGAACCCGGCACGCCCGAGGCCAACGATTTCCTGCGGGTCGCCCATATGGGCCATGTGAACGCCCATATGACGCTGGGCGCGCTGGCGACGATGGAGGCCGGGATGCAGGCGCTGAAAATCCCGCACAACCCCGGCGGCATCGCCGCGGCGGCTGGTGCGATCGCGAAAGGCGCCGGTCAGGCCTGACCGTGACGCTCCAGCCAGTCGGTGAGCTGTTCGACCTCTTCCGAGGCTTCCCGCGAGACCTGCGGCGCCTCGGTGCGCGAGGACGACAGCCGCATCTCGCGGCTGGTCTGGGTGTTGCCTGCATAGGCGCCGAAGGCCAACGCGAAGGCCAGCGGGCTCAACATTGCGATACGGGCGTTGCGGATCTTGCGGCTCATGTGTCTGCTCCTGTTGTCGAGCAAAACATGGGCCCGGCCTCGAGTCGGCGCAATTCACCTTGCGGCGAGACGTGCTGACGCCGGTGCTTTTTTGCCGATTTGGTAGGCGGATTTGTGTCCGGGAGGGCGCGCAGATCAGCGCGCGCGGGCGGCTTTCAGCGCGTCAGGGAGGGCCGCGGCAAAGGCGTCGAGCTCGGCTTCGGGCCCGACCGAGACGCGGATGCAGCGGTTTTGCGGGGCGACGAAGGGCATCCGCACGAACACCGCGCGCGCGTCCAGTTCCTGCAGCACGGCCCGCGCGAAATCACCATCTTGTCCGCAGTCCACGGCGACGAAATTCGTGGCCGAGGGCAGGGTGCTCAGCCCGTTCTCGCGCGCGATCTCGTCGATCCGGTCGCGTGCGCCTGCCACGAGGAGACGCATGTAGGCCTGCCACGTCTTGTCCTGCAGCGCGGCCAGCGCGCCTGCCTGAGAGATGCGGCACATGCCGAAATGATTGCGAATCTTGTCGAAAGCCGCGATCAGGCCGGGGGCCGCAAGCGCATAGCCCACGCGCGCGCCCGCCAGACCATGGGCCTTCGAGAAGGTCCGCATCCGGATCACTCGGGGATCGTCGGCCGCGATGCGCGCCTCGGTCCCGTCGTCGGCGAATTCCACATAGGCCTCGTCCAGCACCATCAGCGTGCCATCCGGCACCGCGTCGATCATCGCCTCGATCGTCTCGCGCGGATGATGCGTGCCCATCGGGTTATCGGGATTGGCGATATAGACGAGCTTCGCGCCCACCTCGGCGGCCTTCGCGATCAGCGCATGCGGGTCTTCGTGATCCCCGGCATAGGGCACTTTGTGAAGCACCCCGCCGAAGCCCGCGACATGGTAGTTGAACGTCGGGTAGGCACCTTCCGAGGTGACAACGGGATCGCCCGGTTCGATCATCAGGCGGCACAGGTAGCCCAGAAGCCCGTCGATCCCTTCGCCGACCAGAACGTTCTCGACCGCGACATCGTGATGCGCGGCAATCGCCGTACGCAGATCGAAGCTCGTCGAGTCGCCGTATTTCCAGGCATCGCCTGCCGCAGCCGCCATCGCGGAAATCGCCCGCGGCGAGGGGCCAAAGCCGTTCTCGTTGGCTCCGAGCCGCGCAGTGAAGCGGCGACCGGCAAGGCGCTCGTGTTCCTCGGGCCCGACGAAGGGCACGGTGGCGGGAAGGCTGTCGATCAGGCGGGTGTAACGAGGTCCGGTCATGGCTACAGGCGTAAGCGCAAAGCGCGGATGCGGCAAGAGGCTGCGTCGATCGGTTCCTCGCGGCGGAACCGGGGACTGGGCCAAGCGCTTTTCCCTGCGTAATATCGTGAAATGACATAAGTTCGGGAAGCCAGCCGATGAGCGCCAGCGACACCTCTTTCTCCTCCTCCCTATTCGAAACGCTGACCGGCGATGCGCCGGGGAACGTGAAAGAGCTGAGCGACACCGCCGCCAAGCACGAACCCGGCAGTTTTTTGCGCCATGTCGGATCGCTGTCGATGACCAAGCTGGCAGACGGGCTTATCGACCCGAAGCTGGTGCTCAGCTGGCTCATGCAGGCGGTGGGCGCGCCCGCCGCTCTGGTCAGTTGGCTGGTGCCGGTGCGCGAGGCGGGCTCGCTATTGCCGCAGCTGTTCACCGCACCGCATGTCCGCAAGATGCCGCAGCGCAAATGGGCCTGGGCCGCCGGTAGCATGATCCAGGGGCTGGCGGCGGCGGCGATCGTGGTGATTGCGCTGACGATGCAGGGGATGGCCGCGGGGCTTGCGATGCTCGCCGCGCTGGGCGTGCTGGCCATTGCGCGCTCGCTGTCCTCGGTGAGCTACAAGGATGTGCTGGGCAAGACGGTCGACCGGACGCGGCGCGGCACGACGACCGGGATCGCGACGAGCGTCTCGGCCGCCGGGGTGATCCTGTTCGCGATCATCCTGATGACCGGCATGGTGGAGCGGATGAGCCTCGTGATCGGGGCGATCTCGCTGGCGGCCGTGCTGTGGGTCGCGGCGGCGGCGCTGTTCTCGACGCTGACGGAAGAAGACCAGCCGGGCGAAGACAAGGCCAGCATCGGCCTGTCCGAGCTGAGCCTGCTGTGGAAGGACGCCGATCTGGGCAAGTTCGTGTTCGCGCGGGTGCTGCTGCTGCCGACCGCGCTCGCGCCGCCCTATATCGTGCTGCTCGCGGCGCAGGCGGGCGATAACCGGTTCGGCGCCCTGGGGGCGATGGTGCTGGCCTCGGCGCTGGCCTCGCTGGTGAGCTCCTACATCTGGGGGCGGCTGGCGGATCGCTCTTCGCGCAAGGTGTTGATCTTCACCGGGCTGGTCGCCGCCGCGTTCCTGGCGCTTGCGGTGGGATTGAGTTGGTCGGGGCTGATGGGCACGATCTGGGCCTCGCCGGTGGCGCTGTTCGGGCTGATGATCGGCTATCAGGGGGTGCGGCTGGGCCGCTCGACCTACCTCGTGGATATGTCGCCCAAGGATGACCGCGCGGCCTATACGGCGGTGTCCAACACGACCGTGGGGGTGATGCTGCTGGCCTTCGGCGCGGCGAGTTCGGCGCTCGCGATGGCGGGGCCGGATATGGTGCTGATCGTCTATGCGGGGATCTGCGTGGTCGCCTCGGGCGTGGCGTTCACGATGAAGGAAGTGTCGGAGTAAGGTCTCCGCTCAGCTCACGGCGCGGGACGACCGGCCCCGGGGCCGCGCCCACCCGAGGGTCAGGCGCGGCCCTGATCGCTAAAGGCCTCGCTCAGCCCAGCTCGGCCAGACGCGCCACGGCCTGACGCACCTTCTCGGCCTCTTCCTCGGCGCGGGCGAGGTTTTCGCGGGTTTCCACGACCACGTCGGGATCGGCATTGGCGATGAATTTCGGATTGTTCAGACGGCCCTTCATGCCGCCGATTTCCTTCTCCATCTTGCCCAGAGCCTTCTCCAGACGCGCCTTCTCCTTGGCGATGTCGATCACGCCTTCCAGCGGCAGACCGAACAGCGCGCCCTGCGCTGGGATCGAGATCGCGCCTTTCGGGATCGGTCCCTCGGTGATGCTTTCGATGCGGGCCAGCTTGAAAATCAGCGCCTCGTTATTGGCGAGCGCTGCGCGCGCCGCGTCATCGGCCTCGGCCAGAACCATCGGCAGTTTCAGACCCACCGGCACGCCCATCTGGGTGCGCGACGACCGGATCGCCTCGATCAGTTCGATCACCCAGTTCATCTCGCGGTCGGCGGCCTCATCCACCAGATCGGCGGCTTTGTAATCCGGCCAGTCGGCATGGACGAGCATCTTCGCGCGGTCGCCCTGCGGCGCGGTCAGCTCCCACAGCTCTTCGGTGATGAAGGGCATGATCGGGTGCAGCAGCGTGTAGCACTGATCGAGCACCCAACGCATCGTGGCGCGGGTTTCCTCGGCATGCTCGCCATCGAACAGGGGCTTGGCGAATTCGACATACCAGTCGCAGACCTTGCCCCAGACAAAACCGTAAAGCCCCAGCGCCGCGTCGTTGAAGCGGTATGCGGCGAAGGCCTCGTCCACCTGCTCACGGATCTTCGCGGTCTCGCCGATGATCCAGCGGTTCACCGTATGCGTCGGCTGCGGGATCTCGGTCACGACCGGCCCTTCGAACACGCCGTTCATCTCGGCGAAGCGTGTCGCGTTCCAGATCTTCGTGCCGAAGTTGCGATAGCCCTTGATGCGCTCTTCCGAGAGCTTCAGCACGCCGCCCATCGCCGCCATCGCGGCATTGGTGAAGCGCAGCGCGTCCGCGCCGTAAGCATCGATGATCTCGAGCGGGTCGATCACGTTGCCCGTCGTCTTCGACATCTTCTTGCCCTTCTCGTCACGGACGAGCTGGTGCAGGTAGACGGTGTGGAAGGGCACCTGATCCATCACGGCCAGCTGCATCATCATCATCCGCGCCACCCAGAAGAACAGGATGTCGAAGCCGGTCACGAGGACATCGGTCGGGAAATACTTGCGCATCTCCTCGGTATCCTCGGGCCAGCCCAGCGTGCCGATCGGCCAGAGGCCCGACGAGAACCAGGTGTCGAGCACATCGGCATCGCGCCAGACCGGGTAGACGAGCTGCGTCGGGTCCTCGGTCATCTCGTATTGCGCGAGGCTCGCGGCGAGCACTTCGATCGCCTTGTGGCGATCTTCCACTTCAACGATGCGCGCCACGTTGAGCGGCGTCGGCAGCTCGGCATTCTGCGCCTTGAACCAGCCGATGACGCTCTCGAAGTCCGAGGCGCAGTGGTAGCGGTCGTCGCGATGGACCATCTTCGTCTCGACGAGCAGGCGGCCCATCTCCACGAGGTCGATCGTGCCATCGCCTTCGTCATCGCGGAAGTCGGGCGCTTCCATGTCCAGACCGTACCAGACCGGGATCTGGTGGCCCCACCAGAGCTGGCGCGAGATGCACCAGGGCTCGATGTTTTCCAGCCAGTGGAAATAGGTTTTCTCGCCCGCTTCGGGCATGATCACGGTGTCGCCGTTGCGCACCGCGTCGAGCGCCTTGCCGACGATCTGCTCGGCATCGACGAACCACTGATCGGTCAGCATCGGCTCGATCACCACTTTCGAGCGGTCACCGAAGGGCTGCATGATCGGCTTGTCTTCGACATACGGAACGGTGGTTTCGGTCTCAACGCCGTCTTCGTCGGTGACGGTCTTCGTGGTCGTCACCGCGAGGCCTTCCTCGGTGATCTGACGGATCACGGCTTCGCGCGCCTCGAACCGGTCGAGACCGCGCAGCTCCTCGGGCACGAGGTTGAGCGCGTCGATCTCTGCCTCGGTGAAATCCGCGCCGCGGGAGATCTCCATCGCGCGGGCCGCGCATTCCTCGTAGGACAGCCCGTCGGCGCGCATCGCGCCCTTGGTGTCCATGAGGCGATACATCGGGATGCCGCCGCGTTTGGCGACCATGTAGTCGTTGAAGTCATGCGCGCCGGTGATCTTCACCGCGCCCGAGCCGAATTCGGGATCGGGATATTGATCGGTGATGATCGGGATCAGGCGGCGATGCTCTTTCGGGCCCACCGGGATTTCGCAGAGCTTGCCGACGATCGGCGCGTAACGCTCATCGGACGGGTGCACCGCGACAGCGCCGTCGCCCAGCATCGTCTCGGGGCGGGTCGTCGCGATCGAGATGTAGTCGCGCTCTTCCGTGAAGACGACGTTCCCCTCTTCGTCCTTCTCGACATAGGTATAGGTCTCGCCGCCCGCGAGCGGGTATTTGAAGTGCCACATGTGACCGGCGACTTCGATATTCTCGACCTCGAGATCGGAGATCGCGGTCTCGAAATGGGGATCCCAGTTCACCAGCCGCTTGCCGCGATAGATCAGGCCCTTCTCGTACATGTCGACGAAGACCTTGATCACGGCGTCATGGAAGTTACCCTCGTTGCCTTCCGGCGCGCCGGGAGCCCCCGACATGGTGAAGGCGTTGCGCGACCAATCGCAGCTCGAGCCCAGACGCTTGAGCTGGTTGATGATGGTCGAGCCGTATTCGCCTTTCCACTCCCAGACCTTCCCGAGGAATTTCTCACGGCCGAGTTCGATGCGCTTGGGCTGACCTGTCTTGGCCAGTTCCTTCTCGACCATCAGCTGGGTCGCGATACCCGCATGGTCCTGTCCCGGCTGCCAGAGCGTGTCGAAGCCGCGCATCCGGTGCCAGCGCACGAGGATATCCTGCACGGTGTTGTTGAAGGCGTGGCCCACATGCAGCGCGCCCGTCACGTTGGGCGGCGGGATCATCACGCAGAAGGTCTCGTCGCGCGACGCGTTGGCCCCGGCCTTGAAGGCTCCGGCCTCTTCCCATTTCGCGTAGATCCGCGGCTCGGCGCTCGCGGCATCGAAAGTCTTGTCCATCGTCATGTCAGGCATCCTTGGCTCGGCTTGAGGGCTGTTTAGCCCGCGCAGGCGACAAGGAAAACCCCGTGCGCGCGGTCCGAAAAAGCGCGGTGGGCACGATCGGGTCAACAAACTGCCGCGATTACCCCTGAAGATAAGTGAAACTTATCCTACATTGGATAGTATAAGCCCAACTTATGTGGAGCGCTGATATGCGCGGTCTCTTCGAGCGTGTGATCTCTGCCCTGCGCCGCCGCAGCCCGGAACGGGCCGAGGCGCGCTCGGCGGCAGGCGCGGGCCGTGGTCCGGTCGATCATGTCGTGTTGCTCGACGGGACGCTCGGCTCGCTGCGCGCCGACCGGCTGACCTCAATCGGGCTGATCTACCGCTTCCTGCGCCGGGCGGCGCCGAAAGTCTCGGTCTATTACGGGCGCGGCCTGCGCTGGCGCGATTGGCACGACATGTCGGATGTCTGGTTCGGCTGGGGCGTGAATCAGCAGATCTCCCGCGCCTATGGCTGGCTCGCGATGCGCTACCGCCCGGGCGACCGCATCTTCCTGATCGGCTATTCCCGGGGCGGCTTCGCTGCGCGCTCGCTGGCGGGGATGATCGGGCGGATCGGTCTGTTGCGCCCGGAGCATGCGATCGAACGCAACACGCGGCTTGCATGGCGCCACTACGAGGAAGAGACGCCCGCGGACGTCCTGCAAAGCTTCCGCAACAGCCTGTGCCACGAGAATGTCGAGATCGAGATGGTCGGCGCCTTTGATACGGTTCAGGCGCTGGGCATTCGCGTGCCGTTCTTCTGGATCGTCAACGAGGAGCGCGTGCGCTTTCACGACCACCACCTGAGCGACCATGTGCACCACGGGTTTCAGGCGCTCGCGCTCGACGAGCGGCGCTCTGTGCTGGAACCGCTGGTGTGGGAAAGCGACGAGGGCGCTTCCGACGCCGATTCTTCCGCCACCCGGATCGAGCAGCGCTGGTTTCGCGGCGCCCATGGCGATATCGGCGGAATGCTCGGGCATTTCGCGGATGCGCGCCCGCTCGCCAATATTCCGCTCGTGTGGATGCTGGAGCGGGCGGAATCGCTGGGTCTGAGCCTGCCGCCCGGTTGGCAGGCGGAGTTCCCGCGCGATCCGAATGCGCCCTCGGTCGGCACCTGGACTGGCTGGGGCAAGCTGTTCTGGCTGCGCGCGCCGCGCGTCGTGGGGCGCGACCCCTCTGAAGGGCTGCATGAGAGCGTGGTCTTGCCCGAAGGCTCGCGCGCGATTTTCAGGCCGCGCATCCTGCGTCCCGAAATCCGTCGTCTCGCGCGCCGGTCCGAGCCTGTCTCAGAGGTCAGGCGTCATGACGAAACAGGTGGCGGTGCCGGTCGCGTAGAGGCGTCCATCCTCGGCGCCCCGGATCTCACCCCGCGCGACGCCGGTTGACCGGCCGATGTGATCGAGCTGTCCCACGCCGATCACCTCGGTGCCGGGCTTGATCGCGCGGATCAGGTTCACCTTGAATTCGAGCGTGGTCTGCGTCTGCCCCTTCTTCAGTCCGGTGATCACCGAGCAGGTCATCACCGTATCTAGCATCATCGCATACCAGCCGCCGTGAATGCCGCCATAGCCGTTGGTCTGCGGATGGCCCGGCGTCCCGCGGCAGACGACGCGGCCTTCCTCGGCCTCGGTGATCCGATAGGCCATCAGCTTCTGCACGGTGGGCGAGGGAACGTCGCCCGTCACCATCTTGCGAACGTAGTCGAGCCCCGACATCGAAAGCACCTCCTCGAGCGGGAGGAAATCTTCGGGGCCTTCGGCGAAATATTGGTCGGGCATCTTCGGGTCCTTTTCCGGGTCGGCACTAAGCTATCGTCGCCGAGCGGAAAGGAAAGGGGAGGTAGGTGTCGACCTGCGACCGAAGTGGCCTTAACTGCCCGGCGGCACGAAGTTCGAACGGATGCCGGCCGCAGCCTTCTGCATCTCCTTGAAGTCGGCGGTCGTGAAGGCCTCCTGCGTCTGCACCTTCGACAATGACCCCGAGCCAGCGGCGGCCATGATCGCCGGCAGCACCTTCTTCATGTCGTCGCCCGTGGCGATGATCAAAAAGTCACTCGGACCGGTGGTTATGTAGTAGCTTTCCAGTTTCCCCCCAGCCGCCTTTATCAACGCGTCGATGGTCTCCCATCGGTCCGTCGGGCTGTCCATGAAGCCCTTTATGGCCTGAGGAGAGAAGCTCCCCGTGATCACGAAACGTCCCATGTGTTACCTCCCTAGAACGGACGCCAGTCATCGGCGCGATCTCGTCGGCAGATTTGAACTGGTTTCCGCTGGGTAAACATTATCACGACCGGCGCGATTTCCTGAGCGTCTTCTCGGCGGTGGTGTGGGCGTTGCGACAAGCGTCAGACGCGTGACGCATCACGACCAAAAAAGAAAAGGGGCCCAGCCGGGCCCCTTCGTTCAATCCATTTGAGTGCCCTTTCAGGCCACTTTCTCCAGCACCGTATCGGGCGTCACACCCAGCGCGTGGCAGACGTCGCGGGTCAGGCCGGGCCGGTTGAGCGTGTAGAAATGCAGGTCTTCCACGCCGCCCTCGATCAGCTTGTCGCACAGCTCGGTGCACAGCGCGGTCGCCAGAAGATGCTCGCGCCCGTCGCGGATCGCGGCCTCGAAGGCTTCCTCGACCCAGGCGGGGATGGAGGTGCCGCAGCTTTGCGCGAATTTCTTGGCGCCCTTCCACGACTGGATCGGCAGGATGCCGGGGATGATCTTCGCGTCGATCCCTTCGCGCTCACAGGCGTCGCGGAAGCGGAAGAAGGTCTCGGGCTCGAAGAAGAACTGGGTGATCGCCGAGGTCGCACCCGCCTCGACCTTGCGCTTGAGCCAGCGCACATCGGCCATATTGTCGGCGGCGTCCGGATGCGGCTCGGGATAGGCGCCGGCGCGGATCGTGAAGCGGCCATCCTCGGCCAGCGCCTCGATCAGTTCGACCGAAGAGGCGAAGCCCTCGGGATGCGTCGTGAAATGCTTGGCACCCTGCGGCGGGTCGCCCCGCAGCGCCACGATCTCGGTCACGCCGACCTCGGCATAGGCGTCCACGATTTCCATAGTCTCAGCCTTGGTCGCTTCCACGCAGGTCAGGTGGGCGGCGACATTGAGGCCGTAATTCTTGTGGATGGTCCCCACCGCCTCGTGGGTCAGCTTGCGCGTCGTGCCGCCCGCGCCATAGGTCACGGAGGTGAACTCGGGTTTGAGCGGTGCCAGAACCTGCGCGGTTTCCCACAGCCGGAACGACGCATCGAGCGTCTTCGGCGGGAAAAATTCGAAACTGACCTTGGGCGTCGTCATGGGATTTTGTCCTTTCGTTCGCTCTCTTGTGCCAGATCGGGCTTTGTGAGACAAACTCATAATCCTCAAAATGGTTATGAGTGTAACAGCAAGATGCATCTCGAGTTCCGTCACCTGCGCACAATCAAGGCGATTCACGATGCCGGAGGGCTCGCGAAGGCAGCGGACGTTCTGCACATAACACAATCGGCGCTGTCGCACCAAATCAAAGGGCTCGAGGACCAGACCGGGGTGGAGCTGTTCGTGCGCCGCTCGAAGCCGCTGAAGCTCTCGGCGGCGGGGCAGAAGCTGTTGCGGCTGGCCGAACGCATCCTGCCCGAGATCGCGGCAACCGAGGCCGAGTTCGACGCGCTGCGGTCGGGGCGGGCGGGCCGTCTGCATATTGCGATCGAGTGCCACGCCTGTTTCGACTGGCTGTTTCCGGTGCTGGAGCGTTTCCGCCATGCCTGGCCCGATATCGACGTTGATATCCGGCCCGGTCTGGCTTTCAACGCGCTTCCCGCGCTGAGCCGCGAAGAGGTCGATCTGGTGATATCGTCGGATCCGGAAAAGATCGACGGCGTCACCTTCAATCCGCTTTTCGACTACGCGCCGACCTTCATCGCCGCCGCGAATTCACCGCTGGCGGCGAAGCCATATATCGAGGCGCAGGACTTCGCGGATCAGACGCTGATCACCTATCCGATCGACCGCGGTCGCTCGGACATCTTCACCCAGCTGCTCACGCCCGCACGGGTGGAGCCGAAAGCCGTGCGACAGGTGGAGCTGACGGCGGTGATCCTGATGCTGGTCGCCTCGAATCGCGGCGTGGCGGTGCTGCCCGACTGGGTGCTGCGCGAGGTGAAGTACCAGCCTGACTACATCACCAAACCTGTGACCGAACACGGGCTGACCAAGCGCCTTTACGCCGCGACGCGGTCCGAGGATGCCACCCAGCCCTTCATGGCGCATTTCCTGCGGCTTGCACGCACCGAGCCGGTGAAGCTTCAGCGTGCCTGATCCATCGGGCTTGTCCGAATATCCCGGGGGCTCGCGCAGCGAGCGGGGCAGAGCCCCTCCTCAGTTTGCCTCACGTGCCAAAGCTCTTGGATTTTCCGCGCAACCCCTGTAAGGCGACCGCTTGAAACGCGAAGGAGCCCAGAGATGCAAGGCAGCGCAAACCTCAACCTGATGATCAAGGCCGCCCGCAAGGCAGGCCGCTCGCTCGTCAAGGATTTCCGCGAGGTCGAGAACCTTCAGGTCTCCTCGAAGGGTCCGGGCGATTTCGTCTCGAAGGCCGATCGCGAAGCCGAGAAGATCATCAAGGACGAGCTGCGCGGCGCGCGCCCTTCCTATGGCTGGCTTGGCGAGGAGACCGGTGAAGAGGCGGGCGATGACCCGACCCGCCGCTGGATCGTCGACCCGCTCGACGGCACCACGAACTTCCTGCACGGCCTGCCGCATTGGGCGATCTCGATCGCGCTGGAGCATAAGGGCGAAATCATCGCGGCCGTGGTGTTTGACGCCGCGAAAGACGAGATGTATTTCGCCGAGAAGGGCCTCGGCGCCTACATGAACGACACGCGTCTGCGGGTCTCTGGCCGTCACAAGATGATCGAATCGATCTTCGCGACGGGCGTGCCCTTCGGCGGCAAGTCGACCCTTCCGGCGACGCTGCAGGACCTTGCGAAGCTGATGCCGCAATGCGCGGGCGTTCGTCGCTGGGGCGCGGCCTCGCTCGACCTCGCCTATGTCGCGGCGGGCCGCTACGAGGGCTATTGGGAGCGCGGGCTCAACGCCTGGGACATGGCCGCGGGCATTCTTCTCGTGAAAGAAGCGGGCGGTTTCGTGGAAGCAGTGCGCGAGGGGCGCGACGTTCTCGAATCGGGTTCGGTGATCGCGTCGAATGCTGAAATGTTCCCGGCTCTCACCAAGGCGCTTCGGTCAAACGACTGAGAAATCTCTGAAAATTCGATGAGGCGGCGAAAGGTGAGCGAAAGTTCACCTTTCGTTCATTCCGTTGTGCCAGCCTGAAGCGGTTACCAGAAAGGGGATGCCGCCATGGTTGGACAGGAATTCGGGTCCGCGTCACTCGCGCTTGAACAGCGCGCATTGACTGCGCTGCACGGGCCGGGCGATTGCGCGGTCGAACGCGCGTTGGAGGAGTTACGGCAGGCGGTGTCCGATCTCGCCTTCGCCGAGGTCGCCGAGTTGATCGCGCGGCATCGGGTCGCCTGCCTGGACGAGATGATTTCGGGCTGCCTCGACGATGCCGAAACGGCGGAGGCGGACACTGCGGCGGCGCTGCGCACGGCCGCCGAGGGGCTTCAGGAGGAGCGGGCGACCGTGGCAGAGACCATGCCGCTGGAGCTTGCCCTGCGCGCCGACCAACGCGACGCGGCCTGCGATCGCATCCGTGCTGCGCAGCGGCGTCTGCGCAATATCTCACAAATGCCCCAGCATTTCGGTTGTGCCTGCGGCTTTGACTGTCCCTCTGAGGGCGACGGGGCGGGACCCTGCTCGGGGGTGGCCGAGCGAATTCAGCAGGCGCTTCGCTGTGATGCAGACGCCATCGCCGACATCGCCAGGCAGGAAGCGCGCGCAAGGCTCAGCGACCGTTTCGCGGCCTTGCCGGTCGCCGCGCCTCTCTCGTCCCGTTCCGGCGGCGACACGGTGTCCACGGCGGCGCAGGTCGCCCGCCGCCTTGTCGAGGATGCACGCCGAAGGTTGTGCTAAAGCGAAACCGGCAAGCCTGCCTTGCGCTCGCTGCTTGAGGCTATGCAGACGCAAAGATCGTGATAGCCTGTCGTCGCGCAGAACGCGCATCGCAATGAGGGGCTGGAATGATTCAGGAATTCAAGGATTTCATCGCCAAGGGCAATGTCATGGACATGGCGGTGGGCATCATCATCGGCGCGGCCTTCACCGCCATCGTGACCTCGCTGGTCGGCGACATCATCAACCCGATCATCGGTCTGTTCACCGGAGGCGTTGATTTCACGAATAACTACGCCGTGCTCTCCGGCGAGGTTCCCACCGGGGCGAGCCTTGAAGAGGCGCGCAAGGCGGGTGCCTCGGTCTTCGCCTATGGCGCGTTCCTGATGGCGGTGATCAATTTCTTCATCATCGCCTTCGTGGTCTTCATGCTGGTGAAGATGGTCAACCGCATCAAGGCTGCGGCGGAGAAGCCGGACGATGTCGCGCCCGAGGTGCATACCGGTCCGAGCCAGCTCGACGTGTTGCTCGAAATTCGCGACGCACTTCGGAAGTGACGGCGCGGCGCGCAGCGCCGCCTGAAGATAGAAGAACGGCCCGGGGCAAAGCGCCGGGCCGTCCTCGTCATGGGTGCAGTTGTTCTTGGCGTCGTGGCCTTTATTCGGCCGCGTGCATCACCGCGTCCGGCGCGTCGAACGGCAAGTCGAGCGCTTCGGCCACTGCCTTATAGGTCACCTTGCCGGCATGGATGTTAAGCCCCGCCGCGAGATGCGGATCCTCGGCACAGGCGCGCTCCCATCCCTTGTCGGCCAATGCGAGCAGGAAGGGCTGGGTTGCGTTCGACAGCGCGAGCGTCGCGGTGCGCGCGACCGCGCCGGGCATATTGGCCACGCAGTAATGCATGATGCCCTCGACCTCGTAGATCGGGTCGTCATGGGTGGTCGGGTGCGAGGTCTCGACGCAGCCGCCCTGATCGATCGCGACATCGACGATCGCCGCGCCGGGCTTCATCGTCTTGAGCATTTCGCGGGTTACCAGTTTCGGGGCGGCGGCCCCGGGGATCAGCACCGCCCCGATCACCAGATCGGAGGCCGCGACCAGCGCCTCGGTCTCGGCTTTCGAGGCATAGGCGGTGCGGAAGGTTCCGCCGAACGTGTCATCGAGATAGCGCAGACGCGGCAGCGACTTGTCGAGCACGGTCACATCCGCGCCCATCCCGGCAGCCACGCGCGCGGCGTTGGTGCCCACGACGCCGCCGCCGATCACGACGACCTTCGCGGGCGACACGCCGGGCACGCCGCCCAACAGCACACCGCGCCCACCATTGGCCTTCTGCAGGGTCCACGCGCCCATCTGCGGCGCGAGGCGACCAGCCACCTCGGACATCGGCGCGAGCAGCGGCAGGGTGCCGTCCTTCGCCGTCACCGTCTCGTAGGCGATGCAGGTCGCGCCCGCTTTCATCAGGTCATGAGTCTGCGCCGGGTCGGCGGCCAGATGCAGATAGGTGAACAGAAGCTGGCCTTCGCGGAGCATCGCGCGCTCGGAGGCCTGCGGCTCTTTCACCTTCACGATCATCTCGGCCTCGGCGAACACCTTTGCCGCATCGCCGAGGATCTTCGCGCCGGCGGCCTCGTAATCGCTGTCATTGAAACCCGCGCCCAGGCCTGCGCCGGTTTCCACCAGCACTTCGTGGCCATGGGCGACCGCCTCTTGCGCCGCGGCCGGAGTCAGCCCGACGCGGAATTCCTGCGCCTTGATTTCGCGTACGGTTCCGATCTTCATCGCGTGTCCTCCTCCAAAACATGGGAACGTCCTGCGACCAGTATGCGCTCCGTCACAAGCAAGTGCTTTGCCATTTGGCGGTTGTGGATGGGGTAGGCCGCTCGTATCTTCGATAAAATACGTGAATAGCGGCAGGATATTGCATGAGCGACAAGCTGGACGCGACAGATCGTCGGTTGCTGGAGGTTTTGCAGCGGCAGGGGCGAATCTCCAATGCCGAGTTGAGCGAGCGGGTGAACCTCTCGCCCTCGGCCTGTCACCGGCGGGTGCAGCGACTGGAGGAGGAGGGTTACATCCGCGATTACGTCGCCCTGCTGAACCCGCGCAAGCTGGGGCGGACGACGACGGTCTATGTCGAGATCAAGCTGTCCAGTCAGGCCGACGAGGTTCTGGATGCCTTCGAGAAGGGTGTGCAGCAGGTCCCGGAGGTGCTCGAATGTCATCTGATGGCGGGGGCTGCGGATTACCTTCTGAAAGTGGTCGCCGCCGATGCCGAGGATTTTGCGCGGCTGCACCGGGCGAAGCTGGCCAACATTCCGGGCGTGGCGCAGATCCAGTCGAGCTTCTCGCTCAAATGCGTGGTCTCGACCACGGCGATGCCGGTCTGAGAGTCAGGCACGCCAGAAGCGCGGCAGGAATACGACGAGGATCGCGAGCATCCCGATCCGGCCCAGCAGCATTGCGAGGGTCAATAGCCAGGTCGCGGCGTCGCTGAAGTCGATCATCGTGCCGGTGCGATCGGTCAGCGGGCCGACCCCGTAGCCTATATTGCCGAGAGCCCCCCAGGTCGCGAAGATGGCCGAGACGAAATCGGCCCCGGTCATCGAAATTCCGACCGAGATCAGGCCCAGCGTCAGGATGTAGCCGGTAAAATAGAGGATCAGGGAGGAGAGGATGTCTTCCTCCAGCAGCCTTTCGCCGAGGCGCGGCTGCAGTACTCGATGTGGCATCTGCAATCGGCGCACGGCGGCGCGGATCACCGCGCCGAGTGCCTGCCAGCGAAAAACTGACAGCGCGCCCGAGCTGGACCCGGTGCAGCCGCCGATCAGCCCGACCCAATAGGCCAGCACCATCGCAAAGCTGCCCCAATTCGAGACGTTGGCCGTGCCGAAGCCGGTGCCGGTCATGATCGAGGACAGGTTGAAAGCGGCGGAACGGAAGGTCGGCTCGATCCCGTCGGGCGCGTGGGTGTAGAGCCAGATCAGGAGGGCCGCGAGCGCGAGGCCGAACCAACGAAAGAAGGCGTGGATTTGCGGGTCGTCCCAGAACGGGCGCAGGTCGCCTCGGCCAAGCTGGACATAGCGGATGAAGGGCAAGGCCGAACCCAGCATGAAGACGACGCCCGCATATTGCGATCCGGGCGAGAAGTTCGCGAAGGAGCTGTCATGCGTGCCGAAGCCCCCGGTCGCGATCGTCGCCATTGCGTAGCAGATCGCGTCGAAGGAGGTCATGCCCGTGGCGGTGTAGCTGATCGCGCAGGCCAGCGTCAGCGAAACATAGACCCAGAGCAGCGAGCGCGCGATGTTATGGGCGCGCGGCATGACCTTGCCCAGCGTGTCGAAGCCTTCCGCCTGGAAATAACGCATGCCGCCGATGCGGAGCACCGGCAGGAAGATCATCGCGACGAAGGCGATCCCGAGCCCACCGAACCAGTTCAGCATCCCGCGCCACAACACGACACCGCGTGGCAGCGTGTCGAGATGTTCGAAGACGGTGTAGCCGGTCGTGGTGATGCCCGAGGCGGCTTCGAAATAGGCATTCGTCCAGGTCGCGTGCGGTGCGCCTTCGATGAAAGGGAGGGCGGCGAAGATCGGCAGGCCGAGCCAGATCGCCGCGGTGAGCAGATAGGCCTGCCGCGTGGTGAGCCCGCTCGCGCTCTTGGTGCGGGTCGCGAGCGCGAGAGCGCCCCCGATCAGCGCAGTCTCGAACGCCGCTTCCAGGAAGTCCTGCCAGTTCGGGTTGAGGTCGCTGAAATCCAGCGCCGCGGGCACCAGCATAGCGGTTCCGAGGGCTGTGACGATCAGGCCAAATAGGTGCAGGACGGGCCGGATATCGGACATTTGAAAGCGGTTCCCGCCAGAGCGAAGTGCTGGCGCTAGGGTAGGGGGCGCAGCGCTTTAGGCAAGATCAAAGCGGCGGCGATTGCGCTTTCTTGTAGCGGTGTCCTCCAGAAACCAAAAACCCCCGCGGCCAAGCCTCGGGGGTCATCGGTGCGGGCAAGCCCGCCAGCATTTTCAGGCGCCTTTTCAGACGCGGAGCGGTGCACTTAGAGCGCGCCTTCGCGCTGAGCCTTCTTACGTGCCAGTTTACGGGCACGGCGGACGGCTTCGGCTTTCTCGCGCGCTTTTTTGACCGAGGGTTTCTCGAAATGCTGCTTGAGCTTCATTTCGCGGAACACACCCTCGCGCTGAAGCTTTTTCTTCAGAGCACGGAGCGCCTGTTCGACGTTGTTGTCGCGAACGCTGACCTGCATGTGGTGTCACCACCTTCCTAAGTTAGAGTTGCAGTTGCTTGCAGGAGCGCTCCATATAGTCACCAAAAGGCGGTTTGTCTACCGTCAAAGCTGAGAGAGGAAACGCGATGAAAAACGACCATCTCGATATGGAACGCACGCGGTCCGAGCTGTTGGCGGCGATCAAGCCGCATGTCCCTTTCGATGGCTGGTCCGAGCCTGCCTTCAAGCTCGCAGTGTCCGATCTGGGGCTCGATCCGGGGTTGGCGCGGGTCGTGTGTCCGCGTGGTGCCGTCGATCTGGCGGTGGCCTATCACCGCGAGGGCGATGCCGAAATGCTCAGGCGTCTGGAAGAGGCGGATCTGTCGGGACTGAAGTTCCGCGACCGGATCGCGACTGCCGTGCGCTTCCGTCTGGAAGAGGCCGATCCGGAGCTGGTGCGCCGTGGCGCCGCGATCTTCGCGCTGCCGCAGAACGCCACGACCGGCTCGAAGCTGATCTGGGAAACGTCGGACAAGATCTGGCGCGCGCTGGGTGATATCAGCGAGGATTACAACTGGTACACGAAGCGGATGACGCTTTCGGGGGTCTACAGCTCAACGGTGCTCTACTGGATGGGCGACGAGAGCGAGGGCAAGGGCGACACCTGGGCCTTCCTCGACCGCCGGATCGAGGACGTGATGCAGTTCGAGAAGGTGAAGGGGGCCGCGATGAAGCTGCCCTTCCTGCCGAAACTCCTTGGCGGCATCCGTGCGCCCAAGGGCAATGCCGACATGCCGGGTCGGGAGGCGCAGTGATGGAGCCTGTCGAGATGCCGACCGAGATGCGCTGCGTCGAGATTTCCGAACATGGCAAGCCGGAGGTGCTGAAGGAAGTGACCCGCGCCGTGCCGGTCGCGGGACATGGCGAGATCCTGATCGAGGTGGCCTATGCCGGAGTGAACCGCCCGGACGCGCTGCAGCGTGCGGGCGCCTACAATCCGCCGCCCGGCGCGTCGGATCTGCCGGGGCTGGAATGCTCGGGTCGGGTCGCGGCGATCGGCCCGGGCGTCACCGATTGGGAGATTGGCGACGAGGTCTGCGCGCTGCTGCCCGGTGGCGGATACGCGGAATACGCGACCTGCCCGGCAGAACATGCGTTACCCGTGCCCGCCGGGCTCGATCTGAAATCGGCGGCCTGCCTTCCCGAGACCTGCTTCACCGTCTGGTCGACCGTTGTGATGCGCGGCGGCTTGCAGGCGGGCGAGCGGTTCCTCGTGCATGGCGGCTCGTCGGGCATCGGCACCACCGCGATCCAGATCGCGACGGCGCTGGGTGCGCGGGTGTTCACCACCGCCGGGTCAGCGGAGAAATGCGCGGTCTGCGAAGAACTCGGCGCGACCGCGATCAACTACAAGACCGGCGATTTCGTCGACGTGCTGAAGGCCGAAGGCGGGGCGAACCTCGTGCTCGACATGGTGGGCGGCGACTATATCGCGCGCAACATCAAGGCGATGGCCGATGACGCGCGGCTGGTCTTCATCGCTTTCCTCGGCGGTCCGAAGGCTGAAATCAATTTTGCGCAGGTCATGGCGAAGCGGCTGACGCTTACCGGGGCGACGCTGCGCCCGCAATCGGTTGCGGCCAAGGCAGAGATCGCGCGGCAATTGCGCGCCAATGTCTGGCCGATGATCAATTCGGGCAAGCTGCGGGTGATCCATGACAGCAGCTTCCCGCTGGCCGAGGCCGCAAAAGCCCATACCCGGATGGAGACGAGCCAGCATATTGGCAAGATCGTGTTGGAAGTTGCGGGCGGCTGAACTTTCGTCACGCGCGCGCCGGGTGTATGCTTGCGGCGCGCGCGAACCAACGAGGGGAGGCGGTCATGAGCGAAGGACGCTTTGAATTTCTGGACGGATTTCCGGCGGATGTGCTGGCTTTCGAAGCCAAAGGCACGATCGGTGCGGAAGCCTACGAAAAACACCTGATCCCGGCGGTGGAGAAGAAGATCGCCGCCGAGGGAAAGGTGAAGCTGCTCTATATCATCGGGGAAGAATTCGACGGCTACACTGCGAAGGGAGCATGGGACGACACCAAGCTGGGCCTGTCGCATCTGGGCGATTTCGCCGCCGTGGCGCTGGTCAGCGATGTCGACTGGATCCGCTGGGGCATTCAGGCCTTCGCGCCGATGATCCCCGGCACGGTCAAGCTGTTTCATCTCAGCGAGCTCGAGCAGGCGGAAGCGTGGATCTGTTCCTCGGGCAAGCCGGAGGAAGATCACAGTCACGACGTCGCGGCGACACACAAGCTGCCGACGCTGGAAGATCGTCAGCCGCCGCTCGACGAATAGCGCCTCAGCGCACCTTTTCCATCAGCGCGTCCGACAGGCTGCAATCGCGGATCGTATCGGCCCCGCAGCGGCGCGGCTCCAGCTCCTTGGTCAGGCAGATGCGCGCTTCTTGGATGCGTCCGGATTTGCAGGTGATGGTGATCTCGTCGGCATCGAGGCCAGGATTGGCCTCGAGAAACGCCTGCTCGACCACTTTCGCGGGCAATCTTACGTCGCGGTCGAGGTTCGCCAGCACGCGCGGAATTTCGATGCTCTCGTAAGCCTTGCGCTCCAACGCGAAGTAATCCGTGGCGGACAGCCCCGAGCAGCGCCCGTGCTTCTTCCACTCGTACCACGCCAGCCCCGGCGCGCCGGTCAGGTCCTCCATCGCCGCGGTCTGCTGGCGCGACGGATCGCGCTGCGGCGTGCGGCAGAAGCTGGGCCAGCCGGTCTCGTATTGCGGCCAGAGCCCGTGCAGCACGAAGCCGCGATCCTCCGCCGGGTCACATTGCGGCGAGTTGCGCGCGTCGCCGGTCAGCGCGCACCACGTGGGCGACCAGCTGAGCGAGAGGAGGTAATAGTCGAAATCGCCCGCGCGCTCGCCCTCGGCGGAGACGCTGGATGTGAGGGTCGAAAGCGCAAGCAGGGCTGCGGTCAGAAGGCTCAAACGAGTCATTTTCTCTTTTCTCCTGACGCGCGATTGACTATATGAGGCGGCAATTCCCCTTCCAGAAATGGACCGCGGCAGGGAAATCTCGCGCCGCAGCCGATTTCTCGGCCCGGGAGAGATATGTAAAGGATGGCTGCAATGACGAACAAGCCCCTGATGGCAAAGGCCACCGCCGTGTGGCTGGTGGACAATACGACGCTCAGCTTCAAGCAGATCGCGGATTTCTGCGGCCTGCACGAGCTGGAAGTACAGGGCATCGCCGATGGTGACGTCGCCACCGGCGTGAAAGGCTTCGATCCGGTCGCCTCGAACCAGCTCGATCAGGAAGAGATCGACAAGGCCGAGAAAGACCCGCTGCACAAGCTGAAGCTGAAGTTCAACAAGGCGGCGCTGGGCGAGGACAAGCGTCGCGGCCCGCGGTACACCCCGCTGTCGAAGCGTCAGGACCGTCCGAACGCGATCCTGTGGCTGGTGAAATTCCATCCGGAACTGGCCGATGCGCAGATTGCACGTCTCGTCGGCACCACCAAACCCACGATCCAGTCGATCCGCGAGCGCACGCACTGGAACATCCAGAACATGACCCCGATCGATCCGGTCGCGCTGGGTCTTTGCCGCCAGTCGGAACTGGATATCGAAGTGCAGAAGGCCGCGAAGAAAGCCGCCGCCGAAGGCGTGATGAGCGATGACGAGCGCCGCAAGCTGGTCTCGACCGAGCAGTCGCTGGGCATGCCCGACGAACCGCGTCTGCCCTCGGGCATCGCCGGCCTGGAGAACTTCTCCTCCTCCGATCTCAAGCAGGAGACCGAGGAAGAGGAAGAGACCGCGGACAATGCCGACTATTCGGACGCGGACAGCTTCTTCAACCTGCCCGACGACAACGAGGACGAGGACGAAGACGACAACCACAAATAAGTTGTCGCCCTCGCGAAAGATCAGGGCCGCTCCATCGGGGGCGGCCTTTTCACATTGCGGGTGCGACGTTTCGCGTCGCTGAGGATGGAAAAGGAACACGGGCGACGAATGAACCGTCGCCCGTCGCTGATATGGCAGAGTGAGCTGCTCGAGAGGCGGCCCTGTTCCGCTGCAGCTGCGACTTACTGCTTCAGCACCACCGGCTGGAACGAGAACACGGCGTCGGATTTCGGATCGACCGTCATCTCGACCCAGCTGTTGTCGCTGCTGCCGAAGACCTCGACGCGGGTGAAGTTCGCGGTGCTGCGGCCATCGGGCTGGATCATCGGCTTGTCGACCTTGAAGTAATGGGAGTCGCCATGGACCAACAGGACCTGACCTTCGAAGTTATGCGTCTCCTCGACGAGAGTCTTGTAGAAGTCGGTGAAGCCGTTCTTGTCGTCGAGGGTCGGAAGGAAATCCTCTTCGTAGCCGCCGTCGCTTAGCTCGAACGGGAAGAAGATGTCGGCCTGAATGTCGATCAGGATGCCCGCGTCGTTATTCTCGCGCGCCTTCGCGAAGGACTCCTTGAGCCATTCGACGTTCTTCGGATTGCGGGCTTCGTATTCCGCGGTTGCGGCATCGCAATCGGCCTGCGTGCGGTCGGATTTCTTGGTGCACTGCTTGTCGGTCACGACGAGGTTGTTGTTGCTGCCCGGCACGTTGAGGGCCACGAACATGACGTTGTCGCGCTCGAAACGGCTGTTCTCGCTGTAAGCTTCGCCCGGCGTGCCCTGACGTTCGACGTCGATCGGGTTCTGGCCTTGCGACTTCGCGGCAGCAAAGAAAGTCTTGCGCAGGTAGGACAGCCGCTCGACCGGGTCGTAGCTGCCGTTGTTGGTCCGGTGGCAGTCGACCCATTCATTGTCGCCGAGGGCGTAGAGTGTCGGCATGTCGAGGCGGTTGAAGATCGCCTGCACGTCCGCCCCGATCGCCTGATCGGTGCACTCGCTGCTGCCGCTCTTGGTGTCGCCGGCGAAGATCGTGAAGTCGAGATCGTGTGCGTTCATCGAGGCGACGGTCTGGTCGATCCAGTTCGCCTTTTCCTCCGGGTCCTTGCTGTAGAACTCGTCGCCCCAGAGCGCGACCTTCAGCACGCCCGCGTCGGAGGCGGATTGTGCATGGGCCGGAGCCAACAGGGCAGTGGAGAGAACGGCGGCAGCGAGCGCCGCGCAAAGCGTGATCGAACGGGAAGGACGTGGCATATATACCCCCAAGGTAGACTTGATATGACGAAGGCCCAGAGGGTGACGCGGTGCATCGGGCGGCGGACTGTCGGCTCGGGGCGCTTCGGGCGTCATAATACGCCGGGCTGTGACAGCCCGCTGACGCAGGGGCGAAGGATTTGTGACGCGGGCCGAGCCGCCACCGGCTGGACAGTCGCGACCCCGGGCGCGATGCTCCCGTCGAGAAGAGGAGGAACAGATGCCGGAATTCGCCACTTATCCGAGCCTGAAGGGCAAATCCGTGATCGTGACCGGGGGCGCCTCGGGGATCGGAGCGCTGATCGTCGAAGGCTTCGCCGCGCAGGGGGCGAAGGTCGGCTTTCTCGACCGCGATGCGGAGGGGAGTGCGGCGGTCGCGAAACGGCTGGGCGTCGAGTACGAGCTGTGCGACCTGCGCGACATCGCCGCGATGAAGGGGGCGCTGGGTCAGCTGCGCGAGAAGATCGGCCCCGCGGATGTGCTGGTGAACAATGCCGCGCGCGACGACCGCCACGACTGGCGCGAGATCGATGCGGAGTACTGGGACGAACGCCAGCACACCAACCTGCGCCACATGTTCTTCGCGATCCAGGCGGTTGCGCCGGACATGATCTCGAAAGGGGCGGGGTCGATCATCAATATGGGCTCGAATTCGTGGTGGGAGGCCGGCAGCGGTTTCCCGGCCTACGCGACGGCGAAAGCGGCGGTGCACGGGCTGACCCGCACGATGGCACGTGAGTTGGGCGGGCATCGCATCCGGGTCAACACGGTCGTGCCGGGCTGGATCATGACGGATCGGCAGAAAACACTCTGGGCCACGCCCGAGGCGCTGGAGGATCATCGTCGCAATCAATGCCTGCCGGATCTGATCCAGCCGGAATATGTCGCGCGGATGGTGCTGTTCCTCGCGTCCGACGATGCGGCTATGTGCACCGCGAACAACTACATGGTCGAGGCGGGTTCGATTTAATCGGGTTGCGGCGCGTTGTTCGACGGCGCGTCGCTTTGCCCGGTCTCCAAGGGCTCGACAGGTTCGATCTCGACCTGCGCGAGTTCGGTTTCGAGGAATTTCTCGAACGCATCGAAGTCCAGCGGTTCGAACTGGCCGAAGCCCTGGATCCATGTCGTCGCGGCAGACATTGCGAGCGGCTCCAGCTTGCACCATTTCACCCGGCCGCGTTTCTCCTGCGAGATCAGCCCGGCATTGGTCAGGATCGCGAGGTGCTTGGAAACGGCGGCGAGCGACATCTCGAAAGGCTCTGCCACGTCGGTCACCGCCATGTCGTCTTCGAGCAGCATCGTCAGGATCGTCCGCCGGGTCGGGTCGGCGAGCGCGGCGAAGATCGCATCGAGAGAAGGGGCGGGCGGCGGTAGCATCGCTCCTTGATGGGGCGGCACGCGACAAACGTCAACCGATCGGTTGAATATGCCCTTGCTCGCATTCCCGTGAGCTTGGCGCGGCGCGAATTTGATGCCTATTTTCAAAATCGTTACGGATCAATGGGTTGCGCGGTGCCTTCAAGGGGCTATCCGGAATTGACTCAGGCTGGGGGCGCGGCTATCACGGCTGGGACCTGAGTGGGGGCCGAACCATGCCTGATCACCGCTCCGACGAGCCCGATCCCGAGCGCCTCGCAGCGCTTGAGAAGAAGCTTGCGGCAGTGAGAAAGACGCAAGAACCGCCTCCGCAACGTGCCGATCATCATCTGTCCCAGGCGAACATGGCCTGGCGTATGGTGATCGAAATGGTTTCGGGGCTGGGGATCGGCTTCGGCATCGGATACGGGCTTGATGTGCTGCTTGGCACGATGCCTTGGATGATGGTGCTGTTCACGCTTCTCGGGCTCGCGGCCGGGGTGAAGGTGATGCTTCGCTCGGCCAAGGAAATGAACGAAGAGCGTGCGGCCGACATGGCCGATGAAGAGGAAGACGACCGTGGCAAATCTTGAACAGGAAATGCGCAGTGAACTGACCTTCCACCCGATGGATCAGTTCATCGTTAAGCCCCTCTTCGGCGAGGGTCCGGTTCACTGGTACACGCCGACCAATGCGACGCTGTGGATGGCGATTGCCGTTCTGGCGATCTTCTTCATGCTGGTCATCGGCACCCGTGGCCGCGCCGTGGTACCCTCGCGCGCCCAGTCGATCGCGGAGCTGTCCTACGGCTTCATCCACAAGATGGTCGAGGACGTGGCGGGCAAGGACGCGCTGAAGTTCTTCCCCTATATCTTCACGGTCTTCCTGTTCATCGTCTTCTCGAACTTCCTCGGCCTGCTGCCGCGCGGCTTCACCACGACTTCGCATATCGCGGTGACCGGTCTGCTAGCAGTCGCGGTGTTCGTTGCGGTGACCATCATCGGTTTCGTCAAGAACGGCGCGGGCTTCCTGAGCCTGTTCTGGGTGGCTTCGGCCCCGCTGGCGCTGCGCCCGATCCTCGCGATCATCGAGGTGATCTCCTACTTCGTGCGTCCCGTCAGCCACTCCATTCGTCTTGCGGGCAACATGATGGCCGGCCACGCGGTTATGAAAGTGTTCGCCGCCTTCGCGCCGCTGATCCTGTTCTCCGGCGTCGGCCTCGCTGTGACCCCGCTGTCGATCCTCGCGATCACCGCGATGTACGGGCTCGAAGTTCTCGTGGCCTTCATCCAGGCCTATGTCTTCACGATCCTGACCTGCGTCTACCTGCGCGACGCGCTGCACCCGGCACACTGACCGGATAGCGGATCGAACCAGTTCACCAAGTTTCTGCCACTTCCAACCTCAAGGAGTTACGACAATGGAAGGCAATATCGTTCAAATGGGTGCTTACATCGGCGCTGGTCTGGCCTGCATGGGCATGGGCGGCTCGGCTATCGGTGTGGGCAACGTTGCCGGCAACTTCCTGTCGGGTGCCCTGCGCAACCCCTCGGCGGCCGCTGGCCAGACCGCGACCCTCTTCATCGGCATCGCCTTCGCAGAAGCGCTCGGGATCTTCTCGTTCCTCGTCGCTCTGCTGCTGATGTTCGCAGTCTGATCCAGCACGCTTTTCCTTGAGGGCGGGTGGGCTCATTCGGAGCCCATCCCGTGACCCGCAAGGGGATTTGTGATCAGGGTCGAGGGACGACATGGCAAGCGAAACGCAAAATACGGCGCACGCAGCCGCTGATGCGGCCCAAGGCGCGGCACATTCCGCGCAGCAGGGCGGCATGCCGCAGCTCGACTTCTCGAGCTACCCGAACCAGATCTTCTGGCTTCTGGTCGCTCTCGTCGCGATCTACTGGCTGCTGACGCGCATCGCACTGCCCCGGATCGAGGCAGTTCTCGCCGACCGTCAGGGCACGATCGCGGGTGACATCGCCGCGGCCGAGGACTTCAAGCGCAAGGCCGAAGAGGCCGAAGCCGCTTACGAGAAAGCTCTGGCCGAAGCACGCGCTCAGGCGCAGAAGATCGCAGGCGAAACCAAGGCCGAGATCCAGAAGGACCTCGACGCGGCCATCGCCAAGGCAGATGCCGAGATCGCGGCACGCTCCGCGGAATCGGAAGCGCGCATCGCGGAAATCCGGGACGGCGCACTTGCAGCGGTCGATCAGGTCGCCAAGGATACCGCCGGCGAGATCGTCGCGGCTCTGGGTGGCAACTCGGACGCAGCGGCTGTGAACGCAGCTGTCGAACAACGGCTGAAAGGGTAAGACGATGAAGAAACTCTCGCTTCTCCTTCCGCTCGTGGCGGCACAGCCCGCCTTCGCGGCAACTGGTCCGTTCTTCTCGCTGTGGAACACGAATTTCATCGTGACCATCGCCTTCATCATCTTCGTGGCCATCGTGCTCTACGCGAAGGTGCCGGCGACGCTGGGCAAGATGCTCGACAAGCGTGCGGCGAACATCCGTTCGGATCTCGACGAAGCTCGCAAGCTGCGTGACGAGGCACAGGCGGTTCTGGCCAGCTACGAGCGCAAGGCGCGCGAAGTGCAGGGGCAGGCCGACCAGATCGTCGCCGCCGCCAAGCGCGACGCCGAAGCCGCCGCAGAGAAGGCCAAGGAAGATCTGAAGGTCTCGATCGAGCGCCGCCTGAAGGCCGCTGACGAGCAGATCGCCTCGGCCGAGGCGCAGGCTCTGAAAGAGGTCAAGGACCGCGCCGTGTCGGTCGCCGTGGCCGCCGCCGGCGATGTGCTCGCCAAGCAGCTGAGCGCGTCGGACCGCGCCGCGATGATCGACAGCTCGCTTTCGGAAGTCGAACAGCGCCTGAACTGATCTCCCTTACGGGTGACATTGAAAACCCCGGTCCGATGGGCCGGGGTTTTTCTTTATTCAGCGGTTATGTTCGAGACGTAATCGCGCGGTGGCCTCGTTGCGCTCGGCCCGGCGCATCGCCGCCATCTCGACCTCGACGAATTCCATATGGGCCGCGATGGCCTTGCGCGCGGAGTTGGCGTCGCGGCGCTGGATCGCATCGTTGATCGCGCGGTGCTGGTCGAGCAGCTTGCTGCGCGTGCCGCGGTTCTTGAACATCATGGAGCGGTTGTAGAACACGCCTTCGGCCAGAAGATCGAACATCGCGCGCATCATATGGATCATGATGACGTTATGGCTCGCCTCGATGATCGCCATGTGGAACTGCGCATCGAGCTGCGCTTCCTGCGTGGGATTGCGCTTTGAATGGGCCGCTTCCATCTGAGAGAACAGGGTCTGGATCACTTCGAGATCGGTGTCCGAGCCGCATTGCGCGGCGCGCTCGGCGGCCAGTCCTTCCATGTCGCGGCGGAACGAGATGTAATCGAACAGCGCCTGGTCGTTGCGGGCGAAGAGCCGGATCAGGGCGGGCGAAAAGGCGGAATCGAGCACTTCAGCGACATAGATGCCCGCCCCGGCGCGGGTCGTCAGAAGGCCGGATTCCTGCAGCTCCGCGACCGCTTCGCGCAGACTTGGGCGCGACACGCCGAGACGCTCGGAGAGCTCTCGCTCCGAGGGGAGGCGCTCTCCTGGGCGCAGGATGCCCTGCAGGATGAGCTGCTCGATCTGGCGCACGACGGCATTCGCGAGCTTCTCGGATTCAATCTTCTGAAACGGCATTTCCCCCTCCATGTGGTCAAGATGTATGACCAGATCAGGGGGTAGGCAATGAAAAAAGGCCGGGATTTCCCGGCCCTTTTCCCGCTCTGATGAGCGATTTAGTTGTTCGGACGAATGATGAATTCGACCCGGCGGTTGGCCTGACGGCCTTCCGGCGTGAGGTTGCTCGCGATGGGCTGATCCTCGCCACGACCGGTCGGGATGACGCGGTAGCTCGGGACGCCGCCATTGATGAGGACATTGGCCACCGACTGCGCGCGCTGACGCGAAAGGCGCATGTTGTAGGCCGCATCGCCGGTGTTGTCGGTGTGGCCGACGACCTCGACGGTGGTATCCGGATAGCGGTTGAGGCTGCCGGCGAGCGTGTACAGATCGCGCTGCAGATCGGGGCGCACGGCTGCGCTGTCAGTCGCGAAGAGCACGTCTTGCGGCATCGTCACGATCAGCTGGTTGCCCTGACGCACGACGCTGACGCCGTTGGTGGTCAGGTCGCGACGCAGTTCCTGTGCCTGACGGTCAAGCTGCGAACCGATCGCGCCGCCGATCACGCCGCCGACGATTGCGCCGGCTGCGGCTTTGGTCAGCTTCTCGTCGCCTTTGCTTTTCGCGCCGAGGGCGCCGCCGATCAGCGCACCGGTGATCGCACCGGCATTGCGATTTGCGTTCGGGCTCTGGTCGGGGTTGTTCGCCCCGGTATAGCCGCCCGGCACACAAGCGGTGAGCGCCATCGCTGCGGCGGCACTCAGAAGAATGGTTTTGGTCTTGAGAACGGTGGTCATGTTCTGTCTCTGCCTTCTCTGGTCGCCCCATGTTTCGAGGCTTGACGGAAGATACGCGTAAAAAACGCGCAGGTTCCATGCCCTTTTCGCGAAGCGCGGAATTCCGCGCATCATCTGCCGGTAGAAGCGGCGGAGCGACGCTCAATCTGCCTCTGCGCGGGCGCCTTCCCAGCCCAGAATCGCGCGTTTGACGCCCAAACCCCAGTGATAGCCGCCCAATCCGCCCGATTTGCGTAAGGCGCGGTGGCAGGGAATCAGGAAGGAAATCGGGTTGCGGCCTACGGCGGTGCCGACGGCGCGGACCGCTTTCGGGTGGCCGATCGCCTCGGCGATGTCGGAATAGGTCGTGACCTGTCCCGAGGGGATCGAGAGCAGCGCCTCCCACACCTTGATCTGGAAGGGCGCGCCGATCAGCGTCAGCTTCGCCTCGCCATGGCGGGAGAAGGCGGCGTCGACCCAAGCGCGCAGCGGCTCGGGGTCTTCGGTGAAGCGGGCCTCGGGCCAGCGGCGGGCGAGATCGTCAAATGTCTCCTGCTCGCCCATCTCGGCAGTGAAGCCCATGCCGCAAAGCCCCTGACCGGTGCCCATCGCGATCACCGGGCCGAAGGGGCTGTCGAACCGTCCCCACCGGATCGCGACGCCTTCGCCGCCACGCGCGAAGGCGCCGGGCGTCATCGCTTCCCAGCGCAGCACCAGATCGTGCAGCCGGCCCGTGCCCGAAAGCCCCGCACGGTCGGCCACCTCGTCGAGCGGCAGGCGCTGGCTCAGCAATTCGCGCACGAAGTCGAGCGTCAGATATTGCTGGTAGCGTTTCGGAGAGACCCCGACCCAGGCAGAGAACAGCCGCTGGAAATGCGCCGGGCTCATCGAGAGCCGCGCCGAGATCGCCTCGAGCGTCAGCAACTCGCCCGCCGCCTGTGCCGCATCGATCTCGGCCAGCGCGCGGGCGATGACCTGATAGTGGTAGCTGTCGGCGATGTCGCTGTGGTCGTTCATCACGCACCTCTTGGGCTTTCCCCGATCCTAGGACGCGGGCGGCAGGCACGCGACCCGAAAGCTGCGGTTTTCGCGTGGCCTTGCCCTTCGCGCGCGTGGCGGGCATTAGGAAAGCATGGCCAAGCAATTCGATTATGCCACGATGAAAGAGGTCTTCGCGCGGTTCGAAGCCTCAGAGCCCCATCCCAAGGGGGAGCTCGAGCACGTCAACGCCTATACGCTGGTGGTGGCCGTGGCGCTGTCGGCGCAGGCGACCGATGCGGGCGTGAACAAGGCCACGCGGAAGCTTTTCGCCGTGGCCGACACGCCCGAGAAGATGCTGGAGCTGGGCCTTGAGGGCGTGACCGAGCATATCAAGACGATCGGTCTCTTTCGGCAGAAGGCGAAGAACGTCATCAAGCTGAGCCAGATCCTCGTCGATCAGTATAACGGCGAGGTGCCATCCTCGCGTGCCGCGCTGCAATCGCTGCCGGGCGTGGGGCGCAAGACCGCGAATGTCGTGCTGAACATGTGGTTCGGCCATCCCGCGCAGGCGGTCGATACGCATATCTTCCGGGTCGGCAATCGCAGCGGCATCTGCCCGGGCAAGGATGTCGACGCGGTCGAGCGCGCCATCGAAGACAACGTGCCCGTCGAATACCAGCGCCACGCCCATCACTGGCTGATCCTGCACGGTCGCTATATCTGCGTGGCGCGCAAACCCAAATGTCAGGCCTGTCCGATCAAGGATCTGTGCCAGTTCGACGATAAGACCGTGTGAAACACGAGGAGAAAAACCTTTGAAACAGTATCAGGTCGTCGGCATCGGCAATGCCGTCGTGGACGTGATCGCGCAATGCGACGACAGCTTTCTCGAGCATATGGGCATCGAGAAAGGCATCATGCAACTGATCGAGCGCGAGCGCGGCGAAACGCTGTACGGCGCCATGAAAGAACGCACGCAGGCGCCGGGCGGCTCGGTTGGCAACACGATCGCGGGGCTGGGCAATCTGGGCCTGACCACCGCCTTTATCGGCCGGGTGCGCGACGACACGCTGGGGCGCTTCTACGAGGCGGCTCTGCATGGCGAGGGCACGGATTTCCCGAACCCGCCGGTGAAGGATGGCGAGCTGCCGACCTCGCGTTCGATGATCTTCGTGACGCCGGATGGTGAGCGTTCGATGAACACCTATCTGGGGATCTCGGCGGAGGTCTCGACAGAGGATGTCAGCCTCGAAGTGGTGGAGAACACGCAGATTCTGTTCCTCGAAGGCTATCTCTTCGACAAGGATCACGGGAAGGCCGCATTCCTGAAGGCGGCGCAGGGCTGTCACCGGGGCGGCGGCAAGGCGGGGATTGCGCTGTCGGACCCGTTCTGCGTCGACCGTCACCGCGCCGATTTCCGTCGTCTGGTGCGCGACCAGATGGATTACGTGATCGGCAACCAGCACGAATGGGAATCGCTCTACCAGACCGATCTGGATGCGGCGCTGAAACAGGCGGCCGAGGAATGCGAGCTGGTGGTCTGCACCCGCTCGGGCGACGACGTGATCCTGATCCGTGGCGAGGAGCGTGCGACGGTTCCGGTCAAGCGCGTGGTGCCGGTCGATGCGACGGGCGCGGGCGATCAGTTCGCGGCGGGCTTCCTCTATGGCTACGCGACGGGGCAGAACCTCGAGACCGCGGGCAAGATGGGCTGCGCCGCGGCGGCCGAGGTGATCGGCCATTATGGCGCGCGCCCGGAAGTGGATGTGAAGGCGCTGTTCGCAGAGCGCGGGCTCATCTGAGCCTGTCCGGCGCGCCCGGGATCAGGGCGGGCCACCAGCCTTAACGCATCAGCAGCATCGGCCCGAGCGGGCGACCTGCGAGGATATGCAGGTGGTAATGCGGCACTTCCTGCACGCCGTTCTCGCCCGCATTGGTAATGCCGCGATAGCCTTCGCCGCCTTCGCCCGGGCTCGCCCCGGTCATCTTGCAGACCTCGGCCACGGTGCGGTGGAAATCGACGATCTCTGCATCGCTGGCTTCAGCGCAGAAATGATCGAGCGCGACATAGGCGCCTTTCGGGATCACCAGCACATGCTCGGGCGCTTTCGGGGCGATGTCGCGGAAGGCCAGCGTATGCTCGGTCTCCAGAACGGTGTCGTTCGGGATCTCGCCGCGCAGGATTTTGGCGAAGATGTTCTGATCGTCATAGGTATAGGCCATGGCCTCTCTCCTCAGTCGCGGAAGATGTAGTCGAGTTCGGCCAATTCCTGCGCCATATCGGAGGGGATGTCGAGCGCATGGGCCAGCGCGCGTGCGTTGTCCTCGATCTCGCCGCCCTCGCGCATAAGCGCGTAATTCTCGAACTCGGCATCGCGGAGCCGTTCGGATTCATGATGCAGGTCGGCGCGGATCGTCGGCAGCATCTGATCGAGCACCTGCGGCGGCGTATGATGCCCAGCGAGGCCCACGCGTTGCGCGTGCCCCTTGAGATAGTCGTCGGAGAACTGGCACTCGATCTCGAGGATGCGGGTCTGGCATTTGTCGCGGGTGAAATCCTCGATCACGTCAAGCTCGGCCGGATCGACGCAGATCACCATGCGGTCGGCGTTCTCATGGTCGAACACCATCCGCATCAGGGCGCGGCGGTGACGGTTGCGCTTTTCGGGGCTGGTCTCGATGCCGCCGAGATCGGGCAGGGGGGCCATCTCGTTGAAAACGTAATCGAGCGCGGGGATCGAGGAGCGTTTGCGGAACTCGGCCACCAGCCGCTTCGCGACATGCCATTTCTTGCACAGGATCAGGGTCAGCGTGCGTTCGCGCCCCAAGGTCGCCTCCGCCTCCCAGAAGCGCGGTGCGAAGCGACGGCCGACGCGACCGCGCCCGGTCAGGAAGCGATGCAGCGCGCGGCCTTCGTTCGAGACGGCGAATTGGACGCCCTCGCGTGTCCACAGCTCGCCCAGACGCTGCTTCAGCTCCTTCGCCTCGGGGCTGATCTTGCGCGCGAAAAGGTAATCCTGCGCGAGCAGCAGGTCGTAATGGTCGTTGTAGAAATTCGCCGGCATCCCGTAATCGGTGAACATCAGGAAGGTCAGCGTCCGGGCACGGATCTCGGTCTCGGGGATCAGGTGGTGGACGATGGTCTGAAAGAAGGTCTCGTCCGGAATCCATGTCGTGCGGAAGAACCGCATCACATCGGGCCGCGCCTTGATGAAATCTAGCACCTGCTCCATCGTGCGCCGCCGCAGGCACCACCATTGCGAGCCGATCATCATCTGCAGATCGCGCGGCACCTCGCGCGACAGCTTCAGCCGTTTCTGCAGGTTATAGGCAAGGTAGAACCGCTTGGGCTGATTGCGCTCGTTGAACCAGTGGCGATAGACCAGCCGGTCCTCCTTCATCCCGGTCTTGATCCAGCCAGACGAAAAGAAGTCGAAGCTTTCGATGTAATCGACCTCTTCTGCGTCGAGAAAGTCATGCGCGTATTCGGCCGATTTGATCTGCATGCAATCGCCCGAGAGCATGTAGAAATGCGTGGCGCGCGGGAAATCGGCGACGGCGGCTTTTACCGCCTCCAAGGTCGCGGCGACGAGGCTCCATTCGCCCCAGCCGCATTTGACGCGCTTTTTCGCGAAGGTGACATTGGGATTGGCATCGAGCGCGCTGCGCAGCTTGCGGTAATGCTCTGGTTTGGCGCGTGCATCGAAATGGATCGCCACATAATCGCCGGTCTGCGTCAGTCGTTCCGCCTGAGCGATGATCCCGTCCGGGTCCTTATGGGTCAGAAGAATAAAGGCGATTCGGGCCATACGGGAAACGATGCGCTGTCACTTGCTGGTATTATCCGACTTGTTAGCCGGAATGAGCGTTGAAAAGACAGGGTTTCTTTGCTCTTTACTCGATATTTATTATGTCTGCGTCACCCATTCACGGGTGCGCGACCTTCTGGAGGGCTTTGAATGGGATTTCCCGGAACCTGGATGACCGAGAGCGAAAGCATGGTGTATCGCGTCGTGCCGAAATGCGCCTGCTCCTCCATCGGGCAGATCATGTTCTATTCCGACCACGGGAAATTCTTCGACGGCGACATCCACGATTCCAAGACCGGGCTGCATAAGTGGTCGCAGGAGGAAAGCCAGACGCCGATCACCGAGAACGTGGTGGCGCACAAAAGCTACGCCTTCACCTGCGTTCGCAACCCGTATCAGCGCATCCTGTCGAGCTTCTTCGACAAGATCGCGGGCATCCAGCGCAACGGCAAACGCTATCGCGGAAATCTGGTGCCGCAGCTGGTGCAGAAATACGGGATCGAGGTCGGCTCGCCGGAAGATAACTTCGATTTCGACCAGATCGCCTCGTTCCGCCGCTTCTTGCTGTTCGCGCGAGACACGATCCGCTGGCGCCGCCCGATGGAGCCGGACATTCACTGGTCGTCCATGTCGGGCCATATCTCGACCTTCATCGTCAATGGCGGGCGCTACGACAACATCTTCTTTACCGAGAAATTCAACGAAGGGATGCAGTCGGTGCTCGACGCGGTCGAGACGCCGGTGAAGGTCGATCTGGCCGACGTGCCGCGGTTCAACGAATCCGAAGGGCACGGGCCGAAGCGAGCGCATAAGGTCAGCGATTACTTCGACGACCTGTCGCGCCACCTGATCTGGGAAATCTACAAGAAGGATTTCCAGCTGTTCCAATACGACTTCGACGATCCGGACAACAAGATGCCGGTGGGCGAGGTCGATCTGGACGAGGTGCACGCAAAGCTGGGCGACTGATCACCAGCGTTTCAGCGCGTCCTCATCCTCATCCTTCGCGGCGACCCAGGAGGTGCCTTCGGGCCCGTGTTCCTTCTTCCAGAAGGGCGCGCGGGATTTCAGGTAATCCATCAGGAATTCGGCCGCCTCGAAGGCAGCGACGCGGTGGCGTGCGGCGGTGGCGACCATCATGATCTGCTCGCCCACGGCGAGACGTCCATGGCGGTGGATCACGGTCACGTCCGACAGGGACCAACGCTCGACCGCCTGATCGACGATCTTCGCGATAGCACGCTCGGTCATGCCTGGGTAATGCTCCAGCTCCAGCGCCTCCATCGCGCCGGTGTCGTCGCGTACGATGCCGGTGAAGCTTACGACCGCGCCCACATCCGCGCGGCCCGTGCCGAAATCGGCAAGCTCTGCGCCCAGATCGAAGGGCTCGGCCTGAACGGAGACTTTCATCTCAGCCTCCCGTCATCGGCGGGAAAAAGGCCACCTCGCGCACGCCTTCGAGCGGCGCATCGAACTCTGCCAGATCCTGATCGAGCGCGACCCGCAGCGCCGAGATGTCGGCAAAGGCCGCCTCGTAGCGCGGCTCGCGCGCTTTCAGCTCCTCGACCAGATCGGCCACTGTTTTTGCCTCGGTCTCGACCTTTTCCCTCGGCAGGCCGATCCGCTCGCGGACCCATGCGAAATAGAGAACGTCAATCATGGCTCGGCTCCTTCAGATAGGGCAGGGCCTTGCGGAAATAGTCCCAGCCGGTGATTGCGGTCAGCACGGCGGCGATCCAGATCAGCGCAAGCCCCACATGGGTCGCGACATCGGCGGGGGTGGCGCCCATGCGGATATCACCTTCCCCCGCGCGCGGGGCCTGACCCTGTTCGAGATAGGCGAGCCCGGTACCGAGGAACAGCACCGCGATCGCCACCATCTGCGCGGTCGTTTTCCACTTCGCGAGCTTGGTCACCCGCAGCCGCCCGGCATCCGCGCCGAGGAATTCGCGCAGCCCCGAGACGAAGACCTCGCGGAACAGGATCACGGTGGCGGGCAGGATCAGCCAGGGGTTCATGCCCGAGTAGCCGGTCAGCACCACAAGCGCGATCACCACCATCGCCTTGTCTGCGATCGGGTCGAGCATCGCGCCGAAGCGGCTCTCCTGCTTCCACGCCCGGGCAAGGTAGCCATCGAACCAGTCGGTGATTGCTGCGCCGATGAATAGCGCGAGCGCCAGCCAGTCGGCCCAGGGCCGCGAGAAATAGAGGAACATGACCGCCACGCCCGGGGCAGCCAAGAGCCTGAGCACGGTCAGGATATTGGGAAGGGTCCATTTCATGGGAGGCAACCTAGCTGCGTGCTTGGCAAAGCGGAAGAGGGCGCGTTAACGGGTCGCGGGATCGCGATATGCATGCACCGTGCCGCGTCGGTCGGTCACATGCCAGTCTCCGGGACTGTCCCCCGGCGTGAAATGGTCGGGCGTGATCGGCACTTTGCCATGCCCACCGGGGATGTCGAGCACATAGGTCGGCAGCATGGTGCCCGAGCAGCGGCGGCGCAGCTCGGCCATCAGCGCGCGGCCTTCCGCGATGGTGGTGCGGAAATGCGAGGTACCGCGCGCGAGGTCGCAATGGTGCAGGTAATAGGGTTTGACGCGCAGCTTGGTCAGGGCGCGGAACAGGCCCTCCAACGCGTCGGCACTGTCGTTGATGCCCCGCAGCAGTACGGTTTGCGAGAGCATCGGTATGCCGCGATCGACAAGTCGTGCGATGGCGGTGCGGGCGGCGGGCGTCAGTTCCTGCGCGTGGTTGGTGTGCAGCACGATCCACGCAGTAGGCGCCTTGCGCAACAGAGCGCAAAGCTGATCGGTGATGCGCTCTGGCGCGACGACCGGAACGCGGGTGTGGAGCCGGACCTGGTCGAGATGGGGGATGCCGGAAAGACGCTCCAGCACCGCGCCGAGCCTGCGCGTCGACAGCGTCAGCGGATCGCCCCCGGTCAGGATCACCTCGCGAATGGCCGGGGTCGCGGCGATATAGTCGAGCGCCTGCGTCAATTGGTCTTCCGGCAGCGGCCCGTTCTCCCCCACCGTCTCGCGGCGGAAGCAGAAGCGGCAATAAACATCGCAGGTCTTGGTGATGTGCAGGATCACCCGGTCGGGATAGCGATGCGTCAGCCCGGGCGCTGGGGAATGGGCATCGTCGCCGATGGGGTCTTCCATTTCTTCGGGGCGGGTCACCAGCTCCGCCGCGGAGGGTACGAATTGCGCGGCCACCGGATCGGTCGGATCGGCGATGGCCCCACGCATCTCGGGTGTCACGCGGATGCGGAATTCCTTGGCGACGCGCTCCAGATCGACGCGCGCCCCCGAGGCGGTCAGACCGTCGCGTTCGAGATCGGCCACGCGGGTCAGCGCGCGGGGGTGGCGGCTGTGATCGGTCATCTCAGCCCTTCTCGTTGAAGAAATTGTGGATGGTCTCGGCCATCGCCTCGGAAATGCCGTCGACTTCCATAAGATCGATCGGGGCCGCGCGGCTCACCGCCTTTGCGGAGCCGAAATGCGCCAGCAGCGCGCGTTTGCGGGCCGCGCCGATGCCCGGAATTTCATCCAGCGGGTTCGCCATCTGCGCCTTGGCGCGTTTCGCGCGGTGCGTGCCGATGGCCCAGCGGTGCGCCTCGTCGCGCAGACGCTGGATGTAATAGAGGACCGGCGATTGCCGGGGCAGGGCGATCGGGCGCTGGCCGGTACGGTGGAATTCTTCCTTGCCGTGGTCGCGGTCGACGCCCTTCGCGACGCCGACCATCGCGACGTCGCTCACGCCCATCTCGTCCATGATCTCGCGCACCGCCGAGACCTGTCCGGCGCCGCCGTCGATGAGCAGCAGATCGGGCCAGGATTCGGATTTGCGCTCTGGGTCTTCCTTCAGCAAACGGGTGAAGCGGCGCGTCAGTACCTCTTTCATCATCCCGAAGTCGTCGCCCGGCGTCAGGTCGGCGTTCTTGATGTTGAACTTGCGATACTGGCTTTTGATGAAGCCCTCGGGCCCCGCGACGATCATGCCCCCCACGGCATGCGCGCCCTGAATATGCGAGTTGTCGTAGACCTCGATCCGCCGCGGCGGTTTCTCCAGCCCGAAGGCTTCGGCCACGCCAGCCAGAAGCTTCGCCTGTGCCGCGGATTCCGACATCTTCCGACCGAGGCTCTCGCGGGCGTTGCGCGCGGCGTTCTCGACGAGTTCGGCTTTCTCGCCCCGTTGCGGCACGGTGATCTCGACCTTGCGCTCGGCGCGCTCGGACAGGAATTCGCTTACCAGTTCCTCATCCTCGACTGGGTGCGACAGCAGGATCAGCTTCGGCGGCGGGCGGTTGGTGTAGAACTGCGCGATGAAGGCCTGCAGGATTTCGGGCGCCTCGGCGCCGGAGCCGGTCTTCGGGTAGAAGTCGTGATTGCCCCAGCTCTGGTTCGCGCGGATGAAGAAAACCTGAACACAGGCCTGCCCGCCTTCCTGATGGAGCGCGATGACATCGGCCTCGGCGGTGGTACGAGGATTGATCCCCTGGCTTTGCTGCACGTTGGTCAGCGCCTTGATCCGGTCACGGAGCGCCGCGGCGCGCTCGAACTCCATATCGTCCGAGGCTTGCTGCATCTGCTCCGCCAATTCACGCTGGATCGTGGTGGACTTGCCCTGCAGGAAGCGCTTCGCATCGTCGACCAGCGCTGCGTAATCCTCCTCGGAGATCTTGCCGACGCAAGGCCCCGAACAGCGTTTGATCTGGTATTGCAGACAGGGGCGTGTGCGGGTCTCGAACATCGAATCCGAGCAGTTGCGCAGCAGGAACACCCGCTCCAGCTGGTTCAGCGTGCGGTTCACCGCGCCAGCGCTCGCGAAGGGGCCGAAGTAATGTCCCTTCTCTTTGCGCGCGCCGCGATGCTTCTTGATCATCGGGTAGGGGTGATCGGTCGCGATCAGGATGTTGGGGAAGCTCTTGTCGTCGCGTGCGAGAACGTTGTAGCGCGGCTTGAGCTGCTTGATCAGGTTCTGCTCGAGCAGCAGCGCCTCGGTCTCGGTCCGCGTCGTGAGGAACATCATCGAGGCGGTCTCGAAGATCATCCGCGCGATCCGTGCCGAGTGTCCCGAGGGCCGCGCATAGTTCGAAACCCGCGCCTTCAGGTTGCGCGCCTTGCCCACATAGAGCACCTCGCCCTTCGCGTTCAGCATCCGGTACACGCCGGGCGATCCGTCGAGACGCTTGAGGTAATCCGCGATCAGAGCATGGCCCGTCAGCCCGTGTTGCGGGCGCGTGGCCGCCGGGGGATCGAGGGTGTCCTTGTTGTTCTCGTCATCATTCATGAGCAGGCTTCGATTCTCCCCCGTGGCTGCAACCTCGCGCGACCGTTTTCAAGAAAAAACATGTCCACGAAATTTGGGGATAAGTCTGTTGGCAAACATGTGGGACCGCGGGTTCCGACCTTAATATAAGGGTTGATCGAGTGTTTGCCCGTTTTTTGAGCAATTGCGGAGCGCATTGATTTCATTGAGAAATTTTCTGCACATTTGCCAAGCTATTGAAAGGATTAATACTTTTGTGACGGTCTCGTTACAGGCCGCGGCGCAGTGCACAACTTCGACCTGTGATTCGATTTCAGGCTCATTCCGGACCTAATACATCGGGCGTCCGCCAGCCTAGATGTTGGCCGCCATCTACGCAGAGCAACTGCCCTGTGACGGCCGGCGCATCCATGAAATATCCCAGCGCTGCGACGATATCCGCCGGGTCCGCGCCACGCTCAAGGATCGTCGCCGCGCGCTGCCGGTTGAAGTGATCTTCCGACTGGCGCGCGCCCTGCAGGGTGGGGCCGGGGCCGATCGCGTTCACCCGGATATCGGGGGCCAGCGCCTGCGCGCCGGTCTGGGTCAGCGTCCACAGCCCCATCTTCGCGAGCGAGTAGGTCATGAACTCGGGCGTCAGCTTGCGCATCCGCTGATCGACCATGTTGACCACCAGGGCACGGGCCTTGGGTTCCGCGCCTGAGCGGTCGGCTTGCGGGGCCTGTGCCGCGAAATGCTGGATCAGCACGAAGGGTGCGCGCAGATTGGAGCCAATATGCCGGTCCCAGCTTTCGCGCGTAGCCGAGCGGATCGTGTCGTATTCGAAGATCGAGGCATTGTTGATCAGCAGATCGAGCGGCCCGTCGAGCAGTTGCGCCGCATGCGGCACCAGTGCCGCCGTCGCTGCCTCGTCCAGCAGGTCGGCCTGTAGGATCTCGGCGCGCACGCCCTTCGCGCGGGCCTCCGCTGCCGTGGCCTCCGCGTCCTCCGCGGAGCCGTGATAATGGATCGCGACGTCCAGGCCGCGTTCGGCCAGATAAAGCGCCATCGCACGCCCCAGCCGCTTCGCGCCGCCTGTCACCAATGCTCGTTTCATGCGCTGCCTCCAATGAAGAGGGCCACCATATAGGCCAGATAAGCCACGGAAAAAGCGATACCGACGCCGCGGGTGATCACGCGGTTGCCGAAGATGAATGGCGCGAGCGCGATCGAGGCGGCTGCCATGACCCAAAGGTCGATCTGCAGCATCTGCCGAGGCACCGGAATATCGCCGAACAGCCCCGCAACGCCGATGATGCAGAGCAGGTTGAAGATGTTCGAGCCCACGACGTTGCCGAGCGCGAGGTCCGAGCGACCTTTCATCGCCGCCGTGATCGAGGTCGCCAGCTCCGGCAGCGAGGTGCCGAGCGCCACCAGCGTCAGGCCGATCACCGCATCCGAGATGCCCATGGCGCTGGCGATCTCCGATGCGCCGCTGACCAACCAGTTCGCGCCCAGCGGCAAGCCGACGAGGCCCGCGAGAACGTAAAGCCCGATCCGCCAGAGCGGCATCTTCGGATCGACGCTTTCGATCTCTTCATTCGCCTCGGTCTCGGCCGCGCTCCCGTTGCCGCGATTGGCGCGATGGGCGCGCGCCTCGCGGATCTGCCGGAACAGGACGATGCTCAGAGCAAAGAGCAGAAGCAGCCCCTGCGCCCAGCGGATCGGGCCCATGAAACAGACGAGAATGAACAGAATCGTCGCGCCCATCATCAGCACGAAGCTTTCGCGCGTGTCGTGCAGGTCGGTGCGGATCGCGGAGATGATCGCCGGCAGTCCCAGTACCAGCAGGATATTCGCGATATTCGAGCCCACGACGTTTCCGAGCGCGATGCTCGGCGCATTGTCGAGGACGGCGGCGACGGAGACCATCAGCTCTGGCGCGGAGGTGCCGAAGGCCACGACAGTAAGCCCGACGATCAGCGCCGGAATGCCCAGGCGCAGCGACATCGCCACCGCGCCTTTCACCAGCAGATCGCCCGCCACGACCAGCAACGCCAGCCCGGCAATGATCTCGCCGAAATCCCAGATCATGACCGGCGCTCCGTCTTCTTGCTCTTGGTCTTGGAGGTCGTCTGGCAGGGGCAGGGGCCGCGTCCTATTTTCGGACGTCCGCAATCGGGACAACGTGCCGACAGCCGGCCCGGACCGCGCGGGCCCTTGATCTTCGGCATCCGCAGCTTGCCGAACATGGCGAGCACCGCCATGACGACCAGGAAGAGGGTCATGCCCTTGATGAGCATCGGGTTACAGCCCGTAGCGCGCCCAGAGCGCGCGCTCTTCGGTCGTGTCGATAAGTGCGCCTGCCGTCGCCGCCGCCATCTCGCCGCCGATCTGCGCGCCGAAACGCCGGAAGAGCGAACGCTTGGGCGCATAGGGCACGATGCGTGTCTTCTCGCCGTAGATTTCTTTCAGCTTCGGTACCGCATGGGCCAGACCGTCGATCAGGCCGGTATTCTCGGCCAGCGCTTGTCGCCCGGTCCAGATATCGCCGGTAAAGAGGTCGCGATCCGAGGCCAGTTTTGCACCGCGCCGGGACTCGACATGTTCCTTGAAGCTGACATGCATGTCCTCGAGCAGCTTGTTCAGCCGCGCGACGTCCTCGTCCTTTTCTGGGCGGAACGGGTCCATGAAACTTTTCGAGCCGCCCGCCGTGTGCACACGGCGCTGGATTCCGTGACGGCTGATGAACTCGTCGAGGCCGAACCCTGCCGAGATCACACCGATCGAGCCCACGACCGAAGTCGGGTCGGCCCAGATCTGGTCGGCGGCGCAGGCGAGCCAATAGCCGCCCGAGGCCGCGACGTCTTCGACGAAGGCATGCACGGGAATACCTTTTTCGTCCGCGAGCCTGCGGATACGCCCCGCGATCAGCGCCGATTGCACGGGCGATCCGCCGGGCGAATTGATCATCAGGGCCACCGCCGCCGGTTTCCCGCGGGAAAAAGCCCGCTCGATGATCGGGGCCATCGCGGCATCCGACAGGCCGGGCGATCCCGGGCGCGAGATGCCAATGGCACCGTGCAGACGGATCACCGCGACGAAGGGCGATTTCTTGACGAAGGGGAGGCGTTGGATCAGGCTCATGTGAGGGATGTAGAGGCTCACCCCTGCCCGCGCAAGCACGGCGATGACGGTTCCTGTCCGCGCCTGTTCGCGATTGAACCAGTCGTGACTTGCTGGCCGGGGCATGCTCGCCCCATCATCGGGGCCGGGAGGATGGAAATGACCGAAGACGACAGGCTCGCCGCGATTCTGGCGGATCATGCGGGGCGCGAAGGTGCGCTGCTGCCCATTCTTCACGATGTGCAGGCCGCTTACGGCTGCGTGCCCGCCGATAGCTATCAGCCGATTGCCGATGCGCTGCGGTTGAGCCGGGCGGAGGTGGCGGGCGTCGTCTCCTTCTATCACGATTTCCGCGATGCGCCCGCGGGCAAGCATGTGATCAAGCTGTGCCGTGCCGAGGCCTGCCAATCGATGGGCGGGACGGAGATGATCGCGCGGCTGGAGCGCGCGCTCGGCATGAAAGTAGGAGAAACGAAGGGTGACGTGACCCTTGAGGCGGTCTACTGTCTCGGGCTGTGTGCCTGCGCACCCGCCGCGATGGTGGGCGATCAGTTGGTCGGGCGGGCGACCCCCGAGCGGATCGAGGCTTTGGTTACGGAGGTCTCGGCATGAAGATCTGGGTTCCCTGCGATGCCGCTGCCGTAGCCTGTGGGGCCGATGAGGTCGCGGCGGCGATTGCCTCGGCGGCTGGTCTGAGCGGCGAAACGGTCGAGATCATCCGCAACGGCACGCGCGGGATGATCTGGCTGGAGCCTTTGGTCGAGATCGAGCGCGACGGCGTGCGCTACGGCTTCGGACCGATGACGCCCGAGGACGTACCTGCGCTGTTCGAAGACGGCGATCACCCGAAGGCGCTCGGCCCGGTCGAGGAAATCCCCTTCTTCGCAAAACAGACCCGCCTGACTTTCGCGCGCTGCGGTCGGACCGATCCGCTGTCGCTGTCCGATTATGAGGCGGGCGAGGGCTGGCAGGGTCTCAAGCGTGCGTTGGAACTGAGCGGGGAGCAGACCATCGAAGAGGTCACCACATCGGGGCTGCGCGGTCGTGGCGGTGCGGGCTTCCCGACCGGCATAAAATGGAAGACTGTCGCCGGGGCAGAGGCCTCGCAGAAATATATCGTCTGCAACGCGGACGAAGGCGATAGCGGCTCTTTCGCGGATCGGATGCTGATGGAAGGCGATCCCTTCTGCCTGCTCGAGGGCATGGCGATTGCCGGTCTTGCGGTCGGCGCGACCAAGGGCTTCATCTATGTCCGTTCGGAATATCCCCACGCGATCCGCACGCTGAACGCAGCGATCAAGGCAGCGCGCGCGGCCGGGATCATCGGCGACAGCCTGATGGGGCAGGGGCCGGCCTTCGATCTGGAGGTGCGCGTCGGCGCAGGCGCCTATATTTGCGGCGAGGAGACCTCGCTTCTCAATTCGCTCGAAGGAAAGCGCGGGATGGTGCGCGCCAAGCCGCCGCTGCCCGCGCTGGAAGGCGCGTTCGGCAAGCCGACCGTGGTGAACAACGTGCTCTCGCTGGCCGCCGTGCCGTGGATCTTGGTCCACGGCGGCGCTGCTTATGCCGAGTTCGGGCTGGGTCGCTCGCGCGGGACGATCCCGCTTCAGATCGCGGGCAACGTCAAACATGGCGGGTTGTTCGAGACCGGTTTCGGGATGTCGCTCGGCACGCTGGTCAACGAGATCGGCGGCGGTACGGCTTCGGGTCGTCCGTTCAAAGCGGTGCAGGTGGGCGGACCGCTGGGCGCCTATCACGGGCCGGACGATTTCGATTTGCCGGTCTGCTACGAGGCTTTCGCCGATCAGGGTGGCCTCGTGGGCCATGCCGGTTTCGTGGTGCATGACGACAGCGCCGACATGCTCGCGCTCGCCCGCTACGCGATGGAGTTCTGCGCCGTCGAGAGCTGCGGGAAATGCACGCCCTGCCGGATCGGCGCGGTGCGCGGCATGGAAACGCTCGACCGCGTGGCAGCGGGCGACCCGGCGGCGATCGAGTTGCTGCACGAGCTATGCGAAGTGATGGAGAAGGGCTCGCTCTGCGCGATGGGGGGCTTCACGCCCTTCCCGGTGCGCTCGGCGATCCGGCTTTTCCCGCAAGAATTCTCGCTCTCACAGGAGGCTGCGGAATGAAGGATTTCATCATCCCCGACGGAGTGCACGGGCCGAAACTCTCCGATATGGGCACGCCTGCCAAATCGGGCCCGCCTGTGACGCTGGTGATTGACGGCATGGATGTGAGCGTGCCCGAGGGTACCTCCGTGATGCGCGCCGCCGCCGAGGCCGGGATCACCGTGCCAAAGCTGTGTGCGACCGATATGCTCGACGCTTACGGCTCGTGCCGTCTTTGCGTTGTCGAGATCGAGGGGATGCGCGGCACGCCCGCGTCGTGCACCACGCCCGTGCGCGAAGGCATGGTCGTGAAAACCCAGACCGAGCAGCTGCACAGGCTGCGTCGCGGGGTGATGGAGCTTTATATCTCCGATCACCCGCTCGACTGTCTGACCTGCGCGGCGAACGGCGATTGCGAATTGCAGGACATGGCAGGGGCCGTCGGCCTGCGCGACGTGCGCTACACGCCGGGCGAGAACCATGTCGAGACGCGCGCGGCGGACGGCGCCAATCCGCTCTATATTCCGCGCGACGATTCCAACCCGTATTTCTTCTACGATCCGTCGAAATGCATCGTCTGCATGCGCTGCGTGCGCGCCTGCGAAGAGGTGCAGGGCACTTTCGCGCTGACCGTGGACGGGCGCGGCTTCGACGCCCGCATCTCGACCGGTACGGAAGATTTCCTGAACTCGGATTGCGTCAGCTGCGGCGCCTGCGTGCAGGCCTGCCCGACCGCGACCCTTCAGGAGAAGACCGTCGACGAGATCGGCGTGCCGGAGCGTTCCGTGGTTACGACCTGCGCCTATTGCGGCGTGGGCTGCTCTTTTGAGGCGCAGATGCGCGGCGACCAGCTGGTGCGCATGGTGCCGTGGAAAGAGGGCAAGGCGAACCGTGGCCATAGCTGCGTGAAGGGCCGTTTCGCCTGGGGCTATGCGAACCATGGCGACCGCATCCTCAACCCGATGATCCGCGACAGCATCACTGACCCGTGGCGCGAAGTGTCGTGGGAAGAGGCGCTGGAATTTGCTGCCAACGGCATCAAGCGCGCGCAGGCCAAGCACGGTAAGGATTCAGTGGGCGTCATCACCTCGTCGCGCTGCACCAATGAGGAGACCTTCCTCGTGCAGAAACTCGCCCGCGCGGTGATGGGCACGAACAACACCGATACCTGCGCCCGGGTCTGCCATTCGCCGACCGGCTACGGGCTGAAGCAGACCTTCGGGACCTCGGCTGGCACGCAGGATTTCGACTCCGTCGAGCAGGTGGATTGCGCCGTGGTCATTGGGGCGAACCCGACCGACGGCCACCCGGTTTTCGCCTCGCGGCTGCGCAAAAGGCTGCGGCAGGGCGCGAAGCTGATCGTGGTGGACCCGCGCCGGATCGATCTGCTGGAGACCCCGCATATGGGCGAGGGGCATCACCTACCGCTACGTCCGGGAACCAATGTCGCGGTGTTGACCGCGATGGCCCATGTGATCGTGACGGAAGGGCTGTTTGACGAGGCGTTCATCCGCGAGCGCTGCGATTGGGACGAATGGACGGATTATGCCGAGTTCGCCGCCGATCCGGCCCATTCTCCCGAGGCGGTCGAAGAGTTGACCGGCGTGCCGGCCGACGCGCTGCGCCACGCTGCGCGGACCTACGCCGCCGCGCCGAACGGGGCGATCTATTACGGGCTGGGCGTGACCGAGCACAGCCAGGGCTCCACCACTGTGATCGCCATCGCCAACCTCGCGATGATGACCGGCAATATCGGACGCCCCGGTGTGGGGGTGAACCCGCTACGGGGGCAGAACAATGTGCAGGGCTCGTGCGATATGGGCTCCTTCCCCCACGAACTGCCGGGCTATCGCCATGTCTCGGACGACTCCGTGCGCGCGGTGTTCGAAGCGGAATGGGGTAGGACGCTCGACCCCGAGCCGGGGCTGCGTATTCCCAATATGCTCGACGCCGCCGTCGCGGGGGACTTCAAGGCGATCTACATTCAGGGTGAGGATATTCTGCAATCCGACCCCGATACCCATCACGTGGCCGCGGGCCTCGCGGCGATGGATTGCGTGATCGTGCATGACCTCTTCCTGAACGAGACCGCGCGCTACGCCCATGTCTTCCTGCCGGGCTCCACCTTCCTCGAGAAGGACGGGACCTTCACCAATGCCGAGCGCCGGATCAACCCGGTGCGCAAGGTCATGGCGCCGAAAGCAGGGCTGGCCGACTGGGAGGCGACGCAGGCGCTGGCCAATGCGCTGGGCGCGGGATGGAGTTACACCCACCCGTCCGAGATCATGGCCGAGATCGGTCGTACGACGCCCGCCTTCGCGGGCGTGACCTACGACCTGATCGACCGTATGGGCTCGGTGCAGTGGCCTTGTAACGATGCGCATCCGCAAGGCTCGCCGGTGATGCATGAACATGGCTTCGTGCGCGGCAAGGGGCGGTTCATCCGCACGGCCTATGTCGCGACCGAGGAGCGCACCGGGCCGCGCTTCCCGCTGCTGCTGACCACCGGGCGCATCCTGTCGCAGTATAACGTGGGCGCGCAGACGCGGCGGACCGAGAATTCCGTCTGGCATGCCGAGGACCGGCTGGAAATTCACCCGCATGATGCCGAGACGCGCGGCATTCGCGAGGGCGACTGGGTCCGGCTCACCAGCCGAGCGGGCGAGACGTCTTTGCGCGCGACGATCACCGACCGGGTCTCGCCCGGCGTCGTCTATACGACTTTCCACCACCCCGAAACGCAGGCGAACGTCGTCACCACCGACAATTCCGATTGGGCGACGAACTGCCCGGAATACAAGGTGACGGCGGTGCAGGTGGGGCTGTCGAACGGGCCGTCGGACTGGCAGGAGCTCTACACCGCGCAGACCAAGTTGACCCGCCGCGTCGAGGCTGCTGAATGACGGCGACCGATTGGGAAATGCCCAGCGGCGCTGTGCAGCGCCTTGCCGAGGAAGTGCCCGTGGCGCTGTCTTTCGACGGGGTGACGCAGGCGGTGATGATGGCGAGCCCCGCCGATCTGGAGGATTTCGCACTTGGATTCGCGCTCTCCGAAGGGCTCATCGAGGACGCGTCCGAGATTGCCCGGCAGGAGCTCGAAGTGACCGAGGCCGGGATCGAAGCGCGCAACTGGCTGGCAGCCCCCGCCGGCGCCCGGTTTGCCGAACGCCGCCGCGCTACGATGGGGCCGGTGGGCTGCGGGCTCTGCGGGATCGAGCAGCTGGAGGAGGCGCGTCGCAAGCTCGCTCCGGTTCTCCCGCCCGCCTTTACCATGACGCCGGAACAGGCCTCGGAGGCGCTCGAGACCCTGCGTGACCATCAGCCTCTGCAGGACGAAACCCGCGCCGCCCATGCGTCGAGCTTCTGGCAGCCGGGCAAGGGGATCGTGCTGACGCGCGAAGATGTCGGCCGCCACAACGCCCTCGACAAGCTGATCGGGGCGCTGATCCGGGGCGGGATAGACCCGGCGAGCGGCGCGCTGGTGATGACCTCGCGGCTTTCGGTCGACCTGATCCAGAAGGTCGCGACCCTACGTATTCCGGTGATAGTCGGCCCCTCCGCCCCCACCGCTTTGGCGGTGAGCGAGGCGCGGGACGCGGGCCTTACCGTAATTGCACGCGCAGGCCGGGGCCTCGCGCTTTACACCGCGCCGCAGGAGGCCACCGCATGAAGCCTGAGAAACTCGCCGGGATGGCCAATCAGATCGCACAGTTCTTCGAAAGCCAGCCCGGCGATCAGGCGCATGCCGTGGCAGATCACATCAATGCCAATTGGGCGCCCACGATGCGCGACACGTTCCTCGCGGCGGCGGACAAGCTGGAGCTGCACCCGCTGGTGAAAGCGGCCCTGCCGGATATCCGTCCCCCTCAGCGCGGCTGATCGCCCGGCGTCACGATTGGCGCGACCGAGAGGGTGAACTTCGTCTCATCCGCGAAGGGGTAGGTGGCCGCGAACTGCTGCACCGGACCGATCGTCCAGTCGGGATGGTCTGGATAGGTCGTGCGCGGAAGACCTGCCCCGGACATATCATCTGCGCCTCGTCAATCCCGCGCGCGCCGCCGAGCGCGGTGCGGAAGGGGAGGGCGCCACGGGAAAGGTCTGGAGCATGGCGCAGCTATTGGCTTGCAGATCGGCCGCGCATGGCGGGCAGGACTCGATACCAACTTCGGGGCGCGGGCCAAAGCGCCACGGGCGTCTGCCGCCTGACATGACCGTTTGGAGAATCTGCGGCAATATCGGGCGGGGAGCCGCGAGAGATCAGGCCTCTTTCGTACGCTCTATATAGGCGCGCAATTCCTCGGCCTCGTGACGCGCGTCGCGCAATCCATCCATCGCCGCGCGCAGCTCGGCCTCGGTCTGGCTGAGCTGATTGGCCAGTTCCGCCTCGCGCTGCTCGACATAGACGAGCGCCTGATCGCGGGTCTCCTCGGCTTCATGCAACGCCTGCGCCATCTGCTCCAGCTCGCCCATATCGGCCTGGCTCACACGGGTGAGGCGGTGGATCAGCCAGCTCGCGAACCAGCCAAGCGCGAAAGCCACGAAAAGGATGATCGCTGTGGCGATGATGAATTCGTCTCTGTTCATATGGCGTCCCTTCAGCCCTTCGACAGGTCCTCCGGCCGGGATTGCGGGCGCGGCGTCTTCTCGCCGGGCGTCTCGACCGGAATTTCTTCTTGTTGCGGGGTCTGTTGCCCCGGTTCTGCGGCGGTGTCCCCATCGCCGGATTTGTCCTGCGCGCCGTTCTCGGTGGCGGGGGCGCCGTCATCGGTCACGGCGCCGTTCCAGTGCGGCTCGCCAGCGCCATCCCCAGTCCCCTCGTCAGCGCCTGCCGTGGCGTCTGCCGTGGCATCGGGCAGCGCCTCGTCACCCACCGGCGCCTCGTCCAGCAGCACGAACTCGATCCTGCGGTTCTGCTCGCGGCCGGCTTCGGTGTCGTTCGAGGCGATGGGCTGGGCTTCGCCGTAGCCTTTTGCCTCCAGGTTGCCGATCAGCACGCCACGGTCCAGAAGCCCGCGGATCACCGCCTGCGCGCGCTGTTGCGAGAGCTGCAGGTTCATTTCCTCGCGCCCCTGATTGTCGGTATAGCCGGCCACTTCCATCTTGAAGTCGGTGCAGTTCTTCATCGCCTTGGCCAACGCGTCGAGCGCGTCGAGGCTTTCCGCAGCGACCTGCGCCGAACCCGGATCGAAATCGACTTTCTTCTTCTTCAGCGTGTCGTTCAGGCGGGCCACGCACTCCTTGCCGGTCGGCAGGGCGAGCTGCTCATCGAGGCGCTTGTCGTATTTCACGCTCAGGTCGATCTGCGCATCTTCGCCAAGCTCGCTCGTCAGGATGCGCGAAATCGTGTCGGAGGCCTGCGGATCGCCCGAGACGCCGCTGACCGAGATGCCGTCGGGGGTCACGGTGACCTTGCCTTCGTGCAGCACCGACAGCGCGTCGAGGGCGGCCAGCGTGCGTACCGGCCAACCGGCGGGAAGCTCCTTGTCGACGCGGGTCGCGCCATGGACATTCGCATGGCCGAGCTTGGCGCGTGCGTAACTCTCGACGGTCTGGCGCTCACGCGCATCGGTCACGCGGCCCTTCAGGTCGACATGGCCGTTGCCGTCGCGGGTGGCGGTGAAGCTCGCCTCGCCGGCTTTCGCATCGGGGGCGGGCTCGCGCTTGGCCTTGAGCGAAAACACCCCGGGCAGGTTCGATTCCAGCTCACCCACGACATCGTCGAATTGCTGCTGATCGACGGTCGAAGGCACATCCAGCGCGATATCGGCATCCGAGAAGGTCACCGAGCCCGCGCCGAGATCGCCGAGCGCCTTGATCGCCATCTGCGCGGCCTTGGACCAGTCGGGTGAAGGCGTGCCCATCCCGATCGTGCAGCTCAGCGTGCCTTTCGCGCCAGCCGCGCGGGCCGCAGTCAGGATGCGGTCGCGCGCACGTTCGTTATCGGCGGAGCAGGCGTCGAAATGCGGGCCTTCCGCCTTGTCGATGAGGAAGCGCAGCGTGAAGGGGGTGATCACGGGGCGCGGTGCGGAGATGTCGAAGCTGAGCTTGAGATCGGAGGGGCGGCGGCGTGCCAGCGAAGTCTCCACTCGCCCCTTCTCGGCGGGGCTGTCGGTGATCGCCTCCACCGAGACTTTGCCCGCGCTGACCGACACTTTCGAGCGCGGCAGCGTCTCGAGCGTCGTCATCGCGAATTTCATCGCTTCGTCCCAACCGCCGGGCACCGGGTAATCGGCGCTCTCCAGCATGTCGGTGACGCCATCCTCGCCTGCGACTTTCGAGAGCTTCTCCACGATCGCCTCGCGGTCGATCGAGGATGGCACCAGCCCGATCAGCGAGATGCCGTTCTCGTTGCGCAGCATTTCCAGCGAGAAGGCGGGTGGCGTGATCGGCTTCGTGATCTGGGTGTCGGTATTGTCGACGACCCGCGAGCTGTCGACGTATTTGTCGACCTCGGAAACGGCGCGGAACCGCTCGGCCTCAGTCGGGGCGGTGCCGGAGAGGATCACCTGCAGCCCATCGGTATGGATACGCATCCAGCCGTAGCCCTGCGCCTCCATCGCGACGCGCACTTCTTGTTTCGTGGATTTTTCGACAATTGTCGCCGCGCCGCCCGCGATGACTGCGGAGACGACGAGTGCGAGGACAAAGGCGGCGATCGTCAACAAGGTGGCGCGGCTGCGCATCGGTCTCAGGCCCTCCCCAGGGGAATCTTTATCCCGTTTCCTTAAGGTGCAGGGGCGCGGGGATCAATCGATACGCCGTTACACGATTGCGCCAACGGCGAGAAACAGCGCAGCGATCAGGCCCGTATCGCGGTTCGCGCGGAACAGTTTCAGACAGGTGTCCGGGTCGTCGATATCGAGCTGACGCATCTGCCAGAGCATGTGCCACCCCATCGCCCAGGGCGCGAGCAACGAGAGCGCGAGGCGCAGCGGCGGCGCGCCGGGCAACAGTGCGCCCATCACGGCGATGGTCATCAGCGCGACGGAGGTCATCAGGAAGCCGCCCAGCCATTTCGCGCTGTCGTCCCCGAAGAGCCGCGCGGTGGATTTCACGCCGATCAGCGCGTCGTCTTCCTTGTCCTGATGCGCGTAGATCGTGTCGTAGAACAACGTCCAGGCCATGCCCGCGAAATAAAGCACGACGGGCGGCCAGCTGAGGCTTCCAGTATGCGCGACCCACAGCAGCAGCGCGCCCCAGTTGAACGCGATCCCGAGGAAGATCTGCGGCCACCAGGTGAAGCGCTTGGCGAAGGGGTAGATCGCGACCGGACCGAGCGAGACGATCCCGAGAATGATCGCGGGGGTGTTGAAGGTCAGCAGGATCGCGAAGGAGATCAGCGACTGGATCACAGCCCAAGCCAGCGCCTGTTTCGTCGAGACCTGCCCCGAGGGGATCGGGCGCGAGCGGGTGCGCGCCACGCCGGCGTCGATGTCGCGGTCGGTGATGTCGTTCCAGGTGCAGCCCGCGCCGCGCATCAGGAAGGCTCCGACGGAGGCGCCGATGGCCAGCCACAGATCCCACCAGATGAAGCCGCCCGTCGAGGACGCCGCCAGCGCGATCGACCAGTAGCAGGGCAGCAGCAGCAGCCACGTCCCGATAGGCCGGTCGGCGCGGCTCAGGCGCAGATAGGGCCGCGTCCATGCCGGGGCCAGCCGGTCGACCCAGTTGCCGCGATAAGCATCCGCGACCGTGCCGTTTGCATCTTCCGCCGCCTCTGGCGTTTCGGGTTTTCCGCTCATAAAGTCCGCCTCATGGAACGTGCCAAGATCAGGCTCTGTGTAGAGCACCCGCTGGGCGCGGGGCAAGCCGTGCCTCTGACTCAGGACGAAGCGCATTACCTCTTCGCGGTGATGCGGCTGGCCGTGGGCGCCCGTGTTGCGCTGTTCAACGGGCGCGATGGCGAGTGGACGGCGGAGGTCGTCGAGGCTCACAAGAAGCGCGGTATTCTGGCCTGCGTCGAGCAGGCCGCGCCGCAGCTCGCGCCGCCGGATCTCTGGCTGATCTTCGCGCCGATCAAGAAAGAGCGCACTGATTTCATCGTCGAAAAGGCGACCGAGCTGGGCTGCGCCAAGGTGCTGCCGGTGCAGACCGAGTTCACCAATTCCGCGCGCATCCGGCAGGACCGCTTGCAGGCCCATGCCAAGGAAGCGGCGGAGCAATGTCTGGGCACCTATGTGCCGCCGGTCGAGGATTTGCAGGGTCTCAAGAAGCTGCTGGATGGCTGGGATCCGAGCCGTCGCATCCTCTGGGCCGACGAGGCTTTGGTGGGCCCCGCAGAGACGCTCGCGGGGCTGCGGCCCGGCCCTTGGGCGATCCTGATCGGGCCGGAAGGTGGGTTCTCGGAGGCCGAGCGCGAGATGCTTCGCAGTCGCGATTTCGTGACCCCCGTCAGCCTCGGCCCGCGCATCCTGCGCGCCGATACGGCGGTCTGCGCGGCGATCACATTGTGGCAATCGGCGCTGGGAGACTGGCGGTGATCCGTCCCGAAGTTGCAGAAGGCTTCAAGCGCTGGGGCGAGGTGATCGCGGCGGGCGTCGTGGTGGCGTTCGGAGCTTGGCTGATCTGGCTCGGCGGATTGATCCTGATGCCGCTGGGACTGGTCGCCGTGGCGCTCGGGCTCGGCTGGGCGCTGATCGGCTGGCGGCGGCTGCGCTTTGCGCGTGAAACCAGCGCGCCGGGTCTGGTCGAGATCGACGAGGGGCGTATCTCCTATTTCGCAGCCAGCCGGGCGCGCGCCATTGCGGGGCCGGGCAGCAATGTCTCGGCGCTCGGGATGGGCGGCGAGGTGCCGCTGCGCGAACTGGCGGAAATCCGACTGCTGACGCTGCAGGGCCAGCAATATTGGCGGCTTCGCAGCCTGTCGGGCGAGGCGCTTCTGATCCCGCTCGACGCGGCGGGGGCGGATGCGCTCTACGATGCCTTCGCGAGCTTGCCGGGGATCGATATGGGGAAAATCTCCGCCGCGCTCGACCAGCAGACTACCGCACAGAGCCTCTGGATCCGTAAACAGGTTTCACGCTTGACTTGAGCTAGCCCCCGCGCCACCTGTGGCGCTCCATAAAGCGACGCGAGAAAAGACATGTCCATTCCGCAGCAGGGCGGTGGCCCGATCGAGCGCTTCGAGCAACTGGCCGAATATCTGGCCGCGGGCGAGAAGCCGCGCGACGATTGGCGCATCGGCACCGAACACGAGAAATTCGGCTATTGCGCGGACAAGCAATTGCCGCTGCCCTATGACGGCCCGCGGTCGATCAAGGCGATGCTGGAAGGTCTGCGCGACCGCTTTGGCTGGCAGCCGGTGGAAGAGCAGGGCAACATCATCGGGCTGGAGCTGAACGGCGCGAATGTGAGCCTCGAGCCCGGTGGGCAGCTGGAACTGTCGGGCGCGCCGCTCGAGACGATCCACCAGACCTGCGACGAGGTGAACCTCCACCTGCGCGAAGTGCAGTCGGTCGCCGACGATCTCGGCGTAAGGTTCATTGGCCTTGGCGCGGCTCCGATCTGGTCGCAGGAGCAGATGCCGATGATGCCCAAGGGGCGCTACCGGCTGATGACCGATTACATGGGGCGCGTGGGCGAGCTGGGCACGCAGATGATGTATCGCACCTGCACCGTGCAGGTGAATCTCGACTTCGCGTCCGAGGCCGACATGGTACAGAAGATGCGCGTGGCGCTGGCGCTGCAGCCGGTCGCGACGGCGCTCTTCGCGAACTCGCCCTTCCTCGATGGCAAGCCCAACGGCATGAAATCGTGGCGCAGCCATATCTGGCAGAACCTCGACGATGCGCGCACGGGCATGCTGCCATTCATGTTCGAAGAGGGCGCGGGCTACGAGGCCTACGCGAACTACGTTCTCGATGTGCCGATGTATTTCGTCTATCGCGACGGCAAATATATCAATGCTCTGGGCCAGTCGTTCCGCGACTTCCTCAAGGGCGAGCTGCCCGCGCTGCCCGGCGAGAAGCCGACGCTGAGTGACTGGGCCGATCACCTGACGACCGTCTTCCCCGAGGCGCGGGCGAAAAAATTCATCGAGATGCGCGGTGCCGATGGCGGGCCCTGGCGGCGTTTGTGTGCGCTGCCCGCGCTGTGGGTCGGCCTGTGCTATGACCAGACCGCGCTCGATGCGGCTTGGGATCTGGTGAAGGGCTTCGATCACGAGACCCGCGAAGGTCTGCGCCGTGCGGCGGCGGTCGATGCGCTGCAGGGCGAGTTCAACGGCGTGAAGCTGCATGACCTCGCACGCGAAACGGTGGCGATCGCGAAATCCGGTCTGGCGGCACGGGCGAAGCCCGGCGCAGGCGGAATGATCCCCGACGAGACCCATTTCCTCAACGCGCTGGAAGAGAGCGTCGAGACCGGCCGCGTGCCTGCCGACGAACTCCTCGAGAAATATCACGGCGAGTGGAATGGCGATCTGAGCAAGATCTACGCCGAATACAGCTACTAACGGACAGGGCAGGGCGGTTAGCCGCCCCGCCGCTCTATCCCAGCCGCTCGCGCACCCATTGCGGGACGAGCACGCTCGCCGGTCCCTGGCGCGAGATGTCGAACATCTCGCTGCCCGCCGAGCGGTCGAGGTTCAGCTCCAGCGTCTCGACACCGGCCATCGCGGCATCCTGTACGAAGCCTGCCGCCGGATAGACGTTGCCGCTGGTGCCGATCGAGACGAAGAGGTCTGCGGCTTCCAGCTCGCGGATTATCCGGTCCATCTGGTAGGGCATCTCGTTGAACCAGACGATGTCGGGCCGCGTGGCTTTTCGCCCGCACTCGGGGCAGGTGTCACGCGGCTTCATCGCTTCCGGCGCGGGCCAGCGATGGCCGCATGCGTGGCACAAGGCTCCAAACAGCGTGCCGTGCATGTGGATCACGTTCCGAGAGCCAGCGCGCTCGTGCAGGTCATCGACATTCTGCGTCACCACCAGAACCTCGTGGCCCGGATCGGCCTCGAGTTTCGCCAACGCGACATGGGCAGGATTTGGCTGTGCCGCGCGCGCCGCCGCCCGGCGCGCATTGTAGAAGCGATGCACCAATTCGGGGTCGCGCGCAAAACCCTCAGGCGTCGCCACATCCATGATGCGATGCTCTTCCCAAAGGCCGTCACTCGCCCGAAACGTCTTGAGACCACTTTCGGCGGAAATACCGGCGCCAGTCAGAATCACGACCTTGGCCATCGCGCTGCCCTCCGTTATCACTCCTCCTATGCGTATCCTCTTTCTCTGCCTTGGCAATATCTGCCGCTCGCCCGCCGCCGAAGCGGTGACCCGTCACAAGGCCGCCGCGGCCGGCCTCGATATCGAGTTCGACAGCGCCGGCACCGGTAGCTGGCATCTGGGAGAGCCGCCCTACGAACCGATGATCGCGGCGGCGGAGGCGCGCGGCTATGACATGCGCGCTCTGCGCGCACGGAAAATCGAGCCCGCCGATTACGACGCGTTCGATGTGATCCTGGCGATGGATGAAAATAACCTGCGCGATGCGCTGGACGGGGCGCCGCGCGAGATGCGCGCGCAGGTGCAGATGTTCATCGACGGGCCGGAAGGACCGCGCGATGTGCCCGACCCTTATTTTACTCGCAATTTCGAGGGAGCCCTCGACATGATCGAGGCGGGCGCGGATCAGCTGATCGCCGATTTGCTGGCCGATGAGGAAGAAAAGCGGCGCGGGCAGTAGACCGCGCGCCGCAGACTGACCGCTTACTTGCAGAAGCCTTCCGCGGTGGAGGCGAAGTTCTTGTAGCGGTCCCAGAAGTCCGAATCCGACTTGCGATCCGACATCCGCACTTCCTGCGCGCGGTCGGGATCGTGGAAGAAGCTTGCGGCGCGGCGCTGGTCGCGGTGGCTCAGCGTCATGTCGGCGACTTGCTGGATGCACCCACAGGTGCCGGGATTGCTGGCGCGCCCCGCCTTCAGGCAGGCGTTGTCGATGGGCCCGGCCGAGGCCATCGAAGCGAGCGCCACGGCGCCCGAGAATGCGCAGAGTCCGAGTGTCGTCTTGAAAGTCATCTACTGCCCCTTTTGTCGTTGCGGCCGGCATGTATTTGCCGATCCTGCCTGCTCATTTGTCCGCGATTCTAAACAAATTTCAAAAAGCAGGCAATAAAACAGGCAGGATTTCGCTTGTCCGGGGCAGGGCAGGGAACCCGATTTCTAACCGTCGCGTTGCGCGGCGCTGGGCCTACTACATCTGGACCGCGACGCCCCTCCGGATCACTCTTCGACCGGGGTGGCCTCGTAGCCCGCGCCTTTCAACGCGCTGATCACGGTGGATTCGGGCAGCCCTTCCACCTCGACCTCGCGATCTTCCAGATAGACATCGGCCTTGCCGCCCACCTCTTCGATCGCGGCTTCGACCGAGGCTTTGCAATGCCCGCAGGTCATGTTCGGAACGGAATAGATCATCTTGCGTCTCCCGTGTTTCGTGTCTCAGGGATATGTCGGACGCGACCGGGCCGAGGTCAATGGCAGATGGCGTTCAATCCCTCTTCCCGGCCCGCTTTTTCCCCTGTATACGCGCGCCCATGACTGATCTTGATCGCATCCGCAATTTCTCCATCGTGGCCCATATCGACCACGGTAAATCCACGCTTGCCGACCGGCTGATCCAGCTGACCGGCACCGTGGCCGAACGCGATATGAAGGACCAGCTCCTCGATGCGATGGATATCGAGCGAGAGCGCGGCATCACGATCAAGGCCAACTCGGTGCGGATCGACTATCCCGCCAAGGATGGCAAAACCTATGTGCTGAACCTGATCGACACCCCCGGCCACGTCGACTTCGCCTATGAGGTGTCGCGCTCGATGCAGGCGGTCGAGGGATCGCTGCTGGTCGTCGATGCCTCGCAGGGCGTCGAGGCGCAGACGCTGGCCAACGTCTATCAGGCGATCGACGCGGATCACGAGATCGTCCCGGTCCTGAACAAGATCGACCTTCCGGCGGCAGAGCCCGAGCGCGTGAAGGAGCAGATCGAGGATGTGATCGGGATCGACGCCTCCGAGGCGGTCGAGATTTCCGCGAAGACCGGCCTGGGCATCCCGGATGTTCTGGAAGCTATCGTCCATCGTCTGCCCGCCCCGCAGGGCGACCGTGACGCGCCGCTGAAAGCGATGCTGGTGGATTCGTGGTATGACCCCTATCTGGGCGTCGTGGTTCTGATCCGCGTCATGGATGGCGTGATCAAGAAGGGCGACCAGATCAAGATGATGAAGACGGGGGCGACCTACAAGCTCGACCGTCTCGCCGTTCTGAAGCCCGCTATGGTCAATATCGACGAGCTGGGCCCCGGCGAGATCGGCGTCTTCACCGCCTCGATCAAGCAGGTGCGCGACACCAAGGTCGGCGACACGATCACCCATGAGAAGAAGCCCTGCGCCAACGCGCTGCCGGGCTTCAAACCCTCGATCCCGGTCGTGTTCTGCGGCCTCTTCCCGGTCGATGCGAACGATTTCGAGGCGCTGCGCGACGCGATCGAGAAACTGCAGCTGAACGATGCGAGCTTCTCGGCGGAGATGGAAACCTCGGCCGCGCTCGGCTTCGGCTTCCGCTGCGGCTTCCTCGGGCTGTTGCACCTCGAAGTGGTGCGCGACCGTCTGGAGCGGGAATACGATCTCGACCTGATCACCACCGCGCCGTCGGTGGTCTTCAAGGTCCACATGAAGGACGGGGAGGTGATCGAGCTTCACAACCCCGCCGACATGCCCGACCTGACCTATGTCGACCATATCGAGGAGCCGCGCATCAAGGCGACGATCCTCGTGCCGGACGAATATCTGGGCGATGTGCTCAAGCTCTGTCAGGACCGCCGCGGCATCCAGCAGGACCTGACCTATGTCGGTGGCCGCGCGATGGTGGTCTATGACCTGCCGCTCGCCGAGGTCGTGTTCGACTTCTACGACCGCCTGAAATCGGTCACGAAGGGCTATGCCAGCTTCGATTACCAGATCACCGAATATCGCGAGGACTACCTCGTGAAGATGTCGATCCTGGTGAATGACGAGCCGGTCGACGCGCTCTCGATCATGGTTCACCGCGACCGGGCCGAGGCCCGGGGCCGCGCGATGTGCGAGAAACTCAAGGACCTGATCCCGCGCCACATGTTCAAGATTCCGATCCAGGCCGCCATCGGTGGCCGCGTGATCGCGCGCGAAACGCTGTCGGCGATGCGCAAGGACGTGACCGCGAAATGCTATGGCGGCGACGCGAGCCGGAAGAAGAAGCTGCTGGAAAAGCAGAAAGCCGGTAAGAAGAAGATGCGCCAGTTCGGGAAGGTCGAAATCCCGCAGAGCGCGTTCATCGCTGCGCTGAAGATGGACGAGTGATCCTCTTCGAAGTTTCTTGATTGAAGGCCCGGCGATTGCGCCGGGCCTTTTCATTTCTGGCGGCGCAGGGCGGCGGCCTTTCTGAGGAACATGGGAAGGCGGGCTCACGTTCTCCTCCCAGACCTATTTCAGGAGGAAACGACATGACCGACCAAGCCAAGATCGAGAAAGACTTCTGGGACGCCCTCGACTCGGATCGCACAGTGATGTTGGCGCGGGCCGGCGTCGATACGGCGGCGCCGCGTCCGATGACGGCGATCGTCGAGGAAAAGCCCGGCCCTGTGTGGTTCTTCACCGCGCGCGACACGGAATTGATGGACGGGCTGGCCCCCGGCGCCGGTGCGATGTTCACCTTCGCCGACAAGGGGCATGATGTCTTCGCGACCGTCACCGGCAGTCTGACGGAGAACACCGACCCGGAGATCGTCGAGCGTCTGTGGAACCCCTTTGTCAGCGCCTGGTATGACGGCAAGGACGACCCGAAGCTGGTGCTGTTGCGCTTCGATGCGGATGCGGCCGAGATCTGGGACAGCGGCAATGCCTTGGTGGCGGGCGCGAAAATCCTTCTGTCGTCGGACCCGGGCGAGTCGATGAAGGATCGCGTCGCCCATGTGAAATACTGAGCCGGACGCATCTCTGACGGCATCGGTCCGAAGTTCGAAATGCAAAGGCCCCGGAAATTTCCGGGGCCTTTGATGTTTCCGGCAAGCTTCGGTCGTGCTTAGCGCGCCTGACGGGCTTCACCCGCAATCGTGCTGCCCGCGACGGACAGATCCTGACCCGCGCCTTGCACCGTGTTGCAGGCCGCGAGGCCCAGAAGAATCACGGTCATTGCTGCCATTTGAACCGATTTCGTCATCTCTTACGCTCTCCTATTAAGCCATTGTCGGCCAACGTACGAAAAAATTTACGGTTCCGTGGAACTGTAGGCAAGAAGCGGCGTTTTGCCCTCGAACACATAAGGGAGAGCCCGAAGAAAGACGCCTCTGCGCCTATTCGTCGTCGCCCTCCCGGATCGAATTTTCGCCGGACTCCGGTCCGAGCGGCGTAACAAAAGGAATGACCCGTTCTGGCCGCCCCGCCAGGCATGATCCCTGTCAGAACGGTCTTGCGGCCTCTGCTATGTCCCTCGCGGGGGCCGCACACTCCGCCCGAGCTGGTTAACTTATTGTTAATCAAGCTCTGAAAGGCTCCGGGTTGTCCCTCCCCGGAGCCTTTCCATGTCTAGAGCCTCGTTTTTCCTCGCTCTTTGCCTCCTCACGAGCTGCGCTTCCCCGGCGCCGCAGTTCCTCGGTGCGTCGCGGCACAAGGTGAGGCTCGACGGCATCGATTTCGTCGTCTTCCTCAAGGGGGACCGGGCGGAGGTCGTGCGAATGGGCTATCTGCGCAGGGCAGAGAGGGGCCGCGTGCCGCCCCTGTTGATCCGCGCGGCGGAACAGGTATCTGGCTGCAAGGTCACGGGTTCGGCGGGCGGGCTCTATCGGTCGCCCTCGCTGCCCGGCGATACGGGCGAAGCGCGCTTCCAGCTCGATTGCTGATGCGACGCCCTGCCGCAGCGGCGAGAGGGCGGATTTGATGCGGATCAAGGTAACATCGCCGTGATCGTGGCCAATCTGACGTCCGAAATGTGTTCTCACTGGAGATCAGATATGCGCCTCTTCGGTATCATCTACGCCCTCGCCGGACCGACCCTTGCGGGCATCCTCATTATCGCCGTATTGACGATGAATATGGTCACGACCAACGCGATCATCGTTTCGGCAGTAATCGGCTTCCTCGTGGCCCTTCCGATCGCGTGGTTCGTCGCCAAGGCGATCCGCGAAAACGCCTGATCGCATTCGCGCGAGCCGTCGTCGCGGGGGGATCCCAACTTCGTGACGGGGCGGAACCTCTGCGCCTTCCTCGCGCTAGTCTGGCGAAGCGCAGAGCCGTTTCGCCAATTTTGAAGAGGTAACATGTCCTACGCCCCCGGTTATTCGAAAACGCAGATATGGCTTCACTGGGCCGTCGTCCTGCTGCTCATCGTCCAGTACCTGTTCAATGACGAGATGGGCCACACTTTCCATGACCTGATGAAGAACGGATCGGCCGATGCCGGGTTTCTGACCTATGGTCACATCGTCATCGGCATCACGGTGCTCGTGCTTGCGATTTGGCGCTTGGCGCTGCGCGCAGGCCATGGAACACCCGAGCCGCCGGAGAACGATCCTGCCATTCTGCGGTTCGGCGCAGCGGCAATCCACTGGTTCCTTTACGTGCTGCTCTTCCTGATCCCGGTTGCGGGGCTCGTGGCCTATTACGGGCAGCTGGGATGGGCGGCCGAGACGCACTCGATCCTGACGACGGCTCTCCTTTGGCTCGCCGGTCTGCATGTGGCGGCCGCGCTCTACCACCAATACGTCAAGCGCGATCATCTGCTCCGCCGGATGATGAAGCCGGGCGCCTGAACGAAGGGACGCGGTTTCCTCAGCTCGCGGAGTTGAGGAAACGCGCCACGTCGGCTTCGAATTCGCGGGGTTTCTCGGCGTGCAGCCAGTGCCCCGCGTTGTCGACTTCCTCGAAGCGAGCCTGCGGGAAGAAGCCGCGGATACGCTCGTGCATCTCCGGCTGGACATAATGCGAGTCCGCGCCGGACAGGAACAGCGTCGGTCCGTCGAACTGTTTGCCCTCGAGTGTCTCGGGCCAGCCGAGAATGCCGTCCATATTCGCCTTCAGCGCCGCAAGGTTGAACTTCCAGCGCGGCGGGCCGTCGCGAAGCACCAGCGATTGTAGCAGAAAGGCGCGGGTGCCCGGATCGAAGACCTGCTCGCCCAGCCGCTCGTCCGCGGTGGAACGCGAGGTCAGATCGCTGATATCCATCTCCTGCATCGCTTCGATCAGCGCAGTGTGGTTGTCGCCGTGGTCGTAGTTCTCGGGCGCGATATCCGCGACGATGAGATGCTCGACACGTTCCGGCCGCGTCAGGGCGAGCGTCATCGCCGCCTTGCCGCCCATCGAATGGCCCAGAACGTCCGCGACCCCACCATTCGCCTCGATCACCTCGGCGATATCCCCCGCCATCGCCTCATAGCTGTGATCGTCGTCCCAGAAGCTGTCGCCGTGATTGCGCATGTCGAGCGCGATCACGGGCCGGTCCGCGCTCAGCCGTTTGGCGATCGCGGTCCAGTTCCGGGCCGATCCGAAAAGGCCGGGCGCGATGATCAGGGGCCGCGCGCCGGGATTGCTGTCGGAGGAGTAGAGGGTCGTGTTCAACATGGGGCCTAAGCTAGATCGCTCTTCCAGGCGCTTCCAGAGCGGATGCGAAAAAAAACTGCGGCCATGCGCGCTGTTGCGCTGATCTCGCGCGGCGGCTAGCGTCCGGTGCGGTCGTGCCGAACGCCGCGTAGGGGAGAGGGTCGCATGGGGCCGGAGAAGATAAACGAGATGGTGCGGCAGGTCTCGCGGCTTCTGGCGCAGCGGCTGGGCGCTAAGGGGCCGACGCTCGAGGCGCGGGTCGCCTCGCGGGCCCGGGCGCTGCCGCGCAAGGTGCGCAAGGCGGCGCTGGTGCTGATCGATGCCGAGCGCAAGATGCAGGCCCCCAAAATCGCCCGACAACTGGATGCCCGCCGGGTGGAGGCGGCCTTCGCGACCTGCCGCGATTATCTCGAACCGCTGGGCGCGGCAGAGCGGTTGCGCTCTGCGGCGCTTGGCCTCGCCACGTCGATCGCGGTGATCGTGGTGATCGTGGGCGGCACCTTGCTGGCGGCGATGGTCTGGACCGGGGCGATCTGATCCGCCCGCAATCTCCCACATGAAAAAAGGCCCCCGGAACGCGGGGGCCTTCGTCGTGATCTCGGATCCGGATCAGAGTTCGGGGTAGATAGGGAAGCCGCTCAGCAGGGTCGAGACCTTGGCCTTCACGGCCGCTTCGACCTCGCCATTGCCCTCTTCGCCATTCGCAGCGAGCCCGTCGACCACTTCGACGATCAGCCGTGCGATCTCGCGGAACTCTTCTTCGCCGAAGCCACGGGTCGTGCCCGCCGGGGTGCCCAGACGGATGCCCGAGGTGACCATCGGCTTTTCCGGGTCGAACGGGATGCCGTTCTTGTTGCAGGTGATGTGCGCGCGGCCCAGAGCCTTCTCGGTCGCGTTGCCCTTCACGCCTTTCGGGCGCAGGTCGACCAGCATCACGTGGGTGTCGGTGCCGCCGGTGACGATGTCGAGGCCACCCTTCATCAGCTCGTCGGCCAGCGCCTGAGCGTTCTTCACGACCTGGGCTGCGTAGTTCTTGAACTCGGGGCGCAGCGCTTCGCCGAAGGCCACGGCCTTGCCGGCGATGACATGCATCAGCGGACCGCCCTGAATGCCCGGGAAGATCGCAGAGTTCACCTTCTTCGCAATCTCCTCGTTGTTGGTGAGGATCATGCCGCCACGCGGACCGCGCAACGTCTTGTGCGTCGTGGTGGTCGCGACATCGGCATAGGGGAAGGGCGAGGGGTGCTGACCGCCCGCCACGAGGCCCGCGAAGTGGGCCATGTCGACCATCAGGTAGGCGCCGACCTCGTCCGCGATTTCACGGAACTTGGCGAAGTCGATCTGGCGCGGGATGGCCGAGCCACCGGCGATGATAAGCTTCGGCTTGTGCTCCAGCGCGAGTTCACGGACCTGCTCGTAGTCCAGCAGGCTGTCTTGCTTGCGCACGCCGTACTGGATCGCGTTGAACCACTTGCCCGACTGGTTCGGCTTGGCGCCGTGGGTCAGGTGGCCGCCCGCATCGAGGCTCATGCCGAGGATGGTGTCGCCGGGTTTCAGAAGCGCGGTGAACACGCCCTGGTTCGCCTGGCTGCCCGAGTTCGGCTGGACGTTCGCGAATTCGCAGCCGAAGAGCTGCTTGGCGCGGTCGATCGCGAGGTTCTCCGCGACGTCGACATATTGGCAACCGCCGTAGTAGCGCTTGCCCGGGTACCCTTCGGCGTATTTGTTCGTCATCACCGAACCCTGCGCCTCCATCACCGCCTTCGAGACGATGTTTTCCGAGGCGATCAGTTCGATCTCGTCGCGCTGGCGACCGAGTTCATCGGTGATCGACTTGAACAGTTCGGGGTCACGGCTGGAGAGGCTTTCGGTGAAGAAGCCCGCATCGCGTTGGTCTTTCATGGCCATTCCTCGCAAAGATCCGGTCGCCGACCGTTTAGCGCAGATTTCGCAGGGCTGAAAGCAGACAAACGACCAAATCGGTCATTTCCGCGCCGGATTGACGCTTGTCTTTCGTCCAAGCCCTTGCAACACCTTGGACAAGCAGGAGGACGGCGCGGTGGCGAAGCAATTTACCCATATCCATTTCGCAGCCTCCCATGCCGAGACGGCGCAGAAGGCGCTCGAGGATCTGGTGGCGCGTTACGGGCAGGTGCCGCGCTATGCGGCCGATGTGATCGTGGCGCTTGGCGGTGACGGGTTCATGCTGCAATGCCTCCACGAGGGCACGGGGTTGCCGGTCTACGGGATGAACCGCGGCTCGGTCGGCTTCCTGATGAACGACTATGTCGCCGACGATCTGCCAGAGCGGCTGGAGGCGGCGGAGCAGGCGGTGATCAATCCGCTGTCGATGAAAGCCGAGACCGAAGACGGGATGCTGCACGAAGCGCTCGCCATCAACGAGGTCTCGCTGCTGCGCGCGGGTCCGCAGGCCGCGAAGCTGAAGATCTCGATCAACGGCAAGGTGCGGATGGAAGAACTGGTCTGCGACGGCGCGATCGTCTCCACCCCGGCCGGATCGACCGCCTACAACTTCTCCGCCCACGGGCCGATCCTGCCGATCGGCTCCGACGTGCTGGCGCTGACCGGCATCGCGAGCTTCCGGCCACGTCGCTGGCAGGGCGCGATCCTGCCATCCTCCGCGCTCGTGCGCTTCGACATTCTGGAATCCGACAAGCGACCGGTCATGGCCGATGCGGACAGCCGATCGGTCAAGCCGGTCAAATGGGTCGAGGTGCGCTCCGAGCCGGAGATCGAGCACTGCATCCTCTTCGATCCCGGCCACGGTCTCGAAGAGCGATTGATGCGCGAGCAATTCGCCTGACGCTCAGTCCTTCGACAGCCACGCATCGCGCTTTCGATAGATCGTAGAGGGCGCGACCCCCAGTTCCAGCGCCGCCCGCGGGATAGATCCGTCATGGCGGTCTATCGCGGCTTCGATCGCGGCGCGCTCGATCTCTGCCAGGGTGCGGTTCGCGAAGGGATCGGCGGCTTGCGCGGCGGGCGCGGCGGCGGCGGCCATCGTCGGGTCGAACTCCGGAAGCATATGGGCGCGCAGCACCGGCCCCTCATGCATGACGATCGTCGCGCGGATCACGTTCATGAGTTCGCGCACGTTGCCGGGCCAGGGGCGGTCTTCAAGACGGGCGATCGCTTCGGGCTCGATCTCGCTGAAGCAGCGATCTTCCTCGGAGGCGAACCGCTCCAGCGCCATCCGCGCCAGAGGGCCGATATCCTGCCGGTGCATCCTCAGCGGCGGCATCTCAATCGCGAGCACCACCAGCCGGTAATAGAGGTCTTCGCGGATCGCGCCGCTTTGCAGCAGTGCCGTCGGCGAACTGGTGGCGGCGCAGACGATACGCACGTTGACGTCAATCGCCTGGCTGGCACCGAGCGGTTTGATCTGACCGCTTTGCAAAAACCGCAGCAGCTTGATCTGCGCGGTGGGGGCGAGCTCGCCGATATTGTCGAGCAACAGAGTGCCTCCATCTGCGTCATGGAGCGCACCGGGTTTGTCTTCCAAGGCGCCGGGCAAGGCGCCGCGGCTGTGACCGAACAGCTCGCTGTCGATCCGTTCCGCGGGCAGGGCGCCGCAATCAAGCGCGACGAAGGGGCCGTCGGCGCGGGGGCTCGTGCTGTGAACCGCATGGGCGCAGAGTTCCTTGCCGGTGCCGCTCTCGCCCCAGATATAGACCGGCGCGGTCGAGCGGGCGGCGGCGCGCGTCCGGGCATAGAGCGCGCGCATCTTCGGCGCGCTGCCGATGAACTCCCCGACCGTCCCTTCGACCGCGTTCGCATCGTTGGCATCCGCTCGCAGCGACAGGCTGCGCGCGCTCTCGATGGCGCTTCGGAAGCGCGGTTCGTCGATCGGTTTGACGAGAAAGTCGATCGCGCCCTCCTGCATCGCTCGCACCGCGCGATCGATCGACCGGTCGGCGGTGACCGCGATAATCGCCGTGTAGGGGCGCAGGGCCAGCATCTCCGCGATCAACTCATCGCCATCACGGTCGGGCAGCATCAGATCGAGCAGAACCATGCGGATCGGGTTCTCGCGGAAGATGCGCATCCCTTCCTCGGCGCTTGCCGCGAGATGGGTGACGAAGCCGGCATTGCGCAGATAAGCGTCGTAGATCGCGCGCAGCGATCCGACATCTTCGATCAGAAGGAAATGATCGGCTTCTGCGTCTTCGCCGTCCCGCGCGCGTCGGCCTGACGCGTAAGGCTGGTCGTCCGTCCCCCCGTGCGTCTCGCTGTCCGGGGTCTTCGTATCGGAGTCACTGGGTCTCATGCTGTAAATCAGTCTTCGTGTTCAAATTATTTCGAGTGGTGGCGATCAGCCGGTCGATGAAAATGAGGGCGACACGGCCAAGGGTTTGAATATCTTCATAAGTCCCATGACGGGTAGCGCTGTCAAGCGCCCGTGCTTGCCGCGACAGGGGTGTGTCACCGGCGGCTCCAGCCACGGCACTGAGCTTATGACTAAGTAATTGCAGGGCGCAGAGGTCGAAAGGGGGCAATGCGAGCGAGAGTCCGTGACGTACCGTCTCGAGATCGGCGATCAACTCGCGCCCGAGTCCTGCCGGCAGCGCCTTCTCGGTCAGGCGCAGGTGCGCGAGCAGACCGCGCGGCGGTGTGGTCACCCGCGGCACCGTCGTCGTGCAGCCGGCGTCTTCCAGAGCGCGCAGGATCGGCTGCAGACCCAGCATCGGCTTGAGGAGGCAGGCATCGGCCCCACCCATCTGAGCTCCGCGATGGCCGCTACACTGAATGATCGGAAGGTCCGCCCAAGGCAGCCCGGAGCGGCGAATAGCCGCAATCACCTCGGTGCCGCGGAGACCCGGCATCTCGATGTCCAGCACCGCGAGATCGAACCGTTCGGTCAATAACTGGGCAGCGGCGGTGCCGCCGTTGCTCAACCCTGTCACTTGCGCGCCCAACGCGCTCAGGAACTGTTCGAGCAAGGCGCGGCTCGTCTCGCTGTCGTCCGCGACGAGCACGTTCCATCCGCTGAGATCGGGCAGCGGAGCGTCTGGCATCGTGGAGCCGATATCGACGGGACGGGCGGGAAGCGACACGCGAATTTCGGCGCCACCTTCCAGTCCGTTGGCGAGTTCGATCCGGCCGCCGGCCTCCGCCACCAGCGCGTGGCAGATCGCGAGCCCCAGGCCTTGCCCTTCTGGACTGCGGAACGTCGCGGTCTCGCTGCGTTGCCCCGCGCATGCCGGATCGCTGAGGCGTTCGGCGGGAAAGCCATCCCCCTCGTCCCGCACGGTCAGCAAAAGCCCCTCGGCTTGGTCGAAGTCAAGCGACAGATGGATCGTGCCACGCTGCGCATAGCACAGTGCGTTGCGCATCAGGTTGGCGAAGATGCGGGTGAGCGGCACGCGGTCGATCGCCAGCACCGGCGGAATATCGGGGGACATATGAACTGCGAGCGCCATGCCGCGACCGGAGGCCGCGCTGGTCCAGCGACGGCGCACACGTTCAAGCGCATCGGCGATGACCAAGGGCGGTGTCTCGGAGGGGGTGCCCCGATCGGCTGCGTCATCGCTCTGGACCACGGGCGCACCCGTCACCGCGTCGTCCAGATCGATCAGCTGAGCGAGATCGTTCGCCGCTTCGCGTGCGCGTTGGAGTTGCCCATGCATGCCTCGCCCGCCGGGATCGGCGAGCGCCGCGTCCAATCCGCACATCACATCGGCAAGCGCGGCGCGCAGATCGTGCTGCCATAAAGGCCCCCGATCGCATCGCGATGTCGCGAGAGGGGCTTGGTCAGCGGGGTCTGGTAGCTCTCGGTTCATCAAAATAACCCCTCGATGGATGATTCCGGGGTGCGGTTCTCAAATCAATCTTTGATAGCATAAACAATAACGTAAAGCCGCACCCATTGTGGATGCGGCTTCTTAACTTTCGCGTAAACTTCTAAAGTGGTGCCTATTCGCGTCTCTCACAATCAGCGACGCTTATTATAAGCTTGCCTTACTTTCGGGGATAACCGAGCCCCTTGAGCGCCTCGGTTATCTCGTCGAGGATCGCCGGATCGTCGATGGTGGCAGGCATTTTCCACTCCTGCCCGTCCGCGATCTTCACCATCGTCGCGCGAAGGATCTTGCCAGAGCGGGTCTTTGGCAGCCGATCCACCACAGTGGCGAGCTTGAAGGCCGCGACCGGACCTATCTGTTCGCGCACGCGGCTCACGCATTCCTTGACGATCTCTTCATGCGGGCGGTTGCAGCCAGAACTGAGGCACAGGAAGCCCAGCGGCGTCTGCCCCTTAAGCTCGTCCGCCACGCCGATCACGGCGCATTCGGCGACGTCGGGATGCCCTGCGAGAACCTCCTCCATCGCGCCGGTCGAGAGGCGGTGACCGGCGACGTTGATCACGTCATCGGTGCGCGCCATGATGTAGAGATAGCCATCTTCGTCGACATAGCCCGCGTCGCCCGTCTCGTAATAGCCGGGGAACTGTTCGAGATACGCCTTCTTGAAGCGTGCCTCGGCATTCCACAGCGTCGGCAGCGTGCCCGGAGGCAGCGGCAGCTTGATCGCGATGGCGCCGAGCTGGCCCGCCTCGACCGGGTGGCCGCCCTCGTCGAGCACCTGAATGTCATAGCCCGGCATCGGCACCGAGGGGCTGCCCACCTTGGTCGGCAGTTCCTCGATCCCGATCGGGTTTGCGGCGATGGCCCAGCCGGTCTCGGTCTGCCACCAGTGATCGACCACCGGCACGCCAAGATGTTTCTGCGCCCATTCGACGGTCGCGGGATCGGCCCGTTCGCCTGCGAGGTAGAGTGCCTGCAGGTCGTGCAGCGCATAGCGCTTGATCCATTCGCCATTCGGGTCTTCGCGCTTGATCGCACGCAGCGCCGTGGGGGCGGTGAAGAAGCTCTTGATGCGGTTGTTCTGAATAATCCGCCAGAATACGCCCGGATGCGGCGTACCGATCGGCTTGCCTTCGAAAACCACCGTGGTGGCGCCTGCGATCAGCGGGCCGTAGCAGATGTAGGAGTGACCCACGACCCAGCCGACATCGGACGCCGCCCAGAAACGGTCGCCCGCCTCGATATTGTAGATGTTCTTCATCGACCATTGCAGCGCGACGAGATGGCCGCCGGTATGGCGCACGACGCCCTTCGGCTGTCCGGTCGTGCCCGAGGTGTAGAGGATATAGGCCGGGTGGTTGCCTTCGACCGGCACGCAGTCTGCGGGCTTCACGCCATATTGGAAACCGTGCCACGAGAAGTCGCGCCCCTCGATCAGCTTCGCCACTTCCTGTTCGCGCTGGAAGATGACGCAGAATTCCGGCTTGTGCTCGGCCTGCTCGATCGCCTCGTCGAGAAGCGGCTTGTAATGCACTGTGCGACCCGGCTCGAGACCGCAGCTGGCCGCGATGATCGCCTTGGGGGTGCAGTCGTCGATCCGCACCGCGAGTTCATGCGCCGCGAAGCCGCCGAACACGACCGAATGGACCGCGCCGATCCGGGCGCAGGCGAGCATCGCCTCCAGCGCCTCGGGGATCATCGGCATGTAGATGATGACGCGATCGCCCTTCTCGACGCCGCGCATTTTCAGCGCGCCCGCCAGCGAGGCAACGCGCGTCTGCAATTCCTTGTAGGTGATGCCCTTGGTCGAGTGGGTGATCGGGCTTTCATGCATGATCGCGATCTGATCGCCACGTCCTTCCTCGACATGGCGGTCGACCGCGTTCCAGCAGGTATTGACCATCCCGTCCGAGAACCACTCGTAGAGCGGCGCGTTCCCGTCAAACAGGGCCTTCGAGGGCTTCTCGTCCCAGTCGATCTTCTCGGCGGCGTCCATCCAGAATTTCTCGGGATCGGCCTGCCAGGCGGAATAGACCTCTTTGTAGCCCATGCGAACATCTCCTCCTCAGGAATTTGGAGATGTGTTACGGAGCGGAAACGGCTGACGCAAGAATGTTACCGCGCACAATCCGTTGCCCTGCCAAAAAATTTGCAGAAACCGCGACAAATCGCCCGCAAACTTTTGCAAACTGCGGGCGAGTTTTCAGGTTATTTGCACCCTCGTGGGGGTTTGCAAATTTCGCTGGCGAACGCGACTCAGCTGTAATGCGCCACCGGCGTGCCTGCGATGGCCGACATGTTCAGCAGGCCGCGCGAGGTGATCGAGGGCGTGACGATATGCGCCTTGTTGCCCATCCCCATCAGGATCGGCCCGACTTCCAGACCGCCCGCTTTCATCTTGAGGATGTTGCGCACGCCCGACGCCGCATCGGTATTGGCGAAGACCAGAACGTTGGCCGCCCCCTCGAAGCGCGAATTCGGCATCAGGCGGGCGCGGGTGTCGGGGTCGAGCGCCGCGTCGACATGCATTTCGCCTTCGAAGTCGAAATTCACCTCGCGCTGGATCAGCAGATTCATCGCGGCGCGCATCCGCTCGCCCGAGTCGCTGTCGAGATTGCCGAACTGGCTATGCGAACACAGCGCGATCTTCGGCTTCAGCCCGAAGCGCGAGACGTGCCGCGCCGCGCCGCAGACCGTTTCCATGATCTGCTCCGGCGTCGGGGCGTGATGGACGTGGGTGTCGGCCACGAAAAGCGGGCCGTCCTCCAGGATCATCAGGCTCAGCGCGCCCTGAGGATGGAGCCCGTCGCGGGCAAGGATTTCGCGCACGTATTTCAGGTGCCACAGATACTGCCCGAAGGTGCCGCAGATCAGCGAATCCGCTTCCTCGCGATGGACCATAACGCCGGCAATCGCGGTGGAGTTGGTGCGCATGATCGCACGCGCGAGGTCGGGCGTGACACCGCGGCGGGCCATCAGCTCGTGATAGGTGCCCCAATAGTCGCGGTAACGCGGGTCGTTCTCCGGGTTCACGATCTCGACCGCGCCGAGATCGAGCGGCAGGCCGGCCCGTTCGCAGCGCATCTCGATCACGTCGGGACGACCGATCAGGATCGGCGTGTCGGTGGTTTCCTCGATCATCGCGTTGGCGGCGCGCAGCACCCGCTCGTCCTCGCCCTCGGCGAAAACGATACGGCGGCTCACGGTCGCAGCGGCGTCGAAGACAGGACGCATCAGCAGGGCCGATTTGAACACCGAACTGTCGAGCTGGACCTTGTAGGCATCGAGATCCTCCAGCGGGCGGGTCGCCACGCCGGTCTCCATCGCGGCTCTCGCCACAGCGGAGGCGACGATGCCGATCAGCCGGGGGTCGAACGGCTTGGGGATCAGGTAGTCCACGCCGAAGGTTAGTTTCTCTCCGCGATAGGCGGCGGCGGCTTCGGCGGAGGTGGTCTGCCGCGCGAGTTTGGCGATCCCTTCGACGCAGGCGATCTGCATCTCGTCGTTGATCGTCGTCGCGCCCACATCCAGCGCGCCCCGGAAGATGAACGGGAAGCACAGCACGTTGTTGACCTGGTTCGGGAAATCGCTGCGCCCGGTCGCGATGAGCGCGTCGGGGGCGACCTCGCGGGCGAGATCGGGCAGGATTTCCGGGTTCGGGTTCGCCAGCGCGAAGATGATCGGCTGCTTGGCCATCTTCTGCACCATTTCGGGCTTCAGCACGCCGGGACCGGAAAGGCCGAGGAACATGTCCGCGCCTTCGATCACCTCGTCGAGCGTGCGCAGATCGCTGTCCTGCGCGAATTCGGCCTTCTGCGGCGTCATGTCGGCTTCGCGGCCCTTGTAGACCAGCCCTTCGATATCGCAGAGCCAGACGTTCTCGCGCTTCACGCCCAGCTTCAGCAGCATGTTGAGACAGGCGATGCCCGCCGCCCCGCCGCCGGTCGAGACGATCTTGATGTCCTCGAAGTTCTTCTTCGCGATGCGCAGCGCGTTGGTCGCGGCTGCCCCCACAACGATCGCGGTGCCGTGCTGGTCGTCGTGGAAGACCGGGATGTTCATCTTCTCGCGGCAGATTTTCTCCACGATGAAGCAGTCGGGCGCCTTGATGTCTTCAAGGTTGATCGCGCCGAAAGAGGGCTCGAGCGCGCAGACGATCTCGGCCAGCTTCTCGGGGTCATTCTGGTTCACCTCGATGTCGAACGCGTCGATATTGGCGAATTTCTTGAAAAGAACCGCTTTGCCTTCCATCACCGGTTTCGCGGCGAGCGGGCCGATATTGCCCAGGCCCAGCACCGCCGAGCCGTTGGTGACGACAGCCACCAGGTTGCCCCGCGCGGTGTAGTCATGCGCGGTGTCGGGATCTTCCTTGATGGCGAGGCTCGCCTCGGCCACGCCGGGCGAATAGGCGCGGGCCAGATCGCGGCCGTTCGCGAGCGGCTTCGTCGCACGAATTTCCAGTTTTCCGGGTTTCGGCTTGGCGTGATATTCCAGTGCCGACTGACGCAGGGTGTCCTGACGCGCCTCTTCCATGAGATCCTCCCCGAACTGGTTTAGCGCTAAACTAATTTTTCGCGCGCGATTCTCCCGCCGTTCTAGATAGCACGAAGGGAGTGATTGCAACCCCTGCGAATTACGTTGCGGCATGAACTCCGCGCGAGGCGGACGGGTGGCGCGAGGTGAGCGCTTGCATCCGGAGCAGGTGCGGCGCAGGATCGGGAGAACTCAACCGGCTGGACAAATTTTACGCTCCGGCCACGGACCGGAGACCGCCGATGTCGCTGCTCGATTCTGCCCGTCAGGTGCGCGAAAACGCCTATGCGCCCTATTCGAAATTCAAGGTCGGTGCGGCGGTGCGCGGGGCGTCCGGCACCATCTATAGCGGCGTGAATGTCGAGAACGTGGCCTATCCCGAAGGCACCTGTGCCGAGGCCGGCGCGATCGCCGCGATGGTGGCCGCGGGCGAGACCGAGATCACCGAGGTCGCCGTGATTGCCGACAGCCCGACGCCGGTCCCGCCCTGTGGCGGCTGCCGTCAGAAGCTGGCGGAATTCGCGCGTCACGACACGCCGGTGACGCTGGCCACGACCGAGGGCGAGCGACTCGATACGACGGTGGGCGATCTGCTGCCCGGTCGCTTCGATATGAGCCATATGGAAAACACCTGATGGATGCCCGCAGCATTATCCAATCGGTGCGCGACGGCAAAAGCTTGAGCGCAGATCAAGCCCAATGGTTCGCGCGCGGTCTGGCCGACGGCTCGGTCTCCGATGCGCAGGCGGGGGCCTTCGCGATGGCCGTTCTGCTGAAAGGTATCGGCACCGACGGTCGTGTGGCGCTGACGCAGGCGATGCGCGATTCCGGCGAGGTGCTGCGCTGGGATATGCCCGGCCCGGTCATCGACAAACACTCGACCGGCGGGGTGGGGGATTCCGTCTCGCTGCTGCTTGCGCCCGCGCTGGCGGCCTGTGGCTGCTACGTGCCGATGATCTCGGGGCGGGGCTTGGGCCATACCGGCGGCACGCTCGACAAGATGGAAGCGATACCCGGCTATGACGCGACCCCCGGTATCGGCGCGTTGCGCAAGGTCGTGGGCGAGGTCGGCTGCGCCATCGTCGGCGCGACGGGCGAGATCGCCCCGGCCGACAAGCGCCTCTACGGGATCCGCGACATCTCGGGCACGGTCGAGAGCATCGACCTGATCACCGCGTCGATCCTGTCGAAGAAGCTGGCCGCCGGGCTCGAAGGGCTGATCCTCGACGTCAAGGTCGGCTCGGGCGCGTTCATGGCGCGGCCCGAGGATGCGAAGGCGCTGGCGCAGAGCCTCGTCGCCACCGCGAACGGTGCGGGCTGCAAGACTACGGCGCTGATCACCGACATGGACCAGCCGCTGGGTCATTCGGCGGGCAATGCGCTGGAAGTGATCGAGGTGATGGAGACGCTGACCGGCACCGGTGTGAACGAGGCGCTTTGGGACGTGACCGCGGCTCTGGGCGGCGAGGCGTTGGTTCTCGCGGGGTTGGCCAAGGACGCGGTCGACGGCACGGCGCGGATCGACGAGGTGCTCAGCAACGGGCGCGCGGTCGAGGTGTTCGGCAAGATGGTCGCCGCGTTGGGTGGCCCGAGCGATTTCGTCGAACGTTTCCCCGACCGACTGCCCTCCGCCCCGGTGATCCGCGCCGTGGAGGCCCCGCGCGCAGGCTTCGTCAGCCGCATCGACACCCGCGCGGTGGGCGAAGCGGTGGTGCATCTGGGCGGCGGGCGTCTGGTCGGCACCGACAGGATCAATCCCTCGGTCGGGCTGTGGGAGATCGTCTCGCTGGGCGACGACGTGACATCGGGCGAACCGCTGGTGACGATCCATGCCGCGAATGATCGCGACGCCGATGCCGCCGAAGCGGCCCTTCTGGCTGCGATCGACCTGAGCGACGAGGCCCCCGAAGAGCCGCCCCTGATCCACGAACGTATCGGCCCGGAGGATGTGCAATGAGCCGCGCCTTTCTGATCGTCATGGACAGCGTCGGGATCGGCGGCGCGCCCGATGCGGATCGTTTCTTCAACGACGGCGCGCCGGATACGGGCGCGAATACCGTGGGCCATATCGCGCAGGCCTGCGCCGAAGGACGGGCAGAGGAGGGCCGCTCGGGGCCGCTGAAGATGCCGACATTGGCCGGTCTGGGGCTGGGCGCTGCGGTGAAGCTCGCCTCGGGCGAGGATGCGCCGGGGCTGATGGCCGAACCTGTCGGGCTCTGGGGCGCGGCCACCGAGGTCTCTCCCGGCAAGGACACGCCCTCGGGCCATTGGGAACTGGCTGGTGTGCCGGTGCCGTGGGAATGGCATTACTTCCCGGACAAGGAGAACAGCTTCCCGCCGGATCTCGTCGCGAAAGCCTGCGAGATCGCTGGGACCGACGGCATCCTCGGCAATTGCCACGCCTCGGGCACGAACATCATCGAGGAACTGGGCGACGAGCATATCCGCACCGGCTGGCCGATCTGTTACACCTCTGCCGATAGCGTGTTCCAGATTGCAGCCCATGAAGAGCATTTCGGCCTCGACCGCCTTCTGAAGCTCTGCGAGGGGCTCGCGCCGACGCTGCATGCGATGAAGGTGGGGCGCGTGATTGCGCGGCCGTTCATCGGCGAGAATGGCGAGTTCACCCGCACCCCGAACCGCCGCGATTACGCGATCCCGGCACCGTCGCCGACGCTACTAGACTGGGCCTATGACGCGGGCCGCGTGACACATGCGATCGGCAAGATCGGGGATATCTTCTCGCATCGCGGCATCACCCATCTGCACAAGGGCAAGGGCGATGCCGATCTGGCCGATCACTTGATCCGGCTGACGGGTGAGGCTGAGGAGGGCTCGCTCACCTTCGCCAATTTCGTCGAGTTCGACAGCCTCTACGGCCATCGCCGCGACGTCTCGGGTTATGCCCGCGCGCTGGAATGGTTCGACACGGTGGCGGAGCAATTTCTCGACCGCCTGCAACCGGGCGATCTGGCGATCTTCACCGCCGATCACGGCAATGATCCAAGCTGGCGCGGCACCGATCACACCCGCGAACGCGTGCCTGTTCTGGGCGCGGGCCCGGGTATCGGGTCGCGCAGCGTGGGGAATGTGGGCTATGTCGACCTAGCGGCCTCGCTCGCCACGCATCTGAACATTCCGGCGCAAGGGCCGGGCAAAAGCTTTCTGTGAGGGACAAGACCATGAGTGACCATCTGACCGTCGTCAAACATCCGCTGGTGCAGCACAAACTGACCCTGATGCGCGAGAAGGACACCTCGACCGCGTCCTTCCGTCGTCTGCTGCGCGAGATCAGCCTGCTGCTGGCCTACGAGATCACGTCGGAGCTGGAGCTGACCTCGAAGAACATCGAGACGCCGCTTCAGGAAATGGACGCGCCGATCCTCGCGGGCAAGAAGCTCGCGCTGGTCTCGATCCTGCGGGCGGGCAACGGTCTGCTGGATGGGGTGCTGGAACTGGTGCCGGCGGCGCGCGTGGGGTTCGTCGGTCTCTACCGTGACCCCGAGACGCTGAAGCCGGTCGAGTATTACTGCAAGCTGCCGAGCGAGCTCGAAGATCGTCTGACCATCGTGGTCGACCCGATGCTGGCCACCGGCAACTCCTCGGTCGCGGCGATCGACCTGATCAAGGAAAAGGGCGCGAAGAACATCCGCTTCATGTGCCTGCTGGCCGCCCCCGAGGGCGTCGCGCGCATGAAAGAGGCGCACCCGGACGTGCCGATCGTGACCGCCGCGCTCGACGAGAAGCTCAACGAGCACGCCTATATCGTGCCGGGTCTGGGCGACGCGGGCGACCGGATGTTCGGGACGAAGTAAGGGCAACGTCCTTTACTCAAAGGAAAACCCGGCTATCCTCCCCCTAGATAGTTTAGGGGTTGTATATGCGATTGAACGCAGGAGCAGCGGTCGGTCTGGCCGCAATTCTCACGCTGGGGCTGGGAGGCTTCGCATCGGAATTGCGGGCGCAGCAATATGCGCCCGCCGAGATGCCCCCGGCAAGCTATACCGAGCCGCAATATGTCGACAGCGAGGGCTGCGTCTTCGTGCGCGCCGACTATGGTGGTGCCGTGCGCTGGGTGCCACGAATGAATAGCGACCGCGGCATCGTCTGCGGCTATAAGCCTACTGTGACGCTGGCGGCGAAGCCTGCAACTGCGAAACCTGCCACCCGGGCGAAGGTGGCAACGCGCGCTCCCTATTCGCCGACCCCTGCGTCCCCGCCCGCGCCGCGCGACAGCGCGCGCGTGTCGCACAGGGTGAGCGTCGGTGGGCTCGCCCCGATCGTAACCCGCGCGCCCCAGCCGGAAAACGGCTGGACGAATGCCTTCGAGGACGGGCGCCTCAACCCCTATCGCGGTCCACGCACCGTCCAGGGCAACGAACAGATGCGGGCGCGCTGGACCGAGGAGACGCCGATGCAGCTACGGCCCACCGCGACGCCCGATCAGGTCTATGTCGAAAGCTCTCACCCGCCGGTGCCGAAAACCCGGATCGTGGTGGTGCCGACCGTCACTGTGTCGAACAAATCGGTCGCGCCGGTCAGCTCGAATGGCAAGCAATATGTGCAGGTCGGCAGCTTCGCCAATGTCGCGAATGTTGCGACCGCGACGAAGCGTCTGCAGGCGCTGGGCCTGCCGGTCGCGACGTCCAAGACGCAGGAGCTGACTGTGGTCTATGCCGGGCCGTTCTACGATACCGCGAAGCTGAACTCGGCGCTGGCCTCGGCGCGTCGAGCGGGCTTTCCCGATGCGCTCGTGCGCTGAGGAAGTATGGACCGAAGCAAGATCGAGCGGCCCTTCGGGGCCGTTTTTCATTGCGCTGAGCAGATATCCTGCAGGGCCACCCATTGCGCATCTTCGAGAACCGGCTCCGGCGCGGGCTGGCCCTTGAACGGATCGGCCTCGATCAGGCCCAGCACGGACTCTCCGGTCGGGTCGAGCGCGTAGGCGTAGGGCGTCGCGCTGACCCCGGCCTCGCGGAAGGCGCGCAGAAGCGTGTCGCCATCGGCGCGAGCAGGCGGACGCTGCAACAGGTCCTGCGCATACTCGGCCAGTCCGCTTTCGGGAAGGTCGCCCGTCGTCAGCAGCCGCAGCGCCGCCGCGGGCCCGAGACGATCGAGCATCCGGTGCAGCGGGCGTTCTCCGGCGGCGCTGTTCTGCGCGGCGATGATGTAGCCCGCGACGACCTCGGGCGTGTCCGGCCCGTTGATCGTGTCGCGACCGACCACGGTCATCCCGCCGGGCAACAGCCGCGCTCCTTCGAGCGCCTGCGGCAGGACCGCGATCGCCGATTGTCCGGGCAGTCGCTCGGCGAGGGCCGAGAGCGCGCGATCGCCGCCGGGGCTGTGACAGGCAGCGCCCGTCATCTTTACCATCTCCGACAGCAGCTTACGCCCGATCTCGACGCGCTTTGCCTGGGGTGCGACGCGCGCGGCATGATCGACCAGCGCCGAGGGTAGCCAGAACAGCGCCACCGCGCCGACTGCCAGCAGAACCGCCCCGATGAGCACGCCGCGCAGCCGCCCCGGATGCGGGCGCTGTGCGGCGATCATCGCGTGAACCTTCTCGATCGCGGCGATCATCGTTTCGTCTTCGACCTCGAGCTCTTCGCCCGGCTCCTCGGATGGGGCGAAGATCGCGGGGCGCTTGCCGGGGTTGCGACGGTGCATCGCGGGCAGCGACCAGTGTGCGAGTGCCGTGCCGGAGCGCACCTCCGACAGCACAAGCGTCGCGTCGCCCAGCGAGAGGATCACCTCGCGGCGTTGTGCGTCCGCATCGGGACGCCATATGCCGATCGCCTCGAGGCGCTCATATTCGGAAAGGGCGGTCATGCGGGCCCGTTACTGCTCTTGTTTGTCAAGAGGATAGCCGATCCTGCCGGGGGGTCAATCAAACAGCCCTGCCTGCAACGTAAGCCGCCCCGCACGGAAGGCCGAGCGGGGCGATCTGGGGCGCAATTCAGAGTGGAGTGCGCGGGATGCGTGGTGCTGCCCGCGCTCTCGTCCGTCAGGGGCGCAGATAGGCGTAACCGTCGCGCTGCAGATCGACGAGGTAGGCCGCGCCGGACGGGACGATCTCCGCCTCTTCGACCATCGGAGGCTCCTTGCCGAGCTTCTTCGTCATACCGGCGAGCGTGTTGGCGCAGGCGCGGAAATGGATCGGCTGGCCCAGCATCGCCATTTCCTCGATCCGGGCTTTCACCGGCGAGGTATCGGCGCGCAGCATGTTGAGACCGGGCCCGTAGGTGACCAGCTCGATCTGCACGTCTTCGCCCTGGTCCTTGTAGTATTGGATCATGTTGAGCGCGTTGTTGAGCGCCATGTTCATCACTTGTGGGTCGGCGCTGTTGACCTGAATCGCGATCTTCTCGTTCGCCATCGCGGGCAACGCCCAAACCATCGCCGCGAGCGCTAGCCCGAGGCGCAGTCCTCCCTTTTCCATCGTGATCTCCCTTTCACTTCAATGGAAGCTCAGCCTCGACGTGCCGGGGTCGAAAAGCAAGCGATTGCACGGATCGCTCCGCAAATTTCACGTCCTCGTGATGGATGGCTGGCGCTCTCGGCCCGGCTACGGGCGCGCGCGGTGCGCCCATCCGGGCGATTGACCGCATGAGTGCGAATGTCTATCTGCTGCCTTGCGCGGATGGCTGGATGGCCGCGAGCGCCCGTAGCCCCGCGCAATGCGGGCAGCCGGGTGCCCGAGGAAAGTCCGGACTCCATGAAGCAACGGTGCCGGGTAACGCCCGGGCGGGGAAACTCGACGGAAAGCGCCACAGAAAACAGACCGCCCCGGTTTCGGCCGGGGTCAGGGTGAAACGGTGGGGTAAGAGCCCACCGCGGGACTGGCAACAGGACCGGCACGGCAAGCCCCACCGGGAGCAACGCCGAATAGGGATCGTGTGCTGCGCCGCTTGCGGTGATGGCAGGGGAGCTTCGCCCCGAGCGATCCGGGTTGGCGGCTGGACCCTGCGAGCAATCGCAGGGCGAGAGGAATGGTCATCCACGGGGGCGCGAGCCCCCGGGACAAAATCCGGCTTACAGGCCGTCCGCGCAAATTCCGCTTCCACTATCGCCAGAAAACGCGGGCATGGAACAAGCTCCCACCCGCACGGGTTCCCGCCATTGCGGCACAGCGAGCGCGCGTTGAAGCACAGGCCTCGCCATGATCGTGACTTGCGTTTCGGACCGAATTAACCACGCTCGAAGCAAAGGCAAACAAAGCTGAGACGAACAGGGGAGAGAGATTGCCATGGGCTATACGATCGACAAGGTGATGACCGGGGCATTCGACGAGGTCGAGGCGAAAGTGCGCGAGGGATTGGCTGATGCGGGCTTCGGCGTGCTGACCGAGATCAACGTCTCGGCCACGATGAAGGCCAAGCTCGACAAGGACATGCCGCGCTACAAAATCCTCGGTGCCTGCAACCCGAAGTTGGCCTACGAGGCGATCGGCTTCGCGCCACGGATCGGGGCGATGCTGCCCTGCAACGTGGTCCTGCGCGAGGTCGAAAACGGGATCGAGGTCAGCGCGGTCGACCCGGTGGCTTCGATGCTGGCGGTCGAGAACGACGATCTCGTGGAAGTCGCCAGCCAGGTGCGCCAGATGCTCGCCGACGTGATCGCCAAACTGTAGACCGCACGAGTTTTTTCTAGCCAAGCGCGCCGACGCGCGCGAAGCTGTCGCAACAGGAAACCGAATTTCGGGGGAATGATATGAGCTTCGTGAAGACATTGGCCACGCTCGCGGTGGGCTTCGCCGCTGCCAAGGGCGTGGAGCGTTTCAACAAGATGGGCGGTCTCGACGGCATGAAGGACGCGCTCGGCAAGGCGGGCGAACCCGGCGGTATGGGTGACCAGATGGGCGAGTGGGCCGAGAAGATGGGCATGCCCGGCGGCAAGGAGACCGTGCGCGGTCTGTTCGGCCAGTTCGGCTCTCAGGCGGCCTCCGCGACGGCTGCGACCGAGGCGGGACTGGGCGCGCTGATCGGCGCCATGACCGGCGCTGCGAAGACGGGCGCGGGCAATATCTCGGAAATGCTCGGCGCCGTGACCTCCGGCACGCCGGTCAACGCGATGATGGAAGATCAGGCCAAGCTGATGATCCGCGCAATGATTCAGGCCGCGAAAGCCGATGGCGAGATCGACGACAAAGAGCGGCAGACCATTCTCGATCACCTGTCCGATGCCTCCGATGAGGAAATCGCCTTCGTGAAGGCCGAACTCGACGGCCCGATCGACATCACCGCTCTGGCCAATGCCACCTCGGATCACATGAAGTCGCAGGTCTATTCCGCAGCGCTTCTTCCGATCACAGTCGATACCGAGGCGGAGAAGCAATATCTGGCGAATCTGGCTGCCGCGCTGGGCCTCGAGACGGAGAAAGTCGCCCAGATCCACGAGACGATGGGCAAGCCGCTGATCTGAGCGGAGAGAGCCTTCCGGCTTTATGGGGCGCGGGCGAAGAATTTTCAGCTTGCGGCCCGGTTTGCCGGTTGACTCCGCATCGCGCATCGCTAAAAGGCGGGCTTCAAGGATTCCGCGGGTGCGTAGTTTTTTCGATGCCCGGAGCTAGGAGATAGACAATGGCGAAGCCGACGACGATCAAGATCCGTCTGAACTCGACGGCGGGCACCGGGCACTTCTATGTGACCAAGAAGAACGCCCGCACCATGACCGAAAAGATGACCGTGAACAAATACGATCCGGTCGCGCGCAAGCACGTCGAATACAAGGAAGGCAAGATCAAGTAAGATCGCCTGACCTTGACGGTTAGAAGGCCGTGCCTCTGGGCACGGCCTTTTTCTTTTTGTATTGGAATTGGAAGCTGGCTGCCCGGATCAGCCGCGAAGCGGCCCGGGCCGCGCCCGACCTCCCCCGGGGAGGGCGCATTGGCGATGTTGTCACGGGTATATGTGTCTTGCGGACTTGCGAGATAAAGCACCCAGCCACAGGCGGGGAAAGCGCCCAACTGAGGTCGGGCGCGGCCCTCTGGAGGCTCAAGATGGAGTTGCCGGGGGTTCCCCGGGTCATTGCTCGCGCAATCCGCGTTCGCCGCTTCGGTGGCTTCTCTGGAGCCCCCGATCTGCGCCTTCAGCGCAGGCCGCGGCTCACACCAGCCACAGCGAGAGATAAAGCGCTGCGAGGCCGCTCAGAATCGCCCACAGCGTGTTGCGCGTCGCGATCCCGACGCCGAGCGTCGCGAAGGCCGCGATCATCCGCGCGGGGTCGGTCTCACCGCCGGTACCTGCGGGCCACAGCACCAGCGGGGCCACGAGTCCCGGCAGCACCGCAACCGGCGTGTAGCGCAGGTAGCGCAGCGCCCATTCAGGCAGTTGCCGGTCGCCGAGAAACCCCATGAAGGAATAGCGCAGGAAGTAGGTGCCGATCCCCAGTGCGACGATGATTCCCCAGACCAAAGCGTCCGAATAGCCGTTCATTCCCGCACCGCCTTTCTACGCGCGACCCAAAGCTCGACCTGCGCGCCTGTCACCATCGCGGCGACGGCGGCGATCATCAGCCCAACGCCCGAGGGCAGGAAGCTCAGCGCCAGTGCGCCCACGACCGAGACGGCCGCCGCGGCGACATGGGCCAACGTGCGCAGCGCCGGCCCGATCATCGCAAGAAAGGTGATCGGCACCGCGAAATCGAGCGCGAATTCCGGCGGGATCTGCGCGCCGACCAACGCGCCGACAAGGGTCGCGACATACCAGTTCGGGCAGACCGGGGAGCAGACGCCCGCGTAATAGGCCAGCTTCTCGGCGCGGCTCATGTCGGGCTCGGCCTCGTATTCATTGGCCGCCATCGCATAGGCCTGATCGACCATGAAATAGGCCACCAACGCTTTCTGCCACGTCTTCGCCTTGCCGAAATGCGGGGTGAGGGCCGCCGAATACATCGCCATGCGCAGATTGACCGCAAGCGAGGCTGCGAGGATCAGCACGACCGGCGCGTGATCGCCCATCAGTTGCAATGCGGTGAACTGCGCGGCGCCCGCGATGACCATCACCGAGAAGCCCATCACCTGGACCAGATCGAGCCCCGCACTGGTTGCGGCCACGCCGAACAGGAGGCCGAAAGGCACGATGACCAGAAGGAACGGCAGGCCATGCCGAAATCCGCGCCAATAGGCGGCCCGCACCGCGCCTTTCGGGGCCGTCCCGTTCGCAGTCATGTCCGACATGATGCTTGTCTCCCGTTCTCAGTTGCGGGACAGATAGGGAAGGATGCGGGCAAAGGCAAAGCGCGCGATTGTATTGGAGGCAATCATCTTGACCGCTGGCGAAGAAGTCGGGCCGCGCGTGGTCGCGGTGATCCTTGCGGGCGGGCGGGGCCGGCGCATGGGCGGCGTCGACAAGGCGATGGTGGTGCTCGCCGGACGCCCGCTATTTGCCCATGTCGCAGCACGGATCGGTCCGCAGGTGGCAGGGCTCGCGATCTCCGCCAATGGTGCGGCGGTTCGATTCGCTCCGATCCCCGTTCTACCCGATCCGCCCCAAAGGCAGGGCGAGGGCCCCCTGGCGGGGCTCCTGAGCGCGCTGGACTGGGCGGCGGAGCAGGGCGCGGATATGCTGCTCAGCGTTCCCGTCGACACACCTTTCCTGCCCCGCGACCTCGTTGCCCGGCTGCGCGCTCCCGGCGGCGCGGCTTACGCCGCCTCGGCCGGTCGCGACCACCCGAGCGTCGCGCTGTGCCCGGTCATGGAACGGGCGCGGATAGCCGAGCTGTTCGCCTCGGGCGAACGCCGATTGCGTGCGGCCTTCCCGGAGGCGACGCGGGTGGCGTTCGAGGGCAGCCCAGACCCGTTCACCAATCTCAACACGCCCGAGGATCTCGCCACGGCGGCCGCGCATCTGGCTGAGGCGACCCGGTGACCCAGGTGTCGATCCGGCACGGGCTCGCACGCGAGCATCGCGCAGCGGCGGCGGAGCTTTACTGGCAGGCATTCGGCGGCAAGCTCGGCCGCGTGATGGGGCCGGAGCAGCGCGCCTTGGGCTTCATCGCCGAGGTGATCGATCCGAGCCACGCGCTCTCGGCGCTCGATGGCGATGGCGCGCTGGTCGGGGTGGTCGGGTTTCGCACGCTGCGCGGCTCCTTCGTCGGCGGTAGCTGGGCCGATCTGCGCAGCCATTACGGGCGCGGTGGCGGGCTCTGGCGCGGTGCCTGTCTGCATCTTCTGGCCCACGATCTGCCCGAAGGCGGAATGATGATCGACGGGATCGCCGTCCACCCGGAACTGCGCGGCGCAGGCATAGGGCGCGCGCTGATCGAGGCGCTGTCCCACGAGGCGCGCAGGCGTGGCTACCGGGCGCTCTGTCTCGACGTGATCGACGAGAACCTGCGCGCACGCGCCTTGTACCAACGGCTGGGCTTCGAGGTGACGGGGCGGCGCAGTTCGCGACTGACGCGGCTGGTCTTCGATTTCCGTTCGGTGCAACTGATGCGCCGCGCGCTCTGAAGGCTTCGCCGCGCCCTTTCGTATTGGCTCAAATATCCCCGGGGGGTGAGGGCGAAGCCCGAGGGGCTGGCCCCTCAGTCGAAACTGCCGGTGACGCGCCCCAGCAGCATGAAGGCGCGGGCGGTGCGGGTTTCGGCCATCTCGGCGATGTCCTGATCGGAGGCGTTCTTCTCGAACTCGGCGAAGGTCCGGTCGAACTGGCGCAGGAAGTGATGCGCCACGTCGCGGAAGATCGTATCGCCGCGCATCCGGCCCGCGCTGAGCGCCAGCGACGAGCGATCGCGAATGCCGCCGAGGCTGGTGATCTCGCGGCCGCGCTCGCCTTGCGCAAAACGACGCCATAGTTCGGGCCGGGCGCGGTCGGGCTTGAGGTCGTCCATGTAGATGCCGTCCTGCGCGAGCAGGTTCAGCACATCCTGCGCCGAGCGCAGCAGCTTTGCCGTCGAACGGTCTTCGAGCGCGCGGCGTAGCGCGCGGAAGCCCTCGGTATCGTCGGGCGAATCCGGGAAGTTCAGCGCGCGGACGAAATCCGCGACCGAGAGCGGCGCGCGGAGGTCCTCCGCCGGGGTGCCGAGCGCCAGCATCGGTTCGCTGTCATCGGGTCGGGGCGGGGGCGGGGCGACCAGCGCCGCCTTGCGGTCGGCGGAGGGCTGGCTTGCCTGCACGTCGCGGCGCGAGGCGAAGGTCGCGATCGTGGTCTCCGCCTGACGGGCGACGGCAGCGATCTCGTCGAGCTTCTTCTCGACATTCTGATCGGTACGCATCGCCTGCTGATTGAGCCAGGCGGTACGCATCGCCTCGATCGATTGTCGCAGCGCGGCGGTTTCGGCGCGCATCTCGCGGGTAGCGCGCGCGGTCACGGCGGCGACCCAGACCATCACGATCGGCACCGCCATCCCCACGACGAGGCTGACGGTGGCAAACAGCGACGCGGCGCGCGCGATCCCGGGTGCGAAGAACCAGAAGGCCGCGACCAGGAAGACCCACAGGATGCTTAGCCCCAGCGCGATCCATTCCGGCGCGCCGGGAAAGCGTGTCTTGAGGCGTGGACGACCGGCAGGCGGGTGCGATCCGCCGGGCATGGCGAACCGATCCTTGTCCTGCTCTGCGGGTCCTTCCATTCAGGCTCTCCGTCAGTGGCGCACGGGCACATGCTCAGCGGCAGCCGCGCAGGGGCGTCCGTGTCAGGCGAAAACGATCTTGAGGATTTCGTAAGCCTTGTCGCCACCCGGCGTACGAACCTCGACAGAGTCGCCCTCGTCCTTGCCGATCAGCGCGCGCGCCAGAGGCGACTTCATGTTGAGCTTGCCCTTCTCCAGATCGGCTTCGGGTTCGCCGACGATCTGGTAGGTCTTCTCTTCGTCAGTGTCCTCGTCGACGATGGTCACTGTCGCGCCGAATTTCACGGCGCCCGACATCTTCGACGGGTCGATCACCTCGGCGCGGCCCAGAAGCCCTTCGAGCTCCTTGATCCGGCCTTCGATAAAGCCCTGCTTCTCGCGTGCCGAATGGTATTCGGCATTCTCCGAGAGGTCGCCCAGTTCCCGCGCTTCCGCGATCGCGGCAATGATCGCGGGACGCTCTTCGGACTTGAGCTTTTTCAATTCTGTATTGAGCGCGTCAAAACCTGCGCGCGTCATCGGTTGTTTGTCCATGGAAGGCTCCCGAACTCGGAACTGTCCCCAATTCAGGGCATCTAAATCTGCTCTCACCCCCGGAAGTCAAGTGGACAGCGCGATTTTCGCGGCGAATTGCCGATCTCGTCAGTTCGGGAAGGCGGCGTAATTTGGCGCAAGATTGTTGCGCGGCATCGCAGCGTAACAATTGCCTCGTTACGCGAGGTAGGCTAGGCAGGACGCCAGCTAGGACGACCAGCAAGGGGTTCGACAGACATGACCGACGTGACGCGCGAGTCGATGGAATATGATGTGGTGATCGTGGGCGCGGGGCCTGCAGGGCTTTCGGCGGCGATCCGCCTCAAACAGATCGACCCGGAGCTCGAGGTCGTCGTGCTCGAGAAGGGCTCGGAAGTGGGCGCGCATATCCTGTCGGGCGCGGTGCTCGACACCAGCGGGTTGGATCAGCTGATCCCCGACTGGAAGGACAAGGGCGCGCCGATCACCGTGCCGGTCAAGAAGGACAATTTCTATGTCCTCGGAGAGGCCGGAGCGATGCGCATTCCGAACTGGCCGATGCCGCGCCTGATGTCGAACCATGGCAAATACATCGTCTCGATGGGCAATGTCTGCCGCTGGATGGCCGAGCAGGCTGAAGCCCTCGGCGTCGAGATTTTCCCGGGCATGGCCGCGTCGGAAATCGTCTGGGATGGAGACCGGGTGGCCGGTGTCGTCGCGGGCGAATTCGGCAAGAACCCTGATGGAACCGAGGGCCCGGGCTACGAGCCGGGCATGGAGCTGCGCGGCAAATACGTGATGATCGCCGAGGGCGTGCGCGGCTCGCTCGCCAAGGTGGTGATGGAGAAGCACAACCTCTCCGACGGTCACTGCCCGCAGAAATTCGGCCTCGGCATGAAGGAAATCTGGGAGATCGACCCGGAGAAGCACCGCGAAGGCACCGTGACCCATACGATGGGCTGGCCTTTGGGCGGCAATGCGGGCGGCGGGTCGTTTATCTATCACCTCGACAACAATCAGGTCTATGTCGGCTTCGTCGTGCACCTGAACTACGAGAACCCGCATCTGTATCCCTACATGGAGTTCCAGCGCTTCAAGCATCACCCGATGGTTGCGGAGCTGCTGGAGGGCGGTAAGCGCGTGGCTTACGGCGCGCGGGCGATCTCGGAAGGCGGCTGGCAGTCGATCCCGAAACTGACCGTACCGGGCGCGGTGCTGCTGGGCTGTTCGGCGGGGCTCGTGAACGTGCCGCGCATCAAGGGCAACCATAACGCGATGCTCTCCGGCATCGCGGCGGCGGAAGCCGCGGCAGCCGCGATCAAGGGCGGGCGTTCGGGCGACGAGCTGACCGAGTACGAGACCGATCTGCGCTCCGGTCCGATCGCGGAAGACCTCAAGAAGGTCCGCAACGTGAAGCCGATGTGGTCGAAATGGGGGATGGTCCCCTCGCTCGTCCTCGGCGGGCTCGACATGTGGACCAACGATCTCTTCGGCTTCTCGCTGTTCGGCACGCTCAAGCATGGCAAGTCGGATGCGAAAGCGACCGGCGAGGCGAAAAACTTCAAGCCGATCGACTATCCCAAACCCGACGGCAAGCTTAGCTTCGACCGCCTGACCAATGTCAGCTTCTCCTTCACCAACCACGAAGAGAGCCAGCCCTGCCACCTGAAGCTGAAGGACGCGTCGGTCCCGATATCGGTGAACCTGCCGAAATATGACGAGCCCGCTCAGCGCTATTGCCCGGCGGGCGTCTACGAGGTGGTCGGCGAGGGCGACGACGCGAAGTTCCAGATCAATTTCCAGAACTGCGTCCACTGCAAGACCTGCGACATCAAGGATCCGAGCCAGAACATCAACTGGACCACCCCGCAAGGCGGCGACGGGCCAAACTACCCGAACATGTGATCGCGAAAGGGGCCTGCGGGCCCCTTTTTCGTTTCCATCCCTCATCGCCCCCATCACAACGCCGTGTCTGTGACGGCGGCTTCCCGCGTGCGGTCGTTCGGCTCATTGTAATGCCCGCAGCGCCCCGTTACGCTCGATTTCGACCCGAATGAGAGGACCGTTTCGTGCCGAGTTTTAAGACCCCGCTGCGCCTTGCGCTCTTCGCCCTCTTGATGGGCTCCACCGCGCCCCTGCCGCTGTTCGCTCAGGATGCGCCGACGGCCGGCAGCGCCGAGGATGCCGCGCAGGCTGCCGATACTGCTGCTGCCGAAGGCGATGCAGGCGACACCGCGAATGACCCGAGCCCTGCGGAGGCGGGGGCCTATCTCGCCGCGCGCATCGCGTCGCAGCAATTCGATTTCGCCGAAGCCGCGCATTACTACCGCCAGTTGATGGCCAGTGGCGATACCAGTGGCACGACGGCAGAGGCCACGCTCGTCTCAGAGATCGCGATCGCCGATTTCGACCGTGCCAAGCCGCTTGCGCAGCAGATGGTCGAGGCCGGCACCGGAAGCCAGATCGCGGCGCTGACCGTGCTCGCTGCGGACGCGCATGACAAGAACTGGAGCGCCGCGCTCAAGTTGCTCGACAGCGATGCCGATCCGGGGCCGCTCGTGGGCGGGCTGACCAAGGCCTGGGTGCTTGCGGGCGACGGCAAGATGTCCGACGCCTCCGCTGCCTTCGACGAGGTCGGCAAGCAGCAGGGCCTCGCAGCCTTCGCGGGTTTCCACAAGGCGCTCGCACTCGCGCTCGTCGGCGATTACGAGGGGGCTGATGCGATCCTCTCGGGCGAAGATGGCGAGAAGATCACCTCGACCCGTCGCGGCGTTCTGGCCCATGTCGAGGTGCTCTCGCAACTCGAGAAGAACAAGGAGGCGCTGAAGCTGATCGAGGATCGCTTCGGCAAGGATCTCGACCCGCAGCTTAAAGATATCCGCTCCAAGCTGGAGGCGGGCGACACGCTGCCCTTCGACGTCGTGCGCAATGCGTCCGACGGCGTTGCAGAGGTCTATTACTCGGTCGCGCAGGCGCTGATCGGCGATGCGCCCGACACGTTCACGCTGGTGCATTCGCGGCTGGCCAACATGATCCGGCCCGACATGGATGACGCCACTCTGCTGACCGCGTCGATGCTCGACCAGCAGGGCCAATACGATCTGGCCATCGAAGCCTATGCCGATATCAAGCCCGACAGCCCGATCTACCACGCCGCCGAAATCGGGCGCGCGGAATCGATGGTGCGCGCGGGCCGCAACGATGCGGCCATCGAAGTGCTCGAGAACCTGTCGCGCAGCCGACCCAACCTCGTCGGCGTCTGGACCGCTCTGGGCGATACGCTCCGCCGCGAGAGCCGCTTTGCCGAGGCTGCGAAAGCCTATGACAAGGCGATCGACCTGCTCGGCCAACCCGAGCCGAAGGACTGGTTCGTCTGGTATTCGCGCGCCATCGCGCAGGAACGCTCGGGTAACTGGGACGAGGCTGAGAAGGGTTTCCGCGAGGCGCTGCGCCTTTCGCCCGATCAGCCCTCTGTGCTGAACTATCTGGGCTATTCCTACGTGGACAAGGGCGAAAACCTCGACGAGGCGCTCGACATGATCCGCAAGGCCGCCGCCGAGCGTCCCGATGCGGGCTTCATCATCGACAGCCTCGGCTGGGCGCTGTTCAAGCTTGGCCATTACCAAGAGGCGGCCCAGAAGATGGAGCGAGCCGTGGAGCTCGAGCCGCGCGATCCGCTGCTCAACGACCACTTGGGCGATGTGCTCTGGGCCGTGGGCCGCCAGCGCGAGGCGAAATTCCAGTGGCGCCGCGCGTTGTCCTTCGCGACCGACGACGCGGAGACCACCGAGGAACTCGATCCCGATGCGATCCGCCGCAAGATCGAGGTAGGTCTGGACCAGCAGCGCAAGGAGCAGGGTCTGCCGCCGCTCGAGGATAAGGGCCCGAGCAAGGATAGCCCCAAGGCCGCCCCCGAAACGCCCGCGAGCGATGCGAATAATTGACGCTATCGCGCCTGCGAAGATCAACCTGACGCTGCATGTCATCGGCCAGAGGGCCGATGGCTATCACCTGCTCGACAGCCTCGTGGCCTTCGGGCCGATGGGCGACCGGCTGGTGCTGCGCGAAGCCGGCACCCTGTCGCTCAGTGTGACGGGCCCCGAAGCGGCAGGCGTGCCTGCCGATCCGTCGAACCTCGTGCTGAAGGCCGCAGCGCTTCTGTCGCGCCCGGCGGGGCAGGGGGCGGAAATCCATCTCGACAAATATCTGCCGCCCGCCTCGGGCATCGGCGGTGGATCGTCAGACGCGGCGGCTGCGCTGCGGGCGCTGGCTGCGCTTTGGGACCATCCGCTGCCGGCGGAGACCGCACAACTTGGGGCAGACGTGCCGATGTGTCTGACGCCACGCCCCCAGCGCGTGCGCGGCATTGGCGAGGCGCTCGACCTCGTGTCGCTGCCGCCGCTGCCCGCGCTACTGGTGAACCCGCGTGTGGAGGTGCCGACGCCTGCGATCTTCAAGGGGCTAGATTCGAAGGACAATCCCCCGATGCCCGACGTGCTGCCGACATTTACTGGCGCGCCTGACTGCATCGACTGGCTGGCCACGCAGCGTAACGATCTGCAGGCGCCTGCCATCGCCTCGGCCCCCGTGATCGGGGAGGTGCTGGACGCGCTCATGACGCTCCCCGGCTGTCGTCTCGCGCGCATGTCGGGCTCTGGCGCGACCTGTTTCGCGCTGTTCGAGACGCTGGACGCCGCGCAGGCTGCGGAAGCCACGCTGGCTCAGCGCCGCCCTGGCTGGTGGCGGGCCTCCGGCATGCTCGGCGATCAGACGCAAGAGGCGCAGCCCCATAGCCGCGCCTCTTCTTCTTGACCCAAATATCCCGTGGGGAGCCCGCAGGGCGGGGGGTAGTGCCCCCTCAGCGCAACCGCACCACCACGTAATCGGCCAGATCGTCCAGCATCTGCCGCAGCTCGCTTTCCGGCAGGATCTGCAGGCGCTCGCGCCCGCGATCGGCCCACTCGAGGGCTGCCGCGCGGGTCTCTTCCAGCGCGCCGGTCGCCTTCAGCAACTCCAACGCATACTCCAGATCGCCCTCGCGCTGATCGCCCTTGTCGATGGTGCGGGTCCAGAAAGCGCGGGCCTCGCCGTCGGCCTTGGCCAGCGCCTTGATCAGCGGCAGCGTCAGCTTGCGCTCGCGGAAATCGTCGCCCACGTTCTTGCCCATCGTCTTGGCATCGCTGAGATAATCCAGCAGATCGTCGACCACCTGGAAGGCGATCCCGAGGCTCTCGCCGTAATCGTGCAGCGCCGCGATCTGTTCCTCCGGCGCGCCGGCCAGAACCGCGCCCGCCTCGGTCGCCGCCGAGAACAGAGCCGCCGTCTTGCCGCGCACCACCTTGTAATAGGTGTCCTCGGTCGTGTTCAGGTCTTCGGCCGCCGAGAGCTGCAGCACCTCGCCTTCGGTGATGACGGCGGAGGCGTTCGACAGGATAGACAGAACCCGCAGGTTGTCTGTATCCGTCATCAGCTGGAACGACCGCGCGAAAAGGTAATCGCCAACCAGCACGCTCGATTTGTTGTCCCAGAGCAGGTTTGCGGTCGGGCGGCCCCGGCGCTGCTTGCTCTCGTCGACCACATCGTCATGCAGCAGCGTTGCGGTATGGATGAATTCGACCGCCGCGGCGAGGTTGTGGTGCAGATTGCCCTCGTAGCTGCACAGCCGTGCCGCCGCCACCGTTAGCATCGGTCGCAGCCGCTTGCCGCCCGCGCCGACCAGATGGGCGGTCACTTCGGGGATGCGCGGCGCGTTCTCCGAGGCCATGCGCTCGGCGATCAGCGCATCCACCGCCGCCATGTCGTCGGCCAAGGCTTCCGCGAGCCGGTCGTGCGGTTTCGCTGTGTTGTCGGGCTTGTCGTCGAGGCTCATGTTCATCCCTTCGATCTGCCTCATCTCGACAGCCCTCGCAAGGGGCCGTAAGTGAGGGATATGAAAGAGCTACTGCGCAGCACGGACCCGGTGAAACTGGCCATGGCGACCGCCCTTCTCGAGGGCGAGGGTATAAGCACGTTTCAACTCGACGTCCATACGAGCGTGCTGGAAGGCTCGCTCGGAATCCTTCCGCGCCGCCTGATGGTGCGCGACAGCGACATGTTCATGGCGCAGGCGGTGCTGCGCGATAACGAGATAAAATCGGATTGAGCGCATGGATCGGTTCGCGCCCGAAGATCTGACAGTCGATGGCTTTCTCGGCGGGCGGTTGCGCATCGCCCAGCCGCGCGCGGGCTACCGCGCCGCGATGGATCCGGTCCTGCTGGCGGCGGCCTGTCCGGCGCAGGCCGGCCAGTCGGTCCTGGAGCTCGGCTGCGGGGCAGGGGTGGCGAGCCTGTGTCTTGGCTGGCGGGTGCCGGGGCTCAGACAATGCGGGTTGGAACTGCAGCCGGACTATGCCGATCTCGCGCGGCGCAACGCGGCGGATAACGGGATCGCGCTCGAGGTGATCGAAGGCGATCTGGCGCAGATGCCCGCCGAATTGCGGGCGCGCAGTTTCGATCATGTCATCGCCAATCCGCCCTATTTCAGCCCCGAAGACGGGACACCCGCCGCCGATCCCGGTCGCGAGCGCGCGCAGCGGGAGGCGACGCCGATCAGCGCATGGCTCGACGCGGCGTTGCGGCGTCTCAAGCCCGAGGGGCGGATCACGCTCATCCAGCAGGCCGACCGGCTGGCGGATCTGCTGGCGGGGCTCCAGGGGCGCGCGGGCGCGATCACCGTCCTGCCGATCGCGCCGCGGGTGGGGCGCCCGGCGCGGCGGGTGATCGTGACGGCGCGCAAGGGGGTGCGAACGCCGCTGCAGCTTCTCGCGCCGCTGATCTTGCACGCGGCGCCGATGCATTCACACGATGCGGAGGATTTGACGGATATTGCGCGCGAAATTCTGCGCGAAGGTCAAAAATTGCCTATTCCTCGTTAGTGCTTTCGCAAGATTTCGCGAAAATGATGGAGATGCCCCGTCACTATACGACATTTCCGTGACACGACTCAAAAGCTGTGCTGCAATCGACGGGCTGACAACTGGAGAGGAGACTGCCATGTCGCTTGGTTCGCATATCACCGAACTTCGCAAGAAACATGAGGCTCTGTCGATGGAGGTAGAGCGCGCTGCGCGCAGACCCGGCGTCGACGATCTTGAAATCGCTCAGATGAAAAGGCAAAAACTTCGGCTGAAAGAGGAAATCCGCCGCCTCGAAACGGCCTGAGGGCCCTCCCACGAGTTTAACCGGGCCGTCCTTTGGGCGGCCCGTGTCATTATAACGGGGCCGTTCGAGAGGGCGCCTACTCAGGCCGAACCTTTCCGCGGTATCTCTTGCCCGGTCATGTCCGGCGGAGGGGGCGAGGCGCGCCGACCCCGACCGCCAAGCGCCGCCAGCCCCGCGCCCCCGGCGATCATCGCTGCCGCAATCAGCAGGGTCGGGCGCGCGCTCGCGATCCCTACGGTGACCAGCACCAGCGTCGAGACCAGCGGTGCCGCATAGGAGGCCGTGCCTAGCAGCTGAATATCGCCGCGCTTCACGCCAAGATCCCATGTGTAGAAAGCGAGCCCGACGGGCCCCAGTCCCAATCCGATCACCGAGGCCCAGCCGACCGCGCTTTGTGGCCAGATCGTTGGCTCCAGCGCCAGATGGGTGACAGCGGACAGCGCTGCGCTCGCCAGACAATAGACCGCGACCGCCGCCGTCGGCACCGCGCCGAAGCGCCGCGACAGCAGCGAATAGCTCGACCATGTCAGCGCGCAAATCAGCGCCAGCCCATAGCCGGGCAGCGCCTCCGGATCGGCGGAGATCCCGCCTCCCAGGATCAGCGCGGCGCCCCCGAAGGCCAGTATCGCGCCCGCGACATGCCAAAGGGTCAGCCGCTCGCCGGGCAGCAGCCCGGAAAACAGCACGATCAGCAACGGCCAGAGATAGGCAATTAGCCCGGCCTCGGCCGGAGGCGCGAGACGTAGCGCCGAGAAATACAGGAAATGATATCCGAAAAGCCCCGCGGTTCCGGCGAGATAGACCTTCCACGAGACATGCCGCAGTTGCCCTAGCGCGCCGGTCGCGAACAGCCAGATTATGCCCACCGCGCCGCCAAGCGCGAAGCACAGCGCGTTCAGCATCAGGGGCGGCACCGGATCCGATCCCACGGTGAACAGCGCCAGAAGCGCCCACAGCAACACTGCCGTGAACCCGATCGAAGTGGCCTTGCCGCGCGTCATCCTGCCCCCGCCAAAACAAAGAGGCCCGCAAAATGCGGGCCCCCGTCGAGAATGCCAAGAGGCGAAATCAGATGAAATACTGACCGCCATTCGCGGTGATCGTCGAGCCGGTGATGAAGCCCGCATCGTCGGAGACGAGGAACACCACGCAGCGCGCGATCTCTTCGGGCTCGCCCAGACGCCCGACCGGGATCTGGCCGATGATCGACTCACGCACCTTCTCCGGCACCGCCATGACCATTTCGGTTGCGATATAGCCGGGGCAGATCGCGTTCACCGTGATGCCCGCGCGGGCGCCTTCCTGAGCCAGAGCTTTGGTGAAACCCAGATCGCCCGCCTTCGCTGCCGAGTAGTTCGCCTGCGCGAACTGGCCCTTCTGGCCGTTGATCGAGGAGATGTTCACGACGCGGCCAAACTTGCGCTCGCGCATCTTCGTCCAGAGCGGATGGGTCATGTTGAAGATGCCGCTGAGGTTGGTGTCGATCACCTCGCTCCACTGCTCGCGGGTCATCTTGTGGAAGGGCGCGTCACGCGTGATGCCGGCGTTGTTGATCAAAACGTCGATCGGGCCGACTTCGGATTCGATCTGCTCGATGCCCGCCGCGCAGGCGTCGTAATCGGCGACCGACCACTTGTAGGTCTTGATCCCCGTTTCCTCGGTGAACTTGGCCGCAGCCTCGTCATTGCCGGCATAGTTCGCGACGACCGTGTAGCCCGCCGCCTGAAGCGCCTTCGAGATCGCCGCGCCAATGCCGCGCGATCCGCCGGTGACCAATGCAACTCTCGACATGATTCCTCCTCCAATGGATTACCCCTTGAAACGCTGTTACCGAAAATGACGAGAGCGCGCAACAAAGTTGCGCGCTCTTTTTGCAGATGCAGCATTTTTTTGCCGTTAGAGGCCTTCAATACACATTGCGACGCCCATGCCGCCGCCGATGCAGAGCGTGGCGAGGCCTTTTTTCGCGCCTTGGCGCTTCATCTCGAAGAGCAGGGTGTTGAGGATTCGCGCGCCGCTTGCGCCGATCGGGTGGCCGATGGCGATGGCGCCGCCGTTGACGTTCACCTTGCTGACATCCCAGCCCATATCCTTGTTCACGGCGCAAGCCTGCGCCGCGAAGGCTTCGTTTGCCTCGATCAGGTCGAGATCGGAGGCTTTCCAGCCCGCTTTTTCCAGCGCTTTGCGAGAGGAGGGGATCGGACCGCAGCCCATGATCGACGGGTCGAGGCCGGCGGTCGCGTAGGAGGCGATGCGGGCCAGCGGCGTGAGGCCGCGCTTCTCGGCCTCTTCTTCCGACATCAACAGCACTGCTGCCGCGCCGTCGTTGATGCCGCTTGCGTTGCCCGCGGTCACCGAGCCGTCCTTGGTGAAGGCGGGGCGCAGCTTCTGCATGTTCTCGATGGTCGCGCCGTGGCGGATATATTCGTCCTGATCCACGACGATGTCGCCCTTGCGCGTCTTCACGGTGAAGGGTGCGATCTCGTCGGCGAACTTACCCGCCTTCTGCGCGGCTTCCGCCTTGTTCTGCGAGGCGAGCGCGAATTCGTCCTGCTGCTCGCGCGAAATCTGCCACTGGGTCGCGACATTCTCGGCGGTCTGGCCCATGTGGTAGCCGTTGAACGCGTCCCACAGCCCGTCCTTGATCATCGAGTCGATCATCTTCATGTCGCCCATCTTCTGGCCCGCGCGCAGATGCGCGACATGGGGGCTGAGCGACATGCTTTCCTGACCGCCGGCTACGACGATATCGGCATCGCCGCACATGATATGCTGGGCGCCGAGCGCAACGGTGCGCAGGCCCGAGCCGCAGACCTGGTTGATGGACCAGGCGGCGCTTTCGATCGGCAGGCCCGCGTTGATATGGGCTTGGCGGGCGGGGTTCTGGCCTTGGCCCGCGGTCAGCACCTGACCGAGGATCGTTTCGGACACATCGGACTTCTCGATCCCGGCGCGGGCGACGACGGCCTCGATCACGGCGGCGCCGAGGTCATGTGCGGGCGTATTGGCGAACGCGCCCAAAAACGAGCCGACGGGCGTGCGCGCGGCCGAGACGATGACGACATTGGTCATGGGATCCTCCTCATCACTTAAGCGGGCGCGAAAGCGCGTCCGTTCTGCTGCTGCGCAGCATGGCGGATGGAGGCGAGAGGTCAAGCTTAATCCCGTCGCTCGGGAAATTGTTAGCGCAAGTTTATTGCGCTTTCGCCGGGGTCATGCGCGCCTCCTCTGCGGCTCGGGCGTCTGGCTCCACGGAGGGTGGATCGTCGGCGCGCCAAAGTAATAGCCCTGCATGCAATCGATGCCGAGGCTCGCCAGATATTCGGCATCCTCCAGCGACTCGACCGCTTCGGCGATCGTGAACATCTCAAAATGGCGCGCTACATCGAGCAGCGATTTCGTCAACGCCTGATTGTCCGGATCGCGGGAGATGCCGCGAATGAACTGACCGTCGACCTTGATGATGTCGAAGTAGAAATCCCTAAGGTAGCGGAAGGAGGTGTAGCCCGCCCCGAAATCGTCGAGCGCGAAACTGACACCTCGGGCCTGCAGGTCCTCCATGAAGATGCTGACCAGCTCAGGCATTTCCATGGCCGAGCTTTCGGTAATTTCGAGTATGAGGCGATCGGCGACCGTTTCATCGATTGCGAGGCAGCGATTAAGCACCTTGGTCCAGGGCGCGTAGCCGATAGAGCGCGCCGACATGTTGACCGAAAGGCGCAGATCCGGTTGCCCGAGAAGCGCTTTTAAACCGAGTTCGAGCGAGAGGCAGTCGAGCTTTCGCCCGACCTCCGTGCGTTCGATCGCCTCCATGAAATCTTTGGCCGGGATAATCCGCCCGCGGTCGTCGAGCACACGGATCAGCCCTTCATAGAAGGCAGGACGGTCGGGACGACAGGGTTGGATTACGGGTTGAAAGGCCAGCATGACGTCGTGCCTATCGATCGCCGCGTGCACCATGGCAATGGACTGTCGTCTTTGCTCCGCAGCCGCGAAGCTCAGTGGGCTGTCTTCGTCACGATGCACGGGCATGGCTTTCGCGTTTCGAATCGTCATGTGCCCCTCCTTCACCTTCGCAACAAGCATCCCCGCAAGCGCCTAAGAAGCGGTAAAGAGGGGGAAGGGCATCGGACTCGTGGTTAACAAAAAAATCTTCTGCAGCGTTAAGCCGTTCGTAACCGCCGGTTGCCTAGGGTGAGTCCTGATGGAACAGAATGGGCGATAACAACTATGGGGCAGCCGGAAATGCGCGGCACCAGCGAGGTGCCTTTCGCGCTGGAAGAATTGTTCTACTCGCGCACCGACACGCGCGGTGTGATCCAATCGGGTAACGAAATTTTTCGCCGCACCGCCGGCTTCGAGTGGTCCGAGATGATCGGCGCCCCGCATAAGATCGTGCGCCACCCCGATACGCCGCGTGCGGTGTTCCGGGTGCTGTGGGATGCGATCAAAGAGGGCTATCCCATGGGCGCCTATGTGAAAAACAGGGCGAAAGGTGGCGGTTGGTACTGGGTGTTCGCGGTCGTCATGCCAATCGAGAGCGGTTATGTTTCCGTCCGGCTGAAGCCGACGAGCGACCTCTCCGATCGGATTCATTCATTCTATCGCGAGCTCTCTGCGCGCGAGCGGGCAGAGGCCCTCGACCCGGGGGAGAGCGCGGGTCTGCTGCGCGATTTCGCAGAGCGTGGCGGCTACTCCAACTACACTGCCTTCATGGCCTATGCTCTGGCGCTTGAACTGACCGAACGGGATCGCCGCCTCGGTCGAACTGCCGATGAGAATACGCGGATGCTGGCCGAGTTGAACACCGCGATGGGGCGGCTAACGAAGGAACAATTCGGACTTTTGCGCAGTTTCGAGGCGTTGCAATCCGTGCCCAACAATATGCGGATTGTCGCTTCGCGGTTGGAACCATCCGGGGGGCCTGTGTCCGCAATCTCGGAAAATTACAAAGCCTCCTCTGCCGTTATTTCGGAACGGCTGCGCAAATTCGTCGCCGGCCGCGGCAATCTTTGTGGCCAGATGGCCTACCAGGTTGCGCGCGCCGTGTTCCAACTAGGATGCGCTCGTGTTCTCAACGAGATGAGCGAAAATTTCATGGGCGAAGAGGCGCAGCCTAGCCAACCTCGCGAAGGTCATACCCGAGACGAGGAGCGCACATTGCTTCAGTCTCTCGTCGTCAGGGGCACTGCCGATGCGAATGCCGCGATGCGCCAAGCGGCAGAACTCGCTGACGATATGATGGACCAAAGTCGAGATCTTCGTCGCCAGTTGCTCGGGCTCGACACGATCCGGGTTCTCGGGCGGGTCGAGTGCGGGCGCATGCGGGATACCAACGGTGGGCTCGCGGCCACAATAGACCAGCTCGACAGCTTCCATGACGACATCAAGGGACGGCTCGAGGCTATCCTTTCTCTATCCGAAGAGATCGAGCATTGGCTAGGGCGCTACCTCCGAGCCGAAAGAACCGCGGCATGAGCGTGTCTCAGGGCTTATGGCTGTGCTATCACGGCCATGAGGCGCCCAGAGCCTTGTAGCACTAGCAGTGCCACATCGCTCAAAGAAAATACGCGAGGTTTCGCGAAGCGCGGAGCCCACGGGGCGCCATCGGGTGTCCGAACGCGTGCGCCATGTGAGGTGGAATGCGAAGTACAGTATATGCGAAGTACAGTATAAATGCGCAGCACAGCATCTACGAGAATACCGCGATGGCGCAGCGGTTCGCCTTAAACCACACGCGTCACGGCGTCATCGCGCCTCAATCCTCGTCGATCAATGCCTGAATGACCTTCTTCGCCTCGGGCGAATCCCATTCCGCCCCGCCGATCATTCGTGCAACCTCGTGGCCGTTCATGTCGACCAGGACCGAAACCGGCAGGCCCAGCACCCCCATCGCGCGGGCGGCGAAATTGGCGTCGTCGTGGAAACGGGGCAAGACGTCTATGCCTTCCTTGTCGAAGAAGGCGGCGACTTTCTCGGGCGAGTTCGATCCGCCCGTGGCGATCGTCATAACCTGAAACCCATCTTCGCCGAACTCTTTTTGCAGCGCATTCAGCGAAGGCATCTCCTCGCGGCAGGGCGGACACCACGTCGCCCAGAAATTGATCAGCACAACCTTGCCTTCGAAATCTTTCATCGAATGCTCGTCGCCGCTTTCATCGGTCACCGTGAAGGGCGGCAGCGGCAGCGGTTCGTCATAGGTAACGAGGGATTCCATCTGCCCCGATTTAACCGCATCGAGATCCGCAGCCTGCGCAACATTTGCACCCAGCGCCAGCGCCGTATAAAGGACGAGAAACCGTAACATATAGCCTCCTAGCAAGGGCCTTCGACCATGACCGATCAGACCGACGAGAACAAGTCCTCCAACGCGATGTGGGGCGGGCGTTTCGCCGCGGGGCCTGATGCGATCATGGAGGCGATCAACGCCTCGATCGGGTATGATCAGCGGCTCTACGCGCAGGACATCCGCGGCAGCCGGGCCCACGCCGCGATGCTCGCTGCGCAGGGCATCATCAGCGACAAGGATGCCGAGGCGATCGGGGAAGGTTTGCTCACCGTCTTGTCCGAGATCGAAGCGGGCGGCTTTCCGTTCTCTACCGCGCTCGAAGACATCCACATGAATGTCGAGGCGCGGCTGAAAGAGGTCATTGGCGAACCGGCGGGGCGGCTGCACACGGCGCGGTCGCGCAACGATCAGGTCGCGACCGATTTCCGCCTCTGGGTGCGCGAACAATGCGACGCCGCGATCTCGGGTCTCGACACGCTGATCCGCGCCGCGCTGACCCGGGCCGAGGAAGGCGCCGATTGGGTCATGCCCGGCTTCACCCATCTGCAGACCGCGCAGCCGGTGACTTTCGGCCACCACATGATGGCCTATGTCGAGATGTTCGCGCGCGACAAATCCCGGTTCACTGATGCGCGCAAACGGATGAACGAATCTCCTCTAGGGGCGGCGGCGCTTGCTGGCACAGGTTTCCCGATCGACCGTCATGCCACGGCCGAGGCGCTCGGTTTCGATCGGCCGATGGCGAACTCGCTCGATGCGGTGTCGGACCGCGATTTCGCGCTGGAGTTCCTGTCGGCCTCTGCGATTTGCGCGGTGCACATGTCGCGCCTTGCCGAAGAACTGGTGATCTGGTCCTCCGCGCAGTTTCGTTTCGTCGCGATGTCGGACAAGTGGTCGACGGGCTCGTCGATCATGCCGCAGAAACGCAACCCCGACGCGGCAGAACTGATCCGCGCCAAAATCGGACGCATCCTCGGGGCGTCGGTCGCGCTGTTCACCGTGATGAAAGGGCTGCCGCTCGCCTATTCCAAGGATATGCAGGAAGACAAGGAACAGGTCTTCGACGCCGCCGACAACCTGATGCTCGCGCTCGCCGCGATGGCCGGGATGATCGGCGACATGACCGTCAATGCCGACAAGCTGGAGGCCGCGGCCTCGGGCGGGTTCTCCACCGCGACTGATCTGGCCGACTGGCTGGTGCGCGAGGCGGGGCTACCGTTCCGTGACGCTCACCATGTCACTGGCTCGCTCGTCGCGATGGCCGAGGAGCAGGGCTGCGATCTGCCCGATCTGAGCCTCGAGCAGATGCAATCGGTCAACCCGGCGATCACCGAGAGCGTGTTCGACGTGCTCGGGGTTCACAACTCGGTCGCCTCGCGTCAGTCTTACGGGGGCACCGCGCCCGATCAGGTGCGCGCGCAGGTCGCCCGCTGGAAGGAACTGCTTGGATGAACTTCGCGGTCCCTTTCGTGCTGATCGGCCTTCTTGGCGGATGCGCCGCCGACCCGGCCTTGCATACGCATGTCGGCATCAATCGTGACGGCATCAAAGTCTATCCCGCCGCGACGGCGCGTGTCGGCATCATGACCCTGTCGGTGACTCCATGACCAAGACCCTGACCCTCGCGCTGACGCTTCTTCTTTCGCTCGCTGCCTGCGGTGTCGACGGCCCGCCCGTTCCGCCGTCCGAGGCGGACAGCGCGCAATCCCAGCAGGCTTCGGCCCAGTAATCGAGACCTCTCATGGATCATTTCCTTTATCGCGACGGCGTCCTTCATGCAGAGGATGTGCCGATCCCCGAGATCGCGGCGGCCGTGGGCACGCCGTTCTACGTCTATTCGACCGCCACGCTGGAGAGGCATTTCAAGCTGTTCGAAGAGGCGCTTGGCTGGACCGAACACCTGATCTGCTTCGCGATCAAGTCGAACTCGAACCTCGCCGTACTGAGGGTGCTGGGCGATCTCGGCGCGGGGATGGACGTGGTTTCGGGCGGTGAATATCGCCGTGCGCGGGCGGCTGGCGTGCCGGGCGAGCGGGTGGTGTTCTCGGGCGTGGGCAAGACCCGCGAGGAGATCGCCTACGTTCTCGAAAACGGCATCCGCCAGTTCAATGTCGAATCCGAGCCGGAGCTACTGGCGATTTCCGAGATTGCCGCGTCGATGGGCGTGACCGCGCCGATCGCGCTGCGGGTGAACCCGGATGTCGACGCGAAGACCCATGAGAAGATCGCGACCGGGAAATCCGAGAACAAGTTCGGCATCCCGATCGCCAAGGCGCGCGCGGTCTATGCCGAGGCCGCGAAGCTGCCGGGCATCGATGTCGTCGGCATCGATGTGCATATCGGCTCTCAGCTGACCGATCTGGAGCCGTTCGAGGCGGCTTTTCTGAAGGTCCGCGAACTGACCGAGACGTTGCGCGCGGATGGCCATGATATCCGTCGGCTGGACCTCGGTGGCGGCTTGGGCATTCCCTATGAGCGCTCTAACTCCGCGCCGCCGCTGCCCATAGAATACGGGCAGGTGATCCAGCGCACCGTGGGCGATCTGGGCTGCGAGATCGAAATCGAACCGGGCCGCCTGATCTCGGGCAATGCCGGGCTGCTGGTCTCCTCGGTGATCTGGCTGAAAGAGGGAGAGGGACGCGATTTCCTCATTCTCGACGCAGCGATGAACGACCTCGTGCGGCCCTCGATGTATGGCGCCTATCACGATATCGTCCCGGTGCTCGAACCAGAGCCGGGCACCGACTCCGCGCCTTACGACATCGTCGGCCCGGTATGCGAGACCGGCGACACCTTCGCCAAGGCGCGCAACCTGACACCGCTGGGCCCGGGCGATCTGGTCGCCTTCCGCTCGGCGGGGGCCTACGGCGCGGTCATGTCGTCGGAATACAATTCCCGCCCGCTGATCCCCGAGGTTCTGGTGCGGGGGGGCGAATTCGCTCTCATTCGTGCAAGACCGAGCTTTGAGGAAATGCTCTCCCGCGATACGATCCCGGAGTGGCTCTGATCCGTAGGAAGGGAATCAGGGCCGACGGATAGGGAGAGAATGCCGGTCAGGAACTGGTTCAGCAAAGCTTCGCGCGATACCGCGACGAAGGAGGACGGGCAGGCCGCTCTGGCCCCGCTCGCCCGGCCTATTTTGCTGACCCATGCCGGGATGATCCTCGAGCGAGGGCTGGCCGCTTTCTGGCCGCTTCTCTCCGTTCTCGCGCTGATCGCCACCGCCATCGCCTTCGCGCTGCCCGCCTATCTGGGGCCGGGCGGGCGCTGGTTCTGGCTGGTCGCGCTGATCGCGTCGCTCGTGGCTTTGGGCTGGGGCGCGTGGCGGATGCGTTGGCCGCGCCGGACCGATGCGATCGCGCGTCTCGATGCGACGTTGCCGGGCCGGCCACTTTCCGCGCTGACCGACGAAATGGCGCTGGGGCAGAACGATCCCGCAGCCCGCGCGCTCTGGATGGCGCATCTGCGGCGCATGGCGAAAGCCGCGCAGGCCGCCCGCGCGCCGCGACCGAAACCCGATCTCGCCCGCCGTGATCCTTATGCGCTGCGTTTGACTGCGCTCACGGCCTTGGTCGTCGCGGTGATCTTCGGGGTGCCGCAGCGTCTGTTGCATCCGACCGAGGGGCTGCCGACGCCTGCAGGCTCTGCCGAGGCCGCGATGGGACCGAGCTGGGAAGGCTGGGCCGCGCCGCCGCGCTATACCGGCAAGCCGGGGCTCTATCTGAACAAGGTCGAGGGCGACGAACTGATCGTGCCCGAGGGCACCCGTTTCTCGATCCGGCTGTACGGCTCTTCCGGCGCGATCGGCTTCTCCGAGAGCGTTTCGAATCCGGCCGCGCTGCCCGAACAGGGTGCGGCGCAGACCGCCAGCGGCATCGAGACCCACGAATTCGAAGCGGTCCGCGACGGGCTTTTGGAGTTCAAAGGCCCCGCCGCGCGCCGCTTCAACGTGGTGGTGCGCCCCGACGAGGCGCCCTCGGTCGCGCTGGCCGGTACCCCCGACCGCCGCGCCGATGGTAAGCTGAGCCTGCCCTTCACCGCGCAGGACGACTACGCCGTGACCAAGGGCCATGCGGTGATCTCGCTCGATCTGGCGAAGGTCGATCGCCGCTACGGCCTGGAGATCCCGCCCGAGCCGCGAGACGATCTGATCTATGATCTGCCGCTGCCGATTTCCGGCTCGCGCGCCGATTTCACCGAGAGCCTTGTCGAGGATGCCGCGAAGCATCCTTGGGCGAACCTGCCGGTGAAGCTTACGCTCGATGTCGAGGACGGGCGCGGCCAGACCGGCACCTCCGGCACGCAGGAAATCATCCTGCCCGGCAAGCGCTTCTTCGACCCGCTCGCCGCCGCGCTGATTGAGGTGCGCCGCGATCTTCTGTGGTCGCGCGACAACCGCGGCTATGCCGATCAGCTTCTCCGCGCGATCTCGAACCGGCACGAGGGCTTCATCAAGCGCGAGGAGGTGTATCTGATGATCCGCCTCGTGATCGGGCGGCTCGACGATCCCGACCTGTCCCCCGAGGCCCGCGACGAGATCGCCGAGGCGCTGTGGAAGATGGCGGAGCTTGTCGAAGATGGCGGCTTGGCCGATGCGTTGGCCGCGATGCAGAAGGCGCAGGAGAAGCTTTCCGAAGCGATCCGCAACGGGGCCTCCAAGGACGAAATCGCCAAGCTCATGCAGGAGCTGAAACAGGCCACCGACAATTACATCCGCATGCTCGCCGAACGCTCGCAACAGCAGGATCAGGGGCCGCAATTTGGCCAGCAGCCGCAGCAGGGCCAGCAGATAACCGGCGACCAGATCCAGCAGATGATGGACCAGATCCAGAAGCTGATGGAGGAAGGCCGGATGGCTGAGGCGCAGGAATTGCTCGATCAGCTCTCGCGGATGATGGAGAACCTCAAGGTCCAGCAGGGCCAGAACGGTCAGGGCGACATGCCCGGCGGTCAGGCGATGCGCGACATGCAGGACACCTTGCGCAAGCAGCAGGAGCTTTCGGACGACGCGTTCCGCAACCTGCAGGACCAGTTCATGACGCCCGAGGAGCGCCAGCAGCAGGCCGAGAACGGTCAGCAGGGCCAGCAAGGTCAGCAAGGGCAACGGGGTCAGCAGCAAGGTCAGCAGGGGCAACAAGGCCAGCAGGGTGAGCAAGGCCAACAAGGTCAGGGCCAGCAGCCCGGCAACCAGCCCGGCCAAGGCCAGGACGGACAAGCGCAGCGCGACGGCCAGGGGCAGGGCGACCAGCCCGGCATGAACGGCGGGCAGGGCGGTGTGGACGGCCAGAGCCTCGCGGATCGCCAACGTGCGCTCCGCCGCGAACTCGACCGCCAGCGCGGGCTGCTGCCGGGCTTTGGCAACGAGGCGGGCCAGCAGGCCGAGAAGCGTTTCGACGACGCCGGGCGCGCGATGGATCAGGCCGAGCAGGCCCTGCGCCAGGGCGACAATTCGGCGGCGATCGACCGTCAGGCCGACGCGATCGAGGCGCTGCGCGAAGGGATGCGCGCGTTGGGCGAGGCGATGCGCAACGAACAGGCGCGCCGCGACGGTCAGCAGCCCGGCCAGCAGGGCAATCAGCAGGCGGGCCAACCTGGACAACTCGGTGGGCGCGAAATGCCACGCGATCCGCTGGGCCGGGCGCAGGGCGAGGGCAACCAGCTCGGCACGGATCGTCAGATGCTCAACGGCGAGGATGTCTATCGCCGGGCGCAGGACCTGCTCGATGAAATCCGGCGCCGCTCGGCCGATCGTCTGCGCCCCGAGGAAGAACTGGATTACCTCAAGCGGCTGCTCGATCAGTTCTCGAATGCGGGCTGATGCCGGGCGCGCATAAGTTCAACTTATGCGCGGCGTCGAAATATTAGGAAAACTTATTCGGTGAAGCCGTCCGAGGCCGTCTCGGGCGAGAGGCGATGGGTGAGGATCTGGAGCTGGTCGTCGAGCCAGATGCGCCCCTCGTCCACCGCGACGACATATTGCGTCAGCGGCGATTTCAGCGCCGGGAACTTCGCTGCGATGTCCGGCGCGAAAGCATAGAGCAGCGCCAAGACCGCAGTCACGGCCATCACGAAGATGAAGCCCCGGCTGAAGCCAGAGCGACGGCGGCGCGCCATCTCCGGCGAGAATTCGGCGACGCTGTCGCCTTCGCGATCGGAGGTCGCGGTGAGGGTCGAATTGATCTCGTCGATATCGGGCAGGCGTTCGCGCCCGCGGATCGTCTGCAGGTCCTCATCGTCCTCGCCGAGCAGGTCGGCCACGCGATCTTCTTCGCGCTCGGCGTCGGGATCGCGGAGGTCGGAAAAATCCTGTGCGCGTTTGCGACGGCGCGCCAGATCGGCGGCGGCGGCCTCTGCGGCGCGTTCAGCATCTTCGCTGGTTTCGCGTTCTTCGAGGTTCAGCTCCTCTTGCGTCTGCAATTCGCTCGAGCCTTCGGCGCGGCGCTGCGCGGCTTCGCGCTCGGCCTCTTCGCGCAGGATCGACAGGAGCCCGTCATCGAGTGGTTTGCGCGGTTTGGCCCCGACGCGCGGGGCGGGGCCTAGGCCCGGCTCGTCCTCGTCATCTTCCTCGGCCTCCGGCGCCGCGACCATCGCCGCGACGGCTGCATCGGTATCATCGTCGCTTTGCTGCGTCACCACCGGCTCGGGCTCGGGCAGATGGGTCGCCGTGTCGTGGCTGGGTTGCTGTTCGGGCTCCGGCATCGGCGCGGGCTCGGACGGCTCCTCGGTCGCCTTTGAGGCAACGGGCGCCTCTGTCTCGGCTCGGGAGGTTTCGGGTTCTGAGGCCGTTTCGGTGTCGGGATCCGGATCCCAGCCTGCCGGCGGGGCCGCAGGGCCTGTCGGGTCGCTGTCGGCAGAGAGCATATCCTTGCTCGGCTGGAACCAGCCATGCCCGCAATTGGAGCATTGCACATCCCGTCCGCCGTCTGGGATGACGGCGTCATCCACTTCGTATTGCGCACCGCAATTGGGGCAAACCAACCGCATATTGTCCCATCCCTGCCCGTGTTGGCGTTTTGCCGTTCTGGCCAACCACTGTCTTATGTTGTAGCAAGCGCGGGCGGAATGTCCAAATGATTTGGGCCGCTTAATTCGCGAAACGCGCACCAAATAGAGGGGCTGGCAGTGATCGAGCTGCAAAATGTGGCGATGAGCTATAGCGGGGCGGAGCTATTGAGCGATATGTCCCTGACGCTTGCCCCAGGGTCATTTCATTTTCTCACCGGGCCGTCGGGCGCGGGGAAGACCACATTTCTCAAATTGTGCTACGCGGAGCTGCTGCCGACGGCGGGTCATTTGTCTCTGTTCGGCAAGGATGTGCGCACGATGAGCCGCGACGAAATCGCGGGGCTGCGCCAGCGTATCGGTGTCGTGCACCAGGACTGCCAGTTCCTCGATCACCTCTCGGTGGAAGAAAACGTGGCGCTGCCGATGACGGTCAATCGCCGCACCCCCGACATGACCCAGCTGCGCGAATTGCTGGCGTGGGTCGGGCTGAAGCGGCAGGCGAATGCGCTGCCGCCGCAGCTGTCGGGCGGGGAGCGCCAACGGGTTGCATTGGCGCGGGCCGTCATCATGTCGCCCGACGTGATCCTTGCGGACGAGCCGACGGGGAACCTCGATTGGGAGATGTCGCTGCGGCTGCTGTCTTTGCTGGTCGAGCTGAACAAGATGGGCAAGACGGTGGTGATCGCGACCCACGATCTGAACCTGATCCGGCAGGCGAAGCCGCAGGTCTCGGCGCGGGTGCTGCGGATCGCGAAGCGCCATCTGCATACGGCGGGGGCCGATCTGTGAAGCTGACCATGCTGACATTCGCATCCGAGACCACGGGGCCGGATCGTGTCGTGCCGCCGACCGGGTTTACCGCGCGGCTGACCCTGTTCACGGCCGCCGCGATGGCGTTTCTGGCGGTTTTTGCGCTCGCTCTGTCGCTGGCGACCGGGCGGCTTGCCGATCGCTGGGCGGATAGCCTCGCGCGGTCCGCCACGATCCGCATCTCCGCCCCGCCCGAGCAGATGGATGCGCAGGTCGCCGCCGTGCAGGAGGTGCTGAAGACGACGCCGGGTGTCGCCTCGTCGCGGGTGTTGGGCGATGACGAGATGAAGGGGCTGCTGAAGCCGTGGTTCGGTCCCGATCTGCCGGTGGATGCGTTGCCGTTGCCGAAGCTGATCGCAGTGACCGAGACCGGCGCGGGCGTCGATGCCGAGGGGCTGCGGCTGCGGCTGCAGGCTGAAGCGCCCGGCGCGATCTTCGACGACCATACCCGCTGGCGGCGCCCGCTGGTGGCCGCCGCGCAGCGGATTCGGACGCTGGGGCTGCTCTCGCTGCTGCTGATCTTCGGCGCGATGGCGGGGATGATCACGCTGGCCGCGCAGGCCGCGCTGGCCGCGAATGGTCAGGTGATCGCGACGCTCCGGCTTGTGGGCGCGCGCGACGCCTTCATCGCGCGGGCCTTCGTGCGCCGGTTCACCACGCGCGGGCTGATCGGTGCCGTGGCGGGCACGGTGCTGGGGATGCTCGCGGTGGCGCTGCTCCCCTCGACCGAGGCCGCGGGCGGTTTCCTCACCGGCCTGGGCTTTTCCGGGGCCGCATGGCTCTGGCCATTGATCATTCCGCCGATCGCCGCGATCGTGGCCTTTGCCGCCACGCGTTTCGCCGCGCTGCGTATGCTCAGGAGACTTCGCTGATGTCCGATCCTTCGCACCGACCCGGAAAGGTCACGCCGCTGACCCATGTGATGACCGGAATTTACTACGTCCACATTGCGCTCGCGACGGTGCTGATCGGGGCGTGGGGCCTTGTGTTTCAGGTGCTGCCAAAGGGGCGGGACGGGGTGCATCGCGTGGCCGGGATCTGGACGCAGCATCTGTTGACGATGGCGCGCGTCTACCTGGGGTTGCGCTACGAGCTGCGCGGCACGCCGCCGCAGGGCGACTGCATCATCGCGGCCAAGCATCAGAGCTTTTTCGACATTCTTATCCTCGCCAATCACCTGCCGCGCCGGGCTTTCGTGATGAAGAAGGCGCTGTTGAACGTGCCGGTGATGGGCTGGTTCGCGCACAAGGCGGGCTGCATTCCGATCGATCGCTCCAAGGGGTCGGAGGCGATGAAGGTGATGCTTGGGGCGGTCGAAGAGGCGCGTGCGACGCATGGGCTGGGCCAACTGATCATCTATCCCGAGGGCACGCGCGTGCCGCCGGGCGAAAAACGCCGTTACAAGCAGGGCGTGGGGGTGGTGGCGGAGGCCACGAAGCTGCCGGTCGTGCCCGCCGCGACCAATGCCGGGCTGTTCTGGAACAAGCGAGGCTGGCCGATCCGCTCGGGCGTGGCGGTGACCGAGTTCCTGCCGGTGATCGACGCGGCTGGCTCGGCGCCACAGACGTTGGCGGCGGTCGAAGCGGTGGTGGAGCCGCGCTCCGATGCGCTCATGGCGGAGGCCGGGTTCGAGCTGCCGAAGCCCTGAGTGGATGCCGGGGGAGGGAACCTCCGGCAGGGATATTTTAGCCAAGAGGAAGAGGTGCGGCGGCGCCGCGAAGCGCGGGCGCGGAACACGTTGGCGTGATCATCCCTCGCGTAGATCGGCGTCGAGGATCGGGTCGATCAGGCCGGGGAAGCGCGCTTCGAGGTCGTCCCGGCGCAGGGTGAGAAGGCGGCCGCGGCCGTTCGGATTCGGCTCGTTCCGTATTACGCCGGATTCCCGCAAGACCTTGAGAATATGGGATTTCGTAGATTTCGGAACGCCCGCCCCCGCAGAGCTGCAGGCGGCGGCTTCAAGCGGGCCCTCGCGCAGGTTGCGAGCGATTTCGCGCCGCGCCGGATCACTGAGCGCGAAGAGCACTTGCGACAGCGACAGCGAGTCTGCGGGCGGGTGAGGAAGTTCGGGGGGCGTGCTCATGGTTCGACAATACTTGAACCATCGGCTGTGTCGAGTATGTGGAGGTTCAACAATTTTCGAACCTATCGCATCAGGAGACAGCGATGACCGATGAGACCCGTCCCGGCCCGCGCCCCACCTCTCCAAATCCGCCAACGCGGAGCCGCGCGGGCTTCGTTCTGGCCCTTGCAGGGCTCGTGCTGATGCTGGCCGGGGCCAGTGCGCCGTCGCCCTTCTACCCGGTGCTGCAGACGCAGATCGGCTTTTCCTCGGCGATGATGACGGGAATCTTCGCGATCTATGCCGGGGCTCTTCTGGTGACCTTGCTGGTCTTCGGGCGGCTCTCCGACCACCTCGGGCGGCGGCCCGTCCTTTCAGTGGGGTTCGTTCTGTTGGCGGTCGGGATGCTCGAATTCCTCCGGGCCGATACGGCCACGACGCTGCTAATGGCGCGGGTGTTGCAAGGATTGGCGAGCGGTCTGCTGATCTCGACGCTGAGCGCGAGTTCGACCGATCACGAGCCGCCGGCGCGGCCCGGACTGGCGGCGGTCTGGAATGCAGTTGCGCCCTTGGCGGGGCTGGCACTCGGCGCGCTCGCGGGTGGGGCATTGCTGGCCTATGTGCCCGCGCCGCGTTTGGTGACCTTCCTTGGACTTGCTCTGGTCTATGCCGTGCTGGCGCTGCTGGTCTGGCTGCCGCCGGAGACCGCGCCGCGCCATGCGGGCACGCTCGCCTCGCTGCGCCCGCAGGTCTCGGTCCCGCCGCATATTCGCGCAGCGTTCCGGCGGGGCGCGCCTGCCGTCGTGGCGGGGTGGGGGACCGGCTCGCTGTTCCTGTCGCTGGGCGCGCCCATCGTGGCCCGGGTCTTCGAGGTTCACACAGCGCTGGCGCAGGGCGCGATCGTGGCGCTTTTGGCGGCGACCGGAGCGGCCTCGTGCTATGCGACGCGCAATCTGGCGCCACGCCGGATTGCGCTTCTGGGCACGGACGGGTTGGTGCTGGGCACGCTGCTTTCGCTGGCGGCGCTGATGACGGAGAGTTTTCCGCTCTATATCGCGAGCGTCATTCTCGCCGGGATCGGGTTCGGCACCTGCTTCGCGGGGGTGTTACGTTCGCTTGCGCCGCTGGCTGCGCCGGATGAGCGTGGCGGCCTGTTCGCGGCACTGTTCACACTGGCATATTCGGCCTTCGGGGTGCCTGCGGTGCTCGCAGGGCTGGCGGTGCCGGAACTGGGACTGCGGCTGACGACCGAGATTTATGGCGCGGTCATAATCGCGCTCGCGCTCGGGGCGGGGCTGATGCGCAGGCAGGCCGAGCCGGCGTGAGGCCGGCGCTGGTCTTCGCGTTTCGGGAGGAGTTTCGGTTTAGGCCGAAAGCCCCTTCGCGCCCATGTCGAGGAACTTCTTGCGCCGGGCCTTGATGAGATCGGCGGGCTTCTTGCCCTCCAGCTCGGCCAGCATCAGCGAGATTTCAGAGCCGACCGAAGCGATGGTCGCCTTGGGGTCGCGCTGTGCGCCGCCCATCGGCTCCGAGATGATGCGGTCGATCACGCCAAGCTTCTTGAGATCTTGCGCAGTCAGGCGCAGCGCCTCGGCGGCTTCGCGCATCTTCTCGGCATCCTTCCAGAGGATCGAGGCGCAGCCCTCCGGGGAGATCACCGAATAGACGGAATGTTCCAACATCGCGACACGGTCGCCGGTGGCGAAGGCCACGGCGCCGCCCGAGCCGCCCTCGCCGATGATGACCGAGATCAGCGGAACGCCGATCTGCAGGCATTTCTCGGTCGAGCGGGCGATGGCTTCGGACTGGCCGCGCTCTTCCGCGCCCTTGCCGGGATAGGCGCCGGGCGTGTCGATCAGGGCGACGACGGGCAGTCCGAAGCGGGCGGCCATGTCCATCAGGCGGATCGCCTTGCGGTAGCCCTCGGGGCGAGCCATGCCGAAGTTGCGCTCGATGCGGCTCGCGGTGTCGTTGCCCTTCTCGTGGCCGATCACCATCACCGGCTTGTCGCCGAGACGCGCAAGGCCGCCCATCACCGCATGGTCGTCGGCGAAGTTGCGATCGCCTGCGAGCGGCGTGTATTCGGTGAAGAGCTGGTCGATATAGTCCTTGCAATGCGGCCGGTCGGGATGGCGCGCGACCTGGCATTTCCGCCAGGGCGACAGATCCTTGTAGAGATCGCGCAGCATCGTCTCGGCCTTCTTGTCGAGGGCCGACGCTTCCTTGTCGACATCCATCTCTTCGCTTTGCCGGGCCAGCGCGCGCAGCTCTTCGGCTTTGCCTTCGATTTCTGCCAGCGGCTTTTCGAATTCGAGATAGGTCATGGATCACTCCGCATCCGGAAACTCGGGCCCTTAATGTCTTCAACGCTCGGGAATTGCAACTGGGTGGCGCATGGGCAGCCTATCGCAGATGTGCGGGTGGCGGGAGCCTGCTAGATAGGCGGGGCCGCGCGGAGCGCTAAACTGCTCGGGGCGAGGCTCGGTTAGCTTTCAATGGAGGGTGCGATGGCCTACGAGGTCGAGATACGGACGCTGCCGCCGGTGCGGTTGGTGGGTTTGGCGCATACCGGACCCTATCCTGCGGTGGCGCCGGTGTTCCAGAGGCTCGTTTCGCTGATTCCCGAACCGTCTTGGACGGAGGTCGAGCATCCGGCGATGATCGGGCATGACAATCCGCGCACGGTCCCGGCGGAGGATCTGCGTTCGCATGCCTGTTTCATAGTGGGCGAGGGGTTCGTGATCTTCCCGCCTCTCGAGGAAATCCGCTATCCCGCAGGGAGATATGCGACCCTGACGATCGCAGGGCCCTATGACCAGTTGCCCGAGGCGTATCGCTGGCTGGCGCAGGAGTGGTATCCCGCGTCGGGCGAAGCGCCGCGCGGTCTCGATCGCTACGAGGTCTATCTGAACGATCCCTTCGAGCCGAAGCCCGGAAATCTGCTGACGGAGATTCGTTTGCCGCTCAAGGACTGAGCGGTGGCGGTCTGTCACGGGGCGGTCGCACGGGGCTGTTAAGAAAGGTTACGCGGCGAGAGTGCCCGATTCCAGAAAACGGAAACGCCCCGGCACGGGGCCAGGGCGCTCCTTTTCCCTCATGCGGCCGGGCCTCCCCTCCCAACCGCTCCGGGATTCGATAACTATATCGCGATTCGTTCGCGCGCGGCTTAATCTTTAATCATTTCAGCTTGTCTTACAATCACTTCAGCTTGTTTGATCGACGCTATGTCAACGAGACGGCCTTTGTAAACCGTCGCGCCTTCCCCGCGTGCCTTGGCTTCTTCCATCGCTGCGAGGATTTCGCGCGCCTCGGTGACCGCCTCATCCGACGGCGTAAATACCTCATTTGCAAGGGAAATTTGTTTGGGGTGGATCGCCCATTTGCCGACCATGCCCAGAGTCGCCGAGCGGAGCGCCTGCGCGCGGAACCCGTCATCGTCGGAAAAATCGCCAAACGGGCCATCGACGGGCAGAATCCCGTGCGTGCGGCAGGCGGCGACAATCGCGGCCTGTGCCCAGTGCCACGGGTCGGACCAATGCTTCTCGCCGTTGCGCAGCATGTAGTAGTTTTCCTGCGTCCCGCCGATGCCGGTGGTCTGCATTCCCATCGAGGCGGCGAAGTCGGCCGCGCCGAGGCTCATCGCCTGCAGACGCGAAGAAGATGCAGCGATTTCCTCGACATGCGCGAGACCGGCGGCGCTTTCGATGATGACTTCGAGCGAGATTTTCTTGCTGCGGCCCTTCGCGGTTTCGATCGCCGTGACCAGCGCATCGACCGCATAGACATCCGCCGCACAGCCGACTTTCGGGATCATGATCTGGTCTATGCGCTCGGAACCTTCTTCGAGCAATTCGACCACGTCGCGATACCAGTAGGGGGTGTCGAGACCGTTGATGCGCACTGAGAGGTACTTGTTGCCCCAGTCGATCTCGTGGCTGGCCTGAATGATGTTGCGCCGCGCCTGCGCCTTGTCATCGGGGGCGACCGAATCCTCGAGGTCGAGATTGATCACATCGGCGGCGGAAGCGGCCATTTTCGGGAAGAGCTTGGTGTTCGAGCCGGGGCCGAAGAGCTGGCAGCGGTTCGGGCGGGCAGGGGGCGTAGGTTGAACGCGGAAGCTCATGAAGCGGCCTTTCGCAATGAAGTTACGTTTTTTGTTGCGGATTGGGTATATTGTTGCGCGGATGCATGCAAGGCGATTTTGCAGGCGCAGAATCGAGGCCGCACTGCAGCATCAGACGCGCCTCGAAATCCGCGTGATGCACGAAATTGCGTCGCGATGGCGCTTTTATCGAAGGATCTTCCGTTTTTGCGTGAATATTGCACGGAAATCCCCAAGAAATTTTTGCGTCGCGTCCTAATATCATCGACAAACAAAGACAAAACACAGGGAGACCCGCATGTCGCTGATCGACACCCCTTATCTGCTGTTTCTGGGCGATGCCCACGATCCATTGGCCGCGAAGGTGGCGCAGGGGATCAAGGACTGGCGGCCTGAATACGCCATCGGCCAGTACCGGATGGAGGGATGCCAAGCCGACATGGGCATCCCCGATCTGGATATCAAAGAGGCGGTCGCGAAGGGTTGCAAGACGCTGGTGATCGGCGTTGCCAACCGCGGCGGCGTGATTTCGCAGGCCTGGAAGAAAGTGCTCGTCGAGGCGCTGGAGGAAGGGCTCGACCTCGCGTCGGGGTTGCACAACCTGCTGCGCGACGAACCCGATCTGGTCGCCGTGGCCGATGCCTGCGGGCGTCAGTTGCATGACGTGCGCATTCCGGCGGTGAAATATCCGATCGCGAATGGCGAGAAGCGCACCGGCAAACGCTGCCTCGCCGTGGGCACCGATTGCTCGGCGGGCAAGATGTATACCGCGCTTTGCATGGAGCGCGAAATGCGCGAACGCGGCATGAAGGCCAGCTTCCGCGCCACCGGGCAGACCGGAATCCTGATCACCGGCGACGGGGTGCCGCTCGATGCGGTGATCGCGGATTTCATGGCTGGCTCGGTCGAATACCTGACACCTGACAACGATCCCGACCATTGGGACTTGATCGAAGGGCAGGGGAGCCTGTTCCACGTCTCCTATTCGGGCGTGACGATGGCGCTGATCCATGGCGGTCAGCCCGATGCGCTGATCCTCGCCCACGAGCCGACGCGCACCCATATGCGCGGGCTGCCGGGCTACAAACTGCCCTCGCTGCAAGAGCTCAGCGACATGGCGCTCGCGCTGGCTAAGGTCGCCAATCCCGCCTGTCAGGTGGTCGGCATCTCGGTCAATACCCAGAAGATGGGGGAAGACGAGGCCAAGGCCTATCTGGCCAAGGTCGAGGAGGAAATGGGCCTGCCCGCGACCGACCCGTTCCGCTTCGGCGCGGGCAAGCTGGTGGACGCGCTCGCCGCGATCTGATTGTCTCGCCTGTGACACCCGCCGGATGCCTCCGGCGGGGATATTCTGACCAAGTCGAAGGGGGCGCGGATGATCCGGGTAAGCCATGATACGTTCAAGCTGGCGCAGGTCTTCACTATCGCGCGCGGCTCGCGCACCGAGGCGCATGTACTGAGCGTGACCATAGAGCGCGACGGCAAGATCGGGCGCGGCGAATGCGTGCCCTATGCGCGCTACGGCGAAAGTCTCGACAGTGTGACGGCGCAGATCGAGAGCCTGCCCGAGGGGATCAGCCGCGCCGAGTTGCAGGATGCGCTGCCCGCCGGTGCCGCGCGCAACGCGGTGGATTGCGCGCTGTGGGACTGGGAAGCCAAGAAGAAGGGCGTGCCGGTCTGGGAGCTTGCGGGGCTGGAAAAGCCAGAACCGCAGGTCACGGCCTACACGCTCTCGCTCGACACGCCCGACAAGATGCGCGCGGCGGCGGCCGAACATGCGCACCGTCCGCTGTTGAAGATCAAGCTCGGCACTCCCGAGGATATGCGACGTCTGCGCGCGGTACGCGAGGGCGCCCCGGAAGCGAAGATCATCGTCGACGCGAACGAGGGCTGGGAGATGGAAACCTTCCTCGACATTCAGGGCGAGTTGAAAAAGCTGGGTGTCGCCCTTGTGGAGCAACCTCTGCCCGCGGCGGGGGACGAGGCGCTCTCGGAAATCGAGCGTCTGGTGCCGATCTGTGCGGATGAGAGCTGCCACACGCGCGACGGGCTTCTCAACCTCCGCGGTAAGTATGACGTCATCAACATCAAGCTCGACAAGACCGGCGGGCTGACCGAGGCGCTTCGGTTGCGGGCGCTGGCCCGCGCCGAGGGGTTCAAGGTCATGGTGGGCTGCATGGTCGGGTCGAGCCTCGCGATGGCTCCGGCGATGCTGGTCGCGCAGGGCGCGGATTACGTCGATCTTGACGGCCCGCTGCTTCTGGCCGAAGACCGCGACGTGCCGCTGCGTTACAAGGGCAGCGTGGTCGAGCCGCCGGAGCCGGAACTCTGGGGCTGAGTTTGCAAGGAGCGAGAACATGAGCCGGATCGTCTATCTCAACGGAGAGTATATGCCCGAGGAAGAGGCCAAGGTTTCGGTCTTCGACCGGGGCTTCGTCATGGGCGATGCGGTCTATGAAGTGACCTCCGTTCTGGATGGCAAGATCCTCGAATTTGAAGGTCACATGAACCGGCTCGCCCGCTCGTTGGCGGAGCTGGAAATGACGTGCGATCTGACCCGCGACGAATGGATCGAGATCCATCGCGAACTGGTCAAGCGTAACGATCTCGAAGAAGGGATGATCTACCTCCAGGTCAGCCGCGGCAATGCGGGCGATCGCGATTTCCACTACCCGCCAGAGGGCACGCCCCCGACCGTGGTGCTGTACACGCAGTCGAAGCCGAACCTCGCCGACGATCCCAAGGCGAAAGAGGGCATCAAGGTGATCTCGCTGCCCGACCTGCGCTGGCATCGCCGCGACATCAAGACGGTGCAGCTTCTTTACCCTTCCATGGCGAAGATGGCGGCCGAGAAGGCGGGCAAGAATGATGCGTGGTTCGTGGAAGATGGCTTCGTCACCGAAGGCTCGTCGAACAACGTCTATATCGTCAAGGACAACAAGATCATCACGCGGCACCTGAGCCACGACATCCTGCACGGGATCACCCGCGCCTCGCTGCTGAAATACGCCGCCGAAGCGCAGATGGAGATCGAGGAACGCCCGTTCACCATCGAGGAAGCGCAGGCGGCGGACGAAGCCTTCTTCACCTCGGCTTCGGCCTTCGTGATGCCGGTGGTCGAGATCGACGGCGAGACGGTGGGCGAGGGCGTGGTCGGTCCGGTCGCGGTGCGACTGCGCGAGATCTATCTCGACGAGAGCCGCAAGGCCGCGATCTGATCCGCTCCGAGGCGCAACATCCTGTAGTTAAAAAGAAAAGACCCCGGCCAGCCCAACCGGGGTCTTTTCCTGTCATGCGGGCGGTGTCTCTCAGGCCGCCGCATGAGCGCGGAATTGGAAGGCGTCGGGCGCGAGTTGCTCTGGCGCGACGCCGGTGATGACGAGCTCGGCCCGGCCGTCGATCACGACCAGCGTGCCTTCGGCGCAGGTGCGGAAGGTGATGTCGTCGTGGCGCGGCGCAGCGCCGGTGAAGTCGAGGGCAATCGCGTCTCCCGGCTCGAACCCGTCGATCCGCGGGAGCGGTTCGGGGCCCGCGGCAGGCGCAGGGTTTTCTTTTGTGTGGGCGCCGGCCTGTTGGTTCGAATGCGCCAGCAAGGTTTCGATGCGCGACATCACGGCAGCGTCGAGGTCTTCCGAGGCGTCCGACGCTTCGGGCGTCTGGTCCGACCGGGCGCCATGCGACGGGTCAGCGGCGATCGCTGCAGCGGCAGAGGCGACGCGAACCTGACGCTGGCGCGGCAGACCCTCGGCCCAGCCGAGAAGGCATAACGCGATGGTGGTGGCGATGAACAAGGCGAGCATGGTTTCTCCTGAACTTGCCCTGATCGTCGCGATATTTGATCGCTTGCGCAAAAGCTTTGTGACGCCGAAACCGCTCCATTGTTCAGATGTCGTTAACCATCGGCCGGCATGGCGCGGATTGGTGCCGTGTCCCGGGACGGTCGGATTTCGGGCGCTTTACCAAAACGGAAAGAGGCCGCGCGGTTGGCGGCCTCCGATACGATTCGAGTGGCGGTCAGGCGTAGCTCGGCTGGCCGTAATTGATCCCGTCGGTGGCGTAGATCGCGCCGCTCGCCGACTTCAGCGCGGCATATTCGACATCCTTGAGCGTCGCGACCGTCTGGCCGTTGATCGAGACGATGGAATCGGTGCCGCTTTGCGAGACGGTGAAGTCGGAGATCTGCGCGAGGTCGTCGACCTCGATGCCGAGATACTCGCCGGGTGCGGCCGGGATCGGGTCGGTCTGTCCGAAATCGGTCACCGTCACCGGCGCATCGCCCTCGTTCCAGTCGACCCCGAACCAATCCGACCCGGTGCCCCCGGTCATCGTGTCGCCGTCATCGCCGTTCAGGTAGTCGTTGTTGGCGCCGCCATCGAGCAGGTCGGGGGCACCGTCCAGATCGCTGGCATAGAGCTCGTCATCGCCATAGCCGCCATAAAGCGCGTTAGCCCCTTCCGCATCGAAGAGGTAGTCAGCGCCGAGGTTGCCGCGCAGCGTGTCGTCGCCCTGGCACTCACGAAAGCTTCGATGGAATGTGATCAAAATGTGGCTGCGCATGCGTCTGGCGGAAACGATGTGCGCCAGCAGTCGTCGCTGTCGCCGATTACAGTCCGCTCTGCGCCAGAACACGGGTCAGAATCGGCGCAAGGCGGTCCGCCCACGCCGCCTGCTGCTCCGGCGTCGCGATCAGGTCGTTGCGCAGCTCGATCAAAACGTTCGGGCGGCGATGCGCCAGCGCGTGACGGTCGATCGAGTCACCCTCCAGATGCCCAAGATAGGGCTGGTTGTCGCCCACGCAGAGATCACCCTCGGCCTCGAGGGCCGCGATCATCTCATAGGCGAGGCGCGGATCGGCCGGAGCGTGCAGGATGCCGACATCCCACGGCCGGGGCGGGCGCCCGCGCAGGCGAGGGGTGAAGGAGTGGACGGCACAGATCACCGTATCCTCGCGCCGCGCCGCGAGCCGGGCATATTCCGCATGATAAGGACGGTAGAGCCGGTCCAGTCGCCGCTCGACCTCCGCCGCGTCGGCATGACGGTTCGCGGGGACGATCGTGCCGTCATAAAGCTTCATCACCAGCGTGGGGTCGTCTTCGCCGCGGTTCGGGTCGATCACCAGCCGCGAGAAATCGCTGGCAATCATCGGCGAGTCGAGCCGCTCCGCCAGTGCCTCCGACAGCCCCAGCGCGCCGACGTCATAGGCTATGTGTCGCGCCATATCCTCGGCGTCGATGCCCAGGTCGCCACCGCCCACCCAGCCGGGCACGGTGTTGCGCGCATGATCGCACGTGACCAGCCAGCGTCCAGTGCGTGCCTCTCCCGTGATCGAATAGGGCTGTTTTTCGTTCATCTTCTCTTCACGCTTGCTCGATATGGCTCAGATAACGGGAAAGATTGCGCCACGCCAGTTGCGGCCCGGGGCAAATTGCGCCATACGCTTACTTGGCCCACGAAATGACATCAATTTGAACGGAAAACGAGGACGCATGAGACGCCTTCGCAACGTGAAGATCGTGGCTACGCTGGGCCCTTCTTCGTCGGATTATGACAGCATCAAAGCTCTGTTCGTTGCAGGCGCGGACGTGTTCCGCCTGAACATGAGCCACGGCAGCCACGAGGAACATCGCGCCCGCCACGCCATCATCCGCCAACTCGAAGCAGAGTTCGGCCGCCCGATCGCGATCCTCGCGGATCTGCAGGGCCCGAAACTGCGCGTCGGCACTTTCGCCGCGCATGGCGCCGAGCTAGAGGACGGCGACAAGTTCCGCTTCGATCTCGACGAGACGCCTGGCGCGACGCACCGCGTTTGCCTCCCGCACCCCGAGATTTTCCAGGCGCTCGAGCCGGGCTCGGAACTGCTGGTGAATGACGGCAAGATCCGCCTCGTGGTCGACGAATGCGGCGATGATTTCGCCAATTGCACCGTCACCGTGGGCGGTACGATTTCGGACCGCAAGGGCGTGAACGTCCCCGACGTGGTGCTGCCGCTGGCCGCGCTCTCGGAGAAGGATCGCAAGGATCTGGAATTCGCTTGCGAGATGGGTGTCGACTGGCTCGCGCTCAGCTTCGTGCAGCGTCCCGAGGACGTGCAAGAAGCGCGCGAACTGGCCAAGGGCCGTGCGGCGATCCTGTCGAAGATCGAGAAGCCTTCGGCGGTCCGCTGCTTCGACGATATCCTCAAGGTCTCCGACGGGATCATGGTGGCGCGCGGCGATCTGGGCGTGGAGCTTCCGGTGCAGGCCGTTCCGCCGATCCAGAAGCAGCTGATCCGCAAGTGTCGCACCTGGGCGAAGCCGGTGATCGTGGCGACGCAGATGCTGGAATCGATGATCGAGAGCCCGATGCCGACCCGCGCGGAGGTCTCTGACGTCGCGACCGCGATCTACGAGGGCGCGGATGCTGTGATGCTCAGCGCGGAATCCGCTGCAGGCAACTACCCGGTCGAAGCGGTCGAGACGATGAACAACGTCGCGATCTCGGTCGAGAAGGACCCGACCTATCGCGAGGTTATCGAAGCGTCGCGCCATGCGGCCCGCCAGACCGTCGCGGACGGGATCGTGGCCGCCGCCCGCGAGATCGCGGAAACCACGGATATCGCCGCGATCTGCGCCTACACGCAATCGGGCCAGACCGTCGGGCTGATCGCGCGGGAGCGTCCGCGTGTGCCGATCATCGCGCTGTCGCCGATCGAGGCGACGCTGCGCCGGGTCTCGCTGACTTGGGGCGTGCATGCCGTGCCGTGTGGCGAGCTGGAGCGGTTCAAGCAGGCCGTGGTCAACGCGGCCCGTGCCGCGCGCGATTTCGGCTTCGCCGACGAGACCCAGCAGATCGTGGTCACCGCCGGTGTGCCCTTCAACGTGCAGGGCACCACGAACATCCTGCGCGTCGCGCCCTGTGATGAGCGATTGATTTACCGCACCGACCCTGAGTAACCTTTCCCGAAAGGGGTGGTGACAAGGGCACAGGCGATGGATCTTTCTTCGATCGATACCGATCTCCTGCTGACGATCGGGCTGGCGATCGCGATCTTCGCGATCCCGGCCGCGATCTCCGCCTTCTCCGATGGCCGCCCCCCGCGGGCGGCCACCGTCGGAATCGTGGTGGCGGCCGTGCTGATCGTGGTCGCCTTCTACGCCCGTCCGGGTGGCTACACGCTCAGGATGGTGCCCGAAGCGGTGGCGCGCACATTGGCCCGCGTGGTCAATCGCTAACACGGTCCCCGGTGCCTTCGGCGGATCCGGATTTTTTCCTTGCCAAACCGCCCTGCGGCGTCTAACAGGCCCTCTCTGAACCCGCGCGGCCGGCCTATGTGGCATGCCGAGTCGCGCTTCCACACCCTGCAAAGGAGCTGTAAATGCCCAAGATGAAGACGAAATCCGCTGCCAAGAAGCGGTTCAAGTTCACCGCGACCGGCAAGGTCAAGGTCGGTCCGGCCGGCAAGCGTCACGGCATGATCAAACGCTCGACGAAATTCATCCGCGAAACCTCGGGCACCATGGTGCTCAGCGAGCCGGATACGAAGATCGTCAAGAAATACATGCCCTACAACCGCTGAATTCGGGAGACTTGAACAATGGCACGCGTCAAATCCGGTAAGGTCACCCACGCCGCGCACAAGAAAGTGCTCAAGAAGGCGAAAGGTTACTATTCCTCGCGCTCGCGCAACTTCCGCACTGCGACCCAGGCGGTCGACAAGGCGAACCAATACGCGACCCGCGACCGTAAAGCCCGTAAGCGCAATTTCCGCGCGCTTTGGATCCAGCGTATCAACGCCGCCGTGCGCGCCGTCGATGCCGATCTGAGCTACTCGAAGTTCATCTTCGGCCTGAGCAAGGCCGGGATCGAAGTGGACCGCAAGGTTCTCGCCGATCTCGCCGTGCACGAGCCGGAAGCTTTCGGCGCGATCGTCGAGCAGGCGAAAGCCGCCGCCGCCGCGTAATCGGCTGACGATAGAATTCGGGAAGGGCCGCTCCGTTTGGGGCGGCCTTTTTCGTTTCGAGTGGATGACCGGTCGGGGAGGGGCTCTGCCCCCCGCTCCTTCGGAGCCCCCCGGGATATTTGGATCAAGAGGAAGAAAAACGCCCGGCTCGGACCCATCATCGGGCGGCAGGCCGGGCGCTTCCCCTTGAGCGGTCATCGGCGTCCCCGCCTGTACCGCATCTCCGAGTGAACGCGATTCCAGTTAATGAACCGCTAACCTTCCTCTTGATGGAAATATCCCGGGGGTGAATGGCGAAGCCAGAGGGGGCAGCGCCCCCATCCGCCCTTTGCCTGCAAGCGCGAGGTTGCAAAGGCGCGCCGGCGCGGCTAACCCGTCTCCGAGGCAAATTCCCGGGGAATGATATGCAAGAGCTTCGCGATAAATACCTGAACGCCGTGGCCGATGTGACCGACGAGGCCGCGCTGGAAGAGATCCGTCTGGCCGCCTTGGGCAAGAAGGGCGAGATCAGCCTGAAGATGCGTGAGCTGGGCAAGATGACCCCGGAGGAGCGCCAGACCACGGGCAAGGCGCTCAACGTGCTGAAAGACGAGATCGACGCGGCGCTGCGCGCGAAGAAGGCGGCGCTGGCGGATGCGGCGCTCGATGCGCGGCTGCGCGAGGAATGGCTCGATGTGACGCTGCCGGGCCGTCCGCGGCGGCAGGGCACGATTCACCCGGTCTCTCAGGTGATGGACGAGGTCACCGCGATCTTCGCCGATATGGGCTTTGCGGTCGCCGAAGGTCCGCAGATCGAAGACGACTGGCACAATTTCGACGCGCTCAACATCGCGCCCGAACACCCTGCGCGGCAGGAGCATGACACGTTCTTCATGCATCGCGACGAGGGCGACGACCGCCCGCCGCATGTGCTGCGCACCCATACCTCGCCGGTGCAGATCCGAGCGATGCTGGAGCAGGGCGCGCCGATCCGCGTGATCGCGCCGGGCCGTGTCTACCGTATGGACATGGACCAGACCCACACGCCGATGTTCCATCAGGTCGAAGGTCTGGCGATCGGCAAAGACATCTCGATGGCAAACCTGAAATGGGTGCTGGAAGAGTTCTGCAAGGCCTTCTTCGAGGTGGACGGCGTCGAGCTGCGTTTCCGCGCCTCGCATTTCCCCTTCACGGAGCCCTCGGCCGAGGTCGATATCCGCTGCTCGTGGGAGGGCGGTTCGCTCAAGATTGGTGAGGGCGACGACTGGATGGAGATCCTCGGCTCGGGGATGGTGCATCCGAAAGTGCTCGAATCCGCCGGGATCGACCCGAGCGAATGGCAGGGCTTCGCCTTCGGCATCGGGATCGACCGCCTCGCGATGCTGAAATACGGCATCCCCGACCTGCGGGCGTTCTTCGAGAGCGACCTGCGCTGGCTGAAGCATTACGGGTTCAGCGCGCTGGATCTGCCGACGGTGGCTGGTGGGTTGAGCCGGTGAAATGGCGTGATGCGCACCGAGGCCTTAATTGGCCCGTTGCGGGTCTCCTAACGCTCATATGCATCGGAGGCGTTATCTGCCTGCCTACGGCAGCCACGGGTATCATCGGTGCAACCGCAGCTCTCATAATTGGTTTTGTGGCATATCCTTGGCAGAAGGCTCAGGATCGGAAAAACGAACGGCACCGCGAGCTGAGAGAGTTCTACTTTCAAACCGTCTCAGAGCTTGTGGAACTGCGGGGGTCGCTCGCTCGAGGGCCACGTCTAGCAGATGGTGCTTCTCAGTTGGATGCAGCTGAGAATTGGGCCGGCGATATCCTGTTTGAAGTAAATGTAATAGTGAGCAGGGTTTTTCTCGTTTCTGAAGAGCAGAAGACGATCGACGCTGCGATGGAAATGCAGCGCTTTACGCTGGATTTCTTGAGCGGATTCATGAAATTCGCTGAAAAGGAAATTGGAACTGGCATCTTAGGCGGTGCTGAATTGCGCGAAATATCAGCTAAGTACTGGCAACAAACGCGACAGGCCTACGACGCCATGCAAACGAAACTAGAAACGTCCTTTGCGAGTGAGGTTCATGGGCGCGAAATGAAAGTTGAGCATTCGCCATTTGAAAGCGATAATTGAGAAGTGGCCTGATCCAGTTTCGCTAGTGCTAAAGTGATTTTCGCTTTCTGCTTCCCCAACCCCAAAAGGAAGCCCCCATGCCCACCCCCATCACCTTCACCTTCGGCGACAGCCGCGCGCTCTGCGACCAGCTCCTCGCCCTGATCCGCCAAGGCAAGAAGACCGCCACCTGCGGTGCGCTCACTTACTTCACCGAAGGGGGCGAGGATATGCCGGTGGTCGGTCGCCGCGATATCGCGCTCGATTGGGACGGCAAACCGGCGGTGATGATCGAGACCATCGAGGTCACGATCCGGCGGTTTTGCGATGTGGATGAAGACTTCGCGCTGGCCGAGGGGGAGAACGAGACGCTGATCGGCTGGCGGCGCGATCATCAGGCCTATTTCGAGCGTAACGGAGGTTTTAACCTCGAGATGGAACTGGTCTGCGAGCGGTTTCGCTTGATAGAGGACTATCAAGGAGCCTCCAATGTCACAGAACAAACGCCTCTTCGACACCCCGAAGCATGAACAGACCCCCGAGCAGCGCCGTTTCGTCGCCATCACCGAGATCGCCTATACGGTCGTGGATTTCGGCGCGGCCTTCTGTTTCGTCGTGGGGTCGATCTTCTTCTTCTACGACAGCCTGATGGTCCCGGGGACGTGGTTGTTCCTGATCGGGTCCATCCTTTTCGCGGCAAAACCCTCGATCCGGCTCTGGCGGGAGTTGAAACTCCTTGAGATGGGGGATTACAAGGACCTCGCTCTGCGCAGAAAATCCTGAGGGAAGTCCGATGAAATTCACCCTGTCCTGGCTCAAGGATCATCTCGAGACCGAGGCCACCGTCGATCAGATCGCCGAGGCGCTCACCGATCTGGGTCTCGAAGTCGAGGAGGTCGTCGATCCGGCGGCGAAGCTCGAGACCTTCACGCTGGCCAAGGTGCAATCCGCCGAGCAGCACCCCGACGCCGATCGTCTCCGGGTCTGCATGGTCGAGACCAACGAGGGGGTGAAGCAGATCGTCTGTGGTGCGCCGAATGCGCGGGCCGGGATCACGGTCGTGCTGGCCAAGCCTGGCGATTACGTGCCCGGCATCGACGTGACGCTGTCGGTGGGCAATATCCGCGGTGTGGAAAGCCACGGCATGATGGCCTCCGAACGCGAGTTGGAACTGTCGGACGAGCATAGCGGCATCATCGAACTGCCGTCGGGCGAGGTGGGCCAGAAGTTCACCGACTGGCTGGCTCAGAACCGTCCCGAGGCGGTCGATCCGGTGATCGAGATCGCGATCACGCCCAACCGCCCCGATGCGCTTGGCGTGCGCGGTATTGCGCGCGATCTGGCGGCGCGGGGGCTGGGCAAGCTCAAGCCGCTCGACGTGCCGAAGGTCGAGGTTGCGTTCGATGCGCCGATCTCGGTGACGATCGACCCGGCGCTGAAGGACAAGGGCTGCCCGCTGTTTGCTGGTCGCGTGATCCGCGGTGTGAAGAACGGGCCGTCGCCCGACTGGCTGCAAAAGCGACTGCGCGCGATCGGTTTGCGTCCGATCTCGACGCTGGTCGATATCACCAACTACTTCACCTATGACCTGAATCGGCCGCTCCACGTCTTCGACATGAAGAAGGTGGCGGGCAATCTGGTCATCAAGCCGGCCGAGGGCGGCGAGGAATTCCTCGCGCTCGACGAGAAAACCTACACCGTGCGCGCAGGCGATATGGTGATCTGCGACGACAAGGGCGTCGAGAGCCTTGCCGGGATCATGGGGGGCGAGGAGTCCGGCGCGGATGAGGACACGGTCGATGTGTTCCTCGAGAGCGCCTATTGGGACCCGATCACCATCGCCGCCACGGGCCGTGCGCTGAAGATCAACTCGGATGCGCGGTATCGGTTCGAGCGCGGCGTCGATCCGGCCTTCACGCTGCCGGGGCTCGATCTGGCGGCGAAGATGGTGGTCGATCTGTGCGGTGGCGAAGTGTCGGAGCTGGTGATGGACGGCGCGGTGCCGGATGTCAGCCGCGCTTACAAGCTGGACCCGGCGCGGGTGATTTCGCTCGTCGGCATGGACATTCCCGAGGCCACGCAGCGCGAAACGCTGGAAGCTCTGGGCTTCACGCTGCAGGGCGACATGGCGACGCCGCCGACTTGGCGTCCGGACGTGCTGGGCTCGGCCGATCTGGTCGAGGAAGTGGCGCGGATCGCTTCGCTGACCAAGCTCGAAGGCAAGCCGATGGGCCGCGAGACGACCGGCGTGCCCGGCGCGATCCTCACCCCGATGCAGCAGCGCGAGCGGATGGCGCGGCGCACCACGGCGGCTTTGGGGTACAATGAGTGCGTGACCTACAGCTTCATCGACGAGGCCTCCGCCAAGCTGTTCGGCGGTGGCGCGGATGCGACCAAGCTGGAGAACCCGATCAGCTCGGAGATGACGCATATGCGTCCCGACCTGCTGCCGGGTCTGCTGCAGGCGGCTGCCCGCAATCAGGCGCGCGGCATCGCCGATCTGGCCTTGTTCGAGGTCGGCCCTGCGTTCAACGGCGGCGAGCCGGGCGAGCAGGTTCTGCAGGCGACGGGGCTTCTGGTCGGTCACTCCGCGCCGCGCGATCCCTTCGGCTCGCGCCGTCCGGTGGACCTCTATGATGCGAAGGCCGATGCCGAGGCCGTGCTGGCCGCGGTCGGCGCGCCGGCCCGCGCGCAGATCAACCGCAAGCTCGATGCGTGGTGGCATCCGGGCCGCGCAGGCAATGTGGCGCTCGGGCCGAACCTGCTGGCGACCTTTGGCGAGGTGCATCCCAAGGTGCTGCGCGAGCTGGGCGTGAAAGGCCCGGCGGTCGCCTTCACGATCCGTCTGGCGAACATCCCCTTCCCGAAGAAAAAGGGCGCGACGCGGCCCGCGCTGCAGATTTCCGATCTGCAGGCGGTCGAGCGCGATTTCGCCTTCGTCGTGGATGCGGATGTCGAGGCGCTGACGGCGGTGAACGCGGCGATGGGCGCCGACAAGAAGCTGATCGAGAGCGTGAATGTCTTCGACCAGTTCACCGGCGCCAAGGCCGAGGAACAGATGGGCGCGGGCAAGAAGTCGATCGCGCTGACGGTGCGGATGCAGCCCGCCGACAAGACGCTGACCGATGCCGAGATCGACGCGGTGAGCAAGAAGATCGTCGAGAAGGTGAGCAAGGCCACCGGCGGCACGCTGCGCAGCTAAGGTTGTCCTCGAGAAAGTTTGGAGCGCCCGGTCGGAGAGACCGGGCGTTTTCTTTTGCGTGCAGCGGAGGGCGGGGCCCGACCGCCGGGTGGGCACATTGCCCTCGGAGGTTGGCACTTTATCCCCGTCACATCCGGGCGACCTCGAACCGCGCGCTGCCGTCATAAAAGCGCCCGCCCGAGGGGGCGGTCGGGCGCTGCCTTGGCCGCTGACGCGGCTGATCCGGGCAATCAATTCCAGTCGAAGTCACCCGAGGCTCGAACGCGCCCCTCAACGCTCCGACCTAGCGTCACGCTTCCTTATCTTCCGAAACCCGTTAGGCTTTTCGCGAACGAGGGAAGGAGGAGCCCTTGCGGTTCGATTATCTCATTCTGGGCGGCGGCTCGGCAGGCGCTGTGCTGGCGGCGCGGCTGTCGGAGGACGCCGCGGTGACCGTCTGTCTCGTCGAGGCAGGGCGCGAGGCGCGCGACATCTTCGTGCGTGCGCCTGCGCTTGTCGCCACGATGGTGGCGGGGCGACCGCCGATCCACAACTGGGCGCTGCGCACCACGCCGCAACCGGGGCTCAACGGGCGGCGCGGGTTCCAGCCGCGGGGCCGGGGGCTTGGCGGGTCGTCGGCGATCAACGCGATGCTCTATGCGCGCGGCCAGCCCGAGGATTACGACGGTTGGGCCGAGGCGGGCGCCGAGGGCTGGGACTGGGAAACCGTGAAGCCATGGTTCCTCGCCTCCGAGCGGAATGCGCGCGGGGCGTCGGACTCGCATGGTACGGCGGGGCCATTGCAGGTCGGCGATCAGCGGCGGCCCCGGGCGATCAGCCGCGCTTTCATCGAGGCGTGCGGCGCGGTGCAATGCCCGCCGAACGAGGATTTCAACGGGCCGCGACAGGAGGGGGCGGGGCTTTATCAGGTCACGCAGTTCTGGGACGGTCCGCGCAAGGGCGAACGCTGTTCGGCGGCGGCGGCCTATCTGCATCCGGTGATGGATCGGCCGAACCTGACCGTGCTGACACGTGCGCGCGCTGAGAAGATCGAGATTGCGGAGGGCCGTGCGACGGGGGCAATCGTCCGGCAAGGCCGCAAGCGGATGAAGATCGAGGCGGTGCGCGAGGTGATCGTATCGGCGGGGGCGTTCGGCTCGCCACAGCTGCTGATGCTGTCCGGGATCGGGCCTGAGGATCATCTGCGTGAGGTCGGGATCGTGCCGCGTCTCGATCTGCCGGGCGTGGGGACAAACCTTCAGGATCATCTGGATTACGTAATCAGCTACACGTCGCCCCGGCGCGATGTCGTAGGCCTCAACCCGCGCGGACTGCTGCGGCTGGCGCGAGCGGCGGGCGCGTGGCGCAAGCATGGCGAGGGGCTGTTCGCCTCACCCATGGCCGAGGGCGGGGCCTTCCTGCGAAGCGACCCGAGGCTCACCCGTCCCGATCTGCAGATCCATTTCGTCGTCGGTATCGTCGATCAGCACATGCGCAAGCCGCATCTGGCCGATGGCTGGTCGGCTCATATCTGCCCGCTGCGGCCTCAGTCGCGCGGCACGCTGCGGCTGGCCTCGAGCGATCCGCGCGCGGCGCCCTTGATCGACCCCGAATATCTCTCCGATCCGCGCGACGCAGAGCTACTGCTGAAGGGCGCACGGCTATTGGACCAGATCGCCGAGGCGGAGCCGCTTCGTCCGTGGCGGGGGCGCAGGTTCTATCCGCATGACGGAACGGATGAAGGGCTGATGGCCGATATCCGGGCGCGGGCAGATACGATCTACCACCCGGTCGGCACATGCGCGATGGGGCAGGGCGACATGTCGGTGGTCGATCCTGAGCTGCGGGTGCGTGGGATCGACGGGCTGCGCGTTGTCGATGCCTCGGTGATGCCGCATCTCATTTCGGGCAATACCAACGCGCCGACGATCATGATCGCCGAGCGCGCGGCCGCGTTCATCCGAGGGGATCAGTCGGCGCGATCGGTCGGGTGATTGACGCCGTCGTTCCACGGCACCGGGCCCAGATCGCGCGGGTTCACCCCTTCCAGACAGGCGGCATTCACGCCGTATTGGTTCGGGTTCGAGCGGCGCTGGTGATGGGTGTAGATGCCGCAGGTTTTGCAGAAGTAATGCTTCGCGGTCATCGTGCCGAATTGATAGAGCGTCAGGTTGTCCTCGCCCGTTAAGATGCGGATGCCCGAGAGCGGGGCCGAAACCGCCACCGCCCCGCGCCGACGGCAGAAAGAGCAATCGCAGCGCCGCTTGGTGTTGAGCCCGTCGGAAAGCGTCACTTCCATCTCCACCGCGCCGCAATGGCAGATCAGGCGGTGGGGCGACTGGATTTCGGGCAACATCAGCGTCTCCGTGTGACTGTGGGAATATTGGTCTGGCTCTCGCGCGCCTCTGGGAAGGGCGGGTGGCCATGGGTGAGCCGCCAGAAGAGCGGCCCGCCGAGCCGGAGCCATAGCGGCAGGGTCAGAAGCACGCCCGCCACGAAGCCGCCGATATGGGCCATGTGAGCCACCCCGCCCGAGGCGCTCGAGGTCAGCTCGTTGAACAGTTGCAGCGTGAACCAGAGACCCAGAACCAGCCAAGCGGGCGTGGCCCAGATCTTGAAGAAGACGAGGAAGTAGAACAGCACGTCGATCCGCGCCTTCGGATAGAGCAGCAGATAGCCTCCCATCACGCCTGCGATCGCGCCCGAGGCGCCCACCATCGGCACGGTCGCATCGGGGTTCGCTGCGATCTGCGCGAAGGCGGCGGCCAACCCGCAGGCGAAGTAGAACAGCAGGAAGGCGATGCGGCCCATCCGATCTTCGAGGTTGTCGCCGAAGACCCAGAGGAACAGCATGTTGCCCGCCAGATGCAGGATACCGGCATGCAGGAACATATGGGTGAAAAGCCCGTGCCACGCGACGCCATGGGTCACGGCGGCAGGCCAGAGCGCGTTGTCGAGCCAGAGTTCCCGCAGATCGCCGCCCCATGGCGCGGTCATGACATAAACCACGATATTGATCGCGATCAGGGCCCATGTGACCCACGGGGTATTGTACGAAGGATTGTGATCGCGGATCGGGAACATCGCCCGAGAGGGCCACGCGCAGGGCCCTCGGTCAAGGCGCTTATTGCGTGGCTTCGATCACCGTCTCGCCCTGCGCGATCAGCTCCAGCCGGTCCTGCGACAGTTTCACCGTATCGACGCGGGCCATGGCCGAGTGGAAGGCCTTCTCGACACCCATTGCGGGCTCGGGGCACATCATCCGCGTGCCCGCCAGTTCACCGACTCGCACTCGGCCGTCCTTCTCCGAGATCCGGCCGTTGTAGTGATTGCAGCCGGCCTTGCCTGCCACCAAACCCTTTTCGGGGTGGGTGAGGGTGACCTCCACGCCATTGGGGATCGGTTTGCCGTCAATCGACACCACTTCCCAGATCGCGTTCGGTGCGATCGCCTCAAGAGGGTCGCCCGGCTCCGACTGGCATCCCGTCACCAGCCCCAAGGCCAGCAGCGGCCCGATCACGATCGCACGCATATTTAGCTTCCCTCTTGCTCTCACGCGCCTTGCTTAGACCTTGGGGATGGGGTGCGCCATTCACGGCCCCGTGATCTCGCGTGGGAAAGTTGCGACATCGGCGCGCATCCTCCTTGGCCCGAAGGCCGTATATCTCTATGCTCTCGCCCCGCGACAGGAGGAGTCCCATGATCAACGAACTCGGGCATTTTGCCCTGATTCTCGCCTTTGCGGTGGCCATCGTGCAGGCCATCGTGCCAATCGTCGGCGCACAGAAAGGCTGGCGCGGCTGGATGGCGGTGGGCGAACCCGCAGCGACGGCGCAGTTTTTGCTCATCGCGGTGAGCTTTGCGGCGCTGACCCATGCGTTTGTCGTGTCGGACTTCTCGCTGAAGCTGGTCTGGGCGAATTCCCATACCGACAAGCCAATGCTCTACAAGATCACCGGCGTTTGGGGGAACCACGAGGGCTCGATGCTCCTCTGGGTGTTGATCCTGTCGCTCTTCGGGGCGGCGGCGGCCGTGTTCGGTGGCGCTCTGCCACCGCGGCTGCGGGCGCGTGTGCTGAGCGTTCAGGCGTGGATTGGCGTCGCGTTCCTCGGCTTCATCATCTTCACCTCCAACCCGTTCCTGCGTCTCGCGGAGCCGCCTTTCAACGGCGAGGGGATGAACCCGCTGCTGCAAGATCCGGGTTTGGCCTTCCATCCGCCGTTCCTCTATCTCGGCTATGTCGGCCTCTCGATGTCGTTCTCCTTCGCGGTGGCGGCGCTGATCGAAGGCCGGGTGGACGCGACCTGGGCGCGCTGGGTGCGGCCGTGGACGCTGGCGGCGTGGATATTCCTGACCATCGGCATCGCGCTGGGCTCTTGGTGGGCTTATTACGAGCTTGGCTGGGGCGGCTTCTGGTTCTGGGATCCGGTGGAGAACGCCTCGTTCATGCCGTGGCTTCTGGCCGCCGCGCTGCTGCACTCGGCCATCGTGGTCGAGAAGCGCGAAGCGCTGAAATCGTGGACGATCCTTCTGGCGATCATGGCTTTCGGCTTCTCGCTGATCGGCACCTTCATCGTGCGTTCGGGCGTGATCACCTCGGTGCATAGCTTCGCCTCCGACCCGCAACGCGGCATCTTCATCCTCGGCATTCTCGCCCTCTTCGTGGGCGGGGCGCTGACGCTCTATGCGTTCCGTGCGAGTTCGATGCAGGCAAAGGGCGTGTTCTCGATGCTGTCGCGGGAAACCGCGCTGGTGATCAACAACATCCTGCTGGCCGTCGCAGCCCTCGTCGTCTTCGTTGGCACGGTCTGGCCGCTGGTCGCGGAGATGTTCTTCGGGCGCAAACTTTCGGTCGGCGCGCCGTTCTTCGATCAGGCCTTCACCCCCTTCATGGTGATCCTCGCCCTGATCCTGCCGATCGGCGCGATGATGCCGTGGAAACGCGCGCGTCTCGGCCGGGTGGTGAAACCTCTGGTCCCGGCCTTCGTGCTGGCGCTGGCCCTGGGCGGGCTTGCCTGGGCCGTCGAGAGCGGCAATTCGCTTCTTGCCCTCGTCGCGGTGTTCCTCGGCAGTTGGCTGGTCTTCGGCGCCATGACCGAGTTGTGGCAGCGTTCGGCCCGCAGTTTCGGGCGCCTCAAACGCCTGCCGCGCGCCGACTGGGGCAAGGCCACGGCCCATTCCGGCCTTGGCATCACCTTCATCGGCATCGGCCTGCTGACCGCCGGCCAGCTCGAGGATATCCGTGTCGCCAAGATTGACGAGCCTTTCACCGTCGGCGGCTACCAGATCACGCTGACCGAAGTGCACAAGGAGAAGGGGCCGAACTATACCTCGCAGATGGCGACGATGCTGGTCGAGAAGGACGGCAAGAAGATCGCGACGATGCATCCCGAGAAGCGCATCTACCCGGTGCAGCGGATGCCCACGACCGAGGCCGCGATACACACCACGCCGCTGCGCGACATCTACCTCGTGATCGGCGATCCGCAGGATCAGGGCGGTTACGCGGTGCGCACCTATATCAAGCCCTTCGCGGACTGGATCTGGGCGGGCGCGATCATCATGGCGTTGGGCGGGCTTCTGAGCCTGTCGGACCGTCGTTACCGTGTTGCGGCGGGGGCGCGCAAATCGCGTGCGACCTCGGCGCACGCTTCTCCGGCGGAGTGAACGATGCTCAGGAAAACCCTTCTTGTCGTGACGCTGGTTCTCTCGGCGCTGATCTCGCTCGGGCCTGCACTGGCGGTGCAGCCTGACGAGATCATGAAGGACCCGGCGCTTGAGGCGCGGGCACGCGAAATCTCCAAGGTGCTGCGCTGCCCGGTCTGTCAGGGCGAGAATATCGACGATTCCAACGCCGAGGTATCGCGCGATCTGCGGCTGCTGGTGCGCGAGCGGCTCAAGGCGGGCGACACGAATAGCCAGGTGATCGATTACATCACCGCTCGCTATGGCGAGTATGTGCTGTTCGAGCCCGAAAAGCGCGGGGCGAACCTGCTGCTGTGGTATCTCGGTCCGGCGGCGTTGATCGTGGCGCTGATTGGCGGGTTCTTCTATGTCCGCTCGCGCCGCGGGGCGTCCGAGGGGCCGGCCCAGCCCGATCTCTCCGATGAAGAGCGCAAGCGCCTTGAGGAGCTGATGGGCGAGTAGGGGAGCAGGGCGCGCGGCGGCCCGTGGGGTGGCGCATCGCGACCTTGGACGGCAGGCGCTTTATACCAGCCACGCCCCTCCATCAAATGAGCGTCGCGCGCGGTCACCAATTCCCCAGCCCGTCGGGACGGGCCGCCGCGCGTCCTGCGCCTTCGGTGCGCTCCGGGCGCAGGCGCTCTTCAGTCCGCGTTTTAAAATGAAAGAAGCGGCGGGAAAGCCCGCCGCTTCTCTATTCTCGCCCTGATGTCTCAGGTGCAGCGGTCACTCGATCCCGCCGAGGCACATGTATTTCAGCTCGGTGAAATCTTCGATGCCGTATTTCGAGCCTTCGCGACCCAGACCGGATTGCTTGATGCCGCCGAACGGGGCTACCTCGGTCGAGATCAGCCCGGTATTCACGCCGACGATCCCGGTCTCCATCGCTTCGGCCACACGCCAGACGCGGGCGAGGTCACGGGCGTAGAAATAGCCCGCCAGTCCGAATTCCGTCGCGTTGGCCATCTCGATCGCCTCGGCCTCGGTCTCGAAGCGGATCAGCGGGGCGAGCGGCCCGAAGGTCTCCTCGCGCGCGACCCGCATCTGTTGCGTCACGCCGGTCAGCAGCGTCGGCTCGAAGAAGGTGCGCCCTAGGTTCGAGCGGTGCCCGCCAGCAGCTACCTGCGCACCTTTCTCGGTCGCGTCCGCGATATGCGCCTCGACTTTGGCGAGCGCGTCCGCGTTGATGAGCGGCCCGGTGGTTACGCCCGGCTCGAACCCGTTGCCCGGTCGTAGGGTCGCAAGCCGCGCGGTCAGCTTCTCGGCGAAGGCGTCATAGACGCCGGCCTGCACGTAGATCCGGTTCGCGCAGACGCAGGTCTGTCCGTTATTGCGGAACTTCGCGATCATCGCGCCATCGACCGCCGCATCGAGATCGGCGTCGTCGAAGACGAGGAATGGCGCGTTGCCGCCCAGTTCCAGGCTGATCTTCTTCACCGTCTCCGCCCCTTGGCGCATCAGGATCTTGCCCACGCGGGTCGAGCCCGTGAAGGTAATCTTGGCGACCTTGGGATTGGCGCAGAGCTCTTCGCCCATGCCCGCCGCATCGACGCCGGGGATGATGTTGAAGACACCCGCGGGGATGCCCGCGCGCTCGGCCAGAACGGCCATCGCGAGGGCCGAAAGCGGCGTCAGCTCGGAGGGGCGCCCAACGAAGGTGCAGCCCGCCGCCAGCGCCGGGGCCAGCTTGCGCGCGATCATGGCGTTGGGGAAGTTCCACGGCGTGATCGAGCCCACCACGCCGACCGGCTGGCGGATCACGAGAATGCGCTTGTCGCGCTGGTGGCCGGGGATCACGTCGCCATAGACGCGCTTGGCCTCTTCGGCGAACCATTCGAGGAAGCTTGCGCCATAGGCGATCTCCCCCTTGGCCTCGGCGAGCGGTTTGCCCATCTCGGCGGTCAGGATCGCCGCGAGGTCGTCCTGATTTTCCATCATCAGGTCGTGGAAGCGCCGCAGGTAGCCCGCGCGCTCCTTGCCGGTGAGCGCGGCCCAGTCCGGTTTCGCGGCATGGGCGGCCTCGATCGCGGCGCGCGTGGCGTCCACGTCGAGATCGGCGACCTTGGCCACCAGTTCTCCTGTGGCTGGGTCGGTCACGTCAAACGTCTTGCCCGTTTCGATCCACTCGCCGTTCAAATAGGCGCGGGTTTCCAGCAGGCTCGGGTCGTTCAGTTTGAGCATGTCAGCCCTCCTTCGCGGCGGTCATCGCCTCTTCGAGGATGTCGAGCGCCTTGGCCATCTGCTCGTCGGGGATGGTGATCGGCGCGAGGAAACGGATCACGTTGCCATAGACGCCGCAGGTCAGCAGCAGCAGGCCCCGGTTGAGCGCTTCGACACGGATGCGCTGGGTCAGCGCGGCGTCGGGCTTGCCGTCCGTCATCAGCTCGACCGCGACCATGAAGCCGGGGCCACGGATCTCGGCGATCTCCGGCATGTTGGCGCGGATCGCCTCCAGACGCTGCTTGAGGCGCGAGCCAAGCTCGTTGGCGCGGGCGCAGAGGTCTTCCTCCTCGATCACGTCGAGCACCGCGTTCCCGGCTGCGACGCCCAGCGGGTTGCCACCATAGGTGCCGCCCAGCCCGCCCGGGTTCGCCGCGTCCATGATTTCGGCGCGACCTGTCACCGCCGCGATCGGAAGGCCGCCGCCCAGACCCTTCGCCATGGTCGTGATGTCCGCGGCCACGCCATAGGCGTCCATCGCGAACATCGTGCCGGTACGCGCGAAGCCGGTCTGCACCTCGTCGGCGATCATTACGATGCCATGCTCGTCGCAGAAGGTGCGCAGCCGTTTGACGAAATCATGCGGGGCCGGGTTGAAGCCGCCTTCGCCCTGCACCGGCTCAAAGATCACCGCAGCGAGGCGCGTGGGATCGAGATCGGTTTTGAACAGGCTCTCCATCGCAGCGAAGCTGTCATCGGTCGACACGCCATGCAGCGCGTTCGGGAAGGGGACGTGGAACACGTCGGGCATCATCGCACCGAAGCCCGCCTTGTAAGGCGCGACCTTGCCGGTGAGCGTCATCGTCATGAAGGTCCGGCCGTGGAAACCACCGCCGAAAGCGATGATCGCGTTACGGCCGGTATAGGAGCGGGCGATCTTGATCGCGTTCTCGACCGACTCGGCCCCGGTGGTGACGAAGATCGACTTCTTGTCGAAATCCCCCGGCACCTTCTCGTTGAGGCGTTCGGCAAGGCGCACATAGGGTTCGTAGGGCATCACCTGATGGCAGGTATGGGTGAAGGCATCGAGCTGGGCTTTCACCGCCTCGATGACTTTCGGGTGGCGGTGGCCGGTGTTCACCACCGCGATCCCGGCGGCGAAATCGATTAGCTCGCGGCCATCGGCATCGGTGACGGTGGCGTTCTCGGCGGAGACGGCGAAGTTCTGGGTCTGCACCCCCACGCCCCGGGCAAGGGCGGCGGCGCGGCGGGTTTCGAGGTCGGCATTGCTGGACATGGGTACTCCTGAGGTGCTGGAGAATCACGGAATGATGCGACGCTAGTGTTTAACGAATGGCTGTTCAATGTTTAGTTTGTTAAACGTAAGGCGACGGCGCGCGCGCTGGAAATCCGCCCGCCCGCACTCTAGAACAGGCAAAGGACAGGAGGCTTGCGGTGAGCGAATTCGACGTGGGCGGACGGCTTCGGGCGATCCGCGAGGACAAGGGATTGTCGCAGCGCGAGCTGGCGCAGCGGTCGGGCGTGACCAACGGGCTTGTCTCGCTGATCGAGCGCAACAAGACCTCTCCCTCGATCACCTCGCTGCGCAAGATCCTCGAAATCCTCGAAATGACGCTGGCGGAGTTCTTCGACAGCGACACGCCGTCCGAGCCAGGCAAGTTCGTCTTCCGGCACTCCGAGCTGACCGAGATCAACCCTGGCCGGATCTACCGCTCGGGCGGCGCGGCGCTCGATGCGCTTTCGCTGAAACGCGCGGGCAAGTCGGGGCAGACCAACCTTCTGCTGCTTTACGAGAGCTATGAGCCCGGCGCCGATACCGGGGCGGAGGCCTATGCCCACGAGGGCGAGGAGGGCGGGTTTGTCATCGAGGGCGAGTTGCTGCTGACGGTGGGCGAGACCACCGAGCTGCTGCGCGCGGGCGACGCCTACCTGTTCGACAGCCGCTTGCCGCACCGTTTCCGCAACGTGGCCAAGGCGCGCTGCGTGGTGGTCTCGGCCGCGACACCGCCCACCTTCTGAGACGCGCGCTCAATAATAGGTGCGCTCTTCCAGATCGCTCTCGGCCATCATCGCATCACAGGCCGCGAGGAATGCGGTTTCCGCGCTCGACTGCTTCCGCTGCGGGTTGGTGAGCAGGTAGATATTCACCATCGGCAACCCGTCATAGGGCGGCAACTGGCGCAGCCGCCCGGCCTCGACATCGCGATGCGCGACATGCAGCGGCAGCGCACCGATCCCGACACCTGCCACGATCATTCGACGCAGCTCGTGAAGGTTCGACGACACCCCGCGCCAGCTCGGCGCGAGCTTGGCCCGCGCGCGGAGCAGTGAGACGGGGTGAAGCGGGCCGTCCTCGGTCTCGGTCTGGAACGACACCGAGGTTTCGCCCTCGATCTCCGCGAGCGAGATGTTCTCGCGCTCGAAAAGCGGGTGCCGCTTGCCGCAGAACAGGCCGAAATATTCGCGGTAGAGCACCTGTGCGCGCAGGTTCTCGGGGGTCTTGTGAAGCAGGCAAATCCCGAGGCTCGCCCGATTCTGTTGCACCCGATTCACCACTTCCTCGCTCTCGGCCACGGTCATCGAGAAGGTCACCTTGGGATGTTCGGTGGCGAAATCATGCAACACCGCGTCGTAGTGATCGGAGATGACATGTGACGTCGTGGTGATCGCGATATGGCCCCGCAACTCCTCTGCGCCGGTCTCCAGCAGGGAGGGGATCTGCGACACGGCGCCGAAGATCTGCGCGCATTCCTGATAGAGCAGGTTTCCCGCCCTAGTGACCTTGAATTCATTCGGTTTTCGGATGATCAGCTCATGGCCGGTACGTTCCTCCAGCCGCTTGAGCGCGGCCGAGATCGTGGGCTGCTTCAGACCCAGCAGATAGGCCGCACGCGAGATGCCCCGCTGCTCCACCACGACCATGAAAGTCCGCAATAGGTTCCAGTCGAGATGCCAGGGGAAACGTTGTTCGTAGGGTTTGACCATAGCCCAGATCTATAATGAAGATTTCAATTATTTATTTGCGCAATGGCGGTCGCCATGCAAGCGTTCCCGTCAACGAGGCTCCGGATGGGGCGCTCGCCGTGGCGGGACGCGCCGGAAACAAGGCCGCCCGCAGTCATGACCAACAGGAGAGATCCATGACCAACCGCAGAACCGTTCTCAAGACCCTCCTCGGGGCCAGCACGCTCGCCGCCACCGGCATTTCGCTGCCCAGCCTCGCCGCGGCTGACGAGCTCGAAAGCCTCAAGGAAAAGGGCGTGATCCGGATCGCCATGTCGGGCGCCTACCCGCCCTTCAACTTCATCAACGATTCGAACGAGGTCGTGGGCTTCGATCCGGCCATCGGTGAGGAGATCGCCAAGCGCATGGGCCTGAAGACCGAGATCGTGACGACCGCGTGGGACGGGATCATCGGCGGTCTGCTGGCCAACAAGTACGACGCCATCGTCGGCTCGATGTCGATCACCCCCGAGCGCGAGAAGGTCGTCGATTTCGTCGGTCCGTATTACACGACGAAACGCGCGATCTTCGTCCTGCCCGACAGCCCGATCAAGTCGGTTGCCGATCTGAAGGACGTGACAGTCGGTGTGACCCTTGGTGAAACGCACGAAGAGTGGGCGCGTCAGCAAGGCTATAACGTGAAGACCTACAAGGGTCTGCCCGAGCTGATCCTCGAGCTTCAGAACGGTCGTGTCGACGCGATCATCAACGACTCGATCGCGGCGATCCTCGCGATGAAGAAGAACGACTACAAATACCGCATCCTCGACGATCTGAAGACCGACGCGATCGGTGCTGGCATCGCGATCCGCAAGGGCAATCCCGAGTTGAAAGACGCGATGCAGAAGGCGCTCGATTCCATGATGGAAGACGGCACCTACGAGAAGATCGCGATGAAGTGGATCGGCGCTGACATCCGCTGATCGGCGCGTCCCAAGGAATGGTGGGCAGCCCGTCTTCTGACGGCTGCCCTGCCTCCCGCAATCTTCGATGGATTCCCGAAAGGACACGGAACGGATGACCGCCGAATATGGAAAGCTGACCTGGGAGCAGGTCCGCGACGCGGACAAGGATCGTGTGGTGATCCTGAATGTCTCTGCGACGGAAGATCACGGGCCGCATATGCCGCTCGATACGGACACGGTTCTGGGGATGGCGGTGGCCAATGGCGTTGCCGAAGCCGCGCCCGACGAAGTATTCGTGATGCCCGCGATCCCCTATGGCTTCAACGAGCATCACAAGGACTTTCCGGGTGTCATCTGGATCCAGCCGGAGACGCTGATCAACTTCGTCTGCGATGTGACCGAGTCGCTCGCGCATCACGGCTTCCGCCGGATCCTGCTGCTGAACTCGCACGGGTCGAACCACCCGATCCTCGATCTCGCGGCGCGCAAGACGGTCATCCGCACCGGCATCATCTGCGTCTCGGCATCGTATTGGAACCTGTGCAGCGACCGTATTCAGGGCCTGCGCAAATCCGAAGTGGGCGGCATCGCCCATGCCGGGGAATTCGAAGCTGCGATGTACAAGCATCTGCATCCCGATCTGGTCGATCTCGACAAGGCCGAAAGCCAGAACCTGCACGATCCCGACACCAAGTTCTTCAATCTCGATTTGGCGGCCGGTGGCGGCAAGGCGATGCTGATGCGCTGGTGGTCCTCGGTCTCGCCCGATGGAACCATGGGCGATCCGACCGTCGCCGATGCCGAGACCGGCAAGGCGTTCCTGGAAGCGGCGATCGAGGAGACGACAGCGCTCGTGCGCGAGATACGCGCGCTGCCGATCCTGCCACGCCGCGATCATCATTGAGGGGAATGCCGTGGATATCGAACTAATCCTCAAGGTCTATCCGTACTTCCTGAAAGCCGCCGTGATCACGGTCGAACTGTCGGTCCTGACCATCGTGCTGGGGCTCATTTGCGGCGCAATTGGCGCAGCGTTCCGGCTGTCGCGCTTCTTCCTCTTGCGCTTCATAGGCGGCGCCTATGTCAGCTTCTTTCGCGGCACGCCCGCGCTGATCCAGCTGTTCCTGCTGTATTTCGGCGGCCCGCAGGTCGGCATCCAGCTCGATGCGTTTCAGGCCGGTGTGATCGGGCTGGGCGTCAATATCGGGGCCTACATGACCGAGACGATGCGGGGCGCCATCGTCGCGGTGGACCGCGGGCAGACCGAGGCCGCGCGCACGCTGGGCCTGTCGAAGGCGCAGGCCTTCCGCAAGGTGACGCTGCCGCAGGCGCTGCGCCTGATGATCCGGCCGCTCGGCGTCAACATCAACGCTCAGATCAAGGGCACCGCGCTGGTCTCCGCGATCTCGGTGGTGGAGCTGACCTACACCGCGCAGCGCTACATCGGTTCGACTTACAAGCCGTTCGAGATGTTCTTCCTCGCGGGGATACTCTACCTCGTCATCATCACGGCGGTGGGCAAGGGCATCGCCTTCCTCGACCGCAGGGTGCGCATCCAATGATCCACGCATCCGCCCCCCTTTCCCGCCCGCACGAGAAGGAGTGAGCCATGGGTCTCGATTTCTCCGTCATCCCGCCTTTCTACGGCACGCTCTTGCTGGGTGTCCTGTGGACCATCGCCATCACCGCCGCCTCGGCGCTGCTGAGTTTCTTCGGGGGCATCCTGCTCGCGGTGATCGCGCTCTATGCACCTGCCATCATCCGCCTGCCGGTGCGCTTCATCGCCTGGCTTTTCATGGGCACGCCGCTGCTGCTGCAACTCTTCCTGATCTATTTCGGGCTGGTGCAGATCGGCATCGACCTTCCGGCCTTCGTGGCGGGCGTGATCGGCCTCGGCTTCCACTTCGCGGTCTATAATTCCGAACTGATCCAGACTGCGATGGTCGCGGTGGACAAGGGCCAGATGGAGGCCGCACGCACGCTGGGCCTGTCGCGCAGGCAAGCGCTCGTCAAGGTGGTGGTGCCGCAGGCGGTGCGCGACGTGCTGCCGCCGATCGGCAACAACATGATCGCGCTTCTGAAAGACTCGGCGCTGGTCTCGGTGATCGGGGTGTCGGAACTGACGCTCTCGGCGCAGCGCGCCATCGGCCAGACCTACCGCGCCTTCGAGTTCTACGCGGCTGCGGCCGTTCTCTACTACATCATCAATCTCGGCATGGAGGCGGTGATCCGCTGGTTCGAGAACCGCAACCGCCTCTATCGCTGATCCGGGAGATATCGACATGACCGAGACGCAATCCTTCGTCGAGATCCGCCACGCCCAGAAATCCTACGGCTCGCTGGAAGTGCTCAAGGATATCTCGCTCAACGTGGAGCGCGGCCAGATCGTCGCGATCATCGGCCCTTCGGGCTCGGGCAAATCCACGCTGCTGCGCGCCATCAACGATCTCGATCCGCTGACCGGCGGCGAGGTCTGGCTCGACGGGGTGCAGGTGAACAAGTCCCTGCCGCATAACCAGTACGAGAAGCACATAAACAAGATGCGCCAGGACATCGGCATGGTGTTCCAGCACTTCAACCTGTTCCCGCATCTGAGCGTTCGGGACAACGTCACGATGGCGCCGAAGCTGCTCAAGAAGATCTCCGACAAGGAGGCCGACAAGCTCGCCGAGGAGCAGCTCGATCATGTCGGCATGCTGGAGCGGATCGATTATTACCCGGCGCAGCTTTCGGGCGGTCAGAAGCAGCGTGTGGCGATCGCCCGCGCGCTGGCGATGCGGCCGAAGCTGATGCTGTTCGACGAAGCCACATCGGCGCTCGATCCCGAGCTGGTGGAAGAGGTGAACCTGGTCATGAAGAAGCTCGCGCAAGAGCACATGACCATGATCATCGTCACCCACGAGATGGATTTCGCCGCCTCCGTCTGCGACCGCGTGCTGTTCATGGACAAGGGCGTCGTGGTCGAGGAGGGGCCGCCCGAGCAGGTCTTCAAGAACCCGACCCAGGAACGGACCCGGAATTTCCTGCGCAAACATCTCGAAGGTGCAAAATGACGACTGAAAAGTCTCACCTGTTCTATCAGTCGCGCCAGCCGCGGCCTTTCCTCGAACGCTCCGAGGGGATCTACCACTACGACGAGAACGGGAAACGCTATATCGACGGCTCTTCGGGGGCGATGGTCTCGAATATCGGCCATTCCAACCCGCGCGTGCTGGAGAAGATGAAGGCGCAGATGGACCGTTCGACCTTCGGCTACCGGCTGCATTTCCGCACGCACCCGTCCGAGGATCTCGCCGCACGCGTCGCCGCGCGGATGCCGGAAGGGCTCGACAAGGTGTTCTTCGTGTCCGGCGGCTCCGAGGCGGTCGAAACCGCGATCAAGCTCGCACGGCAATACGCGGTCACGCAGGGCGAGGAGAGCCGCTACAAGGTGATCTCGCGGCTGCCATCCTACCACGGCGCGACGATGGGCTCGCTCGGCGTCACGGGCAGCCCGATCTTCACCGGGAAGTTCGCGCCGATGTTCACGGAGATGCCGAAGGTTCCGGCACCGACCTGCTATCTCGACCGCGACAACCTTACCGAGGAAGAACGCGGCATCAAATATGCCGAGATGCTGCGCGAGAAGATCGAGGCCGAGGGCCCCGAGACGGTACTCGCCTTTTTGATGGAGCCGGTGGGCGGGGCTTCGACCGGCGCGCTGGTGGCGCCTGACAGCTACTATACCCGCGTGGCCGAGATATGCGAAGAATACGGCATCCTGCTGATCTATGACGAGGTGATGACCGGGGCAGGCCGCACCGGCAAGTTCCTCGCCGCCGAGCATTGGGGGATCACCCCCGATATCGTCGCGATGTCGAAAGGCTTCGGCGCGGGCTACGCGCCTCTGGGTGCCGTGGTCGCACGTCACGACATTGTCGAGACGCTCCTCGACGCGGGCGGCTTCCTGCACGGCTTCACCTATGCGGGCAACCCTCTGGCCTGCGCGGCGGGTCTCGCGGTGCTTGACGAGATGGAAGAGCAGGATCTGATCGGCAACGCCGCGCGGATGGGCGATGTTCTCAAGGCGCGGCTGACCGCGCTCATGGATCGCTACCCCTTCATCGGCGACGTGCGCGGCAAGGGCCTGCTGCTGGCGTTCGAACTGGTCTCAGACCGCGAGACGATGAAGGTTCTGCCGAAAGAGTGGAACGCGCATGTCGAGCTCGTCGAGCTGGCTTATGAGCGCGGCCTCATCATCTATTCGCGTCGCACGCGAAGCGGCTATGAGGGCGACCATTTCCTCGTATGCCCGCCGCTGATCGTGACCGAGGCGCAGATCGACGAGATCATCGCGATCCTCACCGACGCGCTCGACGCCTTTGCCGCCAATCACGACCTGCCGGTGGTCGAGGAGGTCAGCGCATGAAGCTGCCCGACAAATCCATCGCGATGGAAGAGGTGGTGGCGCAGATCCCCGACGGCGCCACGGTGCTGGTGGGCGGCTTCGGTGTGCCCGGTACCCCCTTCGCGCTCCTGCGCGAGTTGGCGCGTCAGGGGCAGCGCGACCTTGTTCTGGTCAAGAACGATGCCAACGAGGCGGGCATGGGCATCGACCACCTGATCGCGGGTGGACAGGTGCGCAAGCTGATCGTCACCCATCTCGGCCTTAACGCCAACGCCATCGCGGCGATGAACGAGGGCCGGATGGAGGTCGAGTTCTGCGCGCAAGGCATCCTCGCCGAACGTATCCGGGCCGGAGGTGCCGGACTCGGTGCCATCCTCACCGACATCGGCATCGATACGGAATTGGCGCAGGGCAAGCAGATCGTCGAGATGAACGGTCGTCCGATGCTGGTCGAGTCCGCTCTACGCGGCGACGTGGCGCTGGTCCATGCCGCGCGCGCCGATTGCTTCGGCAATCTCGCCTATGCCGCGACCGCGCGCAATTTCAACCCGCTCATGGCGATGGCCGCGAGCCGCGTGATCGCGGAGACCGAAGAGCTGCTACCGCTGGGCGGGCTCGATCCGGACGCGGTCGAAAGCCCCGGCGCCTTCGTCGACCACGTCGTGAAACTCGACGCGATTTCCGAGGAGTATGGCATTGTCAGACGCTAGAGCTCGCATGGTGGCCCGCGCCGCGCGCGAAATTGCGCCCGGCATGGTCGTGAACCTTGGCATCGGCTTGCCCACCAAGGTGGTCAACCACCTGCCTTCCGACTTCCCCGTCTGCCTGCATTCGGAAAACGGGCTGACCGGGATCGGGCCCACGCTGTCGCCGGAACGCGCCGACCGGAACCTGATCGACGCGGGCGGGGCCTATGTCTCGACGATCCCCGGCTCGGCCTTTTTCGACAGTGCAGTGAGCTTCGCGCTGGTGCGCTCGGGACGGCTCGACCTGACGCTGCTCGGTGCCTTCGAGGTCGCGCAGAACGGCGATCTGGCGAACTGGAAGATCCCGGGCAAGTTCTCCCCCGGCGCGGGCGGCGCGATCGAGCTGGCGCAGAAAGCGCGCCGTGTCGTCGTGATGACCACGCATTGCGACCGCAAGGGCAATCCGAAGCTGCTCGAGACCTGCTCTCTGCCGCTCACCGCGAAGGGACGGGTGGCGCGAATCTACACCGACTTGGCGGTGGTGGACGTGACCGATCAAGGCTTCGCGCTGGTCGAACTGGCTGCGGGCATTTCCGAGGCGGAAATCCGCGAGGCGACCGGCGCGCCCCTTGCGCTGCCGCAAGGCGACATTCCCAGATTCTGAGGCATGACATGGATACCGAGCTTAAAACCCGCATCCTCTCGGCGGTCGACGCCGCATTCGATGACGAGACCGCGTTTCTCTCCGAGCTGACCGCGCACCCGTCCACCCGTGGGCAGGAGCAGAGCGCGCAGGACTTCATGGCCGCTGCCCTCGATGAGCGCGGCTACGAGGTGGATCGCTGGCAGATCGACGTCGAGAAAATCCGCGACATGCCGGGTTTCTCGCCGGTGATGAGCGATTACGAGGACGCGGTGAATGTGGTGGGCACCCATCGCAGCCAATCGCGGAAGGGGCGCTCGCTGATCCTCAACGGCCATATCGACGTGGTGCCTGCGGGGCCTCTGGACATGTGGGACGCGCCGCCGTTCGAGCCGCATGTCGCCGATGGCTGGCTCTATGGGCGCGGCGCGGGGGACATGAAGGCGGGGTTGGTGTCGAACCTCTTCGCGCTCGATGCGCTGCGCAAGGCGGGTTTCGCCCCCGGGGCGGATGTGTTCTTCCAATCCGTCGTGGAAGAAGAGTGCACCGGCAACGGCGCGCTGGCCTGCCTTGAGCGCGGTTACCGCGCCGACGCCGCGCTGATCCCCGAACCGTTCGAGGAAAAGCTGGTCGACGCGCAGCTCGGCGTGGTCTGGGCGCAGGTGCACCTGAAGGGTCTGCCCACGCATGTGGCCTATGCCGGCACCGGCGCCAATGCGATCGAGGCCGCAATCCCGCTGATCGAGGCGCTGCACGGGCTGGAGGAGCGCTGGAACGCGCCGGGTTGTCGGCACGGGGATTTCGCCCACGTCCATCATCCGATCAACCTCAATATCGGCAAGATCCAGGGCGGCGACTGGGCGTCCTCCGTTCCGGCCTGGTGTATCTTCGACATGCGCATCGCGATCTATCCGGGTCAGGACATCGCCGCCGCACGCGCCGAGATCACCGAGACCATCATGGACGCCGCGCGCTCCAACGCCTTCCTGAAGAACTCGCTGCCCGAGATCGTCTGGCACGGCTTCATGGCCGAGGGTTATGCGCTTTCCGACGACCACTCCGCCACGGCGACGGCTGCGATTGGTGCTCTCGAAGGGGCGCATCGCAGCGTCAACGAGAGCGATCTCGACCGCGTGGCGATCACCGCGACCACCGATGCCCGTTTCTTCGGGCTCTATGCCGACACGCCCGCGCTGGTCTACGGGCCGCGCGCCGAGGCGATCCACGGCTTCAACGAGCGCGTCGAGCTGGAAAGCATCCGTCGCATCACCCAGAGCACCGCCCTGTTCATAGCGGACTGGTGCGGGCTCGAAACCATCTGAGGATACCCATGCGCGACGCTGTCATCGTCTCCACCGCCCGCACGCCCATCGGCAAGGCCTATCGCGGCGCGTTCAACAATCTCGAAGGCCCGGCGCTGGCCGCTCATGCCGTGCGCGCGGCCGTCTCCCGTGCAGGCCTTGAGGGCGGCGAGATCGCCGATGCGATCTTCGGCTCGGCCCTCACGCAGGGCTCCACCGGCGTCAACGTGGCGCGCCATATCGCGCAGGCGTCGGGCCTGGCCGACTCCGTGGCGGGCGTCACGCTGGACCGGCAATGCGCCTCGGGCCTCAACGCGATCGCGGCGGCGGCTCATGGCGTGATGACGGGCGAGATGGACGTGGCGCTTGCGGGCGGGCTCGACTCGATCTCGCTGGTGCAGAACGAGCATTGGAACGGCTATCGCTACCGCAGCCCCGGTGTGTCCGACGCCTATTACATGTCGATGATCGAGACGGCGGAGGTCGTGGCCGAACGCTATGGCGTAACCCGCGAGGCGCAGGATGCCTATGCGCTGCAAAGCCAGACGCGCACCGCCGCCGCGCAGGAGGCCGGTCGCTTCGATGCCGAGATCGTGCCGGTCGAGGCGGTGAAGCTGGTGAAGGACAAGGCCACGGGCGACGTCTCGGAGCAGTCGGTGCGGCTGGAACGCGACGAATGCAACCGTCCGCAGACCACGCTGGAGGGGCTTCAAGGGCTCAAGCCGGTGCTGGGCCCCGACAAGTGCGTGACCGCAGGCAATGCGAGCCAGCTCTCCGACGGCGCGTCTGCCTGCGTCGTGATGTCCGCCGAGGAAGCCGCGCGGCGTGGGCTGGCGCCGCTGGGCGCGTTCCGGGGCATGGCGGTTGCGGGCTGTGCGCCTGACGAGATGGGCATCGGTCCGGTCTTCGCGATTCCGCGCCTGCTGGAGCGTGCGGGGCTCTCCATCGACGATATTGACCTGTGGGAGATCAACGAGGCCTTCGCTTCGCAGCTTCTCTATTGCCGCGACTGGCTGGGCATTCCCGACGATAAGCTCAACGTCAATGGCGGCGCGATCTCGATCGGCCATCCCTATGGCATGTCGGGCGCGCGCATGGCGGGCCATATCCTGCTGGAAGGCAAGCGCCGCGGTGCGCGCTACGGCGTCGTGTCGATGTGCATCGGCGGCGGGCAGGGGGCTGCGGGCCTGTTCGAGATCTTCTGAATAAATCGGTGTGGGCGTTGCGCGTGTGACGCCCCGTTCCGCTTTCCCTTCGCGTGACCCGCGTTATCGTGGGCGCGCGACAAAGAGGGAGGCGCGTTTTCCAGATGGTGTTCAAGGTTATCCGTTACGAGGTCGAAGAGCAGGTCGCGGTGATCACGCTCAACCGGCCCGATGTGATGAACGCGCTTAACGCGCAGATGCGCGCGGAAATCCTCGAGGCGGTGAAACGCGCCGAGGATGAGGCACGGGTGATCGTGCTGACCGGCGCGGGCCGCGCCTTCTGCTCGGGGCAGGATCTGGGCGATGGCGTCTCGGCGGCCGGGCTCGATCTGGAGCGGGTGCTGCGCGACGAGTACGAGCCGATGCTCAAAGCGATCTACGAGAGCCCGCTGCCCGTGGTCTCCGCGGTGAACGGGCCTGCGGCAGGGGCGGGTGCGAATATTGCGCTGGCCGCGGATGTGGTGATCGCCTCGGAAGCGGCGAGCTTCATTCAGGCCTTCACGCGGATCGGGCTGATGCCTGATGCGGGCGGCACCTATTGGCTGCCGCGTCAGGTGGGCTTTGCCCGCGCAATGGGCATGGCTCTGTTTGCCGACAAGATCACGGCGCGGCAGGCGGCCGATTGGGGCATGATCTGGGAGGCCATCGCCGAGGTCGATTTCGACCACCACTGGCGCACCCGGGCGGCGCATCTGGCCAATGGTCCGACGGCGGCCTATCGCGCGGTGAAGCGCTCGCTGCGCGAAGGTTACAGCAATGATCTGTCGACCCAGCTGGAACTGGAAGCGGAGCTGCAGGGCAGCCTCGGTCAGAGTCACGATTTCCGCGAAGGCGTGACGGCGTTCCTCGAGAAGCGCGCGCCGAAATTCGAGGGGCGTTGAGCGCCCAGCGGCCTTGCCAAGTCGCCGCGCCCGCGCTAGCCAGAGCGCGCTGCGGGCGTGGTGGAATGGTAGACACACGGGACTTAAAATCCCTTGGGCATTGCCCGTGCCGGTTCGAGTCCGGCCGCCCGTAGCCTTCCTGCGAAAATGTGAGCTATCGTGAGGCCGTCCGGGCATGCGCGTCCCGCAGGCTTTGCCAATCGAGGCTTGCCCGCAATGCCCCCGCCGCCTAAACCCGTCGTCAAGCAAGGGGGAATTCATGGCTCGCAGACCGACGGGACCGGCCGATGACCGGCCCAAGACGAAGAAGATCGGCGCGCTCAAGGGGCTCGGCCCCTTCATCGCACCTTACAAGGGGCTGGCCTTCGGGGCGCTCTTGGCGCTGATCGCCACCGCCACGATCTCGCTGATCCTGCCGCTCGCGGTGCGCCGCGTGGTGGACGGATTCCAGAAGGGCGCGGCGCTGCTGGATCAGTATTTCTTCGCCGCGCTGGTAATCGCGGGTCTGCTCGCGATCGGGACGGGGCTGCGCTACTACCTCGTGACGCGCTTCGGCGAACGGGTCGTGGCCGATATTCGCAAGGCGGTGTTCGACCGGGTGGTCTCGATGAGCCCCGCCTTCTTCGAGCGCATCCTGACCGGCGAAATCATCTCGCGCATCACCACCGACACCACGCTGATCCTCTCGGTGATCGGCTCGTCCGTTTCGGTCGCGCTGCGCAACGTGCTGATCCTGATCGGCGGGTTGATCATGCTGCTCTTCACCTCGGCCAAGCTGACCGGGCTGGTGCTGCTGGTCGTGCCGGTGGTCGTGGTCCCGATCGTGGTTCTGGGCCGCCGCCTGCGGGTGCTGGGCCGCGAGAACCAGGACTGGATCGCGAATTCCTCGGGCTCGGCCTCGGAGTCGCTTTTGGCGGCGCAGACGGTGCAGGCCTTCACCCATGAGGCGATCACCCGCGAGAAATTCTCCGACGTCACCGAGAAAGCCTACCTCTCCGCCAAGAAACGGATCGGCACGCGGGCGGTGATGACCGTGATCGTGATCTTCCTTGTCTTCGCCGGCGTCGTGGGCGTGCTCTGGATCGGCGCGCGCGACGTGCGCGCGGGCGAGATGAGCGTGGGCGAACTGGTGCAATTCGTGATCTACGCGGTGATGGTCGCGGGTTCCGTCGGGGCGCTGTCGGAAATCTGGTCCGAATTGCAGCGGGCGGCCGGCGCGACCGAGCGTCTGGTGGAGCTGCTGCAAAGCGAGGACTCGGTGAAAGACCCCGAGCATCCGGTGCCGCTGCCGATGCCGGCGACCGGCGCGATCCGGTTTGAGGATGTGAGCTTCCACTACCCGTCGCGGCCGCAGGCCTCCGCGCTCGACCATGTCGATCTCGACATCGCGCCGGGCGAGACGGTCGCGCTGGTCGGGCCCTCGGGCGCGGGCAAGACGACCGTCGTGCAGTTGATCCAGCGGTTCTGGGATCCCGAAACCGGCAAAGTCATGATCGACGGCTACGACCTGCGCGACATGGCGCGGCATGATTTCCGTCAGGCGATCGCGCTTGTGCCGCAGGATCCGGTCGTCTTCGCGGCTTCGGCGCGCGACAATATTCGCTTTGGGCGTCCGGATGCGACCGACCACGAGGTCGAGGAGGCCGCGCGCGCGGCCCATGCCTATGACTTCCTCGAGGCTCTACCCGACGGGTTCGACACCTATGTCGGCGAGCGCGGCGTGATGCTTTCGGGCGGGCAGAAGCAGCGTATCGCGATTGCTCGCGCGATCCTGCGCGACGCACCGATCCTGCTTCTGGACGAGGCGACCTCGGCGCTCGATGCAGCCTCGGAACGCGAAGTGCAGGCGGCGGTCGATCAGTTGGCCAAGACGCGCACCACGGTGATCGTGGCGCACCGTCTGGCCACCGTGAAAAAGGCCGATCGGATCGTCGTCTTCGAGGAAGGCAAGATCGTCGCGCAGGGCACGCATGACAGTCTCGTGGCCGAGGGTGGTCTCTATGCGGAACTGGCGAAGCTGCAATTCACCGAAGGAGCGTGAGAGGCGTTCGCGCCTTTCCACCTTGAACCCGGACGCTTGTTTCCCCACGTCAGATTTTGCGTGACGTGACGTTTTGGCTGCGGCGTAACTCTTGCCGTGGCGGGCGCTTTTGCCGCATCCTGCGCGTGGCCCGTCAGTGGAGGATCGCGGCGGCCCCGGGAGGAGAATAATGCAGAAATTCGCGACAGTTGCCGACCGTGATGCGGTCGAGGCCGAGAAACCCTGGGAGGCTCGCAACCGCCCCGAAACGCTTTACGGTTTTCTCAGCGAGACCGCCAAGGCCCATGGCGATCGTCCGGCCCTGTCATTCCAGATCATGTCCGGCCCGACCGACAAGGCGGAGACGCTGACATGGTCGCAACTGCACGGCAAGGTCACGCAGGCCGCGAACCTGCTGCGCCATCTGGGCGTCGGGCCGACCGACACGGTGGCCTATCTGCTTCCGAATTCGCTGGAGACCGCGACGGTGCTGCTTGCGGGGGCCACGGCCGGGATCGTGAACCCGATCAACCCACTTCTCGAGCCCGAGCAGATCGGCGCGATCCTGCGCGAAACCAAGGCGAAGGTTCTCGTCACCCTGAAGGCGTTCCCGAAGACGGACGTGGCGCAGAAGGCGGCTGAAGCCGTGCGGCTTGCGCCGAATGTCGAGGCTGTGCTCGAAGTCGATCTCAACCGCTACCTCTCGCCGCCGAAAAGCTGGATCGTGCCCTTCGTGCGTCCCAAGACCGAGGTGAAGCACAACGCGAAGGTGATGAGCTTCAACGGCGAAGCCGCGAAGATGCCCGGTGACAGGCTGATGTTTGACAACCCCAACGAGGATCGCGTCGCGGCCTATTTCCACACTGGCGGCACCACCGGCATGCCCAAGGTCGCGCAGCACAAATATTCCGGCATGATCTACAATGGCTGGCTCGGTGGTCGGCTCCTGTTCAAGCAGGACGACGTGATGATGTGCCCGCTGCCGCTGTTCCATGTCTTCGCGGCCTATCCGATCCTGATGTCGGCCATCGCCTCGGGCGCGCATGTCATTTTCCCGACCCCTGCGGGCTATCGTGGGGAGGGGGTGTTCGACAATTTCTGGAAGCTGATCGAGCGCTGGCAGGTGACCTTCCTCATCACCGTGCCCACTGCGGTCTCGGCGATGGTGCAGCGCAAGGTCGATGCCGATATCTCCTCGCTGCGGACCGCGCTCTCGGGCTCTGCGCCGCTGCCGATCGAACTTTACAACCGCTTCAAGGCGGCGACCGGGGTCGAGATCGCGGAAGGCTACGGCCTGACCGAAGCGACTTGCCTGGTGTCTGTCAATCCGGTGGACGGGATGAAGAAGGTGGGCTCCGTCGGGATTCCGATGCCCTATACCCATGTGCGCATCCTCAAGAAGCGCAACGGCACGTTCGACGAATGCGGACGTGACGAGGTCGGCGAGATCTGCGTCGCCAATCCGGGCGTCTTCGAGGGCTCGACCTATACCGAGCCGGACAAGAACCACGATCTGTTCGCCGAGGAGCGTTTCCTGCGTACTGGCGATCTGGGCCGCATCGACGAGGACGGCTATCTCTGGATCACGGGCCGCGCGAAGGATCTGATCATCCGGGGCGGGCACAATCTCGACCCGGCAGAGATCGAGGACGCGCTGCTGAGCCACCCGGCCGTCGCTTTCGCGGGCGCGATCGGCCAGCCGGACAGTTTCGCGGGAGAGCTGCCCTGCGCCTATGTCGAGTTGGTGGCGGATGCCGAAGTGACCAACGAGGAGCTGATGGAGCACGCGAAAGCGAATATACACGAGCGCGCCGCGATCCCCAAATACCTGGAGGTGATGGACGAGTTGCCGAAGACGGCGGTGGGCAAGATCTTCAAGCCCGACCTACGCAAGAAGGCGATCATGCGGGTGCTCAATGGCGAGCTGGAAAACGCCGGCATCAAGGCGCATGTGATCTCGGTCACAGAGGACAAGAAACGCGGTCTGGTGGCGCATGTCGCGACCACTGGCGACTGCGATCAGGACGCGCTGGCCCATAAGCTGGGCGAGTTTACCGTGCCGTGGGACTGGGCACAGTAAGCACCCCTTCAGATCTCTGCCACCCATTGCGCCGCCCTCAGGGGCGGCGCTTCGATTATGGAGACATCGTGGCGGTGCATCGCGAAATTGCCCCCGACCGGCCCAAGTAGGTTCCGATTCCAATGGTTAAAGAAAGTTAAAGAAGCCGCATTCGAAAGGACGGATCGGCACCATTGAGATCGAGTGTAACGATGTTCCGGATTACCATTGCCCGTTTCGTGAAACGCGCCCTTGCCCTCTTTGTGGCGAGCGTTCTGTACAGTTCCGCCGCGCAGGCGGTGACCGTGGACCTGATCACGAACGGTGATTTCGAGACCGGTAACCTCTCGGGCTGGAGCACATCGAGCACCGCCTTCGCCGATGACTTCCAGATCAATAACGGGCGGTTCAACCCGCGCGGGCCGACGCGGCGCGTCGATCCGATTTCGGGCAATTACGACGTGATGAACGAGCAGACCGGCTACGGTGTATCGACGTTGACGCAATTCTTCGCGGTGCCCGATCAGGTGATCAGCGCCAGCTTCAACTTCACCTATCAGATCGTGAACCATTACCTGTTGGGCTACGATGACCCGAACCAGCAGTTCCGCGTGAGCCTGATCGACAACGCGGGGGCGGTGATCTCGCAGATTTTTGCGACGCAGCCGGGCGATGCGACGACACAGGGTGCGACGGCGCTGAGCTACGACCTGACCAGCTACCTGCAGGCCGGGGTGGGCTCGACGCTGGGAATCCAGTTCGATGTCGAGACGAATTACTACTATATGAACGCCTCGCTGGACGAGATCGCGATGATGGTCGAGACGCCCGCGACGGTGCCGCTGCCCGCCTCGGTCTGGATGATGCTGGCTGGGCTGGGGCTTTTCGTGGGGCTTGGCTGGCTCGGTCGCCGGCGCGCGCGCGACCCGGTCGCAAATTGCGACAGCTTTGCCGCCGCGTAACAGGCCGTGAAAGCGTCCCGACAACGCCACCGACATATCCACAGCCCGCCACGTAAGCGCCTCAATTGAGCGGAAATCTGAAAGGGTGACGCCAGAACGGCGTCGATGCAAAGGAGACACGGAATGAGCCGCCTGATTGCCCTTTTCAGCTTCTTCAAGCGTCGGGAGGACCGTATCGAAGTGAGGATGAAGGCCCTTGGCGCGATGCCCGCGCCCCGCCGCAGCCGCGTCTCGCCCTTCGCCGAGATGCCGAAGCCTCAGTAAGAGCCGCGCGCCTTAGTGCAAGACCAGTGCCAGTGACGAAACGCCCGAGGGTCATTCCCAGCGGGCGTTTGTTTTTTCCGCTTTTCGCGCCGGGAGAGGGCCTCAGAAGTCGACCGCGACGCCAGGCAGGTCCAGCTCCTTCATCAGGTCGCGCACTTCCTGACGGGCCGCCACGTTGGAGATGTTGAGGCTCTCGACGCCGAGGTCCTTCAGGTCCAGAAGCGTCAGCCCCCGCGGGAACAGCTCGCGGAAGATCACCCGTTCGGAGAAGCCGGGCGAGACGCGGAACCCGATGCGCTTCGAGAGCTGTTCGAGCGCCGCGCCCACCTTGCGCTTGTTGTGCATCTGCTGGGCGCCCACGCGGTTGCGCAGCACGATCCAGTCGATCGGCTTCAGACCCGCCTTCGCGCGCAGCTGCCGCGCCGACCAGACCATCTCGGAATAGATCGAGGGGCCGATCACCTTCGAGGTCACCGGATCGATCCGCGCCAGCAGGTCGAAATCGATGAAACTGTCATTGAGCGGCGTGACCAGCGTATCGGCCAGGGAATGCGCGACCTGAGACAGCCGCGTATGCGAGCCGGGGCAGTCGATCAGGATGAAGTCGCAGGACGGCTCCATCTCGGCCACGGCGGTAGACAGACGGTGGTCATAGGGGTTCTCGCCCGGACCCAGCGTCGAGGCGTCCACCTCGGGCAGTTCGCGATAATCGGGGCAGGGCAGGTCGAGCCCCTCGCGATCCATATAGGCCAGCCGGTTCTCGATATAGCGCCCGAAGCTGCGCTGCCGCAGATCGAGATCGAGCGCCCCGACTTTCCATCCCATCCGCGCCAAGGCGGTCGCCACATGCATCGAGGTGGTGGACTTCCCCGACCCACCCTTTTCGTTGCCCATCACGATGATATGCGCCAAGTCCCATCCCCGCTTTGTCTTGTGTCTTGTCCCTTATCAGACACTATAGATGGCAATAGGGAACTGGGGAAGGTGGCGCGCGAGGGGCGAGGTGCCGTGGCCTAGAAACACTGCGTTTAAGCAACAGAGAAAAGCGCAGAGCATGGTTATGCTCTGCGCTTTCGCTTTTCGTTCGAAGTGTGGGTCGGAACTTACCGGCTGAACTTCTTGTACTTCACCCGCTTCGGCTCGACCGCATCGGGGCCGAGGCGACGGATCTTGTCTTCTTCGTAATCCTCGAAGTTGCCCTCGAAGAATTCCACATGGGCGTCGCCCTCGAAGGCGAGGATGTGGGTGCAGAGGCGGTCGAGGAAGAAGCGGTCGTGCGAGATGATGATCGCGTTGCCGGCGAAGTCTTCGATCGCGGCTTCCAGCGCCTGCAGGGTTTCGACGTCCAGATCGTTGGTCGGTTCGTCGAGCAGCAGCACGTTGCCGCCCTCTTTCAGCAGCTTGGCCATGTGTACGCGGTTGCGCTCACCGCCCGAGAGGAGACCCACCTTCTTCTGCTGGTCGCCGCCCTTGAAGTTGAACGCGCCGCAATAGGCACGGCTGTTGACCTGCGCGTCGCCCAGTTCGATGAGTTCGGCCCCGCCGGAGATTTCCTCCCAGACGGTCTTGTTCGCATCCAGCGCGTCGCGCGACTGGTCGACATAGGCGAGCTTGACGGTCTCGCCGAGGGTGATCTCGCCGGTGTCGGGCTTGTCCTGACCGGTGATCATGCGGAACAGCGTGGATTTACCGGCGCCGTTCGGGCCGATCACGCCGACGATGGCGCCCGGCGGGATCGAGAAGGACAGGTCCTCGATCAGTTGCTTGTCGCCGTAATGTTTCGAGATGCCCTCGACCTCGATCACCTTGCCGCCCAGACGCGGGCCGTTCGGGATGATGATTTGGGCCTTGCCGACGCGCTCGCGCTCGGACTGGTCCGCCATCTTTTCATAGGCCGAGATACGCGCTTTGGACTTCGCCTGACGGGCTTTCGCGCCGGCGCGGATCCACTGAAGTTCCTTCTCGAGGACTTTCTGCTTGGCCTTGTCCTCGCGGGCTTCCTGCTCGAGGCGCTTGGCTTTCTGCTCCAGCCATGCGGAGTAGTTGCCCTCATAGGGGATGCCGCGGCCGCGCTCGAGTTCGAGGATCCACGAGGTGATGTCGTCGAGGAAGTAACGGTCGTGCGTGACGCAGAGGATCGTGCCCTTGTATTCGATCAGGTGCTTTTGCAGCCACGCGATGGTTTCCGCGTCGAGGTGGTTGGTCGGTTCGTCCAAGAGAAGCATGTCGGGCGCTTCGAGCAGCAGCTTGCACAGCGCGACCCGGCGGCGCTCACCGCCCGAGAGGGTTTCGACGTCGGCGTCGTCCGGCGGGCAGCGCAGGGCCTCCATCGCGACGTCGACCTGGCTGTCGAGATCCCACAGGTTCTCCGAGTCGATCTCGTCCTGCAGCTGGGCCATCTCCTCGGCGGTCTCGTCCGAGTAGTTCATTGCCAGCTCGTTGAAGCGCTCCAGCTTGGCCTTCTTGGCGGCCACGCCTTCCATGACGTTGCCGCGCACGTTCAGCGCCGGGTCCAGATCGGGCTCCTGCGGAAGGTAACCGACTTTCGCGCCTTTCGCGGCCCAGGCCTCGCCCGAGAAATCCTTGTCGATGCCGGCCATGATGCGCAGCAGCGTGGACTTACCCGCGCCGTTTACGCCCACGACGCCGATCTTCACGCCGGGAAGGAAATTCAGGCGGATGTTTTCGAAGCATTTCTTGCCACCCGGATAGGTCTTCGAGACACCATCCATGTGATAGACATATTGATAGGACGCCATAGTCGACCTCGTATGGAATAAGGGGTTTGGGCGCCTTCTATGCGGAAAGCCGGGATAGGGAAAGGGGGCGTGGCGGGAGCCTACGGGCGAGCCTGCCGCTTCTGTCGCGGAACTGTCAATTTTCAAGGTGCGCAGATGCGCAGAACTGTGTTTGAAATCGCCAGTTTCCTGCGAATGCGAACGATCCTAGATCAGCGTCATCGCCGAGGGCACAGACGCTTCCCCCCCTGTCGCTTCGCTCTCGGTGAGAAGAACAACATGCGTATTCGTATAGGAGAGTAACCATGAAAACGCTTATCACGACTTCCGTCCTCGCCCTCGCCCTGAGCACGTCGCTGGCTGCTGCCGGCGGTGACGGCTACGGCTCCATCGCGCCCTCGATGTCGCAAAGCTCGTCGGCCAGCAAAGGCTCGGCTGTTGGCGAAGTGACCCCCGGCAAGGCCCAGATCGCGGCCCAACTCGGTCTGAACCCGGCCGAATACACCACCGCCGAGCTGTTCCGCATCCAGAACGCGCTGCGCAACGGCAATCGCGACGAGGCGAAATACGTCATCAACCACACCAACCGTCAGCCGGTCGACGTGGCGCCGCAGCCCGTGATGGGCCGTGACGCGTAAGGTCGACGCAGTGTTCTGACCGAAAGCGGCTCCCTCGCGGGGGCCGTTTCTATTTGTGCGAACCTGCCATTTTCTTTCGACAAAATTTGTTTTCACATATATTCCAAATACTTCACGGCGTCTGGAACGGGCGAGAGTTCCCTGTGTATATGTGTCTGAGTGAACATGGGAGCGGGCCGAAACGGCCTTTTGTGCGATGATTGGGTTCATAAGTCGGGGCCATCGGCGCCAGACGGTGCCGCGGAAAATCAACCTGCTGATGAAAGGATTTCATCATGACCCGCAATCTTCTGACTACCGCTATCGCAGCGCTCGCCCTCACGGCAGGCTCCGCCGGACTCGCTTCGGCCGCCACGACCTATAACGGGCCTGACAATAATTCGGACCTGGGTGTCATCGCGCCGTCGATGACGCCGCAAACCCAAGGGTCATCGATGGTCGTCAACGCGACCAATCAGGGCAGAGCGCAAGTTGCCGCAGAGTTGCAAACCTTTGCCGGTCTCAACAATGTCGATCCCACGCAATATTCGGTGGGAGAGTTGCAGAAAATGCTCCACGCAGCGCGCAAGGGCGATACTGCCAAGCTGGCCTACTACCGCAGCCACGCGGACCGGCAACCGGGCGGTCCCGGCCTCGGCAGGACCACGCCGGGCAAGACCCAGATGGCTTCGCAGCTTGGGCTCAACCCCGACAACTACACCGTTGCCCAGCTTCAGCGCATCCAGCATGACGTGCAGCGCGGCAACTATGGCGACGCCCATTTCATCGTGACCCAAGGCGCTTCGTCGCAACCCACGACGATGCACTTCGCGCCGAAGGCTTCCTGACCTGACGTCGCCTGACTTGACGAAAGGGGCGGTCCTCCAGGGCCGCCTTTTTCATGCGCTTTGACAGGGCGGTCAAAGCCTGTATCCCTGAGCGAGACCTATGGGAGAGAACATGCTCGAAACGCTAAGGCATTATTACGAGGGCGAGAGCCACCGGGCGCATGTCTTCCGCTACGGGCTTCTGATTTTCGACCTCTTGACGATCGTCTTCGTCATCGTGACCTCGTTCTTTCCGCATTCCAGCACCATAGGCGCGATCGATGCCGTGATCGGCGTCGTAATCGTGGCGGATTTCCTCGCCCGTTACGCGATCTCGGGCGAGAAGGTGCGGTTCTGGACCCGCGCGCCGACCTGGGCGGACCTGATCGCGATCGGCTCCTTCCTTGCGCCGATCGCGGGGCAGGGGTTGGGCTTTCTGCGAATCCTGCGGACGCTGCGGCTGTTGCACACCTACCAATTGCTCGCCCGGCTGCGGGCGGATTTCTCTCTATTCCGGCACCACGAAGAGATCATCGTCGCGGCGATCAACCTTCTGGTTTTCCTCTTCGTCATGACCGGGCTGATCTATTCGACGCAGGTGCGGATCAACCCGGAGATCAAAAATTACGCCGACGCGCTCTATTTCACCGTCACCACGCTGACGACGACGGGCTTCGGCGACATCACCCCCAAGGGCGAATGGGGGCGGATGATCTCGGTCGCGATCATGATCTTCGGGGTGACGCTGTTCCTGCGGCTCGCTCAGGTTCTGTTCCGGCCAACGAAGGTGCGTCACGAATGCCCGACCTGCGGGCTGAAACTGCACGATGCCGATGCGGTCCATTGCAAGCATTGCGGCGAGGTCATCCATATCGACACCGAAGGGATAACCTGAGCGCCTCAGCAGGGCTTGGCGAGCACCATCACGTACCACGGGCCCTTGCCGTCGCGCTTGGGGACGACCGCCACGCCGATCCGCGTCACGCCGCGTAGCAGGATGTTGCGGCGATGGCCGGACGACTTCATCCAGGCGTCGAAGGTCTCGCCCGGATCGCGCTGGCCCATCGCAACATTCTCGGCGATCAGGCAGGCGTGAAAACCCGCGCGCTCCGCGCGCGTGAGTGGGGTCGACCCGTCGGAGCCCGTGTGGGCAAAGAAGCCGCGCCGGGCCATGTCGCAGCCCTGTGCCGCGGCTGCCTGTGTCAATTGAGGGTCCATCGCGAGCGCGTTGAGGCCCTGCGCCTGTCGCTGTTGCGAGGTTGCCTGCGCGATCTCTCGCCCCTGCGCGGCATCGATGGCGCACTCGCCAGCCTGCGCCGCGAGCGGGAACAGGCCGAGAAGCAAGGCGGACAGGGCGAAAATTCGGATCAAACGAGTCGTCCCCAGAGATCGTATTCCGAGGCCTCGTCGACCTCGACCGTCACGATATCACCGGGGCTGAGATTCTCGAAATCCTCATCGATGAACAGGTTGCCGTCGATCTCGGGAGCATCTGCCTTGGTGCGGCAAGTGGCGCCTTCCGCATCGACCGCATCCACGATCACCTGCTGCACAGAGCCCACCTTTGCCTGCAGCTTCGCCTCGGAAATCGCCTGCGCCTTCTCCATGAAGCGGTTCCAGCGGTCCTGCTTCACCTCGTCGGGCACATGATCGGGGAGGCTGTTCGAGCGCGCGCCCTCGACATTCTCGTATTGGAAGCAGCCGACGCGATCGAGCTTCGCCTCGTCCATCCAGTCGAGCAGGTACTGGAACTCGTCTTCGGTCTCGCCGGGATAGCCGACGATGAAGGTCGAGCGCAGCGTGATATCCGGGCAAGCCGCGCGCCATGCCACGATCTCATCGAGCGTCTTGGCCGAGGCCGCGGGCCGCGCCATCCGTTTGAGCACGCCCGGATGGGCGTGCTGGAACGGGATGTCGAGGTAAGGCAGCACGCCGCCACCGTTCTCCTGTGCTTCCGCCATCAGCGGGATCAGATTGCGCACATGCGGGTAGGGATAGACGTAATGCAGCCGCACCCATGCGCCGAGCGACCCCAGATCGCGGGCGAGATCGGTGATATGCGCGCGGTGGCCCCGCTCTTCGGCATGTTTGATATCGACGCCGTAAGCGGAGGTGTCCTGCGAGATCACCAGCAATTCGCGCACGCCCGCACCGACCAGCTTCTCGGCCTCGCGGACGATCGCATGGGCCGGACGACTGACGAGGCGGCCGCGCATGTCAGGGATGATGCAGAACTTGCACTTGTGGTTACAGCCCTCGGAAATCTTGAGGTAGCTGTAATGGCGCGGCGTCAGCTTCACGCCCGCGGCGGGCAGGAGGTCGACGAAGGGATCGGGATCGGGCGGCACGGCCGCATGGACCGCGTCGAGAACCTGCTCGTATTGATGCGGCCCGGTCACTGCGAGCACGGACGGGTGCGCGCCGGTGATATATTCGGGCTCGGCACCGAGGCAGCCAGTTACGATGACCCGACCGTTCTCGTTCAACGCCTCGCCAATGGCCTCGAGGCTTTCCGCCTTGGCGCTGTCGAGAAAACCGCAGGTGTTCACGATGACAGCATCCGCGCCCGCGTAATCGGGCGAGATCGCGTAGCCCTCGGCGCGCAGTCGCGTCAGGATGCGTTCGCTGTCGACCAGCGCTTTCGGACAGCCAAGCGAGACCATCCCGATCAGCGGCTGACCGGGGCGGGGGGCATCCGCGATGCGCGCGCGGGGCGCGAGATCGGGACGCAGGTTCGGAGGGTTCGTGCTCATGGCGCGCGATATAGCCTTTGCAGGGCGCCCCGAAAAGCCCCTCGCATCGAGGCAGCGTCGGTTGGGGCGGCGGGATTGCGGCGTGTGTGACCGGTTCAAAAGAAAAGGGCGCCTCGCGGGGCGCCCTTCGATATCTCGGGGGAAGCGGCCTCAGCGGCGACGGTCGCGGCGCGAGCTCATCGGCTGGAAGGCGACGCCGACATGGGCCTCGCAATAGGGCTTACCGGATTGGCTCGGCAGGCCGCAGAACCAGAATTCCTCGGTCGCAGGGTCGCCGATCGGCCATTTGCATGTGCGCTCGGTCAGCTCCATCAGGCCAAGCTTCTTGGCGTGTTTCTCGACCTCGCCGACCTTGGCCAGCGCGGCCGGGTCGATCTCGTTGGCCGACGGCTGCGGCGGCAGCGGCTGGCCGGCGGGGATGATCGCCTTGCGTGCGGGCGCGGCCGACGGGGCTGCGGCCTGAGCGGGCGCGGGGCTCGCCGGTTTCGCGGCAGGTTTGGGGTCCGGCGCCTCGGCCGCGGGCTGCGCGGCGGGCTTCTCGGGTTTCGCCTCGACCTTCTCGGGCTTGGCTTTCGGCTCGGGTTTCGCGGGCTCTGCTGCGCCGCCGGTGCGGTTCGACAGGCCGAGGCGATGCACCTTGCCGATCACCGCGTTGCGCGTCACACCGCCCAGCTCTTTCGCGATCTGGCTGGCCGATTGGCCTTCGGTCCACATCTTCTTGAGCAATTCGACGCGTTCATCGGTCCAGGACATGGGCATCCTTCCTTGGTTTCCTGCAAGTCCGTCTTGCAGGCCATTCCAGTTTCAATCCCTATTTTAGCGGGAGAGCGCAGAGATACAATCGCGGGGCCCGCTTTTCAAGGGCTACGAGGCGGTCCGGGCGCGTGCGCAAGCGGGAAACCGGCTGTGCGCTCGCTGCGTTGAGCTGCGGGCCGCGAGCGTGTAGGGAGCGGTCAACAACGGGAGTATCAGGATGTACGAGATCGGTGTGCGCCGTTTTGGCGCGGTAAACTGGATGGGCCTGCGGATGTTGGGCTGGCGCGAGATTCGCCGCTTTCTCGCGGTCTGGCAGCAGACGGTGTTGGCGCCGCTGATCACCGCCGGGCTGTTCCTGACCGTCTTCGCGCTGGCCTTCGGGCGCAATCGGGCCGACGTGCTCGGCGTCGATTTTCTGCATTTCATTGCGCCGGGCATCCTGATGATGACGGTGATCCAAAACGCCTTTGCCAATACGTCCAGCTCGATCGTGATCGCGAAGGTGCAGGGCAATATCGTCGACACGCTGATGCCGCCGCTTGCGCCGTGGGAAATCCTCGTGGGGTATCTGACCGGCGCGGTAGCGCGCGCGCTGATCGTGGCGGTCGTGATCTGGATCGGGCTGTTTGTCGTGCTGGGGCAGGGTGTCGCACATCCGCTCTGGGCGCTGGCCGCAGTCGTCTTCGGCGCTGCCTTCCTTGGCGGGCTGGGCATTCTGGCGGCGGTGTTTGCCGACAAGTTCGACCAGATGGCGGCGATCACCAACTTCATCATCACGCCGCTGTCGTTCCTGTCGGGAACCTTCTACTCGGCCAAGGCGTTGCCGCCGGCCTTCCAGATCCTGACCCATTACAATCCGGTCTTCTACCTGATCGACATGGCCCGCTTCGGCTTCCTCGGTGTGTCCGATGCGTCACCGTGGCACGGTCTGGCGGTGATCGGCGTGGCGCTGATCGTGGTTCTGGGACTCGGCTGGTACTGGTTGCGCATTGGCTATCGCATGAAGCCCTGAGCCAGTCGCGGCGCGGCGACTTACGCCGAGTGCGCGCCGCCCGCGAGGCCTTTCACGAAGTCCAGAACCTCGGCCACCGGCTTGCCCTCGGCGATCTCTTTCACGATGGCCGAGCCCACGACGCAGCCATCGGCCACGCCCGCGATGGTCTTGGCCGCGTCGGGCGTCGTGATGCCGAAACCAACGATCACCGGCAGATCGGTCTTGGCCTTGATCCGTGCGACTTCCGGGCCGACCTCGGTCGCCTGCGCGGCCTGAGAGCCGGTAATCCCCGTCACCGAGACGTAATAGACAAAACCGGACGTGTTCTGCAGAACCTTGGGCAGGCGCTTGTCGTCGGTCGTCGGCGTCGCTAGGCGGATGAAGTTGATCCCGGCAGCCTGCGCGGGGATGCAAAGCTCCTCATCCTCTTCCGGCGGCAGGTCGACCACGATCAGCCCGTCGATGCCCGCGGCCTTCGCATCTTCGAGGAAGCGATCCACGCCGCGCGAATAGATCGGGTTGTAATAGCCCATCAGCACGATCGGCGTGGTGTCGTCGGTCTTGCGGAATTCCGCCGCCATGTCGAGCGTCTTCTGCAGCGTTTGCCCGCCGTCGAGCGCGCGCTGCCCCGCCAGCTGGATCGTCGGACCGTCGGCCATCGGATCGGTGAAGGGTACGCCCAGCTCGATGATGTCGACGCCTGCCGCCGGCAGGCCTTTCATCACCTCGAGCGAGGTTTCCAGATCCGGGTCGCCCGCCATGATATAAGAGACGAAGGCTTTCTTGCCCTCTTCCTTGAGGCTGGCGAATTTGGCGTCGATGCGAGTCATGGCGTCCCTCCGGCTGGTCCCGAAGCGGTTTGCGCGAAGAGGGCGGGAAAATCAATGCCTCGCGCGCGTGATCGAATGCCACGACGGCCCGCGCATACTGCGGCGACGGACCGCGCCTACATCTTCGAGGGGCCGTTGATCATCCACGCCGTTCCGAAACGGTCACGCAGCATTCCGAACCCGTCGGCCCAGAACGTGTCGTCGAAAGGCATCATGACCTCCTCGGCCCCATCCATCAGCCGCTCGAAGATCGCCTTCGCGGCCTCCCGGCTGTCCGAAACATGCGAGATCGAAACCGAGCTTTGCGGACGATCGCGCCCCTCGGGCCAATCCGAGGCCATCAGCGCGCCATCTCCGAGCTTGATCAGCGCATGCATGATCCGCACCTTGCCGCTATCGCTCATGCCTTCGCTGGCCTCGGGCATGTCGCCATAACGCATGAGGAAGGGGGGCTCGGTGCCGAAGAGGTCGGCATAGAAACGCATCGCCTCTTCGCAGTTTCCTTGAAAGTGGATGTAGGGTTCGAAACTCATCGCGGTCACCTCCCTGAACACGAAGGCCAGCCTATCACGATTCCGGCCCTCGCGCGCGCTTGCACCGGGGGCGGCCAATGAATAAGAAGCGCGCAGCCACAAACAGGAGGGCGAAATGGGTTTCAAGATGGGTATCGTGGGTCTGCCGAACGTGGGCAAATCCACCCTCTTCAACGCGCTGACCAAGACGGCGGCCGCGCAGGCGGCGAATTTTCCCTTCTGCACGATCGAACCGAATGTCGGCGAAGTGGCCGTTCCCGATGAGCGGATCGACACGCTGGCCCAGATTGCAGGCTCGAAAGAGATCATCCCGACCCGTATGACCTTCGTCGATATCGCCGGCCTCGTGAAAGGCGCCTCGAAAGGGGAGGGGCTGGGCAACCAGTTCCTCGCCAATATCCGCGAAGTCGATGCCATCGCCCATGTGCTGCGCTGCTTTGAAGATGGCGACGTGACCCATGTGGAAGGCCGCGTCGATCCGGTGGCCGATGCCGAGACCATCGAGACCGAACTGATGATCGCCGATCTCGAAAGCCTCGAGAAGCGTATCGCGAACCTCGCCCGCAAGGTGAAATCCGGCGACAAGGAAGCCAAGGAGGCGATGCGCCTTCTGGAGCAGGCGAAAGAGGCTCTGGAAGCCGGTCGACCCGCGCGCACCGTCGAGGTGTCCGAGGACGACCGCAAGGCGTGGAACATGCTGCAGCTGCTGACCGCCAAGCCGGTTCTCTATGTCTGCAATGTCGAGGAAGGGTCCGCCGCGACCGGCAACTCGAAATCCGAAGCGGTCGCCAAGATGGCCGCCGAGCAGGGCGCGGGCACCGTGGTGATCTCGGCCAAGATCGAAGAGGAAATCTCGCAGCTCGACGCCGAGGAAGCGGAGATGTTCCTCGAAGAGATGGGTCTGGAAGAGGCCGGTCTCGACCGGCTGATCCGCGCGGGCTACGACCTGCTGGGCCTGCAGACCTATTTCACCGTCGGCCCGAAAGAGGCCCGCGCCTGGACGATCCGCAAGGGCACGCTGGCCCCGGCGGCGGCGGGCGTCATCCACGGCGATTTCGAACGCGGCTTCATCCGCGCCGAGACGGTCTCCTACGACGACTACGTTGCCAACAAGGGCGAGGCGGGCGCGAAAGAGGCCGGCAAGTTCCGCGTCGAGGGCAAGACCTACGAAGTCAAAGACGGCGACGTCCTGCACTTCCTGTTCAACGCGTGAACCTCGGCTGGGGGCGTCACTTCTTCGCCCCCGCCTTGACCTCCGTGATCGCGTCGACATCCACGATCTGCCACGGCATCCCCGCATTGCGGTAGAGCCGCTTGGCCTTGTCGGGATAGTCGCCCACGTCATGGGGTAGGCGCTGGCCCACCACGAGCAGCCGCAACATCTCCGATCCGGTATTCTCGATCGTATGGGCCGCGCCGCCCGCGCGGTAGCCGATGAAATCGCCCGGCCCGATCGCGTGACGCTCTTCGCCGATCCGCGCGGTCGCCTCGCCGCTGAGCACGAAGATCGCCTCGTCCTCGTGGTGGTGGCGGTGAAACTCGGTGGTCTCGCAGCCGGGTTCCACTTCGATGATATGCACCCCGATCCCGGTCAGCCCCGTCGCATCGCCAAGGCTCTTGTTGATCCGCCGAGCATTCGGGTTGAGGAAATGCGTCTTGGCCAGCCCCTCCATCGCCGCGATCTCATCGGCCCGGATCAGATATCGGTCTTCGCTCATCGCGCCCCTCCTTCTCCTTGATCCAAATATCCCCGCCGGAGGCTTCCGCAGTCTCAGCCAGCGATCCGGTCCAGAATAGCAGAGACATCGCTGCCCGCCATCGCCCCCGTGGTCCGGCCCGCCTCGCCCGCAAGCCGCGTCGCGACGAAGGCGTCGCTCACCGCAGCAGGTGCATTTCGGATCAGCAGCGACGCGGTCAGGAGCAGCGCGAGCCGTTCCGCGAACCAGCGCGCCTCGGCCTCGGGTGGGAGCGCAGGCCAGCGGGCGAGGTGATCGGCCAGCGCCGCGTCATAGCGCGGATCGGTGCCGCGCGCCGCGTCCAGCTCGGTGCGCAGCATCTCCGCCGCCAGCGGCTCTTTCGCGAGGGTCCGCAGGATGTCGAGACAGATCACGTTGCCCGAGCCTTCCCAGATGCCGTTCAGCGGGGCCTCGCGGTAGAGCATCGGCATCGGCGTGTCCTCGACGTAGCCGATGCCGCCCAGCACCTCCATCGCCTCGTAAGTCACCACGGGGCAGCGCTTGTTACCGTAATATTTCGCGAGCGCCACGCCGATCCGGGCGAAGGCGCGATCCTCGGGGCGGGCGCTGTCGAAGGCCTGCGCCACGCGCATCCCCAGCGTCAGCGCGCCTTCCCAATCCAGCGTCAGATCGGCCAGCACCGCGCGCATCAGCGGCTGGTCAATCAGGCGCCGCTGGAAGGCGGCGCGATGCGTGGCCCAGTGATGCGCCTCGGAGATCGCCGCGCGCATCAGCCCCGCAGGCGCGAGCGCGGTGTCGAGCCGGGTGTGATGCACCATCTCGATGATCGTGGCGACGCCCCTGCCTTCCTCGCCCAGAAGATGGGCCAACGCGCCCTCATATTCGATCTCGGAGGACGCGTTGGAGCGATTGCCCAGCTTGTCCTTCAGCCGCTGGATTCGGATCGCGTTGCGCTCGCCTTCCAGCCAGCGCGGGACGAGGAAACAACTCAGTCCCTTGTCGGTCTGCGCCAGCGTCAGGAACCCGTCCGACATCGGCGCGGAGCAGAACCACTTGTGGCCGGTCAGCCGCCAATGCCCGTCCGCCGGCTCGGCGCGGGTGGTGTTCGCGCGCACGTCCGAGCCGCCCTGCTTCTCGGTCATCGCCATGCCGAGCGTCGCGCCGGTCTTCTCGCCCACCGGCAGCACGCGCGGGTCGTAGCTGCGCGCGGTCAGTTTCGGGCGCCAGATCGCGGCGATCTCGGGCGTGGCCTCGAGCGCGGGCACCGCGGCATAGGTCATCGTCATCGGACAGCAGCTGCCGGGCTCGACCTGGCTCGCGAGATAGACCATCGCGGCGTGGGTGGCGTGGCCGCCCTTCGCGCCTTCCCACGGCAGCGCGGCGTAGCCCGCGCCGATTCCAGCCTCCATGAAGCGATGATAGGCGGGGTGAAAGCGCACTTCGTCAAGCCGTCGTCCACCCATGTCGAACAACCGCAGCTCCGGCAGGTAGCGGTTCGCGTCGCGCCCGGCTTCGCGCATCTCGGTCGTGCCGAGGGTCCGGCCGTAATCCGAGAGCGTATCTGTCTGACCGCCCGCCCGCGCGACGGCCTCGCGTAGAGGCGCATCCGCGCCGAACAAATCGACGTCGCCGCGCGCGGGCGGCTGGTTCTCGACGTGATGGGTGGGCAGATCGGCGCGGGGATCGGGCGTGGTCATGGCAAACTCCTCCTGATCCGGATGGTAGGCGCGCGCCGTAAAACATGCGAGTGAAACGCGGCGGCAGGGCTTTTCTCGCGGCCGCCGCCGCCTAGATCAGGCGCGAAAGGGAGACCCATCATGAGCAAATGGCAGAAATCCGACGACGCGATCGCGAAACTCACCCCCGAGCAATACCGCGTCACGCAACAAAACGGCACCGAGCGCCCCTTCACGGGCGAATATGACGACCACTCCGCCAAGGGCATCTATGTCGACGTGGTCTCGGGCGAGCCGCTTTTCGCCTCCTCGACCAAATACAACGCGGGCTGCGGCTGGCCGTCCTTCACCAAGCCCTTGATCGACGATCATGTCGTGGAGCTGACCGATACCAGCCACGGGATGACGCGCGTCGAGGTGCGCTCGAAACATGGCGATAGCCATCTGGGCCATGTCTTCCCCGACGGCCCGCGCGATCAGGGCGGTCTGCGCTATTGCATCAACTCCGCCTCGCTGCGCTTCGTGCCCTATGAAGACATGGAGGCCGAGGGCTACGGCGAGTATATGGACCGGGTCGAATAAGCACCGGGTCAGGGGTCTTTACCTTCCCGCGGCCCGGTGGCAGGGTCCGCGCAACATCAAATGACAAAGGGGGCGCGGGAATGCGCAAGCTGGAACTTGGTCAAAGCGGGATCATGGTGTCCGAGATATGCCTCGGAACGATGACTTGGGGCAGCCAGAACACCGAGGCTGAGGGCCACGATCAGATCGACTTCGCGCTCGACCGCGGGATCAATTTCCTCGACACCGCGGAAATGTATCCGGTGAACCCGGTCAAGGCCGAGACCTTGGGCCGGACCGAGCAGATCGTGGGCACTTATCTGGCCAAGCGCGGCAAGCGCGACGATCTCGTGGTGGCGACGAAGATCACCGGCGAAGGCTCGCACGCGATCGAGGGAGGCCCGGTAATCAGCCCGACCCGGATCCGGCAGGCTGTGACGGACTCGCTGACCCGGCTGCAGACGGATTACATCGACCTCTACCAGTTCCACTGGCCCAATCGCGGCTCCTATCACTTCCGCAAGACGTGGCGCTTCAATCCGTCGAAGCAGCCCTCGAAGCAGGAGGTGCTCGACGATATGAGCGCCTGTCTGGAGACGCTCGAGGCGCTGCGCCAGGAAGGCAAGATCCGCGAATTCGGTCTGTCGAACGAGAGCGCCTGGGGCACCGCGCAATGGCTGGCACTGGCTGCGGCGGGTAAGGGGCCGCGCGTCGAATCGATCCAGAACGAGTATTCGCTGATGTGCCGCTATTATGATCTCGATCTCGGCGAGCTCGGCCAACAGGAGAAGGTGACGCTGCTGGCCTATTCGCCGCTCGCGGCCGGTATCCTGACGGGCAAATATTCCGGCGACGTGATCCCCGAGAATACCCGTCGGTCGCTGGTCAACAATCTCGGTGGGCGGGCCAATCCGCGCGCTTTCGAGATCGCGGACCGCTATGTGGCGCTCGCCAAGGAGTTCGACCTGCACCCGGTCACGATGGCGATCGCCTGGGTGATGAGCCGTCCCTTCCCGGTGATCCCGATCGTCGGCGCGACTTCGGTCGACCAGCTCAAACCTAACCTCGACGCGGAAGGGGTGGAACTGCCGAAGGAACTGCTCGACAAGATCGCGGAACTCCATAAGCACTACCCGATGCCCTATTGATGCGGGCGGCGTCGATCCTTCTGGGTGCTGCACTCGCCCTCGCGGCCTGCAAGCCTTTCGGCGCCACGGACGGGGGCGATACGGCAGAGCAACTGCCGCTGGTCGGGCAGGAAAAGATCGATGCCGGTAAATTCGAATGCGTCGCGCGCGGCGGCAACTGGGTCGCGCGCGACGGGGCGTTCATCTGCGTGAAGATGACCTCCGATAGCGGCAAGAGCTGCCAGGCGGGCAGCGAATGCGAGGGCGAATGCCTCGCGCGCTCCAAGACCTGCGCTCCGGTAACACCGCTTCTGGGCTGTAACGACGTGATGAGCGAGGCGGGCTACCCGATGCAACTATGCGTGCAATGAGCTGGGCGAAGATCGCCGCGCTGGGCGGCATGCTCGCGCTGACCCTCGCGGGCTGTGGGCCTCAGCCGGAGACCGCCACGCTGCGTAAACCGGGGGCGCTGATCTCTTCGGCCTCGCTGTTCCATCCGCAGCGCTTCGCTGGCGAGTGGCATGTCGTCGAAAGCGGTATTCCGGGCTGCTCGGGCACGCAAAACTGGACGTGGGACGGCAAGAGCGCCTATCACCTGCGCGGCACGAATTGCGCGATCACACCGGCTGCCGTCGACGAGACGGTCACGCTGACCGGGCCGGGCGGGCGGCTTCTGGCGAAGGACGCGTTCGGCGGTGAGCCGATCTGGGTGCTCTGGGTCGATTTCGATTATCGGGTGGCTGTGCTCGGCACGCCGTCGGGACGTTGGGGGATGATCCTGTCGCGGCAGACCCCGCCCCGGCCCGATCTGATCAAGGCGGCGCGCGACGTCATGGACTTCAACGGCTATGAGATGACGCGGGTCGGCAAGTGACCGACGCGCCGGCGCATCTCTGGGTTTGGGTGACCCTGTTCGCGGCGGCGGTTCAGACCATCCGCTTCATGCTGCAAAAGCTGTTGGCGGGAGCGCAACTCTCGGTCGGCGGCGCGACGTTTTCACGCTTCCTGTTCGGCTTCCCGCTCGCGGCGGTGACGGCGCTGGGCTTTCTGGCCGCGACCGCCACGCGGTGGCCGCATCTGAGCGGCCCCTTCTGGGGTTTCGTCATAGCGGGCGGCGCGGCGCAGGTGGCGGCGACCTTCCTGACGGTCGCGCTGTTCGGCTTGCGCAACTTCGCGGTGGGCGTGGCCTTCACCAAGACCGAGACGGTGCAGGTCGCGCTGTTCTCCGCGATCATCCTTGGCGAGTTCGTCGGCCCCATCGGCTGGATCGGAATTGCGATCGGGCTGGCGGGGGTGCTGTTCCTGACCAAGCCGCCCGAAGGCGGCTTCAACCCGCGTGCGGCGCTTTACGGCGTGGGGGCAGGGGCGCTGTTCGGCCTGTCCTCGATCTTCTATCGCGGAGCGACGCTGGAGCTTGAGCCGCTCGACTTCTTCGCTCGCGCCATCGTCGCGCTGGCCTGCGCGACCTTCGCGCAATCGCTCGGCATGGGGCTGTATCTGCGGTTGCGCGAGCCGGGCGAATTGACCCGCGTGTTCGGCGCGTGGCGGCGCACGGTGCTCGTGGGGATCACCGGCGTTCTTGGTTCGGCGGGCTGGTTCACTGCCTTCTCGCTGCAAAACGCGGCCTTCGTGCGCGCGCTGGGACAGGTGGAGATCGTCTTCACGCTGCTTGCCTCGGCGCTGGTCTTCCACGAGCGGCTGCACAAGCGCGAAGGAACGGGCATCGCGCTCGTCGTGGTGTCGCTGATCGTGATTGTGCTGGCGGGGCGTTAGAGCCCGATCCGCCGGAACTCCGATCGCGATCCACGATTATCGAAGAACGGCACCGAATGCGGCGCGCCAAGCGCGTGATCGGTGGTGATCAGCGCCGCGATCTCGGCCAGCACGACTTCGGTGATGAACGGCAGGTTCAGCGCGCGCGCCTCCGGCAGGGGCACCCAATGCAGATGCGAGAGCTCGTCGCAGGCCCGCGAGAAATCGTCGAGATCGCCTTGGATTGCGTCCGCGTCGATGAGGAAAAACCGTGCATCGAAGCGGCGCGGACGGCCTGGCGGCGTGATCGCGCGGAACACGAAACGCAGATCGGCCGCCGAGGGCAGAAAGCCCAGATCGGCAAAGCCCTGCCAATCGGCGGGCACCGCGCCGGGCCAGGCGTTTTTCTCGCCCAGCACGAGCCCGGTCTCTTCCCACAACTCGCGGAGGGCGGCGGCGGCGAGGGCCGCACCGATGCCCCTCGGCGCATCGGCCTCGAGCCGCGCATGATCGGGCGCGGGCAGCGGAGACGCGAAGGGCACCTCCCAATCGGTAGCGTCGAGCGCACCGCCCGGAAAGACGTATTTCGAAGGCATGAACGCGGCCCCAGCGCCGCGCTGACCCATTAGCACACGAGGAGCTGTCGTCCCGTCACGGCGCAGGACGATCACGCTCGCCGCATCGCGCAGCGCGGTTTTGTCCTCCGGGGGCTTGGTGTCAGTCATGAACGATCTCGCCCTCGCCGAAACCATGCATCCGGCGCGACCATTGGATGCCTACCAGCATCCCTTTCATCAGCGGCAACAGGATCGCCGAGAGCACCATCGACCCGATGCCGAAAATCCAGATCATCTCCCACGGGCCGGGACGGAAAGCGATGAAATAGGCCGCCATCATCGGGATCGCGAGATGGCCCACGATCAGGATCGTCAGATAGGCCGGGCCGTCATCAGCGCGCTGGTGCGAGAGGTCCTCGCCGCAGGACGGGCAAGTGTCGCGCACCTTGAGATAGCTGTGCAAGATCCGCCCCTTGCCGCAGGCCGGACAGAGACAGCGCAGGCCTCGCCCGATCGAGCGGCCCAGCGGGCGGTCATCGTGATATTCGTCATGCGACTGCATTGCGCTCTCCCTTGTGGCGGTCTCTCTCCGCCCGTTTGCCGGGCAGTATGGCGGCAGCCGGAGCGGATGGAAAGTCCGGCGGGTCTATCACGGGTGTGTGAGATTCGCGACGGAATGCTGCGCGTGCCGCGTTGGGACAGACATCGACGGCGCGAGACGTGCCGTGGGAGCGAGAACAGGAGTTTCTTATGAAAGTCATGAACAGGCAGACCCTCGTCGCGGCGATCCTCGCAGGGAGCGCGATCACCCTCGCAATGCCGGTGGTGGCGCAGAACCAGACCGGCAACCAGATGCAGGGGCAACAGGCGATGCCGGGGAAGGGGCCAGCTAACGGACCGGGTAACGGTCCCGGCGCTGGCCAAGGTAATGGCCCGGTCAACGGTATGGGGCAGACCATGCAGCCCGGTGCGATGGACGGTCGGGGCGGACGCGGCTTCGGCTTCGACATCAGCCGTTTCGACAGCAATGGCGACGGTCAGGTGACGATGGACGAGATTCAAGCCAAGCGCGCCGCCGACGCGCAGGCGCTCGACGCGAATGGCGACGGCATGGTCTCGCAAGAAGAACTCGTCAATTTCGAGATGGCGAAGGTCAAGACCCGCGTCGAGGCCCGCGTGAAGGCGCGTTTCGCTGCGCAGGACAGCAATGGCGATGGCGAGTTGTCGGCCGCAGAACTGATGGCTCACCCGATGCCGACGCGCATGTTCGAGAGGATGGACCGTAACGGCGACGGGGCGGTCAGCGCCGACGAGATGCAGATGGCCAAGAGGTTCATGCAGCGGATGCGCGACCGCTACGAGCATGGCCGGAAGGGCAAGGGCGATCACCATGGGTACGACCGCATGGGCAAAGGGGATCGCTACGGCCATGACCGCATGGGCTGGGACGACGACCGCGACGAATATGGCCCCGGCTATGGCCGGATGATGCTAGGGGATGGTCCGATGGGGCAGGGCCCGAACGGTCAAGGCCCTCAGGGCACGCCGCCGATGCAACCGGGCGGCGGTGCTGGCCAATGGCAAGGTCAGGGGCCGGGCAGCGGTCCGGCCGACGGCTCGGGCCGATCCGCGAACTGAGTTTCGAGCAGTACAAAGAGCCGGGGCGCAGCAGTGCGCCCCGGTCGCATGTCAAATTGCATGCGTAGGGAAAGCAGGCTAGGCCTTTGACGGAATGACGATGGCACTGGATGCGATGAACGAGGCTTCGGACGAGGCTCTGCTGGAGCTATACGCGCAGGGCGACCCGGCGGCAGCGCGGGCTTTGACGTTGCGCTTCGGGCCGTTGGCCTACCGGCTCGCTTATCGCTATCTTCGCGACGCGGCCGAGGCCGAGGATGTCGCGCAAGAGGGGCTTTTGCGGCTCTGGAAGATCGCGCCGGAATGGCGGGCCGGCGAGGCCAAGGTCTCGACATGGCTTTACCGGGTGGTTGCCAATCTCGCGACGGACCGGCTGCGCAAGCGCCGCGGCGTGGGGTTGGACGAGGCGCCCGAGGTGGCCGATGACCGGGCGAGCGCTCTGGACGAGTTGATCGCGCGCGACCGCGTGGCGGCGCTGGAAGCCGCGCTGGAGCAATTGCCGGAACGACAGCGGATCGCGGTGACACTGCGACATATCGACGGTTTGTCCAATCCCGAGATCGCTGCCGCGATGGAAACCGGCGTCGAAGCCGTAGAAAGTCTGACAGCGCGGGGAAAGCGCGCTTTGAGCAAGCTGCTTCGGGGGCAGCGAGAGAAATTGGGGTTTGGCGATGACTGACAAACGCATGGATCGCGAGACGGACGCATTCGACGACGCGGCGCTGGAGCAGCTTTTCAGCGAAGCGCGCGCGGCGGGCGGGGCCGAGCCAGGCGAGGGCTTCCTTGCCCGGGTTTTGGCCGATGCCGAGGCGGAGCAAGCAGCCTTTGCGCGCCAGGCCCCGGCGGATGGGTCCGAAGCACCCGATGTCCTAGCCGGTATCTGGGACGCGCTTCGCGGCGCGTTCGGCGGCTGGGCTCCGATGGGCGGCCTCGTCACGGCGGCGCTGGCCGGGGTCTGGATCGGCTTTGTGGGCGCAGACGAGATCGGCGCGCTCAGCCCGTTTTACGCCAGCAGCACGACCGAAAGCCTTGGCACGGTCAACCTGCTACCCGAAGGCGATACCTTCGCCTTCGTCGATGAAGGAGGGTTCTGATGGCGATTGCCGAGACGCGAAACGGCCGGGGGTTGCGTTGGGCGCTGATAGCGTCCGCGGTGCTGAACCTGCTGCTGCTGGGATTTTTCATCGGCGGCTGGCTTGGCCATGAGCGGCATGCGCCGCGCCCGGTCGTGGGCGATGTCAGCCTTGGCGCCTTCACCGGAGCTCTGAGCCCCGAAGACCGCGACGCGCTGCGCAAGGCGGCGCAGGCGCGTGGCTCCGAATTCCGCGACATGCGGCGGCAGGCGCGCAGCGATATGGCGGCGCTGATCAGCGCGATCGACGCGGAGCCGTGGGATCGCGATCAGGTGGCCAAGCTGCTCGAGCGGCACAAGGCGCGGACCGTGCAGCGGGTCGATATCGGCGAGCGGCTGATCCTCGACAGGCTCGACGCAATGAGCCCGGCGGCCCGCCACAGCTTCGCCGAGCGTCTGCGCGAGGGTGCGGCGCGGTTCGACCGGCACAAGAAAGACCGCGACAGGGATCGTCAGGACAAGCCTTGAGGCCGGTGCGATGGCCGACGCGTCGGAGTTGGCCGCTATCTGAAATAGTGAAGAGTTTCGGCTCGTCTCATCATCATGCGTGGCGTGATGCTGTTTCCAGGCGTCACGCTGCGTTCGTGTGAGAGGCGAGCGAGACCTGGTTCCGGCCGCTTCCCTTGGCGCAGAGAAGAGCTGCATCGGCCTCGTCGATAAGATGCTGTGGGTCGTCGCGACGGGTGCCGCCGAATGCGAGGCCGATCGAGATCGTGGCCTGCATTTTGCTTCCGTCCGGAAGCGTGATTGTTGTCTCCTCGATATCACGTCGGAGCCGTTCCGCGATCCGATAGCTCTCATCGAGCGAGCTGTCCGGCAGCGCCACGAGAAACTCCTCGCCGCCGATGCGACCGATCAGGGCGACGTCGCGGAGGCTGCGGCGCAGATGACGGGCGATATTGGTCAGCACCTCGTCCCCCGCGCCGTGGCCATAGGTGTCGTTCACCGATTTGAAGCGATCGAGATCGAGCAGCATCACCGCGTAGCCGCGGCCGGTGCTGCGCGCGCGTTCGGACATGCGAGCCAGATGCGCATTGACGTAGCGGCGATTGTGGAGCCCGGTCAGCGGATCGACCAGCGCGAGACGCAAGCCTTCATCGACCGAGAGGCGAAGTTGATCGGAGAGCTGCTTGCGGCGCAGCTGCGCGCCGATCCGGAGTGCCGTTTCCTGTGCTGCTAGTGGCGTGGAGATATCCGAGGGCAGAAGGTCGTCCGCCCCTAGATCGAGCGCGCTCGCTTGCGTCTCCGAGGCTTCGGGCATGCACGCGATCAGGATCGCTGCGTGGCGCGTTTCTGGATGCGAGCGCAATTCCGACATCAGCCGCAGCCCGTCCCCGCGATGCACGAGATCCGCGCCGATCACGAAGAGATCGGGGGGGCGGCGCGCGGGGTCGCCGCCGCAGGGCTGTTCGTAACTGGTCAACAGGATCCGACTGGCCTCGAGCCGCGGTGCGAGCGCGGCTTTCCAGCGCATCCCCTCGGCCGGGTCGGGGGCGATCATCGCGATCCGGGCGGGAGGTGCGAATTCATTCGCGGCCTCGGCGAAACCGAGTGCCCGGCAGGTTTGTTCGCGCAGGGCCGAATCCTCGTCGCCGGCATGGGCGCGGATCAGGCTGCGCAGACGTGCGAGCAGCACGAGTTCGTCGAAAGGTTTTACGAGGACATCGTTCGCCCCGGCCGCCAGCAGCGCCACGCGCAGCTGCGGAATGTCGCGCTGCGTCATTGCGATGATCGGGATGCGCCGTGTCTGTGGATCGTTCCGCAGCCGTTTGATGACAGCCTCCCCTGTCATGTCGGGCAGGGTGATGTCGAGCAGGATCAGGCGGGGCCGTTCCGTTGTGGCGAGGGCGAGCGCCTCTGCTGCGCTCGCAGCTTGCAGCGTGTTGTAGCGCGCACCGGTCAGCTTCGCCTTCAGCACGATGCGATTGGTCGCCACGTCATCAACGATGAGGATCGTTCCCGGCATTCCAGGCTACTCCTTACAACCTCTTGCGTCCTCCGGTTTGCGGCAGGGCGATCGCGAATGCGCGAGCTTCTGGACGCGCCTTTTCTTGACCTTAGCGATCTATAGGTTAACAAAGCGTTTCCCCTGACAGAGAAGGATCCGCCATGCGGCAAGAAAACGCTCACACGCTCGCATTGCAGACCCTCGGTTGGCTCGTCAGCCGTGAAGAGTTGATCGGTGCATTCCTCGCCAATTCCGGGGCGAGCGCGGATGATTTGCGTGCGCAGGCGAGCGATCCGGACTTCCTCGCAGGGGTTCTCGACCATGTCCTGCAGGACGATCAGGTGGTTCTGGATTGCGCGCAGGACCTCGGGGTGCAGCCCGAGGCGCTGATGCAGGCCCGCGCGGTTCTCGGGCGCGGCGATCTGCGCCACTGGACCTGACGCCCCGCTTTGGGCAATCTGCCCGCAAAGGGAGGGCGGATCGCAGATGGCAGGCGGCAAGATACGGGCGGTGCTGTTCGACAAGGATGGCACGCTTTTCGATTTCGACGCGACATGGGGCGCTTGGGCGAAGCTGCAGATCGAGGCGTTGGCCGAAGACACCAGTCAGGCCGCGCGGCTTGCCGAGGCGATCGGGTTCGACCTCGAGCGGGTGGAGTTCGAGCCGCACTCGCCGGTGATCGCGGGCACGGTCCGGGAGGCGGCAGAATTGTTGCTGCCGCATCTGCCGGGGCGCACGCTCGACGACCTGGTAATCGAGCTGGAGCGCGCAGCGCATGATGTGCCGCTGGTGGAGCCGGTGCCGCTGAGCAAGCTTCTGTCTGATCTGCGCGCGCGCGGGTTGCATCTGGGTATTTGCACGAACGACGCCGAGTCCTCGGCGCGCGCGCATGCGGCGCAGGCGGGCATCACCGATCTTTTCGACCTGATCATCGGCTATGACAGCGGGCATGGCGCGAAACCCACGCCGAGCCCGCTTCTGGCCTTCGCGGACTCGCTCGGTCTGGACCCGGCGGAGGTGGTGATGGTCGGAGACAGCCAGCATGATCTGCACGCGGCGCGCGCGGCGGGGATGATCGCGATCGGCGTATTGAGCGGGCCAGCGATGCGGGACGATCTTGCTCCGCTGGCCGATGCCGTGCTCGATCATATCGGGGGGCTTCCCGACTGGCTCGCACAGCGCGCGGGCTGACGAGACGCGTCGGATGCGCGCGAGAGCCTCGCGCAAGAACAGGAGAGGGACGCATGCAACTACGTTTGCAACATATTCTGCTCGGGCTGCTGGCGGGCGTGTTCTTCTGGGCTCTCGATAGCGAGTTGCAGACGGCGCTGCCGCTCGACGCCCACGGGCAATTCGGCGTCTCGGTTCTGGGAACGGTGTTCTTCGCGACCGCGCTGGCGATGCTGGGCGAGATCGGCTGGCGCAAGGCCTTTGGTGCGGCGGCGCTGATTGCGATTCCGGTCGCGCTGCTCGGCTGGTGGGCATCGCTCGGCTATTCTCCGACCGAGTCGCTGGCGGGATTCATGCCGTTCGAGATGCTCGCGCTCGCGGTTCTGGCGACGCTGCCGATGCCCTTCGCGATGGCCGTGGCGCGGGGTGGCGGTCTCGCGTGGAACGACTATCCAGCGCTGTTTCTTCATGCATGGAATATCGTCGTGCGCTATGCCGCCGCGTGTATTTTCCTCGGGATGGTCTGGCTCGTCCTCTATCTCTCGGCGCGCCTGCTCGAAAGCGTAGACCTCGATTTCCTGCGTCAGCTTCTGCGCCAGAAACTATTCGCGTTCTCTGTGTCGGGCGGCATTCTCGGGCTCGGGCTGGCGGTGGTGACCGAGTTGGAGGAGATGATCTCTCCTACCCTCATACTGCGGCTTCTCAGGCTGTTGCTGCCGCCCGTCCTGCTGGTCGCCGTGATCTTCGTGGCCGGGTTCATTGCGCGCCGCGGGCAGGTCTCGCTGATCGGGTTCTCGCAAATCGAGACGCTGCTGGCGATGGCCGTGGCCGCTGTAACGCTGATCTCGATCGGCGTGGAGCGCGACGATCACAGCGCAGTGCGGGCCCGGGTTTTGCGGCTGTCGGCTCAGGGGCTGGCGCTGGCGCTGCCCGTGCTGGTCGGCGCAGCGGCCTGGACCGGCTGGCAAAGCGTGACGGCGCAGGGCTGGACGCCAGGGCGCGTGGCGCAGGCGGTGCTGATCGTGCTGCTCGCGGGATATGCACTGGGATATGCCGGCTCTGTCCTGCTGGGGCGCGGCTGGATGGCGCGCCTGCGGCGGATCAATATCGCGATGGCGGGCGTGCTGTTTCTCGCGGCTCTGGCGTGGCTGACGCCAGTGCTGGATGCGAATGCCATCGCCGCGCGCTCGCAACTGGCGCTCTATCGCGACGGGCGGATCACTGCGGGGGCCCTGCCGCTCTACGCCTTGAAAAACCAATGGGGGCTTGCCGGGCAGTCGGCCTACTCGGAGCTGGAGGCCCAAGCCGGTGATGATCGAGCGCTCGCGACCGCCTTGGCGCGTCTGCGCCCGTCGGCGGATGGGGGCGAAGGGGATAGTGCGGCGCGCGCCCAGTTGCGCCGGGATCTCGTGCTGCCGCCCGGAGCAACGCCGCCCGAGGATGCGTTGCTCGATGCGATCCGCGCGCGGGCTCCGGAAGTCGCGTCGGGGCTTTGCGCCTCTGGCGAGGGCGCTGCGGCGAATTGCGCCCTGATCGAGGCCGATTTCCTGAAAGATGTACCCGGCGACGAGGCGATGGTCCTGCTGCATCTGCCCGATCGCGATGCGATCTACGTTCTGCGCCAGTCGGATGGGGCTTGGGATTCGATCGGGTGGGGTAGCGTGGTCGACGCGCAGGGCGAACCGCGCTTCCGCGTCGATCTGGCACCTGTCATCGCCGCCATCAAGCGCGGCGAGATGAAAGTCGTCCCAAGCGGGATCATGTCGCTCGAGGCCGGTGGGCTGCGCCTGTTGCCGCTCTCGCGCTGAGCCGAGCGATTTTGGAGCTTTGTTAACTTCTGGTCGCTAGCGTGGCGGGAAGGAGGGCACATGCTCGGCTTGATCAACCGCTCTATCGAAAACTTCCTGACCGACACCCACGGGGCGGCGCTCTGCGCGCGTGTTAGGCGGTGCGCGGAGCTGCCGAGTGAAGGCTATGAACCGCTGCTGCCATATGCCGATGCGCAAACCTTGCGGCTGATTGATACCGCTTGCGACGCGTTGGGGCGTGAACGGTCCGAGTTGCTCGAGGACCTTGGTGCGCATCTGTGCACGCGCGAAGCCGTGCGGCGCCTGTTGCGCTATGGCGGGTGCGATTATCGCGGGTTCCTGAATTCGCTGAACGAGTTGCACGACCGCGCGCGAATGGCGTTGCCCGATCTCGAGCTGCCGCATCTTCATCTTGTTGCCACCGAGTCGGGCCAGTTTCGTCTTCGCGTCATCGGGGACGTGCCGGGCTGGGGGGCGGTGCTGGCGGGTATTCTGCGTGCGATGGCGGATGACTATGGCAGCCTCGCGCTTATTGAAATGCCGCAGCGCAGGGCAGGCCGCGACCCGCGGATATTCGAGCCGGCGGAAGAGGTGGTGACAATCCAACTGCTCGACGCCGCCCATGCCGAGGCGCGTCAATTCGCCCTAGCGCACATGACTGGAGAGGTGTGATGGGCGCACCGGCCAAAACCACTGTTGCCCCGAGGGCTGCACCGACTGAGCCGCCGCCTGACCGGGGCGGCCAGGCCTATTGGCTGCCCCTCCTGACCGGGCTTTTGCCGATGTTTCTCTGGATAGACGAGCGGGCGCGCATCCTTGGCGTCGGTCGCACGTTGCGCAAGGTGCTCGGTGTGCCCGAGGCGCAGATCCTCGGCGCGCCGTTCGCACGATTTTTCGCGGTCGCGCGACGAGGGGCGACAGGTCGTCTTTGCACGGATACCTTGTGCAGGAATTGCGAGACACGCGATTGCGATGGTCAGGCCGGTCGCTGCGGGCGTTCGCTTGGTGCGCTGATGGCGGAGGAGGTACTGCATGTCACCCTGCGCATGCATCCTAAGGTGAGCCTGCGTGGCGCGGTCGTCAGCCATGTGGGGCTATCTGCGCAGACATCTGCAGGCGCGACTGCGGGCGATATGCTCCTCAATTTCAGCTTCGGTATTCACCTGCGTGAACTCGTGGCGGAGTTCGACCTGACAGAACGCGACTTCTCCGCCGCGGATCTCGCGATGGAAATGCTTTACCTGGAAGAAGCCAAATCGCTCGTGATGGAAGAATTGCGAGCCTTGACCGGGCGGCTCGATCAGGCCCGCAAAGCTGCAGAGAAACAGGCGCTGACCGATCCGCTGACGAAACTCGCCAACCGCCGCGCAATGGCGCAGGCGCTTGCGCAGGCAGTCGATCACGCGACGAATGACGCGGCGCATTTCGCTTTGCTGCAGATCGACCTCGACCACTTCAAGGCGATCAACGACAGTCGGGGCCATGCGGCAGGGGATTACGTGTTGCAACTTGTGGCCCGCAACCTGTGCGAAAGCGTTCGCGGGGACGATCTTGTTGCGCGCATGGGCGGCGACGAATTTCTCGTGCTGCTGCGGGGCGCTCCGAGTCACGCGGAGGTCAGGGCTCTTGCGGCGCGGATTATCGAACAGATCGAGACACCGAAATGGTATCAGGGCCAGGAGTGCGTGGTGTCCGGATCGGTCGGCGCGGTTTTGTCACGCGACTACGAGAAGCTTGTGATCGGGGCGCTGCAGAGCGATGTCGACCGGGCAACCTATGCGGCGAAGGCAGCAGGGCGCGGATGCCTTCGTTTCGGGTCGAGATCGTCCGAAAAGGTTGATCGCAGGCGCCCGCGACCGCCTAACTCGGCGTCTGATACGCATAAAACGCTCTTTTCCTGACCGGTCGCCTTCGGGTAAGGGCAGCGCATGAGACAAGGTTTCCCATTTGCCCGCGCCGGACAGCGCATCGGTCTTCTGGGCGGGTCGTTCGATCCTGCGCATGAAGGTCACGTGCTGATCACGCGCGAGGCGCTGCGCCGTTTCAACCTCGACCGGGTCTGGTGGGTCGTGAGCCCCGGCAACCCGCTCAAGGCGCATGGGCCTGCACCGCTCGATCAGCGGATCGCGAGTGCACGGGCCATCCTCGGGGGAGACCCTCGGGTCGTGGTGACAGATATCGAAGCGCGGCTCGGTACCCGCTACACCGCCGACACGATCACCGCGCTGCGTGCGCTCTATCCCGGTGTGAATTTCGCATGGCTGATGGGAGCGGATAACCTCGTACAGCTCGATCGCTGGGACCATTGGCGGACGATCATAGAAAGCGTGTCGATCGGCGTTCTGGCGCGTCCGGGCTGGCGGATGCCGGGGCGTTGGGCGCGCGCGGCGCGCATCTATGCGCGGGCCGAATTGCCCGCGGTTGCCTCGCAGCGCCTGCTCGACGGGCCAGCGCCACGCTGGTGCTTCGTAAACATCCCGATGTCGTCGATTTCCTCCACGGAAATTCGCGAGAAAGGCGGCTGGGGGGCATCGACGCCTGCTTGAAGACGGCGCAGGGCGCGCTACGCTCGGGCTAACGCCGAGGGGGAATCGCCATGCCGCTAACGATATCGCGTCGCTTTGCATTGCTGGGTGGCGCCGCGCTTTTCGTCACTCCGAAAACGGTTTTGGGTCAGGCGCCCGCAGCCGCCGAACTGGTTCGGATGGCGGGGCTGAGCGGCGATGTCGGCTATGTCGTGGCAGATATGAAAACGGGCCAGATCCTTGAACAGCGCAATCCCGGCCAAGCGATGCCGCCCGCCTCCGCGCTCAAATCGATCACTTCGATTTACGCGATGGAGCAACTGGGCGGGGATTTCCGCTTCGGTACGCAGTTGATCGCGACGGGGCCAATCTCTGGCGGGCGGATTCAGGGCGATCTGATCCTCGCGGGCGGTGGCGATCCCACGCTGACGACCGACGATCTCAATGCGATGGCGAAGTCGCTCGCAGCCAAGGGGGTGCAGGGCGTCACGGGGCGGTTCCTGACCTGGGCCGGCGCGCTTCCGTACAAGAGCGAGATCGCAAATGATCAGCCGATTTTCGCAGGCTACAACCCGTCGATCTCCGGGCTGATGCTGAATTTCAATCGCGTGCATTTCCAATGGCGTCGCTCCGGGGGCGGCTGGGCGCTGAGCATGGACGCGCGTGGGCGCGACGTGCAGCCTCAGGCCTATACAGCGAAAGCCTCGATCGCGAAGCGGTCCTCACCCACGTTCACCTATTCGGATCGCGGCGGGGTAGAGCATTGGACGGTCGCCTCGGCGGCTCTGGGGCGTGGCGGAAGCCGTTGGTTGCCGGTGCGCCATCCCGCGGCCTATGCGGGCGACGTGTTCCAGACGCTGGCCCGCGCACAGGGCACGCCGCTGCCCGCGCCGGAAGAGGCGCGCAACCTGCCCGGCGGCACGGTTCTGGTAAGCCATGGCAGCGATCCGCTTGTGCCAGTGCTGCGCGCGATGATGAAATACTCGACCAATATCACCGCCGAGGCGGTGGGCATGACGGTCAGCAAACGGCTGGGCGCGGGTAGTTCCCTGATGCAATCGGGGCAGGCCATGACCCAATGGCTGCAGCAGCGCACGGGCGCACGCTCGGCCCGGTTCACCGACCATTCCGGGTTGCGCGCCGATGCCGAGATTTCGCCGCAGGACATGGTCGCGGCGCTGCGCAATCTTGGCGCACCGATGGGGCTGCGCAGCTTGATGAAACCCTTCAAGCTGCGCGATGCGACGGGTAGGGCCTCGAAATCGCAGCCGTTCAGCGTCGATGCCAAGACCGGGACGCTCAATTTCGTCTCGACCTTGGCGGGCTACATGACCGCGCCGGATGGCACCGAGCTTGTGTTTGCGATCTTCACCGCCGATCTCGACCGTCGCCGGCGCGCGGGCTCCGCACCGCGCCCGCCGGGGCAGGTGCAATGGGTGCGTGCGTCGAAAATCCTGCAGAGCCAGCTACTGGAACGTTGGGCCGGGATTTACGGGTGAGGCGCGATCCGGGCGGTGAACATGCCGCGTTCCCGCCCGAAGTGCCGCCGAGGATCAGAGCGTGACGTGACGCACTTTCGCGCCCCATTCGATGGCGACGGCGTGCAGCCGGTCGATCGCCAGCTCGCCGCGGATCTCCTCCAGCAGACGCAACTCGGCCTGTCGGATCGTGCCATCGGCCGCAGCTACGTCGCAGGCCAGCGCATAGGCGGTCTCGAAGATATGCTCGGGCAGCGCATCGCGGACCAGGCCGAACAGCGCTTCGAGCCCGTCTTCCTCTTCGAACAGTGTGAACACAGAGCGCGAGACCCGGGAGACGCGGTCGAAATCGTAGCCCGCGAAGATCGGCATGTGGTTCACGATCCGCTCGATGGCGACGAGTTCCGAGGTCGGCACGTCCTCGTCGGCGGCGGACACCGCGACCATCACGGCGACGAGCGCGTCTTGGGGCGAAAGCGAGGAGAGAACGTCTGGCAAGTCGGAGCTCCTTGATGGTGTTCGAGTGCTAATTATTGACTGTCCCCCTTCGCTTCAATAGGTCAGGCGCGACCGGGCGCACGGGGCGCCTTCATGAGGTATGCAATGACGAGCTTGCGTGACGCTGCGATGAAATCCAAGGCCTGGCCCTTCGAGGAAGCCCGCCGGGTGCTCAAGCGTTACGAGAAACGCGATCCGGAGAAGGGCTATGTCCTGTTCGAGACGGGCTACGGGCCGTCGGGGCTGCCGCATATCGGCACGTTCGGGGAGGTTGCGCGCACGACGATGATCCGTCGCGCTTTCGAGGTGATCTCGGATATCCCGACGAAGCTTCTGTGCTTCTCGGACGATATGGACGGGATGCGCAAGGTGCCGAGCAACGTGCCTAATCAGGACATGCTGCGCCAGCACGAGCAGAAGCCGCTGACCTCGGTGCCCGATCCGTTCGGCGATTTCGACAGCTTCGGCAACCACAACAACGCGATGCTGCGCCGTTTCCTCGACACGTTCGGCTTCGAGTACGAATTCGCGAGCGCGACCGACTACTACAAGTCGGGCCGGTTCGACGAGATGCTGATGAAATCGGCCCAGGAATATGATCAGATCATGGAAATCATGCTGAAGTCGCTGCGCGAAGAGCGTCAGCAGACCTATTCGTGCTTCCTGCCGATCCATCCCGAGACGGGCCGCGTGCTGTATGTTCCGATGAAGGAGGTCAACGCGCGCGACGGCACCGTGACCTTCGACGACGAGGAAGGGCGCGAATGGACGCTGCCGGTCACCGGTGGCAACGTGAAGCTGCAGTGGAAACCCGATTTCGGGATGCGTTGGGCCGCGCTCGGGGTCGATTTCGAGATGTATGGCAAGGATCACTCGACCAACACGCCGATCTATGACGGTATCTGCCGCGTCCTCGGCGGGCGTGCGCCGGAGCACTTCACCTATGAACTGTTCCTCGACGCGAATGGCGAGAAAATCTCGAAGTCGAAGGGCAACGGCCTTTCGATCGACGAGTGGCTGACCTATGCCGCGACGGAGTCCTTGAGCTACTTCATGTATCTCAAGCCGAAGACCGCGAAGCGGATGCATTTCGACGTGATCCCGAAAGCGGTGGACGAATATCACCAGCAGCTGAGGGCCTATCCGGATCAGCCGATCGAGCAACAGGTGAACAACCCGGTCTGGCACATCCATGGCGGCAATCCGCCCGAGAGCCGGATGGTGGTGCCTTTCGCGATGTTGCTCAATCTTGCGAGCGTCGCAGGCGCGACCGAGAAGGAAGGGCTGTGGGGTTTCATCAAGCGCTATGCGCCCGAGGCGAGCCCGGAAGGCAATCCGGACCTCGATCAGGCGGCAGGCTTCGCGCTGAAGTATTTCGAGGACTTCGTGAAACCCACGCTGGTCTTCCGCGCGCCCTCCGAGCAAGAGCGGGCGGCGCTGGAAGATCTGGCCAAGGCGCTGAAATCGGAAGAGGCGGCGCTCGATCAGATCGCGCGCAAGAACGCGGCGGCAGGCAACGACGAGCCGCTGCCGGAGGCCGATTTCCACAGTGACGAGTTCCTGCAGTCGGTCGTCTTCGCGGTCGGCAAGAACCACGAATTCGCCAACCTGCGCGATTGGTTCAAGGCGCTCTACGAGGTACTCTTGGGTCAGAGCCAAGGGCCGCGCTTCGGCGGGTTCATCGCGCTTTACGGTGTCGATGAGACCGTCGCGCTGATCGAGCGGGCGCTGGCGGGCGAACTGGTCGCCTAGGCTTTCCAGAGTTCGAACCAAGCCCCCCAGCGGTCGCAGAGCGGCTCGGGGGGCTCGGCGAATATCTTGGCGCCGAGAGTGAAGGCTTCGGCCTCGAGCCGGGCGGATTCGGTGCGGATCAATGCAAGCAACGCCTCGGCCCTTTCGGGATCGAGATGCTCGGGCACCCTCATCTCGAGCACATGCAGGTCGTGATGATCTCCGATCAACTCGCCCAGAGTGTCGAGCGCGTCTTCGCGTGGGTGCAGCATCTCGGGCCAGATTGGGGCGAGCAGGCGGGTGTGATACCAGTGCTGCTTCACCCGCGTCCGCCAATGGTGGAGGTCTGCGCCAGCGTGTGATTTCTGGGCGGTTTTCAGACGCTTGCGGCAATCTTTCAGGGTCTCGTGCAATCCGGTCTCATAGGCGGGCCAGCCCTTTGCGCTGACCTCCCAATCCTTTGCGCGTTTGCGGATTTCCGTGACGCGTTTGACGAATGTCGAAATATCGCCTTCCTTCGGGGGCGGGGTTGCGGGGAGTGCTTCGAGCATGGTGCGGGCCGCCGAGGCGCCATCAAGATCGGGCCCTTCGCGCCCCAGCCGGATCAACGAGGCGCGCATCACCTCGTCGTCTCGCAGGCCGGATATGCCGCGGGCAGCCTCGGACAAGGTCTCGTTTTCCTTGTAAAAATCCGCGAAGTGCGGCGCGAAGAGACGGATCAGGCCGCGGGTCTTCTTGATCGCCTTGCGCAGGGCGTGAACCGAAGGATCGGGTTTCCCAGCCAGTTTCATGGCCGTTCCAAGCTCGCTGCGCGCGATGCGGCGAAGGGCTTTCGTTGGGGTCTTGTCGTCGGGGGATATGGCGTAGACCATCTGCGCTCCTCTCGGCTGCACTCCCGATGTGGCGCGAGGATATGACAGGCGCATGACGCTGTCATCTGCGAAGCGGGAGAGGCGGCGCGGCGCGCGGAGGTATCAGGTCTTCTTTAATCTTTCCTTCTAGCTCTTTTCGGGCCGAAGCGCGGGCGCTTTCGGCGGGTTCCAAGGCGCATGGAGCGATGCGCGGGGCGCGCGCGGGTGGAAAATGGACAAGAGGATTGCAGATGAACGTCGCGATTACCGAAGGGCTGGTGCTGACCCCGCCCGCATTCGCCGAAGGGCTGGATCAATGGTCGAGTGAAGATGGCACGCCGGGCTCCACGACCTATGAGAGCTCGGGCAATGCCGCGCTGGTTCCGGCGGATGCGGATTTCGGCGGTTGTCTGGAAATGCTCAAGATGCAGACGGTGCAGAAACTGCGCTACATGGGCGACACGCCGATCCTGCCGGGCGCCTATCTGCGCATCCGGGCGCGGGTGAAGGCGGTGAGCGGCAACCTGCCTGAGGTGAGGATTGCAGGCTATGCGGTGACGGGATCGGGTAGCCACGTGAGCGGCGTGGTCGAGGTGGGGCCGACGGTGGCGCTGCAAAGCTATGGTGAGGTGGTCGAGGTTTCTGCGATCGTGGGCACCGGCTCGCGCGACGGTGTCGATATGTCGTGGGGGCTGGATGCGATTTACGGGCATTTCGGGCTGGACCTGACGGGCGCGACTGGCGGGGTCGTGCGCATCGACGATATCGAGATCGAGGATGTGACCGAGGCCTTCCTGCGCGAGCTGATGGGCTGGGTCGATGTGAAGGATTACGGCGCGGTCGGGGATGGCGTCACGGACAACGTCGCGGCCTTCAATGCGGCCGATCAGGCGGCGAACGGGCGCAAGGTTCTCGTCTCGGAGGGGAATTATTATCTGGGCAGCTCGATCTCGATCTCGTCGCCGGTAGAGTTCGTGGGCACGCTGGTAATGCCGGTGGCGGCGAAGCTGGCGCTGATGTCGTCTTTCGACTTCCCGACCTATGCGGCGGCGTTCGGCGATGAGCTGGCTGGGTTCAAGAAGGCGCTGCAGGCGCTGTTCGGATATACCGATCATAACGTGCTGGATCTGAAAGGGCGTCGCGTCGAGGTGACCGAACCGATCCGCATCGAGGAGATCGCGCCGGACCTGTCGAGCTTTTCGAACCGCCGGGTTCTGCAGAATGGGCAGATCAACGTGATCGCGGGATCTGGTTGGTACGATGATGTGGTGACGTCGCAGGCGACCTATTCGGTGAGCCAGTCGATGCAGCTGACCTCGGTCGCCAATATCGCCAATATTCCCGTTGGCGCGCGGATCACCGGCACCGGCGTCGGGCGCGAAGTCTATGTGAGGTCGAAGAATAACGGCGCGCAGACGCTGTATCTCTCGCAGCCGCTTTATGGCGGATCTGGGACGCGGACCTATACCTTCACACGTCACCAATATGTGCTGGATTTCTCCGGGATGGAGAAGCTCGACCGGTTCAACATCGCCAATGTGGAATTCCTCTGCAACGGCGCGGCGAGCTGCATCATGCTGGCGCCCGACGGGCAGATGTTCCAGATCCGCGACAGCTATGTGGTGCGGCCCAAGGATCGCGCGATCACCTCAATCGGGCGCGGGTGCCAGGACCTGCTGATCGATGGCTGTCAGTTCCTGTCGGACGAGATGCTGGTGCCCGCGCAGGATCGCAAGTCGATGGTGCTGAACGTCAACGCCAATGACAGCAAGATCCGCGACTCACGCTTCGTGCGCTTCGGAACGGCCTTCGTGCTGAATGGCTCTGGGCATCTGATCGTCGGTAATCACTGGTTTCAGGGCGACGAGGAAACCAGCGGCGTGCGCGTTGCGGGGCTCGTTTTCACGCAGACCAATGTGCAATCGGCGGTGACCGGAAATTACATCGATAACTCGGTCATCGAATGGACGAATGAACACGATGCCGAGCCGGATTTCGCGAGCGAGTACAGCTTTGGCGGGCTGACCGTGACGGGCAATACCTGCGTGTGCATCAACGTCGCGCCTTGGTTCACGTGGCTCTCGATAAAGCCCTATGGGCCGGGGCATTTCATCCAAGGGCTGAGCGTGACGAACAACGTGTTCAAGTCGCTCAACGGCAGTGTCGACCGGATCGAGAAAATCGATACGAGCTTTGCCGATATCGACCGCTCGCGGGTGCGTAATGTGGTGTTCGAAGGGAATATGTTCAACGGGATCAAAGAGATATCGCAGAACCCGGTGATGGTCGAGGTGAACCAATCGGCTGCGCAATCGGTCTGGACGGCGGATGCGAGCGAGTACCTGCCCTTCGCGGGCTGGGCGCGCAATGTTCAAGGCCTGATCGCCGAGGGGATGGTGCGAGATAGCTCGGGCGCGCGGATCGACGCAATGCCCTATGTCGCGGTGGAGCAGGGCGCGGCCAAGAACCAGATCACGGTGAACTGGCCGGAGGCGGCGAAGGGGCGGCTGCAAGTCACGCTGCGGATGGATAACCCGATCTGACGGGGTGCTTGGGCTGTGCCGATCCGGGCCGGGGCGGACGGATTGGCGATGCGGCGCGTGGGATGAAAGTCTTGCGCGCCGTTTTCATGTCAGGTCCGCAGGCATCAGGCGAAAAGCGCGGCCGAAGCCGCCATTGAGGCTGGCCGAGGTCAGGCGGAGATCGAAGAAAAAGAAATCGGGCAGGTCGATATAAAGCTTCGATTTCGGATGATCGGCGAGCCAGCGGTCGCGCATCGTCGGGAAGGCGGGGTTGTCGCGTTCGACGGCATGGGCTTCGACCTGCAGCGAGAGGCGCGGATGGGTGAGCGGATCGCCTTTTGAGCCGGGCTCTCCCAACAGCAGACCCGCGCGGCGATCCCGCAGCAGGGCTGTCGTATGCGCCGCGAGGCTGGATACGAAGATTAACAGTTCCCCCTGAGGGCCGGGCCCGAGGGCGACGCGGGTCACGACCGGCGCGCCCGTATCCGGGTCGAGCGTGCCGAGCGCCCCGAACCGGGCCTCGCGGATCAGGCGTTGCGCCAAGGCGCGGGCCTCGTCATCCGTCGGGCGAATTGGGTCGGTCGTTGGAGTTGGTTGCGGCATGGGCGACTCCTCCCGGACGTCCTAATGCTAGGACTCAGCCACGCCGTCCGCAATCGACGTCGTCGGCTTTAGGATGATGTAACGACAGATTGCGTACCGAATCACCCCGTGGTGCCATGTTCCCTCTTCTTGGTTGCCGCCCGCTTTTAACCATGAGGTCGATTTTCAGATGCGGGCACCGCGCGCATGAAACGCTACAGGCAAGCGCTTGATTAAGCGCGACTATTTTCTGCCTCATTTCCGTGCATTTACAGCGTTAGCGCAATCGGTGTCAAAAAGTTTACAAAAAAATTCAGCGTATAAAGGGGGTTACATGAATCTTAACTTTTGAGTTACAGTGGCGCGGGGTAGAGGGCCTGCACCATGACGCGGGCGACATGCGGACACGCCGTGCCGCAAGGCGAAATTGCTGGGAGGAAACTCATGACTGCGCAAGACAAGGTGACTCAGGTTCCAGAGGTCAAAGAGGTCCCGCCGGGCTTCGAGAACGCCCATGCCGACGCTGCGAAATATCGCGAGATGTACAAGGAATCGATCACCGACCCGGAGAAGTTCTGGGGCCGCGAGGGCAAGCGCCTCGACTGGATCACGCCGTATACCAAGGTGAAGAACACCGATTTCACCTTCGGCCATGTCGATATCAAGTGGTTCGAGGACGGCGTGTTGAACGCCAGCGTGAACTGCATCGACCGCCACCTCGCGACGCGCGGCGACCAGACCGCGATCATCTTCGAGCCCGACGATCCGGAAACCCCGGCGCAGCACATCACCTACAAGGAGCTTTCCGAGAAGGTGAACCGCTTCGCCAATGTGCTTTCGAGCCAGGGCGTGATGCGCGGCGACCGCGTCGTGATCTACCTGCCGATGATCCCCGAAGCGGCTTACGCGATGCTCGCCTGCGCGCGCATCGGCGCGATCCACTCGATCGTCTTCGCGGGCTTCTCGCCCGACGCGCTGGCGAACCGCATCAATGACTCGGGTGCGAAAGTCGTGATCACCGCCGACACCGCGCCGCGCGGTGGTCGCCGCACGCCGCTCAAGGCCAATGCCGACGCCGCGCTGCTGCACTGCTCGGACAAGGTGCGCTGCCTCGTGGTGAAGCATACCGGCGACCAGACCACCTGGATCGACGGGCGCGATGTCGACGTGAAGGCGATGATGGAGAACGTCTCGCCCGATTGTCCGGCGCGTCCGATGAACGCGGAAGATCCGCTTTTCATCCTCTACACCTCGGGCTCGACCGGCAAGCCGAAGGGCGTCGTGCACACGACCGGCGGCTACATGGTCTATGCCGCGATGACGCATCAATACACGTTCGACTATCACGACGGCGACGTATTCTGGTGCACCGCGGATGTCGGCTGGGTCACCGGTCACAGCTACATTGTCTACGGGCCGCTCGCGAATGGTGCGACGACCGTCATGTTCGAAGGCGTGCCGACCTATCCGGACGCGGGCCGTTTCTGGGCCGTGTGCGAGAAACACAAGGTCAACCAGTTCTACACCGCGCCCACCGCGATCCGCTCGCTGATGGGGCAGGGGCCGGAATGGGTCGAGAAATACGATCTGTCCGCTCTCAAGGTGCTGGGCTCGGTCGGCGAACCGATCAACCCCGAGGCCTGGGCCTGGTACGACAAGTATGTCGGAAAGGGCAAATGCCCGATCGTCGACACGTTCTGGCAGACCGAGACCGGCGGTCACATGCTGACCCCGCTTCCGGGCGCGACGCCCACCAAGCCCGGCTCGGCGACCCGTCCGTTCTTCGGCGTGAAGCCGGTCGTGCTCGACCCGCAGACTGCGGTGAAGCAGGACGAAACCGAGACCGAAGGCGTGCTCTGCATCTCGGACAGCTGGCCGGGCCAGATGCGCACCATCTGGGGCGATCACGAGCGCTTCCAGGAAACCTATTTCAGCCAGTACAAGGGCTATTACTTCACCGGTGACGGCTGCCGCCGCGACAGCGACGGTTACTACTGGATCACCGGCCGCGTAGACGACGTGATCAACGTCTCGGGCCACCGCATGGGCACGGCGGAAGTCGAGTCCGCGCTGGTCGCGCACCAGGCCGTGGCCGAGGCTGCCGTGGTGGGATACCCGCACGAGCTGAAAGGGCAGGGCATCTATGCCTATGTCACGCTGATGAACGATGTCGAACCTTCCGACGAGCTGCGCAAGGAGCTCGAGAAGTGGGTCCGCACCGAGATCGGCCCGATCGCGAAACCGGACATCATCCAATGGGCGCCGGGCCTGCCGAAGACCCGTTCGGGCAAGATCATGCGCCGCATCCTGCGCAAGATCGCCGAGAACGATTTCGGCAGCCTAGGTGACACCTCGACGCTGGCCGACCCGTCGGTCGTCGACGAGTTGATCGAAAACCGCGGGAACAAGTGATGGCCGACAGCACGACCATGACGCGGACCAAGCCTGCGGTTCTGATCCTTCTCGGCCCGCCGGGCGCGGGCAAGGGCACGCAGGCGCGGATGCTCGAAGAGAGGTTCGGCCTCGTGCAGCTCTCGACGGGCGATCTTCTGCGGGCCGCGGTGTCGCAGGGCACCGAGGCGGGCCTCGCCGCGAAAGCGGTGATGGAGGAGGGCGGTCTCGTCTCGGACGAGATCGTTCTGGCGATCCTGCAAGATCGCATGGCGGAACCGGACGTTGCTAAAGGGGTGATCCTCGACGGGTTCCCGCGCACCGCCGGGCAGGCTGCGGCGCTCGACAGGCTTCTGGAGGAGAACGGCCAGTCGGTGACCGCGGCGATCAGCCTGGAGGTCGACGACGAGGCGATGATCGCCCGCGTCGCCGGCCGCTACACCTGCGCCAAATGCGGCGAGGGGTATCACGACGAGTTCAAACAGCCCGCGGTCGCGGGCGTTTGCGACAAATGCGGCGGCACGGAATTCAAGCGCCGGGCCGACGACAATGCCGAGACGGCGCGCGCCAGGTTGGAGGCCTATCACGCGCAAACGGCACCGCTGATCGCCCATTACAAGGCGCTCGGTGTTCTCGAGGAAATCGACGCGATGGGCTCCATCGACGAGATCGCCTCGGGCCTTGGGTCGATCGTAGAGCGCGTCTCGGCCTGATTTTTGGGGAGGGGCGGGCCCATGAGGGGCCCGTCTGGAGAGAAACTAAAGGGAGTTAGTCTCATGGCGGACAAATCCTCGTCCAACGCCTATTGGAAGGCGAATATCCGGACCATCCAGATCTCTCTGGTGATCTGGTTCATCGTGTCCTTCGGCTTCGGCATCCTGCTGCGCCCTATGCTGGCAGGCATTAAGATCGGCGGCACTGATCTCGGCTTCTGGTTCGCCCAGCAAGGCTCGATCCTCGTGTTCCTGGTGCTCATCTTCACCTATGCGTGGCGGATGAACAAACTGGACCGCGAGCACGGCGTCGAAGAGTAATCTCAGGGAGGAGAGAGGGATATGGATCAGTTTACCCTCAACCTGCTGGTGGTTGGCGCGACGTTCGTGCTCTACATCGGCATCGCGATCTGGGCCCGTGCGGGTTCCACGTCGGAATTCTACGCCGCCGGTCGCGGCGTTCACCCGGTCGTCAACGGCATGGCTACGGGCGCTGACTGGATGTCGGCCGCGTCGTTCATCTCGATGGCGGGCATCATCGCCTTTGGCGGCTACGACACCTCGGCCTACCTGATGGGCTGGACTGGCGGCTACGTGCTGCTGGCCATGCTGCTTGCGCCTTACCTGCGCAAGTTCGGCAAGTTCACCGTGCCGGAATTCATCGGCGACCGTTTCTACTCGCAAACCGCGCGCACCGTGGCCGTGGTCTGCCTTATCGTGGCGTCGATCACCTACGTTATCGGTCAGATGACCGGCGTGGGCGTCGCGTTCTCGCGCTTCCTCGAAGTCGACAACACCACCGGCCTGTTCATAGGCGCGGCGATCGTGTTCCTCTACGCGGTTCTGGGCGGCATGAAGGGCATCACCTACACGCAGGTGGCTCAGTACGTCGTGCTGATCATCGCCTACACGATCCCGGCGATCTTCATCTCGCTGCAGCTGACCGGCAACCCGATCCCGGGCCTGGGCCTGTTCTCGAACGACGTGAACACCGGCGAGCCGATCCTGTCGACGCTGAACGGTCTGGTCTCCGATCTGGGCTTCGCGTCCTATACCGGCCAGCATGACACGATGCTCAACATGTTCCTGTTCACCATGACGCTGATGGTCGGCACCGCCGGTCTGCCCCACGTCATCGTGCGCTTCTTCACCGTTCCGAAGGTCGCCGACGCGCGCTCCTCGGCGGGTTGGGCGCTGGTGTTCATCGCGCTGCTCTATCTCACCGCTCCGGCTGTGGGTGCGATGGCGCGTCTGAACCTGATCTCGACCTTCTACCCCAATGGCGTGAACGAGCCGGCGGTGGAGATGACCGCGATCGAGAACGATCAGAACCTGTCGTGGGTGCGCAACTGGGCCGCGACCGGTCTTCTGTCCTTCGACGACAAGAACGGCGACGGTCGCATCGAGTACAATGCGGGCGACACCAACGAACTGACCGTGAACCGCGACATCATCACCCTCGCCAACCCCGAGATCGCCAACCTGCCGGGTTGGGTGATCGCGCTGGTGGCGGCCGGTGGTCTGGCTGCGGCTCTGTCGACCGCTGCGGGCCTTCTGATGGCGATCTCGTCGGCGGTCTCGCATGACCTGATCAAGTCGCAGATCAACCCGGGCATCTCGGAAAAAGGCGAGCTTCTGGCCGCCCGTATCTCGATGGCCGTTGCGATCGCGATCGCGACCTATCTGGGTCTGAACCCGCCCGGCTTCGCGGCGCAGACGGTGGCTCTGGCCTTCGGTCTGGCGGCGTCGTCGATCTTCCCGGCACTGATGATGGGCATCTTCACGAAGCGCATCAACAACACCGGTGCCGTCGCGGGCATGCTGACCGGCCTGATCACCACGCTGGTCTACATCTTCCTGCACAAGGGCTGGTTCTTCATCCCGGACACCAACATGTTCTCGGATGCGAACCCGATGATCCTCTCGATCAAGTCGACGTCCTTCGGCGTGATCGGTGCGGTCCTGAACTTCATCGTCGCCTACTTCGTCTCGAACGCGACCAAAGAGACCCCGGAAGACATCCAGGAGCTCGTCGAGTCGATCCGCGTGCCGAAAGGCGCCGGTGCGGCAGTCGACCACTGAGACAGCGGCGCGGGACGGGGGAACCCTCGTCCCGCCCCTCGAAAATCCGGCAGGCGCCCCGGGGGGCGCCGCCACTTCCCGAAGGAAAAGATCATGGCCGCCGATCTGACCCCGATCCTCGCATTTCTCGAAGGCGTCCACCCTTACGACAATCTGCCGCGCAACGAGCTGGAGCGTGTCGCCAGTTCCTTCCGTCGCAGGGAATTTCCCGCCGGGCAGACCGTCTATTCCTATCGCGAGCCGCTCAAGGGCATCTATCTGATCAAGCGCGGATCGGTCGAAGTGACCGACCAGAACGGGGCACTGGTCTCGATCCTCGGTGCGCGCAACACATTCGGTGAGCGCGGTCTGATGCGCGACGGGCTCGCCGCGACCACCGCGCGCACCACCGCCGAGACCGTGCTGCTGGAACTGCCAGTCGACGAATTCCGGGAGCTGTCGCAGAACACCCCCGCCTTCGCGCGGTTCTTCAACCGGGTGCGCGGCGGCGAGAGCCGCACCAACTCCATCGCGACGATGAAGATCGCTGATCTGCTGGCGCAGGAGCCGATGGGCTGCGCGCCGGAGACCACCGTGACCGAGGCCGCGCGGCAGATGCGCGACGCACATATCTCCTCTTTGGGCGTAACCGATGCGAATGGCGCGCTGGTTGGGATCGTCACCGTGCGCGACCTGTCGAACAAGGTTCTGGCCGAGGGGCGCGCACCCGACACGCCGGTAGGCGAGGTGATGACGCCCGATCCGGTGACGCTGACGCCCGACGGGCTGGGGACGGACCTGCTGCATGTCATGCTGGAAAAGCGCGTCGGGCACCTGCCGATCACCGATCGCGGGCGCTTCGTGGGCATGATCACCCAGACCGATCTGACCCGCTTTCAGGCCGTAAGTTCAGCCGTGCTGATCCGCGATGTGGCGGGCGCCGAAACGGTGGCCGAAATGGCCGCCGTCACCGCGCGCATCCCGCAGCTTCTGGTGCAGCTCGTGGGCGGGCATCACGCCCATGAGGTCATCACGCGGCTGATCACCGATATCGCCGATGCAGTCACGCGCCGGCTGCTGAAGATGGCCGAAGAGACGCTGGGGCCGCCGCCTGTGCCCTATCTCTGGATGGCCTGCGGCTCTCAGGGCCGACAGGAGCAGACCGGCGTCTCCGATCAGGACAACTGCCTGATCCTCGACGATGCGGTGACCGAGGCTGATATGGAGTATTTCCGCCAGTTCGCGAAGATCGTCTCGGATGGTCTGGACGCCTGCGGTTACGTCTATTGCCCGGGCGACATGATGGCGACGAGCCCGCGCTGGTGTCAGCCGGTCCGGGTCTGGCGGGACTATTTCAACGGCTGGATCGCCAAGCCGAACCCCGAGGCGCAGATGCTGGCCTCGGTGATGTTCGACCTGCGCGCGATCGGCGGCAACGGGGCAGGGCTGTTCCAGCAGCTGCAGGAAGAGACCTTGGCGAAGGCGGCGAAGAACTCGATCTTCGTGGCGCATATGATCGCCAACAGCCTCAAGCATCACCCGCCGCTGGGCCTGATCCGGGGCTTCGCCACGATCCGCTCGGGCGAGCATCGCAATCATATCGACATGAAGCATAACGGCGTGGTGCCAGTGACCGATCTGGCCCGCATCTATGCGCTTCAAGGCCGCCTGCCCGAAGTGAACACCCGCGCCCGTCTGATCGAGGCCGAGCATGCCGGCGTGCTGAGCCATTCCGGCGCGCGCGATCTGGTCGAGGCCTATGATCTGATCGCGTCGATGCGACTGGAGAACCAGGCGCATCTCGCGCGCTCGGGGCGCAAGCCCGACAATTATCTTGCACCCTCGGACCTGTCCGATTTCGAACGCTCGCATCTGCGCGATGCCTTCGTGGTGGTGCGCACCATGCAATCGGCCGCCGGTCACGGCAAAGGCGCGATGAGCTGAGGAGAGCTTATGACGAACGATTTCATCTCGACCATCGCCGCGGGCCTGCTGGCCGCCCTCGTGGTCTTTCTGCTGTCGCATCTGACCAAGCGGATCCGCGGCGAGAAGCTGCCGAAATGGGTGATGCCGGCAGCAATTGGCGCGGCGCTGATCGGCTATACGATCTGGAGCGAATATTCGTGGTTTCCCGAAATGCGCTCCGAGATGCCCGACACGGTCGTCGTGCTGCAGAAGATCGACGAAAGCGTGCCGTGGCGGCCCTGGACCTACCTTGTGCCGATGGTCACGCGTTTCATGGCGGTTGATGGCGGCAAGGTGGAACATCCCGTCGCGGGCAAGCCGGAACTGGTCGAGACCGATCTGCTGCTGATCGGACGCTGGCAGAATCTGCAGACGGTGCCGACGGTCTATGACTGCAAGACCGACAGCCGCGCCGATCTGGTGAACGGGGCCACGCTGTCGAAAGACGGAGAGCTGTCGGGCGGCGGTTGGCTGAAGCTCACGCCCGACGACCCGGGGCTGAAAGCGGTATGCGCAGGAGGATGAAACCATGCCGGGGGGGAGGAAACATCGCGTCCTGATCGTGGAGGACGAGGACAATATCGCGATCGCGCTCGACTACCTGATGAGTCGCGAGGGCTACGAGCATGACCGGATCGACACCGGGCGCGGCGCGCTGGAGAAGATCCGCGAGACCCGCCCCGATCTGGTCCTTCTCGACGTGATGCTGCCCGAAGTGTCGGGCTACGAGATCTGTGAAGGCGTGCGCGCCGACAAGGGCCTCGGCGATGTGAAAATCCTGATGATGACCGCGCGCGGCTCCGCGATGGAGCGCCGCAAGGGGCTCGCGCTCGGAGCTGACGGGTTCATCGCCAAACCCTTCGAACTGCGCGAATTGCGCGAGGAGGTCCACCGCATTCTCGACGGGGAGACGGCCTGATGGATCTCACCCGGCTCTCCCTGCGCACCCGGGTGTTCCTGTTCTTCGCCGCGCTCGCGCTCGGCAATCTCGCGGCGCTGGTGGCGGGGTTGTGGTTCGGCTTCACCCGGCTTGGCGATCCCGATTTGCTGAACGCTATGGTGATCGGCGGCACGGTCGCGGGCTTCGCGATCCTCGGGCTGATCGCCTGGATCTGGTTTCTGTTCGACGAGAACGTGGCCAAACCGATCGAGCGGCTCTCGGGGATGCTGCGCGCCCGCACCACCGCCGAGATCGAGGGCGAGATGGATGTCGATATCGCGCGCCATCTGGGCGATCTGGCTCCCGCCGCGGCCTCCGTCACGCGTCATCTGTCGGAGACCCGCAACGCCCTGACCGAAGCCGTTCAGCGCGAGACGACGCGGCTCGCGCAGGAGAAGGAGCGGCTCGAGGCGCTCCTGTCGGATGTGCCGGTGGGCGTGCTGCTCTGCACCGCCGATCATCAGCTGGCTTTCTATAACGGGCAGGCGGTGGAGCTCTTGGGCTCGGCCCATGCGCCGGGGCTCGATCGGCGCGTTTTCGATTACCTCAACCAGCCGCCCATCGCCCATGCCTATGAGCGTCTTCTGGCGACGGAAGACCCCGATGCGGCCTCGGATCTGCTGTGTTCGACCAAGGCGGAGGGGCGCGTGCTCGCCGCCCGGATGCGGCTGCTGTCGGAGGGTGAGGATCACTACGTCTCGAAGCGCCCGGGCTACGTGCTGACGCTGCGCGACGTCTCGGGCGACATGGCCGCTCATGCGCAGCGCGAGCAGTTGATGGATGAGCTGTTCGACCGCATCCGCCGCCCGGCCGCCGCGCTGCAATCGCTGATCGGGGTCCTGACCGCCGACGACGGGCCCGCCCCGGGTCCGGAGCGGGACCGGGTTCGCGAGGCCGCCAATTGCGAGGCGCATCACCTCTCCGCCGCGATCCACGAATTTTTCGAGCGCCACGAGGCGAACCGCGCCGATTGGTGGCCGCTCGCGATGATCCGCGCCTCCGATCTGGGGCAGGCGGTGGCCGCGCGGGTAGCCGCCGAAGGGGGAGCGATCCTCCCGGTCACGGCCGCGCTGATGCTGCGCTGCGAGGGGTTCGAGATGGTCGCGCTTCTGGCGGGTCTGGTGCGTCGCCTGACCGACCGGCGCGACTTCCGGCTGGAGATTACAGAGGACGGCCCCGGCGCGCTGATCGCGCTGGAATGGGAAGGCGCTCCGCTTCCGATCGGAGAGCTGGAGCGCTGGCTTGCCGAACCGCTCGACACCGGGCTGGAAGATGTGACCGGGCACCGGGTGCTCACCACCCATGCCGCCGAAATCTGGCCCGAGAAGCTGGGCGACACGCGTGCGCGCCTGTGTATCCCGCTCCGCGAGGCGCGCCATGTCACCAAACGCCCGAAGCCGGTGCCGCGCGCGGTGGTCTACGATTTCGACCTGCTTGCGCGCGAGCGCGTCGCCGAGATCGCCGACACGCCGCTGACCGATCTGACCTATGTCGTGTTCGACACCGAGACGACCGGCCTGCTGCCCACCGAGGGCGATGAGATCGTCCAGATCGCCGCGGTCCGGATCGTCAACGGGCGGCGGATCGATACCGAGGTCTTCGACACGCTCGTCGATCCCAAACGCCCGATTCCGCCCGGCTCGACCGAGGTGCACGGCATCTCGAACGCGATGGTCGAAGGCGCGCCCGACATTGCCAAGGTGGGGCGCGATTTCCATCGTTTCGCCGAAGGCGCGGTGCTGATCGCGCATAACGCGCCCTTCGACATGGAATTCCTGCATCGCAAGGAAGGCGCGATCGGAGAGCGGTTCGATCATCCGATCCTCGACACGGTGCTGCTGTCGGCGGTGGTGTTCGGGCAGTCGGAGAGCCACACGCTCGACGCGCTGACCCACAGGCTTGGCATCACCATCCCCGAGGAGGCACGCCACACCGCGATCGGCGATACGGTCGCGACGGCGGATGCTTTTCTGAAGATGCTGCCGGCGCTGCAGGCGCGGGGGTTGCGGACGTTCGGCGAATTGGTGGCGGAGCTGCGCAAGCACGGGCGGCTGCTCAAGGATCTGAACGGGTAGGGGGCTCTGCCCCCATCTCCTCCGGAGATCCCCCGGGATATTTGGGCCAAGGCGAAGTGCGGCCGCGCCCTTGATGTCAGAGAATCTCGAGAACCGTTTCCGGCGGGCGGCCGATGCGGGCCGCAGTCTCGGTCAGCACCAAGGGGCGCTCGATCAGCTTCGGGTTGGCGGTGAGCGCCGAGAGGATTTCGTTTTCGCCGGCCTCCTTGGAGAGGTCGGTATCCTTCCAGCGGATCAGGGCGGAGGCGGGCTGGCCGAGCTTCATCAGCGCGTCCTGCAGTTCGACCATGGTCGGCGGCTCTTTCTGGTAGTCGCGCACCGCAGGCGCGATCCCGCGCGCTTCGAGAAGTTTCAGCGTCTCGCGCGATTTCGAGCAGCGCGGATTGTGCCAGATCGTTACAGCCATTTGTCTCTCCCGGTGCCGATCGCCTCGGAAACGCTGGCGAAGCCGTCGCGTTCCAGAAGGGCGTCGAGGCCGCGTACGATATCTGCAGCGAGCGAGAGGCCGGAGAACACCATCGCGGTGTAGAGCTGCACCGCCGAGGCGCCCGCGCGGATTTTCTCGTAGGCCTGCTCGGCAGAGCCCACGCCGCCAACACCGATCAGCGGCAGGGCGCCCGCAGTATGCCGCGAGAGCTGGGCCAGAACGCGGGTCGATTTCTCAAACAACGGTGCGCCGGACATGCCGCCCTGATCGGAGGGGTTGGGCGAGGTCAGCCCCTCGCGCGAAAGCGTCGTATTGGTCGCGATGATCCCGTCGATCCCGCTTTCCAGCGCGACCTCGGCGATCTCGGCCAGTTCCTCGGCGCTCAGATCGGGGGCGATTTTCAGGAAGACCGGGATACGCCGCGCGAGGCCGTCGCGGGTCTCGATCACGCCTGCCAGCAGCGCCGACAGCGCGGCTTTGCCCTGCAGGTCGCGCAGCTTCTCGGTGTTGGGCGAGGAGACGTTGACCGTCGCGAAATCGATATGCGGGCCGGCATGGGCCAGAACGGTCGCGAAATCTTTCGCGCGGTCGGCGGCGTCCTTGTTGGCGCCGAGATTGAGGCCTACCGGAATGCCCTGGGGGCGCTTTGCCAGCCGCTCGGTGATCGGCTCCATGCCCTGATTGTTGAAGCCGAAGCGATTGATCGCGGCGCGGTCGGCGGGCAGCCGCCAGAGGCGCGGAGGCAGGTTGCCTTCCTGCGCGCGCGGCGTCGCGGCGCCGACTTCGATGAAGCCGAAGCCCGCGCGCATCAGCTGCGGCACGGCCTCGGCGTTCTTGTCGAAGCCGGCCGCAAGGCCCAGCGGGTTCAGAAGCGACATCCCCGCCAGATCGGTCTTCAGACGGGGCGAAGTGATCGGGCCGGGCAGGGGCGCGAGCCCCATTCGCAACGCGCGCAGCGACAGGCCATGCGCCTTTTCCGGGTCGATCTTGTGAAAAACCGCGAGGCCCGCACGCTCGATCAGGGTGGTCACGACATTTCCTTCGGGAAGATATGGCCCGCAGCGCCCAGGGGCAGGGCGTGGTCCCAGACGACTTCGCTGAGATTCAGCGGGCGGTAGAGATGCGGGAAGAGCTGATCGCGGCGCGAAGGTTCCCACTTCAGATCGGCGCCCATCGCGGTGGAGTCGAAGGCGACCAGCACCAGATCGGATTCGCCCGCGAAATGTTTCGCAGCCGTTTCGACGACCTGATCGGCGGTGGAGAAATGGATATAGCCGTCCGCGAGGTCGACCGGAGCGCCGAGCGTGTGCCCGGCTTCGCGAAATGCATCCCATTCGGGGCGACGGAGGATTTTGTAAATCAACATGGCTTTCCCTTGCCCGAAAACGCGCCGTCCGGTCAAGCGTGGGGCTTGTGCCGCGCGCGTGGCGGCATAGCTTTGTGCCATGTGCGGACGTATGGCCAACACTCTTCCTGTCGATGCGATGGCGCGTCTGTTCAAGGCGGTGCCCGGCAATGACGTGCCCGATGGCGAGCGGTTCAACATCTGCCCGACCCAGAGCCTGCCGGTCTGCGTCTCCGGTGAGGGGCAGCGGCAGTTGCGGGCGATGCGCTGGGGCTTCATCCCGCATTGGTACAAGACGCCGACCGACGGGCCATTGCTGATCAATGCGCGCTCGGAGACGGTGGCGGAGAAGCCCGCCTTCCGGGCGGCGATCCGGTCGCGGCGCTGCCTGATCCCGGCGGATGGCTTCTATGAATGGCATCGCGAGGGGGAGGCGAAGCTGCCTTTCTACGTTTCGCGCAGGGACGGTGCGCCGATGGTGTTCGGCGGGCTCTGGCAGGACTGGGAGAAGGGCGGCGAGTTGCTGACGACCTGCGCCATCGTGACGGTGCCGGCAGGCCCGACGCTCGCCCCGATCCATCACCGCGAGCCGCTGGTCCTCGAAGAAGCCGACTGGGCGAAATGGCTGGGCGAGGAGGGCCATGGCGCGGCGACACTGATGCAGCCCAGGCCCGAGGGCATCCTGCAGGCGTGGCGCGTGGGCCAAGAGGTGAACTCGAACCGCGCCTCCGGGGCGGGTTTACGCGAACCGTTTGCCAATCCCGCTTGAATGGCGCGGCGTGGACCGCTAAGGAGAGGCCGAGTGCGGGTGTAGCTCAATGGTAGAGCCGCAGCCTTCCAAGCTGAAGACGTGGGTTCGATTCCCATCACCCGCTCCACTTTCCCCAAGATCACTGTGATACGCGTCTTCGAGACGAAAAAACCGCCCGAGGGACGATCGGGCGGCTTCAGACGTTCGGGATGTGCGGGGTGCGCAATGCTGCGCTCATTTGGTCAGGATCAGCTTGCCCGCCTTGGTGATGCGCAGCGTATAGACCTGACCGTCCAGCACGATATGGGCGAGGTTGCCCTTGCCGGTCAGCACCTCCGCGTCATGGACGGGCAGGGCGTTGGCGAAGCTTTCATTGATGCTCATCTCTGGCCTCCCTCGATCCGGTCGAGCGTCGCTTCGAGCGCGCTTTGGCCCGGGGGGAAACCGCTGCACAGCGCCTCGACGATGTCGCGCAGGCTCAGCGGCGGGTCGGTATCAACATGCGTGTCGGCCCGGTATCGGGGGCCGGGGGAAGAGGGGCGTTTCATCTCCGGTCTCCATCTCGCGATATGCGGCTCGTCGGGGATCGACTGGCTGATGGAAATAACCTGAGTGAAATTATCGGAATTGTAAAGGTGATTTTTTTACTAGGGAATTGCGCGGGGTGCTCTGCGCCCGCGCAGAGATAACGGGGGAACCGTTCGGAATCAGTTTGAGGGGCGGATCAGAACCACTGGCCTGGTTCGATCAGACCAAGATCCATGAGTTGCTGACTCGACCAGTTGAAGCGCTCGGAATTGACCCAAGTGAAGCTGTGCACGTCATAGGTCGAGCCGGGATTGAACTTCAGCGCCTTCGCCACCCGGAACGAGGCGGTGGCACAGGTCAGGTTATGGTGCCATGGGCAGGAATAGGTGTTGTATTCCTCGTCGTTGAACGTGTGATCGGGGCGCAGCTTCAGGCCGGGTTTGGCGCGGAACAGGGCGATCCGGTCGATCTTGCGGCGCTCGGCGGGGACGTGCTCCTCAAAACGCCAGCGCAGCCCCCCGAAGAAATCGAGCTGCCGCTCCTTCGGGTGGTCGTGGTTCTCGGGATCGAGCCGGGCGAGCGCGTAATAGCCCGCCTTGTCGAACATCGCGTTCTCGGTATCGACGCCGTTCGGATGCGCCTCCAGATCGCCGGTATAGAGGTCGATCACATAGCTCAGCATCGAGGCGCGGCGTTCTTCGGTGTGGAAGCTCAGCACCTCGCCGATCGTGCGGCTCTCGCAGAAGGGGAAGAACAGGTATTCAGCGTTGAAGCAGTAATAGAGCCACGTTCCGGCGGGCACGGCAGCGATGATCGGGTTGATCGCGAGGGGGGCTGCGTCGCGGCGGTTCAGCTCGAAATCGATGCGGTGGATTTTCGTCGGACTGTCGGCGGCCAGATCGTCCGGCAGATCCATCGCGGCATGGCCCAGAACCAGCAGCACCGGGAAGCCGAGGTCGATATGGTGGCGGATCGTGCTCTCCAACTCGACCCCGTCCTCGGCTAGGATCACGCCGACCGGGCCTTTGGAAAGCGCTGCGCTCTGACGGGTGAGAAAATCGATCAGCGAGGAATATTTCATGCCCGATTTAGCCCTTTCGCGGGGTCTTCGGGCGCAGGATCGGGGAAGGCCCGCATGAAATCAAGCCTTTACGTCCCGCGCCATGCGCGACCTTGCGGGAAAGGGCGGTTTGGCTGTATCAGGCCCGCTGGAAAGACGCGCGAGGATTGGCATGAGCGACGCTCCGAAAAAGCTGCATATCAAAACCTATGGCTGTCAGATGAACGTCTATGACAGCGAGCGCATGGCCGAGGCCATGGGCGCCAAGGGCTACGAGCTGACCGACGATGTGGGCGCAGCGGATATGGTGCTGCTCAACACCTGCCATATCCGCGAGAAAGCGGCCGAGAAGGTCTATTCCGATCTGGGCCGCCTGCGTCCGTTCAAGGAGGCCAAGCCCGACCTGAAAATCGGTGTCGCGGGCTGTGTCGCGCAGGCCGAGGGCGACGAGATTTTGCGGCGCTCGGATCTGGTGGATCTGGTCGTGGGCTCGCAAAGCTATCACAAGCTTCCCGAACTGGTCGCCCGCACCGACAATGGCGCGCGCCCCGTTGAGACCGAGTTTCCGCTGGAAGACAAGTTCGACCATCTGCCCGCGCGGCCCGTGCAGGCGCGCCCGACCGCGTTTCTGACCGTGCAGGAAGGTTGCGACAAATTCTGCGCCTTCTGCGTGGTGCCCTATACGCGGGGGGCCGAAGTTTCGCGCCCTGCCGAGAAAATCCTGCGGGAGGCGCAGGCGCTGGTCGAGAAAGGCGTGCGCGAGATCACGCTCTTGGGTCAGAACGTCAATGCCTATCACGGCGAGGGAGAGGGCGGTGACTGGTCGCTCGCGCGGCTCGCCCGGTCGCTCGCCAAGATCGACGGGCTGGAGCGTATCCGCTACACCACTTCGCACCCGAATGACATGGAAGACGATCTCATCGCGGCCCATGGCGACGAGCCGAAGCTGATGCCCTATCTTCATCTGCCGGTGCAATCTGGGTCGGACAAGATCCTCAAGGCGATGAACCGCAAGCATACGGCGGAGAGCTATATCCGCTTGATCGAGCGTATCCGCGCCGCGCGCCCCGACATCGTGATCTCGGGCGATTTCATCGTGGGCTTCCCCGGCGAGACCGATCAGGATTTCGAGGACACGATGTCGCTGATCCGGGAGGTCAATTACGGCATGGCCTATTCGTTCAAATACTCGCCGCGCCCGGGCACGCCCGCGGCTGGCGCGAAAGGCGCGGTGCCTGCCGAGGTCGCGGACGCGCGGCTGCAAGAGCTTCAGGCGCTTCTGACCTCGCAACAGCGGGCCTGTCAGGAGAGCATGATCGGGCGCGAAGTTAACGTGCTCTTCGAGAAGCCCGGTCGTCTGGACGGCCAGTGGGTCGGCAAATCCGATTACCTGCAGGCGGTCCATGTCTCGGGCGAGGGGCTCGGTCCCGGCGTCCTGACGAAGGTGCGGATCACCGGTACGGCGCCAAATTCGCTGGCGGGCGAGCTGATCTGAGCGCGCAACGCGTCACTGCATCAATTGAAAAGGCCGCGTCATCCGCGGCCCTTTCTTTTTGGAGGCCTTCGCCGATCAGTTCGGGCCGGGCGGATCGTTCGCGATCGCTTTCAGAAGCTCTTTGCGCAGACCTTCCGGGTTGCCCACGAGGCTCTCGTTTCTGCAGATTTGCGTCGCGAGGCCGTTCGCATCGCCGTAATCGTAGCCGAACGCCACAAGGTCATCGACGAAGCTGCCCTGCGGGTGATCCCAGATCGTCTCGCGCCAAGGGCCACGGAAGCAGTCGATATGAATCTGTTGCTTGCGGGTCGGGCCGCAGACGGTCTTGTTGTTGACGTGATCGCGCCCCACCGGGCCGGTGTAGCAGCTCGTACCGGCCTGGGCGGCGCCAGCGAATGCCATACCGGTGAGCAGCGCGGCGGCGGTGATTGCAATGGTCTTCATCTTCAGAGACTCTCCTGATCGGGCAGCGGAATAACATAGGTGCTCGTGATCCTTCCGACCCGAGCACCATCTGCCCGCAGTTTGCCCAGATTGAACCCAAATTGGCGAGAGTTTGTCGATATTTGCCGGGCATGTGAAAACAATGCCAGGAAAAACATGGAGGATGTTTAGCCTTCCGCGACAGTTTTCCCGCTAAGGTTGTGTAAAGCTTGCCTTTTCCTACGCGATTCTGCGTCTTTGACGGGCCCTCGGTGGCTTGGCGATTCGGGGTTGTCGCGCGGGGCAACCGTGCCACGGATGTTCGACCCGCTCAGCGACTTGCGTACCAGATCTACCCGTCTTTGCCTAAAAAACAGGCGAAGTGACCACACGGAACCGCGCTTGGGTTTTTTCGTTTCAGTTTGATGAAATTCGATACCTCGCCTAGGAGGGCGGGAAACCAGTGCTTGCGTGAATCCCCCAAGGCAGGCACCATATCTTTACCAAACCAGCTAGGGAGACTCTGTATTTGGGCTTCAGCGCGATCACACCCCCGCCTCGCTCTCAGGATGCTCACGAGACGCTTCTTGAGTTCCCCAACAACCGGCTGCTGATCGATCTTTGCGGTGAATTCGACCGCAATCTGGCCCAGATAGAGCACAAGCTGCAGGTTCACATCCTCCGGCGCGGCAATCAGCTGGCCGTGGTGGGCGAGCCGGAGGCGCAATCGCAGGCCGCCGCCGTGCTGCATCAGCTGTATCAGCGCTTGGAACAGAACAAGCAGATCGACGCCGAAGAGGTGGATGCCGCACTGCGCATGGCCGATCTGGGTGGCACCGGGACCACGGTGGACGAGCAGCTCGAGATGTTCGAGGCGGGCAAGTTCGAGATTCGCACCCGCAAGAAGCAGGTCGAGCCGCGCACCGAGGCGCAAAAGGCCTATGTGAAGCACCTCTTCGAGCACGAGCTGGCCTTCGGTATCGGGCCTGCAGGCACCGGCAAGACCTATCTCGCCGTGGCTGTGGGCGTGACCATGCTGATCGGCGGGCATGTCGACAAGATCATCCTGTCGCGTCCGGCCGTCGAGGCGGGCGAGCGTCTTGGCTTCCTGCCCGGCGACATGAAGGACAAGGTCGATCCCTACATGCAGCCGCTCTACGACGCGCTGAACGACTTCCTGCCCGCCAAGCAGCTCGCGAAGCTGCTGGAAGAGAAGCGGATCGAGATCGCGCCGCTCGCCTTCATGCGCGGGCGCACGCTGTCGAACGCCTTCGTGGTGCTCGACGAGGCGCAGAACGCCTCGACCATGCAGATGAAGATGTTTCTGACCCGCCTGGGCCAAGGGTCGCGGATGGTGATTACAGGCGACCGATCGCAGGTGGACCTGCCGCGCGGGATGCCTTCGGGACTGCAGGATGCCGAGCGTATCCTCGGCCATGTCGAGGGCATAAGCTTCAACTACTTCACAGCGAAAGACGTGGTGCGTCACCCGATGGTCGCGAAGATCATCGACGCCTACGATCAGGCGGAAGGTACCTGAAGCCGGGAGGCTCTAACGAAGAATTAGTGATTTGCCCGCGCCTCGGCGCGGGCATTTCGCTGTGTGGTGACGTGTCTGGAAATCCGACAAAGGGCCGCGCCTGATCCGCGAGAGGGCGCTTTGTCGCGGGGGGGGGGGGCGTGGCGCTTTGTCTGGCAAGGCTGCATGATATCCGAGCGCGCGATGCTATCGCCAATGCGCCGTCCCCGGGGGCCGGTCGCCCCCGCACGGGGCCAACGAAAAACGCCCGGCCATTCGGACCGGGCGTTTTCAAATTCCATCGCGAAGACCTCAGCCTTCCTTCTTGCCTTCCAGCGCCTCGATGCGGGCCTTCAGCGCGGCGTTCTCTTCGCGGGCTTTCTGCGCCATCGTGCGGACCGCGTCGAACTCCTCGCGGGTCACGAGGTCGCGGTCGGCGAGCCACCGGTCCATCCAGCTTTTCATCGCCGTCTCGGCCTCGTCCTTCGCGCCTTGGGCCACGCCCATCGCGTTGGTCATAAGCTTGGACATCTCGTCGAACATCTTGTTGGGCGGCTGCATTGGCATCCCCTTGCGGTCAATTTCTGCTTCCCTGACTATATGGGCCGCGTCGGTGCCGCTGGCAAGGTTGACTTCCCGGCCCGCGCAGGGCTTTCTCGCGGCGATTTCTGACAGGAGACCGCCTTGCTGCCTCTGGCCATTCCCTTCCCGCAATTCGATCCGGTCGCCCTTACGATCCCCGGTCTGGGCCTGCCGATCCGCTGGTATGCGCTGGCCTATATCGCGGGGCTGATCGCGGGATGGCGGATCATCGTGGCGCTGATGAAGCGCGATACGCTCTGGCCGACGAACAGCGCGCCGATGACGCCGGGCAAGGTCGAGGACCTGCTGACGGCGGTGATCGTGGGTGTGGTGCTGGGCGGGCGGCTCGGTTTCATTCTGTTCTACGAGCCTGCATGGTATCTGGCGCATCCGCTCGACATCGTGAAAGTCTGGCAGGGCGGCATGTCTTTCCATGGCGGTTTCCTGGGCACGCTGGTCGCAGGCTGGTGGTTCGCGCGCCGTCACCACGTGCCGAAGCTGCAACTCGCCGACGCGATGGCGTTGGTGGCGCCGATCGGGCTGTTTCTCGGACGGATCGCCAACTTCATCAAGCCGGAGCTTTGGGGGCGTCCGACGGACGTGCCGTGGGGCGTGATCTTCCCCGGTGAACTGGCGCAGACCTGCCTCGGGATCGCGGGGCAGGTGGACGGGTCTTGCGCGCGCCATCCCTCGCAGCTCTACGAGGCGGGGCTCGAAGGGCTGCTGCTGGGACTGATCCTCTGGGGGCTGGTGAAGTTCGGCCGTTCGCTGAAGCGTCCCGGGCTGAGCCTCGGAGTCTTCCTGATGGGCTACGGAGCCGCGCGCGCCTTCGTGGAGCTGTTCCGGCAGGGCGATCCGCAGTTCGTGACCCTCGGCAATCCCTATGGCCACGTGATCCGCTTCACGGACGGTTGGGGGCTGACGATGGGGCAGGTGCTGTCGCTGCCGATGATCGCGGTGGGGTTGTATTTCGTGATCCGCGCGCTGCGCGCGCCGAAAGCATCGTGACCCCGCTGGGCGACATCCTTGCCGCGCAGATCGCGGCGGAGGGGCCTATGCGGCTCGACCGCTATATGAGCGTCTGCCTGCTGCATCCCGAACATGGCTATTACGCGACCCGCGATCCGTTCGGGCGCGCGGGCGATTTCATCACCGCGCCGGAGATTTCCCAGATGTTCGGCGAGATGCTGGGCCTGTGTCTGGCGCAAGCATGGCTCGATCAAGGGCGGCCTGCGCCGTTCATCTTGGCCGAGGCTGGGCCGGGGCGCGGCACGCTGATGGCCGATATGCTGCGCGCGATGAAGGCGGTGCGCGGGATGGTGGACGCGGCAGAGGTGCATCTGATCGAAGCCTCGCCGACCCTGCGCGAGATTCAGAAGCAGAAGCTCGCGCCGCATCAGGTGGTGTGGCATGAGACCATCGACGACCTGCCAGACTCCCCCCTGTTCCTCGTAGCGAACGAGTTTCTTGACGCGCTGCCGATCCGGCAGTTCCAACGGGTCGAGCAGGGCTGGGCCGAGCGGCAGATCGGATTGTCCGACGAGGGCGCGCTTACCCCCGGCCTCGCCCCGCCCACGCGTTTCGAGGCTCTGGAGCCGCGCATGGCTGACACCGTGCCGGGCAATGTGGTCGAGACCTGTGCCGCTGCGGTGAGTTTCACTGAAAGGCTCGCAGCGCGGATCGCGCGCCAAGGCGGCGCGGCGTTGCTGATCGACTATGGCAACTGGCATTCCAAGGGCGACACGTTTCAGGCCCTCAAGGCGCATGAACCCGTCGATCCCTTCGCGACACCGGGTGAGGCGGACCTGACCGCCCATGTCGATTTCGAACCTCTGGCGCAGGCGGCGCACAGGGTCGGGGCCAAGGTGTCGGCGATGACCGCGCAGGGCCTTCTGCTGGAGCGGCTGGGCATCACGGCGCGGGCGCAGCGCCTCGCGCAGGCGTTATCCGGGGCCGCGCGCGAGACCCATATCGCCGCGCATCGCCGCTTGACCCATCCCGAGGAAATGGGTCACCTGTTCCAAGCTCTCGCACTGGTGGCGCCGAATGCGCCGCTGCCGCCGGGCTTCGACCCAAACACCGACTAAGCCATTGGGGGGCACGATGTCGACGATGCTCGAAATTCTGACCTCACCCGCCTTGGGGGCCGTGAAGCACGGCTTCTTCACCCGCAAGGGCGGGGCGTCCTCGGGCATTTTCGCCGGGCTCAACTGCGGCCCCGGTTCGTCGGACCAAAGCGAGGCGGTGCGCACCAATCGGGCCCGTGCCGCAGACGCGTTGGGGGTTGAGCTGAACGCGCTGCAGGGCGTCAATCAGGTGCATTCGCCCGATGTCGCAGTGATCGAAGAGATCACCGATCCGCCGCCGCGCGCCGATGCGGCGGTGACCAAGGTGCCGGGCATCGCAATCTCGATCCTGACCGCCGACTGCCAGCCGGTGCTGTTCTCGGACCCGAAGGCGGGCGTTATCGGCGCGGCCCATGCGGGCTGGCGCGGCGCGATGGTGGGGGTGCTGGAGAACACGCTCGACGCGATGGAGCGTCTGGGCGCGCATCGCGAGGACATCACCGCGGTGATCGGGCCGTGCATCTCGGTTCATTCCTACGAGGTCGGCGAGGACTTCATGGAGCAGTTCCTGATGGAAGACATGGATTACAGCCGGTTCTTCTCGCCCGGACCCTCGGGCAAGCCGCATTTCGACCTGCCGAGCTTCTCGCTGCACCGGCTGCGCGAGGCGGGCGTCGGTGAGGCGGAATGGATGCGTCGCTGCACCTACCAGGAGCCCGAGCGCTTCTATTCCTACCGCCGCGCGACCCATGCGGGGGAGGCCGATTACGGGCGCCTGCTCTCGGCGATCCGCCTCTGATCGATCTGGGGGCGCGGGCGGCGCGCCGCCCGCACATGAGATAGCTCTGAAACAATCGGCCTTGCCGCATTCGTTCGTTTCCTTGCGCGAAAAATTCCCACTCTCGCCCCATGCTGGCCCCATTGCGCGGTCACAACAGTCCTGAACCGGATCGAAGACGATCCTGAGACGAGGGGACAACAACGTGAACAAGCAACAACCGACCCGCCGCTGGATGAAAACCGCGCTGGACTCCGCACGTAAATGCGACACGCCGATGCCGTGGGCGCGCAATGCGCGCAGCGCACAGACGCGTCGCACGGCGGCGGCCGCGCCGCGGAGGGTCGGCGCCGCACAATGATCTCCCTTCTCGCAACGCGATCGCAATTGGTCATGCGGATCGCAATGCGAGACTTGGCCGGGCGCTGCCACGCCCGGCCATTTTCATCACCCGCTTCCAGTGCCTCTGGAGGCGGGTGATTCGCTTTGAATGTGGTGAGACTGTGGCGGTTTGTGCGCGCCCGGGAAACCTGCCGTTAGGGCAGGTCTCGACTGCTCGGGGATCGTGAGACAATCGCATCAAAAATTTGACGGGGTCACCGGTTTTAGCCATGTTGTGAGCGTCTCTCTGCAACCGGTGGGGGCCGATGCAGCCGTGAGAAGACCGAAAGGCCTATCGCATGAATCTACCCCACCGGACGGCAGCGGCCGCGCTCCGTCCCGACAGTTCCGAACCGCCTCTGCCGCGCCCTTTGCGTGCGAGCCCGAATGCGCCGAAACGCGCCCTGCGCGCCTCCGCGATGACGCGCCGTTATGCCGCGTGGTGGTTGGAGGCAGATGGGTTCATCGAGGAAACCTCCCGCGTCGCCCCGGCGATTCCGTTGTTCGAGGAGGCGTTCTCTGCCTTGGCGCGCGGCGCTGTGATCGCGACCGAGGAGGGCCCCGTCTCGATTGAGGATGTGGTGCCCGGGATGCGCGTCCTGACCGCCGACGAGCGGGTTGAGACCGTCACCTGGAAAGGGTCGATGACGATGTTCCCCGCCGCGAAGGACAAGGCCGCGGGGATGATCCGCGTCACCGCCGAGGCATTCGGGCATGGTCGTCCGTCGCAGGATCTGGTGTTGGGCCCCCATGCGCGGATTTGCCTGCGCGACGCGCGGCTGCGCGCGCGTCTGGGGATCGAGGCGGCCTATGCGCCGATTGCGGCTTTCGTCGACGGGGTGAGCGTGATCGAGGTCGCGCCGATCTCGCCGGTCTCCGCCTATCACCTGGTGCTGGAGCATCACGGCTCGCTCAAGGTTGGCGGCATGGAGGTCGAGAGCTTCCACCCAGGCGAAGGCTTCGAGCGGACGATCGATCCTCGGATGGCGGAACTGTTCCTTGCGCTGTTTCCGCAGATGGACAGGCTGCGCGAGTTCGGCCCGCTCGCCGCACCGCGGCTGACCCGGTTCGAGGTGGAAGACATGCTGATCTGAGCGAGGGCCTGCAAGGGGTAAAGGCTCCGGTCGGAGTTGACGGCGCTCGTGGGGAGCCGGTCACGGAAAACGCCGCGCGTTGAGAACCTCGCGCGGCGTTTTTTGTTGCGGGCCGGGGAGGGAGCTCTGCCCCCGCGCTTGCGCGCCCCCCGGGATATTTCAATCAAGGAGAAGTTCAGGCCTCCTCCATCGCCTCCAGCTCGTCGATGAAGCCTTCGATCATCGACAGGCCCTTGTCCCAGAAAGCCGGGTCGGAGGCGTCGAGGCCGAAGGGCGCGAGCAGTTCTTTGTGATGCATCGAGCCGCCCGCTTCCAGCATCGCGAAATACTTGTCCTGGAAGCCCTCGGGCGCGGCCTCGTAGGCGGCGTAGAGCGCGTTCACAAGCCCGTCGCCGAACGCATAGGCGTAGACGTAGAAGGGCGAGTGGACGAAGTGCGGGATGTAGGACCAGAAGGTCTCGTAGCCGTCCATGAACTCGAATGCCGGGCCAAGGCTTTCGCCCTGCACAGACATCCATAGCGCGTTGATGTCCTCGGGCGTCAACTCCCCTTCGGCGCGCGCCGCGTGCAGCTTGCACTCGAAATCATAGAAGGCGATCTGGCGGACGACCGTGTTGATCATGTCCTCGACCTTGCCGGCCAGAAGCGTCTTACGCTCTTCGCGGGTCTTCGCCGCAGCGAGGAGTTTGCGGAAGGTCAGCATCTCGCCGAAGACGGAGGCCGTCTCGGCCAGCGTCAGCGGCGTGTTGGCCAGCATCTCGCCCTGTTTCGCGGCCAGCACCTGGTGAACGCCGTGGCCCAACTCATGCGCCAGCGTCATCACGTCGCGCGGTTTGCCGAGGTAGTTGAGCATCACGTAAGGGTGGACGGTCGTCACGGTCGGATGCGCGAAGGCGCCCGGTGCCTTGCCCGGCTTCACGCCCGCATCGATCCAGCCTTTCTCGAAGAAGGGCTGCGCGATATCGGCCATGCGCGGATCGAAGCCGGAATAGGCGTCGAGCACGGTATCCTTCGCCTCGTCCCACATGATGTCGCGCGGGGCTTCGGTCGGCAGCGGCGCGTTGCGGTCCCAGATCTGCAGCTTCTCGAGGCCAAGCCATTTCGCCTTCAGCTTGTAGTAGCGATGCGACAGACGCGGGTAGGCCGCGACCACGGCGTCGCGCAGCGCCTGCACCACTTCCGGCTCCACGTCGTTCGACAGGTGGCGACCGGTCTGCGGCGTCGGCATCTTGCGCCAGCGGTCCTCGATTTCCTTTTCCTTGGCCAGCGTGTTGTGGATGCGCGAGAAGGTGCGGATGTTCTCGCCGAACACGTTCGCCAGCTCCTTCGCCGCCGCTTCGCGTTTTTCGCGATCGTGGTCGGAGAGGAGCGTCGTGGTGGCCTCGAGCGACAGTTTCTCGCCCTGCACCTCGAATTCCAGCGCCGCGGTGGTCTCGTCGAAGAGGCGGTTCCACGCGGCAGCGCCGACGACCGATTGGTCGTGGAGGAATTTCTCCAGCTCGTCGGAGAGCTGGTAGGGTTTCATCGCGCGCATGCGGTCAAACACCGGCTTGTAGCGGGCGACGCGCTCATCGGCGAAGACGGCCTCGTAGGTCGCGTCCGGGATGCGGTTGAACTCAAGGCTGAAGAAGACGAGCGGCGTGGTGTAGGTGGTGATCTTGTCCTGCGCATCGGACAGCAGCTTCACCCGTGCCGGGTCGGTCGTGTTCTGGTAATAGCGCAGGCCGACATAGGACATCACGCGGCCCGCTTTCTCGTCGATTTCCTCGTAGCGCTTGATGCACTCTGCCATGCCCGCCGCGTCGAGATCGGCCAGCTTGCCTTCGTAATCGGTGGCGAACTCGGCGCAGGCTTTTTCCAGCCACGCCATGTCCTTGCTCAGTTCCGGCGCGTCGGGGGCGGGGTAGAGGTCGCTGAGATCCCATTCGGGCAGATCGCCGAACGCCCCTGCATTGGCATTCGCATCGAAGACGGGGCGGCGGTGTGTCAGCGTCATGGGCATCCTCATGTATGTCTGGCTCATGTATGTTTGGTTGTTTTCCAGATAGGGGCAGGGGCGCCGCCGTGACAAGGGCGCGGGCTCGCTGGGTGTTGCACAATTTTTCGGCAGATGCCGCGAAATGAGCGATCCCCGGGCGCGCCGCGTTGCTTAACTTTGGGCATCGCCTTTTACTCCTGAGGCACACGGCCTAGACTTAAATAAAAGACTAGGGGGGCATATCCGGCGCGATGACAGAGTATTTCAACGAGATGTTCGACGGCGGCAAAGTGCGTCAGCCCTATAGCGGGCTCGATGGCTGGATGCGCGAAATGCCCTCCGAGCTGCGCGCGATGAAACAGGCCGAGGCGGAGGCGCTGTTTCGCCGGATCGGGATCACCTTCGCGGTCTACGGCGAGGGCGGCGACCCGGACCGCCTGATTCCCTTCGACATGTTTCCACGCGTCTTCACGCAGGCTGAATGGCGTAAGTTGGAGCGCGGAATCAAGCAGCGCACCCGGGCGCTGAACGCCTTCCTGCTCGATGTCTACGGGCGTGGCGAGATCGTGCGGGCGGGGCGTATCCCGGCGCGGCTGGTCTATCAGAACGATGCGTTCGAGCGCGCGGTTTCGGGCTTCATCCCGCCGCGCGGCATCTACAGCCATATCGTCGGCGTCGATCTGGTGCGCACGGGGCCGGATCAGTTCTACGTGCTCGAGGACAACTGCCGCACGCCCTCGGGCGTCTCATATATGCTGGAGAACCGCGAGATCATGATGCGGATGTTCCCGCAGCTGTTCCGCGAGAACCGGATCGAACCGGTGGATGGATATTCGGACGCGCTGCGCCGCACGCTGGCCTCGGTCGCACCGGCGAAATGCGAGGGCGAGCCGACGGTCGCGATCCTCACGCCGGGCCATTTCAACTCGGCCTATTACGAGCATTCCTTCCTCGCCGACCTGATGGGCGTCGAGCTGGTGGAGGGGCCGGACCTGTTCTGCGAGGGCGGCTTTTGCTGGATGCGCACGACGGAAGGCCCAAAGAAGCTCGACGTGATCTATCGCCGGATCGACGACGCTTTCCTCGATCCGCTCTGCTTCCGCCCGGATTCGATGCTGGGCATTCCCGGCTTGATGGATGTCTACCGCTCCGGCGGTGTGACGATCTGCTCGGCACCGGGCGCGGGCGTCGCCGACGACAAGGCGATCTACACCTTCGTGCCGGAAATGGTGCGCTTCTATCTTGGCGAAGAACCACTTCTGGAAAACGTGCCGACGTGGCAATGCGCCAAGGCCGACGATTGCAAATACGTGCTCGAACATCTCGACGAGCTGGTGGTGAAAGAGGTTCACGGTTCCGGCGGTTACGGCATGCTCGTCGGGCCGAAATCGACGAAGGAGCAGATCGAGAATTTCCGCCACAAGATCGAGGACAATCCCGAGAACTACATCGCCCAGCCGACGCTCGCGCTGTCGACCACGCCGACTTTCGTGGAAGAGGGCGTGGCTCCGCGCCATGTCGATCTGCGGCCCTATTGTCTCGTCGGCGAGAAGATTGAGCTTGTCCCCGGCGGGCTGACCCGCGTCGCGCTGACTGAAGGGTCGCTCGTCGTGAACTCGTCGCAGGGCGGGGGCGTGAAAGACACCTGGGTTTTGGCGGAGTGATCGGATGCTGAGTAGAACCGCTGAAAACCTGTTCTGGGTCGCGCGCTACATGGAGCGCGCAGAGACGATGGCACGGCTTCTGGAGGTCGGCGCGCGGATCGCGCTGACGCCGTCGACCGGTCATGGCTACCGTTCCGAATGGGAGAGCCTGCTGCAAGCCTCAGGCACTGCCGATGGCTTCTCCGAGAAATACGGCGATCCGGTGCAGCGCAACATCGAGAGCTACCTGTTCTTCGACCGCGACAACCCGTCCTCGGTGATATCCTGCGTCGAGCGTGCACGGGAGAACGCGCGCATCGTGCGTACGGCGATCACAGGTCAGGTCTGGGATACGCTCAACGCCGCGTTCCAGGAGATCCGCCAGATCGAGCGTCAGCCGCGCTCTGAATGGGAGATTACAGAGCTGTGCGAATGGGTGGCCCGCCAATCGGCGCTGCTGCGTGGGGCGATGGACGGCACGATGCTGCGCAATGACGGGTTCTTCTTCATGAACCTCGGTTATGCGCTGGAGCGGGCCGACAACACCGCGCGTCTGATCGACGTGAAATATTTCGTGCTGCTGCCCTCGGTGGAGATGGTGGGCTCTGGCCTCGACAATTACCAGTGGCAGGTGCTGCTGCGCGCGCTGCAATCCTATCGCGCCTTCCACTGGGCCTATGGCGGCGAGTTGACGGCGTCGAAGATCATGCATTTCCTGATCCTCAACCCGGCCAGCCCGCGCTCGCTGATATCGGCGACGCGCAAGGCGATGCACCACCTCGACAATCTCGAAAGCTTCTACGAGGTCGAGCCGGGCACCGGCCTGCCGCAGATGCGGGCCAAGGCGCTGATGACCGAGCTGAACCAGACTCAAGTCGCCGAAATTATCGAGGAAGGCCTGCACGAGTTCCTCACCCGTTTCATCGGCGAGATCGGGCAGCTTACCGCGCTCGTTCAGCAAACCTACCTGTCGGGAGATGCGCGATGATCCTCACCGTCAACCATGCCACCACCTATGATTACGACGCGCCGATGGGGGCCGCGGTGCAGTCGCTGCGCATGTTCCCCTCGCGCTTCGAGGGCCAGCGCGTCATCGAATGGGACGTCTCGGTCGAAGGCGGTCTCCGGGGCGGGTCGTTCCGCGACGGCGCCGGTGACCGTATCGAGGGCTGGTCGATCCGCCCACCGGTCGACGAGGTCGCGATCACCGTGACGGGGCAGGTCGAAACTTTCGATACCTCGGGCGTGCTGCGCGGTCACCGCGAGCTGGTGCATCCGATGGCGTACCTGCGCGAGACCGTCGCGACATGGATCGACGACAGTCTGGCGGCGCTGGCCGAAGAGGCCGTTGCAGGGGCCACGGAAAATCTCGATCGGGCGCATCGCCTCAGTGCCGCGATCTCCGAAGCGATCGCCTACAAGCCGGGCGCCACCCATTCGCACACCACAGCCGCCGAGGCGCTGGCGCAGGGCGAGGGGGTCTGTCAGGACCATGCCCATGCGCTGGTCGCGGTAGCCCGCTGTGCCGATCTGCCTGCGCGCTATGTTTCGGGCTACCTGTTCGCGGCCGATGATGGCACCCCGCACGAGGCCGCCCATGCCTGGGCCGAAATATGGATCGCGGGCATCGGCTGGATCGGCTTCGACCCGGCGAACAAATGCTGCCCGGACGAGCGCTATATCCGCCTCGGCTCCGGGCTCGATGCGCGCGAAGCCGCGCCGATCCGTGGCATCACCCAAGGCTCGGGCGAGGAGCGACTGCACGTCACAGTTGCCTTGGACCAAGTCCAGCAATAGATTGCGCGCTTGTCACGGATCAGGGAACGAACATGACCTATTGCGTAGGCCTCTTGCTGAACGAGGGGATGGTGCTGCTGTCGGACACGCGGACCAATGGCGGGCTCGACAACATCGCGACCTATCGCAAGATGTTCACCTTCGAAGAGCCGGGCGAACGGGTGATCGCGATCATGACCGCGGGCTCGCTTTCGGTGACGCAAACGACGCTGGCGCGGTTGCGCGAAGCGGCCGATGCGAGCGACGCGACGGGCGACAGCTCGATCATGGAAGCGCCGACGATGCTGAAAGTTGCCGAAATCATCGGCAACACGATGGCGGGCGTGCGCAAGGACATCACCAGCCGGATGGATGCCGAGCGGGTTTCGACCTCGGCCTCGATGATCGTCGCGGGTCAGCGCGCGGGCGGTGAGATGCGGATGTTCCTGATCTACCCGGAGGGCAACTTCATCGAAGCCACCGAGGACACGCCCTTCCTGCAGATCGGCGAGCATAAATACGGCAAGCCGATCCTCGATCGCGTGGTCCGTCCGGACACCAACCTGATCGATGCGCAGAAGGCGGTACTCCTTTCGATGGATTCGACGCTGCGCTCGAACCTCTCGGTGGGGATGCCGCTCGATCTGGCGGTGATCAAGAAGGACGAGTGCCGGATCTCCAGCCAGCGCCGCATCGAGGCGGGCGACAATGATTTCGCGGAAATGTCGGAAGCCTGGTCGAACGCGCTGCGCGACAGCTTCACGCAGATTCAGCTTTGACCGGGTCGCGGGCGTCCAGCCCGCCCGCCGCGTCGAACAGCGCGGTGCAGCCGTCGTAGAAGCGTTTCCGCGTTGCGGGGATTTCCATCATCAATTCGTGCTCGGCGTCGGGGATCACGTCCAGCGTGCCTTTTGGCCAACGCCCCATCCGGTCATGGACCGAGGGCGTGTGAACGATCTTCTCCGCCCCGCCCAGGCCGCAATAGCAGGGCAGGTCGGGGGAGGGCAGGGCCGCTAGCGCCTCGCATTCCAGCAGGCTCTCGGCGACCCAGTGGATCGTCGGGCCGGCCAACGTCAGTTCGGGGCGCTTCGCGGCCTGCTCGAGCAGCCAGGCCCACATCCCGGGATCGCGGGTCAGGCGGTTCGCCTCGAAACTGTCGCGGTAGACATAGGTGGTGCCGTTCATGCCGGGCGGATAGTTGTTCGCGAGGAAGCCGTCGCCCAGAAGGTTTGCCAGCACGATGCGGAACGGGTGCAGCAGCGGCGAGGTGGCGATCCCCCACATCGGCGCGGAGAAAGCCACCGCGTTGAAGCGATGGTGTTCATGCATCACCGCGCGCAGCGCGATTGCGCCGCCCATCGAATGGCCCACTATGTAATAGGGTTGCGGCAGACCGAGCTCGTCCGCAGCGTCGATCACCGCATGCAGATCCCACTGGTAATCCTGCAAGCCGCCGACATGGCCCTTCTCGGGTGCGTCGGGCAAAAGCCGGTCGGCCAGGCCTTGCCCGCGCCAGTCGATGGCGAGCATGGCATAGCCCCGGGCCGCGAATTCCGCAGCCGCAGGGCCGTATTTTTCGACGTATTCGGTGCGCCCGCATCCCAGAAAGACCGTGCCGCGTGGTTGGGGCGGTGCTGGCCAATGTGCGAAGCGTATCCGCACCCCATCTTCCGCCGTCAGCCAATAGGCAGCGCCGCCCTCGGGGCCGCGCGCGATCTCTTCGAAAATCGGGGCGCGTTCCATCAGGCCAGAGCCGCACCCAGCTGCATGGCGAGGCCCATCGAGCCGTCGACCGAAAGTTTGCCGGACATGAAGGCCGCGGTCGGGTTCACGTCGCCGTTGAGCATGCCTTCGAAGGTCTCGCGATCGGCGGTCAGAACGACTTCCGCGTCGTCGTCGCCTTCACGCACGCCGTTCTCGTCGGCAATGATCGAGCCTTCGCCTTCGATCACGAATTTTGCAGTCGAAGAAAACCCATCGGGCAGTTTCGCCCGCAGCGCCTCAACGGCCTTGTCGATAACCTCGCTCATCGCGTCCTCCAATTTTGATGGCCGGGCTCTCGCATTCTCCGGCAATTGCATTACAGTCATGATTTATGTGGCAGCGATTTGACAGATACAAATGTGTCGTCACGGCATTTTGCTTTTCGGCGATGCTGGGAACAATGGCGGCATTCCCCGCCAGCGCCGAAACCGCAGGTCTGGACCCGTATTTCAAAGAGTTGGCTGATCCCAACGATCCGGGCTGGTCGCGCGCCGAGGCGGACATCCGCAGGGCGTGGTCGCGGTCGGGATCCGCGGCGATGGACCTGCTCCTGAAGCGCGGCGAAGAGGCGCTGGACGCCGGCGATACCGAGGCCGCGATCGAGCATTTCACGGCGCTCACCGATCACGCGCCCGATTTCGCCGCTGGCTGGAACGGGCGGGCGACTGCCTATTTCATGGCCGGGCTCTATGGACCCTCGGCGGCGGATATCGCGCGTACCCTGAAGCTGGAGCCGCGACATTGGGGCGCGCTTGCAGGTCTGGGGGCGATCCTCGAGGAGATGGGCGACGACAAGCGCGCGCTTGAGGCCTATAAGAAGTCTTTTGCCTTGAATCCGCATCAACAGGATGTGAAAGACGCCATTGCGCGCCTCGACGAGGCGCATCAGGGCACGGCTCTCTGAGAGCTGGAACGGAGCTGCGATGCAAGGCGGGCGGATCACGGCCGTTCTGGGGCCGACCAATACCGGCAAAACCCATTACGCAATCGAGAGGATGCTGGCGCATCGGACCGGCGTCATCGGACTGCCGCTGCGGCTCTTGGCGCGCGAGGTCTATGACCGGATCGTCGCGCAGCGCGGCCCCTCGGTCGTGGCGCTGGTCACCGGCGAAGAACGTATCGTGCCCGAGCGGACGCAATATTGGGTCTGCACGGTCGAGGCGATGCCGACGGGGATCGGCGCGGATTTCCTTGCCATCGACGAAATCCAGCTATGTGGCGACCCCGAGCGGGGCCATGTCTTCACCGATCGGCTGCTGCATGCGCGCGGGCTGCACGAGACGCTGTTCCTCGGCTCCGAGACGATGCGCGGGGCGATCGCGGCGCTGGTGCCAAAGGTGCAGTTCACCAAGCGCGAGCGGTTTTCCGAGCTGACCTATTCCGGTTCGAAGAAAATCTCCCGGATGAAGCCGCGCTCGGCCATCGTGGGGTTTTCGGTCGAGAACACCTACGCGATCGCGGAACTGATCCGCCGCCAGAAGGGCGGCTGCGCGGTGGTGATGGGGGCGCTCTCGCCCCGCACCCGCAACGCGCAGGTCGCGATGTATCAAAATGGCGACGTCGACTATCTGGTCGCCACCGATGCGATCGGGATGGGGCTCAACCTCGATATCGACCATGTCGCGTTTTCGGCCACGTCGAAATTCGACGGGCGGCGGATGCGTCCGCTTTTCCCGCATGAACTTGCGCAGATCGCAGGTCGCGCCGGGCGCCACACCACCGATGGCACGTTCGGGGTGACCGGCGAGGCGCGGCCGCTGCAGCCCGAGGTGATCGAGGCGGTCGAGAACCACCGTTTCGCGCCGCTGCAGAGGCTGCAATGGCGCAACGCGCGGCTCGAATTCGGTACCGTGGACCGGCTGATCCAATCGCTCGACGCGCGGCCCGCCGAACGCGATGGCGGCGAATGGCTGACCAAGGGACGCGAGGCCGACGATGCGCGCGCGCTCAAGGTGCTGGCCGAGGATCCGGCGATCCGCGACCGCGTCACCAGTCCAAAGGACGTGCAGCTTCTCTGGGATGTCTGTCGAATCCCCGATTTTCGTTCGATTTCCGAGGCCGAACATGCAACGCTTCTGGCGCGCATCTTCGAGTTCCTGCAATCGGGCAAGGGCGTGCCCTCGGACTGGCTCGCGCGCCAGATCGAGCGTATCGACAGGACGGGCGGCGATATCGACACGCTCTCGCGTCGTCTCGCCTTCATCCGCACATGGACCTATGTTGCGCAACGCAAAGGGTGGGTCGATGATGAAAGCCATTGGCGCGAGGCGACCCGCGCTGTAGAAGACCGCCTGTCGGACGCGCTTCATGGCGCGCTGACGCAAAGATTTGTGGACCGGCGCACCTCTGTGTTGATGCGCCGGCTCAAGCAGAAGGAGACCCTCGTGGCCGAGGTGAACGACAAGGGCGAAGTGACGGTGGAAGGCGAATTCGCGGGCCGTCTGGAAGGATTCCGGTTCAAGCAGGACGAGACCGGCTCGCCAGACGAGGCGAAGATGCTTGCCCGCGCGGCGTATGAGGCGCTCGCGCCCGAGTTCAATCTGCGCGCGGACCGCTTCTACAATGCGCCCGATACGGAGATGGATTTTACCGAGCAGGGCGGCCTGATGTGGGGCGACACCGCTGTCGGCAAGCTGGTAAAGGGGCCCGATGTCCTGAAGCCGACCGTGCAGGCTTTCGTCGACGACGAGGCAGGCGCGGATGTGGCCGAGAAGGTTACGCGCCGTCTACAGCATTTCATCGACCGCAAGGTTGCCGCCCTGTTCGAGCCGCTTCTGGCGATGAGCCGCGACGAAGAGCTGACGGGTCTCGCCCGTGGCTTCGCGTTCCGCATGGTGGAATCGCTGGGTATCATCCCGCGCGAGCAGGTCGCCGCCGAGGTGAAGGATCTCGATCAGGACGCGCGCGGTTCTCTGCGCAAGCACGGTGTGCGCTTCGGCCAATACACGATCTTCATGCCCGCGCTTCTCAAGCCCGCGCCGACGCGTCTGCGCCTCGTGCTGGCCTCGCTCTGGTCGGGCGCGGATGAATTCCCCGAAAGCCCGCCTCCGGGCCTCGTGACGATACCGAATATCGATGCGTTCGATGCCGAGACCTACCGCCTGTCGGGCTACCGCCCCTCGGGCGCGCGGGCGATCCGCATCGACATGCTCGAACGTCTCGCCGATCTGCTGCGCACGCAGGATAGCCGCGGCGGGTTCGAAGCCAATCCGGACATGCTCTCGATTACCGGCATGACGCTGGATCAGTTCGCCGATCTGATGGGCGGTCTGGGCTACAAGGCCGAGAAAGGCGAGCGCGCGAAGGTGAAGGCCGCCGATCTCGAGAAGGCCGAAGAGCAAGCCGGTGCCGAGGCCCTCAAGACCGAGCAGGCCGACGAGGCGAAAGCCGAGGCCGGCGGCGGCGAGCAGCCTGCCGAGACCCATCCCGAGGCGGAGGCTGCGGCCGAGGCCGGTGGCGACATGGTGGCAGCCGATGACGTGACCAGCGACGAGGTCGAGGTCTTCTACACCTTCACCTGGGCGCCGCGTCCGCGCGGCAACCGTCCGCCGCGTCGCGATCAGGGGCAGGGTGGCAAGCCCGGTGGCGAACGTGGCGAACGCAAGGGCGGCGGCAAGCCGCATGGCAAGCGCGACGGCAAAGGCAAGAAGGGTGGCAAACCGCAAGGCGCGCGCAACTTCGAGGCTCGTCCGCCGAAGAAGGACAAGCCGGTTGATCCGGACAACCCCTTCGCGGTTCTGGCAGCCCTCAAGGACAAGAAGTAACGTCCCGCCATGGCTGACGCGCCCGAGCGCATCCGCATCGACAAATGGCTCTGGCAGGCGCGGTTCTGCAAGTCCCGCGGCCTCGCGCAGGAGCTGGTGCAGGGTGGCAAGGCGCGCGTCAACGGTCAGCGCATCGACAAGCCCGGTCGGGCGATCGGCCCGGGCGATGTGCTGACCTTGCGGCTCGGCAAGGGCGAAGACGCACGAATCTGTGTGCTGCGGGTACTGGAATGCGGCACACGGCGCGGCCCCGCGGTCGAGGCTCAGACGCTTTACACCTTGCTCGAACCGGAGGGATAGGCTGTGCGCAATGCCGCAGCGAAAAGCCGGGCCTCTCTCTTGAAAGAGGGTTCATCCCCCGCTAGGACGGGGCAGGAAGCTGTTCAATCGGGGTTTCACCAATGACCTACGTCGTCATCGATAACTGCATCAACTGCAAATATACCGACTGCGTCGAGGTCTGCCCGGTGGATTGCTTCTACGAGGGGGAGAACACGTTGGTGATCCATCCCGACGAATGCATCGATTGTGGCGTCTGCGAGCCCGAATGCCCCGCCGATGCGATCCGTCCGGATACCGAGCCGGGAATGGAATCCTGGGTCGAACTAAACCGGAAGTATTCCGAGCTCTGGCCGGTGATCACCCAGAAGAAAGATCCGATGCCGGAAGCCGAGAAATACGACGGCGAGAGTGGCAAGCTGGAGAAGTATTTCTCCGAGGCGCCTGGCGAAGGCGACTGACGGGTCGGTGATTCTGACCAATTTTCCCCGATTCTCTGGGAATTGGGGCGGTTTACGCTGCGGCATTTTGTCAAAATCCCCTGCGTAACTCTTTGAAAACGCATCATATTACATATGCGCGACAGTTACGCGCTTTGAAATTCATGCGATTCTTGCTATATTACTGTCACAAATGAGTTCGACCCCACCTTTTGCGTCGCCCGCTCGCCCGCAAAAGAGATCTCGTGACTGACTGACGAACGCGGAGCTAGAGAGCCCCGTGGGCGTCGTATGCTCGCTGGATACCGGGGTTCGTGACCGGCTGCAAGGAAACGAACCGCATGACCAAAACCAAGAAGACCGAATTCCGCCCCAACGATTTCGTCGTCTACCCGGCGCATGGCGTAGGGAAGATCATGTCCATCGAAGAACAGGAAATCGCCGGGCTCAAGCTCGAGCTTTTCGTGATCTCCTTCGAGAAGGACAAGATGACCCTCCGCGTGCCGACGCACAAGGCGACCGAAGTCGGGATGCGCAGCCTGTCTTCGCCCGACATGGTGACCAAGGCCCTCGAGACCCTCAAGGGTAAGGCCAAGGTCAAGCGGGCGATGTGGTCGCGCCGTGCGCAGGAATACGAACAGAAAATCAATTCGGGCGACCTGCTCGCGATCGCTGAAGTGGTGCGCGACCTGCACCGCAGCGACGATCAGCGCGAGCAGTCCTACTCGGAGCGCCAGCTTTATGAAGCCGCGCTCGAGCGTCTGACCCGCGAAGTGGCCGCCGTTTCGGGCACCGACGAAGAGCGTGCCGCGAAAACCGTCGACGAGGTTCTGGTCGGTCGCGCCGCCTGATCCCGACACACGCGGAACTTTTCCAACGCGAGGCTTGCGAGCCTCGCGTTTTTTCATGGGCGAAGGGCAGGGGAGCCGTTGCCCGCGATCACGCTTCCGGCCCGGTCTTTTCGTTGCCCGGGGCCTCGCGATCGCTTTCGTCGCGCTCGCCGCGGCGGCGGAACTGCTCCATCATTGCGGCTTCCAGCTCTGCGTTGAGCTCCTTCGTGCGCGCGATGTACTCGGCGTTCTGTTCGACCGGCACGCCCGGCTTCCAGACCTGCGCCAGGTCGCGCACGGCGGCCCGGTCGAGCTTGAAGAACAGTTTCTCCAGCTCCGAGGCTTCGAAGGCCGACAGTCCTGCGTTCTCGAGCACATACCGCCCGGCGCGCAGGGAGCTGTCGAACATCTCGCGCACGATGTCATTCGCGCCGGCTCGATACAGATCGAACACATGCGTCCGGTCGCGCGCGCGGGCGACAATGTGAAGGTCGGGCCGGATGCGGCGCGCATAGGCCACGAGCTTCGTGGTCTGTTCGCGCCCGTCGAGCGCTGCGACCAGCACCCGCGCCTGATTGATGCCGGCCGCGGCGAGCAGGTCGGGGCGCGTCGGATCCCCGAAATAGCCCTTGAAGCCGAAGGTTCGCATCAGCTGGATCGTCTTGAGATCGGCGTCCAGAACGGTCGTGCGCATGCCGGACATCGTCACCAGACGGTTCACCACCTGCCCGAAACGGCCCACGCCTGCGATGATGATCGGCTGCTGCTCGTCGATCGCGTCCGGGTCGGGGCCCGGGGGCTTGCGCAGCCTGAGGCCGATCTGCTCGTGCAGGATGAACAGCAAGGGCGTGATGAGCATCGACAGCGCGATCACCACCAGAAGCTTCTCGGCCAAGGCATTCGGCAAAATCCGTTGGCCGACCGCGAAGGAGACCAGCACGAAGCCGAATTCGCCAGCCTGCGCGAGACTCAGCGTGAACAGCGAACGATCCGGCCCGCGGATCTTGAACAGCACCGACAGCCCGTAAAGCACGGCCGATTTCAGCGCGACCAGCAGGAAGACCAGCGCGAAGATATTCGCGGGCTGCGCGGTGATGACGTCGAAATTGATGCCCGCGCCCACGGTGATGAAGAACAGGCCCATCAGCAGGCCCTTGAAGGGCTCGATATCGGATTCCATCTCGTGCTTGAACTCGCTGTCGGCCAGCACGACCCCGGCGAGAAAAGTCCCGAGCGCGGGCGAGAGGCCCACGAGGTTCATCAGGCTCGCGATGCCCACCACGATCAGCAGCGCCATCGCCGTGTTCACCTCGCGCAGCCTTGCGCCTTGCACGAACCGGAACAGCGGGCGCACTAGGTAATGCCCGATCAGCACGGTGAAGGCGACCGCGGCCAGCGTGATCACCGTGACGCCCCAGGCGGGCAACGAGTCGATCACGCGCGCCACGACGTGATCGCCGTGCCCAGCCTTCGCCACCGCCCGCGCGCCGGGCAGGGCCAGAAGCGGCATCAGCGCCAGCATCGGGATTACCGCGATATCCTGCGTCAGCAGCACCGCGAAGGAGGACCGCCCGCCCGCCGTCTGCATCAGTCGCTTCTCGTTGAGAGTCTGCAACACGATCGCCGTCGAGGACAGTGACAGCGTCATCCCGATCGCGAGCGAGACACGGAAATCCTCGCCCATCGTCATCACGATCGCGGTGACGAGGATCATCGTGACCAGCACCTGCAACCCGCCGAGACCGATCAGCTTGTCGCGCATCGCCCATAGCGCACGCGGCTCCAGCTCCAGTCCGATCAGGAACAGCATCATCACCACGCCGAACTCGGCGAAATGCTGCAGGTCGGTCATCTCGGCGCCGGAGAGCCCAGTGACCGGGCCGATCAGGATGCCCGCGATCAGGTAGCCCAGCACAGAGCCAAGGCCGGCACGGGTGGCCAGCGGCACTGCGATCACCATCGCGAGCAGGTACAACGTGGCTTGAAAGAGAAAGCTTTCCATCGGCGGCTTGTTTCCTTGGGCGGTGCGCGGGAGGGGGAGGGGCGCGACGCGTCTACGTCCCAGCGTAATCCAGCGCAGACCGTGCGCAAGGGTTCAAGGTCGCGAATGATTACGCCGCGCGCGTTTAGCCCTCTTGCAGCAGCTTCAGCGTCAGGCTGCGCGACCCTTTCTTGTAGGTCAGCGCATTGGAGCCGATCTGCGTCACCCGCCCGCCATCCAGCCGGTCGCCCACCCCCACTTTGACGAAGCGCCCGTTCGAGAGCCGCACGAGGGCGCGGCGGTTCGACGAGGAGCCGTAAAGCCCGATCAGGTTGATCTTGCGCAGGTTGATGACGTTCTTCTCGGTCGCTTGTCTGGCGACGGAGGCAGAGGTCGGCAGGCGCGTCGGCGCGGCAGTGGGTTCCGGCTCGTCGAGATCGGCGGGCCGCGGGTCGGGCACGGGTGTGGCGACCGGGGCGCGCGCGGCAGCGGCGGCGACCGTTTGCGCGGGCTCGGCGGCGATCGCAGCGGCAAGGGCGTTCTCGACGGAACGCGAGAAGTTACGCGGTTTCGTCGGCGGGACGGCGGAGCGCGCCACCGCCAGAGCGGTCGCGCCGGCGAAGGGATCGGCGTTCTCGGCGACGGCTTCATCTTGCGCCTGCACGGCGGCGGCGACCGATTCCTGGATCGATGCGGGACGACGCGGTGGCCGCAGTGCTGCGAGTTCAGGGTTCGCGACCGCTGCGGATTCCGAGGCGGGCGCCTGCGTCGTGGCGAGCTTGGTCACCGCGTCGGGGCGAGCCGTCGGGCGCGTCGTCTGGAGTTCGGGATTGGGCTGAAGCGCCGGGTCGAGCGCGCCTTGATCGTTCGGATCAGCCTGCGTGGCGGGATCGGTCTCATTTGGCGCTGCGGTTGCGCCGGTGAGGTTGGCGGGCTTGTCCGCGGGGCGGAAGCCCGACAGCGACGGGATCGCGCCGAGCGTGCCTTCCGGCGTGATCGGCTGGGTCGCGGCATAGGCCTGCGCGACGGCTTCGGGGCGGGGGCCTGGAGTGACGGCGGGCGCGCCCGCGTAAAGCGTGAAGCCGCCCGGCATTTCCACTCCGTCCTCCGTCGGCGTGACAGGCGGGGTGTCTGGGGGCTGCGTGTCGCTCTGCAGCGTATCGGCGCTCGGCGGGGCGAGCGGCGTCGCGGTGAAGGCCGGAAGCTCTGCGGGCGGCGGCGCAGGCGACGCGGTCTGCGCCTCGGTTGCGGGAGCTTCGGTCGCGTCGCTTTGTGCGGTTTCGCTGGCGGTCGTGTCGTTTGCCGCAACGTCTGTTTGCGTGTCGGCCGTGGCGTCCGGAGTCTCTGCCTGCGAATTGAGCATGGTGTCGGGGGCGGTGTCCACCGTGTCCGACGCCGTGATGTCCGAAGCGGTCGCCTGTGCGTCGGCGGGCGGCTCTGCCGCAGCCGTATCGGCAGGCTGCGTGTCAGAGGGCTGTGCGTCGGCGCCGCTCTGCGTGGGCGCCTGATCCTGCGCTGGCGCGGCGGTGGCGGGCGCGGCCGTGGTGACCGCGTCGCTTTGTTCCGACGGGGCGGGTTGCGCATCAGCCGGGGCGAGCGCCGCGACTTGCTCGTCTTGAGGAGCGGATTGGTTGGCCTGAGCCTGAGCGTCGGATTGCGTTGCCTCGGGGGCCGCCACGTCAGGAGTGGCCGGCGCAAGGGCGGTCTGCTCTGGCGCGTCACCCGCAGCCGGGGCGGGCGCTTCGGCGATGGCGTCCACCGGCGCATCGACCGGTGCGGGATCGTCGAGCAGTGTGGTCCAGAGCGCGATGATCGCCAGTACCAGCACCAGCGCGCCGGTGAGCATCAGCCCGAGATGGCGCGGCTTGCCGCCAGTCGTCGACCGCTTGGTGCCGCCGAAAACAGTCTTGTCGCTCGTACGCTCGACGATCGGCGCCGGGGTGGCGGTGCTCGCATCCGGCCCGTCCTTCGCCTCCTCGCGCAGCAACGAGGTCGCGGATTTCGCGCCGAGCGCGGTCGTCCCGCCGATCCCCGTGCGCGCCGAGGGGGCTGTAGCCTTGCCCGCTTTCGCCCCGGTTTTCTGCGGTTCTTTCGGCGTGAAACGCGGATCGGGCTCGTCGAAATCGAGCGTGGGCGCGGTGATCTTGGCGTCGCCCGATGCGATCTTGCTGCGATCGGGCATCGGGCTGAGCCGCGTGGCCCCGCCGAGCCGCGGTGGCGTGTCGTTCACGGTCACCGTCGCCGCGTGGTCGCGGCGCGAAGCGAAGGCGGCGGCGATAACGCTGGCGTCGGATTTCGGCAGATCGTCGTCGTCCTCGTCGCTTTCGAGAGCCTCGGATTGGTCGCTCTCCGCGTCGTGCGCCACCTCCTCAGGTTTGGCATCGGCCTCCGCGGCGGTCGGCAAGGCCGGTGCGGCCGAAAGGCCAGCAGCGGCGAGGGCTGCGTCCGAGGTTTCCTCGGCGCTATCCGCCTCCGCGTCGTCGGAGAGCGCGCCATCCGGCTCGCCCTCGGCAAATTCGACCGCATCCGCAGCCTCGGTTTCCTCGGGTGCGACTTCGCCCGCCGCCACCGCTTCGGCGGCCTTGGCGGCGGGGCTTGCCGCAGCGGGCGTGTCCTCGCTCGGCGCGCCTTGCTGCGCGTCGGGCTCGGCGCCCGCCGTATCGAGCAACTCGGAGAATTCGCCCGGCTCGTCCGGCAGCGTGAGATCAGCCTCTTCCGCCGTGGCCTCCGCTCTCGCCGGCTGATCCAGCGCGCTCAATTCTGCCAGTTCGGTTTCCGAGACTGCGCTGTCGTCGGAGAGCTCCGCCATGTCGCTCTGCGCAGCGGCGGTTTCCACCTCGGCGGATTCCGTCTCCGGGGCTTCTGACGGAACGGCCTCCGCCGGCGTCTCGCGTGCCTCCTCGGACAGATCGACAGCCACGATCAGCGCGGATTTGTCGGGCTCGACATGCGCACCTTCGGGAATGTACTGCGCGACCGACGAGGTCAGGCCGAATTGCGGCTCGCCGGGGAAGTCGCCGGGTTCGGGGGCGGCCACGAAACTGACCGGGTTGAAGCCGTTCTCCTGCGCGAAACTCTCGGCTTCCTTCAATGTCTCGCGTGCGATCACGGCGACCTGCACGGTCTGGCCGGGGCCCGCGAAATCATAGACCAGCTCGCTGACGGGGTAGGGCGTCATGCCTTCCAGCGCTGCTTCGATCTGTTTCTTGCGCTGCGCCGGGCTGGGACCGGGCGCGTAGATCGCGGTATAGAGAATCTGCGTATCCGGCAGCACGAGCTTCGAAGTGAAGCCGCGCGGAGCCTGCGCCCGGGCCTTGTCGCGCAGGGCCGCGACCTCGGCCATCGGGTCGTCCCCTTCGAGCGCGGCCTCGCCCAGAAGCGTCCAGCCCTCTTTCGCGCGGTGCACCAGAGCGATGCCATCATGCGAGAGGATCAATGCAAAATCGGGTTTCATGGGTGCTGCGCGCGCCTCGGGGCGGTCCGGTCCAAGTGTTCACATCTTGGTAAAGGAGATTCGATCTTCTGAAAAGCGCCGCGACGGGGACGGAGCGGGCATTTGCCGGTTTTCCACCGTTTCAACGGCGCAGACGCGGGGAGCGACGCAAGAAATATCGGAAATGCAATCCGCGGTCATGGATGGCGCGCCGACATCGCGGCGCGCCATCTGTGTTATCAGCTGGTTGCGGCGCTCAGCGCCTGATCGAGATCGGCGATAAGGTCGTCCGCATTCTCGATCCCGATCGACAGGCGCACCACGTTCGGCGCGGCCCCTGCGGCGATCTGCTGGGCTTCGGTCAGCTGGCGGTGCGTGGTTGAAGCCGAGTGGATGATCAGCGAGCGCGCATCGCCAAGATTGGCGACATGGCTGAACAGTTTGAGATTGTTCACCAGCTTCACGCAGGCGTCGTAGCCGCCTTTGACCGCGACGGTGAACAGCCCGCCCGCGCCCTTCGGCGAGACGGTCTTCATACGCTCATGCCACGGCGAGCTCTCCAGCCCCGCATAGGTGACGTAGTCGATGCGCGGGTCCTTCTCGAGCCATTCGGCAATCGCTTTGGCGTTGGCGTTGTGCTTGTCCATCCGCAGGCTCAGCGTCTCGATCCCCATCAGCGTGTAATGCGCGCCTTGCGGGTTCATCGTCATGCCGAGATCACGCAGCCCGACCGCGATCGAGTGGAAGGTGAAGGCCATGGGCCCCAGCGCCTCGTGGAATTTCAGCCCGTGATAGGCAGGCTCGGGTTCGCTCAGCGACGGGAACTTGCCCGAGGCGGACCAGTCGAACTTGCCGCTATCGACGACGCAGCCGCCGGTGACGGTGCCGTTGCCGGTCATGTATTTCGTCAGCGAGTGAACGACGAGGGTCGCGCCATGCTCGATCGGGCGGCACAGGTAGGGGGTGGCCAGCGTGTTGTCGACGATCAGCGGCAGGCCGACCTTGTCGGCCAGTTTCGCCACCGCCGGAAGGTCGGTGATGTAGCCGCCCGGATTCGAGATCGACTCGCAGAAGATCGCGCGGGTGTTCTCGTCCACAGCCGCTTCCAACGCGTCGAGATCGTCGAAATCGACGAAGGTGCAGGACCAGCCGAAGCGCTTGATCGTGTGGCTGAACTGGGTGATCGAGCCGCCATAGAGCCGCGTCGAGGCCACGATATTCAGGCCCGGCCCCATCAGCGGGAAGAGCGCCATGATCTGCGCCGCATGACCCGAGGAACAGGTCACGCCGCCTGCCGCGCCTTCAAGGGCCGCGACACGTTCGGCCAGCTTCATCACCGTCGGGTTGGTCAGGCGCGAATAGATGAAGCCGACTTCCTCGAGATTGAACAGGCGCGCCGCGTGGTCGGCGTCTTTGAAGGCGTAGGATGTGGTTTGGTAGATCGGCACCTGGACCGCGCCCGTCGCGGGATCGGGATCGGCCGCGGCGTGGATTTGCAGGGTGTCGAATGCGTAGTCGGACATATCGGGGCTCCTCTTTTCTTGCCGAGACGTTAGCGGCACCGGGAGAGGCCGACAAACACATTCGTTTTCGGTGATAAGAGGCCAGAGAAGGACCGCGCGACTCAGCGCATCCAGAGCTTCGCGCGCTTGATCCGGTTACGCAGCGCCTTCTCGTGCCGTGGCATGCCTTCCTCCGCGATGATCCCGCGCAGCTTCCGGCCCTTACCCTGATAAATCAGCTTCTTGGCAGGCTCGTAAGCCTTCAGCACTTTCTTGACCCTGTTCGGGGACGTCAGTTCTTCGACGGTGTCGATCACGGTGTCGCTCTCGCGCGCGTACATCAATGGCAGCGCGCGGTAATGACTGCTGACATCGCCGTCGAGCCCATCGAGCTCGGGTCCCGGGCGCCCGCCGCCGAAGGAATGGATCACCAGCGGCAGCGCAACCTGATCGAGCCACGGATCGAGCGATTGGCAGGCCAGCTCATCCGGCGTCTCGTCGCGGATGTCGCGGGCGTAGCGCAGGAAACGGTCGCCGAACTCCGCCGGGTCGGGACCGAAGAACCAGCCTGCGTTGAAATACATGTAGCGCTGCCAGTATTCGTCCGGCTGGCTCAGATCGAGCGTCTCCTCGAACCCGTCCAGCCCGAATTTGTCGTAGAGCGACTTCCAGATGCCGGTATAGCCCGGACCGTAAAGCGGCGGCTCGGGCCAGGTGCCGGTGCGGCGCATCGAGGCTGATGGACGGTCGAAGTCGAAACCGACCTGCGACAGCGGCCCGGTAAAAACCGTATCGGTGTCGAAGAATACGAAGGGCATCCCCGCGGGCAGGGCGGCGAGCGCCTCGATCTTGTTGCCATGGGGGTAGGACTGGCCGAAGACCTTCGACTCGAAGGGCGCGATCTCGGCGCCGACCTCTTCGAGCAGCGCCCGGACCGGACCGGAGATCCGCGTCTCCTCGGACCAGCGCGGGCCGGGTTGCGGCTCGGCGATCAGCAAGCGCCCAGCGAAGTCCGGATTGGCGGCGCGGAAACTCAATACGAACAGAATCGCTTCGAATTCCAGCCGTCCCGCCTGTGCAACACAGAAGATGTTGTAGGGTTGTGAAGTCCGGTCGTTCGCCGCCATACTGCCGCCTGTCGGAGGATTTGAGCGCAGTATAGCGAGAAAGTTCAGGGGTAAAAGGTGATACGGATAAGCAAGTTAGCCGCGTTGGCGCTGTGTGGTGTCGCATTGAGCGGCCCCGCGAACGCGCAGAATTTTACCACCGCTGCCGAAGTGCGCCCGATTCTCGGCATGACCCGCGACTCCTGGGTCGCGATCCGGGAATACGGTGGCAAGGATCTGGTCTACTTCACCCATCTTCTGGCGTGGCGCTGCGGGCTGAGCGAGATTCGCTACGGTTTCAATGGTGCGCCGCCCACCAAATCGTTCAAGATGGAGAAATGCCACGAGGGCGCAGCCCAGCCCAACGCGATCTCGGGCGACAATGTATATGTCAGCCAGCCGCAGGGCTCGGTCTCCGAGGTACGGGTGAAGCTGATCTATGACGATGGCAGTTCGGAAGAAGCACGGTTCAGCCGCAAGGCGGTGCTGCAATAAACGGCGCAACGAATGGGCGTTATTCAACACAGCGGCCCCCCGTGGGAGCCGCGTGTCACCAGTTCCTGAAAGGGGAAGTGGTGGGTGACCCTGGAATCGAACCAGGCGTGGGTCGCCCCGGCGGAGTTACAGTCCGCTGCCGCACCTTGCAGCACGTCACCCGACGCTGGGCGGGAGATACAAAAGGGGGCGGGGGGCGTCAAGAGAGAGTTTGCCGAAAAATCGCGCTCCGGATCAGAGCTTGCCAAACGAGGTCATTCCGCGCAGGTAGGGGCCAAAGGAGACCCGCGATGAAAAAGCCAACCTGGGTGATCGATAAGGAACGCGCCAAGCGCGCTGCGGCCGCCGAGACCGTGTGGCTCTTCGGCCTGCATGCGGTGCGCGATGCGCTGCAGAACCCGATGCGCGAGCGTCTGCGGTTGGTCTGTTCGAAGAACGCCGCCGACAAACTGGCCGAGGCGATCAAGGCGTCGGGCATGGAGCCCGAGATCGTCGATGTCCGCAAGTTCGACAAGTTCGTGCCGATCTCGACCGACTCCGTCCATCAGGGCGCGGCGCTCGAGGTGAAGCCGCTCGATTGGGGCGCGCTGAAGGATGTCTGCTTCGGGGCGCGCCGTGTGGTGCTGCTCGACCGCGTCACCGATCCGCATAACGTCGGCGCCATCCTGCGCTCGGCCGAGGTGTTCGGCGCGGCCGCCGTGATCGCGCCGCATCGCCATTCCGCACCCGAAACCGGCGCACTCGCGAAAACCGCCTCCGGCGCGCTCGAGCGTCAGCCCTATCTGCGGGTGAAGAACCTCTCCGACGCGATGGAGGAGCTTCGCCAGATGGGCTTCCGGCTGATCGGGCTTGCGGGCGAGGCGAAGATGTCGCTCGAAGACGGGCTGTCCGAGGCGGGAATGGAGCCGGTGGCGCTCGTTTTGGGCGCCGAGGGACCGGGCCTGCGCGAGAAGACCCGCGAGACCTGCGACCGTCTGGTGCGAATCCCCTTCGCGGGCGAATTCGGTTCGCTCAACGTGTCGAATGCCGCCGCGGTGTCTCTTTATGCATCCGCAAGTCGGTAATGGTCACAAAATCGCGATCATGAGGGCCTGGACCTTAAAAGCGGCGGGATGCGTTCCTATCTCGATGTCTGAGGCGCAGCTTCGGAACCGCTGCGTCTCTAGTTCACTGTCCCTCGTTCCGCCACTGTTGCGCCCAGCCTTCAAGGCTTGGGCGCATTTTTCTTAGAGGGCTGCGACAAAGGAGAGGTTTCAGATGCAAGACGAGATTCGCGACATTCTGGAAAGTACCAAGATCATCGCCGTGGTCGGCATGTCCCACAAGCCGGAGCGCCCCTCTTACGAAGTGGCGCGGTTTCTGCAATCCAAGGGGTATCGTGTGATCCCGGTCAATCCTGGGCTCGCGGGGCAGCAGCTGCTGGGCGAGACGGTCTATGCCGATCTCGGCGCGATCCCCGACGAGATCGCGGTGGATATGGTCGACGTGTTCCGCCGTTCCGAGGCGGTGCCGGAGGTCGTGGACGAGGCGCTGGCGCATCTGCCCCATCTCAAGACGATCTGGATGCAGCTTGGCGTGTCGCATGACGCTGCCGCCGAGAAAGCCCGAGGGCAGGGGGTGAAAGTCGTGATGAACCGTTGCCCGAAGATCGACTATCCCCGCGTGATGGTCGGGTAAGGCGAGGGGGGCTCTGCCCCCTCGGCCTGACGGCCTTGCCCCCGGGATATTTCGATCAAGGAGAAGACCGGATCAGCCCTTCACGGCTTTGACGGCCTCGAGAATCGCATCGGCGATGTAATCGAGATCGGGCTGCTTGAGCCGCGCGGGCAAGCGCGTATCGCAAGCGCGCATCAGCATCTCTCGGGTTTTCGGAAGCTCCGGCACGTCGCCGAGGAACTGCCAGTTCCAGAAGGCGCGCGCATTGTCTTGGCTGAGGCCGAAGACCTGCACGCTGACGCCGCGCGCTTTCGCTTCCGATTGCATCTTGCGGGCTTCGTCATCCGACCAATCGCCCGCGAGGTTGAACTGCAGCGAATCCGGGGCGCGGGTTTCGGGCCCGAGCGGCGGCGGCACGTCGAGCCAGTCGCTCGTGTTCAGCCGCTCCGCTACATAGTCGTGGTTGGCGCGACCATCGTTCACGCGGCGCTCCACTTCCGCGATCTGCGGGCGGATGACGGCGGCGGAGAGGTTCTGCATCCGGCAATTGTATAGCGGCAGCTTGTTCTGCCAGTGATGGAAGCTGTTCTGCAGGCCGGGATGCTTCTTCCAATTATGCTCATAGGCGCCCGACATGATGACCGCGCGGGCGGCGAGCTCCGGATCGTCGGTCAGCAGGATGCCGCCTTCGCCCGCGTTGATCAGCTTGTAGGACTGGAAGGAGAGGCAGCCGATCTTGCCGATGGTGCCGATCTTCTTGCCGTTCCAGAGCGTTCCGAGCGAGTGCGCCGCGTCCTCGATCACCGGCACGTCCTTCTCGGCTGCCAGTTCCATGATCACGTCCATATCGGAGGTGTGGCCGCGCATGTGAGAGATTAGCACCGCGTCGATGCTGTCGTCGAATTTCGCGCGGAAATCGTCGAGGTCGATGCGGAAATTGGAGCCGACTTCGACCAGAACCGGGACGCAATCGGCGTGGACGATGGCGGAAGGGACGGCAGCGAAGGTGAAGGCCGGGACCAGCACGCGCGCGCCGCGCGGCAGGTCGAGCGCCTTCATCGACAGGAAGAGGGCTTGCGAGCAGGATGACACCGCCACGGCGTATTTGACGCCCATGAATTCCGCGAACTCGGCTTCCAGCTTGGCGACCGGCGCCTCTTCCGAGGTGTAGCGGAACAGGTCCCCGCTGGTCAGAAGGCGATCGATTTCGGCCCGGGCGGCCTCGGGAATGGCCTCGGCGTCGTAGCAATTCGGGGCGGTCTGTCCGTCACGCGGCATGGCAAGATATCCTGAAACTGACTTTCAGAAATACTTACACTGCAGGGGGCAAATTCTCCAGTGACCTTTTCATGACGAAACCGAGACCGGCTCAGATTCCAAGTTTATCGCGCATCGAGAACCACGTCATCGCGGCGACCAGAAGCGGGCTGCGCAGGAGCGATCCTCCCGGGAAGCCCGGCACGTCGAGGCTGGCCATCAGGTCGAAGCGTTCGGCTTGACCTGCGACTGCCTCGGCCATGATCTTGCCAGCCATCGTGCCCATCGCGACGCCATGGCCGGAAAAGCCGCTGGCCGAGAGCGCGTTTTTCAAAGGCCGCGCGAAATAGGGCATCCGGGTGCGGGTGATGGCGAGCGTGCCGCCCCAAGCGTAGTCGATCTTTACATCGGCAAGGGAGGGGTAGACCTCCAGCATCGGCTTGCGCACGGTCTGCACGATGTCGGGGAACTTGTAGCCATAGCTTTCGCCGCCGCCGAAGAGCAGGCGGTTATCGTCAGAGAGCCGCCAGTAATTCACCACGAATTTCGTGTCCGCCACGGCGATATTCTCGCGCAGCACTTGGGCCACGCGCGGGCCCAGCGGCTCTGTCGCGACGATGAAATTGTTGATCGGCATCACATGCGAAGCCACGCGCGGGGCGAGGTTTCCAAGATAGCCATTGGCCGCGAAGATCAGATGATCGGCATCGATATGGCCATGCTCGGTCTGCACGCGCACCGGCGCGCCGGGACGGATATGATGGACGAGCGAGCCCTCGTGGATTTCCACGCCGGCCTTGTCGCAAGCGAGCGCCAGGGCCTGGGCGAAGTTCAGCGGATGCAGGTGCCCTGCGCCCCGGTCGATATCGCCGCCAAGATAAGCCTCCGACGGCAGAATTGCGTGCAGCGCCTCGCGGGAGAGCGGCTCCACCTGATCGTAGCCGTAATCGCGGGCCAGTTTCTCCGCCATGTGGTGGGAATGCGCGACCTCGGATTGCGTCCGGCAGGCATGGGCGATGCCGGGGTGGAAGGTCACGTCCATCTCGTATCGTGCGATCAGGTCGCGGATCAGCGCTTTCGCGTCCTCTCCGATATCCCAAAGCCTGCGCGCCATTTCGGGGCCGTGGGCTTTCTCCAGATCGTCCTGCTCCAGCCGCTGGCCCGAGCCCACCTGCCCGCCATTGCGTCCCGACGCCCCGAAGCCTACGCGATGGGCCTCGAGCAGCCGCACAGAATAGCCCTTTTCCGCCAGATGCAGCGCCGCCGAGAGGCCGGTGAAGCCGCCGCCCACCACGCAGACATCCGCCCGGTGGCGGCCCGTCAACGCGGGCCAGCGCCGGTCGGTCAGCGCGGTCGCCGCGTAATAGCTCGGCGCGTGCTCGCCCTTGCGGTCATTGGCGAAGAGCAGGTTCATCGCATCACACGTTCATCAACAGGTGCTCGCGCTCCCACGGCGAGATCACCTGTAGGAACTCCTTGTATTCGTTGCGCTTCACGGCCTCGTAGACGGCGCAGAATTCCGGCCCCAGCACGTCGCGGATCGGGGCGCTTTCCGAGAACAGATCGAGCGCATCGCCCAGATTCACCGGCACGTCTTCGGCCGACATATAGGCGTCGCCCAGGCATTCGGGCTTCGGCATCTGCTTTTCCTTGAGGCCCAGATAAGCGCAAGCGAGCGAGGCCGCGAGCCCGAGATAGGGGTTGCAGTCCATTCCCGCGAGACGGTTTTCGATCCGCCGCGCCGCTGGGCCGGAGATCGGCACGCGCAGGCCCGTCGTGCGGTTGTCACGGCCCCATTCAAGATTGATCGGGGCCGCGAAATCCGGGACGTAGCGGCGATAGCTGTTCACGTAGGGCGCCAGCAGCGCGATCACCGCGGGCAGGTGCGTCTGAAGCCCCGCGATGCAATGCAGGAAGGCCTCCGTCTCGCCGCCCCTCTCGTCCGAGAAGATGTTCTCGCCGGTCTTGGTGTCGATCACCGATTGGTGGATATGCATGGCCGAGCCCGGCTCGCCCTCGATCGGCTTCGCCATGAAGGTGGCAAAGCAATCCTGACGCAGGGCGGCCTCGCGGATCAGCCGCTTGAAGTAGAAGATCTGGTCGGCGAGTTCGACCGGGTCGCCATGGGCGAGGTTGATCTCGATCTGCCCGGCACCGCCTTCCTGCAAGATGCCGTCGATCTCGAAACCCTGAAGCTCGGCGAAGTCGTAGATATCGTCGATGACCTTGCCGTATTCATCGACCGCCGACATCGAATAGGCCTGCTTGGCGGCCGCGCGACGACCAGACCGCCCCATCGGCGGGATGATCGGCTGGTTCGGATCCACATTGCGTGCAACGAGGAAGAATTCCATTTCGGGGGCGACGACCGGCACCCAGCCCTCGGCCTCGTAGAGCGAAAGCACGCGCTTGAGCACGTTGCGTGGGGCGATCGGCACCGGGTTGCCCTGCTGGTCCTCGACGTCGTGGATGATCTGCAAGGTCCAGTCCGCCGTCCATGGCGCGGCCGTCGCGGTCGAGAAATCGGGCGTCAGGATCATGTCCGGCTCGGTGAAGGCGCCCGACGGGTTGTCAGTCCACTCGCCGGTGATCGTCTGCAGGAAGATCGAGTTCGGCAGGAAGAAGCGATCCTGGAACTTGAATTTCGACGCGGGCATCGCCTTGCCGCGCGCGACCCCCGCGATGTCGGCGACAATGCATTCAACCTCGTCGAGACGCCGACCCTCGATGTAATCGCGTGCGGCTTGCGGGATGCGGTCGGTCCAGTCCTTCATGTCGCTCATCGGTCAGCTTTCCGGGTGCGCGGGCACCCTTGTCTTGAGGAAGAAATCGGCGATGCGCTCGGCGATCCGGGGCGCGCCGTTGGGCCGGCCCAGCCGCGTGCGGGCCGCCTCCATCAACTCGTCGGGCACGACGCCGCGCCCGCGTGTGTCCATCAACCCTTCCACGAATTCGTCGCGAAACTCGGGATGGGGCTGAACGGTGAAGATCGTGTCGCCATAGGTAAGCGCTGGATAGGCGCAGAAATCATTGCCCGCGATCGGTGTCGCACCCGGCGGCAGCTCTGTCACCTGATCCTGATGCCACGCGTTGAGTGCGATCACCTCGCCGCCGAAATCGTAATCCTGCGGGCCTACGGCCCAGCCGCCGGAGAATTTCTCGACCTTGCCGCCAAGCGCCTGCGCGATGATTTGGTGGCCGAAACAGATGCCAACCATCGGCACCTTCTCGGCATGGGCGTCGCGGATGAACGTCTCGAGTGGCTTGATGAAGGGATGATCCTCGTAGGCGCCGTGACGGGAGCCGGTGATCAGCCAGCCGTCGCATTCATGCACGTCTTTCGGGAAGTGCATATGCTCGACGTCGTAGCGTTGGAATTCGAGGCCGCGCCCGGCGAGCAGGGCTTCGAACATGTCGGGATAATCGCCCGCCTTGTCGCGCAGAACGTCGGGGGATTGGCCGGTTTGGAGAATGCCGATACGCATGGGAGGTCCGCTCGTAAGCTCTTGTTGACGAAGCGTAGTGCGGGCCGTGAGCGGCGGCAAGGGGGCGCTGCTGGTTCGCCGGATCGCGACCGGAAGGCGCGAAGGGGGCTCCGCCCCCGGCGCGTGCGCGCCTCCCCCGGGATATTTCCATCAAGAGGAAGATTCGTTTCGGCTTGGGCGAAATATCCCGGGGGGAGGGCGATAGCCCGAGGGGGCAGCGCCCCCTCTTCCTTTGGTTTTGTCGCCCTCCGGCAACGGAGGCAGAGCCCCCGTTCTCGACGCTTAACGCGAGCGGATCATTCCCATGATCTCGAGCGTCTGGCCCAGGATCGGCTGCGCGATCTCGTCGGCCCGGTTTGCGCCATCGCCCAAGATATTGTCGATCTCGGAAGGGTCGTTCATCAGCCGGGTCATCTCGTCCGAGATCGGGGCGAGCTTCGCGACTGCGAGCTCCGCCAGCGCCGGTTTGAACTTGCCGAAGCCCTCGCCGCCATATTCGCCCAGCACTTGGGTCGGCGTCATGTCGGCCAGCGCGGCGTAGATGTTCACGAGGTTGCGCGCCTCGGCTCGGTCCTTGAGTCCCTCGATCTCGGAGGGCAGGGGCTCGGGGTCGGTCACGGCCTTGCGAATCTTCTTGGCGATCGTGTCGGCATCGTCGGTCAGGTTGATGCGGCTCGCGTCCGAGGGGTCGGATTTCGACATCTTCTTGGTGCCGTCGCGCAGGGACATCACCCGGGTAGCGGCGCCTTCGATCAGCGGCTCGGGGGAGGGAAAGAACTCGGTCCCGTAGTCGTGGTTGAACTTGGCCGCAATGTCGCGGGTCAATTCGACGTGCTGCTTCTGATCCTCGCCCACCGGCACCATCGTCGCGTGATATAGCAGGATGTCGGCGGCCATCAGGGCGGGATAGGCATAGAGGCCCAGCGAGGCCTTCTCGGCATTCTTGCCCGCCTTGTCCTTGAACTGGGTCATCCGGTTCATCCAGCCCAAACGCGCGACGCAGTTCAGCGCCCAGGCCAGTTCGGCATGGGCCGACACTTGCGATTGGTTGAACAGGATCGAGCGTTTCGGGTCGACGCCCGAGGCGATGAAGGCGGCAGCTGCCTCGCGGGTGTTGCGGCGCAGCGCCTCGGGCTCTTGCCAGACCGTGATCGCGTGCAGGTCGACGAGGCAGTAGATCGTCTCGATTCCTTCGTCCTGCTTCTGGGCGAAGCGCTTGAGCGCGCCCAGATAGTTGCCCAGCGTGAGCCCGCCCGAGGGCTGGATGCCGGAGAAGATCCGCGGTTTGAAATTGGCGTTGAGGGGTTGCGCTTGCTCGCTCATCTGATGCTCCTGATCTGCGGGGGGTGGAAGCCCGCCATTGAGGATCTCCCGGGGTGGAAATCCGCTCTCCGCTCGCTTATCGCTAAAGCGCAAAGGGCGCAACTGAGCCCGCGAGCAGGAGACCATTATGCGCGACGGCTATGACGAACACCCGATGAACCCGCTGCCGCCAGTGGTCTGGCTTCTGGCGCTGCCGATCATCGCGACGGAGCTGTTCTTCGCGATGGGCCAGTCGGGGCTGATCGGCGGGGCGCAGGCGGCGGGCTGGCGGCTCGACGCGCTGCAGAAATTCGCCTTCTCGCCGCAGGTGATGCGCGCGATGGTTGAGACCGGGCAATATCCGCCCGAGCAGATGATGCGAATTCTGACCTATCCGTTCGTCAACGCTTCGGTGACTCAGGCGATCTTCGTGCTCGTATTCCTCTTGGCGCTGGGCAAGATGGTGGGCGAGGTGTTCTCGGGCCTCGCCGTGGCGATCGTCTTCTTCGGGGCGACAATCCTTGGCGCGCTTGTCTATGCGGCGCTGCCCTTTACGCAGATCGGGCTCTATGGCGGCTATCCCGGTGATTACGGGCTGATCGGGGCGTTCACATGGATTCTGTGGACGCGACTGGGGCAGGAAAATGCGAACCAGTTCCGGGCCTTCTCGTTGATCGGCGCACTGATGGGCATTCAGCTGATCTTCGCGATGATCTTCGGCGCGCGGCCCGACTGGATCGCCGATATCGTCGGGTTCGTCGCGGGCTTCGTGCTGAGCTTTTTCGTGGCACCCGGTGGGATGCAGCGGACCTTGCAGCGGCTGCGGCGTCGGTGAGCCTTCCTGGCTCGGGGCGACCAGCCCCGGGCCGCGCCCGACCCTCCCACCGGGAGGGTCCATTGGCGAAGTCGGCGCAGGCATTAGCGGCCTTCGGGCTTGAGAGATAAAGCGCCCAGCGAGAGACGGATTAAAGCGCCCACCCAAGGGTCGGGCGCGGCCCTTACGCCCCGCCCGGACCGCGCCGCATCGCACCTTTCAGATCGGCCATATGCATCGCACCGATCGCGATGGCCGTGCCGAAATAGACGACCATCCCGAACAGCACGAGCCCCAGTAGCGCCAGCGCACGTAGGCCCGGCACGGCGAATGCGCCGGGCACCGCCCAGGTCACCGCCCAGATCGCAGCGCCCATCACCAGCGCCGCGATCACGATGCGGGGCAGGCGGCGGTAGAAACGGTGATCGAAGCTCGCGGCTTCCCCCATCGGGCGTGCGCCGAGCCAAAGCTGCGCGACCATCGCCCAGGCGGCGAGCGTCGTTCCGACAGCCGCCGCAAGGTAGCCGATCACGAAGGACAGCCCGATCGCCAACACCGCATTCACCACCATCGCGACGAGCGCGTAGTTGAACGGCGTGCGCGTGTTCTCGCGGGCGAAATACAAGGGCTGCAGAACCTTTTGCAGCACGAAGGCGGGCAGGCCGAGGCCGTAGATCGCGGTGGCCCAGGCCGTGGCAATGGTGTCCTCGTGGATGAACTGGCCGCGCTCGAACAGGACCGAGACGATGGGCTGGGCTGCCACCAGCAGCGCCACGGCGGGGCCGACGGTGAAGAGGAGCGCGAACTCGCCCGCACGCGAGAAGGAATAGCGGCTGCCGGCCGTGTCGCCGCCGCGCAAGCGACGAGACAGGTCGGGCAGCAGAACCACGCCGATCGCGATGCCCACGACGCCCAGCGGCAACTGATAGAGCCGATCGGCATAGTTCAGCCACGCGATCGCGCCGTCGAAATGCGAGGCGACCTGACGGCCCACCAGCAGGTTCACCTGCACCACGCCGCCCGCGAGCATCGCTGGGATCGCGATCCGAACGAGGCGTTTCATGTCGGGAGAGAGGCGCGGGCGTTTCGGCACGATCTTGTAGCCTGCCCGCCATGCCGCGGCCCAGACCAGCGCCAGTTGCGCCACGCCCGCGACGGGCACGGCCCAGGCCAGCGCATCGCCCACCGGCCAGCCGGCCTGATCGGCCATCAGCATCGCGATGACGAAGGTGACGTTCAGCAGCACGGGTGCCGCGGCGGCAGCGGCGAAGTGACCGGCGGCGTTCAGCACGCCCGACAGAAGCGCGCTGAGCGAGATGAAGAGGATATAGGGGAAGGCGATCCTGCCATAGCTCGTGGCGATGGCGAACCGCTCATCGCCCGCGAAGCCCGAGGCCATCGCCAGCACCAGCCACGGCATTGCCGCCGAAGCCACCAGCGTCAGCACGATCAGCACCGAGGCCAAGCCGCCCATTGCCTCGCGCGCGAAGCCCTGCGCGTCCTCGCCGCCCTCCAGCTTCTTCGAGAAGATCGGGATGAAGGCGGTGTTGAACGCGCCTTCCGCGAAGAAACGGCGAAAAAGGTTCGGTAGCGAGAAGGCCACGAGGAAGGCCTCCGCCACCGGGCCTGCACCGAGATAGGCCGCGATCATCATGTCGCGCGCAAAGCCGAGGATGCGGCTCGCCATGGTCCAGCCGCCCACCGTGAGGAAGCCGCGCACCAGCCGGATTGGTTTCATATTAGTTGCCCGCCCGTTTCGCGCCCGAGGCAATCGCGTCCATCAGCTTCTTCTCGAGAGCTTCCTGGCGCGATTTGGAATGGAGTTTCAGGCCGAACATGTCTTTCACGTAGAAGCTGTCCACGACCTGCGCGCCATAGGTGGCGATCACCGCCGAGGAGATCGAGATATTGTTCGATGCCAGCGCCCGGGTCAGGTCGTAGAGAAGGCCGGGCCGGTCGCGGGTATCGACTTCGATGATCGTGTAGATATCCGATCCCTCGTTGTCGATGGTGATATGGGTCGGGAACTTGAACTCGCGCTCACGCTTCTTGAGCTTGTCGCGATCCTTGAGCGCCTCGCGGGCGACGACCTCGCCTTTCAGCGTCTTCTCGATCATCCCGCGCAGGCGGGTCAGTTTCGAGGCCTCGTAGGGATGGCCCTCGGCATCCTGAACCCAGAAGACGGCGGTCGCGTAGCCGTCCTTCGAGGTATAGGTGCGCGCATCGACCACGTTCGCGCCGACCAGCGCCAGCGCGCCGGAGAGCCGGGAGAAAATGCCGGGGTGATCGGCGAGAGCGAAGCTGACGCGGGTCGCGTCGTGATCGTCATCGGGATGCAGGTCGATACGGATCTCGTTATCGCCCAGATCGCGCAGCAGCCGCGCGAAGATCTCGTGATTGACCGTGGCGAGCGCCTGCCAGTAGGGCGGGTAATGGCGGGCGAGCTCGGCGCGGATGCGGGTCTTGTCCCAGTCGTCCTGCGCCTCCAGCACTTCGCGCAGGGCACGTTTGGCCTCGTCGGTACGCTGCTCGCGATTGACCGCTTCCAGCCCGTGCTCCAACGCCATCGCGGTCTCGGAATGCAGCTTGCGCAGCAGCGTCGCTTTCCAGTTGTTCCACACGTTCGGGCCGACGCCGCGAATGTCACAGACCGTCAGCACCGTCAGCAGGTCGAGTCGCTTGCGCGACTTCACGCGCTTGGCGAAATCGCGGATCGTGCGCGGGTCCGACAGGTCGCGTTTCTGCGCCACGTCGGACATCAGAAGGTGATGGCGCACCAGCCATTCGACGGTGTCGCATTCCTCTGGGTTCAACCCCAGCCGCGGCGCTACCTTGCGGGCGATCTTCGCGCCGAGGATCGAGTGATCTTCGGGGCGTCCCTTGCCGATGTCATGCACCAGCAGCGCGACATAGAGAACCTTGCGATTGATGCCTTCTTCGAGAATATGCGACGAGAGCGGCAGATCCTCCACCAGCTCCTTGCGCTCGATCTGTGCCAGCGTCGAGACGACCTGTATCGTGTGCTCATCCACGGTGTAGCTGTGATACATGTTGAACTGCATCATCGCGACGATCGGCTCGAATTCGGGGATGAAGGCGGCCAGCACGCCCAGCTCGTTCATCCGGCGCAGCGCGCGTTCCGGGTTGCCGTGCTTCAGGAGCAGATCGAGGAAGATACGCTGCGCCTCGCGATTGGTGCGCACCTTGTCGTCGATCAGGTCGAGATTGGCCGAGACGAGCCGCATCGCGTCAGGGTGGATCAGCATCCCCGAGCGCAGCCCCTCTTCGAAGAGGCGCAGCAGGTTGACCGGATCGGAGAGGAAGGCCTTCTCGTCGGCCACGTTGATGCGTCCGTTCTCTTCGCAATAGGGGGCCTTCAGCTTGCGTCGCCGGCGGAAAATCCGCGTCAGCATCGGCGCGCTTTTGACGTGCTGCGCTTCGAGCTTGGTCAGGAAGATGCGGGTCACGTCGCCCACGGCGGTCGCGTGGCGGAAGTAATCCTGCATGAAGACCTCTACCGCGCGGCGGCCCGCCAGATCGCGATAGCCCATGCGCTCGGCCACCTCGACCTGCATGTCGAAGGTCAGCTGATCCGAAGCGCGGCCGGAGATCAGATGCAGGTGACAACGCACCGCCCAGAGGTAATTCTCGGCCTCGTGGAAGGTCTCGTATTCCTCGGGCGAAAATGCCCCGATCTCCATCAATTCGCGGGCGCGGCCCACATGATGGATGTATTTGCCGATCCAGTAGAGGGTCTGCAGGTCGCGCAGGCCCCCCTTGCCCTCTTTCACGTTCGGTTCGAGCACGTAGCGCTGCCCGCCCTGCCGGCGGTGGCGTTGCGAGCGTTCCTCAAGCTTGGCCTCGATGAACTCGGCCTCGGTCCCCTCGAAAAGGTCGTGGTGAAGGCGCAGCGACAGCGCCTCGGCCAGCTTATCGTCGCCGCCGACGCAGCGATGCTCCAGAAGTGCGGTGCGGATCGTGATGTCCTCGCGCCCGAGCCGGATGCAATCGTCGAGCGTCCGAGACGAATGACCGACCTTCAGCTTCAGATCCCAGAGCATGTAGAGCATCGACTCGATGACGCTCTCGGCCCATGGGGTGACCTTGTAAGGGGTGAGGAAGAGCAGATCGACATCGGAATGTGGCGCCATCTCGGCGCGGCCATAGCCGCCCACGGCGAGCACCGCGAAACGCTCTGCCTCGGTGCGGATGCCGCTTGGATGCAGACGCGTCGTCGCGATGCGCAGCACCGACCGGACGATCCCGTCCGTCATCTGGGCATAGGCTTCGACCGTGTCGCGCGCCGCGCGCGGGTGCCTCTCGAAATCAGCCTCGATCGCAGCGGTAGCGGCGCGGCGCTCCTCGGTGAGGAAGTTCACCGTCGCGGTCCGGATGTCCTTGGGATCGCTTGCACCGGAGGTTGCGGCGTCAAGCGCGTCGAACAGACGCTGCTGATCCAGAAGGAGGGGCGCCCCGGTCGATGCCGGGGCGGTGTCTGTCATGCTGGTCACTGCGCGATCTCGTCCCTTTGCGGGCCCTTTCCTGTAGCGGCGCTCCGGATCAGAAGCCGAAACCGCCGAAGTTGCGCGGCGCCGGATCGATCACGACCGCCTGCCCGTTGCGGACCTGAGCTACGGCGAGTGCGCGCTCGTTGGTGCCGTCGGGCAGGAGCCGGAAGACGCCGTTGACGCCCACGAAGCCCGAACGCTGGGTCAGGCCCTGCTTGGTCAGCGCGTTCGGATTGCCCGATTTCACCAGCGCGCCGATCGCCGCGACCCCGTCATAGGCGAGGCCCGCGATCGGGTGGGGCGCTTGCCCGTAAGCGGCGGTGTAGCGCGACACGAACTGCTGTTGCAGCGCCGGGTCGGGCTCGGCGAACCATCCGCCTTGGGTGCCCGGAAGCGACAGGGTCGCCGGCGGGATATCCCAACGGGTCAGGCCGATATATTGCGTGGTCTGCGGGGTCACTCCCTGCTCGCCCATCAGCTGCGTGAGCAGCGGGAGCGCGCCTGCGGTATCGGCGGTCAGGAACAGCGCATCGACGTCGCCGGACTTCACGCGGCTTGCGATCTGCGGCGTCGCATCGACCACGCCCTGCTGCGAGAACGGGTAGGAGGCCACGCCCGCGAGCGAAGCGCCCGACCGTGCGATCGCCGTCTGGATCGCCTGCGCGCCGATTTCGCCTGCCGTGGTCTGCTCATGCACGACCATGATCCGCTGCTTGCCCTGACGCGCGGCGAAGCTCACGAGGCGGTTGGCGGTGTTCTGGAAGGTCGGGCCGAGCACGAAGACATTGCCGCCCGCGACGTTGGTATTGTTCGAAAACGCAAGCACGTTGATGTTGCGCGAGGCCACCGCGAGACCCGCCGCATTCGCAGATTGCGCATAGACGGGGCCGAGGATGACCTTCGCGCCCTCGTCGGCAGCCTTGGTCGCCATCGCCGCGGCCTGCTGCGGATTGCCTGCGGTGTTGTAGACCTGCAGGTCAATGCGGGTGCCCTTCAGGTCCTGGATCGCGAGATTGGCCGCATTCTGCAGAGCCCGTGCGAGAGTCTCATCGCCCGCATTTCCCGACCCCGACGGGACGAGAAGCGCGACCTTGACAGGTGCGCTGCTGTCGATCTTCTGGCCGGAATTGCCCATCGGCCCCGGCTGACAGGCCGCGAGCCAGACCAGAGCAAGGAGGGCTGCGATTCGCGCAGCGAGGGCGCGGGGGTTACGAATGAGATTAAACATGATACGTCCTTTTGGGCGTTGGCGTCCGGTCCGGGCACTGAAGCAAAGCCTGCGAACCGCGATCGGATGACGCGATCGAGACTACGCACAAGCAGGCGTGAAGTAAACGATCCACACAAGTGATGAGGCGGGCGATGGGCGAGGGTGTTGTATCTGATGCAAACGCGCAAAATGGCGGAACCAAGGGGGTGCCTGCGCCGTTAAGCCCGGGGCTTCATTTCATCGCCACGCCGATCGGAGCGGCCCGCGACATCACGCTGCGCGCCCTAGATATGTTGCGCGCCGCCGATGTTCTGGCGGCCGAGGATACCCGCAGCCTGCGGCACCTGATGGAGATTCACGGAGTACCGCTCAACGGGCGCCAGGTGCTCGCCTATCATGACCATAACGGTGCCGCGATGCGGCCGAAAATCCTTGCCGCGCTCGAGGCCGGGAAGTCGGTGGTTTATGCCTCCGAAGCGGGCACGCCGCTGGTCGCCGACCCCGGTTATCAGCTCGGCCGCGCGGTGATCGAGGCCGGGCTGCCGCTCTACAGTGCGCCGGGCCCCTCGGCGGTGCTGACGGCGCTGACGCTCTCGGGCCTGCCGACGGATCGCTTCCTCTTCGCCGGGTTCGCGCCGAACAGTAAAGGCGCGCGGCGGAATTGGCTCGCCGAGTTCAAGGAAATTCCCGCGACACTGGTTTTTTATGAAAGCCCCAAACGCATTAGGGAAATGTTAGCTGACGCGGCCCATAGTCTGGGAAAGGAGAGACAAGCGGCGCTGTGCCGGGAACTGACGAAGCGGTTCGAAGAGGTGCGCCGGGGCACGCTGGAAGAGCTTGCGGCAGGCGTGGCTGATGCGCCGATCAAGGGAGAGATCGTGGTGGTGGTCGACAGGCCGCACGCGGTCGAAGTCGATGATGCGGAACTGGAGCGCCGGTTGAGCGCCGCGCTCGAGCGGGAGTCGCTTCGCGATGCGGTCGATGCCGTCGTGGGCGCGACCGGTTTGCCGCGACGCAAGGTCTATCAGGCCGCTCTGGCTATGGAGAAGAAGAAATGAGTGGATCGCTGTCGTATCATTCGGGTCTCGCCGCCGAAGAACAGGTGATGCTGCATTACGAGAGAGAAGGCCGCGCGGTGTCGGAACATCGCTGGCGCGGCAAATATGGCGGCGAGATCGATTTGATCGCGCGCGAGGGCGACACCTTGATCTTCATCGAAGTGAAGAAATCGCGCAGCCATGCCCGTGCTGCCGAACGTCTTTCGCAACGTCAGATGCGCCGAATCTGCGTTTCGGTCGAAGAATACCTGATGCGCCATCCGGCTCCGGCCAACTGCAATCGCAAGGTTCGGTTCGATCTCGCGCTGGTCAATGAGATCGGGGAGATCAAGGTTCTGGAGAACGCCTATTTCGGAATGTGACCGGCCGATGGGTTGAGGTTGCATCCGGGCGCGCCACATTGCATCAAGATTGCACTGAAACAGGGGGCGCGGATGGGTTTGAAAGTTGCGATCCAGATGGATCCGATCGAAGCGGTCAATATCGAGGCTGACAGCACGTTTCGGATCGCCGAAGAGGCGCAGGCTCGTGGGCATGAGCTGTTCTATTACACGCCGGGCCGTCTGATTTATCGCGAGGGTCGCGTTTATGCACGTGGTTGGCCGCTCACGGTGCGCCGCGAGAAGGGCAATCACTTCTCGTTGGGCGAAGAGGCCGAGATCGATCTGGGGGATTGGGACGTCGTCTGGCTACGGCAGGATCCACCCTTTGACATGGGCTACATCACCACGACGCATCTGCTGGATCGGATTCATCCCGAGACGCTTGTGGTGAACGATCCTTTCTGGGTACGCAATTCGCCCGAGAAGCTACTCGTTCTCGACTTCCCCGACCTGACGCCGCCGACATTGATTGCGCGCGACCTCGAGGCCATCCGGGCCTTCAAGGCCGAGCATGGCGATATCATCCTCAAGCCGCTTTATGGCAACGGGGGAGCGGGGGTGTTTCGGCTCGATCCGAACGACCGCAACCTGTCGTCGCTGCATGAGCTTTTCATCGGCATCAACAACGAGCCGTTGATCGCGCAGAAATTCCTGCCCGCGGTGTCGAAGGGCGACAAGCGGATCATTCTTGTCGATGGCGAGCCCGTGGGCGCGATCAATCGGGTGCCTGCGGAAGGTGAGACGCGGTCGAACATGCATGTCGGCGGCCGGCCCGAAAAGGTCGAGCTGACCGCGCGTGATCGAGAAATCTGTGCGCGGATCGGTCCGCATCTGCGCGAGAAGGGTCAGATTTTCGTCGGAATCGATGTGATCGGCGATTGGCTGACCGAAATCAACGTGACTTCGCCCACCGGAATTCAGGAGCTCGAACGGTTCGACGGCGTGAATATCACCGCCCGGATCTGGGAGGCGATCGAAGCGAAACGGAGCTGATATGTCGATCCGTCTGGTTTTACTCAATCTCTGGCTGCGGGCTTTCGCAAAACCGATGGTGCGCAGGTTCCACGGCCCTGCGCAAATGCGACGCGGGACCGAGAGATTGGCCAGTTGGATCGTGCGCGAGCCCACGGAGATATGTCGTCTGCAAATCAGGCTGGCCGGGCGTGACGCACTGTCGTTGCGCGCGGGACAATGCGCGGCCGGGCGCGTCATTCTCTATCTTCACGGCGGCGGTTACGTCACCGGCTCCCCTTGGATGTATCGCGGTCTCACGGGGCGCTTGGCGAAGCTGAGCGGCCTCGAGGTGATCGTGCCGGATTACCGCCTCGCGCCCGAAGCGCCGGTGGGCGCCGCGCTCGAGGATGCGACGGCGGCTTTCGACGCGCTTGTTGAAACCGGGTATGATCCTAGCGCGATCGTGCTCGCAGGCGACAGCGCGGGGGGCGGCTTGGCGTTGGCGCTTCTCAGCGCCCTGTGCCAGCGCGGCACGCCGCCTGCCGGGGTGATCGCTTTGTCCCCCTGGACGGATTTGACCTGTTCGGGCGAGAGCCTCCGCCTCAACGCTTCTAAAGATGCAATGCTGCCGGTCGAGCGTCTTGGCGACACCTGCGAAATGGTTCTGCGCGGCCATGACCCGACCGATCCGCGCTTCTCGCCGCTTTTCGCGGAATTTCCCGATCCGCCACCGGTGCTGATCCAGCATTCGATGGCCGAGATCCTGTGTGACGACTCGCTGCGCATGGCCGAAAGGCTGCGCGATTTCGGCACGGATGTCACCGTGCAGAGCTGGCCCGACACGCCGCATGTCTGGCATTTCTTCGACGGTCGGATTCCCGAGGCGCGCGAGGCGCTGGAAGACGCGGCCGCCGCGGCGCGCAAGATGCTCAACCTGCCACAGCGCTGAGGCGATAGCTCAACGCCTCCGCGATATGTGGCTTGCGCACCTTATCGGCGTGATCGAGATCGGCGATCGTGCGTGCGACCCGCAAGACGCGGTGGTAGCCGCGCGCCGAGAGCCCGACCCGTTCCGCCATCCGCGCCAGAAGATCGCGTCCCTCGGTATCCGGCGTTGCGATATCTTCGAGCAACCGTCCTTCGACTTCGGCGTTGACGCGGATTTCCGGGTGATCCGCGAAGCGTTGGGCCTGCCGCTCGCGTGCGTCAGCGACGCGCGCCGCCACTTCTGTGGAGCTGTCGCCGGTGGCGGGCAGGTCGAGATCGGCATAGCGCACCGGGGGCACCTCGATGCGCAGATCGAACCGATCCATCAGCGGTCCTGAAATTCGGCCCAGATAGTCGTCACCACAGCCGGGCGCGCGGGGGCATGCGCGTTCGGCATCGCCGAGATAGCCGCATTTGCAGGGGTTCGCGGCGGCGATCAACAGGAAGCGGCAGGGGTAGCGCGTATGTGCGTTGGCGCGCGAGACGACGACTTCTCCGGTTTCGATCGGTTGGCGCAGAGTCTCCAGCACGGCGCGGGGGAATTCGGGGAACTCGTCCATGAACAGGACGCCGTTATGGGCGAGGCTGACCTCGCCGGGGCGTGCGCCGCGCCCGCCTCCGATCATCGCCGCCATCGAAGCGGTGTGGTGCGGTTCGCGGAAGGGGCGGGTGCGCGAGATGCCGCCCTCGGCCAGCAGGCCCGAAAGTGACTGGATCATCGAGGTTTCCAGCATCTCCTCGGGGCGCATCTCGGGGAGGATAGAGGCCAGCCGCGCGGCCAGCATGGATTTGCCCGAGCCGGGCGTGCCGATCATCATCAGGTGATGGCGTCCGGCCGCGGCGATTTCCAGCGCGCGTTTCGCCCGCTCCTGACCCTTCACGTCACGCAGGTCGCGCGGATGCGCGGTCGCTTCGATCAGACCCGGTCGCGCAGGCTCGAGCGGCAGGCGACCGCTGAGATGGTCGATTGCGCCGCCGAGCGTCTCCGGCGCCGTTACATCGGTCGCGCCGACCCAGGCGGCCTCTGCGCCGGAGCCTTTCGGGCAGATCAGCCCCTTGTCCGCTGCGGCAGCCGCCATCGCCGCGGGTAGGGCGCCCGCGACCGCCAGCAGTCGTCCGTCGAGCGATAGTTCCCCCACCGCGACCAGTGCCTCGATCCGGTCGCGGGGCACCACGCCAATGGCGCCCAGCAGCGACAGGGCGATGGGCAGGTCGAAATGCGAGCCCTCTTTCGGCAGGTCCGCGGGCGAAAGGTTCACGGTGATCTTCTGCATCGGCAGTGCGATCCCCAGCGCACCGAGCGCCGCGCGCACCCGCTCGCGCGCCTCGGAGACCGCCTTGTCGGGCAAACCCACGACCGCGAAGCCGGGCATGCCTTCGGAGAGCGCGCATTGCACCTCCACGAGGCGGGCTTCCACCCCCTCGAACGCCACCGTGTAGCTCTGGCTGACCATCGGTTCTCCCACGCCTCCTCGTCGATGGGTAGCGCGATCATGGTTTAGGATTGGTTAACAGTCGCCGAGGTCGAGAGGCGGCACCCGAACCTCGACTCAGGGGCGAAAGGCGCCTGGGGGAAAGCTGCCGAAATCTCCACGAGAACCTGCATTTTCTGCATATCCGCACAGCGCTCGCTTCAATTTCGCGCACAAGATCAACGCGTTGCGTTACAGTTTCTCAAGTGTCCGTGAGCAGGCTTATGATATGTCGTGCTCAAGAAGGAGTGATGGTCCTTCCGTAGGGGTATGAATTTCTTTCATTTTTCGCTTGAAAACGTCGTCAAGTGCGCCACGCGCACAAAGTTTCAAGCAAAATTCAACATTTCCGTGAGGAACTAATTCATGTCATTCGCATTGGGTGGGCAAAGCAGCCACCCAATTCAAGGTTGCGCCGGTTTGGGCTGGACACCCCAGGGAGATTGTAAATGGCACTTGATGGTATGACCGATGAAACCCTGCCACGCCAAGCGATGCGGGCAGAGTTCCTGGACGCTGACACCGAAGCAGAGCTGGCGCGCGCGTGGCGCGATCATCGGGATGAGCAGGCCCTCCATCGACTTGTAACCGCTTACATGCGCCTAGCGATTTCGATGGCGTCGAAGTTCCGCCGCTACGGCGCCCCGATGAACGATCTCATTCAGGAAGCGTCACTTGGTCTGATGAAGGCCGCCGACAAGTTCGATCCGGAACGCGGCGTGCGCTTCTCGACCTATGCCGTGTGGTGGATCAAGGCCTCGATCCAGGAATTCGTAATGCGGAACTGGTCGATGGTGCGCACCGGGTCCACCTCGTCGCAAAAAGCGCTGTTCTTCAACATGCGCCGCGTTCAGGCTCAGTTGACCCGCGAGGCTCAGCAAGAAGGCGAGCAGCTCGACGCGATGCAGCTGCGGCAGCGCGTGGCCGAGGTGATCGGCGTGCCGCTTGCCGATGTCGAGATGATGGAGGGCCGCCTGTCCGGCTCCGACTTCTCGCTCAACGCGACGCAGTCCAGCGAAGACGAAGGCCGCGAATGGGTCGACACACTGGAAGATGACGGCGCGAGCCCGGAGGAAACCGTGGCCGACACCCATGACGGCCAGACGATGAAAGTCTGGTTGGGCGAGGCGATGGAGCGTCTTACCGACCGCGAAGCCTACATCGTCCGCGAGCGTCGCCTGATCGACGAGCCGCGCACTTTGGAAAGCCTCGGTGAAGAATTGGGTCTTTCGAAAGAGCGCATTCGTCAGCTCGAAGCGCAGGCCTTCGGCAAGATGCGCAAATCGCTTGAAACACATCAGGGCGAGGTGCAAAGCTTCTTCATATGAGGAAGTTTCTCGCCGCTATCTGCCTGCTGTCGCTGACAGGTTCCGCTCAAGCTGCGGAAATATCGCCCGACCAGCTCGATACGCTGTCGGGCGATATTGTCGTTCTGGGCGAGATTCACGACAACCCCACCCATCACCTCAATCAGGCGCGGGCGATCAAGGCGCTGAAGCCCGCCGCTGTGGTGTTCGAACAGTTGACGCCCGAGCAGGCCGCGAAGATCACGCCGGCGCTTTTGAAGGACGAGGGGGCGCTGGACAAGGCGCTGGATTGGAATAACTCGGGCTGGCCCGATTTCGCGATCTACTATCCGATTTTCGAGGCTTTGGGCGATGCGAAAGTCTATGGCGCCGCGCAGCCGCGCGAGACAGTGCGCGCCGCGATGACCAAGCCGCTACCGGAGCTGTTCGGCAAGGGCGCTGCGCGTTACGGGCTCGATCAACCCTATCCCGACGCGTTGCAGGCCAAGCTGGAAGCTCAGTCGCAGGAAGATCATTGTAACGCGCTTCCGGTCGATCTGCTCCCCGGCATGGTCGCCGCGCAACGCTTCCGCGACGCCGCCTTCGCCCGGGTCGCTCTGAAGGCGCTGAAGGAAACCGGCGGCCCGGTCGCGGTGGTCACCGGCTCGGGCCATGCCAGAACCGACCTCGCGGTCCCCGCGCTTCTGCGCAAGGCGGACCCGGAGGCGAAGGTCGTGGCGATCGGCCAGATCGAGGCCGAACCGGGTGCCGATCCCGGCCCACAGCCCTATGACGACTGGATCGTGACGCCCCCGACCGAGCGCGCCGATCCCTGCGCCGCGTTCAAGTGATCCTTGCACCAATGCGCCCCGGCGCTTAGACCATCTGAGAGAGTTTCACGGAGAGGCAAATGCTTGCCGGCAAACGCATCCTGTTGATCGTCGGCGGCGGCATCGCCGCCTTCAAGGCGCCCGAGCTGATCCGACTGCTGCGGGGTGCGGGAGCCTCGGTGAGCCCGGTCCTGACCAAGGCCGGCGCCGAGTTCGTGACGCCGCTGACCCTGTCCTCGCTTGCGGGCGAGGCCGTGCATTCCGACCTTTTCGATCTGACGCATGAGGCCGAGATCGGTCATATCCAGCTGTCGCGCGCCGCCGATCTGGTCGTCGTCGTGGCGGCCACCGCCGACCTGATGGCGAAGATGGCGCACGGTCTGGCCAATGACCTCGCCTCGACCCTGCTGCTCGCGACGGACAAGCGTGTGCTGATCGCGCCCGCGATGAACGTGCGGATGTGGGAGCATCCCGCAACGCAGCGCAATATCGCGACGCTGAAATCCGACGGCGTGATCTTCGCAGGTCCGACCGAGGGCGACATGGCCTGCGGCGAATTCGGCGAGGGCCGGATGATCGAGCCCGAAGCGATCCTCGCGGCGATCGGTGCGGCGCTGTCCGACGGTCCGCTGAAAGGCCGCCATATCCTCGTGACCTCGGGGCCCACCCATGAGCCGATCGACCCGGTGCGCTATATAGCGAACCGCTCATCGGGCGCGCAGGGCACGGCGATTGCCGCAGCCCTGCGCGATCTCGGCGCGACTGTCACCTTCGTCACCGGTCCCGCGACGGTTGCGCCCCCTGCGGGCGTGAAGGTGATCAAGGTCGAGACCGCTCGCGAAATGCTCGACGCGGTGCAGACCGCGCTGCCTGCCGAGGCCGCGATCTTTGCTGCCGCCGTGGCGGACTGGCGTGTCGCGAACGCGGCCGAGCGGAAGATGAAGAAGGACGGCACCGGCGCGCCACCCGCGCTGGAATTTGCCGAGAACCCGGACATTCTCGCCACAGTTTCGAAGATGGGCGAGGGCCGCCCGGGTCTCGTGGTTGGCTTCGCCGCCGAGACCCACGATGTCGCGCGCTTCGCGGCGGACAAACGCGCCCGCAAGGGCTGTGACTGGATCGTCGCCAATGACGTGAGCCCCGCGACCGGGATTATGGGCGGCACCGAGAACGCGGTGACGATCATCGACGAGACCGGCGCGGAAAGCTGGGACCGGACGGGCAAGGACGAGGTTGCGCGGCGGTTGGCTGCGCGCATCGCGGCAGCCTTGGGCGCGGCGACGGGGTAAGGGACGCTCCGCGGGGGATATTTATGCCAAGACGAAGCGAAGCGCCCCTCTTTCGGCTTGGTCCAAATATTCCCGCCGGAGGCATCTGCAATTGACGCCCGCACGACATCGGGCAGGAGAGGGACACGTGAGCACACCGATCATCAAGGTTCTGCACGAAGACTGGGCCGATCACGAGATCGCCCTGCCGCGCTACGAGACCCACGGCGCCGCCGGGGCCGACCTGCGCGCCAATCTTCCGCCCGAGGATCGCGGCCGCGGCGTCATGCTCGGCCCGATGCAGCGCGCGATCATTCCGACAGGGCTGCGAGTCGAGATTCCCGAAGGGTTCGAGATGCAGATCCGTCCACGTTCGGGGCTTGCGTACAAACACGGGATCAGCCTGGCCAACACGCCCGGGACGATCGACGCCGATTATCGCGGGCCGCTGGGGGTGCTGCTGATCAACCTCGGCCAAGAGCCCTATCTGATCGAGCATGGGGCGCGCATCGCGCAGGCGATCGTCGCGCCGGTGGTGCAGGCGCGCTTCGAGGTCTCCGACACTTTGGGTGACACCGCACGCGGCGCAGGCGGTTTCGGCTCGACCGGCAAGGGCTGAGGCATGCTCGGACTCACTCTCATGGCGGCGATCCTCGGGCTTGGGCTGGTGATGAAAGCGTCTGCCCGTGCGATCTTCGGGATGCTGGTGCTGGTCTGGGCGGCGCTGGTGGTCGCGCATCTGCCGATCCCGGGATTTTCTCCCATCGGACGTGTTCTGGGCGGTTCGCTTGCGGGGTGGATTGGCCTCGGTGTCGTGGTCGCGCTGGTGCTGATCTATCGCTGGATGCTTGGGGCGATCCGGACGAGGGCCGAGGCAAAGGAACCGCAGTCGCCAACCGCCAAACCGGGCAGCTTCTCCGAGGCTGAACTGGACCGCTACGCGCGCCACATCATGCTGCGCGAGATCGGCGGGCCGGGGCAGAAGCGGCTCAAACAGGCTAAGGTTCTGGTGGTCGGAGCCGGGGGGCTGGGCTCGCCCGCGCTGCTCTATCTCGCCGCTGCCGGGGTGGGGCGGATAGGTGTCGTGGATGACGATGCCGTCTCGAATTCCAACCTGCAGCGGCAGGTGATCCACCGCGACGCCGATCTCGGGATGCCCAAGGTCTTCTCCGCACAGAAAGCGATGCTGGCGCTCAACCCGCATATCGAGGTGCTGCCCTATAACCGCCGCCTGAGCGCCGCGGATGCCGAAGGGCTGGTTGCAGAATATGACCTCGTCCTCGACGGGACCGACAATTTCGACACCCGCTATCTGGTGAACGCGGCCTGCGTGGCGACAGGCACGCCGTTGATTTCTGGCGCGATCACGCAATGGGAAGGGCAGCTCTCGCTCTATGATCCAGCGAAGGGTGCGCCCTGTTACGCCTGTGTTTTCCCCGAGGCACCGGCGGCGGGTCTTGCGCCCACCTGCGCCGAAGCGGGGGTGGTCGGCGCGTTGCCGGGCGTTGTGGGCTCGATGATGGCGACCGAGGCGATCAAGGAGATCACCGGCGCGGGGCAATCCGCGCGCGGACGGTTGATGATCTACGACGCCCTCTGGGGCGAGAGCCGTCAGTTCGGCGTGAAGCGACGCGCCGATTGCGCGGTTTGCGGCGAAGGGCGTGGCGCGGGGGATGGTCAATCCTGAGCGTGCGTCCTAGCTTGCGATGCAAAGGAGACACGCCATGACCAACCCGCTTCTCGCCGACTGGACCGGCCCCTACGAACTGCCGCCCTTCACCGAGATTTCAGATGCCGATTTCGCGCCTGCTTTCGATGCTGCGCTGGCCGAGGCGCGCGCCAATATCGCGGCAATCGCGGACTCGCCCGACGCCCCGACATTCGTCAATACGATCGAGGCGATGGAACTGGCTGAAGAGGCGCTCGAAAAGGTCGCGGGCGTGTTCTACAACCTCGCCGGCGCAGATGCGACGCCCGCGCGGCAGGAGTTGATGCGCGATCTGGCGCCGAAGCTCGCGGCGTTTTCCTCCGAGATCACGATGAACAAGGCGCTGTTTGCGCGGATCGACCAGCTTTGGCAGAGCCGCGAGAGCCTCGGACTTGACCCGGAGCAGGACCGGCTTCTGGAGCAATATTATCAGATGTTCACCCGTTCCGGCGCGGCGCTGGAAGGGGCCGAGGCCGAGCGGATGCGCGAGATCAAGCAGCGCTTCGCCTCGATCACTACGCAGTTCAGCCAGAACCTGCTGGCCGATGAAAGCGGGTGGTTCCGCCCGCTGGCCGAGGATGAGCTGGAAGGGCTCCCCGATTTCGTCGTGGATACCGCCCGCGCGGCGGGCAAGGAGCGCGGGCAGGACGGTCCGGTGCTGACGCTCTCGCGCTCTCTGATCGTGCCCTTCCTGCAATTCTCGCCCAATCGCGAGCTTCGCCGGATCGCCTACGAGGCCTGGGCCGCGCGCGGCGCGAATGGCGGCGAGACCGACAATCGCGAGATCGCCGCCGAGGTGCTCAAGCTGCGCGAGGAACGCGCGAAGCTGCTGGGTTACGAGAGCTTCGCCGCCTACAAGCTGGAGCCCGAGATGGCCAAGACGCCCGAAGCGGTGCGCGATCTTTTGATGCGGGTCTGGGCACCTGCGAAGGCCGCCGCCGAGGCCGATGCCGCGAAGCTGGCCGAGATGATGCACGCCGACGGGATCAATGGCGATCTGGAGCCGTGGGACTGGCGCTACTATGCCGAGAAGCGCCGCGTGGCAGAGCATGATTTCGACGAGGGACAGATCAAGCCCTATCTCTCGCTCGACGCGATGATCGGTGCGGCCTTCGATACGGCGAACCGGCTCTTCGGGCTGAAGTTCAAGGAGATCGACGGGCCGTTCTATCATGCGGACGTGCGTGGCTGGGAAGTGTCGCGCGGGGGCAAGGTTCTGGCCGTGTTCCTCGGCGACTATTTCGCGCGCGGTTCGAAGCGGTCTGGCGCGTGGTGCTCGGCGATGCGCTCGCAGCGCAAGCTGGGCGGCGCGCCGGTGCCGATCGTGGTGAACGTGTGCAACTTCGCCAAGGGCGATCCGGCGCTTCTGTCGCATGACGACGCACGCACGCTGTTCCACGAATTCGGCCATGCGCTGCACCAGATGCTGTCCAACGTGACCTATCAGTTCCTATCAGGCACCTCGGTCGCACGCGATTTCGTGGAGCTGCCGAGCCAGCTGTACGAGCATTGGCTCGACGTGCCCGAGACGCTCGAAAAACACGCGCGCCACTACAAGACGGGCGAGCCGATGCCGACGGAGCTGCGCGAGAAGCTGAACGGTGCTGCCACTTTCGACCAGGGCTTCTCGACGGTGGAATATCTCGGTTCGGCGCTGGTCGATCTGGCCTTCCACGAGGGTGCGGCCCCGGAAGATCCGATGGCGAAACAAGCCGAGGTGCTTCGCGAGATCGGCATGCCCCACGCGATCCGGATGCGCCACGCGACGCCGCATTTCTCGCATGTCTTCTCGGGCGACGGCTATTCGGCGGGCTATTACAGCTACATGTGGTCCGAGGTGATGGATGCCGATGCGTTCGAGGCCTTCGAGGAAGCCGGCGACGTGTTCGACCCGGAAACGGCGGCGAAACTCGAACGCTTCGTTCTGTCTGCGGGCAATTCGCGGCCGCCGGAGGAACTTTATACCGAGTTCCGGGGCAAGATGCCGGGGGTCGAGCCTCTGCTGAAGGGTCGCGGGCTGCTTGATCCGGCCGCCTGAGCGAGTGGTGATGTCGGAGCCTCCGGCGGGGATATTTGAGGCAGTTGGAAGCAAGACGATCTGCCTTCCTCTTGGCCAAAATATCCCGGGGGGCGGCGCAAGCCGTGGGGGCAGCGCCCCCCTCCGCGCTCAGCCCCGATAGACATCCTTGTGGATGATGACGTCGGCCTGCGGATAGGCCGCGACAATGGCGCGTTTGAGCGCGGCGCCGATGTCGTGCGCTTCCTCCAGCGTCTGATCCCCGTCGAGTTCGATATGCAGGTTTACGAAGATCTGCGCGCCGGCGGTGCGGGTTTTAAGATCGTGAAAGCCGCGCACATCGGGCCAGTCGCGGGCGATCTTGGCGATGCCTTCGATCACGTCGTCAGGGGCTGCGCGGTCCATCAGGGCGTGCCATGCGCCAATGAAGATCTTCGCCGCGCCGGCTAGCATGATCGCGGCGGCGATCAGGGCGACGATGCTGTCCACGTCGCCCCAGCCAAAGGCATGCGAGAGCCAGAGCGCGAGGATCGCGCCCAGCGTCGGCAGCAGGTCGCCCACATAGTGCAGACGGTCGGCGGCGACGACCTTGTTGCCGGTCGCCTTTGCCACGCGGCCCTGCCACCAGATCAGGCCGAAGGTGATCACCGCAGAGGCGACCATCACCGCGATCCCAAGCCCCTCTGCGGCGAGCAGCGGGGGCGAAGGCGCCATCAGCCGCCGTATCCCGGTGATGCCGATCGTGGCGCCTGCGCCCAGCACGATCAGCGCCTGACCGAGGGCCGCGAGGTCTTCGGCCGAGCTGTGTCCGAAAGCGTGATCGTCATCGGCGGGTTTCGCGGCATAGAGGATCGCCAGCAGCCCCGCGCCCGAGATCAGCAGGTCCACCGCGCTATCGGCCAGCGAGGCGCCCACGGAGAGCGCCCCGGTCTGCCACAGCGCCCAGGCCTTTATCGCGACGAGCAGCGCGGCGGTGCCGACCGAGGCCAGACCCGCCGAGGTGTTCATCCGGTGTTCGTTTTCGCTATAGGCCATCGCCGCCGCCTCTACCTTTGCGCCGTTGCTCTAGCGCAGGAGAGCGTCTCAGTCACGGGTCTCGTCGGGGTCGACGCCCCAGATTTCCGTCTTGGGTAACCAGCCATCCGCGCCCGAACCCGAGATTTCGCACCAATCGTGGGTGCAGGCCCCCAGCTGCGCGATCGCTCCGGCCTGCGCCTTGGCAGTGACCGCGGATTTCGGATCGGGACGGGCATGGAGCGAGACCATGTCCTGCATGACGATCACGTTCCGGACGCCCGAGATCAGCGTGTAGTGAATCCAGCCGCCTTGCCCTTCGTTATCCTCGACGCGCCGCCAGTGGCCGAATTCTGCGGTGACTTTCAGCGGCATGCCCGGGTGGGTGAAGACCCAGTCGATCCGGTGCGACAGCGACGGGCCGCGGCGCACATTTCCCTTCGAGCCCTTGAGCGAGACGTAGCGCGGGATCGGCAGGTGGGTGACGGGGCCGCGATGTTGCGGTTTCGACAGTTGCACGTCGGGGCCATTGCCATCGGGTTCGGCCGTGGGCTTCGCTTGGGGCTTGTTGGTCTGGCTGGTTGCAGCCGTCTGAGAGGGTGCCGCGTCGGGTTTCGATTGCGCGCCGGAGGCATTGCCCGACACGCTCCAGACCGCACCCACCAGAATCGCAATTGAGGATACCGCCGCGAGGATTTTGCTGCCCGTCATCATCCGCCTCATATCCCGGCCCGCCCGTCGGCTGATCCGCGGGTCTGCGACATCCGGTGCGCAATAAAATTGCGCTCGCGTGTCGATTTCGGCCATTACTGCTCTTGCCGGGCCTTGTGCCTGCCCGCGTTGAGGGGCAGTTTGCATCCAACCGCCCCGCGATGGAAGAGAGGAGAGGACCGAGATGCCTGCACCGCGCCTGAGTGTTGTCGTGACGCGACGCCTGCCCGAGGTCGTCGAGACCCGGATGAAGGAATTGTTCGAGGTCGAGCTCAATCACGACGATCGCAAGATGAGCCGGGAGGACCTTGTCGAGGCGATGAAGCGCGCCGATGTTCTCGTGCCTTGCGTGACCGATCGGATCGATGCGTCGATGATCTCGCAGGCTGGCGAGCGCCTGAAACTGATCGCGAATTACGGCGCCGGGGTCGATCATATCGACGTGTCCTCGGCGCGTCAGCGCGGGGTGCTGGTGTCGAACACGCCCGGTGTCGTCACCGATGATACGGCGGATATGACGATCGCGCTGATGCTGGCGGTGACACGACGCATTCCCGAGGGGCTCGCGCATATGCAGGCGGGCGACTGGAAGGGCTGGGCCCCCACCGCCTTCATGGGCCATCGGATTGGCGGAAAGCGGCTGGGCATTCTCGGCATGGGCCGGATCGGTCAGGCGGTGGCGCGGCGCGCCAAGGCCTTCGGGATGCAGATCCACTATCACAACCGCACCAAGGTTCACCCCGATATCGAGGAGGAGCTGGAGGCGACCTACTGGGACAGTCTCGACCAGATGGTGAGCCGGATGGACGTGATTTCGGTGAACTGCCCGCACACGCCCTCGACCTTCCACCTGCTCAATGCGCGGCGGCTGAAGATGCTCAAGCGCGAGGCGGTGATCGTGAATACGTCGCGGGGCGAGGTGATCGACGAAAACGCGCTGACACGGGCGTTGCGGGCGGGCGAGCTGGCCGGGGCCGGGCTCGACGTGTTCGAGCATGGCGCGGACGTCAATCCGCGTCTGCGCGAGCTGCCGAACGTGGTGCTGCTGCCCCATATGGGCTCGGCCACGGTCGAAGGACGTGTTGAGATGGGCGAGAAGGTACTGGTCAATATCAAGACCTTCGCCGACGGTCACCGGCCGCCGGATCTCGTCGTGCCGTCGATGATCTGATCCCCAGGTGGCAGAGAAAAGGCCCCGGTGCGATCCTTACGCATTCCGCGTGGTGGGATGCCCAAAAGATCGGGCCTGTCGTGATACTCACGGCAGGTCTTTATTATTTCTAAGGAAAATGCCGCATCAGGTTCCGAAAAAGATGTCGTAAATGCGAGACTTTTTTCTCGGCGGCATCATTCGCCTGCGTGAATGAAGAAAAATCAGTGATTTCAGACCTTTCTGCTTCCGATTTCATAAATGCAGCCAATATCCCTCGGCCACAAGCTTGACCTTCGCATGCGGCAAAATTCGCGGACGAGCATCCGTATCGACTTCAAGCCGCGCGCCGTTCTCCTCACCAAGAAGAACAAGCCAGGCAAACAGGCCACGCAGAAAGCATTTCACTCCCAGAATGTGAACGCATTACACTCCCGCTACAACGACTTCATGGGGCCCTTCAAAGGTCCGGCGTCGAAGTGTCTGGGGCGTTACCTGCGTTGGTTTCTACTCCGGTCGAAGATGGACGGCGGAGCAGTCTTTCGAAGGGTGCTTTCGCCGCAATGAGTTGGGAGGGCGTGGAGACATGACGGTCGACAGAAAGGCACACTGGGACACCGTCTATGGCGAGAAGTCCGAGGCCCAGTTGAGTTGGCATCAGGATGATCCACGGGTCTCGCTCGAACTGATCGAGATGGCTGGCGCAACTGCGAATTCATCAATCATCGACATTGGCGGAGGAACCTCCCGCCTTGCGGGCGCTCTCGTCGCGATGGGACTTCGCGATATCACAGTCCTCGATCTATCGCAGGTCGCCCTGGGTGTAGCCCGAGACCGGCTGGGACAAGCCGGTGAAACAGTGAAATGGATTTCGGCAGACATCACCACTTGGGCCCCTGATCGCCATTACGACCTGTGGCACGACAGGGCAGTGTTCCACTTCCTCGTCGATGCGGCGGATCGGGCGGCCTATCTGGAAAACCTCGCGCGCGCGGTGAACATCGGCGGCCATGCGATCATTGCCACCTTTGCGCCAGACGGGCCGGAGAAATGTAGTGGCCTCCCGGTCGCCCGATATAGTCCAAACGACCTCGCCCAGTTGCTTGGAGAAAGCTTCGAACTCGTGGCGCATCGCCACCACCTGCATCAGACTCCCTCGGGCAAAAGCCAGTCCTTCCAGTTCAGTCTTTTCCGCCGCTTCGGCTGAAGCCGCAGATGAAACTGGTCGTGAGCCGACGTGCCCAACACGCTTTCAAGACATGGCTAAAGAAATAGGCGACGATGAAATCGCCGCCTACTTGCTATGGCCAATGAGTTCTACTGCGCTCGGTCCCTCTTGTCGCCGATGAGATACCTCATCAAACCTCCCACCACGCGGAATGCGTCAGTGCGATCCGGGGCCTTTTCATTTGCGGCAGGCGACCCCGAGGTCGCAATGCGGCCGAAATGACGAAAGGCCCCGGGACAGTCCCGGGGCCTTCGCTGGGAGCAGGGGCTGCCCCCGCTCTCCGTCACATCATCCGAAGATTACTTCGCTTCGTATTTCGGAAGCTTCTTCAGTTGCTCTTCGGTCAGACCCGTATGCACGGTGATCGAAGTGTCGTTCTTCAGAACGGTCAGCTCGCTGGCCTTGATCTCGACCGGCTTGGCGCCGATGCCGAGGAAGCCTCCCACGTCGATCACGACGCCCGAGACTTTACCGTCCTTGCCCTGAACCAGTTCGGACACGTCGCCGACCTTGTCGTCGTTCGGGCCATAGACGCCTTCACCACGCAGCGTGTCGGGATCGACCGAAGCCACGTCGACCTTCTGGCCGCTCTCCTTGTCGGCTTGCCCCATGGTGCCCACGGCGGCAGCGGTGCTGTCGACGGCGTCGTCGATCGCGCTCCCGGTTTCGTTCGCGGCTTCCTTGGTCGCTTCGCCAGCGTTGTCAGCAGCGTTCTCGACGGCTTGGCCGGTCGCGTTCGCGGCTTCCTTGGTGTTCTGAGCGGCGTCTTTCGCCATCTCTTGGGTCTTGTCGGCGGCGCTGTTCATCGCCTGCTCGGTGTCCTGCGCGGCGTTCTGAGCAGCGTCGGCAGTGTTCTCGGCAGCGTTGTCCATCGCTTCGCCTGCGTTATCGGCAGCTTTGGCGGTCTTGTCGGCAGCTTCGTTCGCAGCGGCGCCAGCGGCAGCGGCGGTCGCGGTGGCAGCGGCTTCCGCGTTGTCGCCAGCCTTATCCATCTTCTGCGACGCGTCGGCGTTTTCCATCTTGTCGCCGTCCATGTCCGAATCCTGCGACTGCGACGCATCGGCGTTCTGCATGTCTTCGCCGTTGTCGTTGCCGTTCATCTCGCCCTTCGTGTCCGAGCTGAACGCGGTCTGCATTTCGGCGTCGTATTTCGGGGCTTGGTCCAGCTGGTCCTTGCTGCCCTGAGCGACGACGAAATAGGAATTTTCGGTGTCGCCATCGGGAACCAGGTTCAGCGAATCCATCGAGATCGCGACGGTCTTCTCGCCGATGCCGAGGAATCCGCCAACATCGACGAGTACGGCATCGACCTTACCATCGGTGCCGAGCACGACGTCGCTGACTTCGCCGACGTCATCCCAGTTGTCCTGCGCCTCGTTGACCGCGGTCTTGGCGTCGACCTTGTCCTTCGAGATGTACACGCGCTTGCCCATGAGGCCCGAGGCGTTGAAGGAATCCGGAATCGACTTCATGAACATGTCGCCCGACATGCTGGCCGAAGCGTTCGCGTTGGCTTCCGCCTTGGCGTTGGCATTCGCTTTGTCTTCGGCATGTGCGGGCAGGGCAAGCATCAGGCCGATTGCGGTAGTGGTGATGAGCTTCTTCATATCTCGTCTCCCTTTCGAATTAGGCGAGGCGGGTCGGCTTTGCTTTCCGTCACCGCCGCCTCTGATGCACTGAAAACTGGTGAACCCGCGCACAGTTCCTGTGCATGCAAGGGAAAAATTTTTACTTTTTGCGGGAACTAAACACGAATTCGCGACTCGCATCACGACCATGTCATCGCTCGGTTCGGGGCCGCCCAACGAGGCTTCGGCTTTCATGAACGGGCTATGGCGGGCTGGCGCCGCGCGCCCAAAGCGTGGCGTGTGCGGTTTTGTCGTTTTTGTCGCGCGAATGTCGCCCGGATCGGATTGCGTTCGCGAATATGAGGGTCAATCTGCCCCTACGTCCGTATCGGCAAGGAGGCCCCGCGATGAAAACCCATGTGAAAGCTCTGGTCGTCGGTGGCGGCGCGGTCGGGTGCGGTGTCGCCTATCATCTCGCCAAGGCGGGCTGGGACACGCTGCTGATCGAGCGCGACGAACTGACCTCGGGCTCGACCTGGCACGCCGCGGGTCTGCTGCCGCTGTTCAACATGAGCTACGCGACGACCCACATCCACAAATACTCGGTCGATTTCTACAAGACGCTCGAAGCCGAGACCGGGCTGAATGCGGGTTTTGCGATCGTGGGCAACCTGCGCATGGCGCAGACGCAGGAACGGATGGACGAGTACAAGCTCTATTCTTCCGTGGCCGAGACCGCGGACGTCTATCACGAGTTCCTCACGCCTGCGCAGATGAAGGAGCGTTGGCCGCTTCTGAACACCGAAGACCTCGTGGGTGCGCTGTTCCACCCGCAGGACGGCTATATCAATCCCGCCGACGTGACGCAGGCGATGGCCAAGGGCGCGCGCCAGCACGGTGCCGAGATCGCGCGCAAGCTGCAGGTCAACGCTTATCGCTGGACCGGTTCGGAATGGGTCGTGACGCTCGAGAAGATGGTCGAGAAGGGCGGCAACCTTGTCGGCTCCGGCGAAGAGATCGAGATCCGCGCCGAGCATGTCGTGACCTGCACCGGCAACCACGCGCAGCGCACCGCCCGCCTGCTCGGCATCAAGATCCCCGCCATTCCCGTCGAACACCAGTTCATCGTGACCGATGCCGATCCGGCGCTCGTCAAATGGCGCGCCGAGGGCAACCCCGAGCACCCGGTGCTGCGAGATGCGGATGCGAAATGGTATGTCCGCGAAGAGCGCGGCGGCTGGATCTTGGGCCCCTATGAGCGCAACGCGCCCGCGCGCTTCCTCTACGACGTGCCGGAGAGTTTCCGCGCCGATCTGTTCCAGCTCGATCTGGAGCGTATCGAAGAAGAATACATGTCGATGATCCATCGCTTGCCGAGTTCCGAGGAAGTCGGCCTGAAGGACGATTTCAACGGCCCGATCTGCTACACCCCCGATGGCAACCCGCTGGTCGGCCCGGCGCCGGGCCTGCGCAACATGTGGCTGGCGGAAGGCTTCTCCTTCGGTATCACCGCCGCGGGCGGCACCGGCTATTACCTCGCGCAAATGATGGTCGAAGGCGAGGCCGAGATCGACATGGCCTCGCTCGACCCCAAGCGCTACGGCAGCTGGATGACCACCGAATACGCGGCGCGAAAGAACGAAGAGGCCTATGAGCACGTCTTCATCCTGCACCACCCCGATGAAGAGCGCGAAGCCTGCCGCCCGCTGCGCACCGCCCCCGCCTATGATCGCCAGATCGCGGCGGGCGCGCAGATGGGCCAGACCAACGGTTGGGAACGTCCGAACTACTACGGGCCCAAGGATGCGCCTTCGAGCTTCGACCGTGACAGCCGATCGTTCCGGCGCGGCGAATGGTGGCAATATGCCAAGGCCGAGGCCGAGGCGCTGCGCGACACCGCCGGCCTTATCGATGCCTCCGCCTTTACCAAACACTTGGTGCGCGGCCCCGGCGCGACCGCCTTCCTCGATGCGTTCACCTGCAACAAGTTGCCGAAAGTGGGTCGGATCAACCTGACCTACGCCCTGACCGAAGCGGGCACGACCCGCACCGAATACACGATCGTGCGGCTGGCCGAGGATGAATACTACCTGATCTCGGCCGGTGCCTGGACCGATTACGACGGCGACTTCCTGCGCAAATCGATCGAGGATTTCCGCGCGGCGGGCGGCGACTATGTCGATTGCCACGACGTGACCACGCAATGGGGCGTCTTCGCGCTCGCAGGCCCCAATGCCCGCAAGATCCTGCAGGAGGTCGTCAAGGACGCCTATCCGGAGACGGTTCTTTCGAACAAGCGCTTCCCGTGGCTTTCGATGCGCAATATCGAGCTGGGCATGTGTCCGGTCCGTGCCGTGCGCGTGGCCTATACCGGCGAGTTGGGGTGGGAACTGCATCACCCCGTCGAATTCGGCCGCTACCTCTGGGATCTGCTGGTCGAAGCGGGCGAGAAGCACGGGATGAAGCTCGTCGGCGCGCGCGCCCAGAACTGGCTGCGTCAGGAGAAGAGCTACCGCGCTTTCGGCAACGAGCTGGGCCGCGACGCGACCCCGCAGGAAGCCGGTCTCGACCGCTTCATCGACCTCGAGAAGGAGTTTACCGGTAAACAGGCGATGCTCGACACCGGCATCCGCTCGAAATGCGTGACGCTTTTGATCGACGGGCCGGACGATGCCGATCCATGGGGCAAGGAAGTCATCAAGCGGGACGGCGAGAAGGTCGGGCGTCTGACCTCGGGCGGCTGGTCGGTGGCCTTCGGCAAGCAGATCGGCATGGGCTATGTGCGCCCCGATCTGGCCGAGCCGGGCACCAAGCTGAGCGTGCGCATCCTCGGTGCCGATTATCCGGCGGAAGTGACCGAGGACAGCCCGCACGATCCGACTAACGCACGCATCCGCGTCGACGGCTGAGCCTGTCTCTCGATGGAGATCGCAGAAGGGGGGCGCTGCCCCCCTTTTCGCTGCGCGAATTTACCCCCGGGGATATTTGCGCCAAGGCGAAGAGGACGACGCTTTGCGCCTCTTCGGGCTTGAGAAATATCCCGGGGGAGGCGCGTGTCCCGCGCCGGGGGCGGAGCCCCCTCGCTATCAGCCGTTACCCGCTCACGCCAATGTATTGACGCAGGTCAAGGATTTCGCCCGCGCCCCGTGTCACGCCGCGAGGGACGAAATGCGAAGGAGACCTGCGATGAGCTACAAGGCGAAAATCGACGAGATGCGCAACGAGCTACGCGTGATGAACAAGACGATCCCCGACGCAGTCGGCGGCTTTGGTGTGCTGTCGAAAGCGGTGAAGGAGAACGGGCCGCTCGATGTGAAGACCAAGGAATTCATCGCCCTCGGCATGGCGGTCGTGCTGCGTTGCGAGCCCTGCATCATGTTCCATGTAGAGGCGTTGATGAAAGCGGGCGGTACGCGCGAGGAGCTGGGCGACGTGCTTGCCATGGCGATCCAGATGGGCGGTGGCCCGGGTGTGATGTATGCCGGTCACGCGCTGGCGTGCTGGGACGAGCTGGCCGCAGCGAAAGCCTGAGGCTTCCCCTCTGCGACATGTTGTCAGGCCCGCGCCGGAAAGGTGCGGGCCGTTTCGTTTCATTTTCGACATCACATTGTAAAGGACAGACAGATGAAACGGTTCGCCTCTCTTGCCGCGCCCCTCGCCGCGGCCCTCCTGCTCGGCGCCGCTCCGGGCTTCGCGCAGACTGCCCCGGTGCCGGGGCAAGAATTCCTCCTGCAATGGGATCTCGATGGCGATGGTGGCGTCACGCTGTCCGAAGCCCGCGAGCGGCGCGGCGACATCTTCACGATGTTCGACGAGAACGAGGATGACGCCTATTCCGCAGCGGAGATCGCCATGATCGACGAGCATAAGGCAATGGAGCGCGCGGTCGGCAAGGGTCCGGGGCATCAGATGCCAGAAGGTATGGGGCAGGGGCCCGGCAAGCGTCAGGGTCAGGGCCGCGCGATGCGCTCGGGGCACGATGTCCCGGCCGCCGAAGGGCTGCGGGCCTTTGATGCGAATGGTGACGGGGTAATCTCGCGCGTGGAGTTCGTGGGCGGTACTGATCGGTGGTTCGCGATGCGCGATCGCAACGGGGACGGCGTGCTGACCAGCGCCGATTTTGGCCCACGGACCTGACCCGGACCCTTTAGGCGAAGCCTTGCCGATGTCAAAAGACGCCCGCCTGTCAGCGATGACAGGCGGGCGTTTGCATGAGAGGCTAGGAAAAAATCACGGGGGAGTGAGCATGGGGATTTCACGCAGGTTCTTCGTCTCGGGCGCGGCCTTGGCCTTGGCGGGCTGCGGTGGCGGGCCGGGCGGCAAACAGGCCACGCTGATGCGTCCGGCCGTGTTGTCCGCCTCGAACTACCGGGCGAGCGGCATCCCCGCGCGCTTCGGCGATACCGATCCGCATGACTGGGAAGGTCTGGCGCCGGCCCGGTTGCCGGTCCACGGGATCGACGCGGCGCGCTATCAGGGCGAGATCGACTGGCGCCGAGCGCGCGCAGCTGGCGTGTCCTTCGCGTGGCTCAAGGCGACCGAGGGCGGCGATCACTCCGATCCCGGTTTCCACATCAACGCGACCCGCGCGCGGGCAGCGGGCGTGCCGGTGGGGGCGTATCACTTCTATTATTTCTGCCGTTCCCCCGAAGAGCAGGCGGATTGGTATATCCGCAACGTGCCGCGCCGGCGGGGGGATCTGCCGCCTGTGCTGGATATCGAGTGGAACCATACCTCGCGCACCTGCCAGCGCCGCCCCGCGGCCCACGTCACCCGCGCCGAGATGCACCGCTTCCTCGCTGCTTTGACGCGTCATTACGGCACGAAACCGGTCATCTACACGACGATCGACTTCTGGCGCGACAACGACCTGTCGCGTTTCTCGGGCTACGAGATGTGGCTGCGCTCGGTCACCGCGCACCCGATGGAGCGCTACCCCGGCGCCGATTGGAGCTTCTGGCAATATAGCGGCACGGGCGTGGTGCCCGGCGTGCCCGGAACGGTGGACATGAACGCTTTCGCGGGGTCTCCGGGCGCGTGGCAAAGCTGGCTCGCCCGGCGGGCGCAGCGGGCGTGACGGGGGCACCTCGCGGGCAGCGGGGATGAAAAAGGGCGACTTGGAGCCGCCCTTGTCATGAGTATAAGCCGTCCGACCGGTCAGGCAGCAGAGTTGCCTTGTCCAGGCAGATAGCGCAAAAGGTCGCGCTGCTCGAATGTCGCGCCTTTGTTCGGACCGAAGGTGAATTTCGCGCCGATGGAGATGAAGTCCGAAGCCCCGCCATAGCCCATGTCGAGGTGGCCGACAGTGCCGTTCAGCGTGAAGGCGTCGTTCACACGGTAATCCATCCCGAATGACACGCGGTTGGTGTTGAGGTACGAGACGTTGAAGTTGTCGAGGCTCGCGTTGAACTCGATCCGGTCATTGAGCGTGTAGCGCCCGGAGACGCCGTAGAGATCGCCTTTCGCGCCCAGATCCTTGACGCGCGTGAAGTAGGCTTCGCCCCAGAAGGCCCCGATGCCGTGGCCCACTTCAATACCGTGGTAATTCGTATTCTCGCCGTCCAACGTGTCGCGCCCGAAGAAGACCCCGAGAGCGGTCGCTTCGTTCGGGTGATAGATCGTGTGCAGCGCGACATTGTTGGTATCCATGTCGAAACCGGCGCCGTTCCCGTAATTCGCATAGGCGAGATCACCCTGCACCGAGAAAGTCGGGCCGAAGCCGATCTCCGCGGAGCCTGTGACCGAACGCTTGGCGAACGTGTCATAGAAATCGTTGTTCACAAGATCGGAATAGCCCAGCTCGATCGAGCCGCCTTTCAGATCCGCCGAGTTCGAGACGGTCGGCGCGAGCGCGAGCAATGCTGCCGCGAGAAGAGAGACTTTCATGATGTGTCCTGGCTGATCAGAGCGATGGTTCGACACTCATAGTCAGGACGCGAATGTGAACAATATCCGGAATGTGAAAAATGAATGTCCTCCGAAGCTTGTGCTTCGGAGGACACATATCTTTCTGAACTGGCGCGGTCGCTTACTGTAGCGAGCGGACGTGGACTTCGCCCTCTTTGCGGCTCTTGATCGCTGCGACGGCGGCGATCGAAGCGGCGGCGGTGGTGAAGTAGGGAATCTTGTCATAGAGCGCGACCGCGCGGATGTCGCGGCTGTCCGAGATCGCCTGACTGCCATCGGTGGTGTTGAAGACGAGGTCGATCTCGTCGTTCTTCAGCCGGTCGACGATGTTCGGGCGGCCCTCATAGACCTTCAGCACCTTCTCGCTTTCCACGCCATGCTCGGCGAGCCAAGCGGCGGTGCCGCCGGTCGCGACGATGGTGAAGCCCATCGAGATCAGCGTGGCGGCGGCCTCGGCCAGATCGTCGGTCTTGTTGGAATCCTTGATCGAGAAGAACACGCGACCGCTTTCAGGCAGCACGGTGCCCGCGCCGAGCTGGGCTTTCCAGAAGGCCGACGGGAAGTCGCGATCCCAGCCCATCACCTCGCCGGTCGAGCGCATTTCCGGGCCGAGAAGCGTGTCGACACCCGGGAAGCGGGCAAAGGGCAGCACGGCTTCCTTGACCGAGAACCACGGCGTTTGCGGATCGGCCAGCGTCAGCGGATCGGCGAAGGGCAGCGGCGTGTCGGGGCCGACGCCTTCGGGGTAGGGCGGGCGCGCCGGGAACGCCGACAGCTTCTCGCCCGCCATCAGGCGCGCCGCGATCGACGCGATTGCCGAGTCGGTGGCTTTCGCGACGAAGGGCACGGTGCGCGAGGCGCGCGGGTTCACTTCGAGCACATAGATCTCGCCGTCCTTGATCGCGAATTGCACGTTCATCAGGCCGACCACGTTGAGGCCCTTGGCCATCTTCTCGGTCTGCACCTTCAGCTCGGCCACGATCTCGGGGCTCAGCGAGTAGGGCGGCAGCGAGCAGGCGGAGTCGCCCGAGTGGACGCCGGCTTCCTCGATATGCTGCATGATGCCCGCAACATGGACGCTTTCGCCGTCGCAGAGCGCATCGACGTCCACCTCGATGGCGCCCGCCAGATAGCTGTCGAGCAGCACCGGGTTGTCGCCCGAGACCACCACCGCCTCTTTGATGTAGCGCTTGAGGTGGTCGAGGTCGCGCACGATTTCCATCGCGCGGCCGCCCAGAACATAGGAGGGACGGATCACCAGCGGATAGCCGACGCGGCCCGCGATCTCGAAGGCCTGCTCGTCGGAGCTGGCAATGCCGTTGACCGGTTGCTTCAGGCCCAGCCGGTTGAGCAGGTCCTGGAACCGCTCGCGGTCCTCGGCAAGGTCGATCGCGTCGGGCGTGGTGCCGAGGATCGGGATGCCTTCGGCCTCCAGCGCGTTTGCGAGTTTAAGGGGCGTCTGGCCGCCGAATTGCACGATCACGCCGTGCAGCGTGCCGTTGTCACGCTCCACCCGCAGGATTTCGAGGACGTGCTCCAGCGTGAGCGGCTCGAAATACAGGCGATCCGAGGTGTCGTAGTCGGTCGATACGGTCTCGGGGTTACAGTTGACCATGATGGTCTCGTAACCCGCGTCGGTCAGCGCGAAACAGGCGTGGCAGCAGCAATAGTCGAACTCGATCCCCTGGCCGATCCGGTTCGGACCGCCACCGAGGATGACCACTTTCTTGCGGTCGGAGGGACGCGCCTCGCATTCGACCTCGCCCATCGCGGGGGCCTCGTAGGTCGAGTACATGTAGGGCGTCTGCGCCTCGAATTCGGCGGCGCAGGTGTCGATGCGCTTGAAGACCGCGGTGACGCCAAGGTTGCGGCGGGCGCGGCGGACCTGCGCTTCGTCGCGGCCAGTCAGCTTGGCGAGACGCGCGTCCGTGAAGCCCATCATCTTGAGATTGCGAAGACCCTTTTCGTCGAGCGGCAGGCCCTTCTTGCGAATCTCGTTCTCGGCCTCGACGATTTCGCGGATGCGGGCGAGGAACCACGGATCGAACGCGGTCGCGTGCTGGATTTCCTCATTGCTCAACCCGTGGCGCATCGCCTGCGCGATCAGGCGCATCCGGTCGGGCGTCTGCTGCGAGATCGCCTTGATGACGGCGGCCTTCTCCGGCGCGCCGTCGATCTCGATCTCGTCGAAGCCGCTGAGGCCCGTCTCCATCGAGGCGAGCGCCTTCTGCACGGATTCGTGGAAGGTCCGGCCGATCGCCATCGCCTCACCCACCGATTTCATCGCCGTCGTCAGCTCCGGCTTGGAGCCTGCGAATTTCTCGAAGGCGAAGCGCGGGATCTTGGTGACGACATAGTCGATGGTCGGCTCGAAGCTGGCGGGCGTGACCTTGGTGATGTCGTTGTCGAGCTCGTCCAGCGTGTAGCCCACGGCGAGTTTCGCCGCGATCTTGGCGATCGGGAAGCCGGTGGCCTTGGAGGCTAGCGCCGAGGAGCGCGATACGCGCGGGTTCATCTCGATCACGACCATGCGGCCATCTTCGGGGTTGATCGCCCATTGCACGTTCGATCCGCCGGTCTCGACGCCGATCTCGCGCAGCACGGCGATCGAGCCGTTGCGCATGATCTGGTATTCCTTGTCGGTCAGCGTCAGCGCGGGCGCCACGGTGATCGAGTCACCGGTATGGACGCCCATCGGGTCGACGTTCTCGATGGCGCAGACGATGATGGCGTTGTCGGCGCGGTCGCGTACGACCTCCATCTCGAATTCTTTCCAGCCCAGCAGCGACTCGTCGACGAGGATCTGGGAGACGGGAGAGGCGTCGAGGCCCGAGCGGCAAATGCGCTCGTAGTCTTCGCGGTTATAGGCCACGCCGCCGCCGGTGCCGCCCAGCGTGAAGGCGGGGCGGATGATCGCGGGCAGGCCGATATGCTCCAGCTCGACCAGCGCCTGACGCACACCCTCGTTGACGTCATAGGTGCCGTTCTCACGCTTGGGCGAGGATACGATGGTCGCTTTCGGGTTCTCTAGGCCGATCCGGTCCATCGCCTCGCGGAAAAGCTTCCGGTCTTCGGCCATCTCGATCGCGTCACGGTTCGCACCGATCAGCTCGACGCCGAATTTCTCCAGCACGCCCATATCGGCGAGAGCAAGCGCCGTGTTGAGGCCGGTCTGCCCGCCCATCGTCGGCAGCACCGCGTCGGGGCGCTCGGCCTCGATGATCTTGGCCACGACTTCCGGCGTGATCGGTTCGATATAGGTGGCGTCGGCCAGACCCGGATCGGTCATGATCGTCGCGGGGTTGGAGTTGACGAGGATGACGCGGTAGCCTTCTTCGCGGAGGGCTTTGCAGGCCTGGGCACCCGAATAGTCGAACTCGCAGGCTTGCCCGATCACAATGGGCCCGGCGCCGATAATGAGGATTGACGTGATGTCTGTTCTCTTCGGCATGGGAATCCCCTCTGGTCGCTGCGCAAATTGAGGCGCTTTATACGCAAAGGGTCAGGCGTCGCAAGAGGGTCAGGACGCGATAGCCGGGTTGCGGGATGACGCGAAGGCGCGGGCCCAACCCCGCCAAGGCCGCGCGCGGGGAGGGCGCGACCCGATTTCGGCCCGGTGAGGGGATACCCGCCTATTCGGCAGCCAGCCTGTGTTCCTGTTCGTCGTCGTCCCGATAGAGGTAATCGCGGGTCAGCGGCACGTCGCCGACCTCATGGGCCAGCTGGTACTGGAACACGACCTGTCCGCCATGGCGGAAGGCCATCTCCGAGGCCACGAGGTAGAAGCGCCACATCCGGCAGAACCGCTCGTCATAGAGTGCGACCGCCTTGTCGATATTCGCCTCGAACCGATCGCACCAATGGCGCAGCGTTTCCGCGTAATGCAGCCGCCACACTTCGAGATCGGTGGTGATGAGCCCTTCGTGTTCGACCGCGTTCGACGCTTCGGACATGGCGGGGCAATAGCCGCCGGGGAAGATGTATTTGGTGATGAAATCGGCCGTCGCGCCGCCGGGGCCTGAACGTCCGATGAAATGGATCAGCGAGATACCACCCGGTTTCAGCAACTCGCGGACCTTCGCGAAATATTCCCGGTAATGAGGCACGCCGACATGCTCGAACATGCCGACCGAGACGATGCGGTCGAACTTGTCGGTCACGTCGCGATAGTCTGTCAGACGGATGTCGATCTTGTCTTCGAGCCCGGCCTCCTTCACCCGCTTGCGGGCCAGCGCGTGCTGTTCGGTCGAGAGCGTCACGCCCACCACTTTCGCGCCGAAATCGCGCGCCAGCGTCATCGCCATGCCGCCCCAACCGCAGCCGATGTCAAGAATGGTCATCCCCGGTTCGATCAGCAGCTTCTTGGCGATATGGCGTTTTTTGGCCTCCTGCGCCTCCTCCAGCGTCATGTCGGGACGCTCGAAATAGGCGCAGCTATATTGCCGATCCTCGTCGAGAAAGAGATCGTAAAGTTCGCCCGAAAGGTCATAGTGATGCGCCACGTTGGTGCGGGCCTTGTTGACCGGATTGAACTGCGCGAAACGGCGACCGAAAAAGCGGCTCGCCTCGCGCGGCTTCTCGAACCATGGCATGCCCGAGCCGGTCTGGTTGCGGATTGCGAGCGCGAGAAATCCGCGCAGGTCGTCATCGGCAATCGTATAGTCGCCGTTCATGTAGCCTTCGCCGACACCGAGGTCGGGCCGCAGCACGATCTTCTTCGTCAGTTCCGGGTTGCTCATGGTAACGCGGACCGGATTCCCGGTGCCGTCGCCATAGCGTATGAGGGTTTCGTCAGGATAGACGAGTTCGAGTGTGCCCCTGCGGATCAGGTGGCGCAACATACGGTCGAGAAGCGAGTCCCAAGCTCTCATGCGGTCTCTCCGGATCGTGCCGGGGCTGGCAGGCTCCAGCGTGTGTCTTCACGACGGTAACCTTTGTGAAATTACCAAAGTTCCCGTTCTCACTGAAGTTAACCGAAAATTTACTCTTTTTCGAGCCACGCGCGCGTGATCGGCTCGAGACGTGCCTGTGTTCCTCCGCACAGCTTGACTTTTGCGCTCTCAACGGGTGTATCGGCGCGACTATACGCAATTCTCGATCCGGGAGCCTCCCATGCATGCCTTTCGCAGCCATACCTGCGCCGATCTGAGCGCCGCCAACGCCGGTGAGACCGTCCGCCTTGCGGGCTGGGTCCATCGCGTGCGCGATCACGGAGGCGTGCTCTTCATCGATTTGCGCGACCATTACGGGATGACGCAGGTTCTGTGCGACGGCGACAGTCCGGCGTTCAAGACGATGGAGAAAGTGCGCTCGGAATGGGTGATCCGCATCGACGGCACCGTGAAACTGCGCGACGAGAGCCTGATCAACCCGAAGATTCCGACCGGCGAGATCGAGGTCTATGTTCGCGACATCGAAATCCTGGGTGAGGCCGAGGAACTGCCGCTGCCGGTCTTCGGCGAGCTGGAATATCCCGAAGAGACCCGTCTGTCCTATCGCTTTCTCGACCTGCGCCGCGAGAGCCTGCATGACAAGATGATCCTGCGCTCGAATGTCGTGAAATCCATGCGCAAACGCATGTGGGACGCCGATTTCAACGAGTTCCAGACGCCGATCATCACCGCCTCCTCGCCCGAAGGCGCGCGCGACTTCCTCGTGCCCTCGCGTCTGCACCCGGGCAAGTTCTACGCGCTGCCGCAGGCGCCGCAGCAGTTCAAGCAGCTGATCATGGTCGGCGGCTTCGACAAGTATTTCCAGATCGCACCGTGCTTCCGTGACGAAGACCCGCGCGCCGACCGTTCGCCCACCGACTTCTACCAGTTGGACGTCGAGATGAGCTTCGTCGAGCAGGAAGACATCTTCAACGTGATGCAGCCGGTGATCCAGGGCGTGTTCGAGGAATTCGGCGACGACCGCACCGTCGATCCGAACTGGCCCCGCATCCCCTATGCCGAGGCGATGCTGAAATACGGCTCGGACAAGCCCGACCTGCGCAACCCGATCGAGATGCAGGTGGTCTCGGATCACTTCCGCGACTCGGGCTTCGCGATCTTCGCCAAGCTGCTGGAGCAGGACGGCACCGAGATCCGCGCGATCCCGGCCCCCACGGGCGGTTCGCGCAAGTTCTGCGACCGGATGAACAAATTCGCGCAGGAGCAGGGCCTGCCGGGAATGGGCTACATCTTCTGGCGCAAGGGAGAGGATGGCTCGCTCGAAGGCGCAGGCCCGCTGGCGAAGAACATCGGCCCCGAGCGGACCGAGGCGATCCGCGCGCAGCTGGGTCTGGGCGAAGGCGATGCGGCCTTCTTCCTCGGCGGCGCGCCGTCGAGTTTCGAGGGCGTCGCCGGTCGTGCGCGCAACGTAATCGGCGAAGAGCTGGGCCTGACCGACAAGACCAAGTTCAAGTTCGCCTGGGTCGTCGACTTCCCGATGTACGAGGAAGACGACGAGGGCAAGATCGACTTCTCGCACAACCCGTTCTCGATGCCGCAGGGCGGGATGGAAGCGCTGGAAGGCGACCCGCTGCAGGTCAAAGGCTACCAGTATGACCTCGCCTGCAACGGTTACGAGATCCTTTCCGGCGCAATCCGGAACCACAAGCTCGAGACGATGTACAAGGCGTTCGAGATCGCGGGCTACCCGGCCTCCGAGGTCGAGAAGCGCTTCGGCGGTATGGTCAAGGCGTTCAAATACGGCGCCCCGCCGCACGGTGGTTGCGCCGCCGGCATCGACCGGATCGTGATGATCCTCGCCGATACCGCAAATATCCGCGAAGTCATCATGTTCCCGATGAACCAGCGCGCAGAAGACCTGATGATGGGCGCGCCGTCGGAGCCGATGAACGAACAGCTGCGCGAGCTGCGCCTGCGGGTTCTTCCTCAAGAAGACTGATCCCGGCGCTATCGTCCGAATCTAAAGGCCCCGCTCGGGATCGAGCGGGGCCTTTTTCTATTCGCGTCGGAGGAAAGATGCAGCCGCAGCGGAATGTTTTGCGGCAGGTGCCGTGCCAGCCTCAGGTGGAAGCCCGATCAGCCTTCAGGGTCGTCGTTCCGCTTCTCGTCGACCAGCTTCATCTCCTTTTTCTTACGCGCGACGAATTTCTCGCCGTAATCCTCTATTTCGCTGTCGTCGATCACTTCCTTGGCGCGGCCGAAGATTTCGTCCTCTTCCTCGTCCATGTGGTGGTTGTAATCATGCTCCAGCTTGTGGAACTTGTTGAGCCAACCGGGGCTCGCCATGTCCATTTCGTTGAGCTCTTCGAGCAGATCGTCGAGCTCGGCATGTTCCTCGACCGAGTGGCGCGCGGAATCCTGGCCCCAGGTCTTGGTCATTAGCTTGGAATAGAAGGTCTCTTCCTCGGCGGCTGCGTGGGACTTGATGTCGTAATAGAACTCTTTCCACGCTTCGGTGCGCGCGGCGCTGTCGCCGGACGTATCGGCGATCTTCTTCATCAGGGCGCGGTGGTTTTCGTGATCTTGCTTGATGGCGTCGTAGATCGAGCTCATCTGGCGGTCCTCCGGTTGCTTCAACTCGTTTTGGCAACGCGAAGTCTTGCGGGCGGTTCCTCGACCGCGTCAGAATGCCCCGGCCGCCGCGATCCGCTCGTCGAGCAATTCCGTGACCCGGGTCATGTCGTCGCGCGATGGGCCGCCGCGGCGGCCGAGCCTTTGCGCCGCGTCTCCAAGTGCCGCGTCATGCGCCGAGCGGGCGACGCTCGACAGGAAATGCGCCGCATAGGGCAGGGCGGGGAGCGGCATGCCCGCCCCGACCGCGTGCAGGAGGTTCGATAGGCGTTGCAGGTCGTCACGCAGCGCGAGCGGGTCCGGTTCGACCACGAGATCGGCGAGCGGGCGCCACCCGAGCGGGCGCATCTCTTCGGGAAGGGCGGAGAGGATCGTGGCCTGAAATAGCGCAAGGCTCTCGATCGGTTTGTCGAGGAACCCGTTCGCCCCCGCGGCAAGAGCGGCCTCCTTCAGCGCGGTATCGCCCGAGGTGCCGAGGATCACCGGATGCGGGCCGCGCAACCCTCGGATTTCGGCGATGAGATCGCCGCCTGATCCGTCGGGCAGGCCCATATCCACGATCGCGATCGAAGGGCGGTAGGTCTTGAGGTGGCGGTCCGCCGAGGCGAGGCAATCGGCGCGACGGATTCGTGCGCCCGAGCGCAGACACAGGAGACGCACCGCTTCGGAGGCGAAGCGGCTGTCCTCCACCAACAGCACCGTCAGTCCGGTCAGCGGACGCTCCGGCGTCGGAGTGCGGGTCGGGTTCGGTATCGTGTCGCTCATGGCGGCCCCCAGTCGATATGGAAATCGTCGGATTCTCGAGATTCGGCAGGTCCTCTCCAGTAAGGGGCAAAGTGCCTAACACCGTGTTAACGCGAACAGGGGCATCCAGGCTTGCGCGAACCGATACGCCCCGCTACCCCTTGATCCATATCACCGGAGGAGACCCAGATGATCGGACGCCTGAACCATGTCGCCATTGCCGTGCCTGACCTCGAGGCGGCCTCGGCCAAGTATCGCGACACGCTGGGTGCCAATGTTGGCGCGCCGCAGGACGAGCCCGATCACGGCGTCACGGTCGTCTTCATCGAACTGCCCAACACCAAGATCGAACTGCTCTACCCGCTGGGCGAGGACAGTCCGATCAACGGCTTTCTGGAAAAGAACCCCGCGGGCGGCATCCATCACATGTGTTTCGAGGTGGAGGACATCCTCGAGGCCCGCGACAAGCTCAAGGCGGACGGCGCGCGGGTTCTGGGCAGCGGTGAGCCGAAGATCGGTGCGCATGGCAAGCCCGTGCTGTTCCTGCACCCGAAAGATTTCAACGGCTGCCTGATCGAACTGGAGCAGGTCTGATGAGTCTCACGGGCGGCATCATTCTCTTCGCGGTGATCTGGTTCATGATCTTCTTCATGGTCCTGCCGGTTCGTCTGAAAACGCAAGGCGATGTGGACGAGGTCGTGCCGGGCACTCCCGCAGGCGCACCGCACGAGGCGCATCTGGGCGCGAAGGTGAAGATCACCACCGTTGTCACCATCGTGCTATGGGCGGTCATCGCAGCAGTGCTGCTGTCGGGGATCATCACTTTGGAAGATATCGACTTCTTCGGGCAGTTGCGCCGCTGACCGCGCCGGGAACCGCATCTGATCAGCCGGGTTGGGGGGCTGAAAGGAGCCTCCCATGACACCAAACTGGTTTACCGTTCTGAGCTGGTTATCGCTTGCTGTAGGCGTGCTCTCGTTCATCTATCTTCTCGTGCAGGTGCGTCGAAACCCGCCTCACATGGCCATCATGGCGTGGGTCTGGCCGATTTGCGGGCTGTTTGGCGGACCACTAGTAATCTGGTTGCACAGTCGCTTTCCGGGCCATGGTAATGCGCCCTTCCCGGTCTCGGTCGCGAAGGGGACACTGCATTGCGGCGCGGGCTGCACCTTGGGTGACATTCTGGCCGAGAACCTCGCGCTCGCCGTTCCAGTGATTCTGGTCGCGTTCGGCTGGCCGGATTTCTGGGGGCACAAGATCTTTGCGGTCTGGGGGCTCGATTACGTCTTCGCCCTCGCGATCGGGATCGTGTTCCAGTACTTCTCGATCGCCCCGATGCGCGGGCTCGGGCTTGGCGAGGGACTCAAGGAGGCGGCGAAGGCCGATGTGGCTTCGCTCACCTCGTGGCAGATCGGCATGTACGGTATGATGGCGATCTTCCATTTCGCCGTGTTCAAAGGGCTCTGGGGCGCGGAGATCAACGCCGCCGACCCGGAATTCTGGTTCGCCATGCAGATCGCGATGATGGCCGGTTTCGTGACCGCCTACCCGGTGAACTGGCTGCTGATCCGCAAGGGCATCAAGGAAGAGATGTGAGCGGCGCCTCGGCGCCGCCCCTTATCCACGGCGACCGGTGATCGCGTGGAAGAGGTGGGTGAAGCCTGCGGCTCCCAGCACCGGCACGAACAGGTTCACCAGCGGGATCGACAGCGGCACCGCCATCAGCGCGCCCGCGGCCCAGATCGTGACCTTGTTGCGTTCGTAAAGTTCGAGCGCCGCCTCGCGTTCCATCCGCCGGAAAGCTGCCATCTGGAAGTATTCACGCCCCAGAAGGTAGCCATTGAGCCCGAAGAACATCAGCGGCGCAAGCGGGATCACGAAGGGGTAGATCATCAGCGCGATGATGTTGGCCGCAAGGATCACGCCGAAGAAGCGTACGGTGTCGCGCATCCCTTCCGCGAAGGTGAGTTTGCGCACCGGCGGCAGCGTCGGGTAGTGGACGTCCTCCACCATCTCCGCCACGTCTTCGAGGAAGAAACCGGTGAAGGCGGAGGCCACGGGCACCATCAGGAAAACCGACGCAAAGAGGATCACCCCCGCCGAGACGATCGACAGCGCGGTGTCGATATGGCCGATCTCGCCGATGAAGGGCAGCGAAAAGCTGTCGGGGATCAGCCAGCCGATCAGCATCACCATCGCGACATAGATCGCGACCAGAAGGCCCAGCGATAGCGCCACGCCGAAGCCCACGACTTTCATCGCGCCAGGCCGCAGCAAGTCGGTCCAGGCTTTCAGATAGCTTGAAATGATCATTCCGAAATCCGCGTGGTGATCGCGTCGAGGTCGGGACGGGGGCGTTCGGGCGGCGTCACGCCTTCGGTACCCAAGTGGATGAAGCCCGCGACGCTTTCGCCGTCCTTGAGGCCCAGCATCTCGCGCCCGAAGGCCTCGTCATGCGCGGCCCAGCCGGTCAGCCAGTTCGCGCCCCAGCCCGCAGCGAGTGCCGCGTTCAGAAGCGAGAGGCAAACCGCGCCCGCCGAATAGAGTTGCTCGACCTGCGGAACCTTCTCGCTCTGCTTGGGCGAGGACACTACCGCGACGCAAAGTTGGCTGTCATGGAACTGCTTGCCGGCCTTCGCGATCTTCTCATCGGGAAGGCCCTGTGCTTTCGCGCGCGCCTCGGCTTCGGCACCCAGCCGCTGCGCGGCCTCGCGCGTGATGGTGATGAAGCGCCACGGCTCCAGCTTGCCGTGATCGGGAGTGCGCGCCGCGGCCGTCAAGATCTCGCGCAGCGCTGCCTCGTCGGGGGCAGGAGCCTTGAGGGTTTTCGCCGGGCGCGACCGGCGGGTCAGAAGGAAAGCTATCGCCGCGTCATTGCGCTCGGCCGGGTTCACTTCGGGCAGTTCAGTCATGAAAATCTCCGTCTGTTGCGCCAGATATCGGGCGCTCGGCATGTGATTGCAACCGCAGCATGGGCAACTGTCTTGTATGCGATCGTGCAGCGCCTATGCTGCGCGACGATGACGGATCTCAGCCACCTCGCAATTCCTGGCAACGAAATCGCCCTGCGCGTGACGCCAAAAGCGTCGCGCAACGAGATACGGGTCGGGGAAGAGGGGCTTCGGGCCTATGTCACGGTCGTTCCGGAGAACGGCAAGGCCAATGCGGCGGTCGTCAAATTGCTGGCAAAGGCGCTAGGTGTGGCGAAGTCGCGGCTGACGCTGATCCGGGGCGAGACCGCGCGCGACAAGGTGTTCCGTCTCGATTGAGCGGGCGCGCGGGGCCGGGCAGGCCCCTCAGCCGTCCTCGGCGGTGCTGTCGGTCTGCTTCAGGCGATAGACGCCTTCGGGCAGGTTGAGCGCCGCCGCCAGCTCCCGCAGCTGGGCATGGCTGAAGGTGATCGTCTGCACCTGTTCGGTCTGCTCGTCGAGCTGTTCAACCACCACGCAATCCTCGAAAGAGCTGATCGTGATGTCTTCCTGCAAATAATCGCGCGGATCCGCCCCTTCGTCTACAAGGGTGATCACGGTCGCGTCGAATTCGTGTTCGATGGTAAACATGACTCATGCTAGCGCGGCTTGCCGATCCGAAAAAGCGAAATCACGCCGCCGCTTGCGGGAGAGTACGTGGAGGACACTAGGCGGCTGCGGGCCAAGTCGTTAAGCTGGGACAAATCCTGTCTCTGGGGTGTTTTCCCGTCGATGCCTTCCGCCCGTTTCCTTCTCGTGACCCTCTCGCTCGCCGCGACGCTGCTGTCGGGCTGCGTGCCGACCATGGCGCCGATGCAGCCCGTCCCGGAGAGCGAGCTCTCGCCCGAAGCCAAGAAGCGTGCCGAGGTGGCGGTGACGCGGCTGGTCGATGTCGGCGAGCGCATGGAGCCGCAGATCGAGTCGGAATGTCGCAAGCGCACGCGGAACCTCAATTGCGACTACCTTTTCGTGGTCGATGACCGGCTCGATCTCGACGCGAACGCCTTCCAGACCATGGATCGTTCGGGTCGTCCGGTGATCGGGGTGACACTCGCGATGATCGCCGAGGTGCGCAATGCCGACGAGCTGGCCTTCGTGATCGGCCACGAGGCCGCGCATCACATCGCGGGCCATATCGCGGCGCGCGAACGCGATGCGGCGGTGGGGGCGGCTTATCTGGGGCGTGCGGTGCAGGCACAGGGCGCCGATCCGCTCACGATCCAGCGCGCGCGGCGCATCGGGGCCGAAATCGGCTCGCGGCTCTATTCCAAGGATTACGAGCTTGAGGCCGACCGGCTCGGTACGATCATCACCTGGGATGCGGGCTACGACCCGCTTAAGGGTGCGCAGTTCTTCCTGCGGTTGCCGGACCCGGGCGACAAGATGCTGGGTTCTCACCCGCCCAACCAGCTGCGCTTCGACGTGGTGCGAAATACCGTTGCCCAACTGCGCGCGGGCAAGATCCCGGCGGGCAGCTGAGGAACCCGCCCAAGGTCTGCGGGCTTGAGATTTGAGAGAGAGGCCGCCGGGAAAGGCGGGTCCGGGACGCGGGAACAGGGGACGGGGACGAAGAACCTATGACAATCTTTTCGCGACTGCGCTGGCGGCTGAGGGTTGTCCTGCGCGAGATCTGGGTGCGGGTGACGGCCTTCGGCGTGCTGGGGATCGCGACCGCGCTGGGATCGGCGGGCTTCGGCTACCTTGTACCCGCGGATATCGGCTACAAGATGGGCGCGGGCTCGGTGGAGCCGATCCTGAAGATCATCGCCACCGCGATGCTGACCGTCACGACGTTTTCGCTGCAGATCATGATCACCGCGTTCAGCTCGGCCCAGACCGGAGCCACGCCGCGCGCGATCAAGCTGATGCAGACCGACCGCGTGACCCAGAACGTGCTGGCGAGCTTCATCGGCTCTTTCGTCTTTTCGCTGGTCGGGATCATCGCGCTCGAGACGGATGTCTATGACGACTCCGGGCGATTCATCCTGCTGGTCGTCACGCTCGGCGTGGTGGCGATGGTGGTGATATCGCTGTTGCGCTGGGTGCAGCATCTGAGCGAGTTCGGACGGCTCGGCGATGTGATCAGCCGGGTCGAGGACGCTGCGAGCACGGCGCTGAAAGCGCGCTGCGAGCGGCCGTGGCTCGGCGGCAAGGAATGGGAAGACCCGCCCCCCGGGGTCTTCGGGATCACGTCGACGCGGACCGGCCATGTGCAGCATGTCGACATGGGGGCGCTGCAAAAGGTGGCCGAGACGCATGACTGCCACATCTGGCTTTGCGGACGGACTGGCGAATTCGTCCACGGCGCATCCGATCTGGTGCGATGCGACGCGCTGCCGGGCGACGCCGAGACCCGCGAGGCGATCGAGGAGGCCGCGCGCGACGCCTTCACCATCGATCACGCGCGCGATTTCGACCAGGATCCGCAATTCGGCCTGATCGCGCTGGCCGAGATTGCCTCGCGCGCGCTTTCGCCGGCGATCAACGACCCCGGAACCGGTATCGATATTCTCGGGCGTCTGGTGCGGGTGCTGGCCGATTGGCATCCACCGAAGAGCCCCGATTGCGTCTTCGACCGCGTCTATGTGCGCGCGGTGACGCCCGAGCAGTATACCGAGGACGCGTTCGCCGCGATCGCGCGCGACGGAGCCGGGCATCTGGAGGTCGCGCTGCGCCAGCAGGAGGTGCTGGAAGCTCTGGCCGAGATGCATCCCGCTCATTTCGGCCGTCCCGCCGCCCATCAGGCGCTGCGCGCAGCCGCCCATTCGCAATCCGCGATGACCTTGAGGCGCGACCGCGCGGTTATCGCGGAGGAAGCGCAGGCGCTGGCCGCGCGCTTTGCTCCCGATCTGGACTGTGACGTCGGCCATGACCTCGACAGCGACAGAGCGGAACGCGACGCTTGATCTGAATCATATCGAAATCACGGCCCCTGCGGCAGAGTCGGCCCATCACCGGGATGACTGTTTCAAGGGAGGCTGCCATGATCGCTGCCAAGCACCTCAATCGCCATGCGTCGATGATGAACCGCATGGCCCAGCAGATGGGCGGCGATCTCAGCATGGAGATGGCCGCCGGGCGGCTCAGCGGCGAAGCATGGAAAGACGCGCTGATCCGCTGCACCAAGTGCCGCGAAGCCGGGGCCTGCCTGCTCTGGCTGGCCGAGCACGATCCGCAAATGAACCCCGCGAAAGCACCTCCCGCCTATTGCGAAAACCGCCTGATGATGACGCAGCTGCGCGCGACCATTGGGGCTGAACCCGAAGGAGTGGAATGATGGGAATGCAAAGCGATGTCGATCTGAACTTCTGGGTGACGCGCGGCATGGCGCGGCGTCTCGGAGTGAACATTTCCGAAGCGATGCGTGACGGCTTTCTCACACAAGCTGACTTTGCCGAGATGATCACAACCTGTGCGACCTGCGGGCGCACCGAATTCTGCCTCGCTGTTCTGGCCGAGAAAGGTGAGGGGCCGCAGGCCATCCCGACGGATTGCCCGAATTACGACGTCCTGACGTCTCTGCGCGCTCTCCAGTGAAAGGGTACGTCGTTCGCGCGCGTCGCTTTCGCCTTTCCCTCGCCTGCCTTTGGTTATCTGATGGGACGGCAGCAGGCTGAAAGGGAGCGCGCGCATGGCACGGATTTACGAGGATAACTCGTTCAGCATCGGAAACACGCCGCTGGTGCGGCTCAATCGCATGACGGAGGGCGCGGGCGCGACCGTTCTGGCCAAGATCGAAGGGCGCAACCCGGCGTGGTCGGTGAAGTGTCGCGTTGGGGCGAACATGATCTGGGACGCGGAGGAGCGCGGCGTGCTCGGCCCCGGCAAGGAGATCGTCGAGCCGACCTCGGGCAACACGGGGATCGCGCTGGCCTTCGTCGCCGCGTCGCGCGGTATCCCGATCACGCTGACCATGCCCGACACGATGAGCATCGAGCGGCGCAAGCTCCTGCTGGCCTATGGCGCGAAGCTGGTGCTCACCGAAGGCGCGCAGGGCATGAAGGGGGCGATCGCCAAGGCCGAGGAGATCGCGGCCTCCGATCCCGACCGCTACGTGTTGCTGCAGCAGTTCAACAACCCCGCGAACCCCGAGATTCACGAGAAGACCACGGGTCCGGAGATCTTCGAGGATACCGATGGTGTGGTCGATATCTTCGTCGCGGGCGTCGGCACGGGCGGCACGATCACTGGTGTCTCGCGTTATCTGAAAAAGGAAAAGGGTCTGCCGCTGATCTCGGTCGCGGTCGAGCCCGAGGCGAGCCCGGTTCTGACGCAGGCCCGCGCAGGCGAGGCGCTGCACCCCGGTCCTCACAAGATCCAGGGCATCGGCGCAGGCTTCGTGCCAAAGGTGCTCGACATGGATCTCGTGGACCGGATCGAGCAGGTCAGCAATGATGAGGCTATCGAGACCGCCCGGCGGCTGGCGCGCGAAGAGGGCATATTGGCAGGGATCTCCTGCGGCGCGGCGGCTGCGGCAGCCCTGCGTCTTGCGCGCGAACCGGAGAATGCGGGCAAGACCATCGTCGTCGTGCTGCCGGATTCGGGCGAGCGTTACCTGTCTTCGGCGCTGTTCGAAGGGATGTTCGACGAGGCCTGAGTGGTGGTCTTTGCCGCCTCCAGCAATGCTGCCACCAGCTTCTGCGGGCGGTAGTTCAGGTCCGACGGCGTCAGCCCCATCCGCACCACGACCATATCGGCCGAGGGGATCACGGTGACAGTCTGCCCGTCATGCCCCTCGAGCCAATAGGTGTCGGCGGGCAGGCCGAACCGCGCGTCGTCGCCCGCTTTCTGCTGATCGCTCGGCCCGGCGAGCCAGATCATGCCCTGTGCATAGACCCCGTCGGTCGGCGCGGGCGCATGCATCCGCTTTACGAACGCGGCGGACAGCAATTGCCGCCCCTCCCATTGGCCGTCCTGAAGCAGGAACTGTCCGAAACGCGCCCAGTCCCGCGCGGTCGCGTAGAGGTAGGAGCTGCCGACGAAGGTTCCGGAGGCGTCGGTCTCGAGCGTGGCCGAGTTCATCCCGAGCGGACCGAACAGCTTGCGGCGCGGCCAAGCGAGTGCGGTGGAGGTGTCGCCCACCGCGTTTTGCCAGATGCGCGACAGCAGGACTGCGGTGCCGCTGGAATAGCTGAAATGCGTGCCGGGCGGATGATCGAGCGGCTGCGACGCTGCGAACTTCGCCATGTCCGGCTCGAGGTAGAGCATCCGCGTCACGTCCGAGACGTCACCGTAATCCTCGTTGAAATGCAGCCCGCTCGACATCGACATCAGCTGCGCGACAGTGATCTTCGCCCGGTCGTCGCCCTGCCATTCGGGCAGTAGATCGCTTTGATCCATCCGCAGCTTGCCCGCCTCGATCGCGGTGCCGACAAGGGCGGCGGTGACGGTCTTCGTCATCGACCAGCCCAGAAGCGGTGTCTTCGCATCGAAGCCATCGCCGTAGCGCTCGGCCACGAGATGACCGTCCTTGATCACCACCACCGCCCGCAGCCCCGGCCCGGTCAGCGCATCGTTTTGCAAGACATCGGCGAAGCGGCCTTGTCCCGTCAGTTCGGTCTTCGATCCCGCGGGCCAGAGGGCGACGCTCTTGCTCGGTCCCGGCGCGGGCGGGGCGGCCTGTTCGCGGGCGTCGGCCAGATCGCCGTCGGGGAAGGTCGCGCAACCGAGGCCCATGCGTTGCTCCGCTGTCGTGGGCGCGATGATCCCGGCGAAAGCCGCCCAGACGCGGCCCGCCCGACGATCGGGGCTGACCCAGAAGGCGCGCAGCAGCGGATTGCCTGGCGCCTGCACATCGGTTTCGAGAACCTCGTCGGGGTCGCGGTCCTGCAGGACCAGCGCCGAGCAGGTAATCTTCGCGCTATAGCCCGCGCCGACGCGTAGCAGTTCCGGAGGCACGATGATCGCGTAAATCACAGCCGCCATGACAAGCAGGCCAATCCCGCCGAGCACCGCTTTCCATCCGCGCATCCTGTCCTCCGCTCCCGTGCGCTTGGATCAAGTCACGCGCCCGTTTTTTACTCGCGCGTTAGTTTTGGCAAACGGCGCGGGCTTGCCAAGAGGGCGAGTGCTTTCTCGACGTAAGGTCACCCTGTTGTGAGTTGCGAGGTCGGCGGTCATGGAAGCGACGTCAGAAGTGCCCGCAGCTTCTCTGCTGCGGCGCTTAGCGTCGGTTCGTCGAAACCCGTGTACCCAAGCAGGACGCCTTGCGGCGGGTCGGGCAGGCGTGCGTGCGACGACAGAGCGCGCAGGGTAAGACCGGCCGCCTTCGCGCGCTCGGATATCGCGCGGTCGCCGGCGGGCACGAGCGCCGGACCGAGACCCGCGCAGAGATGCATTCCCGACGGATCGGGCTGGAGCCGGAGATGCTCCTCGAGCCCTGTCAGCGCGTTCATGAGGTGGCGCTGCCGCTTCGCGTAATGGCGCCGCATCCGCCGTAGATGGGTCGCGAATTCGCCGCTCGCCATGAAGCTCGCCAGCGCCGGTTGCGGTACCATCGAAACCCGCGGCCCCGTCGCGTCGATCGCCGCCCGCATCGGCCCGACAAGCCGCTCGGGCAGCACGATATAGCCGATCCGCAGCGCCGGGCTGAGCAGTTTCGAGAAGCTGCCCATGTAGATCACGCGCTGCAGCCCGTCGAGCCCCGCCAGCGCGGGCAGGGGCTGGCCGCGATAACGGAATTCGCTGTCATAATCATCCTCGACGATCAGCGCATCATGGGCACGCGCCCAGTCAAGAAGCGTCAGCCTGCGCGTGAGCGGCATCGCCGCCCCGGTCGGGAAATGGCGCGAGGGGGTGATGATGACGGCGCGGGTGCCGGTCGGCAGATGTACCGGGTCCAGCCCTTCGGCGTCGATCCGCACCGGGTGCTCGTTGAGGCCGCTGGAGGCCAGCACATGGCCCATCGTCGCCCAGCCGGGATCCTCGGTCGCGATCGACGCCCCGGGGGCGATCGCACTACGCGCGATCAGGTCGAACCCGTCCCATGCGCCGCCGGTAATCACCACTTGTTCCGGTGCGCAATCGAGGCCGCGCCACGCCGCGAGGTGGTCGCGGATCGCCAGCCGCAGCGGCGGCCAGCCGAACGGGTCGGGCCGGTCCAGAAGGGTGGGATCGGGGGTGCGCCACGCGCGCTCGAGGTGGCGCGCCCAAAGCCTGTGCGGGAACAGCGCCTGATCGGGCAGGCCGGGCTGGAAGGGCAGCCAAGCTGGCGGAGACGCCCCTTGCGCGGCCCTTGATGCTTTTCGCGGGGTAGGAGGAACGAGATGGGGCAGATCCTCGGCGACATAGGTGCCGCCGCCGGGGCGGGTGCTCAGGTAGCCCTCGGCGATCAGCTGATCATAGGCGGTGGTCACTGTCATGCGCGAGACCGACAGCTCCTCGGCCAATGCGCGGCTTGGCGGCAGGCGCTCTCCGGCTGCGGCGGGATCGGCGCGCAGCATCTCGCGCAGGACATGGGTCAGTTGCGCATGCAGCGGTAGACCGGAGTTTCGATCCAGCGAGAGACCAAACAGGGCGGTGTTTAAATTGGACTGCTGCATTTTTGCGAAACTGGACATGTTTTCCGATCCAGTAGGCCGCTATCGCTGAGGGCACAAGTCAGACATGAGGCAGACCATGACCGAGACCCTCCCTGTAACCGAGCGTTCCCGCCTTCGCCGCCTGCATGAGCGCGGTCATTTCGATCGCGACAGCATCAACACGATCCTCGACGCGCAGCCGATGTGCCATGTGGGCTATGTCCGGGACGGCAAGCCCTACGTGACGCCGACGATGCAATGGCGCGAAGGCGATCACGTCTATTGGCATGGCTCTTCCGCGAGCCGCGCGCTGCGCAGTCAAAAGGAGACAGAGGTCTGTCTGACGGTCTCGATCCTCGATGGTTTGGTTCTGGCGCGCTCTGGCATGCATCATTCGCTGAACACGCGCTCGGTCATGCTCTTTGGTGTTGCGTTCAAGGTGGAGGACCCGGCGGAGAAGCTGCAAAAGCTCGGAAATTTCGTGAACCATCTCTATCCGGGCCGCTACGAGACGCTGCGCCCAGACCACGAACAGGATCTGAAGGCGACGACCGTGCTGGGGATGGAGATCACCGAGGGCGCCGCGAAGATCCGCACCGGCGGGCCGAGTGACGACGAGGAGGATTACGCGCTGCCGATCTGGGCCGGGGTGATCCCGCTCCGTATGGAGGTGGGCGACCCGATCCCCGATCCGCGCAATCTCGACGGTGTCGAGATGCCCGCGCATGTGCGTGATTTTTGCTATGGCGGTTGATTGGCCTGCGCGATCTGGTCCAGCTCTCTCAGGCGCATCTCGTAGAAGTAGGTGAGGCAGTCGATCAGGCTGCGAACGATGATCCGGACCGAGTTGAACCATTTCAATGATTTGGCAAATCTAACGGATTCGGGAAAGCGCCGCGAGGAAAGCTGATCGTAATCGGGTGTTTCGCGCGACTGTCGGTTTTTGTTCGGTTTCGATCGAATCGCGCAAAAATGCGCTTCACAAGGTCGTGATCTAGCGTCGTGCAAAACTTCGAGGAATCTCGAAAAAGCTTAGCAGGAAAGGGCTGAGAAGCCGCCGTACCGCGCTGGATCGCGCGACCGAGAGGCAAAGCGAAACCGAAATCACTCTCTTGTTTTGTTCCTGTTACATCCGCACACTACGCCGCGTAGCGCGGAGGCTTCGCACGGGGCCTCAGATCCATCCAACAATGAATCCCGCTACATATGGGAGGAAGACATGAAGAATTTTGCACTCGGTGCGGCGCTTGCGTCGGCCTCGCTCATTGCGCCCTTCACGGCCAATGCAGCAACGGAAATCCAGTTCTGGCACGCCTTTACCGGCCGTCTCGGCGAGCTCGTCGATCAGCAGGTGAAGGACTTCAATGCCAGCCAGGACCAGTATGAGGTCGTGGCGACCAACAAGGGCAACTACTCGGAAACGCTGAACGCCGGGATCGCCGCGTTCCGCGCCGGGGAACAGCCCGACATCCTGATGGTGTTCGAGGTCGGCACGGCGACGATGATGGCCGCCAAGGGCGCGATCAAGCCGGTCTACCAAGTGATGGAAGACGCCGGCGTGGACTTCAATCCCGACGATTACATCGGCGCGGTGAAGGGCTACTACACCACCACCGACGGCAAGATGCTGTCGCTGCCCTTCAACTCCTCGACGCCGGTTCTCTGGGTTAACCGCGACATGCTCGACAAGGCAGGCGTCGCCAAGGATGCGCCGCTGACTACCTGGGAAGATGTCGGCAAGGTGCTCGACCAGCTGAAGGAAGCGGGCGTCGATTGCCCGATGACCACCGCCTGGCAGAGCTGGATCCAGCTCGAGAACCTCTCGGCCTATCACAACGTGCCCTTCGCGAGCCAGGAGAACGGCTTCGCCGGTCTCGACGCGAAGCTGGAGTTCAACGGCCCCGTTCAGGTCAAGCACATCCAGACGCTGGGTGACTGGGCCAAGAAGGGCGAGTTCGTCTACAAGGGCCGCCGCAACGAAGGCGGTGCCGATTTCCGTGCCGGCACCTGCGCGCTCTTCACCGAGAGCTCGGCCGGTTACGCGGGCATCAAGTCCGAAGCCAAGTTCAACTTCGAAGTGCACCCGCTGCCCTATTGGGGTGACGTCGACGGTGCGCCGCAGAACACCATCATCGGGGGCGCCTCGCTCTGGGTCATGGCTGGCAAGGATGACGACCACTACAAGGGCGTCGCTGAATTCCTGAACTACCTCTCGTCGCCGGAAGTGCAGGCGAAGTGGCATCAGGATACCGGCTACCTGCCGATCACCAAGGCCGCGGCCGAGCTGACCCGTGAGCAGGGCTTCTACGAGAAGAACCCCGGCACTGACGTGGCCGTGAAGCAGATGACCGCGAATGCGCCGACCGAGAATTCGAAGGGCATCCGCCTGGGCAACTTCGACCAGATCCGCGGCATCATCGACGAGGAACTGGAGGCTGTCTGGGCCGGTGACAAGACCGCGCAAGACGCGCTCGACAACGCGGTGGAGCGTGGCAACCAGCTGCTGCGCCGCTTCGAGCAAGCCAACCGCTAACCCAAATCCAGCCGCGGGCGGGGAGAACCCTGCCCGCGGCTATTTCTATTCTAAGGCCCCGATCCCGATATGGAAAAACGCGTAACCTTCAAGGGCTGGCTCTTGCCGATGCTGCTGCTCGCGCCGCAGTTGATCATCTCGGCCGTGTTCTTCTTCTACCCGGCGGGCGAGGCGGTGTGGCAATCGCTGTTCATCCCCGATCCGTTCGGCCTGTCGATGCAATATGTGGGCCTCGGCAATTTCGAATACCTGTTCAACGACCCCTATTATCGCGCGTCTTTTGTGACGACGGCGGTGTTCTCGACCCTTGTGACACTGGTCTCGATGATCCCGGCGCTGTTCCTCGCGGTGCTGGCGGATCGGCTGGTGAAAGGGGCGGGAACTTACCGCACGCTTCTGATCTGGCCCTACGCGGTCGCGCCCGCAGTGGCCGGTGTGCTGTGGCTCTTCATGTTCAACACGCGGATCGGTGTGGTCGCCTTCTATCTCAACCAGATGGGTTATGACTGGAACCATGTGCTCAACGAGAACGAGGCGATGGGCCTCGTCGTCGTGGCGTCGGCCTGGGGCCGCATCAGCTACAACTTCCTGTTCTATTTCGCGGCGTTGCAAGCGGTGCCGAAATCGGTGATCGAGGCGGCGGCGATCGACGGGGCGCGGTTCTGGCGGCGCTTCTTCACGATCGTGCTGCCGCTCCTGTCGCCCACGACCTTCTTTCTGCTGGTCGTCAATATCGTCTACGCCTTCTTCGAGACCTTCGGCGTGATCCACACGATCACCTCCGGCGGGCCGCAACAGGCGACCACGATCCTGGTCTACAAGGTCTACGCCGATGGCTTCGTGGGTCAGGATCTCGGAAGCTCTGCCGCGCAATCCGTGGTGCTGCTGGTGGTCGTGGGCTTCCTGACGGTGCTGCAATTCAAATTCGTCGAGAAGCGGGTGCATTACTGATGGCTGACATGCACAACGAACCGCCCCCGGGCATGGTGGAAAAACGCGGCTCCGGCCTGTGGCTGACCCATGTGCTGATGATCGCGGGCGTACTGGTGATCTTCTTCCCGATCTGGCTGGCCTTCGTGGCCTCGACCCATACCCAGCAGGAGATCGCGCAGGCGCCGATGCCGGTGATGCCGGGCTCGCACCTGATCGAGAACTACTCGGATGCGCTGTTCTCCGGGGTGAATGTGCCGGTCGCGACGATGCTGGTGAACTCGCTGGTGATGGCGCTGGGGATCGCGCTCGGAAAGATCGCGATCTCGCTCCTGTCGGCCTTCGCGATCGTCTATTTCCGCTTTCCGGGACGGCGCTTCTTCTTCTGGATGATCTTCATCACGCTGATGCTGCCGGTCGAGGTGCGAATCGTGCCGACCTACGAGGTGGTCGCGGGCTTCGGGATGCTCAACAGCTATTCCGGCCTGATCCTGCCTCTGATCGCGTCAGCGACGGCGACCTTCCTGTTCCGGCAGTTCTTCCTGACGGTGCCGGACGAGCTGGCAGAGGCCGCCCGAGTCGATGGCGCGCGTCCGATGCGCTTCTTCTTCGATATCCTGCTGCCGATGAGCCGCACGAATATCGCTGCGCTCTTCGTGATCCTCTTCATCTACGGCTGGAACCAGTATCTCTGGCCGCTCCTCATCACCACAAATCCCGAGATGAACACGATCGTCATGGGGCTCAAGCAGATGTTCCCGTCGGGCGACGATATCGCCGACTGGCCGGTCATCATGGCGACCTCCATCCTCGCGATGATCCCGCCGGTGATCGTGGTGATCTCGATGCAGAAACTCTTCATTCGCGGCCTCGTGGACAGCGAGAAATAAGGGCAGACAATGGCGACCGTTGAACTCGAAAATATCAAGAAACGTTTCGGCAAGACCGAGGTGCTGCACGGGGTCTCGATCGACATCCAGGACGGCGAATTCATCGTCATCGTCGGTCCCTCCGGCTGCGGGAAATCGACGCTGTTGCGCATGGTCGCGGGGCTGGAGAGTATCTCAGAGGGTGAGATTCGCATCGGCGAGGCCCGCGTGAACGAGCGCGAGCCGATGGATCGCGATATCGCGATGGTGTTCCAGAACTACGCGCTCTACCCGCATATGTCGGTGCGCCAGAACATGGGCTACGGGCTGAAGATCGCGGGCATGTCGAAGTCCGAGATCAAGCGCCGCGTCGATGAGGCCGCGAAGCTGTTGCAGCTGTCGGACTATCTCGAGCGAAAGCCGCGCGAACTGTCCGGCGGGCAGCGTCAGCGGGTCGCGATGGGCCGCGCCATCGTGCGCGAGCCGTCGGTCTTCCTGTTCGACGAACCGCTGTCCAACCTCGATGCCAAGCTGCGGGTGCAGATGCGCGTCGAAATCCGCGAGCTGCAGCGCAAGCTCGGCGTGACCGCGCTTTACGTGACCCACGATCAGGTCGAGGCGATGACCATGGCCGACCGGATGATCGTGATGAACGGCGGCGTGGCCGAGCAGATCGGCACCCCGCTCGAAGTCTATGAGCGCCCCGTGACCATCTTCGCGGCGCAGTTCATCGGCAGCCCGTCGATGAACGTCATCGATGCCGAGGTGCGCGGAGGGCGGGTGATGCTGGGCCATGTGACGCTCGGGCCGACCGATCTGCCCGATCGCCCCGTCAGCCTCGGGATTCGGCCCGAACACCTGCATCCCGATGACAATGGCCCGCTGACGCTGAATGTTACCCTGTCCGAACCGCTAGGGGCGAATACGCTTCTGCACGGAACGCTGGAAGGGCGCGGCGAGCCGATGACCGCAGCGCTGCCGGGCGTGCATATGGAGAAGCAGGCGGTGGGGCAGGTGCGGCTGTCGGTGAACGCCGAAGACCTGCATCTCTTCGATCCGAAAACCGGCAAGCGCCTGAACTGATCGGAGAGGCGGCCAGGCGCACTCAGTTCCGGGCGCTGGCGAGCTTGCCCAACATCGTCAGCGCCTGATCCATCTGCTCGAGCGAGACGAACTCGTCGGCCTTATGGGCCTGCTCGATCGAGCCGGGCCCGCAGATCACCGCGTCCATTCCGAGCGACTGGAACAGCCCGGCCTCGGTGTTGAAAGCAACGCAGCCTGCGTGGTTCTGCCCGGTCAGCGCGAAGACCAGATCGCGCGCGGCGTTGTCGTCCATCGGCTCGAGCCCCACGACCTCGCCGATGGTCTCGGTGGAGATCGCGGCTTCCGGCGCGATGGCGCGCATCTCGGGCAGCAGCGTGTCTTCGACGTAGCTCGCGATCTCGGCTTTGACGAAATCCATGTCAGCGGCATTGATCGGGCGCATCTCCCAGGCCAGTTCGGCGCGCGGCGCGATCACGTTATGAGAAATGCCGCCTTTCAGCGCGCCTACGTTGAGCGTCGTCTGCGGCGGATCGAAGCGCGAGCCTTCGGGGCAGCGTTTGATCAGCTCGGCGCGCAGCTCGAACAGGCGGTTGATGTAGCGCACAGCGTATTCGACCGCGTTCACGCCCTTCTCAGGCGCGGAGCTATGGCCCGGCAGCCCCTCGAAGCGCACGGTATATTCGCAGCAGCCCTTGTTGCCGTCGAAGACCTGCATCGAAGTCGGCTCTCCGATGATGCACAGCGCCGGTCTGACCGGGCGTTTCGCCAGCAGCTTCACCAGTTCCTGCGCGCCCAGACAGCCGACTTCCTCGTCATGGGTGAAGGCGAAATGGATCGGGCGGGTTTTCGCGGCCTCGGCCAGCAGATCGAGCGAGCCGAGACAGGCGGCGATGAAGCCTTTCATGTCGCAGGCGCCGCGCCCGTAGAGCTTGCCGTCGCGCTCGGTCATGGTGAAAGGATCGCTGGTCCAGTCCTGATCGGTGACCGGTACCACGTCCGAATGGCCCGACAGCACCAGCCCGCCATCGCCTGCCTCGCCCAGCGTCGCGAAAAGGTTCGCCTTGTGGCCGCTCTCGTCGACCATGACCTCTACCGCCGCGCCGACGGTTTCCAGCCGGTCCGCGATGTAGTGGATGATCGGCAGGTTGCTGTCGGTCGAGATCGTCGGGTAGGCGATCAGGTCCGAGAGGATCGCGCGGGTGGTGTCGATCCGCATCGGCTCAGTCCTTGACGAACAGTTTGCGCTCGATGTTGCACAGCGGCTCGGCGGGGCCGTCCTCGGTGATGAGGATGGTCTCGGTCGTCTCCATCCCCCAGTCATCCATCCAGAGGCCGGGCATGAAGTGGAAGGTCATGCCGGGCTCGAGGATCGTCTCGTCGGTGTCGCGGATCGAGACGGTATGCTCGCCCCAATCCGGCGGGTAGGAACAGCCCACCGCGTAACCCGCGCGGTTCGGGCGTTCGATGCCGACCTTGGCCAGCTCGACGTTCAGTGCGCGGGCGATGTCACAGGCGCGGTTCCCGGCACGCGCGACTTCGATCCCGGCGTTGAGGCCTTCGGTCAGCGCTTCGCTCGCATCGAGGACATGCTGCGGGGGCTTGCCCAGAAAGATCGTACGCGAGAGCGGCGCGTGATAGCGACGGTAGCAGCCGGATTGCTCGACGAAGGTCGCTTCGCCAGCTTTCAGTGCCTCGCCGTTCCATGTCAGGTGCGGCGCGGAGGCATCCGGACCCGAGGGCAGCATCGGCACGATGGCCGGATAATCGCCCCAGCTGTCTTCCTCGCCCTGCACGGCGGTCTTGTACAATTCGCCGACCAGATCATGCTTGCGCAGCCCCGGCTCGGCCAGTTCCACCGCACGCTGGATCACCAGTTCGGAGATCCGTGCGGCACGGCGCATGAAACGCAGCTCCTCGTCGGATTTGATCAGGCGCTGCCAGTTCACCAGCACAGAGGCATCGAGCAGCGTCGCTTCGGGCAGCCCTTCGAAGAGGACTGCATGCGCTTTCGCGGTGTAGAAATAGGTCTCCATCTCGACGCCGATCCGGGCCTTGCCGTAGCCCATGATCCGCAGGTGAGAGGCGAGGTCTTCCATCGGGTGCATGATGTCGGATTGCACCATCGCGTCGTTGTAATGGAGGATGTTTTCCTCCTCCATCCAGACGGTGCGGCGCGCGCCGTTGGAATCCATGAAGCGGCCCCACCAATAGGGGGCGCCCTCCATCGGCAGGATCACGCCCTGATGGGTGTAGAAGGACCAGCCGTCATAACCTGTCAGCCAGAACTGGTTAGACGGGTTGGTGATGAAGAGAATGTCGATCTCGCGCTGCGCCATTGCCGCGCGTACGAGCGCGATCCGGCGGGAAAATTCGAGTTCGCTGAAGTGCACGTTTTCGATCGGCATTCGGGCTTCTTTCTGCTGGCGGTATTTCGGGCAGGTTGGGGCGCGCCCCCGAGCAAGGTCAAGGCCAAAACGAAAACGTGCAACCCCCGGGAGGGCTGCACGTTCGCGTGAAATGGTGCAGTCGTTGTCGTCGCTTACGGAATGAGCCGAGCGAGGATCAATTCCGCCGCTTCCTCGGGGCTGATCGCGGTGGTGTCGATCCGCATCTCGGGGTTCTCGGGTGCCTCGTAGGGCGAGTCGATGCCGGTGAAGTTCTTCAGCTGGCCGGATCGCGCCTTGGCATAGAGCCCTTTCACGTCGCGCGCCTCGGCCACTTCGAGCGGCGTATCCACGAAGACTTCGAGGAATTCGCCCGGCTGCATCATTGCGCGCACCATGTCGCGCTCCGAGCGGAAGGGCGAGATGAAGGCCGTGACCACGATGAGGCCCGCGTCGGTCATCAGCTTCGCGACCTCGCCGACGCGGCGGATGTTTTCCACGCGGTCGGCCTCGGTGAAGCCCAGATCCTTGTTCAGGCCGTGGCGCACGTTGTCGCCATCGAGCAGGAAAGTGTGGCGGTTCATCCGCGCCAGCTTCTTCTCGACCATGTTGGCGATCGTGGATTTGCCCGAGCCCGACAGGCCCGTGAGCCAGACCACCGCCGGCTTCTGGTGCTTCATGTTGGCATGATGCTCGCGCCCGATATCGGTCGCCTGCCAGTGGATGTTCTGGGCCCGGCGCAGCGCGAAGTTGATCATGCCCGCAGCCGCAGTCTGGTTGGTCATCTTGTCGATCAGGATGAACCCGCCCAGATCGCGGTTCTCGGCATAGGGGGCGAAGGGGATCTCGCGGTCGGTGGTGATGTTGGCCACGCCGATCGCGTTCAGGTCCAGCGTCTTCGTCGCCAGATGCTCCTGCGTGTTGACGTTCACCTCGTATTTCGGCTCCTGCACGGTCGCCGAGACGGTCTGCGTGCCGATTTTCAGCCAATAGGCGCGGCCTGGCAGCAGTTCGTTCTCGTCCATCCAGACAATGGTGGTCTCGAACTGGTCGGCCACTTCCAGCGGTTCTTTCGCGGAGACGATGACCTGCCCGCGCGAGCAGTCGATCTCGTCGACCAGCGTGATCGTGATGGATTCGCCCGCCACCGCCATGTCGCGGTCGCCCTCCAAGCTGACGATCCGCGCCACTTTCGAGGTTTTGCCCGAGGGCAGCACGCGCACCTCGTCGCCCGGACGCACGGTGCCCGACGCGATCAGCCCCGAGAAGCCGCGGAAGTCGAGGTTGGGGCGGTTCACCCATTGCACCGGCATCCGGAAGGGGCGCTCCTGATCGGAGGTCACGTCCACCTCGACCGCTTCGAGATAGGGTAGGAGCGACGGCCCCTTGTACCAGGGGGTATTCTCGCTCGGGCCCGTGATGTTGTCGCCCTTGAAGCCCGAGATCGGGATCGCGGTGAAGCCTTCGATGCCGATGCTGTCGGCGAAGGTTTGGTAATCGGCCACGATCTCGTCGAAGGTCGCCTGATCGTAGTCCACCAGATCCATCTTGTTCACCGCCAGCACGATATGGCGGATGCCGAGCTGGTGGACGAGGTAGGAGTGGCGCCGCGTTTGGGTCAGTACGCCCTTGCGCGCATCGATCAGGATCACCGCCAGATCGGCGGTCGAGGCGCCGGTGACCATGTTGCGGGTATACTGTTCGTGGCCGGGGGTGTCCGCGACGATGAACTTGCGCTTCTCGGTCGCGAAGAAGCGGTAGGCCACGTCGATCGTGATGCCCTGTTCGCGCTCGGCAGCGAGCCCGTCGACCAGCAGTGCGAAGTCGATCTCCTGGCCTTGGGTGCCGACGCGCTTGGAGTCGGCCTCCAGCGCGGCCAGCTGATCCTCGAAGATCATCTTGCTGTCATAGAGCAGCCGCCCGATCAGCGTCGATTTCCCGTCATCGACCGAGCCGCAAGTGATGAAGCGCAGCATGGTCTTGTGTTGATGCGCCTCGAGATAGGCGTCGATATCCTGCGCAATCAGCGCGTCGGTCTTGTAGATCGGATCGTTGGTCGTCATGTCGGCTCACCTGATAGGGTGGAAATGAAGGCGCGCGTGCGGCTCGGGAGGGGAGGGCTCAGAAATAGCCTTCCTGCTTTTTCTTCTCCATCGAGGCGCTCTGATCGTGGTCGATCGCGCGGCCCTGACGCTCGGAGGTGGTGGTCAGCAGCATTTCCTGAATGACTTCCGGAAGGGTCTGCGCCTCGCTCTCGACGGCGCCGGTCAGCGGGTAGCAGCCCAGAGTGCGGAAGCGGACCGAGCGCATCACCGGCTCCTCGCCGTCGCGCAGCGGGAAGCGGTCGTCGTCGACCATCAGGATCAGCCCGTCGCGCTCGACTGTCGGGCGCAGGGCCGAGAAATAGAGCGGGACGATCTCGATCCCTTCGAGGTGGATATATTGCCAGATGTCCAGCTCGGTCCAGTTCGAGATCGGGAAGACGCGGACGCTCTCGCCCTTCGCTTTCTTGGCGTTGTAGAGGCGCCAGAGCTCGGGGCGCTGGTTCTTCGGTTCCCAGCGATGATTGGCCGAGCGGAACGAGAACACGCGCTCCTTCGCGCGGGATTTCTCCTCGTCGCGGCGCGCGCCGCCGAAGGCCACGTCGAAGCCGTGCTTGTCCAGAGCCTGTTTCAGACCTTCGGTCTTCCACATGTCGGTATGCAGCGAGCCGTGATCGAACGGGTTGATCCCCTTGGCCTTCGCCTCGGGGTTCTGGTGCACGATCAGCTCCATCCCCGCATCCTTCGCGGCCTTGTCGCGCAGGTTGTACATCGCCTGGAATTTCCACGTCGTGTCGACATGCATCAGCGGGAAGGGCGGCGGCGACGGATAGAAGGCCTTCTTCGCGAGATGCAGCATCACCGCGCTGTCCTTGCCGACGGAATAGAGCATGACCGGATTGTCGGCTTCGGCCACGACTTCGCGCAGGATGTGAATGCTTTCGGCTTCGAGCCGCTGCAGGTGAGTCAGGGTCTTGTTCATGCGGGAGGTCTCTGTCTGATCGCGGTTTTCCGAGATATAGGCGGCGGGTTTTGCTGGATAACCCCCCAAATGGGGGGTAAATACGGCTTATGTTGGGGCAGTCCGAGAACACACTGTTGATCAACGCGCTCTTCGCGGCGGCGAGCGAGGCGGGAAAGGCTGGCTGGGTGCGCTTTCTCGAGCGGCTCTGTTCGGTCGCCCATGCCGAGGGTGCGGCGGTGCAGATTCTCGCACCCGAGGGGGAGGGCGCGGGCTGGCAGGTCGGCAGGATCGCCTTGCCGGACGCCGCGCGACTCCACCCGATGCGACTGGATCGTGTCTATTCGCAGATCGACCTGCCGGGTGAAGTGGCGTGGCCCGAACCGCTCCGGGCGCTGAAGGTCGCGGCAGGGGCGGCGGGGCGCGTGGTGCTGATGATCGCGCGCCCGAACCGGGATTTCCGCGCGGCGGAGGCGTTGGCCCTCTCGACGCTCGCGCCGCATCTGGGGCAGGCGGTGATGATACGCGAGGCGCTGGGCGGCGAGCGGGCGCGAGCCGCGCGCGATGCCGAGGCCACGGCGGCGCTCGGTGCGGGGTGGTTGGTCCTGACGCCCGCGGGTACGGTGCTGGAATTCGATCCGCGCGTAGCGGCGGAATTCGATGCGGGAGGTTGGCTGCGGCTGCGCATCGGCGCGCGCCCGGAATTCGCCGACCCCGACGCCGCGCTGCGCTTTCGGCAGAGCCTCGCGAAACTCGGGGAAGGCGGGGAGGTCGTCCGGCCGATCCCGCTTGGCCCAGAGGGGCAGGGCGTGCTCCGGCTCGCGCCGGGGCGATGGCGGGGCAGTCCTGCACTGATCGGACATCTGCGCGCCATGCGGCTGGCTGAGGCGCTGCCGGTCGCGCGTGTCGCGGGGGCGCTGGATCTCAACCGGTCCGAGGCGCGGCTCGCGGCGCTTCTATGCGATGGGGCGAGCCTGCGCGAGGCGGCCGAGCGGCTTGGCTGGACGCTGGAGACCGCGCGCTCGACCTCAAAGCAGATCTATGCCCGCGCCGGGGTCAGCGGTCAGACGGGACTGTTGCGCAAGATGTTCGGCTCGGCGCTCTGGCTGGGTTAGCCGCGTACGAAGAAAACCGCCGCCATCACCAGCCCGACCGCAATGATGAAGCCGCGCAGCAGCGCCATATTGGTGATCCGCTTTGACAGATGCGCGCCCAGGTAGCCGCCGACGGCGCTCGCGATGCCCAGCACCAGAACCGCCTGCCAGTCGATTAGTCCGGCCACCGCGTAGGTTACGACCGAGACCAGCGACAGCACGGCCGAGACGAGGTTCTTCAGGCCGTTCATCGCATGCAGATCGGTGAAGCCAATCAAGCCGAGCGCGGCGAGCAGCATGATCCCGAGCCCGCCATTGAAATATCCGCCGTAGATCGTCACCGCGAGTAGCAGGGCGAAGGCGGACACGGCGCCCATCGTGCGGCCAAAGCGTTGCAGCGCCTTCAGCAGCATCGGCCCGAAGGCAAACGCTGCGGTTGCCAGCAGCAGAAGCCACGGCACCACGCCGGCGAACAGTTTTTCGGGCGTGATCAGCAGCAGGAGCGCGCCGAGGAACCCGCCCGCGACGGCGGCGATCAGGATCGTGCGCAGCGCCATCGGCCCCTTGTGGCGCAGCTCGTGGCGGAAGGCCCAGGCGCTCGACAGATAGCCGGGCAGGGCCGCCAGCGTCGCGGTGGCATTGGCGGTGATCGGCGGCACGCCGGTCCAGACAAGCGCGGGGAAGGACAAGAACGTCCCGCCGCCCGCGACCGCATTCAAAGCGCCCGCCGCGAGACCGGCGAGCGCGAGGATCAGGAAAGACAGCATTTCTTACCGTAGTCAGCCGAGGTCAGGTGCGACCGGAACGACGATCCGCCCGCGAACCTTTCCATCGAGGAATTTCGGCGCGGTTGCAATCACTTCGTCCAGGGCGACTTCCATCTCCATCGCGGCGAGCTTCTCCATGTCGAGATCGGCAGCCAGACGACGCCATGCTTCGACGCGATCCTCGATCGGGCACATCACGCTGTCGACGCCTGCGAGCGTCACGCCGCGCAGGATGAAGGGCGCGACCGAGGTCGGCAGGTTCATCGAACCCGCGAGACCACAGGCGGCGACGGTGCCGCGATAGGCCATCATCGACAGAACATTGGCCAACACCTCACCGCCGACCACGTCGACCGCACCGGCCCAGCGTTCCTTATTCAGCGGGCGCGGCTTGCCAGAAACGTCCTCGCGCGGAACGATCGACGATGCGCCGAGGCGCTTGAGGTAGTCTTCCTCTTCCGGGCGCCCGGTAACGGCAGCCACTTTATAGCCGAGCTTGCCCAGAAGAGCGATCGCGACGCTACCCACGCCGCCGGTCGCTCCGGTCACGACGATCTCGCCGCTCTCGGGCGTCACGCCATGCGCCTCGAGCGCCATCACGCAGAGCATCGCCGTGTAGCCCGCAGTGCCGATCGCCATTGCCTGACGCAAAGAGATACCGTCGGGCAGTTTCACCAGCCACTCGCCTTTCAGATGGGCGCGCTCTGCGAGCCCGCCCCAGTGTTTCTCGCCCACGCCCCAGCCGTTGAGCACGACCCGGTCGCCCTTGGCGAAATCGGGATGCTTGCTGGTCGCGACGATGCCGGAGCAGTCGATGCCCGGCACCATCGGGAAGCTGCGCACCACTGGGCCTGCGCCGGTGATCGCCAGTGCGTCCTTGTAGTTCATCGTCGAGTAGGCGACGTCGACCGCCACCTCGCCCTCTGCCAGATCGGGCAGGTCGATATCCTTGAGCGCGGCGCTCTGAGCCTCTTCGGGTTTCTCGATCAGGATGGCTTTGACCATGGGGTATCCTTTCAGCTTCGGGCGAGCCGCAGGAAGCCGTCGGTGAAACGGCGCAGCGGCTCGGGGTTGCGTTGAAGTTTCGTGCGCAGAACCGCGCCTTCCCAGCCGGTCCAGAACAGTTCTGCGAGTGCTTCGGGGTCGTGATCGGCGCCGATTTCGCCCACCATTTGCGCGTCACGCAGGCACGATACGGTAAGGTTTTGCCAGCGCTCGAACACCGCGATCAGGCGACTGCGGAACTCTTCGGGCAGGCTGCCCATTTCCTGACCGAGATTGCCGATCAGGCAGCCACGGCGGAAGTCGAACCGCGCCATGCCCGCCTCCGCGTCTTCGGTGAAGGCGGTGAGCCGGGCGAGTGGGGTGATGTCCGTGCGGTCGAAGGCGCGGCGCAGCTTGTCTTCGAAATAGGCGTCATAGGCGTCGATGAGCGCCGCGCCATAAGCCGCTTTCGTCGGGAAGTAGTGGTAGAAGCTGCCCTTTGTGACACCGGCAGCGGCGGTGATCTCTTCGAGAGCGACGCTTGCGTAGCCGCGCTCGGTCAATTGGGCGAGCCCTGCCTGGATCAGCGCCTTGCGGGCGTCCTGATCCTCGGGCTTGCGGCGCGGGCGGCCGCGGCGCGCGGGGGCTGGAGTAACGGTCATATAGAATTAATATACCATACGGTATGTAAAATCAACCGCCGCGAATGTCCCCCCTCGCCAATGCGGCCTTTGCCGAGCGGCGGCAGCGATCGGAACAGTAGCGCACGCTCTCCCAGTCACGGGCCCACTTTTTGCGCCACGCGAAGGCGCGGCCACAGCTGGCGCAGAGCTTTGTCGGCAGGTCGGATTTGCGGCGCATCTTCATGCAATTCGATACGCGGCGGACGCGTGGCCGGATGACCGCCGGCCAAAGGAAAAAGGGCCGCGCGCGGCGACCCCTCCCTCGTCCGTCTTTCCCGGCGATCAGATCGCCGAACTATGCCCGGCTTTCGACAGATCGTAAGCATCGAAATGGCGCGCGATCATGCGGGTGAGCGGGCGCGCCTTCGCCGGAATGCGCAGCCCGTCCGCGTTCACCTGAACCATGTCGCCGAAATGCTCCGCGCAGGCGGCGAACATTGCGGCGAGTTCCTTCGGATCGGCGCCGTAATCCCGCACCAGCTCTGCCGCTTTCACTTCGAAATCGCACATCAACGCCTCGATCAGCCGCGCGCGCATCTTGTCATCCGCAGTGAAGCGGTGCCCGCGCGAGGTCGAGAAGCGATCCGCCCGGATCGCAGCTGTATGGGCTGAAGTAGCTGGCGCGTTCTGTGCATAGCCTTGCGGGAAGCGCGAGATCGAGGACGCTCCGAGCCCGACCAGCGCCTCGGCCTGATCGTCGGTATAGCCTTGGAAATTGCGCCGCAACTGACCTCCCTTCTGGGCGGTCGAGAGCCCGTCGGTCGGCAGCGCGAAATGGTCGATTCCGATCTCGTCATAACCATCGGCCACGAACAACTCGCGCGCCACCTCGAACAGCTTCAGGCGCTCTTGCGGGGTGGGCAGATGGTCTGATGGGATCATCGTTTGGCGGCGCGCCATCCACGGCACATGCGCGTAGCCGTAGAGCGCCACGCGATCGGGTCCGAGCGACAGCAGCTTTTGCACCGAGGCCGCGATTTTCGTCGGTGTCTGGTAAGGCAGGCCGTAGAGGATATCGGCGTTGAGGCTCGCGACATCGCGTTCGCGAATCATGTCGACCGCAGCTTTGGTTACCTCATAGCTCTGGTCGCGCCCGATCACGCCCTGAATCTGCGGGTCGAAATCCTGCACCCCGATCGAGGCGCGGTTCATACCCGACTCGGCGAGCGCGTCGATGCGGGCGGCGTCGATTTCGTTGGGGTCGATCTCGACCGAGAATTCCGCGCCTTCGCCCATCGGTACCACGTCGAAGACCGCATCGGCGAGGCGGCGCATCATGTCGGGGGGCATCAGCGTCGGCGTGCCGCCGCCCCAATGCAGACGCGACAGCGTGACGCCGGGCGCCAAACGCTCCTTGAAGAGGCGCAGCTCGGCCAGCAGCGTCTCGGCATAGGCGCGGACCGGTTCCTCGCTTTGCGTGCCTTGCGTGCGGCAGGCGCAGAACCAGCAGAGCCGACGACAAAACGGCACGTGCATGTAGAGCGAAATCGACGCGCCTTCGGGGATAGCCTCGATCCAATGCGCGAATTCCATGGGGCCGACATCGCCCGCGAAATGGGGGGCGGTGGGGTAGCTCGTATAGCGGGGCACCCGTGCGTCGAAGAGTCCGAGTCGGGTAAGTTGCGATTCCTGTTCCATGCGCGTATCTTTAGAGATAACACGCGCGACAGAATTTGACCCAGATCAAGCAATATCCATATGGCACATGATGACGTTCAGCCTGCTTCGCTCGCATGCGGAGACTGCCCGATCCAACATCGCGCGGTCTGTGCGCGATGTGACGCGGAGGAGCTCGAGCAGCTTGAGAAGATCAAATATTACCGAAGCTTCGAAGCGGGGCAGACGATCATATGGGCGGGCGACCAGATGGATTTCGTGGCCTCGGTCGTCTCAGGGATCGCGACGCTGACGCAAACGCTCGAAGACGGGCGTACGCAGATGGTGGGTCTGTTGCTGCCCTCGGATTTCGTGGGGCGCCCCGGGCGCACCCGTGCCGCGTATAACGTGACCGCGACGACCGACATCCTGATGTGCTGTTTCCGCCGCAAGCCCTTCGAGGAAATGATGGAGCGCACGCCCCATATCGCGCAGCGCCTGTTGCAGATGACGCTCGACGAACTGGACGCCGCGCGCGAATGGATGCTGCTGCTGGGCCGCAAGACCGCGCGCGAGAAGATCGCCTCGCTCCTGTCGATCGTGGCGCGGCGTGATGCCTCGATCAACATGAGCCCCAGCGCCCGGCAGATGGTGTTCGATCTGCCGCTGACGCGCGAAGCGATGGCCGATTACCTTGGCCTCACGCTAGAGACGGTAAGTCGTCAGATGTCCGCGCTGAAACGCGACGGGGTGATCGAGCTGCAGGGTAAGCGCCACGTCACCGTGCCGGACATGGATCGGCTGCTGCTTGAGGCGGGCGATGACAGCGACGGCGGTTTCCTTATCTGAGCATACGTCCGGTCAGGGGGATACGCACTGCCGATAGGTGAGTGGCTTCATTCCGCCCTGCGAGATATCCTGACGCGATAGGTAGATGCCGGTGCTCGACAGGGTGAGCACGATATCGCGCTGCCATTTCTGCCCTTCGCCGGTGAAATTCCACGTGGCCCGAACCACGCGATCGGTCGCGCTGTCGATCTCAGCGAGCTTGGCTTGCGACTCGTAGAATTTCAGGCTGTCCGGCTGGACCACCATCAGGCCTTTGTTGTCATCGCGTGAGGCGTCGCAATCGGCCTTTGTCAGCCCCCAGCGTCCGACCATCCCCTCTGGCAGTGTCTTCGGCATCGTCCCGTCCTGTTTCGGCGTCATCTCCTGACAGGCAGACAGCAGGGCGAGGCTGGCGAGAAGGGTGGGAAGAATATGGCGGGTCATTGGGGGCTCCGGTCTTTCGTCAGCCAGCCAACCCGCCAGCGCGGCCGGAGTTCCGTGCCGGACACAGATGTCGCGAGAAGGTCGTTATTTCGCACGCGTTCCGTCGCGGTTTGGGCATTGTCGTAAGGTAAACGGAAGGAGGCTGCAGCGGGGAAGGGTTATGCGTATCCCGTTTACTTGTGTCTTTCTCGTTGTCGCCCCGGGCCCGAGTGTTGCCAACCGTATTGCAGAGAATGGCGCAATGCTCGGGTCTGTTCCACGACATCCGCGAAAGCATGTCCGACGCCGCGCGGGCAACGGGAAGGGCGTCGGGATCGGTCCCGAGTGACGAAAAACGGCGCCCCGAGAGGCGCCGTCGACAGTCTTGAAAGGCGGCGCGCTCAATGCGCCATGATCACCGGAACCTCGGCCATCTCGAGCATGTGGCGCGTCGCGCCGCCCAGGATCGCTTCGCGGAATCGCGAATGGCCGTAAGCCCCCATCACCACCGCATCGGCGTCGCTGTCGCTGATATGGCGGTTGAGCACGTCCGACACGCGCGGCATCGTCTTGGCGAGCACCGACACCTCGGCGTGGACGCCGTGACGCGAGAGCATCTGGCTGAGTTGGCCGCCCGGATCCGAGCGCTCGGGCCCATGCGCGGGCGGGTCGATCACGGTGATGTCGACCAGATCGGCGGATTTCAGGACGGGCAGGGCGGCCCGCACGGCGCGCATCGCTTCGTGCGACTGGTTCCACGCGATCACGACGCGCTTGGCAGGCATGTCGCCGTTATACCCGTCGGGTACGATCGCGACCGGAACCTGGCCCTCGAAGAGCGCGGCTTCGACTGCGGCCTCGATCTCCGGGCCGCGGCCCTCGCCATAGGGGCGGCCCATCACGACCAGATCGGCAAAGCGGGCGCGCTGCCCGACGACGGTAGCCATCGCCCCGATCTGCGAGACGACCGCATCGACGCCCCAGCGAATGTCTTCGGCTTCGAGGCGCGCGCGCACCGCGGCTTCCGCGTTGCGTGCGTCGTCTTGCGCGCGATCCATCGTTTCCTGTTGTACGAAGGCGGTCGCCCCCGCGTAGTAATATCCGGTCTGCGTGCGATCCACACCGAGGCAGAGCACGTCTAGGTGGGCGTCGCGCCGTCGGGCGACGGCCACGGCCGTGTCGATTTGTGTCGCGGCCGCCTTGGGATCCGTGACGATCGTGAGAAGTGTCTTGTAAGCCATGGGTCCTGTCCTTGCGCCATAAGCGATTAAGCATGTGAGACCAAAGCCTAACCCGAAGAGATCGGCCGCACTTTGACTCGGATCAAGAGACGTGATTGTCAGATCACAGAACTGCGACCGAATGGCGCAGTTCGATCGCGAGCATTTGATGCAGATCAAGGCATCGTGCATACCCTCGGACCACAAGGACTCCAGTCAGGCCCAGGAGGATTCTCGGTTCAAGAGAGTGCCGCAGGGGCAGACCAGACGAAGGGACGCACAAAATGTGGGATTATATCAAGCTGATCGCGCTTGGTCTTGTGGCGGTTCTGGCCGCCATTGCGGCCGGCTACGCGCGCGATCTTGCCTATCAGGTGAATGCTGTCGAGGTCATGCTGGCCGCGGCAATCGCGTTCATCTGGGTGCTTCGCACCATGGGGAGCCGCCAGCCGGTGGCTCACAACGAGTATTTCGACGGCGTGGTTCGCGCCGGGGTTATCGCGACGACCTTCTGGGGTGTCGTGGGCTTCCTGGTCGCCGTCATCATCGCTTTCCAGCTGGCCTATCCGGCGCTCAACTTCGAATGGGCGCAGGGCTACCTGAACTTCGGCAAGCTGCGCCCGTTGCACACCTCGGCGGTGATCTTCGCCTTCGGTGGCAACGCGCTGATCGCATCGTCGTTCTACGTGGTGCAGCGCACCTCGGCAGCGCGGCTGTTCGGCGGCAACGCGCTCGGCTGGTTCGTGTTCTGGGGCTATAACCTGTTCATCGTGCTCGCCGCGTCCGGCTACATCCTCGGCGCAACGCAGTCGAAGGAATATGCCGAGCCGGAATGGTATGTCGATATCTGGCTGACGATCGTCTGGGTCGCCTATCTGGTTGTCTTCCTCGGCACGATCTTCAAGCGCAAGGAACCCCATATCTACGTCGCCAACTGGTTCTACCTGTCCTTCATCGTGACCATCGCGATGCTGCATATCGTGAACAACCTGTCGATCCCGGTCTCGCTCTTCGGATCGAAGTCGGTGCAGGTCTTCTCGGGCGTGCAGGACGCGATGACGCAGTGGTGGTACGGCCACAATGCGGTGGGCTTCTTCCTGACCGCGGGCTTCCTCGGCATGATGTATTACTTCGTCCCGAAGCAGGCTGAACGTCCGGTCTATTCCTACAAGCTGTCGATCGTGCACTTCTGGGCGCTGATCTTCCTGTACATCTGGGCCGGTCCGCACCACCTCCACTACACGGCGCTGCCCGACTGGGCCTCGACGCTGGGCATGACCTTCTCAGTGATCCTGTGGATGCCTTCCTGGGGTGGCATGATCAACGGTCTGATGACGCTCTCGGGCGCATGGGACAAGCTGCGCACCGATCCGATCATCCGCATGATGGTGGTGTCGGTCGGCTTCTACGGCATGTCGACCTTCGAAGGCCCGATGATGTCGATCAAGGCGGTGAACTCGCTGTCGCACTACACCGACTGGACGATCGGTCACGTGCACTCGGGCGCGCTCGGCTGGAACGGCATGATCACCTTCGGCACGCTCTACTTCCTCGTGCCGCGTCTGTGGGCGCGTGAAGGGCTCTACTCGTTGAAACTGGTCAGCTGGCACTTCTGGCTCTCCACCATCGGGATCGTGCTCTATGCCGCGTCGATGTGGGTCGCCGGGATCATGCAGGGCCTGATGTGGCGCGAAACGGACAGCCAGGGCTTCCTCGTGAACGCCTTCGCCGACACCGTGGCCGCCATGCATCCGATGTTCGTGGTCCGTGGTCTGGGTGGTGTGCTCTACCTCACGGGTGGCATCATCATGGCCTACAATCTGTGGATGACCGTCGCTCGTCAGCCGCGCGTGGAATCGCGTTCGGTTGCCGCCGTGCCGGCTGAATAAGGAGGAGATCAATGGGACTTCTCGACAAACACGGCGTCCTTGAAAAGAACGCCACGCTCCTGCTGATCTTTGCCTTCCTGGTCGTCACGATCGGCGGCATCGTGGAGATCGCGCCGCTCTTCTACCTCGAAAACACCATCGAGGACGTGGACGGCATGCGTCCCTACACCCCGCTGGAGCTTACCGGGCGCGACATCTACATCCGTGAGGGCTGCTATGTCTGCCACTCGCAGATGATCCGCCCGATGCGCGACGAAGTGGAGCGTTACGGCCATTACTCGCTGGCAGCGGAGTCGCAATACGACCACCCGTTCCAGTGGGGTTCGAAGCGGACGGGGCCTGACCTCGCCCGCGTCGGCGGCCGCTACTCGGACGCCTGGCATGTGGATCACCTGACCAACCCGCAGTCGGTCGTGCCGGAATCGGTGATGCCGAAATACGGCTTCCTGCTCAATCGCATGGTCGATTCCAAGCATATCGACGAGCGGATCGCGACCGATGCGATGGTGGGTGTGCCCTACACGTCGGACATGATCGAGAACGCCAAGGCGGACTTCGCGGCCCAGGCCGATCCGAACAGCGACACCGACGGTCTGCTGGAGCGCTATCCCAACGCGGTGAACGTCCGCAACTTCGACGGTCGCCCGGGCATTTCCGAGATGGACGCGCTGGTGGCCTATCTGCAGGTGCTCGGCACCATGGTCGACTTCTCGACCTTCGAACCCGTGGCCAGCCGGTAAGGGGGGCTGATCAATGGACTATCATATCTTCAGGGAATTCGCGGACAGCTGGTTTCTGATCTTCATGTTCGTCTTCTTCCTGGCCGTCGTCGTCTGGGTCTTCCGGCCCGGCGCGCGCAAGACCTACGAAGATACGTCCGAGATTCCCTTCCGGTACGAAGACAAACCCGCCAATGCCTCGGAGGCCGGCGAGAGCCGGTCCTCCAAGGACTGACGGCGCCACGTTGTAAGGAGGCGTGGAAAACATGAGCAAGAGACCAAGCAAGCAAAAGCACGAGGTCGAGACCACGGGACACTCGTGGGACGGCATCGAGGAATACAACAACCCGCTGCCCAAATGGTGGCTGTGGACCTTCTATGCCTGCGTCATCTGGGGGATCGGTTACTCGATCGCGATGCCGGCATGGCCGATCTTCAAATCCGGCGCGACGCCGGGGATTCTGGGCTCCTCGACCCGCGCGAACGTGCAGGCCGAGATCGACAAGGTCGCCGCGGCGAACAAGCCGATCCAGGAGAAGCTCGTCTCGGTCGATCTCAACGAGATTTCGAACGATCCCGAGCTGAAGAACTACACCCAGAACGCGGGCGCCGCGGTGTTCCGCACCTGGTGCGCGCAATGTCACGGTGCGGGCGCGGGCGGCAACCCGAAGCACGGCTATCCGAACCTTCTCGACAGCGCATGGCTGTGGGGCGGCACGATGGAGGACATCCATTTCACCGTGACCCATGGCATCCGCAACGAGACGGACCCGGAAGGCGAGGCGCGGTTCTCGCAGATGCCGGCCTTCGGGAAAGATGGTCTTCTCGAGCCCGAGCAGATCGACCAGGTCGTGCAATATGTCCGCAAGATTTCGGACCAGGAGCATGACGAGGCGATGGCTGCGGAAGGCGAGACGATCTTCGCGGATAACTGCGCAGCCTGTCACGGTGAGAATGGCAAAGGCGACAACACCATGGGTGCGCCGAACCTCACCGATGCCGTCTGGCTCTATGGCGGTGACGTCGACACGCTGACCTACACGGTCACCAATGCCCGCTTCGGCGTGATGCCGAACTGGAACGAGCGTCTCTCGGAAGCGGATATCCGCGCCGTCGCGGCCTACGTTCACAGCTTGGGCGGCGGCCAGTAACGGTCGAAAACAAGAGAGATCCCGCGGGGCTTCGGTCTGGCGGGCCGCACCGGCACCCCGTCCTGTTCGCGCGTTTCCTGGGGGTGCCGGTGCCCAATTCCAGAGGGCCCCTTCGCGGGCCCTCTCGTTTGTCGAGGGTTACCTGCCGCCTAAGTTGGGGGGCGTTCCCGGGCAAAACAAGCGCCGTGCCAGCCGTTGCACGCCGTTGTGACCTCGCCGCGATGCCCGGGATCCTTCTGCGCGAAGCGCTGAGTGGCGGACCGGGGAGGCCGGCGGGGGTGCGACCACGTTGGTCCGGGGCGAACGAAATGTCGCGGCCGGGCGGTGCGGCTTCCGTTTGAAGACAGCGCTCAAAAGCGCTATTACACGGGAGCGCGACCGGGCGTGAGGCGACCGGCGCAACGCCACCTGATGTCGTGGCTTTTCAAGCAGGCAGCACATGCCGATGACGAGTGAAAACACCAACCAGTGACGATTTCCTGTATGGGAGACCTGTCTTTTTGACGCAGGTCAAAGTCTTCACGACTGTGTCATACCAGAAGAACCGTTGACGCAGAATGATTTATGAACGGAGAGAGTCGTGAGCTCCACCGAACCAGTCGATCCCCCGCCGCTCTACGCCGCCCGCGAGCCGATTTTCCCGCGCCGTGTGCATGGCCAGTTCCGCAACTTGAAATGGGTGTTGATGGCGGTGATGCTCGGCATCTATTACATCACGCCGTGGATTCGCTGGGATCGTGGGCCGGAGCTGCCCGATCAAGCGGTGCTTCTGGACCTCGCGAACCGTCGCTTCTTCTTCTTCATGATCGAAATCTGGCCGCATGAATTCTACTTCGTCGCGGGTCTGCTGATCATGGCCGGTCTGGGGCTGTTCCTGTTCACCTCGGCGCTGGGGCGCGTCTGGTGCGGCTATGCCTGCCCGCAGACCGTCTGGACCGATCTGTTCATCCTCGTCGAGCGCTGGGTCGAGGGCGACCGCAACGCACGTATCCGCCTGCTGCGCCAGAAATGGAACGCCGAGAAGGTCCGCAAGCGGATCACCAAATGGGTGCTCTGGCTTCTGATCGGTGTCGCGACGGGCGGGGCCTGGGTGTTCTATTTCACCGATGCGCCGACGCTGCTGCACGATCTGTTCACCGGCAGCGCCTCGCCGATCGCTTACACGACGATCGCGGTGGCAACGCTCACGACCTTCGCTTTCGGCGGCTTCGCGCGCGAACAGATTTGCATCTACGCCTGTCCGTGGCCGCGCATTCAGGCCGCGATGATGGACGAAGACACGATCACGATCGCCTATCGCGAATGGCGGGGCGAGCCGCGCGGCAAGCTCAAGAAGGGTCAGCACGACCCGACGCAGGGCGATTGCATCGACTGCATGGCTTGTTTCAACGTCTGCCCGATGGGCATCGATATCCGCGATGGCCAACAGCTCGAATGCATCACCTGCGGGTTGTGCATCGACGCCTGCAACGAGGTCATGGACAAGATCGGCAAACCTCGCGGCCTGATCGGCTACATGGCCCTGAAGGACGAAGCGAACGAGCGTTCTGGCAACCCGGTCGTCAACGTCTGGAAGCACATCCTGCGCCCGCGCACCATCCTCTATTTCGCGATGTGGTCGCTGATCGGGGTCGGCCTTGTGGTCGCGCTCTTCATGCGCTCGCCCATCGATTTCAACGTCACGCCGAACCGCGATCCGCTCTTCGTGGTGGAACCGTCGGGCGCGATCCGGAACATCTACACGCTGCGGCTGCGCAACAAGGCGGGCGAGGCGACCGAGTTCAAGGTCTCCGTCAAGGCGCCCGATCCGGCCGACCAGAGCACGCTGAGCGTGTTGCTCGAAGGCCAGGACGGGACCACCGTGACGGTGCCCGCGGATGAAACCATGACCCAAAGGGTCTATATTGTCGCCGATCCCGGTTCGTCCATCGCCACCAGCGAGCGCACCGAACTGACGATGTGGATCGAGGACATGACCAATACTGACCGCGTGTCGGAAACGACCGTATTCAACGGAAGGGTACAATGACCGAGATGGCGAAACCGCTGACCGGAAGAAAAGTGCTGATGATTGCGGTGGGCTCCTTCGGGGTGATCATCGCGGTCAACTTTGTCATGGCGTGGCAGGCGATCAGCACGTTTCCCGGCCTCGAGGTCGACAATTCCTATGTCGCCTCGCAGTCCTTCAATGAAGAAAAACGCGCACAGGATGCGCTTGGCTGGACTGTGTCGCCGGACTATTCCGACGGCAAGCTCAGCTTCGTCATCCGCGACGAGAATGGGTTGCCCGCGCGGGTGGCCGAGTTCAAGGCGCTGGTCGGGCGGACGACCCATGTCCGCGAGGACATGACCCCCGATTTCGACTATGTCGGTGGCATCTTCACCTCCAAGGTCGACCTTGCTCCGGGCGTCTGGCTGGTGCATCTCGACGCGAAAGCCGCAGACGGCACGGAGTTCCGTCAGCGGATTGACCTCTTCGTGAAAGGCTGAACCGATGTCGGTGTCGCCCGCTTCGCCCACACGCAACGAACCGTTCGAAGACGAGCGCGTCTCGGCCTCGGCCTGTCCGGCCTGCATCGCGGCCCCCTCGGCGGAGCAGATGGCGAAATCGGGTGACGTCAAGGGCGCGCGGATCATGCTCTCGCTTCCCACGGCGCATTGCGCGGTCTGCATCACCGATGTCGAGCGCGAGCTGATGAAGCAGCCGGGCGTGAAGTCGGCCCGGGTCAACCTGACGCTGAAGCGCGCCTCCGTCGATGCGGCGGGCGATGTCGAACCGGCGGGGCTGATCGCGGCGCTCGACAAGATCGGCTATGAGGCGCACGAGCTTGATCCCGGCATGCTGTCTGCGACCGAGGCCGACAAGCGCGGGCGCGACCTGCTGATGCGGATCGGCGTGTCGGGGTTCGCGATGATGAACATCATGATGCTCTCGATCGCGGTCTGGTCGGGGGCCGAGGATTCGACGCGCGACCTCTTCCACTGGATTTCGGCGGCGATTGCGCTGCCCACCACGATCTTCGCGGGCCAGCCGTTCTTCGCCAATGCCTGGTCTTCCCTGCGCGGCGGGCGTCTGGGAATGGATGTGCCGATCTCGCTCGCGATCCTGCTCGCGCTCGGGATTTCGCTGTTCGAGACGATGCATTCCGGCGCGCATGCCTATTTCGAAGCGGCGACGATGCTCACCTTCTTCCTGCTCGTAGGGCGCTATCTCGATTACCGCACGCGGGCCGTGGCCCGTTCGGCGGCCGAGGAACTGGCCGCGCTGGAAGTGCCGCGCGCGACCGTTCTGCGCGACGGCGAGGAAGTCATCGTGCCCGTGGGCGAACTGGCTGTGGGCGACCTGATCCGGGTGCGCCCCGGTGGCCGCATCCCCGCCGATGGCGAAGTGACCGACGGCCAATCCGAGAGCGACCGCTCGCTCCTGACGGGTGAAAGCCTTCCCGTTCAGGTGCTGCCCGGCATGGCGCTCTCCGCTGGCGAGGTGAACCTGACCGGGCCGCTGACCCTGCGCGTGACGGCAGCCGGACGCGACAGCTCGCTGCACCGCATGGCAGATCTCGTCGCGATGGCCGAGAGTGCAAAGACCAAATACACCTCGCTCGCCGAACGGGCAGCGCGAGCCTATGCGCCGATCGTGCATATCCTGTCCTTCACCGCCTTCTGCGCCTGGGCGTGGATCACCGGCGGTGACTTCCGTCTGGCGGTTAATATCGCCGCTGCCGTGCTGATCATCACCTGCCCCTGTGCGCTGGGGCTGGCCGTGCCTGCGGTGGTGACCGCCGCATCGGGCAAGCTGTTCCGCAAGGGGCTGCTGATCAAGGACGGCACCGCGCTGGAGCGTTTGGCCGAGATCGACACGGTCGTCTTCGACAAGACCGGTACGCTGACCATGGGCGCGCCGCGTCCGCAGAACCTCTCCGATCTGTCGCCCGACGCGCTCTCCGTCGCGATGGCGCTGGCCGAAGGGTCGAGCCACCCGCTTGCCCGCGCGTTGCACGAGGCCGCGGCAGGGCAGGGGGGCGTCCCCGCCACGCTCACCGATCTGCGCGAAGTTCCGGGCTACGGCGTCGAGGGCGTCTGGCAGGGGCAGCGCGTGCGGCTCGGCCGTGCGAACTGGATCGGTGCCGAGGACGGCACGACCACCGCGACCCATCTCAAGATCGGCGATGCGACCCCGATCTCGATCCGCTTCGCCGACACGCTGCGCACCGGCGCCGAAGAGGCCGTGGCCGGTCTGAAGGCGCAGGGCAAGCAGGTCTGGCTGGTCTCGGGCGATGTCGAAGGGGCGGTGAGCGATCTCGCCGCGCGCCTCGGGATCGAGGCCTACCGCGCCGGCGCCTTGCCTGCCGAGAAAGCGCAGCTGGTAAACGATCTCACCCAACAGGGCCACCGCGTGCTGATGGTGGGCGATGGGCTGAACGACACAGCCGCGCTGGCCGCGGCCCATGTCTCGGTCTCGCCTGCCTCCGCGCTCGACGCGGCGCGGACGGCTTCGGATATCGTGCTGCTGGGCAAGGACCTCGCGCCGGTTTCCGACGCCGCCTCGATCTCGGTGCGCGCGCGTCGCCGGATCAAGCAGAACTTCGGCATCTCCATCGTCTACAATATCTTCGCCGTGCCGCTCGCGCTGACCGGGCTTGCGACGCCGCTGATGGCGGCGCTCGCCATGTCGGCCAGTTCGATCACGGTGTCGCTCAACTCACTACGCCTGCGCTGAAAGGAGCCCCGCATGGAGGTTCTTCTCTATTCGATTCCGATTTCCCTACTGCTCGGCGGGATTGGCCTCGGGGCGTTTTTCTGGTCGCTCAAGACCAATCAGTATGACGACCCGAAAGGCGATGCCGAGCGCATCCTGTCCGACGAGTTCGACGACCGCCCGAAGCAGGATTGAGTGCCCGAAGGGCTCGGAGAAGGGCAGGGGCATCCCGACAGACTTGCGCCCCCTTCGCCTTGGTTCAAATATCCCCGCCGGAGGCTCCCCCGTGGCGCTCCACGCGGCGGACCGCATGAGGCCCCGGATAAGAAAAAGCCGCGCTGACCAGGCGCGGCTTTCTCTCTTTGTCCCCGAGGGAGGAAGAATCTCAGGGACCGACCACTTTGCAGTCCATAGCGCGTGCTTCGAGCCTTGCACAGGCCAGTTGCGCCATGTCCTGGGTCATTCCCACGAAATTCGCCTCGTATCCGGTCTTGCGCGTCGCGACCTTGCGCAGCGCCTCGCCCAGCGTGTCGCTTTCCATCAGCGCGGTGGTCAGCATGTGACGCTCCGCCGCGAAGCGCGATCCGAACAGGCCGAGGCTGACGCCCCAGTTGCGCCCGCCCGAGCTGGACACGCGCGCTACCACGCGCGGCTTCTGCGCCGGGCCGGGGGCCGGCGGGGTGAGCGCGGCGAGGATGATCTCGCTCTTGCGCTTCTCGGGAGCTGCGGCCATCTGCGCGGTCTCGGGCTGCGGATCCGTCGACTGCACGAAGCTGGACGGGGCCTTGGCGCCGTTGGCCTTGCCGTTTCCGTCGAGGTCGAGCGTATGCGCCTCGGCCAGCTCGACCGTCTCGGGCTGCGGTTTGGTGGACTGAACGAATTTCGGACCGTCCGACGCGCCGGGATCGTAGGAGGCTAGTTGCACGTCGCTCGGCTTTTCGGTGCCGTCCTGGCCCGCCTTGTCTGCAGCGACAGCGGCGTCATGCGCCTGTGCCTGCGCCAGCGGCGTGGCCTTGGTCACTTCGGCGGGCAGCGACTTGGTCACGTCCGCGATCTGGATGTCGCGCGGGTTGCGCTGCGGGCGGGGGCTTGCCGTGATCTCCGCGCCGATCCCGAGCGTGCCGGCATCGGCGACGACCACGTCCTCCGCGCCTGCCGCGCCGTCCTGAGCGCCTTCGGCCACGTCCTCGGGGATATCGGTCACTTCGTCCACCTGATCGGCCTGCACCGCAGCGGCGAGCGCGGTCGAGATTGCATCGCTATCCGCATTGGGCACGGTCGGACGGATATCGGGACGCGGGCTCTTCTTCGGCGCGAGATTCACCATCAGCATCGGCGATTGCGCAGGCGCGATGTATTGCGGGATCGCAGGGCGGATCGTGCGCGCGTGGGTCGGCGCGCGCTTGAAGCCCAGATCCAGCAGATCGGCCATTTTCGCGTTGCGCTGCGCGGTCGAAGTGCCGCCGAAGACGGTCGCGATGATGCGCTTGTCGCCACGCTTCGCGGAGGCGGTCAGGTTGAAGCCCGAGGCCGAGGTGTAGCCGGTCTTGATCCCGTCCGCGCCCTTGTAGGCAGCGAGGAACTTGCGGTTCGTCGAATAGACGGTGCGCACTTTCGCATCCGCCGAGCGGCGCGAGAAGATGTTGTAATATTGCGGGAAGTCGAAGAACAGGTGGCGGCCCATGATCGTCATGTCATGTGCCGAGGACAGGTGGCCCTTGCGGGTCAGGCCGTTGGCGTTGACGAAATGGGTGTTCTTCATGCCCAGCTGCCGGGCGGTGCGGTTCATCCGCGCGGCGAAGCCTTCCTCCGAGCCGCCGATGTAATCGCCGAGAGCTGCGGCGGCGTCATTGGCCGATTTGATTGCGGCAGCGCGGATCAGGTAGCGCACGGCGATCTTCTGGCCGGGGCGCAGGCCGAGTCGCGAGGGCGGCTGGCTCGCGGCGTGCTTGGTGACGGTAACGATCGAGTCGAGACTGAACTCGCCATGCTCGATAGCCTGGAAGGTGATGTAGAGCGTCATCATCTTCGTCAGAGAGGCCGGATGCAGTGGCGTATCGGCGTTTTTGGAGTAGAGAACTTCGCCCGATCGCATGTCCATGACCATCGCCGCGTAAGGGGCGGCCTGCGCAGCGATCGGCGCAATGAGTGTCAGAAGGATTACGAATAGCCCATCACGGACCCAGCGCATCAGCGTGGTCACGGCTTCACCTATTTCACTGCCTCAATTTGACCCCTTGTAGTGGTACCGATCTTCGGCCGGTTTCCAGGGTTTATATTAGCGAGAAGCGTAGCACGGCTCTCTCAGGCTGAAAACTCCCTATTTTCAAGCACTTTCACTGCGACATTCATGCAATACCACAACATATGGTGGGGTCTTTGCGGGAATTCGTCTATCTGTGGTGTTGTAGGTGCACGAAAGCGTGAGGTTGGCGGAGCGTGACGCCACGCAAAGCAGGGCTCAATTCGTGATTTTTGCGATCAGGTCCGGCAGCGCGCCGAGGTCCGGCAATTCCGCGAAGCGCGGATGCGCTGACGGAGCCTCCGCATGCTCGAAGGCCCATGTCAATTCATGGGGCACATGCACGCCCCAGCCGCCTGCCTCGATCATCGGGATCACGTCGGATTTCAGCGAATTCCCCGCCATCAGCCCCTGCTCCGCGCCTTCGGCGTGGCGCGCGAAAATCTCGGCATAGACCGGGGGCTTCTTGTCCGAGACGATCTCGACCGCGTCGAACAGATCGCCGAGGCCCGACTGCGCCAGCTTTCGCTCCTGGTCAATCAGGTCGCCCTTCGTCACCAGCAGGATGCGGTAGTCGTCCGACAGCGCCTCGATCGTCTCGCGCGCGTGCGGCAGCAACTCGATCGGATGCGAGAGCATCTCGCGCCCGGCGGCGAGGATCTCCGACAGGATCGTGGCGGGCACGCGACCCTCGCTCACCTCGATGGCGGTTTCGATCATCGACAGGGTGAAGCCTTTGACGCCAAAGCCATAATGCGTGATGTTGCGACGTTCCGCCGCGATCAGCCGCTCGGCCAGATGATCGGGTTCGGCGTGCTCGCGCAGCAATTCGGTGAAGCGCCCCTGCGTGAGTTTGAAGAAACGCTCGTTGTGCCAAAGCGTGTCATCCGCATCGAAGCCAATCGCCGTCAGCTGCATCGTCCCGCCTTTCTCGCTGGAGGTGTTGAGGGACTTTTCATATGTCACGAAGACCCTATATTCCGCCAGAGCCCCTCAACGAATCCTGATGCCGGAGCGCCCTTGACCGAGCCTCTTTACATGATGTCCGACGACGACCAGGACGACAGCGATAACGATGCGTCCCTCGCGACCAAGACGCGGCCGAAGACGCAGCGCCCGCCGATGTACAAGGTGATGCTGCTCAACGACGATTACACGCCGATGGAATTCGTCGTGCATATCCTCGAGCGGTTCTTTGGGCTGAACCACGCACAGGCGTTCGAGATCATGCTGACCGTGCACAAGAAGGGCCTCGCTGTGGTTGGCGTCTTTTCTTTCGAGGTGGCCGAGACGAAGGTGGCGCAGGTGATGGATTTCGCGCGCCGCCACCAGCACCCGCTGCAATGCACGATGGAGAAGGAATAAACGCCGCCAAAGCGGTTCCTTGCAAATTCAGTCGCGCCCGCCTATCTGGCGGGCTCGTTTCTTTCAGAGGGTTCCCTGCATGAGCCATCCGCGACTTTCGCTCGCTCTCGAGATGCCCGAGGCGCTTCCGCCCGAGGGAGACATTGCGCTGTTTTCGCCCGTGGGCACGCTGGACCTTGGCGGCCTGCCGGTTGATCGCCTCGTCGCGATCCAGCCCGAGAAACCCGATCACGACGTTCTCTCACAGCGCGGCCTCCGCGTCTCGCCGAGCGCCGAAGGCAGCTATGCCGCCGCGATCATCTTCGCGCCCCGCGCCAAGGCGGAGGCCCGCGCCCTGATCGCCGATGCGTGCCAGCGTGTGGCTCCTGGCGGGCCGATCTATGTCGACGGGGTGAAGACCGAAGGGATCGACTCGCTGCTCAAGGAATTGCGGGGACGGGTGGACCTGTCCGCGCCGATCGCGAAGGCCCATGGCAAGATCGCATGGTTCGCGGCAGACCCAGATCTGCTGAGCGACTGGGCGGCGCGGGATATCCATCCTGTCGAAGGTTTCGTGACTCGTCCGGGTGTGTTTTCCGCGGATGCGGTGGACGAGGGTTCAGCGCTTCTGGCCGAATGCCTGCCCGAGACGCTGCCCGCGAAGGTGGCCGATCTCGGCGCCGGCTGGGGCTGGCTCTCGGCGCAAATCCTTGCACGTAAGGGCGTCGAGCGTCTCGATCTGGTGGAATCGGATGCGGTCGCCCTGGACTGCGCGAAACGCAACATTTCCGATCCGCGCGCACAGTTCCTTTGGGCGGATGCCACGCGCCATGCGCCGGAAGAGCGCTACACTGCCGTCGTGATGAACCCGCCCTTCCACGGGGCTGCACGCGGCGCAGACCCGGCGCTGGGGCTGGCCTTCATTCAGGCTGCGCGTGGTATGCTGTCGCTGTCGGGCACGCTCTGGATGGTGGCGAACCGCCATTTGCCCTATGCCGACGCGCTCGCCACCGCGTTCCACGAGATCGAAGAGATCACGCCGCCCAGCGGCCCCTCCACCCGTTTTCGTATCATCCGCGCAGCCAAGCCGATCCCGGCCGGAAAGACCCCGGGGAAATCTGCGGGCATGCGCGCCACAGCCGAGCCGAAACGTACCCTTGCCCCTCGCAAGCGGCGCTAAGCTCGCCTAACCTGCCTCAATATCCACGAGGAGACACCCAATGTCCCTTTCTGTTTCCGGCAAGACCGTCATCGTCACGGGCGCAGCCCACGGTATCGGTCAGGCCATCGCGCGCCATTTCGTCGATCGCGGCGCGCAGGTGATGTTCGCCGATATCGATGAAGAAAAGCTTGCCGCCGAACTGGGCGACACCGCCAAGACCGAAGGGCCGGTGCGCTATTTCTCGGGCGACCTGTGCGAGAAGCTGGCGGTGAAGAACCTGCTCTCGGCCACGGTGGACGCGTTCGACCGGATCGACATCCTGGTGAATTGCGCACGCACCTTCGCGCCCTGCGACCCGCTCGAACCGTCGGTGGACGTACTCGACTCGATGCTGTCGCAGAACATGAAATCGGCTTTGCGGGTCAGCCAGATGACCGCGAAGCGGATGATCAAGCAGGCCGAGGAAGAGGGTCGCACCGAGGGTGAGATCGGCTCGATCATCAATGTCTCGACGCTGGCCTCGAACCGCACCCAGCCCGAGTTGATGGCCTATTCGATCGCCTGCGCTGCGCAAGATCAGGCGATCCGCTCGCTCGCCGTGGCTCTCGCGCCGAAGCGGATTAGGGTGAACGGTGTCAGCTTCGCCTCGGTGATGAGCCGTTCGCTGCAGGATGCTCTGAAGGAAAACGACGACTGGCGCGAGGCGATCTGCGAAGGCACGCCGCTGGGCCGGATCGCACCGCCGTCGGAACTGGCCGAGACGGTGCAGTATCTGGCGTCCTCGGGGGCGAGCTTCGTCACCGGGCAGATCATCAATGTCGACGGCGGACGCAGCCTTCTGGACCGCGTGCAGGTTCCGGCCTTCTAAGGGGTCAGGACCTTGCCGCGCGCCGGTCCATCGCCCAAAGCGCGCCCGCGCCTGCAACGCCCAGAAGCGCACCTGCCGCCGCGGCCAGCTCATAACCCGCAATAGCCGTGCCGATGGCAAAGATTGCCGCGGAGAATCCATCGCCTGCCAGCTTTTGCAGCGCCATCAGCGAGGCTCCTGCGCCGGGCCGGTTCGACAGCAGGTCCTGCAGATAGGCCATCGGTTGGGTCAGGACGACCGCGCCGCCGATCGCGCCGGGCAGGGCGAGAAACCAGACATAGGGCGTTGCAGCCAGCACCGGGATCAGTCCCAGATGGGTCGCGTAAAGCGCGGCTCCCGCCCAGATCATCGTCGTCCGCTCGATCCGTCCCAGAACAAGCGGCAGCGCCAGCATGAAGGGCACTTCCAGCCCCGCCATCAGGCCAGCATAGAGCGCGGTATCGGCGGCCCCACGGCCCGGCGTCGCCTCGAACACCAAGCCCATCACCACGAGATAGAGCATCACCGCTCCGTTGATCGTGCCAAGCGCCACGACGCGGGCAAGGATCGGCAGGTTCGCCATCTCGCGTAAGGATTGCCGGAAGCTCAGCCCCGATTTCGGGTCGGGCCAGCGCGTCGCCCCGTCACGCGGCCAGAAGAGGAAGGTCAGCGAGAGGATCGTGGCCCCGAGGGTCAGCGTCACCGGGTAGATCGAGGTCAGCTCCGCCCCCTGATCGAAGATCACCGACCAGATCGGCAGCACCACGACCCAAGGCAGCGCGAAAAGTGCCCGCAGGGTCGAGAGGATCGCGGGTCGGTCCTCTGCCGGATGGGTCGAGGCCGCCAGACGGGACAGCGCGAAAAGCTGCCCGAAGATCGACGCCGAGAGCGGCAGGATCAGCGCGTTGGCGATCACGAAGACCACCCAGTTGTCGCCCGCCAGCACCAGCCCCGAGCCCGCGATCAGCATCGCCGAGGTGCCAAGTGCGATGGCCCGGCGGTTCGCGCGCTGATCGGCGAGGATGCCAAGTCCGACCGAGGCCGAGACCGACAGCACCGAGGCGACCATCAGCACTCCCGAATAGGCGCGATCCGACAGGCCGAACACCTTGATCGCCAGCGCCGAGACATAGGGCCCCATCGTCGCCGCATGGGCGCCGAACAGCACGAGCAGCACGGCGGCGAGGCGCAGGGCGGGATCGGACAGGACAAGGCGGATCGGGCGCAGCATGGCGCCGCTTTGCGCTTTCGGGCGACCAAGTGCAAGAGGGAGGCGTCAAGCCTTCCTCGTGGACCTACAAAGACTTAGCGAAAAGCCCGGCGGAAAACCGCTCTCGGGAGGGAACGGCGGTGCCGCAAAGCTCGTTCAGAAGACAGGGCGGAGAGGTTGTATATGTAAAAGGAAGTGTCATGCTCTCGCGTCATATCGCACTGAAGTTCGATAATGTGATCCGCAATATCTTCGTCCGCGCGGAGGTGCCGCCATCGCAGGTGTCGACACCGCGCCTCGGGCGGCTGGAGGATGCCGAAACTGCCTTGGAACAGGATTGCGCCCGCGTCGTGCTGGCGATGCCACGGGACGAGCGCGATGTGCTCTGTCTGACCTATGGCCTTAGCGGTCACGCCCCGATCCCGCCGCACCGGGCAGCCGATGTGCTGGACTGGACTCTGATCCAGACGATGACCGTCGGCGAGGGGGCGATCCTGCGGCTCCGCAACGCCAAATCCGCCCGCATCGCTTTCGAACCGCTGCTCGAGAACCTGCATCCGCGTCTTCTGGCGGCGGCCGACGAGATCTATGAAATGCGTCTGGCCGAGGTGCCGCGCAAGCGCCGCGACAAGGTGCTGAAAAACCTCTGGTGCGATATCAGCCCGCTGGAACGCCTCGCCTTGCGCGGCTTCGGCGATGGCGAAATCCCCGAGATGGAGCGGGCGCTCGAGCGCCGCGCGGCGGGTCAGCTTCTGTGCTGAGTGCTCAGCGCCAGTCGAAGAAGCCTTCGCCCGCCTGAGACAGTAGATCGCGCGCGAGGTGTTCGCCCATCGCGGCGCCCTCGTCGATATTGCCCCAGCGTTCGCCCGCGAGCGCCTCGGAGCCGTCGGGACGTAGGATCTGACCGCGCAGCCAGAGCCGGTCGCCCTCGATCAGTGCGAGCCCGGCGATCGGTGTCTCGCAGGAGCCGTCCAGCGTCGCGAGGAATGCGCGTTCCGCCAGCAGGCGCTGCTCGGTCACCAGATCATGGATCGGGGCCAGAAGGGCCTCGGCGCGAGCATCGGCCATCCGGCGCTCGATCCCGATCGCGCCCTGTGCGACAGCCGGCAGCATCTCTTCGGGGGCGATGGGCCCGCGCGCCGAGTCCTCCATCCCCAGACGCCGCAGCCCCGCATAGGCGAGGAAGCTCGCAGCCGCGACACCGTCCGCCAGCTTCTTCAGCCGGGTCTGCACATTGCCGCGAAACTCGACCAGCTTCAGATCGGGTCGCACGTGGGCAAGCTGCGCCCGGCGACGCAGGCTGGAGGTGCCGACCGTCGCCCCTTCGGGCAGGGCCATGATCGAGTCGTATTCCAAGCTGACGAAGGCATCGCGCACGTCTTCGCGCGGCAGATAGCAATCGAGCACCAGTCCCTCGGGCTGCTCGGTCGGCATGTCCTTCATCGAATGCACGGCGATATCGATGCGGCCATCGACCATCGCCTCTTCGATTTCCTTCGTGAACAGGCCCTTGTTGCCGATCTCCTTGAGCGGTTTGTCCGCTGCGATCATCGCCCGGTCGTCGCCCGTGGTCTTGATCACCACGACCTCGAAAGCGTCTTCGGGCAGGCCATGCGCGGCCATCAGCCGGTCACGGGTCTCATAGGCCTGCGCCAGCGCCAGCGGCGAGCCGCGGGTGCCGATCTTGAGCGGGGATTTCGCATCGGGCATCTGTGTCATGGCCCCGGAATATCCGCGACAGATGGACCTTGCAAGAAGCCCCGCGCTTGACATGACGCCACAGGTCGCGTCGAAGGGGGCAAAGAGGAGGCGCCAGAATGACCGACAAGACGATCCTGCGAGCTTTGAAAGGCGAAGTGCTGCCGACCCCTCCGGTCTGGATGATGCGGCAGGCGGGGCGCTACCTGCCGGAATATCGCGCGACGCGGGCGAAGGCGGGCGATTTCCTGTCGCTGTGCTACACCCCCGAACTGGCCGCCGAGGTGACGTTGCAGCCGATCCGCCGCTACGGCTTCGACGCGGCGATCCTGTTCGCCGACATCCTGCTCCTGCCGCAGGCTCTGGGCGCCGATTTGTGGTTCGTGACAGGCGAGGGTCCGCGCCTCTCGACGATCACCGGGGCCGACGATTTCGCCAAGCTCAAGACCAAGGACGACATCCACGAGACGCTGAATCCGGTCTATGAGACGGTCTCGATCCTCTCGGAAGAACTGCCGAAAGAGACCACTCTGATCGGTTTCGCCGGCGCACCGTGGACCGTCGCGACCTACATGATCGCGGGGCGTGGCACGAAGGATCAGGGTCCGGCGCATGCGCTGAAGGCCGAAGACCGCGAGACCTTCGTGAAAATCATCGACCTGCTGACCGTCTCGACCATCGAATACCTTTCGAAACAGGTCGAAGCCGGGGCCGAAGTCGTGAAGATCTTCGACAGCTGGGCGGGCTCGCTCAAGGGCCAGGATTTCGAGGACTTCGCCGTCGAACCGGCGCGCAAGATCATCGCCGAGATGAAAGCGCGTTTCCCGGGTCTGCCGGTCATCGCCTTCCCGCGCGAGGCGGGCGAGGGCTATATCGGCTTCCATCAGAAGACCGGCGCCGATTGCGTCGCTCTCGACAATTCGGTGACACCGGAATGGGGTGCAGAGCATGTCCAGGTGTCGGGCTGCGTACAGGGCAACCTCGCATCCTCGCATATGGTCACCGGAGGTCAGGCGCTGATCGACGAGACCCGCCACGTGGTGCAGGCCTTCAGCAAGGGGCCGCATATCTTCAATCTCGGTCACGGGATCACTCCCGATGCCGATCCGGAGAACGTGGCGCTGATGGTCGAGACGATCCGCAACGGTTGACACGCGATTTCGACCGAGAGCGCGCGCGTCCGAGTATTCGGGCGCGCAACTATCTCTTCCTCTTGGCAAAAATATCCCGGGGTGAATTCGCGTAAGCGAAGAGGGGCAGCGCCCCTCTTTTCTTTCCGTTTACGTGCCTGCGCGCGGGTGGGGCAGCGCCCCTCCACCTCGCGCCCATGAGGCCATCAGCCCTTCAATACCACTTCGCGACGGGCGGCAGGCTCATCAGGACCGCATCCGCATTGTGGCCGGTTTCCAACCCGAATTTCGTGCCCCGATCATAGACGAGGTTATATTCGGCATAGAGCCCGCGATGACGCAGCTGGGCTTCGCGGTCCTCTTCGGACCAGTCCTGCACGCGGCGTTTCTCGATCAGCGGCTGGAAGGCGGGCAGGAAGGCCGCGCCCACCGATTGGGTGAAGGCGAAATCGTCCTCCCACTCATCGGTGTTCAGATCGTCGTAGAAGATGCCGCCGACGCCACGCGCGCGGCCGCGATGGGGGATGAAGAAATACTCGTCCGCCCAGGCTTTGAAATGGTCGTAATAGGTCTTGTCATGAGCGTCGCAGGCGGCCTGCATCTCGGCGTGGAAATGCGCGGTGTCCTCGTCATACTCAAGACACGGATTGAGGTCCGCGCCGCCGCCGAACCACCACGCGCCGGGCGTCCAGAACATCCGGGTATTCATGTGCACGGCGGGGCAATGCGGGTTCTGCATATGCGCGACCAGCGAAATGCCTGCGGCCCAGAAACGCGGGTCTTCCTCCATCCCCGGCACGCCGCGCGCGGCCATCGCCTTTTGCGCGCGGGGGGCCAGTTCGCCCCAGACGGTGGAGATGTTCACGCCGACCTTTTCGAAGACGCGACCGCCGCGCATCACGCTCATCTTGCCGCCGCCGTGGTCCTCGCCCGCGGGGCCCTTGCGCTCGGTCGGGGTGACTTCGAAGCGACCCGGCGCCTGCTCGGACAGCGGACCTTCGGTATGACTGTCCTCCAGCCCCTCGAACGCCGCCACGATCCGGTCGCGCAGGTCCGAGAACCATTGGCTCGCGCGGCCCTTGCGGGCGTCGAAATCCTCAACCGTGTCTGTCATGCGTCGGGCCTCCCAAATCTCTGGCGTGATCCTTAGCAGGCGTGGGCGAGTGCGGGAAGGGCGCGATTGATCGCGGGCGGAAGCGGGCGTAGGCTGAACGCGAAGGAGACCGCCCATGCGCCACGCCCTGATGCTGATCCCGCTCGTCCTGCTCGCCGCCTGCGGCACCCCGCAGGAGCGCTGTATCCGGCAATCCACGACCGAACTGCGCCGCGTCACCGATCTGGTCAGCGAGGTGCAGGGCAATCTCGCGCGCGGCTATGCGTGGCAGAGCTACGAGACCACGTCGAGCCGGTGGGAAATCTGTGGCTACGACACGATCACCAAGGGCGACAAGGTGATCCAGAAGCCGCGCATGTGCCTCGAGGATTACACGGTCACGCGCCAGCGCCCGATCCCGATAGATCCGGTAATCGAAAAGCGCAAACTTGAGGCTCTGTTGAAGCGGCAGGCGGAACTGTCGAAGGCCGCCGAGGCGCAGATCGCAGCCTGCAAGGCGGCTTATCCAGAAGAGGAGAGCTGAGCGCTCAGCTCCCTGGCTTCACCTTTGCCAGAAGCTCCAGCACCTTCGGCCCCAGCGCCGCCACCACCTTTTTCACGCCGGCAGGCGAGGGGTGGATATTGTCGGGCTGCATCAGGTTGGCCTTCGCGCGCTCCTCGATCGAAGTCTCCGTGATCGGGGCGAGCAGGTTGGGCACCAGAACCGCATCGTATTTCTTCGCCAGGTCGGGATAGATCGCGTCGAAATCCTTCTGGTATTTCGGGCCGAAATTCCCAGGTGCGGGAAGGCCTGCCAGCAGTGCCGGAATGTCCTTCGCCTGCAGTTTCGCGAGGATGCCGTCGAGGTTCGCGCGCGCCTGTTCCGGGGGCAACCCCCGCAGCAGGTCGTTGCCGCCCAGAGCCACGATCACCGCATCGGGCTGCGGCGTCAGGAGCCAGTCGATCCGCGACAGCCCGCCCGCCGTCGTATCGCCGGAGACGCCGCCATTGATGACGCTGACATCCTGCCCGTGATCGCGCAGCCAGCCTTGCAGCTGCGGGACCAGCCCGTCGGTCGGATTATCGAGCCCGTAGCCTTGGGTCAGCGAGTCCCCGAGCGCGAGGATCGACACCTCCGCCATCGCGGGCACAGCGCTCAGAGCCAGCCCTGCGGCGATAAAACCGGCCGCGATCCGCTTGCGTATCCCCATGCGCGGCCCATATCCCTTTGAAGCAAAAGAAAGACGGCGCATGAGTGAAACGATCCTTGAGTTGAAAGACGCGCGGCTCGCGCTCGACGGCAATACCGGCCCGGTCGAGATCCTCAACGGGATCGACCTCAGCATCGCGAAAGGGGAAAGCGTCGGGCTTACGGGGCCGTCTGGATCGGGCAAATCGTCGCTCCTCATGCTGATGGGTGGGCTGGAACGCGCCACCTCGGGGTCTGTCACCGCTTTGGGTCACGATCTCTCGAAGCTGTCCGAGGATGCGCTGGCGCGGTTTCGTCGGGGTAATATGGGGGTGGTTTTCCAAAGCTTCCACCTCATCCCGACGATGACGGCGCTGGAAAACGTCGCGATGCCGCTGGAAATCGCAGGCGTGGAGCGCCCGTTCGAGCGCGCCGCGGCAGAGCTGGAGGCCGTCGGGCTGGCGCATAGGCTCGACCATTATCCCAGCCAGATGTCGGGCGGCGAGCAGCAGCGCGTGGCGCTGGCCCGCGCGGTCGCGCCGCGACCTGCGATCCTGCTGGCGGATGAACCCACCGGCAATCTCGACAGCGCCACGGGCGAGACGATCATCGAGCTGCTTTTCGGCCTGCAGGAGAAACACGGCGCGACGTTGGTGCTGGTGACCCACGCGCCTGAACTGGCCTCGCGCTGCGACCGGATCGTGGAGCTGCGTGATGGAGAAGTCGTGGGCGATCACATTGCAACGGGCACCCCCGCATGAGCCTCGCGCTCTCCATCGCCCGGCGCGAGCTGCGCGGCGGCATTCGCGGCTTCTGGGTGATGTTGCTCTGCCTCATGCTGGGCGTTGCGGCGATCGCCTCGGTCGGTCTGGTGCGCTCCGCGATCGAACGTGCGCTGTCGGATCAGGGCGCGGTTCTGCTGGGGGGCGACGCGCAATACGAATTCACCTATCGCCGCGCCAAGCCCGAGGAGCTGCAATGGATCACCGACCGCGCCACGGCGGTCTCGGAGGTGATCGACTTCCGCTCGATGCTTTCGACCGGCACCGATCCCGCCGACCGCGCGCTGACGCAGGTGAAGGCGGTGGACGGGGCCTATCCGCTGACCGGCAAGCTGCAGCTTGATCCGCCCGTCGCGCCTGACGCGTTGACGGGGCAGGGCGGCTTGCCGGGGATTTTCCTCGATCCGATCCTCGCTGACCGTCTGGGCCTGAGCTCTGGTGATAAGGTGCAGCTGGGCGGGCAGGATTTCGTGATGATGGCGCGGATCGTGCGCGAGCCGGATTCGACCGGGACGGGGATGGGCCTCGGTCCGCATTCCATCGTCTCTCTGTCGGCCATCGAGAACACGCCGCTGCTGTCGCCCGGCTCGCTCTTCGAGACGAAATACCGCGCGACGCTACCGCCAGACACCGACCTCGCCACGCTGAAACAGCAGGCCGAGACCCGGTTCGACGGTGCAGGTATGCGCTGGTCCGACCGCCGCCGGGCCGCGCCGGGGGCGGAGCGTTTCGTGCAGCGGCTGGGCTCTTTCCTCGTGCTGGTCGGGCTTGCCGGGCTGGCCGTAGGCGGGGTCGGCATCTCCGCCACGGTCGCTGCGTGGATCGAACGCAAAGCGCCCACCATCGCGACCCTGCGCGCGCTCGGCGCGACCGGAGGCACGATCCGCGCGGCGTTTCTGCTGCAGCTCGCAGCCCTCGGCCTCGCGGGCATTCTCGCCGGGCTCGTCCTTGGTGCCGGTCTCGTACTCGGCGCATCCGGGCTGATCGAACGCGCGCTACCACTGCCGGTCGAGATCGGCCTCGATCCCGGCCCGCTGGGCGAGGCCGCGCTCTACGGCGCATTGGTCGCGATGCTGTTTGCGCTCTGGCCGCTCTCGCGCATGTCGAAGATGCGCGCGGCGACGCTTTACCGCGACACCGGCGCAGGCCGCCGCCTGCCGGGCTGGCCCACGCTTCTGCTGACGGCAGCGCTTCTGACGATCATCGTCACCGTCTCGGCGTGGTTCTCGGGCCTTTGGACCTTGACGCTGGCTAGCCTCGGCGGCATCGCCGTGGCGCTTCTGATCCTCACGCTCTCCGCCAGCCTGATCCGCTGGCTCGCGCGTCGCGCCCAGCACCGTGCCCGGGGCCGCCCCGTGCTGCGCGCAGCCCTTGCCGCTATCGGCGGGCCGCGCTCCGAAGCGCGCTCGGTCATCCTGTCGCTCGGCCTCGGCCTCTCGGTTCTGGCCGCCGTGGGACAAGTCGACAGCGGCTTGCGCGGTGCGATCGACCGCGATCTGCCGAAGGTCGCTCCGGCCTATTTCGTGATCGATATCCAGCCCGACCAGATCCAGCCCTTCACCGACCTGCTGGCTGACATGCCTGCAGTCACGAAGGTCGAGAGCGTGCCGATGTTGCGCGGCGTGATCACCAAGATCAACGGCGAGGATGCGCGCAAGACGCATGGCGAGCATTGGGTGCTGCGCGGCGATCGCGGCGTGACCTATGCCGAGACCCCGCGCGAGAAGATCACCGCGGGCGAGTGGTGGCCGAAGGACTATAACGGCCCGCCGCTGGCCAGCTTCTCGGCCAAGGAGGCGCAGGAGATCGGCCTGAAGCTCGGCGATACGATCACGGTGAACATCCTCGGGCGCGACATCACCGCGAAGGTGACCTCGTTCCGCGATGTGGATTTCTCGACCGGCGGGATCGGTTTCGTCCTCACGCTCGATCCCGCGGCGCTGCGCGGTGCGCCCCATACCTGGCTCGCCACGATCTACGCGCCGCCAAGCGCCGAGGCGCAGGTGATGCGCGATCTGGCGGAACGCTTCCCCAATATCACCGCGATCCGCGTGCGCGACGCCCTGCAGCGCGTGACCGATGCGCTCTCGGCCATCGCCCGGGCGACCTCGCTGGCCGCGGGTGTGACGCTGCTCACCGGCTTCGTCGTCCTGATCGGGGCGGCAGCGGCGGGCGAGCGCGAGCGGGCCTGGGAGGCTGCGATGCTCAAGACGCTCGGCGCCACGCGCAGCGCTATCCTAGCGAGCTTCGCGCTGCGCTCTGCGCTGATGGGCGCGGCGGCGGGATTGGTCGCGATCCTGTTCGGTGGGCTCGCGGGCTGGGCCGTGGTCGATCTGGTGATGGGCGCGGAGTTCCATTTCGCCCCGATGCCTGCGCTTCTGATCGTGGCGGGCGGTGTGATCGCGACGCTGCTCGCGGGTCTGGTCTTCGCTTTGCGCCCGCTTGCGGCCCGGCCTGCCGGGGTGTTGCGCGCGCCTGAGTGAGGGCAGCTTTGCGTGGAAAGGCCGGATGCCTCCGGCGGGGATATTTCGGCCAAGCCGAAGAGAGAGCGTTTTGCTTCGCCTTGGCGCAAATATCCCCCGCGGAGCGTCCCTCAGTTCGAGGACGCGCAGGTCGCGGGTCAGCGCAGACCGGTTTCCCGGAGCAGGCCGCGCCGCTTGGCCTCGTAATAATAGCCGCGCGAATACCATTTGACCGCGCGATCTTCAGAGCCGTCCGAGACCAGCCATGCGCCGCGCAGGTATTTCACGGCGTATTTCAGGTTCGTCGAAGGGTCGAGCAGGTCATGCGGCTTGCCGCGAAAGCCCATGCCGCGCGCGGTTTGCGGCAGGATCTGCATCAGCCCGTAATAGGGGCCGTTGCGGGCATCGGCGCGGTAACGGCTCTCGCGCTGGATGACTCGGTGGGTCAGGGTGCGCGGAACGCCGTAGTGGTCCGAGTAGCGGTTGATCAGGGCGCGGATTTCCGGCGTCTCGTTGCGGTGGAGCGGCAGCGCATAAGCGGGTTTCGCCATCGGGCGTGGTGAGCCGCCGCAGGCCGCGAGGGCGCTGAGCGAGAGCAGGAAGAGGCGACGAGTCAGCATGCGGGCGCTCCAATCGAGGTCTTCCGCAGCTAAGCGCCCTCCTTGCCGCTTGGGAAGGGTGGAGTTCCGGCCTCGGCGCGCTCTTGCCGATCCACGCCCGGATCACCGCAGGGCGCGGCGCAGGCGCAGCGCGTTGGTGACCACGAAGACCGAGGAGAAGGCCATCGCGCCCGCCGCCAGCATCGGGGACAGGCCGGGTCCGCCGAAGGGCACGAGGATGCCCATCGCGACCGGGATCAGCGCGACGTTATAGGCGAATGCCCAGAACAGGTTCTGCCGGATATTGCGCATCACCGCGCGCGACAGTTCCAGCGCCATCGCGACGCCGTTCGGATCGCCGCGCATCAGCACGACCTCGGCGGCCTCGATGGCGACATCGGTGCCGGTGCCGATCGCGAGGCCCACATCGGCGGCCGCCAGCGCAGGGGCGTCATTGATGCCGTCGCCCACGAAGGCGACCGGTCCGATCTGGCGCAGGCTCTCGACTGCATCGCGCTTGCCGTCGGGCAGCACCTCGGCCTCGATCCGGTCGATGCCAAGATCGTGGCCCACGGCTTCCGCGGTGACGCGCGTGTCGCCGGTGACCATCGCCACCTGCTTGCCCGCCTTGTGCAGAGCGTCGATCGCTTCGCGCGCCTCTGTCTTGATCGGGTCCGACAGCGCCATCAGCGCGACTGGCCGGTCGTCGAGCGACATCCACACCGGGGTGCGGCCTTTCGCGGCCAGCGCCTTCGCACGTTCGGCATAGGGCGTGATATCGGCTCCGGCCTCTGCCATCGCGCCGGCATTGCCGATCCAGAGCTTCGCGCCTTCGGCCTGCGCGCGCAGCCCCTTGCCGGACAGCGCCTTGACGCGTTTGACCGGTGCATGGGTAATGCCGCGCGCTTCGGCCTCGGCAAGGATCGCCCGGGCCAGCGGATGTTCCGAGCGCGCCTCGGCGCCTGCCGCGAGCGCGAGGATTTCCGCCTCGGGCAGGTCGGCGAGCGGCTCGAGATCGGTCAGGGCGGGGTGGCCTTCGGTCAGCGTCCCGGTCTTGTCGAAGCCCACGACCGCGACTTCCGAGAGGCGTTGCAGCGCGTCGCCACGGCGGAAGAGCAGGCCCAGCTCGGCGCCGCGTCCGGTGCCCACGAGGATCGAGACCGGTGTCGCCAGCCCCATCGCGCAGGGGCAGGCGATGATCATCACCGAGATTGCGGCGACGAAGGCGTGCGAGAAACCCATCCCGGCGATCATCCAGATCGCGAAGGTCAGGAGCGACAGCGCCATCACCACGGGCACGAAGACGCGGGTGACTTTGTCGACCAGTGCCTGCACCGGCAGTTTCGCTCCCTGCGCAGCTTCGACCATCGCGATGATCCGCGACAGGACGGTGTCGCCGCCGGTTGCGGTGACGCGGTAGCTCAGCGCGGATTCGCCATTCACCGTTCCGCCGGTGATCGGATCGCCTTCGGATTTCGCGACGGGCACGGGCTCGCCCGTCAGCATGCTCTCGTCGATATGCCCCGCGCCTTCGGCGATTACCCCGTCGAGCGCGACTCGTTCGCCGGGTGCAAGCAGAAGAATGTCGCCGGGCACGAGTTCCTCGATCGGCCGTTCCTCCACCCCGTTTTCGGTCTGCACACGCGCGGTCTTGGGTTGCAGACCGATCAGCCGCGATATCGCCTCGCCGGCCCGGCCCTTGGCGCGCGCTTCAAGCCAGCGACCCAGCAGGATCAGCGTGACGATGGTCGCCGCCGCCTCGAAATAGACGCCGCGCGCGGCCTCCGGCAGAACGCCGGGGGCAAGCGTGACGAGGGCGGAATAGACAAACGCGGCGAGCGAGCCCATCGCGACGAGCGAATTCATCTCGGGCGCGCCGCGCAGCAGGGCGGGGACGCCGATGCGGAGGAAGACGCGGCCTGGGAAGGCCAGCACCAGCGCGGTAAGGATCATCTGCACCCACCAGCTTGCTTCGATCCCGATCGTGCTGGCGATCAGGTGATGCATGCCGGGGATCATATGCGCGCCCATCGCGAGCACGAAGACCGGGGCGGTCAGCGCGAGCGCGGTCAGGAACTGCCGCCGGAGCTGGCGCGCCTCTTGTAACTGGCGTTCGGCGGCGCTGGGGCCACTGGCCATCTCCTCTTTCAGACGGCCCGGATAGCCGGCCTGATCGAGCGCAGTTTTGAGGCTCTCGAGGTCGGCGGGCCCGTCGAATTCGACATGGGCGCTGCGCGCCATCAGGTTGGCCGAGGCGTTTTGAACGCCGGGTTGTGCCATCAGCGCGCGTTCGACCCGACCGGTGCAGGCCCCGCAATGCATGGCGTCGATTATGAAAGTGGCTTCGCTCATGGGACGTTATCTGATCCCGCGGGGCTGCGGTCAAGCGTCGCTAGACATATGCAAGCAATTGAATTTGTCTTGAGGAGATGCTATATTCTGTCTTAACGTAACCTTTTCGTGGAGTACCCTCGAATGAACCTCGACCGTGCGATTTTTGCCTTTGCTGGCGTGATGATCCTGATCTCGCTGCTGCTGGCCGTTTATGTCTCGATGTATTGGCTCTGGTTTACTGCCTTCATCGGCGCGAACCTGCTGCAATCGGCCTTCACCGGTTTCTGCCCGGCTGCAATGATCTTCGGCAAGTTCGGTGTCAAATCGGGCTGCGCTTTCGGTAAGTAATCGACAAAGCGGCAACGATTGGCGCTGGTCTTTTCCGGACCCGAGACCAAATCTTGAGAGGGTGGGGCGGCTTTGCTAGCCTCGCCCTTGGCTTTTCTTGAATGAAGCCACGGGATTTGCAGGAGTTTGAGATGGATCGCCGCGCCTTTCTTCTTTCGTTGGCCGCCTTGCCCTTCGCAAGCCTGCCCGCCTTTGCCGCAACCGAACCTGCGCAAAGCGTCGAGACCGGACCGGCCAAGCGCTGGCCGATCGGCTCGCAATATTACCCGACGAAAGTGGCGGTGAAGCCGGATCTGCCGGTGGGCTCGATCATCATCGTTTCCGACAAGTTCTTCCTCTATCACATCATCGCGCCGGGCGTTGCGATGCGATACGGCGTGGCGGTCGGCAAGGCGGAACTGACATTCCGCGGCAAGGCGACGGTAGCGCGCAAGGTCAAATGGCCGAGCTGGACCCCGACGCCAGAGATGATCGAGCGTAACCGGGCCTACAAGAAATACGCCGACGGCATGAAAGGTGGGCCGGAGAACCCGCTCGGCGCGCGGGCGATGTATCTCTATCAGAATGGGCATGACACGGCGATCCGCATCCACGGCACGACCGAGCCGCGGTCGATCGGGCATGCGGTCTCGAACGGCTGCATCCGGATGGTGAACGATCACGTCATCGAGCTGTTCAACAGCGTTCCCGTCGGCACGCAGGTTACTGTCTACTGATGAAACTTACCTCGATTGCCGAGGTCGCCGCGCTCGATTTCGACACGATCATCGATGTGCGCTCGCCTTCGGAATTCGCCGAGGATCATATCCCCGGCGCCATCAACCTGCCCGTGCTCGACGATGAGGAGCGCGCCCGCGTCGGCACGATCTACAAACAGGTCGCGCCCTTCGACGCGCGCAAGATCGGTGCGGCGCTGGTGGCACAGAATGCAGCCAAACATTTACAGGGTCCGCTGGCTGACAAGGAAGGCGGCTGGCGTCCGCTGGTCTATTGCTGGCGCGGCGGACAGCGCTCGGGCTCTTTTGCGACGATCCTGAAGCAGGTCGGCTGGCGCGTGGAGCTGGTCGAGGGCGGCTACAAGGCGTTCCGGTCGCTGGTGGTGGAGGCTGGACAGGCGGCGATGCCCTGTCCGGTGGTGGTGCTCGACGGCAATACCGGAACCGCGAAGACCGACATTCTGAAAGCGGCACGGGCACAGGGCGCGCAGGTGATCGATCTGGAGGGGCTGGCCAATCATCGCGGTTCTCTCTTCGGGGCGATGGAGGGCGGGCAGTCGAGCCAGAAGGATTTCGAGACCCGGCTGATCATGGAGATCGCGGCGCTCGACCCGGCGCGACCGGTGCTGCTGGAGGCGGAAAGCTCAAAGATTGGCGATCTCCAACTGCCGAGCGGGATCTGGGCTGCGATCAAGGACGCGCCGCGTGTGCGGGTCAGGGCGCCGCTGGCGGAGCGCGCGGAGTATCTGGCGCGGGCCTATGCGGATATCACGGCGGACCCGGATCGTCTGCTTGGGGTGCTCGATCAGTTGCGGCCCTTCCAGCCCGCAGAGCGGGTCGCGGCATGGCAGGCACAGGCGCAGGCCGGTGAATATGCGGCGCTGGCGGGCGAATTGATGCGCGACCATTATGATCCACGCTACGAGAAACACCGCGCGCGTCATGTGGAGCAGGAGCGGGTGATCGAGGCTGAGAGTCTCGCGCCGGAGGCGATCGAGGGGATAGCTGCGCAGGTGGTAAGAGAGGCGCAGGAGATGGCGGAGCGCTAAGGGGCGTGAGCCATTGGCGCGGGCGATCTGTCCGGGCCGCGCCCGACCCTTCCCCCCGGGAGCGCGCATTGGCAATGTCATCGCGAGTAGGCATGTCTTCCGGACTTGCGAGATAAAGCGCCAAGCCACCTGCCGGTCAAAGCGCCCCCCCAAGGGTCGGGCGCGTCCCGTCTCTCACCGCACCCGCAGGAACGCCGGGCCGTCCGCAATCGACCCGATCCGCGCGGCGCGGTAGCCTGCCGCTTCCAGCTTTGCCAACACCTCCGCCGTCTGCGCCTCCGGCACGCTCGCCAGCAAGCCACCCGAGGTCTGCGGATCGTGCAACAACTCCGTACGCGGCCCCGGCGGCGCGGTCATCCGGCCCGCGCAATTGGCGATGTTTTGCGGCAGGAGCGTCGAGTGTTCGCCCGCTTCCGCCAAAGCTTCGGCGCCCTCCAGCAGCGGGATCGCGTCAAGGCCCAGCTCTGCCGAGACAGCCGACGCCTCGCATAGTCCCAGCAGATGCCCTGCGAGACCAAACCCCGTTACATCCGTCATCGCAGAGGCCACGGGCGCGAGGATCGCGGAGGCGTCGGCGGAACTGCGGGCCATGCTCTCCAGCGCGCCTGCCACCACGTCGCCGGGAGCATGCTTCGCCATCTCGGCGGCGAGGATCACGCCCGTTCCAAGCGCCTTGGTCAGGATCAGTGCCTCACCCGGACGCGCTCGGTCTTGGCCCAGCGGTCGCTCTGCCAGCCCGGTCACGGTGAAGCCGAGTGTCAGCTCCGCGCCCATCGAGGTATGCCCGCCGACGAGATCGCAGCCCGCTTGGCGGAACGCCTCCGACGCGGCACCCAGCATCTCGCGCAGGGCCCGCGCGCCCAGTTCCTCGGACTGGCGAGGCAGTGTGACCTGCGCCAAGGCCGCCTGCGGTGCCGCGCCCATCGCCCAGGCGTCGCTCATCGCATGCAGCGCGACGATCCGGCCCAGAAGCCAGGGATCTTCGGTGAAGGCGCGGACGTGATCGGTGGTGAAGACCTGTGCTTGCGAGCCGCAGGACAGAACGGCGGCATCGTCGCCCGGACCGCTCAGCACATCCGCGCGTGCAGGTGCGGGCAAGTCAGATAGCGCCTCGCGCAGCGCCTGACCGCCCAGCTTCGCGCCGCAGCCGCCGCACATCGGTTTGCTGCCCAGCACCTCGGCGATCCCCAGCGCGTGCTCGCGTGGCAGGGGTGGTGTCGGCATCGCGGGCAGATCTAGGACCTTCGTCATGAACTTGCGGTCAATCCGGTTCTTCCAGTGCCAGAGCCACGCGCCGTTCAATGGCAGCCCCCATTTATCGGCCACCGCCAGCTTGCCGCCTGCGGAGATCAGTTTCAGATAATCGCGCTGCGGCTGATAGGTCTTCATCTCTCCGCCCGAAGCGGCAGCGCGCAGGTTTGCGAACAGCGGCTTGGCCTCGCGCACCGCATAGACCCCTGCCTTGGGACGCGGCGCGTGGCTGAGATGGGCGATGTCGCCTGCGGCGAAGATCGCGGGGTCCGAGCTTTGCAGCGTCGGGCCGACCGTGACGAAACCGTCGGTCAGATCGAGTCCGGTTTCGGGTAGCCAGTCGGCGGGTTTCGTGGACCCCGTACCGATGATGAAATCGGCCTCGGCTGTGCGGTCGCCTTCCAGAAGGAGCCGCCCTTTTCTCGCCCCGATCAGCGCCGCGTCGGTCTCGATCTTCACGCCGAGCCGTGCGCAGTGTTTCAGCATCGCGTTCCGGGCGCCGGTGCCGAGCGCGCGCAACGCCTCGGGGGCGGCCTCATAGACCGTTACCTGGGCCTGTGGCAGACGGTGTGCACAGGCCATTGCAAGCTCCACGCCCGCCACGCCGCCGCCGACCACGGCGATCTTTGGCGACTCGGGCGGATTGGCGGCGAAGGCGTCCCAGGCATCGGCGAAAGCGTCGAGCGGTTTCGCGGGCACGACATGCTCGCGAAATCCCGGCAGCTGCGGCATCTCGGCCGTGATCCCGATATCGATCGAGGCCACGTCATAGGCGATGGGTGCACGCCCCGGCACCTCGATCAGCCGCCGGGCCCGATCGATTCCCGTCGCGCGGCCCAGAACCAGCCGCGCGCCAGCATGTCTTGCGAGCTTCACCAGATCTAGCTGCAACTCGTCGCGCGTGTAATGCCCTGCCACATGGCCCGGCAGCATCCCCGAATAGGCGGCGGAAGGCGCGGGGTTGATCACCGTCAGCCGCACGCCCGGAAGCGGCTTCATCCCCCACATCCGCAGCACCAGCGCGTGGGTATGACCGCCCCCGATCAGAACGATATCGCGTGTGAGGGGCAGGGCAGGGGCGGCGTGCATGGTCTCTCCTTTTCTCCTCCTGCCTAGCCTTTGCGCGCGGCTTCGCCAATTCCCAATATGCCGCAGCGAAATGGGGGCAATTTTCCCGCAAAACGTCCTTGACTGGACGATCCGCTTTGCCTAGTTAGCCCCCCAGTGGCTAGGTAGCTCAGCTGGTTAGAGCACACGACTCATAATCGTGGGGTCGGGGGTTCAAGTCCCCCCCTCGCCACCACTACTCCCCTCTTTCGGGAGAGATGCGAAAAGGGCGCCCCGCGGGGCGCCCTTTGCTTTTGTCTCTGGCTCAACCTCAGTTCGAGGCGGTGCGCAGAAGATCGGTGATCCGGCGCACGACGGCACGGCGGTTGGCTTCCGAGGGGCCTTCGGTCTGCACTTTCAGGTCCTGTTCGCCATAGCCCTGCACCACGAGGTTCTCGGCGGGCACGTCGAAATACTCGCTCAGTGCCAGCGCCACCGATTCCGCGCGACGGTCCGAGAGCGCAAGGTTGTAGGCGGCGCTGCCGACGGCGTCGGTATGGCCTTCCACGAGGAACAGCTCACGCGGGTTCTCGTCGATGCGCTGTTGGATCGCCTGTCCCAGAGCCGAGAGGGCCTGCGCTTGATCCGGCTGGATCGCTGCCGAACCAGTCTCGAAGTTGATGTTCTCGACCGTAATTGCGGGCGCGAGTTCGCGGACCGGGGTGATGTTGCGCACCTGCGAAAGCGTGAAGGTACGGTCGACGCCACTCTGGCGGGTCAGCGCTTCGCGCAGTGCCTGTTCGTTGCTGGAAGACACCGTCGCGACGGGCTTGGGCTTGGGGAGCGCCGAGATATCTACAGGGTCTGCGCCCTGCGCGTCATTGACCAGCAGGTATTGCGTCCCGTCGGGCTGGACCAGCGTCCGCTTGAGGATTCGGCGCTGCGCGTCATAGACGGTGACGATCTGGCTGCCGTCCGGCTTGGTCACGATCGTGCGCGACGAGCCGTCCGCGTAGTCCTGCGTGCGAATCTTCGACCCGGGCTGACGCAGAAGCGCGTTATCGTCCTTCACCAACTGATAGGATCCGTCGGGCTGCTGCACCACGACGCGGTCGCCCGAATTCACGGCTACTTTCGAACCGTTGTTCAGAATCGCTCCCACGGCGAGCGCGCCGAGACCGGAGAGCGCCGCGGTTTCGAGCGTGCTCAGGCCGTCCTTTTTCTTCTTCGTCGAATCGGTCTGGGCCGTGGCCTGCGCCTGTGCGTCGGGCTTGGCGTCGACCGTGGTCGAGAAGTCTTCCGAGGCGCTGCGCGCAGTGTCCTCGGTCACCGTTTCTTCGGTGGCATTGGTGGTGTCGGTGCTGTCGGCCGGTGCGTTGAGCGCCTCGTTCTGCACAGCCTCGCCCTGGATCGCGGCCTTGGTGTCTGTCAGCGCGTTCTCGAGCAGCTTCGTTGCCTCGGCGGTCGAGCTGTCCTGCGTGTTCGCCTGTTGATCCGTTTGCGCCTCGGCACTCGCGTCAGCACTCGCCGCATCGGTGGTGTTCGCGTCGGCGTTCGTCGAATCTGCGGTCGTCGCCTCTTTCGGCTGGACCACCTTCGGCTCGACGTCGGAACCCGATCCGCCATTGCCCTCCTGCACGACCTGAGTGTCGGAGGTGGTATCGGTCGAGGTCTCGCCAGCGGGTTTCGCCTCGGGTTCAGCCGTCGCGGTGCTCTCCGGCTGATCCGCCGAGTTCTGCATGGCGTTTTCGGTGGTGTCGGTCACCGGGGCAGGGGCGTCCTGCGAGGTGGTGTCGGGGCTCATGGTGTCCGTCGTCTCGGCATTCGTCTGGCCGTCTGCAGTAGTCGAACCGTCAGCCGTGGCGTCGGTCGTACCGTCAGCCGTCGCGCCGGTCGAGCCATCGGTCGCGGCGGTCGCGGACCCGTCGGTCTTCGCGGTCGTATCGGCTGAAGTCGTGCCCTCGCCGTTCGCGGTCGCGGCACTGTCGGTCTCGGCGGGCGCCGCGGCCTCGGGCTGCGCATCGGTCGATGCGGTGGCGTCGGGCTCGGCAGACGTATCTGCATTCGTGGCCGTATCGGTATCGGTCGTCGCGGCAGCGGCCGCGTCGGCGTTGGCATCGGTGCCCGTGGTCCCGGATTGAGTGGTCACATCCGCGCCGCCTTCGACTGCGGCTTTCGCGCTGGCGTCGGGGGTGTCACTGCTCGCGGCCGGGTCCTGTTCGGAGGGCGGGGCTGCGCCTTCGATCGCCGCTTTCGCAGCCTGATCGGCTTCGCTGTCGGACATCGGCGCATCTGCATTCGCCGGATCGGTGCCTGCGGCGGCTTCGGCGGAGCCGTCGGCATTCGCCGCATTGGCCTCGCAATCGGCTTTCGCCTGCTCCATCGGGGTGCCGTCTGCGACTGCTTTCGCAACGCATTCCGCAGCGGCGGTGTTACTGTCCTGGGCAAGCGCACTGAACGGCAGGATCGCCGGGCTCAGCGCGGCAAGGCCGGCAACGAGCGCAGTGGTCGTCTTCAACGTCTTCATGTCGTCTCCCTTTCATACGGCATCTGGCCGTGTATCGGGGGACCAAACGTTTCACGGAGGCGTGTGTTCCGGCGCGTCACCACCATCGGCGTGAATCAGCGCGGGGCGAGCCCGCAGGCCCGCCCCGTGAATTGAAAACAGAAATGGTTGCCGGCCCGGCTCAGTGAGTCTTCTTCACCGCCTTCAACTTGTCGATGCCGAGCATCTTCATCGCGGTCTTCTCGTAGAACGGCTCCGAGGTGCCTTTGCGCAGCTTGCGCAGGAAATATTTCTCGAACCCGATCTTGGCGAGATGGACCCATTTGCCCTGGCTCGACCAGTTGACGTTTCGCGGCGGAAGCTGAGGCTGGGCCACGAAAGCGATGCCACTGTCGCCGAAATCGGCCAGACAGATCGCGTTCCAGGTGCCGGTCTCGTCGGGTTCTTTGCCGCGCACGATATTGCCTAGGTTATGCGCGGTGGCGGTGACCATCGACTCGATCATGAAGCCGGTTTTCGGCACGCCGCAGGGTACCGGGGTCGGCCCCATGGGCGGGATCGCGATGCCGACGCCGATGCCGAAGACGTTCGGATATTTCGGGTTGCGCTGGTGCTTGTCGACGATGACGAAGCCGCGCGGATTGACGAGACCGTCCAGCCCCATGACCGCCGGGATGCCACGGAAGGGTGGCAGCATCATCGCGTATTTGAACGGCAATTCGTGGGCGGCCTTGATCGAGCCGTCATCGGCGATTTCCTCGACATGCATCACGCCGTCCTCGACCTTCTTCACACGGCTCGAGACCATCCACTTCATGTGCTTGTTGCGCATTTCGGATTCGAGAAGGCCCTTGGTGTCGCCCACGCCATCAAGACCGAGATGGCCGACATAGGGCTCGGAGGTGACGAAGGTGATCGGCACCTGATCGCGGATCTTCGCGCGCCGCAGCGCAGTGTCGAGGATGAAGGCGAATTCATAGGCCGGGCCGAAGCACGAGGCACCCTGCACCGCGCCCACGATGATCGGGCCGGGATTTTCGCAGAAGCGTTTGAAGGCGGTGCTGGCCTCCTCGGCGTGATCGATGTGACAGACCGAATGCGTGAAGCCGTCAGGGCCGAGCCCCTCGATCTCGTCGAAGGCCAGTTCCGGGCCGGTGGCGAGCACGATGTAATCGTAGGAAACCTCGCGGCCATCCTCCAGCTCGACCTTGTTGTCATCGGGATGCAGGCGCTTGGCCGCGACCGGGATGAACTTGATGTTCTTTTTCTTCATCGTCGGTTCGAGATCGACGGTGATGTCCTTGCGGTCGCGCCAACCGACGGCGACCCAGGGGTTCGAGGGCACGAAGTGATACTTCGGGTCCTTGGTGATGACGGTGATCTCGTCTTCCTTGCGGACCTGGTCACGCAATTCATAAGCCATGATGGCGCCGCCAAGACCCGCGCCAAGTACCACGATATGTGCCATTGCCTTCCTCCCACTCCCTAACGTCAACCGCTCTATCTACCGATAGATGCAAATTATTGAATGTGTCAAGTTGCTCGACACTTCAAATTTTGCGCCTGAATCCTGGGGGCGGCAACGATGACGGTCAATGAAAAGGGGGTAGAGGCGGCGCGAGCATGAAAAAAGGGCCGGCGCCTGGCCGACCCTTTCGTCTTTTCGTTCGTGCAATCGCTTACTTCGGCGGTTCCGCGGTAATGCCCTCGACATAGAAGGTCATCGAATGAAGCTGGTCGTCGGTCGCGACATCGCCTGCCTTGAGGAATTCGCTGCCGTCCTGCTTGTTGAGCGGACCCGCGAAGGGATGGACCTTGCCCGAGGCGATGTCGTCCTTGAGCTGCAGCGCCTCTTTCTTGACGTCGTCCGGCACCGCCGAGGAGATCTCGCCGATCTTCACCATGCCGCTGTCGATGCCGCCCCAGGTGGCTTCCGATTTCCAGGTGCCGTCCATGACGGCGCCGACGCGTTCGATGTAATAGGGCGCCCAGTTGTCGATGGTCGAGGAGACGCGCGGCATCGGCGCGAAGGACGACATGTCCGAGGCCTGACCGAAGGTGATGACGTTGCCCGCTTCCTGAGCTTTCGCCTGCGGCGCGGTCGAGTCGGTATGCTGCAGCAGCACGTCCACCCCATCGGCGATCAGGGCTGCGGCCGCGTCGGCCTCTTTCGCCGGGTCGAACCACGAATAGGCCCAGACGACTTTCATTTCGACGTCCGGGTTCACCTTCTTCGCCGCGAGGTAGGCGGCGTTGATGCCCTGATAGACCTCCGGGATCGGGAAGGAGCCGATATAGCCGATCTTGTTGGTCTTGGTCATGCGACCGCCGATCGTGCCCTGAATGGCGCGACCTTGGTAGAACTTCGCGTCATAGGTCGCGAGGTTGTCGGCGAGCTTGTAGCCGGTGGCGTGCTCGAATTTCACGTCGGGGAATTTCTTGGCGACGTTCACGACCGCGTCCATGAAGCCGAAGGAGGTCGCGAAGATCAGCTTGTTGCCGTCCAGCGCAAGCTGGGTCAGCGCGCGCTCGGCATCGGGACCTTCCGGCACGTTCTCGATGAACGAGGTTTTCACCTTGTCGCCGTATTTCTCTTCGATCGCCTGACGACCCTGGTCGTGCTGGTAGGACCACCCCATGTCGCCGACGGGGCCGACATAGATGAAGCCGACTTTCAGCGGCTCGTCAGCGGCGAAAGCCGGGACGCCTGCGCCCGCGACAACGGCCGTGGCGGCGGTGGTTTTCAAAAAGGATCTGCGGTTCATCGCGTTACTCCAAGTTGGGTGGCGGGCCTCTTGATGGGGCCCTTCGAGATATGCCTCAGCTCGAGGCGTGGAAAGACTTGCCGAGGCTGGCAGGGGCGGCCTGCACGCCGTGGCGGTGGATGGCGGAGAGGATGACCAGCACCACGATGGTGATGACGTAGGGGGCCATCGACAGGATATGCACCGGGATCGCGTAGCCCGCGGCCTGCAGCTGCAATTGCAGCGCGGTGATGCCGCCGAATAGGTAAGCGCCCAGCAGCACGCGCCACGGCCGCCAGCTTGCGAAGACCACGATGGCGAGCGCGATCCAGCCCGCGCCGGCGGTCATGCCTTCGGTCCATTGCGGCACGCGCACGAGGCTGAGATAGGCACCGCCCAGACCGGCCAGCGCCCCGCCGAAGGCCAACGCGGCAAAGCGGACGGCGACGACGCGGTATCCCAACGCATGTGCTGCGTCATGACTTTCGCCCACCGCGCGCAGGATCAGCCCCATGCGGGTTGAGCGCAGCACGTACCAGACCACGGCGACGAGGATCAGCGAGAGATAAACGATCCAGTCATGCGAGAACAGGATGCGGCCCAGCACCGGAATATCCGAGAGCGGCCCGAAATCGATCTTCGGCGTCGCGGGCGGCCGCACGCCCTCATAGCCCTTTCCGATCAGCGCGCTCAGGCCAAGTCCGAACAGCGTCAGTGCAAGGCCGGTCGCGACCTGGTTCGACAGCAGCTTCTGCGTCAGAAAGGCGAAGAGCGTCGCCAGCAAAGCGCCGGCAATCGCCCCCATCAGGAAGCCCAGAACCGGGCTTCCGGTGGCGACGGCGGCAGCAAAGCCCGCGACCGCGCCCATGATCATCATCCCCTCGACGCCGAGGTTCAGCACGCCCGATTTCTCGGCCACCAATTCTCCGGTGGCCGCTAGCAAAACCGGGGTCGACGCGCCCATCAGAGTCGCCGTCAGGGTGATGATGTCGATGCCGCCCACGATCATAGCGTGCCTCCATGTCCCCAGAACAGAACCGGCCCCCAGGCCAGATAGCCCCCGACGAGGCCGATGACGAGCCCGGCCATCGAGGCGTAACGCTCGCGTCCGCGCAGGGTGGGGCGACGGGGCTCTTCGCTGTCAGGGCGCGCGCCGATGCGGTAGATCACCGCCCGCGACGCGCCAACCGCCAGTTCGAAAACCACCATCATAACCACTCCGATCACGACGAAGGCCCAGAATGCCTGCGCCACGGCGAGCAGATAGTACAGGCCTAGCCCCATCACGACGCCGCCGAGAAAGATGACCGCCAAGCGCAGCGAGGGGAGTTTGCCCGTCATGCCGCGACCCTCCCGAAACGGATGCGGAAGTTGGTCAGCACATCGAAGGCCAGCAGGAAGAACAGCAGCATCCCCTGAAATACCTGGATCGCCGCCGAGGGCAGGCCGAGCATCAACTGCGCCATGTCGCCGCCGATATAGGTCAGCGCCATCAGCAGACCCGCCAGCAGGATGCCGATCGGGTGCAGGCGACCCAAGAAGGCCACGATGATTGCGGTGAAGCCATAGCCCACGTTGAAGCTGTCGGTGATCTGGCCCGAGGGACCGGAGACTTCGAACATGCCCGCGAGGCCCGCAAAGGCGCCGCCCATGCCAAGCCCGAGGATCACCAGCCGCGCCGGCATCACGCCTGCGAAGCGAGCGGCGCGCGGGGCCTCGCCTGCGACGCGGATACGGAAACCGGTGATGTGGCGGTGCATCAGCCCATAGGTAAAGATCACCGCGATCAGTGCCGCGACGACGCCCCAATGCATGCCTGTGCCCGCGATCAGCTCGTGGTTGAAGGCAGAGGGGTAGTCCTGCAGGTTGCGCGATCCGGGAAAGCCGAAGCCTTCGGGGTTCTTGAGCGGCCCGAAGGCCATGTAGGCCAGCAGGTTCTCGGCCACGTAGACCAGCATCAGCGAGACGAGAATTTCAGAGGTGCCGAACATCACTTTCAGCACCGCTGGGATCATTGCCCAGAGGAAGCCGCCAAGCGCGCCGAGCAAGATCATCACCGGGAACAGCCAGTGGCTTTCGGCCGGGTACATCTTCAGCGCCAGCCACGCCGAGAACAGCGCGCCCATGATGTATTGCCCCTCCGCGCCAATGTTCCAGATGCCCGCGCGAAAGCCCACGGCGAGCCCGCAGGCGATCAGGATCAGCGGCCCAGCCTTGACCAGCAACTGGCCGCGGAAATAGGCCGCGTTGCCGCCGAAAAGCGGGTCCCAGAAGATTACGCGGATCGCCTCGACCGGGTGCTTTCCGAGCATCGCGAACAGGATGCCGCCCGCGATCATGGTGGCGATCACGGCGAGGATCGGTGTGGCGTAGGACCAGAAGCGAGACGGGGTGGGGCGCCGGACGAGAGTGATCATACCGCAGCCTCCTGCATCCCGTGCGCGCCACCGAGCATCATGCCGATCTCTTCGATCGTCAGCCCCTGCGTCGGGCGCGAGGCGCTCAGGCGGCCTTCGTTCAGTGCCGAGAAGCGGTCGGAGATTTCCATAAGCTCATCGAGGTCTTGGCTGATCGCGATCACCGCAGCCCCTTTCGCGGCCAGATCGAGCAGCGCTTGCCGAATCGACGCTGCGGCGGCGGCATCGACACCCCATGTCGGCTGGTTCACGACCAACACGGCGGGGTTTTGCAGCACTTCGCGGCCGATCACGTATTTCTGCAGGTTTCCGCCCGACAGCGCCCGGGCGGCCACATGCGCGCCGGGGGTGCGCACGTCGAAGGCTTGAATGATCTCGTCGGCGAAGGTTTTCGCCGCACCCTGATCTACGAAGCCGTTGCGGGTCAGCGGCTTGCGCATTGTCCCGGTGAGAATCGCATTCTCCGTCAGGCTCATCGCGGGAACGGCGGCATGGCCGAGCCTTTCCTCGGGGGCCGCCAGCATCCCCTTCGCGCGGCGTGGATTCGGCCCGAGGCCGGAGATGTCTTCGCCCATCAGGCTGACGGTGCCGGGGGCGGAGGGCCGTTCTCCCGACAGGGTCGCCAGCAATTCCTCCTGACCGTTGCCTGCGACGCCGCCGATGCCAAGCACCTCGCCCGCGCGCAGCTCGAAGCTGAGATCCTTCAGCGACGGACCGAATTGCGACATCGGCGCCAGCGACAGCCCATCGACCTTCAGCACCACATCGCCCAGTTTGCGCTCGGCTCGGTCGGTCACTTTCAACTCCGCACCGACCATCAGCTCGGCCAGTTCGCGCGCGGTCTTTTCACTCGGGTTGCAGCTTGCCACCACCTTGCCGCCGCGCAGGATGGTCGCGCCTTCGCAAAGCGTGCGGATTTCCTCGAGCTTGTGGCTGATATAGAGGATCGCGGTGCCCTCGGCGGAGAGCTTGCGCAGCGTGTGGAACAGGATTTCCACCTCCTGCGGCGTCAGAACCGAGGTCGGCTCGTCCATGATCAGAAGCTTCGGGTCCTGCAGCAGGCAGCGCACGATCTCGACGCGCTGACGCTCGCCCGCGGAGAGGTCTCCGACCAGACGGGCAGGGTCCAGCGGCAGGCCATAGGCGGTGGAAATCTCGCGGATACGTTTGGCGAGTTGGCGCATCGGCGGCGGGTTTTCCATGCCGAGCGCCACGTTCTCGGCGACGTTCAGCGCCTCGAAGAGCGAGAAATGCTGGAACACCATCGCGACGCCTGCGGCCCGCGCCGCGCGTGGATCGGCTGGCGCGAAGGGTTGGCCGGCGAAATGCATCGTGCCGGAATCGGGCTTCACGAGCCCGTAGATCATTTTCACCAGCGTCGATTTGCCGGCGCCGTTCTCGCCCAGCAGGGCGTGCACTTCGCCCGGACGCACCGAGAAGCCGACGCCATCGTTGGCCACGACCCCAGGATAGGCTTTCGTCAGCCCGTCGATCTTGAGCAGCTCCGTCACCCGGCGCGTTTCCCTTTCCCCGTCGCCACCTTCGCGGCGTTCAGCTCCTTCACTAGCCCGGTCGCGACCCCAAGAGCAATGGCTTGAGGATGCTTCCCCAAGGTCGGATCGCCTATCGGGCAGGCAATGCGTGAAATTTGTGCATCCGAATGACCCAGGGCGGCAAGACGTTTGCGGAAGCGAACCCATTTGCTGTCCGATCCGATCAGGCCGAGCCCGCCGACCCCGTGAGCGAGCAGCCGGTGGCAGAGTTCGAGGTCGAGCGCATGTGAATAGGTCAGCACGAAATGGCGCGCCTCGGTCGGGGCGAGAGAAACAAGATCAGCCGGGTTCTCTGCGATCAGTGGCGTGACGCCCTCGGGGAGTGTCTCGGGAAACCTCTCGGACCCGCTATCGGCCCAGAAAAGTGCGAGGCCGGGCAGGGGGGCGAGCGCACCGATCAGCGCGCGCCCTACATGGCCCGCGCCCCAGATCCAGACCGGGGTGGCGGGTGGTGCGACCCGCTCGATCAGCCAGGTCTCCACCAGCAGCGGCGGTGCCTCGCCGCGATCCCGGGCGCGCGCCAGCGCGCGGGTGACGGCGAGCGGCTCGGGCGCGCCCGGCGTCAGCGGGCGCGCGTGCCAATCGCCTGTAATCTGCGCGACGGTGTTCCGGTCCATCCGCTCGTAGCCCAGCACCACGGCCCCGCCGCAACACTGGTTCATGGCCGGGCCGAGCGGGATTTTCTCGACCCCAGTCAGCCCGCCCCGCGCCTTTGCGATGGCGGAGAATTCCAGCGCGCCGCCGCCGATCGTGCCCTCGACGTGATCCGCCCAGACCAGCATCTCCGCCCCGTCTTCGCGCGGGGTTGAGCCTTGGGCGCGCGCGACCACCACGCGGGTGAACGGTCCGCGTTCCGCCGCGCGGGCGAGGGCTGCGGGATCCAGACTCATGCGTCACCCCTTGCCCGGTGCACGGCAGCGAGAACCGCCTCGGGCGTCGCGGGCGCCTGCAGATCGGGCCAGTGCGGGCCGCAGGATTTGCACGCGTCCTGCAGCGCGAGGAAGGCCGAGATCGCCAGCATGAAGGGCGGCTCGCCGACCGCCTTGGAGCGATAGATCGTGTCCTCGCGGTTCGGTGCGTCCCAGAGCGCCACGTTGAACACACGCGGGCGGTCCGAGCAGGCGGGGATCTTGTAGGTCGAAGGCGCATGGGTGCGCAGTCGGCCTTTATCGTCCCAGACCAGTTCCTCGGTCGTCAGCCAGCCCGCGCCCTGAACGTAGCCGCCTTCGATCTGGCCGATGTCGATAGCCGGGTTCAGCGAAGCGCCCGCATCATGCAGGATGTCGGTGCGCAGGATGCGGTTCTCGCCGGTCAGCGTGTCGATCACCACCTCTGTCACCGCCGCGCCATAGGCGAAGTAGAAGAACGGTCGGCCCTGCCCCTTGATCCGGTCCCAGCTGATCTTCGGCGTGGCATAGAAGCCGGTCGAGGAGAGCGACACCCGCGCCTCATAGGCCAGCTTCACCAGCTTCGCGAAGGGCAGGGCATGATCGCCCGCGCGCACCTCGCCATTGGCGAAGCTCACGTCTTCGATGGCTGCGCCGGAGCTTTCGGCCATGAACGCGGCGAGCCGCGCCTTGATCGTCTCGCAGGCGGCCTTCACCGCCATGCCGTTCAGGTCGGCCCCCGAAGAGGCCGCCGTAGCGGAGGTATTGGGCACCTTGTCGGTGGCGGTCGCGGTGATGCGCACGTCCTCGTCCGTCACGCCAAAGACCGAGGCCGCGACCTGACAGACCTTGCGGTGCAGGCCCTGACCCATCTCGGTGCCGCCGTGGTTCAACTGTATCGAGCCGTCGGCATAGACATGCACCAGCGCGCCCGCCTGGTTCAGCTGGGTCAGCGTGAAGGAGATGCCGAACTTCACCGGCGTCAGCGAGATGCCGCGCTTCAGCGTCGTGTTGGCGGCGTTCCATTCGGCCACGCGGGCTTTGCGGGCCGCGAACTCGGCGGATTGCTCCAAGCGCTCGGTGATTTCGGGCAGGATGAAATCCTCGACCGGCTGGCCGTAATGCGTGCTCTGCCCGCCCGCTGGATCGTAGTAGTTGCGCTTGCGCAGATCGAGCGGGTCGATCCCCATCACATGCGCGAGGTGATCGAGCGCGGCTTCCGTTCCGATCATGCCCTGCGGGCCGCCGAAGCCCCGGAAGGCCGTCGCGCTTTGGGTGTTGGTGCGCAGCCGGTGGCTCTCGATCTTCACATTCGGCAGGTAATAGGAACTGTCGGAATGCAGCATCGCGCGATCGCAGACCGGCAGGCTCAGGTCGGGCGACCAGCCGCAGCGGGCGAGATGGGTGAACTCGGCCGCGACGATCTTGCCCTCGGCATCCGCGCCAAGGCGATATTTGATCCGGAAATCATGGCGCTTTCCGGTGATGACCATGTCGTCGTCGCGGTCGTAGCGCATCTTGCAGGGCCGCCCGGTGGCCCGCGCGACGACGGCGCAGGCGATGGCGAGCGCGTTGCCCTGGCTCTCCTTGCCGCCGAAACCGCCGCCCATCCGGCGCATCTCCACGCGGACGTCATGCATAGCGCAGCCAAGCGCGTTGGCCACCTTGTGCTGGATTTCCGACGGGTGCTGCGAGGAACAGCGGATCACCATTCCCTGATCGTCGGGCAGCGCGAGGGCGGCCTGACCTTCGAGGTAGAAATGCTCCTGCCCGCCCATGTCGAAGCTGCCTTCGACGATATGTTCTGCCTGCGCGAAGCCCGCGCCGGTATCGCCGCGCGCCCAGGTGACCGGGCCGCCTTCGAAATGGCTGTTGGCCTCGAGCGCCTGTTCGACGGTCAGGATCGCCGGGCGCGGCTTGTAGTCGACATTCGCGAGCCGCGCCGCTTTGCGCGCGGCATGGTGGCTGGTCGCGGCGACCACGAAGATCGGCTGACCGACATAATGCACGACACCTTCGGCCAGAACCGGTTCGGGTTCGGGCGCGGGCGAGGCGTTATTGGCGAACGGCATGTCTTCGGCGGTGAGCACTGCGACGACGCCCGGAGCGCTGCGCACCGCGCTCAGATCGAGCGAGGCGATCTCGGCATGGGCCTCGGTCGAGAGGCCGAAGGCGAGGTGCAGCGTGTTGCCGGGGCAGGGGATGTCATCGACGTAGCGCGCCGCTCCGGTGACGTGCAACTGGGCGGAATCGTGGGGTTTCTTGGTGCCGACGCTCATGGTTGCACCTCCAGAATGGAGAGGGCGCCTTGGGCGTTGCGCACATAGCGGATCAACATCGCCTTGGCGGCCTCCATCCGGTAGGCATCCGAGGCGCGCATGTCGGTGAGCGGCGTGAAGTCCTGCTCCAGCGCGGGCAGGGCGGCCGTGATCGCCTCCTCGGTGAAGGGCTGGCCCTCAAGCGCCACTTCCAATTCCGTTGCGCGTTTCGGGATACCCGCCATGCCGCCAAAGGCGATGCGCGCGGACCGGATCGTGTCGCACTCGCGAGGGATATTCAGCCCGCCGCAGACAGCGGAGATGTCCTGATCGAACCGCTTCGAGAGTTTGTAGCAGGCGAGATCGGGCATGGATTTCGGGAAGCTGACGCTTTCGACGAATTCGCCGGGCGCGCGGTCCTGTTTGCCGTAGTCGAGGAAGAAACTCTCCAGCGGGATCGTGCGGCGCGTGTCACCCTTGCGCAGCGTCAGCTCCGCGCCCATCGCGATCAGGACGGGCGGGCTGTCACCGATGGGCGAGCCGTTCGCGATATTGCCACCGATCGTCGCCGCCTGACGCACCTGTTCGGAGGCGAAACGGCGGAGAAATTCGGCAAAGCTCGGGAGCGTGTCGCGGATCGTCTCGCGCAACGTCGAGAGCGTGATGCCCGCGCCGACGATATAGCGGTCGTGGGTTTCCTCGATGTTCTGCAGGCCCGTGCAGTTGTTCAGGAAAGCGACTTCTTTCAGGTCTCGCAGCTGTTTGGTGACCCAGAGACCCACATCAGTCGCGCCCGCGATCAGCGTGGCGTCCGGATGAGCGAGATACCACTCCGCCAGCGCATCCGCGCTTGCGGGAAGGAAGACATGATCGGCCATAAGCGCGACGTCTGCCAGATCGGGCAGCGTGTCGTGCATCCACGCGGGCACGGGCGCGTCCTGAGCCGCCTCGGCGGCGCGGATGATCGGTGCGTAGCCGGTGCAGCGGCAAAGGTTGCCCGCCAGCAGATCGTCGTGATCGCGGCGTCCATTGAGATGACCCGCCGCCATCGAGGCGATGAAGCCCGGCGTGCAGAAACCGCATTGCGAGCCGTGATGGTCGACCATTGCCTGCTGAACTGGGTGCAATTCGCCCTTCGGCCCCGCGACGCCTTCGACGGTGCGCAGCGCGCGCCCGTGCAGATGGGGCATCATCATCAGGCAGGCATTGAGCGGTTTGGCCCCGTTGGCGTCGGTCACGATGACCGAACAGGCGCCGCAATCGCCCTCGTTGCAGCCCTCCTTGGTGCCGGTCAGGCCTTCGGCGCGCAGCCAGTCGAGCACAGATTGCGTCGGATCGGTAATCGCCACCGTCCGGGTTTCTCCATTGAGAAGAAACGTGATCTCCATAAGAAAAATCCGCCGCCTTACCAGTCGTCCCTGCGGTCCCCCTCGATGCGGCGTAGAACGGGACCTGCCCAGCAAAGCCGATGCGGACGGGCTTTGGCAAGGGATTCTCGATCATGCGCTGCTCGAATCTTGATCCGACGATCAAGATTTGGGCGTCGAGCGACGCCGAACGGTCGAACGCGAAGCGTCTGGAGGACGCGGCGAGAGGCTGGCGCGGGGCGACACGACCGGCTAAATCTGGTGGCATGACCAGCCCCCGATTCATTCATCTGCGCGTCCATACCGAGTATTCCCTGCTCGAAGGCGCCGTGCCCGCGAAGAAACTCGTGAAGATGTGCGAGTCGGCGGGGATGCCCGCCGTCGCCGTGACCGACACGAACAACATGTTCGCGGCGCTCGAGTTTTCCGTGACCGCGACGGGGGCGGGGCTGCAGCCGATCGTCGGTTGTCAGGTCTCGCTCGAATTCGATCCCGCCAAGCCGGGCGAGCGTCCGCGCCTGCCTGCACCGATCGTTCTGCTGGCCCAGACCGAGCGCGGCTACGAGAACCTGATGAAGCTGAACTCGTGCCTCTATCTCGACAAGCACGGGGCGCAGATTCAGGTCACTCTGGAGGAGCTGGAGCGCCATTCCGAGGGGCTGATCTGTCTCTCTGGCGGTCCCGACGGTCCGGTTGGACGGCTGATCCGGAACGGCGCGAAGGACCGCGCCAAGGCGCTTCTGCAACAGCTCGCCGGCATCTACCCGAACCGGCTCTATGTCGAATTACAGCGCCACCCGGGCGAGGGCGGCACGCTGACCGAGGCCGAGATCGCGACCGAGCGGCCGTTCGTCGAATGGGCCTACGAGCTGGGTCTGCCGCTGGTCGCGACCAACGACGTCTATTTCCCGAAGCCCGAGATTTACGAGGCCCATGACGCGATGATCTGTATCGCGGAGGGCGCCTATGTCGATCAGATCGAGCCGCGCCGCCGTCTGACCCCGCAGCATTATTTCAAGTCCGAAGGCGAGATGGTCGCGCTCTTCGCCGATCTGCCCGAAGCGGTGGAGAACACAGTCGAGATCGCGAAACGCTGCGCCTTCTCGACCTACAAGCGGGCACCGATCCTGCCGAAATTCGCCGATGACGAGGTCGAGGAACTGCGGCGTCAGGCGTGGGACGGGTTGCGCAACCGCCTCGACGTGATCCCGCATGCAGCGCCGGTCGAGGATTACGAGGCGCGGCTGAAATTCGAACTCGACATCATCGAGCAGATGGGCTTCCCGGGCTACTTCCTGATCGTTGCCGACTTCATCAAATGGGCCAAGGATCACGACATTCCGGTCGGGCCGGGGCGCGGCTCGGGTGCAGGTTCGCTGGTCGCCTACGCTCTTACCATCACCGACCTTGATCCGCTGCGCTATTCGCTGCTGTTCGAACGCTTCCTCAACCCAGAACGTGTTTCGATGCCGGACTTCGACATCGACTTCTGCATGGATCGCCGCGAGGAGGTGATCCAATACGTGCAGAAGAAATACGGGCGCGAGAAGGTGGGCCAGATCATCACCTTCGGTGCGCTTCTGTCGAAGGCCGCCGTGCGCGACGTGGGGCGCGTGTTGCAGATGTCCTACGGCCAGGTCGACAAGCTGTCGAAGCTGATCCCGGTCGAAGGCGTGAAGCCCGTCAGTATCGAGAAGGCGCTGGCCGATGAGCCGCGTCTGCGCGAGGCGGCCCGCAACGAAGAGGTCGTGGCGCGGCTTCTCGATTACGCAAAGGCGATCGAAGGCCTGCTGCGCAATGCCTCGACCCACGCGGCGGGCGTCGTGATCGGCGACCGTCCGATCGACGAGCTGGTGCCGCTCTATCAGGATCCGCGCTCGGACATGCCCGCGACCCAGTTCAACATGAAATGGGTCGAGCAGGCGGGTCTGGTGAAGTTCGACTTCCTCGGCCTGAAGACGCTGACGGTGATCCGCTCGGCGATGGAACTGATCTTCAAATCCGGCCGGCCGCTGCATGTCGATGCCGCCGGCAACCAGCTTTACGAGCCCGCCGAGGGCGCGGAAAACCACATCAACGCGATCCCGCTGGATGATCCGAAGACCTACAAGCTTTACGCGGACGCGAAGACTGTCGCGGTGTTCCAGGTGGAATCGGAGGGCATGAAATCGGCGCTGCGCCAGATGAAGCCTACCTGTATCGAGGACATCGTGGCGCTGGTGGCGCTCTATCGCCCGGGTCCGATGGAGAACATCCCGGTCTATTGCGAGGTGAAGAACGGTCTGCGCGAGATCACTTCGGTGCATCCGACCATCGACCATATCCTCGAAGAGACGCAGGGCATCATCGTCTATCAGGAGCAGGTGATGCAAATCGCGCAGGTCATGGCGGGTTACTCGCTTGGCGGCGCAGACCTTCTCCGTCGCGCGATGGGTAAGAAGATCAAGGAGGCGATGGACGCCGAGCGTCCGAAATTCGAGGCGGGCGCGGCCAAGAACGGGGTCGACAAGAAAAAGGCCTCCGAGGTGTTCGACCTTCTGGAGAAGTTCGCCAACTACGGCTTCAACAAATCCCACGCCGCGGCTTATGCGGTGGTGTCCTATTACACCGGCTGGCTGAAGGCGAACCACGCGGTCGAGTTCATGGGCGGCGTGATGAACTGCGATATTCATCTGACCGACAAGCTCGCGATCTATGCCGACGAGGTGCAGAAGAAGCTCGGGATCGAGATCATTCCGCCTTGCGTGAACCGTTCGCTCTCGACCTTCGACGTGGTCGATCAGAAGCTGGTCTACGCGCTGGGCGCGCTGAAGAATGTGGGCGTGGACGCGATGCAGATGATCGTCGCCGCGCGCGGCGACGAGCCGTTCAAGGATCTGTTCGATTTCGCGCGGCGTGTCGACATGAAGCGCGTCGGTAAGCGCCCGCTCGAGATGCTGGCGCGGGCCGGGGCTTTCGATCTGCTCGATCCGAACCGCAAGCGCGTCTTCGAGTCGCTGGAATCGCTGATGGCGTGGTCGGGCGCGGTGATCGAGGCGCGCGAGTCGGCGCAGGTGTCGCTCTTCGGCGAGGCGGGCGACGATCTGCCGCCGCCGCGTCTGGCCGATACCGACGACTGGCTGCCGGGCGAGCGTCTGGCCGAGGAACACAAAGCCATCGGCTTCTACCTCTCGGGCCACCCGATCGAGGATTACCTGCCCGCGCTCAAGCGCAAGAAGGTGCTGAGCTGGGAAGAGGTGCAGCAAAAGGCCGTGGGCGGTCCCTTCGTCACCAAGATCGCGGGCGAGGTCGCCTCGGTGCGCGAGAAGAAATCCGCCAAGGGCAACCGCTTCGCCTTCGTCGCGCTGTCGGATGCCTCGGGTCCCTACGAGGTGGCTTTCTGGTCGGAGGCGCTGGAAGCCTGCCGCGACGTGCTGGAAACCGGTAACCTTCTGGTGCTGACCGTGAAGGTCGAGGTGGATGGCGAGTCGGTGCGCATGGTCGCCAACGCGGCGCAGACCGTGGACAAGGCGACGGCGGATGCGGGCTCCTCCGGGCTGCTGGTGCATATCGACGACAATGACGCGGTCGCCTCTGTGGCGAGCCTCGTCGAGCGGGTCGCCCGCGAAGGGAAGGTCCATTCGCGCGGGCCGATCAGCTTCATGGTCTATGACAACGAGCGCGGCTGCCGCTACCAGATTACCGCGATGCCCGAGGCGCCGGTCAATGCGCAGGTGAAAGGAGCGCTGCGCAGCCTGCGCGGGGTCAGCGAGGTCGAAGAGGTCTGAGCCTCACAGGCTGCGCGCCACCCATGCCAGCCGCAGCGTGATCGCGGCGGCCAGGGCGGTGGCGAACTCGCCCCAGCGCAACAGTGCCACGCCGCGCAGCAGATCGGGCTCGTTGATCCCGTCGCGCACCGCACCGGAGATCATGCCCATCTCCAGCCACGCGGCCGCACCCAGCAGCCCTGTTGCGAGGAAACTCAACGAAACCAGAAACATCGTCTGCCGATGGGCGCGCGTCTGCCAGATCAGCGCGCTCATCAGCGGCACGGCGAAGAAGACCTGCATCGCGAGGATGCCGCTTCCTTGCCACAGCTCGAACCGATCGATCGTCGAACGGAGGTCGATGCCCGGGGGCCAGACCAGCAAAGCGGTGTAGATGAGCGCCTGCGCACTCACGAAAACACCGTTTAGCCCCCAGAGCGCCGCGTCCATTACCAGTGCGGTGGTTTCTGATCGGCCAGAGGGATAGAGCCGCCGCTGTCATATTCGCGCTCGGCCTCGCGCTCCATCAGCAGGCCCAGATGCCGCTCGAGCCGTTCGATCTGACGGGCCTGCGCGACGATGACATCGGACAACTCGTCCACCGTTTGCGTCAGATAGGCGATCTGTTCTTCCGCCCGTTCGAGCCGTTCCTGCATCTGCCGTTCCTATTGCTTGCCGGGGCCTGCCCCTTGGGCTACACCCTCGCGCGAGATAAGATCAGGTGCAAGCCGATGGCGAAACAGAAAAAGCAGCCCCGTCCCAAGGCCGAGACCCCGAAGGGCTTCCGCGACTATTTCGGCACGGAGGTGACCGAGCGCGCCGATATGCTGGCGAAGATCGCGGAGGTCTATCGCACGCATGGCTTCGAGGCGCTGGAAACCTCGGCCATCGAGACGGTCGAGGCACTGGGCAAATACCTCCCCGATGTGGACCGCCCGAATGCGGGGGTCTTCGCGTGGCAGGAGGAAGACGACGGCAAGTGGCTGGCGCTGCGCTACGATATGACGGCGCCGCTGGCCCGCGTCGCCGCGCAATACCGCAACGATCTGCCGACGCCCTATCGTCGCTTCACGATGGGCCCCGTCTGGCGCAACGAGAAGCCCGGCCCGGGCCGGTTCCGCCAGTTCTATCAATGCGATGCCGATACCGTGGGTGCGCCCTCGGTGGCCGCCGATGCCGAGATTTGCGGGATGCTTTCGGACGCGCTGGAAGCCGTCGGCATTCCGCGCGGCGACTACGTGGTGCGCGTGAATAACCGCAAGGTTCTGAACGGCGTGATGGAAGTGGCGGGCGTTCTCGACCCCGCCGATCCGGCCAAGTTCGAGGAAGAGCGCGGCATCGTTCTGCGGGCCATCGACAAGTTCGACAAGTTCGGCGAGGAGGGCGTGCGCCTTCTGATGGGCGAGGGGCGTCTGGACGACTCCGGCGACTTCACCAAGGGCGCGGGGCTGTCCGAGGCACAGGCCGATACGGTCATGGGCTTCATGGAGGCCAAGCGCAAAAACAACGCCACCACCGTCGCGCGGCTGCGCGAGCTGGTCGAAGGCTCTGCGCTGGGTGCGGAAGGTGTGGATGAACTGGAGCAGATCGCGTCGCTTCTCGACGCGCAGGGCTACGGTCCCGACCGCATCGTGATCGATCCGTCGGTCGTGAGGGGGCTGGGCTATTATACCGGCCCGGTTTTCGAAGCCGAACTGACCTTCGAGATCACCGACGAAAAGGGCCGACCGCGGCAATTCGGCTCGGTCGCAGGTGGCGGGCGCTATGACGACCTCGTCAAGCGCTTCACCGGTCAGGTCGTTCCTGCCACCGGCGTCTCGATCGGCGTCGACCGCCTTCTGGCCGCGCTGCGCGCCAAGGGCCGCATCGGCGGCTCTGCTCAGGGCCCGGTCGTCGTGACCGTGATGGATCGCGACCGGATGGCAGAATACATGGCGCTGGCGTCGACGCTGCGCGGGGCAGGGCTGCGCGCCGAGGTCTATCTGGGCAACCCGAAGAACTTCGGCAACCAGTTGAAATATGCCGATAAACGCGAAAGCCCGGTGGCGATCATCCAAGGCTCGGACGAGGCCGAACGCGGCGTCGTCCAGATCAAGGATCTGATCCTCGGCGCGAAGATCGCGCAGGACGCGACGGTTGAAGAATGGAAATCCCAACCGGCGCAATTCGAGGTTCCGACCGCGGAAATGGTCGCAAAAGTGCAAGAAATTCTTGCGCGCTATGGGGCCGAGTGATGGCGGACAAGGCGCAAGCACGGGCACAGGCAGGCCGTCTGCTGGAGCAATTCCTCAAAGCGGGTGCGGTCGAGGTCACGCCCGATATCCTGCAACCCGCCGAGGCGCTTCTCGACCTTTACGGCGAGGATATCCGCGCCCGCGCCTATGTCACCGCCGACCCGCTGCGCGGCGAGATGATGTTGCGCCCGGATTTCACCGTGCCGGTCGTGCAGGAGCACATGGCCAATGGCGCCGAGCCTGCGCGCTACGCCTATGCGGGCGAGGTGTTCCGCCGTCAGGATCATCGCGGCGCCGCGCGCGCCAATGAGTATTTTCAGGCCGGGTTCGAAATCTTCGACCGCGCCGACCCCGATGCCGCAGATGCAGAAGTCTTCGCGCTGTTCTCGGATATGCTCGCGAAGCTGAACCTGTCCGCCACGATCGGGGATATGGGCCTGCTGCGCGCCGCTGTCGACGGGCTGGACACGATGCCCGAGCGCAAGGCCGCGCTTGCCCGTCATATCTGGCGCCCCAAGCGGTTCCAGCATCTGCTCGCGCGTTATTCGGGTCAGATCGAGGTGCCGAAAGCCCGCGCCGATCTGCTGAGCGGCCAACGCTCCGGCGCGCCGTGGATCGGGCTGCGCTCGCGCGAAGAGATGGAGGCGCGGATCGCCACGCTCGCCGCCGATGCCGCTGCTGCGCCGATCCCGACCGACGCGGTCGCCGCGATGGGCAAGCTCGCCGAGCTGCGCTGTGCTGCGGATCAGGCGCCTGCCGCGCTGCGCGCTCTCGGCATCCAAGCGATCGAACCCGCCATCGCGCGGCTCGAAAAGCGGCTCGACGCGCTTGCCACCCGCGACATCGACCTCGCTGCGATCAATTTCGACGCGAGCCACGGTCGCTCGACCATGGAATACTACGACGGCTTCGTCTTTACCTTCACCGCCGCCGATCCGGCACTTCCGCCGGTCGCCTCCGGAGGACGCTACGACGCGCTGACCCGGCAATTGGGGCAGGGGCGCGAAATCCCCGCCGTGGGCGGCGTGATCCGTGCAGGGTTGATGGCCGATCTGGAGGCGCAAGCATGATCAAACTCGGCGTGCCCTCCAAAGGGCGTCTGATGGAGAAGACCTTCGACTGGTTCGCGGAGCGCGGCATCACGCTAAAGCGCACCGGGTCCGAGCGTGAATATGCCGGCGCGGTCGAAGGGGCGGACGGCGTGCAACTCGTGCTCCTGTCGGCCGGAGAGATTCCGCGCGAACTGGCGGCGGGGCGTATCCATCTGGGCGTCACCGGCTCCGATCTCGTGCGCGAGAAGCTCGCCGATTGGGAAAGCCAGGTCGCCGATCTCGCGCCGATGGGCTTCGGCCATGCCGATCTGATCATTGCGGTGCCGGACTGCTGGTCGGACGTGGACAGCCTCGAAGACCTCGACGCCGCCGCCCACCGCTTCCGCGCCACCCACGGCTTCCGCCTGCGGATCGCCACCAAATATCACCGGCTGGTGCGTGAATTCCTGACCCGCGAAGGCGTAGCCGACTGGCAGCTTGTCGACAGCCAAGGCGCGACCGAGGGGACCATCGCGAACCTCACTGCCGAGGCCGTGGCCGACATCACCTCCAGCGGTGAGACGCTGCGCGCGAACCACCTGAAGATCCTCTCAGACGGGTTGATCCACCAGTCTCAGGCGACGCTGTTCGCATCGCGCGCCGCCGACTGGTCTGGCAAGGAAACCCGCCTCGCAGATCTCGCGAAGCAGCTCGGACTCGACGCGCCCACGCTCTGATCTTCTTCTTGGCGTAAATATGCCGGGGGATGAGGCGGGATCAGCAAGGACGCCCTGTCGAACGTCCGAAGCGCACGCGAAGGGCACGAGAGCGGTGCAGCGCCCCCTGCGCTCAATAGCCGCGCGAGCGATCCACGAGATAGAGGAACGGCTCGCCCGCCTCGCCCCTCCGGATATTTTCGGCAATCACCTCGGAGGCGGTCTCGGCCCGGCTCTCGGCGGCGATATGGGGCGTCACCGTCACCTGCGGATGCGCCCAATAGGGGTGCTCGGGGGGCAGAGGCTCGACGCGGAACACATCGAGCGTCGCGTGGCCGATCTGGCCGCGATCCAGCGCCGCTAGCAGCGCGTCATCGTCGATCAGCGTCCCGCGGCCCGGATTGACGAGCCGCGCGCCTTTCGGCATCTTCGCCAGCGTGTCCGCGTTCAGAAGGTTGGTGGTTTCGGGCGTGTCGGGCAGGATCGAGACGAGAATCTCTGCGCGCGACAGCGCCTCCGCTAGCCCATTGTCGCCGCTCAGGCAGGTTATCCCGGGGATGTCCTTCTGCGTCCGGCTCCAGCCCGTGACGGCAAAGCCCAGCCCCGCCAGCGCTTCGGCGCAGGCTTTGCCCAACGCTCCCAAACCCAGCATCACCACCGAGCGGTCGCGCGCCAAGGGCGGCACGCCGTCGTCATGGCGCCAGACGCCGTCCTGCTGGGCGAGTGTCGCGTCAATTCCGAGGTGATAGCGCAGCACATGGCCGGTCACGTACTCGACCATGCCGCGCTCCAGCCCCGCATCCACCATCCGACACAGCGGCTGGGTCAGGGTGTCGTTGCCCACGACACGCTCCACCCCGGCCCAGAGATTCAGTACGGCTTTCGCGCCGGTATAGGCGGTGAAATCCTGCACCGGGCCTTGCGGTGAATAGACGACATAGTCGATCTGAGCCGGGTCGCTCTCGCCGGGCTGCACGATCTGCGCCTCGACGCCGGTCGCGGCGATGGCCTCGGTCAGCGGGGTTTCGTAACGGCCCCAGTTCTCGGGCTTGTCGGCGAAAAGGACGCGGATCATCTTTGCCTCGGTCTATGGATATGGGCGCTTTGCACCAACCCGAAGGCGGCAAGCAGGATCATCATCGCGGTGCCGCCGTAACTCACCAGTGGCAGGGGCACACCCACGACGGGCATCAGCCCCATCACCATCGCCATGTTGATCGCGAAGAAGAAGAAGAACGTCCCCGCGACCCCGAAACTGAGGAGTGAGGCGAAGCGGTCCTTCGTTGCCATCGCGGTATAGAGGGCGAAGCCGATGATCCCGGTGTAAAGCATCAGCAAGCCGAAGGCGCCGACGAAGCCGAACTCCTCGGCGAGCGTGGTGAAGATGAAGTCGGTGTGCTTCTCCGGCAGGAAGTTCAGCCGCGATTGCGTGCCTTGCATGAAGCCGCGCCCCGACCAGCCACCCGAGCCGAGCGCGATCTGCGCCTGCATGATGTTGTAGCCCGCGCCAAGCGGGTCCGAGCCCGGATCGAGGAAGGTGTCGATGCGCTTGTATTGGTAGTCGTGCAGCAGCTGGTATTCCGTGCCCCGGCTTTCCATCACGCCGAAGACCAGCCCGACGACCAGCGCGATCACGGTGCCGAAATACCAAAACGACACCCCGGCCGCGAACATCACGAAGGCCCCGCCCAGCACCAGCATTACGGCGGTGCCGAGGTCGGGCTGGGCCAGCACGAGGAAGGTGGGCGCGAGAATGATCACCGCCGGGATGAAGACCCAGAGCGGGCGCGAGACCTTCTCGACAGGCAGCCAATCGTAATAGGCGGCGAGGAGCATCACGAGGGTGATCTTCATCAACTCGGAGGGCTGGATGCGCAGCGGGCCGATCTCCAGCCAGCGCTGCGCGCCCATACCGATTGCGCCGAAGAATTCCACCGCAACCAGCAACAGAAGCGCCACGAAATAGGCCAAGGCCGAGACGTTGCGCCAGAACCATACTGGAACGAAGGCCACGGTGAACATCGCGATCATGCCGAGCGCGAAACGCTTCATCTGCGGTTCGGCCCAGGTGTGGATATTGCCACCCGCAACTGAGTAGAGCATCAGGAAGCCGGCGCAGGCGACCGCCGTCAGCAGGATCACGAGCGGCCAGTTCAGGTAGAAGATCTTGCGCCAGCCGACCGGGACGGTCTTGAGGTTGCTCTCGAGATAACTCATGCGCGCGATCGCTCCTGCGGCTTCTGCACGGTGTCGGGATCGACGAGATCGAGCGTTTCGTTCAGCTCCTTGGCCTTCGCGCGGGCGAAGGACGGATAGGCATCGTCCGGGGGCAGGCCGCCCGCCAGCGCGAACAGCAACACGTCGCGCGCGATCGGGGCTGCTGCCGTCGAACCGCCCGAGCCGTGTTCCACCACAACCGAGACGGCGTAGCGCGGATTGTCGACGGGGGCGAAGGCCACGAAGAGTGCGTGGTCGCGACGGTTCCACGGCAGCTGGTCGTTACGGATCACGCCACGGGCGCGCTCGGCCTTGGTGATGTTGCGGACCTGGGAGGTGCCGGTCTTGCCCGCCATCTTCCATTCCTTCATCGCGATGCGCGACCCGCGCGCGGTGCCGCGCGAGGAGTTCACCACTGCGGTCATGCCTTTGCGCACGCTGTCGAGATAGGCTTTCTCAACGCCGAGATCGTCGGTAACGCGGATCGGTTGCTCCACCCCGTCACGGGCGCGGATCAGGCGCGGCTCTACCTTCCGACCCGAGGCGATGCGCGCCGCCATGATCGCGAGATGCATCGGCGAGGCCAGAACATAGCCCTGACCGATCGCCGCGTTCGCGGTGTCGCCGATCAGCCAGTCCTTGCCGTAGCGCTCCTGCTTCCATTCCTTGGTCGGGGCCACGCCCTCTTTCACCGCGGACATCGGCAGGTCGGGCCGGACGCCCACGCCCAGGCGCTTGGCCATGTCGCTCATCTTGTCGATGCCGACGCGCTGCGAAAGCTCGTAGTAATAGACGTCGCAGGACTGCTCCATGCTCTTGGTCATGTTCACATGGCCGTGGCCGGCGCCCTTCCAGCAGTGGAAGCGGCGGCCCGCGATCTCGACATAGCCGGGGCACCAGATGGTTTCCTCCGGCGTCACCAGCCCTGCCTCGAGCGCGGCAAGTGCGGTGACCATCTTGTAGGTCGAGCCCGGAGGGTAGAGACCCTGGACGGTCTTGTCGGCGAGCGGCCGATGGTCGTCCTGCGTGAGGCGCTGGTAATCTGCGACGGAGATGCCGCGCACGAAGAGGTTGGGATCGAAGCTGGGCGCGGAGGCGCAGGCCAGCACGTCGCCATTGGTCACATCCATCACCACGGTCGCGGCGGATTCGTTCTCCAACCGCTGCAGCGCGTAGTTCTGCAGTCGATAGTCGAGCGTCAGTTGCAGATTCTCGCCCGGCTTGCCGGGCTCGCGCGAGAGTTCACGCATCTCGCGCCCGGCGGAGTTCACCTCGACGCGGCGCTGGCCGGCCTGACCGCGCAGAACGCTTTCCTCTTTCGACTCGATGCCGGTCTTGCCGAGCTGGAATTTCGGGATCAGCAGCAGCGGATCGGGGTCTTCCATCTTGCTCAGATCGTAATCCGAGACCGGGCCGACATAGCCAATCACATGGCCAAAATCCTCGCGGCGCGGATAGAGGCGCGACAGGCCGACATCGGGGCTGACACCGGGCAGCGAGGGGCCGTTCACCGCGACGCGCGAGAACTCGTCCCATGTCAGGCGGTCGGCCACCGTGACCGGCGTCGTCGGCGGGCGGCGGCGGATATCGTGCAGGATGTCTTTCGTATCGCCATCGGTAATCGGGATCAGACGGCGCAGCGCAGCGAGCGTCGCATCGACGTCGTCTGTATCCTCGCGCGTGATCGTGACGCGGTAATTCTGCTCGTTACCGGCCAGAAGCACACCGTTGCGGTCGAAGATCAGCCCGCGCGCGGGCGGGATCAGCCGGATTTTCACCGAGTTGCCCTCGGCCAGCAGCCGGTATTGCTTGGCGTCTTCGAGCTGCATCTTGCGCATCCGCGCCGCCAGCACGGCCACGACCGCCGCCTGCGCGCCGCCCAAGAGCAAGCCGCGTCGCGTGATGCGGCGGGTGCTGACTTCGGTCTCTTTCGGGGATCGTCTCATTCTGGGCCCCCTCACATTCGATGTCCGTAGGCGTCGACCTCGCCCGGCGCCGCGCGGCGCAGGCCGAAGGCCACGCGCGACACCAGCACAACCACCGGATAGGCGGCCAGCGTCACCAGCATCTGGAACAGCTCCAGCCCGAGGCTTGGCTGATCGACCATCGTGACAAGCAGGACGATGCGCTTCACCGACACCATAGCGAGCAGCACGCCCGCGACCAACGCCCATTCCAGCGCGAAGGGCAGATCGCGCAGGCTTTGTTCGCGGCGGCGCAGGAATTCGGTCGCGCCGAGGACGATCAGCGTCCAAAGTCCGATGGGCCGCCAGAACATGATGTCTTCAAGCAGAAAAACCAGAACGATCAGCAGGGCCGGGGCGTATTCGGGACGCCGCAGCACCCAGGCCAGCGTCAGCGCCAAGGTCAGGTCGGGGCCCGGCAGGCCGCCCGGCGAATGGTCGACCGGCATCAGGCGCACGAAGATCAGTACGAGGCCGATCACGACGAAAAGCGTGCGGTAGCTGACGCGGCGGCGGGTGATGGGGTCGATCATTGGCTGCCCCCGTTTCCGCCCTCCGACCCACCATCGGGTTCGAGTGCGCCCGCGGCGGCCTCGGCGCGCGCCTTCTCGGCCGCTTCCTGTTCGATGACTTTCGGGTCGGGCGCGATCAGCCCGCCCGCGTTCTCGATCCGCTCGGCCGGGTGCGAGCGCAACACGCGCAGGAAATCGAGCCGTTCGTAATCGGCGGCGAGGCGCACGCGCAGCCGCTTGTCGCGGCCCTGGAAGACCTGACCGACCAGCAGCCCCGCCGGGAAGACCCCGCCATCGCCCGAGGAGATCACGCGGTCGCCCGGGCGCACGCGGTCGGGATGTTCGAGGAAATCCACGAACGGGTAGGGGGAGTTGTCGCCCGCAAGGATCGCGTTCTGCCCCGAGGCCGGGATCGTGACCGGGATGCGGCTCGAGGCGTCGGTCAGCAGCAGCACCCGCGAGGTCGAGGAGCCCACGCCCGAGATTCGCCCCACGAGGCCCAGCCCATCCATCGTGGCCCAGCCATCAACAATGCCGTCGCGCTTGCCGACATTCAGCAGCACCGATTTCCGGAACGGCGAGCCGCTATCGGCCAGCACACGCCCCGACACAGAGGTGAGTTTCGGGTCGAGCCGCACCTTGTTCTGGGCAAGCAGCTTGGCGTTCTGCTGCTCCAGCTGAACGGCGGCTTCCTTCCACGCCTTCATCTGTTGCAGCTCGCGGCGCAACTCCTGGTTCTGCTCGTAGATGCGGGAATAGGACTGGAAGCCCTCGACCATGTCGGTGAGCTTGGTGACCGGGGCCATCACCCAATCGAAGCTGGGCACGAAGCGATCCACGAGGGCAGAGCGGAACCGCTCCATCCGCGGGCTGTCGATGCGCCAGACCAGGAAGAGAGCCAGTAGCACGACGACAAGAACCGCAACGCCCAGTCGGCGCAGCGGTCCGATATAGTCCTGATCGTCGCGATTTCTGGCCAAATCCGTCTCCGGTCAGATCACTGGCCGGGCGTGGTGCAATCCCGGGCCCGGCTCAGCTGTCGTAGTCAATGACGTGGCGAAGCTGCTTTTCATATTCAAGCGCCTTGCCGGTGCCGAGCGCAACACAGTTGAGCGACTGATCGGCGATCGAAATCGAAAGGCCGGTCTGCTCGCGCAGCGCCAGATCCAGTTCGCCCAGAAGCGCACCGCCCCCCGTCAGCATCACGCCACGGTCGACGATGTCGGCGGCGAGGTCCGGCGGGGTGGTTTCGAGCGCCTGCATCACCGCGTCGCAAATCGACTGGACCGGCTCGGACAGCGCCTCGGCGACCTGGGCCTGCGTGATCTCGGTTTCCTTCGGCACGCCATTCAACAAGTCGCGGCCGCGCACGTGAAGGCTCATGCCGCGCCCGTCATCGGGCATCCGCGCGGTACCGATCGTGGTCTTGATCCGCTCGGCGGTGGATTCGCCCACAAGAAGGTTCTGGTTGCGGCGCAGGTAGGAGATGATCGCCTCGTCCATACGGTCGCCGCCCACGCGCACCGAGCGCGCATAGACGATGTCGCCCAGCGAAAGGACCGCGACCTCGGTCGTGCCGCCGCCGATATCGACCACCATCGAACCCGTGGGGTCGGTGATCGGCATGCCCGCACCGATGGCGGCCGCGATCGGCTCTGCAATCAGGCCGGCGCGGCGCGCACCTGCCGAGAGAACCGACTGACGGATCGCGCGCTTCTCCACCGGGGTCGCGCCATGCGGAACGCAGACGATTATCTTCGGCTTCGAGAAGGTCGAGCGCTTGTGCACCTTGCGGATGAAATGCTTGATCATTTCCTCGGCGCTGTCGAAATCCGCGATGACGCCGTCGCGCATCGGGCGGATCGCCTCGATAGAGCCGGGGGTCCGGCCGAGCATCAGCTTGGCGTCTTCACCGACCGCCAGCACCTGCTTCTTGCCGTCCTTGACGTGATAGGCGACCACCGAGGGCTCGTTCAGCACGATCCCTTTGCCTTTGACATAGACCAGCGTGTTCGCCGTCCCGAGGTCGATCGCCATGTCCGAGGAGAAGATCCCACCAACCATATTACGCCTGTCCCATCCCAAATTTCTTAGAAATACCGCGACTCGCGCCAAGCCACGGCCCGCGCCTCGTATAGTCAAAGCGGCCCTTACGGGGAAGCGGATTTGCGCCGTAGGCGAAGCCCCCTTGCGGTTATCCGCTGAGGCAAGGCCAAGCGATTGACCTTTTTCAACATTTCGGGCGGATTTCCCCGCGGAAATGCGCTTGAAATTGCAGATATGCGATGCGTCACGAAATCGTGCTGAAAACGGGAAAATCGCGCCGGGTCGACATGAAAACGGGCAGCCGTTCTCGGGCTGCCCGAAAGCTGTGCAACTGGCGGTGGGCTCAGAGCTTGTAGCTCACCGTTTTCACGTCCGCGTCGGGCGCGGTTTTCTGGCTGCGGAAGCGCAGGCGGTTGAGTGCGCCGACATAGGCCTTCACGCTCGCGAGGATAGTGTCGGTGTCCGACGCGGCCCCGGTGCCGATCCGCCCATCTTCCTCGAGCCGCACCGAAACGGTCGCCTGCGCGTCGGTGCCTTCGGTGACCGCGTGCACCTGATAGAGCTTCAGCTTCGCGTGCGTCGGATAGATTTCCTTGACGCAGTTGAAGACCGCGTCGACCGGGCCGTCGCCCTGGCACTTGCTGGATTTCTCCTCACCATCGACGAGCATCTTCAGCTCGGCTTCCTGACCGTCCGAGCCACAGACCACGCGCAGCCATTTGACCTGCAGGTAGTCGTCGGCGGTGTTCGCGGCGCTGTCGGTCATCAGCGCGATCAGGTCCTCGTCGTAGATTTCCTTCTTGCGGTCGGCCAGCGCCTTGAAGCGGACGAAGACGTCCTTGAGCTGGTTGTCGCCCAGCTCGTAGCCCAGATCCTTGAGCTTGGCGCGCAGCGCGGCACGGCCCGAATGCTTGCCCATCGCGATATTCGCCTCGTTGAGACCGATATCGGCGGGCTTCATGATCTCGAAGGTTTCGACATTCTTCAGCACGCCATCCTGGTGGATGCCGCTTTCGTGCAGGAAGGCGTTCTTGCCGACGATCGCCTTGTTGAACTGCACCGGGAAGCCCGACACCTGCGCCACGCGGCGCGAGATGTTCATGATCTTCGTCGTGTCTATATGGGTCTGGTAGGGCATGATGTCCTGACGAACCTTCATCGCCATCACCACCTCTTCGAGCGCGGTGTTGCCCGCGCGCTCACCCAGACCGTTTATCGTGCATTCGATCTGGCGCGCGCCTGCATCGACCGCGGCCAGCGCGTTCGCCGTCGCCATGCCCAGATCGTTGTGGCAGTGCGTCGCGAAGATGATCTCGTCGGCGCCCGGCACCCGCTCGAGCAGCATCCGGATCAGGTCGGCGGATTCGACCGGCGCGGTATAGCCCACCGTGTCTGGGATGTTGATCGTGGTGGCGCCCGCCTTGATCGCGATTTCGACGACGCGGCAGAGATAGTCATGCTCGGTCCGGGTGGCATCCATCGGCGACCACTGCACGTTGTCGCACAGGTTGCGCGCGTGGCTGACGGTCTCGTGGATGACGTCGGCCATCTCGTCCATCGTCAGGTTCGGGATCGCGCGGTGCAGCGGCGAGGTGCCGATGAAGGTGTGGATGCGCGGCGATTTCGCGTGCTGCACGGCTTCCCAGCAGCGGTCGATATCGGGCAGCTTGGCGCGGGCGAGCCCGCAAATGGTCGAGAACTTGGCGCGTTTCGCTATATCGCTGACGGCTTCGAAATCGCCCTCGGAGGCGATCGGGAAGCCGGCCTCGATGATATCCACGCCCATTTCGTCGAGCAGATCGGCGATCTCGAGCTTCTCGTCATGGGTCATCGTCGCACCCGGCGATTGCTCGCCGTCACGCAGGGTCGTGTCGAAAATCAGAACGCGGTTTTTGTCGATCATGGTCTGGGCCATCTGCTAGTCTCTTTCGTCTTGGCTCTTAGCGTTACTTGGGCCCGAAGGCCAGCATTGCGCGGTGGCTTTCGGGAGTTGTCCGGGCGCTGGCTACCCCTGAGCGTTCGCGCCCGAAGGCACGCTCAGAGGCTGCTAAGAAGAAGGAGACCACGGGGCATCGCGCCTTGGGCGAGCGCCCCGGCTGCGGTGAGTTGAATATGCTTAACCCGTGTCATGAGGGGCACTATAGGCGCCAAGTGATAAATGAAAAGCAAAAAAGGAACCGCTGGAGGCGGGGCCGCGTAGCCTCTGGGCGCATATAACGGAGGCGACAGTGGCAGGTCAGGCAATCGTGATCGGAGATACGGGCGGGATCGGCGCGGCGATCCGGGCGGAGCTGGAGGCGCGCGGCTACGCGGTGACGGGGCTGTCGCGGTCGCGCGACGCGTTCGATGTCACGGATGAACGCGCGGTCGAGGCGGGGCTGCGCGGGATCGACGAGCCGGTCGATCTGATCTTCGTGGCCTCGGGCGCGCTCGGTACGCCGGAAAAGGCCTTGTCGCATCTGACCCCCGAGGAATTGCAGAGCCAGTTCGCCGTGAACGCGATGGGTCCGGCGCTGGTCTTGAAACATGCAGCCCGCCTTCTGCCCCGGGACAAGCCCGCACGGTTCGCGGCGCTTTCGGCGCGGGTCGGCTCGATCGGCGATAACGGTTTGGGCGGTTGGTATAGCTATCGGACCTCGAAAGCGGCCCTGAACCAGCTGCTGCATGGCGCGGCGATCGAGCTGGGGCGCTCTCACAAGCAGCTCGTGATCGCGGCGCTGCATCCGGGCACGGTAGACACCCCCTTTACCGCCGATTACCCGCGCGACAAGCTCGCCCCCGAAGACGCCGCGCGCCGGTTGCTGGATGTGTTGGGCGCGCTGACCCCCGCGCAATCGGGCGGCTTTTACGACTACGCAGGCAAGGAGATTCCATGGTAACCCGAAACGCCATCGTCACCGGCGCCGCGCGCGGCATCGGTCGCGCCATCACCGAGGCGCTGCTGGATCGCGGCTGGCAGGTCGCGGCGCTCGATCTGGATATCGGCCCGCTGGAGGCGCGCGAAGGCCTGCAGGCGATCCGTTGCGATCTGGGGAGCGAAGACGATGTTCGGTCTGCGGTGGCCGAGGCCGGGTTCGAGACGATCGATCTGCTGGTGAACAATGGTGGGCCGGCCGATCCCGAATGCGGACCGTTGGAGGAGCTGACGCTGGAGGCGTGGCACAAGTGGATCGACCCGCATCTGACCGGGACGTTCCTGATGACGCGCGAGGCTTTGCCCGCCTTGCGCAAGGGCCGGGGGGCAGTGGTCAACATGGCCTCGACGCGCGCGCTGCAATCCGAGCCCGATACCTTCGCCTATGCGGCGGCGAAGGGCGGCGTCACGTCGCTGACCCATGCGATGGCGGTGAGCCTTGGCCCGGAGGTGCGGCTCAACGCGATCGCGCCCGGCTGGATCAATTCGAGCAGCGAGGCCTTGGGCGAAGCGGATCACGCGCAGCATCCCGTGGGCCGTGTGGGTGAGCCGAGAGACATTGCCGAGGCCGTGCTCTACCTCGCGGATGCGGGCTTCGTGACGGGGCAGGTGCTGGTCGTCGATGGCGGCATGACACGGAAGATGATCTATGACTAAGCTGATCGCGGTGCTGGGCGATCAGCTGAGCCATGACGGCGCGGCTTTGCGCTGCGGCGACAAGAGCGCGGACGTGGTCGTGATGGCCGAGGTGCGCGAGGAAGCGACCTATACCGGCCATCACAAGCAGAAGCTGGCGCTGACCTTCGCCGCGATGCGCCGCTTCGCCGACGAGTTGGAGCGCGACGGCTGGCAGGTCCGCTACACCAAGCTGACCGATGACGACAACGCGGGCTCGTTGGTTGGCGAATTCGCGCGCCGCGCCGAAGAAGAGGGGGCCGACGAGGTGGTGACGCTCGCCCCCGGCGAATGGCGGCTTCGTCAGGCCTTCGAAAGCGCGCCGCTGAAAATCCGTCAGCTTCCCGACGACCGCTTCATCTGCTCGGAGAAACGCTTCGCCGACTGGGCCGAGGGGCGCAAGGAGCTCCGGATGGAGTGGTTCTACCGCGAGATGCGTCGCGAAACGGGGCTCTTGATGGAAGGTGACGACCCGGCGGGCGGCGAATGGAATTTTGACAAGGAGAACCGCAAGCCCGCCCAGCCCGACCTGTTCCGCGAGCCCGCGCTGACCTTCCGCAAGGATGCGCTCGTGCAGGAGGTGCTCGAGATGGTCGAGGCGGAATTTCCCGATAATTTCGGATCGCTCGACGAATTCAACTGGCCGGTCAGCCGCGCGCAGGCCGAACGCGCGCTGGAGCATTTCATCGCCCACAATCTGCACGATTTCGGGACCTATCAGGACGCGATGTTGGCCGAGGACCGGCTGCTGCATCACTCGATCCTGTCGTCGAGCATCAATCTCGGGCTGCTTTCGCCGCTGGAGGTCTGCAAGGCCGCGGAAGAGGCGTACAAGGCGGGGGACGCGCCGATCAATTCGGTGGAAGGGTTCATCCGGCAGATTCTCGGTTGGCGGGAATACATGCGCGGCATTTATTTCCTCGAAGGGCCGGATTACACCTCACGTAACGCGCTCAACCACAAGCGCGATCTGCCGTGGTTCTACTGGTCGGGCGAGACGGAGATGGTCTGCATGAAGGCCGCGATCGGGCAGACCCGCGATCTGGCTTATGCGCATCATATCCAGCGGCTGATGGTCACGGGCAATTTCGCGCTGCTGGCAGGCATCGACCCGCGCCAAGTGCAGGACTGGTATCTCGCCGTCTATATCGACGCCTATGAATGGGTGGAGGCGCCGAACACGGCGGGGATGAGCCAGTTCGCCGATGGCGGAGTGGTGGCCTCGAAACCTTACATTTCCTCGGGCGCCTATATCGACAAGATGTCCGATTACTGCGGCGGCTGCGCCTATGACGTGAAGGCGAAGGACGGGGAAAAAGCTTGCCCGTTCAACAGCCTTTACTGGCATTTCCTCGACCGGCATCGCGACCGGTTCGAGGGCAATCCGCGCATGGGGCTGGTCTATCGCAACTGGGACAAGCAGAAGACAGAGACCCGTGAGGCCAAACTGAAGACGGCGGAGGCGCTGCTGGAGAAGCTCGACAGGGGCGAGGCCTTGTAGGGCGCTCGGCCCGGTCTCGCGTCCGGATCAGTTTGCAGACGGAGCGGATTGCGCGTCCGGTTCGTTCGCCGGGGCTGGTGGTGTCTCGGCACTGGCATCGGGCGTCGGCTGCGTCGCAGGCGCGCTGGTATCCTGGAGCTTGTCATTCGACCACTCGCCGCTCGCGACGTTCCCGGAGGCGTAGGTCATCGTGCCTTGCCCCTCGCGCTTGCCATTCGCGAAGCTGCCCTCGTAGGTGTCGCCATTGGCATAGGTTGCGCGGCCTTGCCCGTCGATCGCACCGTTGCGCCACTGGCCCTCGTAAGTGAACCCGTCGGGCATGGTCAGCTTGCCGGTTCCGTCGCGCTGGCCGTTCTTGAAACCGCCCTCGTAGGTCGTGCCGTCGGCATAGCGTGCGACGCCCTGACCCTCGCGCTGCCCGTTCACCCAATCGCCCTCGTAGCTGTAGCCGTCCGGGTAGGTCATCTTGCCCTTCCCGTCATTGCGCGCGTTCTTGAACTCGCCCTCGTAGACGAGCCCGTTCGCGTAGCGCGCCGTGCCGGTGCCCTGTATGACGCCATGCGCCCAGCCGCCCTCGTAGCTGGAGCCGTCGGGATAGGTGATCTTGCCCTGACCGTCGGGCAGGTCGTTCTTGAAGCTGCCCTCGTAGACCGAGCCGTCGGGGTATTTCACCTTGCCCTGACCTTCGATTCGGCCTTCCTTCCACTGGCCCGTGTATACGTAGCCGTCCTTGCCGTGGAAGGTGCCGGTGCCGTGGCGCTTGTCGAGGAGGAACTCGCCTTCGTAAGTGTCGCCATTGGCATAGGTGACCTTGCCGGTGCCGTGACGCTTGCCGTTGACCATCTGGCCTTCATAGACGTCGCCATTGGGTTGGGTGAGCGTGCCGCGGCCGTTCATCTGGCCGGCCTTCCACTCGCCGACATAGGTCAGCCCGTCCGCCATTGTGAGCGTGCCGGTGCCGTCGCGCTGGCCATGCGCCATCTGGCCCTCGTAGGTAGAGCCGTCGGGATAGGTGATCTTGCCCATGCCTTGCTTGACGCCGCCTAGCCAGTCGCCCTCGTAGCGATAGCCGTTCGCGCTCTCGAGCGTGCCCTTGCCGTCATGCATCGCGTTGCGGAACTGGCCCTTATAGACCGAGCCGTTGGCGTAATGCGCGGTGCCGGTGCCGGTGATCTGACCGTTGAGCCAGTCGCCCTCGTAGGTGCCGCCATCGGCGAAGGTGATCTTGCCCTTGCCGTTGGGTTTGCCGTGGTCGAACTGGCCCTCGTAGACCGAGCCGTTGGGGAAGCGCGCGCGGCCCTCGCCCTTGATCTCGCCCATCACCCATTGGCCTTCGTATTCGTAGCCCGAGGGAAGCTTGTAGCTGCCGTAGCCGTCCTGCTTGCCATCGGTGAAGGTGCCCTTGTAGAGGCCGCCGTCGTCGTATTGCTTGGTGATGACCTCTTGCGCCGGCGCGATCTGCGCGGCGCATCCGATCAGAACTGCCAATGTCGCGATGCAAAGCTGCGCGCCTGCCATGGTGCCCCCTGATGGTGCTGCCTGTGCCCCGGTCTCGCGAGCGCGTGGATTCGCGCTCTGCCGGGCTTGGGGAAAGGTTAATTGCGCGGGGGTAGCCTGACAAGCGGGCAGGGCGGTCGTGTCGGGTCCGCGTAAGGGAAGGGGCGGCGAATGCAGGGCAGCCATCCCCTTTTCACCCCATCGTTTTCTGCTAAATGAGGGGCGATAACAGCCCCGAGGACGCTTATGGCCGATCGTTTCCGCCTCACCATGGCCCAGCTCAACCCCACCGTGGGCGCGCTGGAGGCCAATGCCGAGAAGGCCTTCGCCGCATGGCAGGAGGGCAAGCGCGCAGGCGCCGACATGGTCGTGCTACCCGAGATGTTCCTGACCGGCTACCAGACGCAGGACCTGATCGCGAAGCCCGCCTTCGTGCGCGACGCGGTCGCCGCGATGGAGGCGCTGGGCGCGCGGATTTCCGACGGTCCGGCGCTGGGCATCGGCGGGCCCTACTGGACGGAGCAGGGGCAGTATAACGCCTACTGGGTCTGGAAAGACGGCGCGCTGGTCGCGCGGATGCTCAAGCACGATTTGCCGCATCACGGGATTTTCGACGAGTATCGCATCTACGATACTGGCCAGATCTCCGGGCCCTACGCGATCAACGGCGTGCGCATCGGGACGCCGATCTGCGAGGATGCGTGGCATCCGGATGTGGCCGAGACGCTGGCCGAGACCGGGGCCGAGATCCTGATCGTGCCGAACGGTTCGCCCTATCACCGCAACAAGCTCGACGTACGGATGACCCACATGGTCGCGCGCGTGGTCGAGACCGGGCTGCCGCTCGCCTATCTCAACTCGGTCGGTGGGCAGGACGATCAGGTCTTCGACGGGGCGAGCTTCGTGCTGAACCGTCACGGGCAATTGGCCGCGCAATTCGCGCCTTTCGACGAGATCATCGACCATGTCGATTTCGAGCGTGACGGTGAGGGCTGGGCTTGCGTTGCGGGCCGGGACGATCCGCAGCCCTCGGAATGGGAGCAGGACTACCGCGCCATGGTCGAAAGCCTCGGTGATTACCTGCGCAAGTCGGGCTTCTCCAAGGTCGTTCTCGGCCTGTCGGGCGGGATCGACTCCGCGCTGGTCGCGACAATCGCAGCGGACGCGCTGGGGCCGGAGGCCGTGCATTGCGTGATGCTGCCCTCGGAATACACCTCGCAGGGATCGCTCGATCACGCGGCCGATCTGGCGACGCGGCAGGGGATGCGCCTCGACACGGTGCGGATCGACGGGGCGCGCGATGCGGTCTCGGATGCGCTTGCCCATCTGATGGAGGGCACTCAGCCCGACGTGACCGAGGAAAACATCCAGTCACGCCTGCGCGGGGTCATGCTGATGGCACTGTCGAACAAGTTCGGCGAGATGCTTCTGACCACCGGCAACAAGTCCGAGATGGCCGTGGGCTATGCGACGATCTACGGCGACATGGCGGGCGGCTACAATCCAATCAAGGATCTCTACAAGACCCGCGTCTTCGAGACCTGCCGCTGGCGCAACGCCAATTACCGCGACTGGATGAAGGGCCCCGAGGGCGAGGTGATCCCGCGCGCGATCATCGACAAGCCGCCCTCCGCGGAACTGCGCCCCGACCAGAAGGACGAGGACAGCCTGCCGCCCTATTCGGTACTGGATGGTATTCTCGAAGGACTGGTGGAGGGCGACGCATCGGTCGCCGATCTCGTTGCCGAAGGCTACGATCGCGACACCGTCAAGAAGGTCGAGCATCTGCTCTATATCTCGGAATGGAAGCGTCACCAGTCCGCGCCGGGCACGCGTCTCTCGAGCAAGGCCTTCTGGCTGGATCGCCGCTACCCGATCGTCAATCGCTGGCGCGACCACCACTGAGGGCCACGGTCGCGCAGCGTCTCAGTGATCGTCAAGCCACGTCAGGCGGGCGACGCGCGGCCGGGTTACGATGAAATTGTCGAACGAGATCGCGTCGTGGAAGCCCACGAAATGCTTGCTCGGGTCTTTGCCGATCGATGCGAGATAGGCCTTGTAGGCCTCGGACAGCTTGAACGGCAGGTCGTAGGCGTAGGAGGTCTCCACGATCAACGCCTGATCGCCCGCGGCGAGGATCGGAATGCGATCCGCTTCCAGGTCGAGCGCCTCCTGCGTGTAGCTTTGCGCCAACCCGGTCGCGTAGGAATTTTCGAGCTGTACCTTCTTCGCGTCGCTGCCTTCGGCAGGATCGTTGCAGGTGTGGCCCAGATCCAGCGGATCGTCCCAGCATCTCACCAACGTCACGCGAATCCAGCTGCGCGACGGGTCATTATTGCCGGTCGTGAAGTCGAACACTTTCTTGATGCCCGCGACATATTTTGGGCCGATCGGATCGCGCTCGCGCGAGATCAGGTCCGAGACCGTCACATTGGCCCGGGTCGCGGCGCCGCGGATCTTGAATACGTCATAGATTTCGATCGACAGGATCAGCCAGCCCGACAGCATGATGAAGGCCAGAAGCCCCTCGATCGGGATGGAGCCGGCTTCGTCCTTGCGGAAACGGTGGAGCAGATTGCGCAACTTTGGCATCAGCATCGCTCAGGTTCCTCCACTGCCAGCGGTTGAAGCGACCGCCGGTTCGATCACGATCGCGGTCGTTGCAACCAGAGCGTAATCGCCATCCGCGCCGACCGGCGATGCCTTCAGGAAAGCCTGGGCGATGAAGTCTTCCAGCATCATCGGTTTCTCGCGCAAACAGACCCGCACGAGGATCAGCTGATCGGGAATGGCGGCCTCCAGCGTGCCGGCAGGTGGCGGCTTGGTCACGTCCGAGAAATCCTCGCAGCGCACCGGATGGTTGGCGATGGAGGACGTCCAGTCGGTCTTGTCCACCTGAAACATCTCGACGGAAACCCGATTCATGCAGGTGCTGCCGAAGAAGCCTGCCTGTTTGCAGATTTCATGGCGCAGCGTCTTTTCGTCGATGCTGGAATAGTTGCCGATACGGACGATGCGGCTCGTGGCTTCGGTCGCGCGGGTCAGCAGGGTCTGCTTGATGAAGATCACGCCCAGCTCGATCCCGGCGAACATGAAGAAGATCAGGAACACGATCCAGAACAGGGCGGGGATAGTCACCGCCCCGTCCTCCGCCCTCAGGAAAGCTCGCTTATGTCTCTGCCTCGATGCCATGCTCTGCGCCCTCCGGTCAGTTGGTCAGGCGCAGGGTCGAGATCTGCGTCGCGATCGAGGAAAACGCATCCGCGAGATTGGCGGAGTCGACGTCGTATTGGTAGCTCGGGCCGGAGCTGCAGTCGGCCAGTGCGGTCTTGCCGCTCTGGGGGGCATCAACGGCGACGGTAAAGACGATGATTTCCTTGTCTTTCGCGGCCTTGCAGACGTCGTGCAGGTTCTTGTCCTTCTCCGAGAACATCGAAGAGATAGCCATCTCATCGTAAATCGACGCCACGGATTCCTCCGGATCGAGGCGCTGGCGCGGCGGCAGGAGGAAGGTCTGAATCACGTATTGGAGCGACCATCCCTTGCTCCAGATCGTACGCCAGTCGATCGCGTTCAGGTCGCGGTGAACGAACTGTTTTTCCTGGTACCAGCCATACGAGCAGGATTCGCGCCCCCAGTAGTCGGTGGTGCAATAGCTTCCATAGACCCACTTCGTGGTCGTATCGCCGATCTCCTCGGGCGCATACCAGTTGCGATCGGCGAAAGAGTAATAAGGCTTTTCGCCCAGATCCTGACGTTCCTGAGAGAACCAGTACATTTTCGACATGGTCGTGTAGTCATCGTTGAACGACGTCGAACTCACCGTCGAATAAAGGCCGGAATTGCCGGTCCGATACTGCATCCGTGTCGAGAAGGAGCGCGTGTTCTGACCATCGGTCATCAGAATCATCACCTTCATCGAGCGTTCGTCGACGCTCAGCCCGGTGGCGGGATAGGGCAGGGGGCGGTCGGCCACGTCAGACGAAATCGTTCCAGCCTCGACCAGCGCCGTGGCGGCCGGTTTCGCCGACGGGTCGAGCAGCGCAAAGCCCCAGCGGGCCCCGATGTCGATCGCGGTGTCGCCGCCTGCGCGCAGCGAAGAGATCTTGTTGAGAATATCGCTCTGGTTGTCCTCGAATGCCATGATGTCGCCGTAGCTGTGCTCGTAGCAGTTCTCGCCTGAATCGCTGATGCGCTTCTGGACATACATGTTCTGGCCGACGAAATCGTAGCTCCAGCCATACATGGTGCGCTGCAACCCGGAGGTCGGCAGGCTCACGCTGTTGAAGCCCTGAAGTTGCACGTCGGCGCAGGTGTTGTAGCTGTGATCGGTCGAAAGATTATAGGCCGAGGCCAGATCGGGGCCGAGAGAGACCTGCTGGTTGTAGGGCACGATCGAGATGGAAAGGCGTCCGGCAGGCGCCCCGGGCGGTTGCACGTTGTCAAACATCTTCTTCGTGAAATTCGTCGCGGCATCGCGCAGCGATGCGATTTTCGTCACGCCGTAATAGGAGCCGGAATCGGTCTGGCCCATCGAACCGGACACGTCGAGCACCATCGAAATCTCGACATTGCCGATCGATTCCTCGGCTTGCGCGTGGGTGTTCGAGCGGAAGGATTTGACGCCGAAGCCGATCAGGTCGCCGAAGATCGTCGGCATGTCATCCTGCGCAGTCATCGACACGCGGCGATATTCCTTCTGCGCGCCCTCTTCGACTTCGGGTTGGATGTTGAGATAGTCGAGGCCGCTCGTGGAAAGGTAATCCTTTGCCACGAGCGCAGGGTCGAGCGTCTGATCCAGATTGGCTGCCGCGAGAGCGGCCCGGTCGAGCGAACTTTGGATGAGTGTACGGCGTTCGTCCTGGCGCACGAAGTCGATCGCGATGCCGCCAATGACCATCAGCACGATCAGGACCTGCAGACTGAAGATGAAGACCGCTCCATCTTCATCCTTCGCGAACCGCCCCATTCGGGCGCGCGTGTTCTCGATACGGCGTGCCAAGCCGTTCTGTCCGTATTTGTCCCTCATCCAGACCTCCTTCTCCATGTCAGTTGGCCTCGCCGCCAGCGGAGAAAACTCGCAAAAAAACACCGAACTAAGCTCCGTAATTCCTACGGCGAAATTAAGGCAAAACCTTGTCTAACTTCATGGAATTGTTGCGCTTTAACTGTGAAATGCGACTTCCCGGGCGCCACCGTTTCCCAAAAGTGGGCCAATCGCGCGGCCCTGAGAGGGCAAACCCTGTCTTTGGAACCGAGTCGTTTAAACTAGGTTAACTTGTCTGAAATTATGCGGTCCGCGCCTTTCGCTGACGCAAAGTTCATGGCCGCGAGTGGCGCGAAAGCTGTGGGTAGCTCTGCGCCTCCTCTCGACTCTGCCGGGCTTGGGGCCAATATAGAGGCCATGAGTTTGCCGCCCGGATTTCTCGACGAATTGCGCAGCCGTTCCTCGATCGCTCAGGTCGTGGGGCGCAAGGTCATTTGGGATATGCGCAAGTCGAACCAGGCGAAGGGCGACATGTGGGCGCCATGCCCGTTCCACCAGGAAAAATCGGCCTCGTTCCATGTCGATGATCGCAAGGGCTATTACTACTGCTTCGGCTGCCACGCGAAGGGCGACGCTCTGAGCTTCGTGCGCGAGACCGAGAATGTCAGCTTCATGGAGGCGGTGGAAATTCTCGCCCGTGAGGCCGGGATGCAGATGCCCGCCCGCGATCCGATGGCGCAGGAGAAGGCCGATCTGCGTACTGAGCTGGCCAACGTGATGGAAGAGGCGGTGAAGTATTTCCGCCTTCACCTGAACACGCAGGCCGGAAAAGCCGCGCGCGACTATCTGGCCGGTCGCAGCCTGAACAAACCCGCCATCGACCGTTTCGAGATCGGCTTCGCCCCGCCCGGTTGGCAGGGGCTGCGCGATGCGCTCAAGGCGAAGGGAATTTCCGACGACCTGATCAAGGGCGCCGGCCTCGCGAAGGAGAGCCAGAAGGGGCGCGAGCCCTTCGACGTCTTCCGCAACCGTATCATCTTTCCGATCCGCGATCCGCGCGGTCGCTGCATCGCCTTCGGCGGGCGCGCGATGGATCCGAACGATCCGGCGAAATATCTCAATTCGCCCGAGACCGCGCTCTTCGACAAGGGGCGCTCGCTCTATAACCACGGCCCTGCGCGTGAAGCCTGCGGCAAGGGCGCGCCGCTTGTTGTCTGCGAAGGCTACATGGATGTGATCGCCATGGTCGAGGGCGGCTTCGGCGGGGCGGTCGCACCGCTGGGCACCGCGATCACCGAAGATCAGTTGCGCCTGATGTGGCGCATCCATGACGAGCCGATCATCGCGCTCGACGGCGATACGGCCGGTCTGCGCGCGGCGCTGCGGGTGATCGATCTCGCCCTGCCGTTGCTGGAGGCCGGGAAGGGCGTGCGTTTCGCGATCATGCCGCCGGGGCTCGACCCGGATGACGTGATCCGCAAGCAGGGGCGCGAGGCGATGGAGACGATCCTGTCCGAGGCAAAGCCGATGGTCTCGCTGCTGTGGCAGCGCGAGACCGAGGGCAAGGTCTTCGACAGTCCCGAACGCCGCGCTGCCTTGGACAAGAGCCTGCGCGCCGCGATTTCGCGCATTCAGGATCCCTCGATCCGGGGCCATTACGGCGACGAAATAAAGCGCCTGCGTTGGGAGCTGTTTGGCACCGGTCCCCAAGGCGGTCCACAGGGGCATTCTCCGGGCGGGGCGCAGCCTTCGCGTGGCGGTTTTATTCCAGGCGGTTTCGGCTCTGGCGGCAAGCGCGGCAAAGGCCGTTTCGGTGCGCCGCCGCCTGCCTTGCCCGAGACGCGCTCCTCATTGCTCGCGACCGCGCCGAACGACGTGGCAGAGCATCTGCGCGAAGCGATGATCCTCGGCATCTGCGTCACGCATCCGGCCCTGATCGCGGAATTCGAAGCGGAACTCGAAGCCGTTCCACTGCGCGATGAGACACATGACCGGCTACGACACCGGATGCTTATGCATGTGGCCGCACCCGCCCCGGAAATCGCGAAAAACCTGTACGCGGAAATGGCGGCTGACCTTGAAAAGCTGTTGAACCTGCCCCATTTGCGCTCTGCCCCCCCGGTTCGCAACGCCGAGAACCTCGATCTGGCACGCATGTGCCTGACCGAGGAATTGGCCAAGCTGGACGCCGCTCGCGCCGTGCGCGAAGAAGTCGCCGACGCTATGGAGGATCTGGCGGGGCTTGCCGACGAAGGCGTGACATGGCGTCTGGCGCAAGCAGCATCGCTGCGCCATCGCGCCGAGAGATCGAAACTGGAGGACTCCTCCGATATGGGCGAAGATCAGGCGGCGCTGTCCGCGACGCTTCAGGCCATGATCGACGGGGAAATCTGGCGTAAGAAACAATGAGCCGGATGGCAGCGGGCCTTCGGATTATGGGAAAGCGAATTGTTGCGGACACATTCAGTATCAACTTTATGTCCACAGCCCCTCGCGCCCCTGTGATTCGCCGCTGCGATTCGATACACAGACGAGATATGATTCGCTTTCGTCATAGCTTGAGCACAACCAAGCCCTGACCGAGGAGCCCACATGGCCGCCAAAGACATCGACGACAATAAATCCGACACCCCGAGCGACGACGCGACGTCCTTCGACATGAGTCAGGCCGCCGTGAAGCGGATGATCGCCGAGGCGAAGGAACGTGGGTTCATCACCTATGACCAACTCAACAAGGTGATGCCGCAAGATCAGGTCTCCGGTGACCAGATCGAGGATGTGATGTCGATGCTCTCGGAGATGGGCATCAACGTCATCGAGGCGGAAGAAGCCGACGAGGAAGAGGGCAGCAGCCAGGGCGGCCAGGTCGCGACGACCGGGTCCGGTTCGCGCGAAGTCGCGGTGTCGACCACCACCTCGGAAACGCTCGATCGCACCGATGACCCGGTACGGATGTACCTGCGCGAGATGGGCTCGGTCGAGCTGCTCTCCCGCGAGGGCGAAATCGCCATCGCCAAGCGCATCGAGGCTGGCCGCAACACGATGATTGCGGGGCTTTGCGAAAGCCCGCTGACCTTCCAGGCAATCACGATCTGGCGCGATGAACTTCTCAACGAAGAAATTCTCCTGCGCGACGTGATCGACCTCGAGACCACTTTCGGCAATTCGCTCGAAGGAGTCGAAGGCGAAGAGGAAGAGATCGAAGGGCCCGCCGTCGAGGGCGAGCCGAAATCGGACGACGACAGCGGCAAGTCGGAGCCCGAGCTCGACGCCGACGGCAACCCGATCCAGTCCGACGATGACGACGAGGATGAAGGCGCGAACCTGTCGCTCGCCGCGATGGAAGCCGCGCTGAAGCCGCGCGTTCTCGAGACGCTCGAACTGATCGCTGGTGATTACGCGCTGCTTGCCGAGATGCAGGACCTGCGGATGTCGGCGACGCTGAACGAGGATGGCTCCTTCTCGGTCACCGAGGAAGCCGCATATCAGAAACTGCGCTCCGAGATCGTCGAACTGGTGAACTCGCTTCACCTGCACAACAACCGGATCGAAGCGCTGATCGACCAGCTCTACGGTATCAACCGCAAGATCATGTCGATCGACAGCGGAATGGTGAAGCTCGCCGATCAGGCTCGCATCAACCGTCGCGAATTCATCGAAGAGTATCGCGGCTACGAGCTCGACCCGAGCTGGTCCGAGCGGATGCAGGCAAAGTCGGGCCGCGCATGGCAGGCCCTGTTCGAGCGCTCCGCCGACAAGGTCGAAGAGCTGCGCGCCGAGATGGCTCAGGTCGGTCAGTATGTCGGCGTCGATATCTCCGAATTCCGCCGTATCGTGCAGCAGGTCCAGAAGGGCGAGAAAGAAGCCCGTCAGGCCAAGAAAGAGATGGTCGAGGCGAACCTTCGTCTCGTGATCTCGATCGCGAAGAAATACACCAACCGCGGCCTGCAATTCCTCGACCTGATCCAGGAAGGTAACATCGGCCTGATGAAGGCGGTGGACAAGTTCGAATACCGCCGCGGCTACAAGTTCTCGACCTATGCGACGTGGTGGATCCGTCAGGCGATCACCCGCTCGATCGCGGATCAGGCGCGCACCATCCGTATCCCGGTCCACATGATCGAGACGATCAACAAACTGGTCCGCACCGGTCGCCAGATGCTCCATGAGATCGGCCGCGAGCCGACGCCGGAGGAACTGGCCGACAAGCTGCAGATGCCGCTCGAGAAGGTCCGCAAGGTGATGAAGATCGCCAAGGAGCCGATCTCACTCGAGACGCCGATCGGCGACGAGGAAGACAGCCAGCTTGGCGATTTCATCGAGGACAAGAACGCCGTTCTGCCGCTCGACAGTGCCATTCAGGAGAACCTGAAGGAAACGACGACGCGGGTTCTGGCCTCGCTCACCCCGCGCGAGGAGCGGGTTCTGCGGATGCGCTTCGGCATCGGCATGAACACCGACCACACGCTCGAAGAGGTGGGCCAGCAGTTCTCGGTCACTCGCGAACGTATCCGTCAGATCGAGGCAAAGGCACTGCGCAAGCTCAAGCATCCGAGCCGCTCGCGCAAGCTGCGCTCGTTCCTCGACCAGTGAGCCTAACCAATTTGAAGCGCCCCCGATTTCGGGGGCGTTTTCATGTCATCCGGGGGAGGGGCGTATGAAAACCTTCATGACGTTTATCGTGACCGCGCTGCTGGCTGCCGGTTCCGCTCATGCGGCCGAGCGCGCGCAATTCTACATTCCGGACAAGCCCGCGAAGCTGGTCTATCTCTTTACCTGCGAGGCGGATAACCGAGACGAAATCGACGCGAATTGGGAAAAGGCCAAGGCGATTTTCGCCAGCGATCATCAGGCCGAGGCCGCGCGCCTCGAGACCGAGACCAAGGCGCAGCGCGAGTCCGGTCACGCCCCGAGCCAAGCGGCGATCGACGCTCATAACGTCGAATACAACACGCACAAGGCGGCAGTCGAAGCCGACCTCGCGCCGCTGGGGTGCACCATGAACGGTTTGATGCACATGCCTTGAGCTGACAGGGTCGGGTGATCGCCACTTTCGCGTCACGCAAGCAGTTGCTAGGCTTGATGAAACTTCGACGGAGCCACCCATGAGCCGCCTTCTTCTGCTTACCCCTCTCGTTCTCGCCGCCTGTCAGGTCGGCACGATGCAACCGGGCGCGCCGCGCATGGATCAAGCGGGCACCTGTTTCCTCTACGTGCAGGAAGAGGGTGGCGGCACCTATTCGGTGGTGTCCGGGGTGGGGGATGGAACGCCGCAGCCCAAGGCCATGGTCAAGCGCGGCCTCAGTGCAACCGAGGCAGACGCCGTCTGGGCAAAGGAGCGCAAGATCATGAACATCAATCCCGAATGCCTCGCGATCGTCGCGACCGATCGGTCCGAGGCGCGTCCGGCGCCGAAAAGCTGATGCATCATCGGTTCGAGATCGCGACGACGGGCCCGGGTCTTTATGAGTTCACGCGCGACGTCGCGGCTTGGGTCGCGCGGGCCGATGCGGAGGAGGCGTTGCTCACGCTGTTCATCCGCCACACCTCGGCGAGCCTCGCGATCCAGGAGAATGCCGATCCGGAGGTCCGCACCGATCTGACCGAATTCTTTCATCGGCTGGTGCCGCCCTCGACCGACCCAAGCATGTCCTACCTCACCCATACCTATGAGGGCCCGGACGATATGCCGGCGCATATCAAGTCGGCGCTTCTACCCGTAAGCTTGCAGATTCCCGTCATTTCCGGGCGTATGACGCTCGGAACGTGGCAGGGAATTTACCTTTTCGAACATCGAAGCCGTGCGCACCGTCGCGAGGTCATGGCGCTCCTGCGCTGAGTCTCATTCGCCACAGCCTGCCGCCACATCTGGGGGTGACAGATTTTTCCTACCCAAACGATCGACGCTAGGCTAAGTTCTTGTGGATAAGGGGGGCATGCAGACCCTATCGTGAGGCGGGACAACGAACGGGGGAAAGCGAATGCGCTGCCCATTTTGCGGAAATGTCGATACTCAGGTGAAGGATAGCCGCCCGGCGGAAGATCACGTCGCGATCCGGCGACGTCGGTTCTGCCCGGCCTGCGGCGGTCGGTTTACCACCTACGAACGCGTTCAGCTGCGCGATCTCGTGGTGATCAAGACCTCTGGCAAGCGTGAGGATTTTGACCGCGACAAGCTCGAACGCTCGATCCGGATCGCGATGCAGAAGCGCCCCGTCGAACCCGAGCGGATCGACCAGATGATCTCCGGGATTGTGCGGCGTCTGGAAAGCATGGGCGAGACCGACATCTCCTCGAAGGTGATCGGCGAGATCGTGATGGAGACGCTCGCGCGGATCGACACGGTCGGCTACGTTCGGTTTGCCAGCGTTTACAAGAACTTCCAGGAAGCGGACGACTTCGACAAGTTCGTCTCCGAATTGCGTCCGCCGGGGGCGGGCGACCCGGAGTGACCCAGAACGACCGGCGGTTCATGTCCATGGCCCTGACGCTCGCGCGCCGGGGCCTTGGCAATGTCTGGCCGAACCCGGCCGTAGGCTGCGTGATCGTGAAGGATGGCCGCGTCATAGGGCGCGGCTGGACCCAACCGGGCGGGCGGCCCCATGCGGAGGTGCGTGCGCTCGCGCAAGCGGGGGAGGCGGCGCGCGGCGCGACTGCCTATGTCACGCTGGAACCTTGCGCCCATTACGGAAAGACGCCGCCCTGCGCGCTGGCTCTGTCAGAGGCCGGCGTGGCGCGGGTCGTCTCGGCGATGGAAGACCCCGATCCGCGGGTCTCGGGCGGCGGCCATACGATGCTGCGCGACGCCGGAGTCGCAGTGGAGACCGGGCTCATGGAGGCGGAGGCGCGTGAGCTTCAGGCCGGCTTCCTGTCACGCGTCACGCGCGCCCGGCCGTGGCTCGCGCTCAAGCTCGCCAGCAGTTTCGACGGACGTATCGCCACCTCCACAGGTGAGAGCCAGTGGATCACCGGGCCAGAATCGCGTGCGCTCGTCCATGCCATGCGCGCAGAATTCGATGCGGTCATGGTGGGCGGCGGCACCGCGCGGGCCGATGATCCGCTGCTGACCGTGCGCAGCTTCACGCCCTTGCGCCAGCCGCTGCGGATCGTGGCGTCTGCAAGGCTCAATCTCCCGCGCAATCGGCTTGCTGGGTCACTGGACGCCGCGCCGCTCTGGCTGATCCACGGAGGGGCGGCGCCCAAGGAGGGGAAAGCCTTCTGGCGCGATGCGGGGGCGGAATTGATCGAAGTGGCCGAGACAGTTGGCGGCGGTCTCGATCCGCTGGCGCTAATGGAGGCTCTGGCCGGGTTCGGCCTGACCCGCGTGTTCTGCGAAGGCGGCGGGAAGTTCGCGGCCTCTTTGATCAATGCGGAGCTGGTGGACGAGTTGGTCGGCTTCACGGCGGGCATGGTGCTGGGCGCGGATGGTCGCGCCGGGGTTGGCGATATGGGGGTGAGTGAGTTGGCTTGTGCACCGCGCTACCGGCTGGTCGAGAGCCGCCCGATTGGCGACGACCTGCTTCACCGCTGGCGGCGCCAGACCCACGCGTAGGACGCGAACACCCCCTGCAGCTTCGCGCCGATCCGGTTGAGCGGTCCACGGGGCAGGGCGCGGCCCTCGCTCAGGCGATCCAGAGCGACCTCGACGGGGCAGGGAAGGCCGCTGACCGGGTCGAGGTAGCGCGGATAGGCGATCAGCGCGGCATGGGCGAGGTGCAGCAGATCGGGGCGCACCGTTCTGCGCGCGGGCACTGGCCCGAGATCGCGCGTCAGCCCCCACCCGGCATAGAAGGGCGCACCGAGCGTCGTGACGGCTTTGCCGCGCAGCAACGCCTCGAAGCCGAGACCGGAGGTCATGGTCCAGACCTCGTCCACCGCTTCGATCAGCGCGGCGGTGTCGGCGTCGGGCAGGATCAGGTCGGCGCAGGTCTTGGCGACATCGTCGGGTACCGCGCCGGGGCGGAGGCCAGCGACGACATCGGGATGAGGTTTGAAAAGGATGACTGAATCGGGGTTTTCGGCCCTGATCCTCTCCAAAAGCATCGCATTTGTGCAAGTCTCCCCCGCGCCGAGCCGGATCGAGGCGTCGTCTTCGACTTGCCCCGGCACCAAGATTTTGTGGCCTTCTGGCAGATTGGGAAGCGCGCCGCCGAGATTGTATTTCGTCAGCTTGTTCGCGGTGATCCGGTCGATGAGCTTGCGCGCGCGGGCCTCGCCGCCCGGGGGCAGGGGGCGGGCGATCAACGCTTCCAGATCACTGGGCCGGGTCGGGTCGTAATAGATGCCGGTCCGATCCGCGATCAACGATAGCGGCGGCACGAGTTCTGCACCGAGGCCCCGCGAGCGGAGGAAGCCGTCTTCAACACGGATCGGTGTGCTGTTGGCAGGTGCCTCACGCGAAGCCCAATACAGGAAGGGACGCGCAGGGTCGGGCGTCTCGCTAAAGCGCAGCGGTCCGTGGCGGCCGAAAATTTTGCGCAGATGCGGACGTTTCCAGATCGACATGCCGCCCGCGACATAGCCCCGCCGATCCTCGCGATAGGCCCGGGTTTCGGCCTCAAGCTGATCCACCGCTTCCTCAAAGCTGCACTGGCGCTTGCGACAAGGATCGAACCAGATCGGCGCGAGGATATGCGACACTGCGAAGATTTGCGCGCGGGTCAGGCTACGCGACCGGCGCGGCACGGGGGTTTCGTCCTGCGTGAGGCCCCAGCTTGCGTAGAATGGTTGCCCGAAGACGCGGGGCTTGTGGCCTGCGAGGATCGCCTCGTAGCCCATCAGCGACGAGACGGTATAGACCGCGATGGCGCCCTCGAGTAGCTGCCAAGGGGATACGGGCGCGTCGTAAATCTCGGAATTCGCGTCGCAATCCTCCGGGCTGTAGTGGCCCGGGCGAAGGCCGGCGCGGGTTTCGGGGTGGGTCTTGATCAAGATGCGCGCGCCGGGGTTTTCGATCCGAGCATAGGCCAGCATCTCCCGAAATGTCGCCGCTGTCGCCCTGCCATGGGCGATCGAAGCATCGTTCCGCGTCTGGTCGATAACCAGAACGTAGCCCGGATCGGGGACGGGAAGGTCCGGGTCGAAATTGTTGTATTTCGACAGGTCTGAGGCCTTCAGCCGGGCGATCCCGTCGCGGGCCCGCTGCAAGATGGCACTATCGTCGAGCGGCTCGGTCGCAAGGAGATATTCGAGCCGCGAGGGCTGGGCGCTGTCGAAATGCACGCCCATCGGATCGAGGATCAGGCCCAAAGGCGGCGCGCCGGTCCGGCCCGGCTGGATCGAGCGCAGGAACGCATCCTCCACCCGGATCAGCGGCACACCGCGTTTTGCGGCCACCGCCTCGCCGCGCGCCGCATAGGGCGACCGGCCCCAGACGATCACGCCGTCTTCGGGGCCGGGGACGCCAAGGCGCGGGGCGTGGCCCGCCGCCCGCAAGATCTGGCGCAGGCGCGGCTGTCGCAGCACGCCGCCATTGTAGAAAAAAAGCCGCCGGGGGATCGTCCCGGCGGCCTCGTGTTCGCTGTCGCGGTGCATCAGTTCCCGGCAAGCGTGTTGAGCGTGTTCACCGTTCCCAGCGGCTGGGTAAGGGACGAGAGCGTCTTCTGCCACTGCACGAAGGGCGCCTCGGTGACGTAGACTGTGTCTCCGTCGCGGATCGCGAAATCGCGCGCCATGAACATGCCGTTGGGCTGGGTCAGGTCGAGCACGTAGATCATGCGCTGATCGCCGACCAGATCGGAGCGCCCCAGAACCTTGTCCGCGATCTCGGCAGGCTCGTTGCGCAGGACGAAAACACCGGTCGGATCGGCGAGGTTCGACTGCAGCCCCCCCACGGTCGCGATCGCCTCGAGCGCCGAGAGGGTCTGGGTCTCGAAGGGGACGCGCGATTGCGTACCTGTCGCGCCGAGCGCGGTGAAGGCGCGCTGGTCTTTCTCGACCAGAATCACGTCGCCATTGCGCAGCGCGATATCCATCTTCGGGTTCTCGTAGAGGTCCTTCAGCCAGACCGATTCCGAGCGGCTGCCCCGTTTGACGGTGACACGTGCGACTTCGGCGGGGATGCCGACACCACCGGCGCGCGCGATCATCGCCGAGAGCGTGCGCGTCGGCCGCTCGATCGGGTAGACGCCCTGACCGTTGATTGCGCCCATGACCGACACGGTCGCCCCGTCACCCGCCACGCGGGACACCAGAACCTGCGGGTCCGGGGTCTGCGCATCAAGCTTGGTGGTGATGATGCGACGCAGCCCGTCGGGCGTGTTGCCCGCGGCCTTGATGCGGCCCGCATAGGGCACGAAGATGAAGCCCGCGCCGTCGACCTGCACCTGCTGCAGCTGGGTCGCGTTGGCGCCTTTGCTGGCCAGAAGCCCGTCATCGACGTTTTCCCAGATCGACAGCGAAAGCGTGTCGCCCGGGCGGATTGTGTCGGAGCCGATCTGGCCCGCGTTGACGAAATCGGAGGTGAAGCCGAGAGCCGGCTGCACGGCGGTTGCGCGGGTGACGAAATCGTTCACCTTGACGACGAACGCATCGCCCTGGCGCATCACGGAGCCTGCGAAGAGTTCGCGCTTGTTGGGGCCGGAGCGCGGAAGGCTACAAGATGCAGTCAAAAGAGTGGCGGAAAGGCCCGTCAAAACGGCCCTGCGGGAAGGGGTAATGGTCACTGCTCGAGCTCCTCGTTCGGGATGCTGCTTATCATTTTGTGATCAAGCTACCGAAGCCCCGGGAAAAAAACGAGAAAAATTATCGCACCACCTGCAACTGTTGCCGTGGGGCCGCGTTGCCCGCGACCAGCGCATCATAGGGATCTTCGACCGCCAGCATCATGTCGACCACCTGTCTCAGCAGGGCGCGGCGGCCTTTCGCAGAGTAGAACCCGCCCGGAACCTGGCTCGTTTCCAGCAGGTAGTGGCGGTAGTCGCGATAGGCGCGGCTGTCGGGGCGGGCCGGGCTTGCGAAGAAGGCTTCGAGCGGTTGGGCGGAAGTGAATTCCGGCTTGTCGAAGATCGCTCGGCCCAGCGATTTCAGCGGCAGTCCACGCCACAGCGCCTGTTGCGCCGCGGTGGAATTGACCGTGACCGCAGAGCGCGCTTGCGCCAGCAGCCCCGCCAGCTTGCCGCCGCGCACGAAATGCACGCGCGACGCCAGCCCATGCGCGCGGGCCGCCTTGCGGATCGTGTCGCGGATCGGCGCGCGCCCGTCTTCGAGCGGATGGGCCTTGAAGACGAGGTGGTGATGGGGCGGCGCGCCTTTCGCGAAATTCTCCATCACCAGATCGATGAACTCGGTCTGGCTCGCGAAGGGCGAATGCATCCGGAAGCTGGAATCGTGTTCGAGCTGCAGCAGTACGAGATGATAGGGGAAACCGCCATTCCGGATGCGCCGCGTCGCGCGTCTGCGCTCCAGCATATGCAGCGGCATCAGCAGCAGGCGGCGCAGCCAGAGCCGGAATTCCTGAAACACGGTGATGTCGCGATGCGGGCGGAAACGGCGATAGGGGCCGGGGCGCAGCATCACGAAGAAATGGTAGAGCGCGCCGTAGAACACGTGGTGGCGCATATCGCCCCAACGGGGCGGCGCGTCGGGAAACTCGATTTCGGACTGTGCGAGGGCGGTGCGCATCTGCGCCACCGACATCTCCATCAGCCGGGAATGCCCGTTCGAGCCGCCGCGCTCGTAAGTGACCCAGTAGGGGCGGACGTAGCCCTCTTCGAAGACATGCACGCACAGGCCCATAGCCTTCGCGACCTCGACGGCCTGCGCATGGATCGGGCGGGTGTCGCCATAGAGCACGAGATCGGTGATACCTTTCTCGGCGATCAGGGCGCGCAGGTAACCGACCCACTCCTCCGGCGGGGCGTCGAAGCGCAGATAGGAGGCGCTGTCGAACCAGAAAACTTCGTCCCCGCGATTAAACCCCACGCGCCAAACCGTCGCCCCCGCCTGCCGCAGCATCGCGCCAAGCTGATGAAAGAAGGGACCATGGGGCCCTTGCAGCATCAGGAAGTGGCGATTTTCGAAGCGGTTCATCCAGTCATGTGTCCTTGGCCTGCCTCCCTGATTGCGCAGGATCCGCGCGAAGTCACGGAGTTTGTGGGGTAATCCCTTAAATATTGGACAATTTTAGGGCAGGCGCTGTGCGGGGCTGCGCATAGCGTGACGGGACGGCGGGGCGCTCATCTCTTGCGAAGGCGCGCCCTGCGGGCTAGCTAAGGTCCGAAATCTGAGGGGATATGCCATGTTCACCGGGATCGTGACCGATATCGGAGAAATTCTCGAGCTGGAGCAGCGCGGCGATCTGCGCGCGCGGATCGGCACAAGCTTTGACGTGGGCAGCATCGAGCTGGGCGCGTCGATCGCTTGCGACGGCTGCTGCCTGACCGTGATCGCCACCGGCACCGAGCCGAAAAACTGGTTCGACGTGGAGATCTCCGCCGAGAGCCAGGCCAAGACCAATATCGGCGGCCGCGGCAACGACGCGAGCGGCGGCTGGCAGGTCGGGCAGAAGATCAATCTCGAACGCGCGCTGAAAGTAGGCGACGAGCTGGGCGGTCATATCGTCTCGGGCCATGTCGATGGCGTGGCCGAGATCGTGGCGATGGTGGATGAGGGCGACAGTACGCGGTTTACCTTCCGCGCGCCTGACGCCCTCGCGAAATACATCGCGCCGAAAGGCTCGGTTGCGCTGAACGGTACCTCGCTCACCGTGAACGAGGTCGACGGCGCGACCTTCGGCGTGAACATCATCCCGCACACCAAACAGGTCACCAACTGGGGCCACGCCAAGGCAGGCGACCGGATCAATCTCGAGATCGACACGCTCGCGCGTTACGTCGCGCGGCTGCAGGAGTGGAACGCATGACCTCCGACGGAAAGCCCCTCACCCCGGTCGACAAGTCCGGCACCCATGACGTGCCCGGCGAGGTCGAGGAAAGCCTGCGCCACGCTATCTCGCCTGCCGAAGAGATCATCGCCGAGGCAAAGGCCGGGCGCATGGTGATCCTCGTCGATCACGAGGATCGCGAGAACGAGGGCGACCTGTATATCCCCGCCGAGAAGTGCACCCCCGAAGCGGTGAACTTCATGGCGACATATGGGCGCGGCCTGATCTGCCTGCCGCTCACTGCAGAGCGCGTCGACCAACTGGGCCTTGCGCCGATGGTGCGTGCCAATTCGATGCGCCATGAGACCGCATTCACCGTTTCGATCGAGGCGCGCGAGAACATCACCACCGGGATTTCCGCCCATGACCGGGCGCAGACGATCAAGGTAGCGATCGATCCGAGCAAGGGGCCGCAGGATATCGCCTCGCCCGGCCACATCTTCCCGCTGCGCGCGCGCGACGGTGGTGTGCTGGTGCGCGCGGGCCATACCGAGGCTGCCGTGGACGTGGCCCGTCTGGCCGGGCTCAAGCCCGCTGGCGTGATCTGCGAGATCATGGGCGATGACGGCCACATGCTGCGCCTGCCGGGGCTGATCGCCTTCGGCAAGAAGCACGGGCTGAAGATCGGCACGATCAGTGACCTGATCGCCTATCGTCGCCGTCACGACAATCTCGTGCGCGAGGGCGTGCGCCAGATGGTAAGTTCCAGCCATGGCGGCGACTGGGAGATGCGCGTCTTCACGGATATGGCGGAAGGCGTCGATCACATCGTTCTGGTGAAGGGCGACATCTCGACGCCCGAGCCGGTTCTGGTGCGCACCCATTCGCTCAATATCCTCGATGATGTGCTGGGCATCGGTCCCGGTCCTGCCGACGAGGTGCGCCGCGCGATGGAGATCGTGGCTGCCGAAGGTCGCGGACTGGTCTGCCTCTTCCGCGACCCGTCGAACCGCCTCCTGCGCGAAGAGGATCAGGGGCCGCGCACGATCAAGCAGATCGGTCTGGGCTCGCAGATCCTGTCCTCCATGGGGCTTCACGACCTGATCCTTCTCACCGACAATCCGCAGACGAAATATGTAGGCATCGACGCATACGGCCTGCGTATCGTCGGCACCCGACCCATCACGGAGTAAGACATGGCCGGAATTTCGCATTACACGCTCGAGCTGCCGAAATTCGACAGCGCGCCGCGCCTGCTGATCGTGGTCGCGCCCTATTACAAGGATATCGCGGACAACCTGATCGCGGGCGCGAAGGCCACCGCCGAAGAAGCTGGCGCCCATGTCGACGTGATCGAAGTGCCCGGCGCCTTGGAAATTCCGACCGCGATCGCGATGGCAGCGCGGATGGCCGATTACGACGGCTTCGTCGCGCTTGGCTGCGTAATCCGGGGTGAGACCACCCATTACGAGACCGTCTGCAACGACAGCTCGCGCGGGCTGACGCTGATGGGGCTCGAGGGGATTTGCATCGGCAACGGTATCCTGACGGTCGAGAATTACGAGCAGGCCGCCGTGCGCGCCGATCCCGCCGATCAAAACAAAGGTGGCGGCGCGGCTGCTGCGGCCTTGCATCTTGTCTCATTGTCGCGCAAATGGGCGCGCCGGACGAAGGGCATCGGCTTCAAGCCTGCCGAATCCTTCCGTATCGCCGGCGACACTGACGGATCGAATAACGCATGACCGACGACGCCTCCTCCGACGCGCCCCAAGACGCCCCGAAACCGCGCAAGCTCACTCAAGAGGAGAAGCGCCAGATGAAATCCGCCTCGCGTCTTTACGCGGTTCAGGCGCTGTTTCAGATGGAAGCGGCCGGGCAGGGCGCGGACAAGGTGCGCCGGGAGTTCGAGACCTATCGCTTCGGTGCAATGGACGAGGACGGTACCGAGATGGCCGAGGGCAATCCCGACCTGTTCCGTCGCCTGATCGACGATGCGGTGACGTGGCAGGCGAAGATTGACCAGGCGACCGACCGCGCGCTCGTGGCGAAATGGCCGATCGACCGGATCGACCCGGTGCTGCGCGCCCTGTTCCGCGCCGCCGGGGCCGAGCTGATCACCCCCGCGACGCCGCCGCGCGTCGTCATCACTGAGTTCGTCGATGTGGCGCGCGCCTTCTTCCCCGAGGGCAAAGAGCCGAAATTCGTCAACGCGGTGCTCGATCACATGGCGCGCGCGCTGCAGCCTGACGCGTTCTGAGCGAACGCACCCCGCCCCTTCGCGACACCATGTCACGGGCAAACCCCCGCCGATCTCGCCGTCACCGCATGTTTCCCCGTTTGAAACTTGGGAATATGCACTAAATTGTGAGGTAAGCAGGAGGATTTTTCATGCCCGAACTGGTCCGGCTCTACATCAAGAACGTCGTCATCGGCTTCTTCATCGCGCTCGCCTTCGTTGGCCTGCTTCTCGGCTTCAACGTCGGCAATCTGCGTCACCTGATTTTCACCTCGGATGTCGGTTACATCGCGATGGCGCTGCTGATCGTCTTCAACACGGTCGTCTTCTCCGGTGTGCAATTCGCGATCGCCGTGATGCGCATGGCCGAGGATGAGGACAGTTCCGGCGGCGGTAAGCGCGACGGTATCCCCACCGATATGGCCGCCGAGCAACTGGCGATCCCGGTGCCCGTCGATACGCCCAAGTCGCGCCAGCAGATGCAGCTGCGTCGCTGAACGTGTCCAAGTCTCAAGACGGCAAAAGCCCCGACCGATCCGGCGGGGCTTTTTGCTGTCTGGCGGGAAGCGAAGTGACGGAAACCGCAGCAGACGTGTAGACGAGAGTTCCCGGAGACCTGAAAAGTCAGGTGGGCGCCAGATACCGAGGCCAGGACCCCGGCAGAGCCAGCTCCCTCAGGAATGGTATAGGCCACTGGAAAAGGGTCTTTCACGGAAAGAGCAGTAACCGTCAGACCCCGAGATAGGGGCGAAAACGCGTTCCGACAAGGGGGTGAATTCAACGAGGTGAACGACGCATGGGGACGACTGCCTCGCACGGGCGGAATTGCCTGCAGGGTCAGGGCGCGCCGCAGCGGCGGCTGGACATTTGTTCATACTTCGTTCATGGTTTCCGCATGACACAAATTCCGCTTTCCGATCTGCAGCCGGGGCAGGTGCTTGCGCGCGGGACGGCCCGGGCGCTGTCCGAGCTTGGCCTCGACAGCGTGCCGGAGATGGTGCTGCGCCCGCGGCTGCGCGCCGATCTGATGGCAATCGACCGGAAAGGAGAGATCTGGATCGTGGAGTGCAAGTCGAGTCGCGCCGATTTCACTTCGGACCGGAAATGGGACGGCTATCTCGAATGGTGCGACCGCTACTTCTGGGCAGTGGACCAGGATTTCCCGACCGATCTGCTGCCCGAGGGAACGGGACTCTTCATCGCGGATGGCTACGGTGCCGAGATGATCCGCGAGGCGCCACTCTCCAAGCTCGCGCCAGCGCGGCGCAAGGCGCTGACGCTCGATTTCGCGCGCGCGGCGGCGCGGCGGTTGCAGAGGCTGTACGATCCGGGCGCGAATCCGCCCGGAGTCTGATGCCCGGGCTCAGCGCTTCTTGCCTTTGCCCTTGCCGCCCTTGCTCATCTCGCGCGCGGCTTCGGCAGCGGCTTGCAGTTCTTCGGCGATTTCCATCGCCTCGTCGGGATCGAAATCGAGCGGCAGCTCTACGCCTTCGCCCTCGACATAGATCCGCACCATCCCGAGCGAGGTCGGGCCGATTTGCAGATTCGCGGAGATGTCGCTTTCCTTGTCGATGCTCATCGAAAACTCCTGAGAGGTTGGATGGAAAATGCACCTAACCCCCGCGACGTGCGCAGGCAAGACTTGGTGCGAATTTCTCGCCATCGGACACTTGCATTCCGCGCGAGAGGGGGCTAAATCCCGCGCCAGTGCCGCCTTAGCTCAGTTGGTTAGAGCGCTGGATTGTGGATCCAGAGGTCCCCCGTTCAAGCCGGGGAGGCGGTACCATCCTCCCCTGAAAACCGTTATAGATGATATTTCGCCTCATGCGCTGGACTTTTCCGCGCAGTGATCAATCTTGTCTCCTCGAACAATGCGGAGGCTGAATGCCCGTCTATACTGAATACGAATTACCGGACACGCTCGTCAGCTATTGCGACAAGTCGAATGTCGCGCTGACCATCGCCGCCGTCGATCGTGAGGACGTGCCGCTTGTCTACGTGAATCAGGCGTTTCTCAATCTGACCGGGTATTCCGCTGATGAGGTTTTGGGGCAGAACTGCCGCTTCCTGCAGGCAGGCGCCGCGACCGAAGAAGAACGCGCCGCGATGCGGGAGTTCATCGACGACGAGGAGATTTCCGCGGGTCGCTTTCGCGTCACCAACAGCCGCGCGAATGGCGAGACTTTCCAGAATTTCGTCTTCATGACGCGGTTGCGCAAACCCGATGGCGAAACGCGGTTGATTCTCGGGTCGCAGTTCGACCTGACCTCCGCCGCCGAACGTCAGAACGTGAAGGCTGATCTTGCGGCGAATGACTCGAGCCTGCTGCGCAATGCCGACGATCTCGCCGCGATCTCGCGCGGGTTTGGCCTGGCGATGATCGGCTCCGCCAAGGTCCTGTCGGAGAGTCTTTCAACCATGGCTACGATCATCTACCGTGAGGGCTGAGAATGGCTGCGGCCACGGTTATGTGTTCGACACTATGTCAAATGTTATTGCAGGGTTCTGAGACCAGTGACACCGATCTGCGGATGAACTGCAAAGATAACGATAGAGAAGGGCGCGCGGGCCGCGTCCTTTTGATCGCGCGCTGCGCGGATCGGCGGGCCATAAGGTGACCGACACCCCCGAGGATCTATATGTTGTCGGCATCGGCGCCTCCGCCGGTGGGCTTGAAGCGCTTCGCGATCTGCTGGAGCCTGCGCGTGCGGACGACCCGAGCGCCTATGTCGTCGTCCAACACCTCGATCCGAACCACGAATCCCTGCTGGCCGAGTTGCTCGGCCGGTCGACCTCGCTGGAAGTGCTACAGGCCGAAGATGGCGCCAAGCTGGAGGCTGGGCACGTCTACACGATCCCACCGGGCTATGGGCTTGAGGTAGAGAACGGCCATCTGAAGCTTTCGGAATTCGCCCAGCCGCGCGGTCTGCGCCGACCGATCGACGATTTCTTCGTGTCGCTGGGGCAGGATCTCGGGCGTCGGGCGGTCTGCGTGATCCTGTCGGGCACGGGCACGGATGGCTCGGTCGGGTTGCGCGCGGTCAAGGAACACGGCGGGTTCTGCATCGCGCAGGATGCCACGGCGCGCTACGACTCGATGCCCAATTCGGCTGTCGCGACCGGGATGGTCGACGTGGTCAGCGCGCCTGCCGACGTGATCGCGCGTATCACCGAATTCCGCAATGTCGATCCCGAGCAGGTCAATACCGCGCCGCCGGTTTCAGGCACGCTGGACGAGATCTGCTCTGCGCTGAATCGCCTGACGGGGCATGATTTCTCGCAGTACAAACGCTCGACGCTCGAGCGCAGGATTCAGCGCCGGATGCAGGTCGTGGGCATTCTTCATCCGCGCGAATATCTCGAACGGCTCGAACGAGAGGAAGACGAACCCTTGGCGCTGCTCGGCGATCTTTTGATCAACGTCACCCGCTTCTTCCGCGACAGCGAGCATTTCGAGGCGCTCAACGAGGCAGCCATCAAGCCGATGGTCGAGAAGGCCGAGGATGGCGGCGCGCTGCGCATCTGGGTGCCCGGCTGTTCGAGCGGCGAAGAGGCCTACACGCTGGCGATGCTCATCGATCGCGCGATCCATGCGAGCGGCAAGGAGATCGATTTCCAGATCTTCGCTACCGATATCGACGAACGGATGCTCGCGATCGCACGCGAGGGACGTTATCCGGTCTCGGTTCTGCTCGATCTGCCGGAAATGTATCGCGACACCTATACGGTCGGACGCGATGGCAATTTCCAGATCACCGTCGCGCTGCGCGACCGGGTGCGCTTCTCGCCACATTCGCTGATTAAGGATCCGCCATTTTCGCGTCTCGACATGGTCTCCTGCCGCAACTTGCTGATCTATTTCGGTGACAAGCTGCAGGCGCGGGCGCTGCCGATCTTCCATTACGCGCTCAACCCGGGCGGCGTTCTCTTCCTCGGCCCATCCGAGACGATCGGGCGGCACGAGGAGCTGTTCGAGCCGATCGACGGGGCGATGCGCATCTTCCGCAGCATTGGACCACGGTCACCTTACCCGACCGAACTGCCTATGCGCTCCGACCCTCATACGCGGCTTGCTCCGCTTCGACCAAAAACGACTGATAGAAGACCCAGAGACTGGAACACGACCTTGGCCAGCAATCGTATCCTCGATCTTTATGCGCCCGCGACGCTGAATGTCGATCGCGATGGAGCGATCCTCGCCGCCACCGGGCGCCTGGGCAAGTATCTCGAGATCGATCCGTCCGAGACCGGGCAGGGCTATGCGCAATCGCTCGCACGGGCGGGGCTGCGCGAGGCGCTTTCCGCCGTCATCCACGAGTCGGCTGAACTCGGGACGCGCAAGATCGTCCGCGACGTCGAAGTGATCTCGGAAACCGGGCGGCAGCGCGTCGACGTGCTCGCCGATCCGCTCTCGGACGACACGCTGCTGATCGTGTTCCGCGACCGTGGCCCGTTCGAGGCGCTCGACGAATACGATTTCGACGAGATCGCGCCCTCCGAGAGCCATGTGCAGGTCTTGGAAGCGGAGCTGCGCGCCACCCGCAACCGCCTGCGCACCACCGTCGAAGAGTTGGAAACCGCAAACGAAGAGCTCAAATCCTCCAACGAGGAAATGATGTCGATGAACGAGGAGTTGCAATCGACCAACGAAGAGCTCGCGACGGTCAATGACGAGCTGAAGACCAAGGTCGAGGAGCTTTCGACCGCGAATGCCGACCTGCGCAATATCTTCGATTCCAAGCTTCATGCGCTGGTGACGGTTGATCGCAAGCTACGCCTGCGCAACTTCACCGACGGCGCGAGCGAGATGATCCGCCTGCGCGGCAGCGATCGTGGCCGACCGCTCGGCGACATCAAGAACATGCTCGACACGCCGGAAGTCATGATTGAGTTGATCGATGCGGTGCTCGAGGGCGAGCTGCCGCGGCCCTGTCGGGTCAAATCCACCGAGCTCGACAAGGTCTGGTCGCTTGCCGCCACGCCTTATCTGAATGCGCGCGGCAATGTTGAAGGCGCGACGCTCGTCTTCACCGACATCACCGAGGCGCTGCGTCTCGAGACCGAACTCACGCAGAAGGGCGAACGGCTCCAACTCGCGCTGGAAATCGCACAGATCGGCATCTGGTCGATCATCGAGCCTAGCGGCGAGGTGGAGGTCGACGAGGCTGTCGCCGCATTCTTCGAACTCGAGGCTGCGGGCACCTATCCGCTCGAGCGGTTCTTCGAACGCGTGGCCGAGCATGACCGGGACGCCGTAGAACATGCGGTGCGCGAAGCGCGCGAGAAGGGCGTCGATATGGAGGTCGACCACGAGCTCGACCTTCCCTCCGGGACGAAGCGCCACCTGCGCGCCACTGGCCGGATGATGGGCGAAGGCAAGGAAAGCCGTCTGTTGGGCCTCAGCGTCGATATCACCGCCGATGAAGAGGCCGCGCAGATGCGCGAATTGATGCTGCGCGAGATGAACCACCGGGTGAAGAACCTGTTTTCCATCGTTTCGGGCATGCTGCGCATCGCGGGACGTACCGCCTCGAGCCCGCGCGAGCTGGTCGATGACGTCGGTCAGCGGATCAACGCGCTCGCGCGCTCGCACGATCTGGCGCGCACCCGGACGAGCGGCGCGGCTATTCCGCTGCGCGAGGTTATCGAGACGACCCTCGCGCCGTATGACGATCCCTCGAAGTTCCTGATCGATGGGCCGGAGGTCGACGTTCCGACGCATCACCTGACCGCACTTGCGTTGATTTTCCACGAATGGAGCACCAATGCCGCGAAATACGGGGTATTGGGGCCACGCGAGGGCGATCTCGAGATCACTTGGTCGAAGGAAAACGACGACACTGTGATACTTTCGTGGAACGAGCGCTACCGTGAGGCGTTGCAGCTCGACACGAACAAACAGGGCTTCGGCTCGACGTTGGTCGATATCTCCGCCAGCCAGATTTCGGCGCGGGTCGACACGCGTCAGACGCCGGAAAGCCGTTGCAACAGGATTATCTTCGCACATGAAATCGACGGCGACGCTGACTGAGAAAGCACCGAGCGAGGTGCTCCTTGTCGAAGATGAAGCCGTCGTCGCGCTTGATCTTCAATTCATGCTGGAAGATCTCGGGATGGAGGTCTGGGGACCCTGCGCCACGGTTCGCGCGGGTCTGGACTTGGTCCGCGAGCGTCTGCCCGGTGCCGCGATCCTCGACGTGATGCTGGCCGATGGTGAGGTCTACGAACTCGCCGACCGGCTCCACGAGGCGGGGGTGCCGCTCCTGTTCCATTCCGGACATGCGGAGGCCTCTCAGCTGCGCGAGCGCTACCCCGGTGCCGCGGTCTGCCCGAAGCCGGCTATGCCGTCCGAGATCGAAGCGAAGCTTGCGAAATGGTTCATTCCATCTGATTGAATTCGTCCAACTGCGACTGATCGATCCGCGCCAGAAGATCGCCCGCGGCGTGGCTGACATGGTGGTCGCGGTGGCGTAGCGCGTAGAAGGGCCGCGGGGCGAGTTGCAGCTCCCAATCTCTGACCGTGCCAAGGCTCAGCGCCCGCGCGACGACATGGGCCGAGAGAATGGTGATCCCGGCCCCCGCCTCGACCGCGCTCAGCACCGCCTCGTTCGATGGCAAAACCAGCGCGGCCGAGAGCGCGCCGGGCGCGACGCCCAGGTCGGCGAGGGCGGCTTCGGCGGTGGAACGCGTGCCCGAGCCGGGTTCGCGCAGAACCCAGTTCGCTTCGCTCAACGCGCGCGCATCCAGTTTGCCGGGCGGCGGGGCCGCACTGACCAATATCAGCTGATCCGCGCCGATCTGAACGCGCTCCAGCTTCGCATCCTCGACATCGCCTTCGACCAGCGCGAGATCGTGCAGGCCCGCGCGCAGCCGGTCCGCGGCTTCCTGTGTATTGCCGATTTCCAGCGTCACCTCGATCCCCGGGCGCGCCTGCCGGAAGGCGGCAAGATATGGCGGCAGCCAATAGCCCGCGATGGTCTGACTGGCGACTAGACGGATATGCCCTCGTTCGAGCCCGCGGGTCTCGGCGAGCATCGCCTCCGCCTCGGCGAGCCGTGCCAGCACCGCGCGCGCCTCTGGCAGAAAGGCGCGACCTTCCTCGGTCAGAGAAATTCCCCGCCCAATCCGGTCGAACAGGGCGATCTGATGACGCGTCTCCAGGGCCGCGATGGCGGCGGAGGCGGTGGATTGCGTCATGTTCAGCCGCGCCGCGGCGCGGGTCATATGCTGCTCTTCCGCGACCGCGACAAATACGCGGAGCTGTTCAGGCGTCATCCCTGCGTCCCTTCAATTAATCGATTTAACCGATCATATCGACAAAAACATTTTGTTTGAAGAATGAATTGTGGCGGGCAAATACAGGGTACGTGCTGACCCCGAGGAGACCGTCTTGCCGCTTCATTCGATCCTGCCCTGCCGTTTCGCCCGTCCGCAGCTCGCGCTTCGCGCTTACGCTCCTGGGGTCGGGTTGAGCATCGGCGTCGCCGCGCTCGCGGCGTTGGGCGGTATGGCAGAGCACGCGCTGTTCGGGGCGGAATGGCTGGAGCCGTTGGTGCTGGCGATCCTGATCGGGGCGGTGGTGCGCTCCCTCTGGGCTCCGCCTGCACGTTTCGAGGCCGGTATCCGCTTCTCGGCCAAGACGGTGCTGGAGATCGCGATCGTGCTGCTCGGCGCCTCGGTGAGCGCACAGACCCTGTTGTCGGTCGGTCCGGGCTTGCTGGCCGGGATTGTCGCCGTGGTCGCGCTCATGGTGCCTACCGCATATCTGCTGGGGCGGGCCTTGCGCCTGCCGGCCCGGATGGCATTGCTGATCGCCTGCGGCAACGGTATCTGCGGCAATTCCGCCATCGCCGCCGTCGCCCCGGTGATCGACGCGGACAGCGACGATGTCAGTGCCGCGATCGCGTTCACCGCCGTGCTCGGCGTGGCGGTGGTTCTGTTGCTGCCGGTCGTCGGCCATGTGGCGGGAATGAGCGTCAACGGTTACGGGATCCTGTCGGGGATCACCGTCTATGCGGTGCCGCAAGTTCTGGCTGCAGCGGCGCCGATGGGGGCCGGGGCGATCCAGCTCGGCACGCTGGTGAAGCTGGTGCGGGTCCTGATGCTGGGGCCGATCACCGTGGTACTGTCGTTTCTCGCGCCGCACCTGCCGGCGGATGGACGCTCTGCCGCGCCGGAAGGGCGTGTGCGGCGTGGACTCATGCCGCCGCTTTTCATCCTCGGGTTTCTCGGGATGATCGTGCTGCGCTCTGCCGGGGCGCTGCCGGAAGTCGCGCTGGCGCCGATGGGGCAGGGGGCGTCGATCCTGACGGTGATCGCGATGGCAGCGCTGGGGCTTGGCGTCGATGCTCGGGCGGTGGCAGCCGCCGGGCCGCGCGTGATCGCGACGGTGACGCTGTCGCTGGTGATGCTCGTGGCGGCTGGTCTCGGCCTTGTGAGCTTGCTCGCCGCCTGAGCTCTCGCGCTGGATGCACGGCCAGATCGCTCCGTTTCGCAATTTCGCACGGCCCCCTGTGCAGGGGACCCATGTTGATCCTCGCGACACAGAAGATATGTGGGATGGGACAAAACGTTAGCAGGCTAACTTTATTCCCGAGGCCCCCATGTCCGACCGTGCCGCAGAACTATCCGTGCCCAGCGAAGCCGCCCGCCGCGACCGTGCCGAGTTGACGCGCACGATGATGCTGACGGCGCGTTCGGTGCGCGCGATGTTCGACGCACAGGCGCGGGACATGGGGCTGACCTTCGCGCGGGCGCAGGCCATCCTTGCGATCTCGCGCGACGAGGGGATGAGCCAGCGGCAACTGGCGGAAACGCTGGTGATCGAGACGCCGACGCTGAACCGCACGCTCGACGGGCTGGAGAAGCTCGGCTTCGTGGAGCGGCGCGCCGATCCCAAGGACAAACGCGTCCGCCAGATTTTCCTGACCGATCACGCCCGTGCGAACGCCTCCGAGATCGAGACCTTCGTCGAGGCGCTGCGCGCGCAGCTCTACGAAGGACTCGACGCCGACGAGGTCGCCCGCGCCCGCAAGACGATGGAGCGGATGCAGGCCAACCTCGAAAGGATGCGCGGCCAATGAATTCCCAGATTCGCAATCTCAACGGCCCGGATGCGCGTCCGACGGCCGCCGAACCGGTATCGCCGGACGAGCGGACGCTGCGCGAGCGCGCGCGGTCTGAAGAGGCGGAGACGCGACCCGCAACCGAGGCCGCCGCAGAGCGTGAAGTCAAGCAAGACGAAGCCACAGCGGCAGAGACTGCAGAGCCGGACGCCGCGCCGCAGCCCGCCGCTCCGCCAGAGCCCGACCATTCCGGTGCAAAGCGGGTCGTCTATGCCAGCGCAGCCGTTTTCGTGGCGCTGTCGCAATCGCTCGCGACCGGTTTCGTCTCGGCCAACCTGCCGCAGCTGGCGGGCGATCTTCACGCCACCACGAACAACACCTATTGGGTGATGGCGGCCTTCATGGCGCCGCGCGCCTCTATGCCGCTGATGCTGATCCGTATCCGCGACCAGTTCGGTCTGCGGCGCTTCGCCGAGGTGGGGATCGTCTGCTTCGTGCTGGCGATGGTGCTGAATCTCTGGGTCGACGACCTGCATTCCGCGGTGATCGTGGCGTTCCTGAGTGGCTGCGCCGCCGCGCCGCTGTCGAGCCTCGGCTTTCTCTACATGCTGGAGGCCATACCCGCTGCACAGCGTCTGAAGGTGGCTATCCCCGCCGTGCTGACGATGATCATGGTGGGCAGGCCTCTGGCGCGGGTGCTGCTGCCGGACCTCACCGCGAATGCCAGTTGGCACGCGGTGAGCCTTTTCCAGATGGGCATGGCGCTGGTGGCGCTGGCGCTGATTTTCGCGCTGCCGCTTACGCCGCGCCCTCTGCAAAAGGTGCTCAAACCGCTCGATTTCGTCTCCTTCAGCCTGCTCGCGCTCGGGTTCGGGGCGTTCACCAGCGTCTTCATGTTCGGGGCGCTAGATTACTGGACGCAGACCGAATGGTTGGGCGTGGCGTTCGTGGCGGCCATCGGGATGGTCGCGGGCGCGGTGCTGATCGAGATGCAGCGCCCCAATCCGCTGATTGATTTCCACTGGCTGCTGAGCCCGCCAATCCTGCATCTGGCGGGAACGCTTCTAGTGTTCCGCATCGCGCTCGCCGAGCAGAGCGCGGGCGCGGTCGGCTTCCTGCGCACCATGGGGCTTCAGCCCGGGCAGGAGCAGTTGCTGTTTGGGATCATCGCGCTGTCGATGCTCGCCGCGACCGGCGTGCTGATGCTGACCAATAGCGGGGCGCGTGCGCCGCTGTTTCACGGCATCGCACTGGTTCTGATCGCGGCTGGGGCGTGGCTCGATTCGCAATCGACCGCGCTCACCGGGCCCGAGCAGATGTATCTCAGCCAGGCGATGGTCGGTTTCGCGGGCATCCTGTTTCTGCCGCCCGCGATGGCGAAAGGGCTGGGGGCGGCCTTCGCGAAGGGACCGCATTACCTGCTGAGCTTCGTCGTGCTGTTCCTGGCCACGCAATCCATCGGCGGGGTCATCGGCTCCGGCCTGTTCCGCTCGCTGGTGGTCGACCGCACCGCCTATCACATGGCGCAGCTTTCGCCGCAGATTTCGCCCGACAATCCGATGTTGAGCCAGACCCTCGCGCAGAGTGCTGCTTCGCTTGGTGGCCAGACCGCGGATGCGGGCGCACGGGCCGGGGGCGCGCTGTCCTCCGTCGCCTCCGCGGTGCAGCAGCAGGCCGCGATCCTCGCTTATGACGATGCGTTCCGCGCGGTCTTCTGGTTCGCGCTGGCGGCGCTCGCCGGGCTGATCGCCCATGTCGCATTGCAGCGAAGCTGGCCGCTCCCGCGCCTTACGCCCTCCACCCCTGTTTCCACGAGTTGATCCGATGTCCCAGACCCGCCGCTATATTGCTTCTGCCCTGATCCTTTTGATCGCGCTCGCCGGTGTCGCGACCGTGCTCTATGCATGGCGCCTTCCGCCTTTCCGTTCCGACGTCGCATGGACCGACAATGCTTATCTGCAGGGCAAGGTCACGCCGATCTCCGCGCAGGTCGCGGCCGAAGTCACGGCGGTGCCGGTCAGCGATTTCGAGGAGGTCAAGAAGGGCGATGTGCTGGTGCGGCTGGACGATCGCGCGTTGAAAGCGGCGGTGGAACAGGCGCAGGCCGCGCTTGAGACGGCGAAGGCCGCGCAATCCAACGGGGCGCAGGCGGTGAACTCGGCCAAGGCGACGCTGGAGGCGAAACAGGCCGCGCTCGCCTCGGCGAAAGCGGCGCAGGCCACCGCGCAGACCGCGCGCGACCGGGCCTCGAAGCTGACGAAGAAAAGCTATGTCTCGCAATCGGATGCCGATCAGGCGCAGCTTACGCTCGATCAGGCGAAGGCGGGCGTGCAAGAGGCGCAAAGCGCCATCGATGTGGCCCAACAAGCGGTTCAGACGGCGGAATTGAACAAACGCTCGCTCGCCGCGAAGACCGATGCCGCGCAGGCGTCGCTGGATGCGGCGCAGGTGGCGCTCGATCATGCGGTGATCCGTGCGCCCCAGGATGGGCGGCTGGGTCAGGTTTCGGCTCGGGTCGGCAAGTTCGTCAGCGCCGGGAGCACGCTGGTTTCGCTCGTGCCCTCCGACCTCTGGCTGATCGCGAATTACAAGGAGACCCAGCTGGCAGGGCTGCGCATGGGTGAGCCGGTGACCTTTACCGTCGACGCTCTGGGGAAGACCGAGTTCAGAGGCCATATCGAACGGTTCTCGCCTGCCACGGCAGGGCAGTTCAGCCTGCTGTCGGGCTCCAATGCGACCGGCAACTTCACCAAGATCGCGCAGCGCGTGCCGGTGCGCATCTCGATTGACCCGGATCAGCCGCAGACTGCGAGACTGGCCCCGGGACTGTCGGCCGAGGTCAGCGCGCCGCAGCACGGATCCTGACCTTGCGACAGCTATGCGGAAGATGCAGCGCGGCTATGTCGAATAAGCTATTTCTGCGGCGCAGCATCTGTGCGAAAACAATCTCAACGCAGCGAGCAATTCGCTGCACCAGTTCCTGAGGCTCTCTCCTCCTCCCTGAGCCTCGGAAATTGGCGGTGGCCTCTCTCCTCCTCCCTGAGGTCACCGCCTCCTCCTCCCTGAGGTCACCGCCTCCTCCTCCCCTCCGATGACTGACGTAAGCCGCTTAACCGCGGTATTTCCTTTGTGGGAAGCGCTTGACGGTGGCCTGTGTCATGCGGGCTGCGTCGCGGGCTTACTTGACCGCTACGAGAAGTTCATAGCTCGAGGGCGCATTGGTGCTGTTGATCACCTCGATCACATGATCGCCCGACTGGAGAAGCTGACCGCGGTAATCCTTGCTCGTCGTCATGTCGCCCAAGAGAGGGCTCTTGTCGGGGTTGTAGATTCGGTAGGTGAGGGGGGGGCTTCCTGCACCATCACCCGAAGGTTCAGATCCTGCCCGTCCCGCGCGTTGAGCAGGTAACGGCGCGATTTCCCGGGCTGGAGACCCCCGTGAAGTCGCGCATCCGAACTGCCTGAGGCGAAACGCGCGTGTTCCTGACCTGAGCCTGTCACTATCTTCGGTTTCGGACTCGGGGCGGCCTCCGCTCGAGTCGGTGTCCCGGTGCCTTCGATCAAATACTCTCCCGCAGCCCAGCCCTCGAAGCCAGGATCGGCGAGCGTCGCAACTTGGCACCAACGGCGCCCCTCTGCCATGCTACACCCGAGATTGCGCAGATTCTGCCCATCCGCGAGGCGGGTGACGATGCTTGCCCCGGTCGACGGGGCCGAGCGCATGTTCAGGGTCGCGACGTCATTGATCGGATCGGTGAACTCACCCGTGATGATCGCCTCGTCCCCAAGCCCCTTGCCGGGCGCGCGAGAAGGGGCGTTCACGATGACAGGGTATCAGTTCGTGCTTAACCAGGATCGCGACCGTCGCGACGATTGGGCCGAGAAGCTCCTGTCCCTCTATCGCGACATCGACGGGTTCCTGCTCGAGCGCAGCTCCGAAGGGCCGTACCTGTTCGATGAGTTCGGGCTTGTCGAGACCGTATTCACTCCGATGTTCAAGAGGTTCTGGTTCCTCGACTATTACGAAGGTTTTCAGTTGCCCGAGGGTGTCGGGTATGACCGGGGCCGCGTGTGGCGGGAAGCCTGCATGGCCCACGAGGCGACGGAGCAGGTGAGCCGCGAAGAGATCGTCAAACTCTATTGCGACTACGCGCACGGAGCAGGGAATGGGGCGCTCCTCGACGGGTGGTCGGTCTCGAGCTTCATCTTCACCCCGCCTTGGCAGGACCGGCCGTGGCCGCCGCGCGACAAGTATTCCGGCGCCGCAAGTGACGAGGCGCTCGGCCTCGTGGCCTGAACGCTTCGGAGTGACGGAGGGCACCGAAACTCCTTCGTTTCCTAGCTGTAGCCATCCCTTTTGGCACTCCTTGGGTCCCGCACTCGAAAAAGACGTTTGACAAAAAATTGGAACGTTCCTATTAATTTTGGAACGTTCCTAAAATTGTTTTGGCGAACGCGCGGTTGAACAGGGAGAAGCGGACTATGGGCACGATTGTCAGTGCGTCGGAAGCGGTAGGGAAGATTGCGGATGGTGCTGTCATCACGGTTTCCTCGTCTTCGGCGTTGGGGTGTCCCGACTCCGTGCTCAAGGCGATCGGCGAGCGCTTCGATCGGGAGCAGCATCCGAAAAACATCACCACGATCCACCCGATCGCCGCGGGGGACATGTACGGGGTGAAGGGCATCGACCACATCGCGAAGGATGGTCTGCTCGATACCGTTCTGGCAGGATCCTACCCGTCGGGCTCCTCGAACCTGCCGATGCCGGAAATCTGGAAGATGGTCGTTGAGGATCGGGTGGCAGCCTATAACGTGCCCTCCGGCATCCTGTTCGATATGCATCGCGAGGCGGCGGCGCGCCGTCCGGGCGTGATGACCAAGGTCGGCTTGAAGACCTTCGTCGACCCCGAGCGCGAGGGCTGTGCGATGAACGATCGCGCAGCAGGCGCGCCCATCGTGCGCCGGGTGGAGTTCGATGGCGATACATGGCTGCACTTTCCGAACATCTACCCCGACGTCTGCATCCTGCGCGCCACCACCGCGGATGAGCGCGGCAATCTGACCTATGAGCACGAGGGGGCCTATCTCGGCGGGCTCGAGCAGGCGATTGCCGTCCGCAACAATGGCGGGCTGGTGATCGCGCAGGTGGAGCGCGTCACGGCTGCGGGCTCCCTGCGCCCCCACGATGTCCGGGTTCCGGGGCATCTTGTGGACTGCGTGGTCGTGGACGAGGATCAGAAACAAACCTGCGAGACGCCCTACGATCCGGCGATCTCGGGGCAAGTGATGCGTCCGTGGTCGAGCTTCGAATTGGCCGGACATGGCATCGAGAAGGTCATCGCACGGCGCGCAGCAATGGAGCTTCGCGGCGGCATGACCGCCAATCTCGGTTTCGGGATTTCGGCGATGGTGCCGCGCATCCTGCTCGAAGAGGGCCACCATGATGCGGTCACCTGGGCGATCGAACAAGGCGCAGTGGGCGGGATGCCCTTGACCGGATTTGCCTTCGGCTGTGCGTCGAACGCCGATGGCTATGTGCCCTCGCCCCAGCAATTCATCTATTTCCAGGGCGCCGGGTTCGACATGTCCTTCCTGTCCTTCCTCGAGGTCGACGTGCAGGGGAATGTGAATGTCTCCAAGCTCGGCAAGAAACCTTACCTCACCGCAGGCTGCGGCGGCTTCGTCGATATCACCGCCCATGCGCGCAAGATCGTCTTCTCGGGCTGGTTCGAGGCAGGCGCGCAGATGGAGATGGACGAGGCTGGCATCCGCGTCCGCGCGCCCGGCAAGTTCACCAAGATGGTCGACCGGGTCGAACATGTGACCTTCTCCGGGGAGCGTGCGCGAGAGCAGGGGCAGGAGGTGCTCTATATCACCGAGCGCTGCGTGATGCGGCTCGATGACAAGGGGCTCATCGCCACCGAAATCATGCCGGGGATCGAACCTGAGCGCGATATCGTCGGCGCCTCCGAGGGGCGTGTGCGCGTGGCGGAGAATGCCGTCACCATGTCCACGAAGCTTCTCGCCGACGCCCCGATGGGGTGGACGCCATGAGTGACATTCACCTGATCATCGACGGCGCGGTGGCAGAGCTGCGTCTCGACAACCCGGCGAAGATGAACGCCCTCACGGTCGAGATGCTGAGCGCGCTCGAGGCGCATCTCGATCGGATCGAAAGAGACGTCGAGATTCGCTGCGTGCTGGTGAGCGCCGAGGGCGACCGGGCTTTCTGCACCGGGGCGGATATCAACGGATGGGGCGATCTGAGCCCGGCCGAGTTCGCGCGGCATTGGGTCCGCGACGGACACCGGATTTTCGACCGGCTCGCGCGCCTCTCGAAGCCGACGATTGCGGTGCTGAACGGACACGCCTTCGGGGGCGGTCTCGAACTTGCCGCAGCCTGCGACCTTCGGGTCATGGCACCCGGCGCCAGCCTTGCCCTCCCGGAAGCTGGCGTCGGGATCGTTCCCGGCTGGTCGGGCACGCAGCGGCTGATGCGTCTGCTGCCCGAACCAATGGTGAAGGAGTTGGCGCTTTTCGGTCACCGCGTGAAGGCCGACCGGGCGCTGGCGGTCGGCTTCGTGGCCGCGGTCTCCGACGATCCGCGCGCGGCAGCGCAGACCCTGATCGACCGTGCGCTCGGGCTGTCGCCCCGCGCCGTCGAAATCACGAAATCGATGATCCATGTCGCGGCGGGCGAAGATCGCGGTGCCATGGCTGAGGCGCTCGGAAGTGCCGCCATTTCGGCCAGCGAAGATCGCGCCGAAGGGGTCACGGCTTTCCGCGAGAAACGCAAACCTAATTTTTCGGGACTTTGAACATGACCGAGCTGAACCTGATCTCTGCCGTTGACGCCGCGATCCCCGCAGAGCCCTTCATCTGTCGACACCTGATCGCAGGCGAGTGGCGCGACAGTGCCTCCGGCGAGACCTACGATCGGATGTCCCCGGCGCATGGTTGCCTCGTCAGCCGCGCGGCACTGGGCGCCGAAGCCGATGCGGAAGCCGCGATCGTCGCGGCGCGCGAGGCGTTCGACAGCGGCGTCTGGAGCCGGATCTCGGGCAAGGAGCGCGCGACAGTGCTGCTGCGCGTCGCCGATCTGATCGAGGGCAATGTCGAGCGGATGGCGCTGCTGGAGACGCTCGAGAGTGGCAAGCCGATCTCGCAATCGCGCGCCGAAGTGTCGGGCGCGGCCGATCTGTGGCGCTACGCGGCGTCGTTGGCGCGCACGATGCATGGCGATAGCCACAATACGCTGGGGCCCGACATCCTCGGTGTCGTCGTCAAAGACCCAATCGGTGTTGTGTCGATGATCACGCCGTGGAACTTCCCGTTCTGGATCCTGAGCCAAAAGCTGCCCTTCGCGCTCGCCGCCGGCTGCACCACGGTAATCAAACCGTCCGAGCTGACGCCGTCGACCACGGTGATGCTCGGGGAGTTGTTGTTCGAGGCAGGGATGCCGCCGGGCGTCGTGAATATCGTTCTGGGCTACGGGGCGTCCGTGGGCAGCGTGATGACGACGCATGAGGCGGTTGACATGGTAACATTCACCGGCTCGACCGCGGTCGGCAAGGCGATCTCGGCGGCTGCGTCGAGCACGTTGAAAAAGGTCGCACTGGAGCTGGGCGGGAAGAATCCGCAGGTCGTGTTCCCCGATGCCGATATCGAGAGCGCAGCCGATGCGATCACCTTCGGCGTCTATTTCAATACCGGGCAATGCTGCAATTCGAGCAGCCGGCTCATCGTCCATGAAGATATCGTGGATGAGGTGGTCGAGCGCGTCGTGGAGCTGTCGAAGCGCGTGGCTTTCGGCGATCCGCTTGACCCGCGCACGCAGGTCGGGGCGATCATCTCCGTCCAGCATCAAGGCAAGATCGACGACTACGTCCGCGCCGCGGTCACCGAGGGGGCCGAGATCGCGCTGGGGGGCGGGCCGATGACCGTGCCGGGGCTCGAGGGGCAATTCTATCAGCCGACAGTCGTGCGCGGCGTTTCGCCGGAGATGGCGATCGCCCGAGAAGAGGTGTTCGGGCCGGTTCTCTCGGTGCTGACCTTCCGGACGATGGACGAAGCTGTAGCGCTAACGAACGACGCAAGCTACGGTCTGTCTGCGGGCGTTTGGAGCGAGAACGTCCACACCTGTCTCGAGTTCTCGACTCGGGCGCAGGCGGGGACCGTCTGGACGAATACTTGGATGGACGGCTTTCCGGAATTGAGCTTCGGCGGAGTCAAGCAATCCGGTCAGGGGAGAGAGATCGGACGCTATGGCCTGGAGGAGTTCTTCGAGATCAAGACGCTCGTGATGCGCATCGGTCGCACGCGGGAGCCTTGGGTGAGACCCGAATGACCTGAAGGGTCGCGCGGGAGGGATGTGTAACGACAACGCAACAGGGAGGAAAATCAATGCGTAGTTACATCGGACGGACACTGAAAATGGCGAGCGTTCTGGCGCTCGTCGCAGGGTCGGCGCAAGCGAAGGATGTGGAGGTCCTTCACTGGTGGACGTCGGGCGGCGAGGCGGCCGCTCTCAACGTTCTCAAGGACGATCTGCAGAAGGAGGGGATCGGCTGGAAGGACATGCCCGTCGCCGGTGGCGGCGGCCAGAGCGCGATGACGGTGCTGCGTGCGCGCGTCACCTCCGGTGATCCGCCGACCGCGGTCCAGATGCTCGGCTTCGACATCTCCGACTGGGCACAGCAGGGCGCTTTGGCCCAGCTCGACAAGGTGGCGGCCGATGGCAACTGGGATGCCGTCGTGCCCGAGGCGCTCCAGAAGTTCTCGAAATACGACGGTCACTGGGTCGCGGTTCCGGTGAACGTGCACTCGACCAACTGGGTCTGGTCGAACAAGAAGATGCTTGCCGATCTGGGGATCGAAGAGCCGAAGACCTGGGATGAGTTCATCGCTGCGATGCAGAAGGTGAAGGATTCCGGGAAGATCGCGCTCGCCGCTGGTGGCCAGCCCTGGCAGGAAGCGACGATGTTCGATGGCGTCGTGCTCTCGGTCGGTGGCCCCGACTTCTATAAGAAGGCCTTCATCGATCTCGATCCCGACGCGCTCGGCGGTCCGCAGATGGTCGAATCCTTCAAGCGCATGGAGCAGCTCCACAGCTTCGTCGACCCGAACTTCTCGGGCCGCGACTGGAACCTCGCGACCGCGATGGTCATCAATGGCGAGGCCGCCTTCCAGATGATGGGCGACTGGGCCAAGGGTGAATTCCTGCGGGCCGGCAAAGAGGCCGAGGTCGATTTCGGCTGCTTCCGGACCCCGGGCACCGCGGACGATGTGACCTTCAACGCCGACCAGTTCGCGATGTTCAAGGTGGGCGAGGACGCACAGGCCGCACAGGACGCAATGGCGAAAGCCGTGATGTCGCCCTCGTTCCAGATCGCCTTCAACACGGTGAAAGGCTCTGTTCCCTCGCGCACGGACGTGTCGGACGAAGAGTTCGACGCTTGCGGCAAGAAGGCGATGGCTCAGCTGAAATCGGCGAGCCAGAACGGCACGCTTCTGGGCTCTATGGCGCATGGCCATGCTGACCCGGCTTCGGTGAAGAACGCGATCTATGACGTGGTGACGGCGAATTTCAACGGCGACTATGACGCCGAGACCGCCGCCAAGGAACTCGTCAAGGCCGTGTCGCTGGCCCAGTAAAAGGCCCTCGGGCCGGTCTCTGAGACCGGCCCGTACGTCACCGATCCGTCTCATTTCCCTAAAGGAGAGAGCAATGGCCCGTCCGGTCCAGTCAGACTTGCGTACCCGGCTTCAGGAATGGATTCCCAAGATCGTTCTCGCGCCCTCTGTCGCGTCGATGCTGATCTTCGTCTACGGCTTCATCGTTTTCACCGGCTACCTGTCGTTCACGAACAGCCGAATTCTTCCAACGTTCGACCTTGTCGGGTGGCACAATTACTGGCGTCTCTTCCAATTGCCGACCTGGACGATCGCGGTGCAGAACCTCGCGATCTTCGCCTCTCTCTACATCGCGATCTGTATCGCGATCGGCCTTTCTCTCGCGATCTTTCTCGATCAGAAAATCCGCGGCGAGGGGCTTCTGCGCCCGATCTTCCTTTATCCGATGGCGCTCTCGTTCATCGTGACGGGGACGGCGTGGAAATGGCTTCTCGATCCGGGCATCGGGATCGAGCACACGCTGCATCTTTGGGGCTGGGAGAGCTTCCATTTCGGCTGGATCAAAAGCTCGTCCATGGCGATCTACACCGTGGTGATCGCCGCGGTCTGGCAAAGCTCGGGCTTCGTCATGGCGATGTTCCTCGCCGGGCTCCGCGGGATCGACAACGAGATCCTGAAAGCGGCGCAGATGGATGGCGCCTCGAACTGGAACCTCTATCGCCGCATCATAATTCCGCAGCTTCGGCCCGCGTTCCTGTCGGCCTTCGTCATCCTCGCGCATCTCGCGGTCAAATCGTATGACCTCGTGATCGCGCTGACCGGTGGCGGCCCGGGCCGGGCCACCGAGCTGCCCGCGACCTTCATGTATTCCTACACTTTCACCCGCAACGAGATGGGCGTGGGCGCAGCGTCGGCGGTTATCATGCTGATGACCATCGCCGCGATCATGATCCCCTATCTCTACGCCGAACTGAAGGAGCCGAAGTAATGTCCGGCGCCGTCGATACCGGGGTCGCGATCCGCACAAATCGCGTAACCCGCACCTTCATCTATCTTTTCCTGCTGCTGTTCGCGCTGTTCTACCTGCTGCCGCTCGCGGTGATGCTGATCAACTCGGTCAAACCTCTGAGCGAGATCACCGGCGGCAACATGATGGCGCTGCCCGATGTCTGGACTTTCGAGCCCTGGCGCGAAGCCTGGTCCTCGGCCCAGATCGGCGTGCAGCCGACCGGCCTGCGCCCCTACTTCATCAACTCGATCCTGATCGTGGTTCCGGCGGTGGCGATCTCGACCATCATGGGCGCGCTCAACGGATACGTGCTGACCAAGTGGCGGTTCCGCGGCGACACGATCCTCTTCGGGATGCTGCTGTTTTCCTGCTTCATCCCGTTCCAGATCGTGCTGATCCCGATGGCGCGGGTGCTGGGCATGATCGGGCTCGCAGGTTCGGTGCCGGGGCTGATCCTCGTCCACGTCGTCTACGGGCTTGGCTTCACGACGCTATATTTCCGCAACTATTACTCGGCCTTCCCGACCGAGCTGGTGCGCGCGGCGCAGATTGACGGGGCCGGGTTCTTCCGAATCTTCTACCGCATCCTTCTGCCGCTGTCGGGGCCGATCATCGTGGTCACGATCATCTGGCAGTTCACCAATATCTGGAACGACTTCCTGTTCGGGTCGTCCTTCGCCGGGCAGGCCAGCCAGCCGATGACCGTCGCCTTGAACAACCTCGTTCAAAGCTCGACCGGCGTGAAGGCCTACAACGTCCACTTCGCGGGTGCGATCCTTGCGGCGCTGCCCACTCTCATCGTCTACATCGTCTCGGGGCGCTTCTTCGTGCGCGGCCTGATGGCGGGCTCAGTCAAGGGGTAATGCCAATGGGTCTCCTCGATATTTCAAACGTCACCAAGTCCTACGGCGCGGTCGAAGTGCTGCACAGCGTCGACATCTCGGTCGATGAAGGTGAATTCCTCGTGCTGGTCGGCCCGTCCGGCTGCGGCAAGTCGACGCTTCTGAGCATGATCGCGGGGCTGGAAGGGATCACCTCCGGCGAGATTTCGATCAAGGGACGCACGATGAACGGTGTGCACCCGTCGAAGCGCAACATCGCGATGGTGTTCCAGTCCTACGCGCTCTACCCGAACATGACCGTCGGCCAGAACATCACCTTCGGCCTTGAGATGCACGGCACCCCCAAACCCGAACGCGAAGAGGCGATGAACCGGGTGGCGGAGATGCTGCAGATCGACAATCTGCTCGACCGCAAGCCGGGGCAGCTTTCGGGCGGTCAGCGCCAACGCGTCGCGATGGGACGTGCGCTGGTGCGTGACCCGGACGTGTTCCTCTTCGACGAACCGCTGTCGAACCTCGATGCGAAACTGCGCGTCGACATGCGCACCGAGATCAAGAAGCTGCACCAGAGCCTTGGCACCACGATCGTCTACGTGACCCACGACCAGATCGAGGCGATGACGCTCTCGACCCGGATCGCGGTGATGAACAAGGGCTATGTGCAGCAGCTCGGCACGCCGAAGGAAATCTACGACACGCCGTCGAATGTGTTCGTGGCGACCTTCATGGGCAGCCCCGCGATGAACGTGGTTCCGGCGCGGATCGTGTTGAAGGACGGTGCGCCCCACGCGGCCGTGATGGGCCATGACGGGGGGGAGCAACTGCTCCGCTTCCCGCAAGCCAATCTCGCCCAGTGGGACGGGCGCGAGATCCTTCTCGGCATCCGACCGGAGACGATTACGGATCCGGAGGGCGCGGATCGCAACGCCGCCCATATAGCGCCGCTGCGCAATCATATCGGCGTAACCGAACCTGCCGGGTCGGACACCTTCGTGACGATGACCCTGGGCGGTCGCGATGCCATCGCCCGGATGCGGGCCGATGTGACCGTGCGGGCGGGCGAGGTCTTCGATTTCGCGGTCAACATGGACAAGGCGGTGGCCTTCGATCCCAAGACGGAGGAGCGCATCCAGCCATGAGCGATGCCGACGTCATCATCATCGGTTCGGGCATGGGCGGTGCCACCACGGCGGCGGCGCTGGCCGAGACGGGACGGCGCGTGCTGGTGCTCGAGCGTGGCGAACGCCTGCCCGACACGCCGGATGCGCGCGATCCCGACGCGATCTTCGCGCGCGGTCATTACCGGCCCGAGGAAACCTGGCTCGATGGCGATGGCGTGCCGTTCAGCCCCGGCAATTACTACAATGTCGGCGGCAATTCGAAGTTCTACGGCGCCGTTCTGATGCGCTATCGCAAGGCGGATTTCTCGCCAGTGGAGCATCAAGGCGGGACCACGCCGGGTTGGCCGATCGCCTATGACGAGATCGAGCCGTTCTACCAGAGGGCCGAGGCGCTCTATCAGGTGCGCGGTCAGCTTGGAGAGGATCCGACGGAGCCGCGCCATTCCGGCCTCTACGCACATCCTCCGGTCCCGGACGAGCCCGATATCGCGGCGCTCCGGCGGCGGCTGAAATCGGTCGGGCTGCACCCGTCCTCCCTGCCGCTCGGGGTCGATATCGACCGTTGGCTCGCGCATGGGCAGACGCCTTGGGATGCGTTCCCCGATACCTGCGGCGGCAAGATGGATGCCGAAAGCGTCGGTCTGGCGACTGCGCTGAAATCCCAGAATGTCAAGCTGATGACGGGCGCGCGGGCGCGGCGTCTGATCGTCGATGCCGAGAACCGCATAAGCGGGGTCGAGATCGAGAAAGACGGGCAGGTCCGGACGCTCACGGCGTCGGTCGTGGTGCTCTCCGCCGGGGCGGTGCAAAGCGCGGCCCTTTTGCTGGCCTCTGCGACTGAGCGCCATCCGACCGGGCTGGCGAATGGTTCCGATCAGGTCGGGCGCAATTTCATGAACCACAATTGCTCGGCCGTGCTGGCGCTGCACCCGCTGCGCCGGAACCGCGCAATCTACCAGAAGACGCTGGCGATCAACGATTTCTACCTCTCGGGCGGGGCGAACGGCGCGCCGCTAGGCAACATCCAGCTGCTCGGCAAAATCTCCGGTCCGATCCTCGCCTCGGCCTCGCCGCTGCCGCGTCCGGTGGCAAGCTGGATCGCCAACCGCTCGGTCGATCTCTACGCGATGTCTGAAGACCTGCCCAATCCCGAGAGCCGCGTGACGCTGAAGGAGGGCAAGATCCGGCTCGATTGGAAGCGCTCCAACTGGGAGACCCATCTCGAACTCGTCGACATGCTGCGCCGAAAGCTGCGCGCTGCGGGCTATCCGATCGTGCTCGCGCGGCCATTCGACCGGCAGACCCCGTCACATCAATGCGGGACGGCGCGGATGGGTAACGATCCGGCGTCGAGCGTCGTCGACACGTTCTGCCGCAGCCATGATCACCCGAACCTGTTCATCGCCGATGCGTCCGTCCTGCCGACCTCGGCTGCCGTGAACCCCGCCCTTACCGTCGCGGCGCTCGCCCTGCGCGCGGCTGAGCATATCGCACAGACAGAGCTCGCCGCCTGAGCCACCGGGCTGCGGCGAGAGACTTGGCCAAGGAGGCCAGCATGAAGACGACTTACGATTTCATAATTATCGGCGGCGGTTCGGCGGGGTCGGTACTGGCCGGGCGTCTCTCCGAGAACCCGTCGGCGGACGTCCTGCTGCTCGAGGCGGGCGGCAGCGATCGCCACCCGTTCTATCATCTGCCCGCGGGCTTCGCGAAGATGACCAAGGGCATCGGCAGCTGGGGCTGGGAAACGGTTCCGCAGCGGCACATGCAGAACAAGGTCTTTCGCTACACCCAGGCCAAGGTGATCGGCGGCGGCTCCGCGATCAATGCTCAGGTCTATACCCGCGGCAATGCGCTCGATTACGACGAATGGCGCCAGATGGGGTGTACCGGCTGGGGCTATGAAGATGTGCTGCCCTATTTCCGCAAGGCCGAGGATAACGCGAGCATCGAGAACCGCTATCACGGCAAGGGCGGCCCGCTCGGCGTGAGCGATCCGCGCGCACCCCTGCCGGTCTGCGAGGCCTATTTCGAAGCGGCCGCCGAGCTCGGCATTCCGCGCAATTACGACGTGAACGGTGAGAAGCAGGACGGGGTCGCCTATTACCAGCTGACCCAGCGCAATGTGCGCCGCTCCTCGGCTGCGATGGCCTATGTCGCGCCGAACCGTCACCGCGAGAACCTCACGGTGAAGCTGGGTGCGCAGGTGCGCCGGATCGTGGTCGAGAATGGCCGCGCGACCGGGGTCGAGCTTGTCGATGGCACGCGCCTACGGGCAGAAAGTGAAGTGCTGCTATGTTCTGGGGCGATCGGCTCGCCGCGGCTGCTGCAGCTGTCGGGTATCGGACCGGCGGATGAGCTGGCCTCGCTCGGGATCGATGTCGTCTTCGACCAGCCGGAGGTGGGGTCCAATCTGCAGGATCACCTCGACCTCTACTGCATCAGCGAGCTTTCCGGCCCCTACAGTTATGACCGCTATGCGAAGCCGCATTGGGCGGCGTTGGCGGGGCTGCAATATCTGTTCGGACGGAAGGGGCCGGTTGCGTCGTCTTTGTTCGAAACTGGTGGCTTCTGGTATGCCGATCCCGAGGCACGGTCGCCGGATCTGCAGTTCCATCTCGGACTCGGGACCGGCATTGAACATGGCGTGGTTTCCATGCCGCAGGGAGGTATCACGCTCAATTCCTGTTACCTGCGCCCGCGCTCGCGCGGCAGCGTCCGCCTGCAAAGCGACGATCCGGCGGTCGCGCCGTTGATCGATCCGAACTACCTGCAGGACCCGCTCGATCGCGAAATGTCCATCCGGGGACTGAAGCTGACGCAGGAAATCCTGTCACAAGCCCCGATGCGCAAATATATCCTCGCCGAGCGCCTTCCCGGTCCCGACGTCCGGACCGACGAGGACTATTTCGATTTCATCTGCACCCATTCGAAAACCTCGCATCACTGCGCAGGGACATGTCGCATGGGCACCGATGCGGGGGCTGTCGTAGACCCGACATTGCGGTTCAACGGGATCGAGGGGCTGCGCGTCGTCGACAACTCGATTATGCCGCGTGTGATTTCGTCCAACACCAACGCTGCGGCAATCATGATCGGCGAGAAAGCCGCCGATATGATCCGCGCGGCACATGGAGGCTGACATGACAGTGCGCCACATCGTTCTCGTCAAATTCAAACCCGGGCTGAGCGAGGAAGAGATCGCACCGCTCTGGGAGGAGCTGCGCGCGATTGAGGGCAAGGTCGACGGCCTCGGTGCAATCTGCGCGGGCCGCTCCGAGAGCCCCGAGAAGATCGAGCGCGGTTACATGCATGGTTTCACCGTCGATTTCCGCGACTGGGAGGCGCTCGCCGCCTACCAGGAACATCCCGATCACCGGGCGCTCGGGGCGAAGCTCGTGGCCAACGCTCAAGGCGGGATCGACGGCATCCTCGTCTTCGATTTCGAGATCGCAACTCCGTCGCAGGGGGCGTGACATGGCGCCGAGCGACCGCAGACCGACGATCATCGACGTGGCCCGAAAGGCCGGGGTGTCGAAATCGACAGTCAGCCTCGTGATCCAGAACAGCCCCTTGGTGAAGCAGAAAACACGCGAGCAGGTGCAGGCTGCGATGGCCGAGATCGGCTATGTCTATAACCGCGCGGCAGCCAATCTGCGCAGCGCCGGAGCAGGGCTTGTCGGTCTGGTGATCAACGACCTGCGCAACCCTTTCTTCACTGAGTTCGCGACGTCGTTGCAGATGGCGCTGTCGAGCCGCGGCTACGCGGCCGTCGTGGCCAATACTGACGAAGACCCGCAGCTTCAGGCGCAGGTGGTCGAGGCGATGATCGAGCACGGCGTCTCCGCGATGATCCTCTCGCCCGCCTATGGCGACGAGGCGCTGAGCTTCGAGGCGCTTCAGCGGGCGGGCATTCCGGCGATGCAGGTGCTGCGCAAAGTCGAGATGCGGACCGAGCTTTTCCCCTTCGCCGCGCCGGACTATCCGAACGGGACGCGTATCGCGACCGAGCATCTCCTCGAACAAGGCGCGAAGCGGATCGCCTTCGTCGGTGGTCTGGAGGGCCGGGCCGTCACGCAGGAGCGCATGGCAGGGTATCTGACTGCGATAGAGAGCGCCGGGCTCGAACCCCATGTCCTGACCGGCAGTGCGAGCCGCGCTTTCGGCAGGCAGGCGGCGCATGAGCTGGCAGACGACCATCCGGAGGTGGATGGCGCGGTCTGCTTCAACGATCAGGTTGCGCTCGGGATGATTTCGGGCTGCGCCGAGATCGGGCGCAATGTCGGCCGCGATCTGCGCATCGTGGGCTTCGATGACATCGAGGAGGCGGCCCATTCCTGGCCCCCGCTCAGCTCGGTGCGCTGCGACATTGACGGCTTCGGGAAGCTTGTCGCCGAAACGATCCTCGCCTGGCTCGAGAACGACAAGGTGCCGCCGCCGGAAATCCGCACGCCGGTCTCGCTGGCCATTCGTGGCTCGAGTGGCGAGACGCCTGCGGGCTGAGACGACAGGGAGACGGGAGGCCCGCCCGTTCGGACGAAACAGAGACGAGACCGCGCAGAGAGACACCGGCGCGGACAGGAGAGGAGTGTTCAAATGACAGAGATTCGTGTTGCCGTGCTCGGCGCTTCGGGGTGGATGGGCAAAGTCCACACGATGGCCTATCAGACCTTTCCGCATTTCTTCGGCACTGAAGGTGGCACGGCGCGCGTCGTCACCCTCGTCGATCGCAATCCCGCGCGAGCGCAGGAGCTTGCCGCGCGGGTGCCCGGTGCGCGGATCGTTCAGGACTGGCGCGAGGTGATCTCCGATCCCGAGGTCGATCTCGTGGATATCTGTCTGCCCGACAACCTGCATTACGAGGTCGCGAAAGCCGCGCTCGAAGCGGGCAAGCATGTCTTTTGCGAAAAGCCCCTTGCCGAGTCCGCCGAGGAGGCGCGCGAGCTTGCCGATATCGCGAAGGCGCGCGGCCTTATCACCCGCGTCGGTCACGGCTTCCCGCGCAACCCCGTCCATGATCTTGCGAAGGAGATCATCGATGCGGGCGAAATCGGCGAGATCACGATGTTCAAAGGGTGCCAGCATGTCGACATGTATGGCGACCCGATGGTGCCCTATATGTGGCGCGCCGATGGGTCGCTCGCGCCGACCGGGATCGTCGGGGATACCGGCAGCCATGTCTTCAGCTTCATGGAATTCCTCGTCGGTCGCGTCTCGTCGCTGATTGCCAACAACATCATCGTCACGCCGCGCCGTCCGAAGATCGAAGGTCTGGGGCTCGGTGAGACGGCGGAGCTGACCGGCAGCGAGGAATGGGCCGATATCACCAATCCCGACGCGAGCCAGATTCTGTGCACGTTCGAGAACGGCGCCAACGGGATCGTGGATTTCAGCCGTGTCGCGACCGGGCGCAAATTCATGCAGACCTACGAGATCTACGGCACGAAAGGCAGCCTCGCCTATACGTTCGACGAGGTGAACCGGCTGCGCTTCTACACCAATGCCGATCCGATCGGGCGCCGCGGCTACCGCGAGATCGATGTCGGGCCCGAGCATCCGACCTACGCGGCCTTCCTGCCGCTGCCGAATTTCGCGCTCGGCTATAACGAGACCAAGATCATCGAAGCGGCGGAGGTCATCCGCTCCATCGTCTCCGGCAAGGCGATGTGGCCGACCTTCGAGACAGGCCATCACATCACCCAGATCGTCGACGCCTGCATGAGCTCGTCCCGGCAACGCGCCTGGGTCGATATTCCGCAAAGCTGACCGGACCGCAAACGGAGCCAAGACATGGACAGTGCAATCCCTCAGGAAATCCTCGACGCCCTGACCGATATCGAGATGCCGCGGCTGCGGGCCGACGAGGCGGTCCCGGAGATGCTCGAGATCGCGGGCCTCTCCCTTCCGGTCTATCGCACCGGCTGCCTCGTGGTCGGCAGCGGGGCCGCGGGTCTTCGCGCCGCCGTCGAACTCAAGCGACGCGGCGGCGAGGTCATCGTCGCGAGCCAGAGCGCGTGGGGCGGAACCTCCGCATGCTCGGGCTCCGACAAGCAGACACTGCACACCGCGAATACCGCCGATCACGGCGATGATTTCCAGGCGATGGCGCGGGCGATCCGGGCTGGCGGCGCGATGGACGAGGACACGGCCTATATCGAGGCGGTCGGCTCGCCGCGCATGATGGCCTCGTTGCAATATCTCGGCCTGCCGCTGCCGCAGGACCGGTTCGGCGCGACGCTGCGCTACAAGACCGACCATGACGAAACCGGGCGCGCGACAAGCTGCGGACCCCGAACCTCGCGGCTGATGGTCAAGGTGCTGGCGGAAGAGGCGCTGCGGCTCGACGTGCCGATCTTCAACCACACGACGGTCGTGCAACTGCTCACCGAAGGGGAGGGGGATGACCGCCGGGTCACCGGCGCGCTGGCCTTCCGCAAAGCCGACCGCAGCGCCGCCAACCCCTACGGTCTCGTGCTGTTTGCCGCGCCGAATATCGTGCTCGCGGCGGGCGGGCCGGGCGAGCTCTATCGCGACAGCGTCTATCCCAATGGCTGTTTCGGAACGCTGGGTCTCGCGCTCGAAGCGGGGATCGAACTGGTGAACCTCACCGAGAGCCAGTTCGGCATCGGCACGCGCCGCGAGGGGTTCCCTTGGAACCTTTCGGGGACTTACGTGCAGTCCCTGCCGCATATCTATTCGGTCGATGCCGAAGGGCGCGAGCATCATTTCCTCGCGCGGTACTATCGCACCACGCAAGAACTGGCCTCCAACGTCTTCCGCAAGGGCTATCAGTGGCCGTTCCACGCCACGCGGATGCTGGATTTCGCGTCGAGCCTCGTCGATCTGGCGATTTGGCGCGAGAGCGCCGCGGGGCGGCGGGTCTTCATGGATTTCAACCGCAATCCGCTTCCCGTGCCCGGAGATAAGCCTTTCGATCTTACCCGCCTCGACGAAGACGTGCGGACTTATCTCGGCACCGCCGGGGCGGATCAGGAGCTACCGATCGACCGGCTGCGCCACATGAACCCGCTCGCGATCGAACTGTACCGCCGCTACAAGGTGGACATCGCCGCCGCGCCGCTCGAATTCGCGGTAAACAACCAGCATATGAACGGCGGGATCGCGGTCGATCCCTGGGGGCGCTCGAACCTGCGCGGTGTCTATGCCGCGGGCGAGGCGGCGGGCACGCATGGCGTGACGCGTCCGGGTGGATCGGCCCTCAATGCCGGTCAGGTCTTCGGCACCCGGGTGGGCGAGCATATCGGCGCGAGCCGCACGGCCCATGCGCCGGAGGCTGTCGGATCGGAGGCCCTCATTTCGGCTGTGACGGATCTGCTTGCACGGTTGAACACGGACAGCGCACATTCCGTGAAGTCGGTCCGCGACGAAGTTCAGGCCCGGATGAGCGACCATGCCGGGATGATCTGCAATGGCGCGGACGTCGCCGATGCGCTTGCAGCGGCGCGCGAGTTGAACCGGAAGTTGCGTGCCGACGGCATCGCCCCGGAGCGGTCGGGCGACGGCGCGCGCGCGATCCAGTGGCAGCAGATGGCACTCGCCTCCGAAGCCGTCCTTGCCGCGCTCGACCAGTATATCTCGCAAGGCGGTGGCAGCCGCGGCGCGCGCGCGATCTGCTCTGACGACGGGGAGGCGATCCCGATGGCGCGCGATACGGATCTGGCTGCGTTCCGTTTCAGGACGGAGCGGGAGATCGACAAGCAGACGCAAATCCTGGTCCGTCTGGAGGGAGAGGAGCTGAAGATCGCCACCCGCAAAAACCGAAGCTTCGACGAGAGTGCGCGTGCCTTCTTCGAGCGCGACTGGCCCGATTGGTTGACCGGCCGCATCTTTGACCTCGACGCGAAAGGCCTGCGCGAATGACAGAGACTCCTAAGAAAATGCTCGCCATCGGGGAGGCGATGCTTGAGCTCGCTCCGGTCGAGGGCGGCACGTTTCGGCTCGGCTATGCGGGCGACACGTTCAACACCCTCTGGCATGCGGCGCAACTCCTTGGGCCGCGTGCCCGGGCGGGCTTTGTGACGCGGATCGGAGAGGACAGGCTGTCCGACCGTTTCCTCGCCGAGATGGCGGCCGACGGGCTGGATCTCGCCGCCGTCCAGCGCGACCCCGAGCGCGAGATGGGGCTCTACATGATTGAGCTCGAGGGGACGGAGCGAAGTTTCCACTACTGGCGTCAGCACTCGGCAGCCCGTCGTCTCGCGGATGATCCTGATCTGCTTGACCAGGCTCTGTCCAGTGCAAATTTCGTCCATGTGTCGGGGATCACCCTGGCCATCCTCTCGCCCGAAGCGCGGGACACCCTGTTCGATGCAGTCGCCAATGCGCGCGAGGCGGGCGCGCGTATCTCCTTCGATCCGAACTACCGACCGCGGCTCTGGGCCTCGCCGTCGGAGGCGCGCGATACGATCACGCGCATGCTCGCCCATACCGATATCGCGTTGCCCAGTTTTGACGACGAAGCAGCGCTCTGGGGTGATGCGAACCCGGAACTGACTTTGGAGCGTCTCCGCAGACATGGGCTCGCGGAGATCGCCGTGAAGGATGGCGCGCGTCCGGTCTGGCATTTGGCCGAAGGCCATACCGGTCGCTGCGACACGCCGGTTCTGACGGAGCTGCGCGACACGACCGGCGCGGGCGATGCTTTCAATGCGGGCTACCTCGCCGCCCGCCTCCTCGGGCATCCGGTCGAAGACGCGATTGGCTGGGGGCAGTCGGTCGGCGGTGCCGTTCTGGGCGAGCCGGGCGCGCGTTTGAGCAAGGCATCAGCGCGCACCCTCGCGGCATCACTCGCGGGCCTGTGACGGTTCGTCCGGTGGGCTCCGGTCAGGTGGATGATGTTGTTTCCGTCCGGCGGCCTATCCGCGAATCCGGCTGAATGGTCGGGAATAAATATCCCGGCTGCATGGTAGCTGCATCGCGCGCGAGGGTCACGGCGCGCACGGCCGCGAGTCGAGCCCCCTATTTCTGCGACCGACCCGAAGGCTGAGCACCTCGATGGCGCCGCTGCCTTGTGAGGCGGAGGCTGTCCCCCGCGACGCAACGCACGAGCTTTGGTCCTTCCGGGAGTATGCGTCACCTGCGGTCCAAGCGACAGCGCTCGGTGTCGAATTCTTCCTAGGTGATCTCGCCTCGGATGACCGAAAATGCCCGGAACGATGAGCCACACCGCGGGCTTGCTTGAGTGGCTTCGATTTCCTGATCCCCGACGAGCTTGGCTACCTGCCATTCGCTCCGACCGGCGAAGCGCTTTTATTTCACCGCATCAGCCAGCTCTACGAGTGAACGTAGATCATCGTGACGACGAACCTAAACTTCGGCCGAGATTGTCGCTCCTATCCCGCGCAAATTGCGAACAGGCCGGCACGGGAGGAAATGCCCAGCTTGCCATAGGCGCGCTTGCGGTAGGTGATCACGCTGGAGGGGGCGATGCCGAGCTCTGCCGCGATGGCCTCTGATTTGCGGCCAGAGAGGATGCCGAGGCAGACGGCGCGCTCGCGGTCGCTGAGCACCGTGAGCGGGGCCGGGACACCGGTGTCGAGGGCGCGCTCGAAATGTAGCAGGGCGAGCCGCGCGGCCAGGCGGGCGAGGTCCGGATCGCAGACGTCGCCCTCCGCCGTGACCGCATAGAAGCTGACGAAGAGGCGCAATCTCTCGCCTACGGCGAGCACCGTCGTTTTCGCCTTGAGGCCCGGTGCGTCGAAGAACCGCTCGCGGTAGCCGTCGTCCATCTCCGAGGCCACGCCCTCCAGACGGTGCAGCTGAACGCTCCCCGAAGCCGCTGTTTCCAGGGCGGGAAGCAGGGGATCGCGTCGGAACCCGCCCGCGATATAGGCCGCCGCCAGTTCTCCGGCGAGCGCCGCATTGGCGAAGTGACGCGACAGCAGGCAGCGTGCCGCCCCTGTCTCGATCGCGAAGATCATCAGCTGATCGACACCCAGCGTCTCGACGAAATCCGCGAAAACCGGCGCGAAAGCGTCGGCGCCGAGCGTCTCGAGGCAGGCATCGATCATGCGGGCGGTGGAGGACATGGGCCTTCATAGCATGTCCCCCGACAAAGGGGACAGACAGCGTGCGTCGCGATTGACTATCACCGGGCCAAAGGGAGGACTGAATCATGAGACCAGACGGGCGCGGCGAGACGGAGTCGCTCTATTTCGACTACCCGCATTTCGAACCGCCGAGCGATCGCGCTGGCCTCACGCACCGGGCACGGGTCGCCATCGTCGGCGCGGGGCCGGTGGGGATGACGGCGGCGCTCGCCCTGGCAAAGGAGGGCATCGCCTCTGTGCTCTTCGACGCGAAGGCCAGCTTCAACGACGGCAGCCGTGCGATCTGCGTGGCACGGCAGAGTTTCTACATTCTCGACCGGATCGGTGCGGTTGCGCCGTTTCTCGAAAAGGCGCTCGGATGGACCACGGGGCGCAGCTTCTACCGTGGGCGGCAAATCCTCGAATTCGACATGCCCGACAGCCCGCGCGAGAAATATCGCCCGATGTACAATATCCAGCAGCAGTTCATCGAGCAGTATCTATCGGAGGCGATCGAGCGGGAGCCGCTGATCGAGGCACGCTGGCAAAGTGAAGTGACAGGGATCGAGGATACCTCGGACGGTGTCACCCTCACCGTGCGCGACCCTAAGGGGGGGTACGACATGGCCGCCGACTGGGTTCTCGCCGCCGATGGGGCGCGCAGCCCGACCCGCAAGATGCGCGGGCTGCGCCTGAAAGGAGAGAATTACGAGGGCCGCTATGTGATCGCCGACGTCCAGATGAACCATGACTATCCGACCATCCGGCGGGCGCTGTTCGACCCGGATTGTCGACGCGGCGGCACCGTGCTGGTCCACAAGCAACCCGACAATATCTGGCGTATCGACTATCAACTGCGGGACGACGAAAGCACCGAGGCCGCCATGGCCGAGGGTGAGGTACGGCGCTCCGTCGCCGCCGTGCTCGCCGATCTCGGCCATGACGGCGCGTGGGAGCTGGAATGGTGGAGCGTCTATTCCGCCAACACGCTGGCCCTGGACGACTACCGCGACGGCCGGGTGTTCTTCATCGGGGACAGCGCGCATATCGTGCCGATCTTCGGCGTGCGCGGGCTCAATAACGGGCTGGCGGATGCGCAGAACATCGCCTGGAAGCTGGCGCGGGTGATCGCTGGGCGCGCGCCCGAGGGCCTGCTCGACAGCTACACGCCCGAACGGCGCGGGGCGACGCTGGATGTCTTCGCCAATGCGTCGAAATCGGCCCGTTTCATGACGCCGCCCACCGAGGGTTGGCGGCTGATGCGCAACGCGGCGCTCAGCCTCGCGCTGACGCATCCCTTTGCCGGCGAGCTGGCAAATCCGCGGCAGATGACGCCCTACACCTATGCCGACAGTCCGATCGTGCTGCCCGACGAGAGCGGTTTCGAGGGTGGTCCCGTGCCCGGTGCGGCTTTGCCGGAAGCGCGGGTGGGTGACGGGTTCCTGTCCGACATTCTGGGCCCGGGGTTCAACCTGTTGACCTTCAATCCGGAGCTCGAGGGTCTGGCGAAGGACGATCTTACCATCGTGGTCCTTCAGGCAAAGACCGAGGCGGAAAGCGCGCTTGGCACCGGTCCGGGCGTGACTTATCTCGTCCGCCCCGACGGCCACGTCGCTGCGCGCTGGCGCGAGGCCTCGCCGGAGGCCGTTCGCGCGGCGCTGCACCGGTCCATCGGAGGAGATGAGCCATGACACCCGAACAGCTTGAAACCATCTACGAGGCGCTCGCGACACAGCTGGACGCGATACCCCAACCGCAGCGCGAGCTGTTCCTGGCGAAGCTGGTACTGTTGCAGGCGCACGAGGCAGCCGATCCCGACACGACGCTGCGCCAAATCGCGGAAGCAGCAAGGGATCTCGACGACTGAGGCGGGCCTATGCGGCGAGGATGGTTCGACCTACGCCTTGCGGAGGCCGAGGAGGTCGCGCCGTCGCTCTCCGAATGGGCCGGTTGCTGCCGGGCCGATGTCGCTTAGCCCTTGATCACCCCGTCCTCGCGCCATGCATCGAAGATCGCGAGCGCGGTTGCGGCGAACTCGGGGTCGTTGATATGCGCGTCCACCTCGTGCAGCGCGACGGTGTCGGGCGCACAGGCGCGGATTTCCTCGAAGAAGCCCGCAAGCCCCTCGGAGTCGTGCAGATCATGACCGGGACGGTCCAGCTCGTGCACCCCGCCCAAGGGCAGCAGCAGCGCGGTCGGTCCCTTTGCCCCAGCCAATTTCTCGCAATGCGCACGCGCCACGGCCCTGCGCTCCGCATGATCGAGCACGACCGAGGTCAGCAGCCGGTTATGCGCATGGCTCGGATGTTCGGCCCATTTGTCGGGCAGGGGCTGCCAGCCGATCATGTCGACGAGGTCGTGACAGGCAGGGGCGACGATCTGCGGCGTGCCCGATGCGCCTGCGTTGGTCATCCGGTCGCCGCCTGCGCTGATCGCGGAGCCATGCAGATGGTTGCCGATTTCCTGCGTCGCGAAATCGAAGACGCAGGCGAAGGCGCCCTGTGCCGCGAGGCTCTCGAAGGCACGCCCGCCCATGCCGGTGGCGTGGAACACCGCGACCTCGTAGCCGCGCGCTTCCAGCTCGGGTTTCAGAGTCACCATGTATTTCAGGAAGGATTTCCCGAAGGATGTCATCCCGATCAGCGGTTTCGACCGGTCGGGCCGTTCCACGGCGCGGGCCGCGCCCAGAACCGCGCCCGCCGCCTGGCTGAGCGAGGCTTTGCAGATCGAGTTCAGCCCGTAAAGCCCGCCCGCCCAGAGGATCATCTGCACATCCGCCGCGATCCGTTCGGGCGGCAGCAGCGGCGAAAAGGAGACCGTCGAGACGATGTATTTCGGCACCCCGATCGGCAGCGCCGCACATAGGTCGAGCGCCAGATCGGTGCCCATCGTTCCGCCCAGCACAACCATTCCGTCGAAGACGCCATCGGCGTGGAGTTGAGCGACCAGCGTCGCGCCCCCGCGCGCCATGATCTGCATCGCCCGGTTTTCGTCGCCGCTCGCAATTGCGGCCTCGATAGAGGAGCCGCCCGCTTCGGCCACCTGATGCTTGCTGTATTCGACCGGGGTCGAGGGGTCGCCCAGCACCGAGACATCCATGCGCAGGACACGCCCGCCCTGTGCCTCGATCACCTCGCGAAGATAGGTCAGTTCATCGTCCTTGGTGTCGTAAGTGCCGACAACGAGAATGGTACGATCGGTCATAGGCGCCCCCTCACAGTTTGATCCAAGCGGTTTTCAGATCGAGATATTTGTCGAACGCATGCAGAGACTTGTCATGCCCGTTGCCCGATTGCTTGACGCCGCCCAAGGGCACTGTCAGGTCGGATCCGCCATAGGTGTTCACATGCACGAGCCCCGCATGGATGCCCCGGATCATCCGGTGCGCGCGGCTCAGATCTGCGGTCCAGACGGCCGCGGCGAGCCCGTAATCGGTGCCGTTGGCGATTTGCAGGGCCTCTTCCTCGGTATCGAAGGGGATAACCGCCAGAACCGGGCCGAAGACTTCGCGCTGCGCGATCGGATCTTCGGGGGCGACCCCGGTGACTATCGTGGGCTCCATGAAGAAGCCGCCGGTTTCCTCGCGGATGCGCTTGCCGCCGAAGACCTGACGCCCCGCGGCCTCGGCCTCGCTGACGAAGCGCAGGTTCTGCTCCAGCTGACGGGCGGAGTTCACCGCCCCGGCCTGCGTCGCGGGATCAAGCGGGTCGCCCACCTGCATCGTCTTGGTAAAGGCGCGCAGCTTCTCGACGAACGCGTCATGGATCGACCGCTCGACCAGCAGTCGCGATCCGGCGATGCAGACTTGCCCCGAATTGCGGAAGATGCCGTTGGCGGCGACCTTCACGGCCGTGTCCAGATCGGGCGCGTCGGCAAAGACGATATTGGGGGACTTGCCGCCCAACTCCAGATAGACGCGCTTGAGGTTCGACTTCGCGGCATTTTCCAGCAGACGCCGACCGACCGGGGCGGAGCCGGTGAAAACCATCACGTCGATCTCCATCGACAGCGTCATCGCTTCGCCGACCACCGCGCCTTCGCCCAGTACGACGTTGAAGACGCCCGGGGGTATCCCGGCCTCGAGCGCCAGATCGGCGACCCGGCGCAGCGTGAGCGACGCGGTCTCGGCCGGTTTCAGCACGACCGTATTGCCCGCCGCCAGCGCCGGTCCCAGTTTCCATGCGCCAATCATCAGCGGGAAATTCCACGGCACGATCGCGCCGACCACGCCGACGGGTTCGCGATGCACCAGCCCTAGCGCGTCGGGCGCGGTGGGGGCGATCTCGCCATAGATCTTGTCGATCGTCTCGGCATAGTAGCGGATCGTCGCGGCAGCCGAGAACGGTTCGGCCTTCAGCGCCATGCCGATCTCGGTGCCATTGTCGCGCACACCCAGAACGGCGAGTTCGAGCGCGTTCGCCTCGATCAGGGCGGCCCATTTCAACATCACCGCCTTGCGCGCGCCCGGGGCGAGCCCCGACCAGCGCCCGTCGTCGAAAGCCGCCCGCGCACTGGCAATTGCCGCTTCGGCATCGGCAGCCGTGCCGCGCGCCAGCGTGGTGAGTTCCTTCCCGTTGAGCGGGGAGATCACCGGCAGGGTGCCACCGTCGGAGGCGGGCTGCGCCGCGCCCTCGATCAGATGCAGAGCAGGGGGAACGTCGGCGCTGCGCAGCGCGGCGATCTTGTCGGTATCGAGCATTGCTTACCTCGTGAAACTGTCGTGCATGTCGTGGTCGTGCGCGCCCTCTGGCTCGCGGTTCTGGCGCTCGCGGTAGAGGCTCGCGAAATGGGCGATCAGAAGCCCGCAGATCGCCAGACCAAGGATCGCCGCGATCGGGCGGTCGAAGAAGTCGATCGGCACGTGCACCCGGGCCATCGACGACCGCAGCTTGGTCTCCATGATGCCGCCCAGAACCATGCCCAGAACTATCGGCACGATCGGCAGGTTTTGCCGTTTCAGGATCAGGCCGAGGACGCCAAACGCCGCAGCAATCGCGCAGTCCACGATCGAATTGCGCAACGAATAGACGCCCACGAAGCTGAGTACGAGGATCATCATGCCGAGGAAACGCGTCGGGATCTGGATGATCTTGAGCAGCCAGTTCGACGAGACGAGCATGAACAACACCACGATGATGTTGAGCAGGATCATCGCGATATAGAGCGCGTAGACGAAATCGAGCTTGTTCTGGAACAGCTGCGGGCCGGGGATCACGTTATGGACGTAGAAGACCGACAGCATCATCGCGGTCAGGGCCTCACCGGGAATGCCAAGCGCCAGAAGCGGGATCATTGCCGCGGCAGGCACTGCGTTATTTGCGGCCTCCGAGGCGATCAGGCCTTCAGGGCTGCCCTTGCCGAATTCCTCGGGCGTCTTCGAGGTCTTCTGCGCGTAGGTGTAAGATAGAAACTGCGCGGTAAACTCGCCGACGCCGGGGATCATCCCCATCATCACGCCGCAACTCGCGGCAAACCCCGCCACCCGCTTGTGGCGCAGCACACCCATCATCGCGCGTCCCATCGAGCCTTCGATGCGTTGCGCATGCGGTGCGGATTCCGGCTCAATCAGCAGCAGGAACGCCTGGCTCAGCGCGAACAGTCCGAGGACCACCACGATCAGGTCGAAGCCCGAGTTGAGGAAGTCGAAACCAAAGGTGAAGCGCATCGTGTATTTGACGGGCTCCAGACCTACGGTCTGCAGAAATATCCCGAAGGCCGCCAGCATGCCGGCCGCGAAAGTCTGGCCGCGATGGGCGAGGATCACCAGGACGATGCCCAGCAGCGCGGCCAGGAAAATCTCGCGCGAGCCGAACATCGGCGCGATCTTCGCCAGCACCGGCGAGAGCAGGATCAGAGCGATGATCGAGGCGATGCCACCGAAGAACGAGGCACCATAGGCGAGGCCGAGCGCGCGCAGCGCTTCGCCCTTCTTCGTCATCGGGTGGCCGTCATAGGTGGTCAATGCGTTGACTGCCGTGCCGGGCGTGTTGATCAGGATCGCGGGAAGCGAGCCGCCGAACATCGACGAGCCGTAGATGCCCAGCAGCATGGTCAAGCCGACCAGCGGCGGCATTGCGAAGGTCGCGGGCAGCAGGATGGCGATCGCAACGGCAGGGCCGACACCGGGGATCGCACCGATGACCACCCCGCCGATTGAGCCGATCAAGAGAGCGACCATAACGTCGAGGCGCATCAGCATCTCTGCGCCGGAAAGCAGCATGTCCATGAGGGACGCTCCTTAGAAGTAGGTCATCAGAATTGCGCGGAAGGGCGCAGGCGCGGCCTCGTAGATCATTCCGGCAGGAATTTTTACTTGCAGGAAGCTTTTGAAAAGCACCACGACGACAACGGAAAACAGCACGGAGACCAGCATCCAGCGCCAGCCGCGATAGCCAAGGCGCAGCGTCATCATGCAACTGAACAGGATCGTGGCGAGCAGGTAGCCGATGAGCGGCACCAGCGCGACATAGACCATGAACCACACGGCATATTCGAGCGAGCGCAGCCATTGCGCGACTTCGCGCCAGCGCCCGGGAATGCGCTCCGAGACGAACGAGCCGAGCAGGTGAAACATGCTGAACACGACCATCGCGAAGATCGAGACCATCGGCCAGAATGCGGGCTGTGCGTAGGTCTTGGTGCGCTTGACCCATTCGGTCTGCCAGGGCAGGGCGATCAGCAATCCGATCGAGAGTGCGAAGAACAGCACGGCGAAGGCCATGTCTCCGGGACGGCGATAGCGTTTGAACAGATCTTCCAGGTTCTTGGTGCGGATCGCCCGGACCGAGCGGTCACCCGCGCGCGGTGGTTCCTTGCGCGCGGGACCCGAGGAGGACGGCTCATTCGCCATTGATGAGACCGTCGATCGTGCCGAGGGTTTCACTGTCATGCGCGATGCGCTGCTGCGCGGTCGCCGCATCCTGCCAGTAGACCAGCGCACCGGTCTGATCGGCCAGTTCCTTGGCCTTGTCCGAACTCATGACCTTTTCGGCGACGGCGGCGATCTTCTGGCGCACGTCTTCGGGGGTGCCTTTCTTGACGAAGAGGCCATCCCACAGCGCCAGGTCGAGATCCGGTTCCAGCTCGCCGACGGTCGGCGTGTCGGGCGTCAGCGGAATGCGCTTCTCTCCGATCGAGGCCATCACGTTCACATCGTCGAGGCAGGGCAGGATCAGTTGCAGCGTCGTGTTGATCACGTCCGCATCGCCCGAAGCCAGCGTGTTGCAGTCCAGCGCGTCGAACGCAGCCTCGGAGCCGAAATCGAATCCCTTCTTCTTTGCGAGCGCGAAGGTCACCTGCGTCGGGATCAGGAAGGAACCGAAATGCCCCAGGGCGACATCGTGGTCCTTGGCGTAGCTCGCGAGTTCATCGATCGTCGCGTAAGGCGCGTCCTTGGAGGCCGCGATGACGAACGGGTAGGTCAGGAAGATGCCCACCGGCTCGAACGGATCGGGGCTGAGCGCGGGGATGCCGACCGAAGGGCCGACCACCGGCACGTCAATCACGAAAGAACCGATAGTGTAGCCATCGGCGGGCGCCTGCGCGACTTCGGCCGCACCGGGGAAGGGGCCGCCGCCGCCGCCGGGCTTGTTCACCACGGCAGCGGGAACGCCATAGGTCTTCTGGAACTCGTCCGCGATCATCCGGGTCAGCACGTCTTCCAGATCGCCCGGCGGGAACGGAACGACGAATTCGACGGGTTTCTCTGGATACTCGGCCTGCGCGGGCAGGCCCGCGGCAAGCGGGAGGCCGAGGGCGAGCGCCCCTGCCAGCAGCTTGAAGGTCGACGTCATGAAGCTCTCCTGTTGAGTGGTTTATTATTTGAACCGTTGGTAGCAAATATTCTTGCATCGGGTTTTCTTTTCTGTCAACGTTTCAGTTGCAACGAACGGAAATTTTACGGGAGGCTGCCAAAGGGCTCGATGGGAACGATCAAAAAGGCATTGGAATTGCTGGATTATATTTCCACTCAGCGTCCCGAGATCGGACTCGGCGAGTATGTTCGCCTCACGCAGCGCGATAAGGCCACCGTGCACCGCCATCTCGTCGAACTGGCCGAATGCGGCTTTCTGGAACAGAACCCGGAGACGCGTCGCTATCGGCTGGGCCCCGCGATTCTGCGTCTCTATGGCGTGCGCGAAGCGAATATGCCGCTGCGGTCGGTATTGCGTCCTTTCATCGAAGAGATGGCGCAGGAGGTCGGCGAGCTGGTCCATGTCTCTCTGTTGCAAGGCCAGCAGCTGTCGCCGGTCGTGCATCACGATCCGCGCCTGCACGGGACGCAGGTCGCGTTCGACGAGTCGCAGCTTCTGCCCCTGCACGCGACAGCCTCTGGTTTGGTGATGCTCTGCTTCGGCGGAGACGATCTACGGGCGCGGGTTCTGGATGCGCCGCTCGAGAGCTTCACCGCCCAGACCGTCGTCGATCCCGATAGTCTGCGCGAAAAGCTGGCGGAATGCCGTGCCAATGGCAGCGTCTGGGTGGAGAAGGGCTTCGACGACGAGGTTTCCTCCCTCGCGGGGCCGATTTTCGGGCTCGGTGGCGCGGTGATCGGCGCGGTTTCGATCGCGGTCCCTTCGTCGCGCGCGGTGGGCGACAAACGCGCAGCCATGGTGGAGGCGCTGCGAAAATGGGTGCCCCGCCTGTCCGAACTCATGGGCGGTTCGCTTCCTGCGGATTATCAACAACGCGAGGTATCGCATGGCTGAGCGCGCGCTCGTGCTCGACTTCGGTGGCGTGATCTCACGCACGCTTTTCGAAACGCATGATCTGACCGAGGCCGCGTTGGGGCTCGCTTCGGGAAGCTTGAACTGGCGCGGTCCGTTCGAGCCTCAGACCGACCCGCTCTGGCGCGCGATGCAGGCAGATGAAATCTCGGAGCGCGAGTATTGGCGCCAGCGCACGCAGGAGGTGGCGGCCCTGGTCGGATGCGACTGGAGCGAGATGTCCGATTTCGTGCGCGCGGCGCGCGGGGCGAGCCCTGCCGACGTGATCCGCCCGGAATTCCTCGCGGCGATCGACAAGGCCGAGGCTGCAGGGTGCCGCCTCGCTATCCTGTCCAACGAGCTCGACCTGTTCTACGGCGCCGACTTCCGCAAGAAGCTGCCCTTCCTGCGCCGCTTCGACGCCGTGATCGACGCGACTTACACCAAGATTCTGAAACCCGATCCGCGCGCCTATCAAGGTGTGCTCGACGCGCTCGGCCTTCCGGCCGAAGCCTGCGTTTTCGTCGATGACCAGCTGCGCAACATTCGCGGCGCCGAGGCTGTCGGCATGATCCCCGTTCACTTCGACGTGCAATCTCCCGCCCAGGGCTACGCCACCGCGCTGCGCCTGTTGGGCCTATGATGAGGACCGACATGAAAGACGAGAATTTCCTGAAAGAGCGTAACGCCCGTTCGATCTGGCACCCGATGGCGCACCCTGCGGATAGCCAGAAGAACCTGCCCGAGATCATCGTCGCCGGCGACGGTGTGACGATCACCGATGTCGATGGCCACAAGACGGTCGACGGCGTGGGCGGGCTGTGGAACGTCAATCTAGGGTTCTCGTGCCAGCCGGTGAAGGACGCCATTGCCGCGCAGCTCGACCGTCTGCCCTATTACTCGATCTTTCGCGGCACCACGAATGACGCGGTGATCGAACTGGGGGAGATGCTCGCCGAATTCTTCGCCCCCGACGGGCTGGAGCGCGCCTTCTACACTTCGGGCGGTTCGGATTCGGTCGAGATCGCGCTGCGTCTGGCGCGGCAATATCACAAGGTGCGCGGCGAGGCGGGGCGGGTGAAATACCTCTCGCTCAAGAAGGGCTATCACGGCACCCATACGTTGGGCGCGAGCGTCAACGGCAATGCCAATTTCCGAACCCAGTACGAACCGCTGATGCCGGGCTGCTACCACATCCCCGCGCCCTATACTTATCGCAACCCCTTCAACGAGACCGATCCCGAGAAGCTGGCCCAGCTTTGCCTCGCCGCGCTGGAAGACGAGATCAAGTTCCAGGGCGCGGAGACGATCGCCGCGATGATCATGGAGCCGATCCTGGGCGCAGGCGGTGTGATCGTTCCCCACGAAAGCTTCATGCCCGGCGTGCGCGCGATCTGTGACAAATACGGCATTCTACTGATCGCCGACGAGGTCATCACCGCCTTTGGTCGCACTGGCGCATGGTCGGGTTCGCGGCTCTGGGGCGTTCAGCCGGACATGATGACCACCGCCAAGGCGATCACCAACGGCTATTTCCCCTTCGGCGCCGTGATGATCTCGGGCCGCGTCGCGGAAGTCTTCGAAACCGACACCAGCGGCAAGGCGGCGATCGGGTCGGGCTACACCTATTCGGGCCATCCGGTCGGCGCGGCGGCGGCTATCGCCTGCCTGAAGGAAACGCAGGCGCTCAACGTCAAGGACAACGCGGCAGCCCGTGGAACGCAGCTTCACGAAGGGCTCTTGGCGCTTCAGGAGAAACACGACATCGTGGGCGATGTGCGGGGTGGGCGTGGCTTGATGTGCGCGCTGGAGCTGGTTTCGGACCGCGCGACCAAGGCGCCGATCGACAAGGCCAGCATCGCCAAGGTCCACCGCGGTGCCTACGAAACGGGCGCAATGGTTCGGGTGTCGGGCAACAACGTGATCCTGTCGCCCTCGTTGATCGTGACCGAAGGCAATATTGCGACGATCCTCAACGCCCTCGATGCGGGTCTCGCGGCGGTCTGATCGCAGAACGCCCGGTCGGCTGCTTTGGGCCGGGCGATTTCAATTCATCGCATTCACCGCTTGACGCGGGGTTTCCTCGGGATGCGCCGCGGCACTGGAGGGCGGGATCGCGAAGCGCGCGCCAATCCGGGCTGTTTCACGCGCGCTCGTCATGTTCCAGCGCGGCGACGAAAGCTTCAAGCTCATCGAGAAGCCGGGTGATCCGCTCTGCGCCGATTTCGGCCTCGAGCTTGGCATAGATCTCGGCGCTTTGCGGCGAGACGTCACGAAGGAAGGCGGTGCCGGCCTCGCTCAGGCCGACGCGGGCCCGTCTTCGGTCTTCGCCGTCGCGGCGGATTTCGATCAATCCACGAGTCTCGAGCGCGCGCAGCATCCGGGTCAGCGAAGGGGCCAGCACGCAGGCACGTTCGGCCAGCATCGTGGCGTCGAGCGGTCCGCTCTCGCGCAGCACCCGCAACACGCGCCATTGCTGCTCGGTCACGTCATGCGCGTTGAGCATCGGGCGGAACCGCTCCATCACCAATTCCCGCGCCCGCAGCAGGGCGATCGGCAAGGAGCGACGCGGGGCGTTCAACTCGAACCCGTCGGGCCGCTGTCGGGGGGCGCTGTCTTGGGGCATCGAAACCTCGTTCCTGTCAGGTGGCGCGCAAAATCGGTGGGTTTGGAGCAGTTGACAAGTCTGGATAAGCTTAACATGTTAATGAAAAGCACGGGAGGAGAATCGTGCCGCATCTCAAGATCGAATATTCCGCAGGGCTGGCGGAGCGCGTCGATATGTCGGCGGTCTGCCATGCGCTGCATGCCGCGATGGTCGAATATGGTCTGTTCCCGGTGGCCGGAATCCGAGTGCGCGCCTTCCGCGCCGATCATGCGGTCGTGGCCGACGGATTGCCGGAGAATGACTTCGCCGCGCTGACGCTTTCGGTGGGGGCAGGGCGGGACACGGCGACCTTGCGCGCGGGGGGCGATGCGATTTTTGCCGCCGCCCAGACCGCGCTTGCCGGTCCGCTGGCCACCGAACATTTCGCGCTCTCGCTCGAAATCCGGGTGATCAATCCGGAGCTGAGCTGGAAGCAGACACCGATCCACGCCCGCCTGTCGGGCCAAGCCAAGGGTAAGTGATGACCGATCTGACGGAAAACCTGCGCCGTGCCGAAGGCTATATCGCGCATTTCGCGCAAACCGGCGTGCGCAATCACATCGGAGGCGAAAGCGTCGAGGCCGCATCCGGTGCCACGTTCGACACGCTGTCGCCCGTCGATCTGAAGCCGCTGGCAAAGGTCGCGAAAGGCGGGGTCGAGGATATCGACCGCGCGGTCGCCGCTGCGAAAGAGGCGTTCAAGACCTGGAGCAAGATGCCCGGGACCGACCGCCGCAAGCTCCTGATCAAAGTCGCCGAGGCGATCGAGGCGAATGCCGAGCGCATCGCCTTTACCGAATGCCTCGACACCGGACAGGCGCTGCGCTTCATGTCGAAAGCGGCACTGCGTGGGGCGGCCAATTTCCGGTTCTTTGCGGACAAAGCACCGGCGGCCGAGGATGGTCAGGCTCTGCGCAACGCGACGCAGATGAACGTGACCTCGCGCCGCCCGATCGGCCCCGTGGGCGTCATCACCCCGTGGAACACGCCCTTCATGCTATCCACCTGGAAGATCGCCCCCGCGCTGGCAGCTGGCTGCACGGTGGTGCACAAGCCTGCCGAATTTTCGCCGATGACCGCCAAGCTGCTGGTCGAGATCGCCGAGGAGGCCGGGCTGCCGAGAGGGGTTCTGAACCTCGTTAACGGCTACGGCGAGGATGCGGGCAAGCGGCTGACCGAACATCCCGACATCAAGGCGATTGCGTTCGTGGGCGAAAGCCGCACCGGTTCGATGATCATGGCGCAGGGCGCGGCGACGCTGAAGCGCGTGCATTTCGAGCTCGGCGGGAAGAACCCCGTGATCGTGTTCGACGATGCTGACATCGACCGCGCCGTCGATGCTGCGAGCTTTATGATCTACTCTCTCAACGGCGAACGCTGCACCTCGTCCTCTCGGCTTCTGGTGCAGGAGAACATCTACGACGAGGTCTGCACGCGCGTCGCCAAGGTGGCGGCGAATATCAAGGTCGGCCATCCGCTCGACCCGGAAACCGTGGTCGGCCCGCTGATCCATCCCGAGCATGAGGCCAAGGTGCTGTCCTATTTCGAGACCGCGCGCAAGGAAGGCGCGACGATCGCGACCGGCGGCGAGAAAGTTGGAGATCGGGGCTGCTTCGTCGCGCCCACGCTGTTCACGCAAGCCCGCAACGACATGACCATCGCGCAGGAGGAAATCTTCGGCCCGGTGCTGACCGCGATCTCCTTCGCCGACGAGGATGAGGCGCTCGCCTTGGCCAATGACGTCGATTACGGGTTGGCCGCCTATCTGTGGACTGCCGATCTGGATCGCGCGATGCGGATGACCGACGCGCTGGAGGCGGGCATGATTTGGGTGAATTCAGAGAACGTGCGCCATCTGCCCAGCCCGTTCGGCGGCGTGAAGGCTAGCGGCATCGGGCGCGATGGCGGCGACTGGTCCTTCGATTTCTACATGGAGACGGTCAACGTTTCCTTCCCGCGTCAGGCACATCGCGTGCCGCGCCTCGGCTAACGACAGAGGGCGGTCGGAGGAGGCCGCCCCGATCTTTCCTCAAGGGAGCGAGACATGCCCATTCCGGCCCCGAACCTGTATCCACCGTTCAACATCATCCGTCTCAGCCATGTCGTCTTCGGCGTGACCGATCTGGCCGCCAGCCGCGCCTTCTATGTCGATACGCTGGGGCTTCAGGTGACCGACGAGGACGATCGTCATATCTTCCTGCGTGCGATGGAAGAGCGCGGGCATCACTCGGTCGTGCTGGTCAAGACTCCCGAGGCCAATGTGCGCTCGCTCGCATTCAAGCTGTTCGACGAGGGCGAGCTGGACAAGGCGCATGACTGGTTCGAGGCCGAGGGTCATTCGGTCGAATGGGTCGAGCGCCCTTATCAAGGCCGCACCCTGCGCACCCATGACTGTTTCGGCATGCCGATCGAGTTCTATTTCCGGATGGACCGGCTGGAGCCGATCCACCAGAAATACGCCCTCTATCACGGCGTCAAACCGCTCCGGATCGACCATTTCAACTGCTTTGCCAGCGATGTCGACAAGGCGGTCGAGTTTTACAATCGCATCGGTTTCCGCGTCACCGAATATACCGAGGACGAAGAGAGCGGGCGGCTTTGGGCGGCATGGACCCATCGCAAGGGCGGGGTGCATGACATCGCCTTCACGAATGGGCTTGGCCCGCGTTTGCATCACACCGCGTTCTGGGTGCCGACGCCGCTCAACATCATCGATCTGCTCGACCTGATGTCGACCACCGGCTATGTCGCCAATATCGAGCGCGGACCGGGCCGCCACGGCATTTCGAACGCGTTCTTCCTGTATATCCTCGATCCCGATGGTCACCGGATCGAGATCTACTGCTCGGATTATCAGACCGTCGATCCCGATCTCGAGGCGATCCGCTGGGATCTGAAGGACCCGCAGCGTCAGACGCTGTGGGGGGCGCCCGCTCCGCGCTCGTGGTTCGAGCATGGCTCGCGGTTTCAGGATGTCGAGCCGGTCGCCAGCGACATGAAGGCCACTCCGATCATCGCGCCGTGAGCGGGCCCCGTACACGAGACCCTTGCAGGAGAGACAGGATGGATGCTCAGGATTTCGAGGCATGGTCGCGGCGGGCGGCGGAATGGGGCGCGAAATATCGCGAAACACTCGATGCCCGCCCGGTACGCGCGCGCACGACGCCCGGCGAGATCTACCGCGCGATCCCGCCCAGGCCGCCCGAGACCGGTTGCGAAATGGAGCGGATCTTTGACGAATTCGAGAGCCTGATCGAGCCGGGCATGACCCATTGGCAACATCCGCGCTTCTTCGCTTACTTTCCCAGCAATGCCGCCCCTGTCTCGGTGGTGGCGGAATATCTGGTCACCGCTATGGCCGCGCAATGCATGCTGTGGCAGACCTCTCCGGCCGCGACCGAGTTGGAAACCCGGATGATGGAATGGCTGCGCGACGCGCTGGGGCTGCCCGAGGCGTTCTCGGGCGTCATTCAGGACAGCGCCTCGTCCGCGACGCTGGCGGCGGTCTTGATGATGCGCGAGCGTACGTTGGGCTGGCAGGGAAATCGCGCGGGGCTCAGTCAAGCGCTACGCCTGCGCATCTATTGCTCGGATCAGGTGCATTCCTCCATTGATCGGGCGATCTGGATCGCGGGGATCGGGCAGGACAACCTTGTGAAACTGCCCGCCGATCCGCGTAGTGGCGCGCTCCCGCCCGAAGCGCTGGAGGCGGCGATCCGCGCGGATCTGGCGGCCGGGTATCAGCCCGCCGGGGTAATCGGCTGCGTCGGGGCGACCAGCACCGGGGCCTGCGACGATATTGGCGAGCTGGTTGCGGTCGCGCATGCCCATGATCTGTTGATCCATGTCGATGCGGCCTGGGCGGGTTCCGCAATGATCTGTCCCGAGTTCCGCACGCTTTGGGCCGGGATCGAGGGTGCGGATTCCGTCGTCTTCAATCCGCATAAATGGTTGGGCGCGTCTTTCGACTGCTCGGCCCATTTCATTCGCGACCCCGAGATGCTGGTGCGCACGCTGGCGATCCAGCCCGAGTATCTCAAGACCCATGGTCGCGATGGGGTCGTCAACTATTCCGAATGGTCCGTCCCCCTGGGGCGCCGTTTCCGCGCGCTCAAGCTGTGGTTCCTGCTGCGCTTTCACGGGCTTGAGGGGCTGCGCGCGATGATCCGCGATCACGTTCGCTGGGCGGGGATGCTGCATGACCGGCTGGCTGCAACCCTGGGCGTTGAGATCGTGACCGCCCCGGTGCTGTCGCTGTTCTCGTTTCGCCGCGCGGGCGCATCGGACGACGATACGATCTCGCATCTGAGCGCGATCAACGATGACGGGCGCATCTACCTTACCCAAACGCGGGTCGGCAGCCAGCTTGCGATCCGCTTCCAGGCCGGGTCCTTCGCGATGCGCGAAGCCGATATCGACATCGCCTACAGCGCCATTCTCGATGGCCTGGGACTTTCACAGGAGGGAATGTCATGACGCTGACACTGCCGCGCATCGCGGCGTTTCGCACCGGTGGCACGGATCGCTACGGCGTGGTGCAGGATGGCGGCATCGTCGATCTGACGCCGGAGTTCGGCGCGCGGTTCGCGACCCTGCAGCAGGTCGTCGAGGCCGGCGCGCTGGAAGAGGTGATCGCGGCGGCGGAGGGCCGCGCGCCTGATTATCGCGCCGACGAGGTCGAGTTCCTGATCCCGATGGCCGCCCCCGAAAAGCTGATCTGCATCGGGGTGAACTTTCCCGACCGCAACGCGGAATACAAGGACGGGCAGGCCGCGCCGCCTTATCCCTCGATGTTCATCCGCTTCCCGCGCAGCTTCACCGGGCATGGCCAGCCGCTGATCCGTCCGCCGGAAAGCCCGCAGCTAGATTACGAGGGCGAGGTGGCGATCGTGATCGGCAAGGCGGGTCGCCGGATCGCGAAGGAAGACGCCTACGATCACATCGCCGCGCTGACCCTGTGCAACGAGGGCACGATCCGCGACTGGGTGCGCCATGCGAAATTCAACGTGACCCAGGGCAAGAACTGGGACCGCTCCGGCGCGATGGGCCCGTGGCTGGTGCCGTTCCGCGAGGCCGCGCAACTGGACGACATCGAGCTGACCACCCGCGTCAATGGCGAGATCAGGCAAAAAGACCGCACAGGCCGGATGATCTTCGATTTCCGCTATATCGTGAATTACGTGTCCACCTTCACGACGCTGGCGCCAGGCGACGTGATCGTGTGTGGCACGCCGACCGGGGCGGGAGCGCGGTTCGATCCGCCGATCTGGCTGCAACCGGGCGACGTGATCGAGGTCGAGGCCGAAGGCATCGGCTTGCTGCGCAACTCCGTCGCGGATGAGCCAACATGCTGAGCCCCGATCAGATCGCGCAGGCCGCCGACGAGTTGCTGGCCGCCGAAGAGGCGCGCAGACAGATCGGGCTGCTGAGCCTGCGCCATCCGGAGATGACGCTTGACGACGCCTATGCGATCCAGTCGGCGCAGATGGCGCGCAAGCTGGCGGCGGGGCGGTCGATCCTTGGCTGGAAGATCGGTTTGACCTCAAAGGTGATGCAAGCCGCGCTGAAGATCGAGACGCCGGATTCGGGCGTGCTCTATGACGATATGCTGTTCGCCAATGGCGCAACCGTGCCCGCGGGCCGTTTCATCCAGCCGCGGGTCGAGGCCGAGATCGCCTTCGTGATGAAAGCGCCGCTCGATGCCACGGCGGATCGCGCTGCGGTGCTGGCGGCGACCGATTACGTGGCCCCGTCGCTGGAGATCCTCGACACCCGCATTCTGCGCGCCGATCCCGCGACCGGGCAGGCGCGTGTGATTGTCGATACCGTGTCGGACAACGCGGCGAATGCGGGGATCGTGCTGGGCGAGGCGCGCCACGATCCGGCCAAGGTCGACCTGCGCTGGACCGGTGCGATCCTTCGCAAGGATGGCGAGGTCGAAACTACCGGGCTAGGCGCGGCGGTGCTGGACGATCCGGTGCAGGGGCTGGTCTGGCTCGCGCGGCGAATGGGCCAATACGGCCAGCGGATCGAGGCGGGGCAGGTGATCCTGTCGGGCTCGTTCATCGCGCCGATCGAGTGCCCGCCCGGGACCCGGATCGAGGCCGATTTCGGCACCTTCGGGAACGTCGCTATTGCCTTCGACTGAGACGGCACGTCATCCAAATCCGGCGGATCGCTGTTTGCGAAGTGCGACCCGCGTCTGTTTCGAATAAGCTCCGAACCAACCTTTTCAAGACGGCCCCGGGCATCCCTCCCGCGCGTGCCGAGGTCAACAAGAGAGAAAGTCACGATGGTCGATCTGCCAAGGAATTCGTTCAAAGCCGCGCTGAAAGCCTTCGAGGTCCAGCGGGGCTGTTGGTGCACGATGAGCGATCCGCTCGCCACCGAGCTGATCGCCGGCTGCGGTTACGACTGGATGATGTTCGACACCGAGCATTCGGCGCTCGACCCGCGCAGTGTTTTGCCGCTGCTGCAGGCGGTGGCCCCGTATCCTCTCTCGCCGATCGTGCGGCCCGGCTCTCTCGACGCGGCGGAGATCAAGAAAATCCTCGACCTCGGCGCGCAGACGATCCTCGTGCCGATGGTGCACGACGCAGAGATGGCGCGCGCTGCGGTGGCGGCGGTCGAATATCCGCCGCGGGGCATGCGTGGGGTCTCCGGCATGAACCGCGCCACGCGCTTCGCGACGGTCCCGGGCTATCACAAGGTCGCACGTGAAGAGATCTGTCTTGTCGTACAGATCGAGAGCGTCGAGGGCCTCTCCAATCTCGAAGAGATCGCGGCCGTGCCCGGGGTTGACGGAATCTTCGTCGGACCTGCGGATCTGGCCGCCTCGCTTGGGCACCCGGGCGAGCCTTCGCACCCCGAGACTACTGCGGCGGTGCTAGATGCGATCACGCGCATCCGCGCCGCGGGCCTGCCGCCGGGCATCCTGACCACCGACGACGAGGTCTATCAGCGTGCGCTCGAGGCCGGCGCCGTTTTCGTCTCCCGTGACATCGACCTGATCGCACTGCGCAAGGGGCTCACCCTTGGGTAAGGGCACCTTCGGACGCGACAGAGGTCACGCCTGATGCCATGACGTTACAGAGCTCGGTCAGCGCTGAGATCGGCGACGGCACGTTCTTTTGGAGCTGTTGCATGCCGAGCAGGCTCTGTACCCACGCGACGCGCGCAGCGGTAGAGGAGGATGTCGCCGGCTTTGATCAGGGTGGCGGGCTGGTGACGCCACCCCGATTTCGTCAGCGTGATCGGGGCCTTGTTGCCTGTCGCGCCGTGCTTTGCTCGCCTTCTTGCGATTGCACTTCTCTTACAGCCAAGGAAGCGTAGCGGAAAATTCCAGTTTCAAACGGTCCAATTTTCTGGGGGCGGAGCTGGGCTCAGCCCATCCCGCGGGAGCGTAGACATTCATCGCTGGAGCGCTCCAGGACGGCTTTCATCGCTTTCTTTGCGGCCTCCGGCTCGCGGTTTTCGACGGCCCTGACGATTGCGCTATGAAGGGCGACGACCTTGGCCATTTTGGACGGTCCGCGCTTCTGGTCTTCGGTCTCGCTCGCCAAGAGCGAATAGAGCGCGGTCTGCAGGGGATCGCAGAGTGACTGGAGAAAACGGTTACCCGACAGACGCAGGATCTGGCGATGGAGATCGAGAACCGCGAGCGCGAACGCACCGCGGCTCGCGGCAACCTCCAACGCATCGCAATGTGCCGACAAGGCGGCCAGAAAGGAAACCGAGCGCCGCTGCATCGTGTGTCAGCGCAGCACACCCGTGTCGAACATGTTCCATTCCGTGGTCGGGCAGACGCGGGTGCCCACCTTCGCCTTGGAAACCAGTATGCTCTTCGCGATCAGCGTTTTCTTCGTTTCGCCGACAATCGATCTCTTCCCCGAGGAAAGCGGCCGAAATCACAGCCGCGGTCGCTCAGGCGGGGCAAGAACGGCACGAATATAAGGACGCAGTGAGAGGCGCTTTTCCCTCTCTGGATGCAGTGCGTGACGGGCCCCCAACCTACTCGGATCGACCGGGAAGCCCGTCGTGCCTTTCGATCGAGGCCAGGTCATTGTCCCAGTTCGCGCGACTGGAAACGCAAATATGCGCGGTGGGTCGTATTTCGAGCGGGCTATCGAGTGAGCCCGCTGGAACGACGAGCGAGCCATCATGCGCTTGACAGAACGGCAGCGCCGACCCGCAGTCTGCACAGAAGCTCTTCACATGCTGTGTCCCGGGAACGCGAAACACCCTGATGTTTTCCGCCCCGGACATCCAGGTGATCTCAGCAGTCGATGAAAACAGGTTCGCGGAATGGGCCGTGCCGCTATCTTTGCGGCAGCGTCCGCAATGGCACAGGAAGAAGCTCTCGAACTCTCCCGATATACGAAACCTTACGGCTCCACACTGGCACTTTCCGTGCACCTCGTTATCCATTCCTAAACCCCCCGACACGCCCCGACTTCTGGCGCAAAGCCTCACAAGGAGCAACGCGAGCGTCAACATCTCACGCACACCCTAATGCCGATGATCGGCATATCGACGATCAGTGAGATCGTTCAGCGTCAAACGGGAGCCCGCTGTGAAAACTGACGTCTATTTCGAATTCACCCAAATCTTTTAGATGATCGCACTAATTTTCGGCCGTGCCTTTGCCACGCTCTCAGATATCCTCGATCCACTTTCTTGGGCCCGTTCCACGCTGACGCAGCTCATCCTTGGGATTGAACATCTCGCAGGATTTCAAGGAGAGGCATCGTGAACGCGGCGGAAGAGTTCGGGCGCTTCGCCCCGATTTCCGAGCGCGAGCTGTTCGACATGGAATACTGGTCGCTCGAACAGGCGAAGCTGAAGACGTGAGGGAAAGCGTGAGCGCTTAGACAAAGGGCATTATTGGATAGTGCGACAAGCTTCGGTTGAGTGCTGGCCATGGACTTCGTGGCAGGTAGCGACCTGAGATGAGCACCGTCAATGCAGCGAATGTCTGCTCTCGCCCAAAAACGACCAAGACCTTGGCGCGGGCAACAGAAGTGAGAGCCCTCACCTTCGGCTCGTGTCGTTGGGGGCTGCGGGCGTCATGCCCGATTGCTGCCGGGAAATTTGGGCGGGTGAGGTTCTGCGCGCTGCTTGATCGCCCGTCCCTTGCGGTCGCATCCATAGGGCGTGCCCTCAGGGCGTCGCTCTTTTCGTCACAGCAGAAGTCTAATGAACGACCGAGTAACGTTGAATGGCCTGAGGCGCATGCTGCGCTCTTTCTAAATGATCGAGTGCATCTTCCGATTTTCCTGCGCGCTGAGCGAGAGATGGAGGCCGAGCTTGCGGCTGTAGAGTGGGCGAAAGCGATCCTTCGACTCGAAGAGGATGAATGCCCTGATAGTTCGGGAACGTGATCCGCAAAAGTGTTCCGTTTGCGAAACTGGTCCGGTCCGCAATTAGCTGGTTTCGCTATAAAAAAAGGAGAGTGGCTGGGGCGGTAGGATTCGAACCTACGGTGCGCGGTACCAAAAACCGGTGCCTTACCACTTGGCTACGCCCCAACTTGGGGGCTATCTAGCCAAGCTCGCGCGGGGCTTCAAGAGGAAAATCCGACAAATTTCGATTGCGCGTCATGCGCCGCTACGGCAAGCGAGGCGGCATGGAAAAATGCGATGTTGTGATACTCGGCGCGGGCGCTGCCGGGCTGATGGCCGGGATCGAGGCGGCGCGGCGCGGGCGGTCGGTGCGCGTGCTCGACCACGCACGGCGCCCGGGCGAGAAGATTCGAATCTCCGGCGGCGGGCGGTGCAACTTCACCAACCGGCTACTGACCCGGCAGAATGCGACCGAACGCTTCCTGTCGCGCAATCCCCGCTTCGCTCTCTCGGCGCTGTCGCGCTATACGCCTGCGGATTTCATCGCGCGGTTGGATGCGGCAGGGATCGCGTGGCACGAGAAACATCTCGGCCAGCTGTTCTGCGACGGGAAGGCTACGCAGATCATCGACCTGCTGCTGCGCGATCTGCGTGCGGCAGGGGGCGAGCTGTCGCTCGAGACCTCGATCGACCGGGTGGAGCGCGAGGGCGAAGGTTTCCTGGTGACGACCTCGCAAGGCCCGATCCGCGCGGCTTCGGTGATTGTGGCGACGGGCGGCAAGTCGATCCCGAAGATGGGGGCGTCTAGCCTCGGCTACGAGATCGCGCAGCGCTTCGGCCTCGAGATCGTCGAGACGCGCCCCGCTCTGGTGCCCCTGACCTTCGCCGAGCAGGATCTGGCGCGCACCGCGCCGCTGTCCGGCCTGGCGCGGCCCGTCGATCTGCGGCTCGGCAAGACGCATTTCGCCGAGGATCTGCTGTTCACCCATCGCGGGCTGTCCGGCCCTGCAATCCTGCAGATATCCAGCTATTGGCGCGAGGGCGACACGCTCAGGGTCGATCTCGCGCCAGGCGATGACATCGCGGCGGCGCTGGCTGAGCAGCGCGACGCGGCGGGCCGGCAGGCGCTGCACAATGCGCTTGCGCGGCATCTGCCGGAGAAGCTCGCGCAATTTGTGGTGGCGGAGGCAAAGCTCAAGGGGCGGCTGGCCGAGCAATCGAACAAGGATCTGGCCAAGCTCGACGATCAGATTCATCGCTGGCAGGTGCGGCCCGTGGGCTCGGAAGGCTATCGCACGGCGGAGGTCACGCTGGGCGGCGTGTCCACCGATGCGCTCGACGCGAAGACGATGGAAGCCAAGCAGGTGCGAGGGCTCTATTTCATCGGCGAGGTGGTCGATGTCACCGGCTGGCTCGGTGGCTACAACTTCCAGTGGGCCTGGGCGTCCGGCTGGGCGGCGGGGCAGGTGGCCTAGGCGGCCTTCCCTTCCTCTTGGGAAAAATATCCCGGGGGGCCGAAGGGCGGGGGCAGAGCCCCCTCCCCGGGGCCGATCCCGGCGCGGCCGCTTCCTTACCGCCCGACCGCAACGTAATCCGCGAAGCCCGCCTTCCTGACGTCCTTCTCGGAGTAGATGTTGCGCAGGTCGGCCATGCGCGCGGTCTCCATCGTCGTCGCGATCTTCTGCAGGTCGAGCGCGCGGAACTCGTTCCACTCGGTCAGGATGACCACGCAATCGGCCTTCTCGGCTGCCGCATAGGCGTCATCCATCCAGGACACGCCCGGCAGCAGCGCTTCGCCCTCGCGCTTGCCCTGCGGGTCGACCACGCGGACCTTCGCGCCGCCGCCCACCAGCGCGGGCACGATGGTCAGGGCAGGGGCCTCGCGCATGTCGTCGGTGTTCGGCTTGAAGGTCACGCCATAGACCGCGATCGTCTTGCCATTGACCGAGCCGCCGCAGAGATCGACGACCTTCTCGATCATCCGGCGCTTGATGTCGTCATTCACCTTGATGACGGTTTCGACGATCTCCATCGGGCAGGAGTAGTCCTGACCGATCCGCGCGAGCGCCGCCGTGTCCTTCGGGAAACACGAGCCGCCATAGCCCGGACCTGCATGCAGGAACTTGTTGCCGATCCGGCCGTCGAGACCCATGCCGCGCGAGACCTGCTTGATATCGGCGCCGGTCTTCTCGCAGAGCCGCGCGATCTCGTTGATGAAGGTGATCTTCGTCGCGAGAAACGCGTTGGCCGCGTATTTGATCATCTCGGCGGTTTCCAGATCGGTATAGAGGATCGGGAATTCGCGCAGGAAGAGCGGGCGGTAGATCTCGCCCATCACAGCCTCGGCCTTCTCGGAGGTGGTGCCGACGACGACCCGGTCGGGCCGCATGAAATCGTCGATCGCCGCGCCCTCGCGCAGGAATTCGGGGTTCGAGGCCACGTCGAACTCGATGTCGGGGCGGGTCTTGCGCACGACCTCCGCGACCTGACGGTTGGTGCCCACCGGCACGGTCGATTTCGTCACGATCACCGCATAGCCGGTCATCGCATTGGCGATCTCCTCGGCGGCGGCCATCACATAGGTCAGGTCCGCATGGCCATCGCCGCGCCGCGTCGGCGTGCCCACCGCGATGAAGACCGCATCGGCGCCTGCAACGGCTTTCTTCAGGTCGGTGGTGAAGGAAAGACGCCCGCTTTCGACGTTCTTCACCATTAAATCGTCGAGGCCCGGCTCGTAGATCGGCACGCGGCCGCCCTCGAGCATTTCGATCTTTGCGGGGTCCTTGTCGACGCAAACGACCTCATGGCCGAAATCCGAGAAACAGACCCCCGAAACAAGGCCAACATAGCCCGTGCCGATCATCGCGATTTTCATATTCTCGTCCTTGCCTGTGCTATGTCGATGCCTTGATTCCCGGGCGGCGAAGATGCAAGCCATTTCCCGGCAAGTTCTGGTAATTCTTCTCAGAATCCGCGCCGCTCAAGAAGCGCAGAATGGTGCCATGTGCCGCGTTAGACACGAATTGTGGGCATTTCATGCAATAAACGTGCCAAAGTGCAACAGTCTTCGCCTCTGCGTGAATGGGCCGTGTAATTCACTCTTTGCAATCCCGGGAAGCTGTGTAAGTCTCGCCGGGAAGCTGCCAGAAAACCCGGCGGCTCCCTACGGTAATGACGGAGATTACTATGAAAAAGATCGCTACCATCGCCCTGGCCCTCGGCCTCACCGGTTCGACCGCTTTCGCCGGTGGCTACACCGCTCCGGTCGTCGAGCCCGAGCCCGTCGTGGTTGAGCAGTCGTCGTCCTCGAACGCCGGCATCATCATCCCGGTTCTGCTGCTGCTCGGCGTTGCTGTCGCAGCCTCGAACAACTAATTTCGGTTAACACCGAATTGGAAGAGGCCGGACGTTAGCGTTCCGGCCTCTTTCATTTCCGGAGATACGGGGTAGGGCCTGACGCTCCGGGGACAGGAAAAGCCCGCGCTTGGCGCGGGTTTTTCTTTTGCGGAAAGAGGAGGGATCCGCCCGAGCGGGGCACCGGATCGCGCGCCGCATGACAGATCCCGTCCTCTCGGGAAAAGCAAAACTGGACGTCGGGGCATCCGCCGGGTAAATCCGCTCTGGACTGCGTGAGAGGGAGCCCCGCATGAGCCAGAGATTCACCCGCCGTGAGAGTTTCGCCCTTGCCGCAGGCGCCGCCGCCCTGGCCGCGCCGCCCGTGTTGGCCGACGAGCCGGAGGTCACTCTGCGACTCCACCAGTTCCTGCCGCTGACCAGCTTCGTGCCCGCCCATATCCTCACACCGTGGATCAAGGCGGTCGAGGAGGCGACGCAGGGCCGGGTTCGCATCCAGCACTACCCCTCCATGCAGTTGGGCGGGAAACCGACCGATCTCGTCGATCAGGTCACCGATGGGGTGGTCGACATCGTCTGGACACTGCCGGGCTACACGCCGGGACGTTTCCCGCGCACCGAGGTGATGGAGCTGCCCTTCATGGTCGCCGAGGCCGAGGCGGCCTCCGCAGCGCTGTGGGAATTGGCGCAAGCGGAGATGGTCGACACGGATTTTCGCGACTTCCATCTTCTGGGCACCTGGGTGCACGGGCCGGGCGTTATCCACGCGAACAAGGCGGTGCGGAACATTCCCGATTTCGAGGGGCTGAAACTGCGCGGGCCTTCGCGGGTGACGACGAAGCTGCTGGAGCATTTCGGCGCGACGGCAGTCGGGATGCCGGTGCCTTCTGTGCCCGAGGCGCTTTCCCGCGGGACGATCGACGGGGCGCTTTTGCCCTGGGAGGTGTCCGCCTCGTTGCATATCGGCGAGCTGGTCCACCATCACACGCAATTCGCCGGGCCGTCGATCTACACCGCGAGCTTCATCCTCGCGATGAACAAGGAGCGCTACGCCGCGCTTGATCCCGAACTGCAAGCCGCGATCGACAGCGTCTCCGGCGCCGACTTCTCGGCGCAGGCGGGCCGTTTGCAGCAGGCCGAGGATATCCCCTCGCGTCAGGCCGCGATGGATCTGGGCAACGAGATCATCACGATCCCGGCCGAGGATACACCTATGTGGAGAGACGCCTCGCAGCCCGTGATCGACGCATGGGTCGCCGAGATGAAAGAGAACGGCGTGCCGGGCGATGAGCTACTGGAAACCGCGCGCGCCCTGATCGAGAAACACTTGTTCTGAGCATGGCTCGCGGCGCGATCGAGAGGGCGGCGCAGGGGCTCGCGCTGCTCGGCGGGCTGGTGCTATTGGCGCTGGTCGTGATGACCTGTCTCTCCAGCCTCGGCGCGCTCGGCTTGAAGGGCGCGCAAGGCGGTTGGCTCCCCGGAGGCGTTGGGATAGGCCCGTTCAAGGCAGGTTTCGAGATCGTCGAACTGAGCCTGCCTGCCATCGTCTACGCTATGGTCCCCTTGGTGCAACTGCGCCACGCCCATGCGCGGGTCGAGATCCTGCGTGGCCGTTCGGCGCGCTGGCTTGACCTGTTCTGGCAGTTGGTGGCGGCGGTGTTGTTCGCTGTGATCGCGTGGCGGATCGGATTGGGTATGGGGGCGAAGATGCGCTCGGGCACCACGACCTTCCTGCTGGGGCTGCCGCTCTGGTGGGGCTATGCGGCCTGCTTGCCCGGCGCATGGGGCTCAGCCGTGGTGGCCACGTGGAACGGCTGGCGGCTTGCGGCTGGCGGGAGATACGATGAGTGATTTCGCCCTCGCATTGACCTCTTTCCCGCTATTGCTGCTGATGATCGCCCTGCGCGCGCCGATCGGGCTGGCCATGCTGATCTTGGGCGCAGGCGGGCTCTGGGCGCTGACCGGAAGCCCGCAGATCTGGCTCGCCAAGATGAAGAACGAGGGGTTTTCGACATTCGCCCATTACGAGCTGTCTGTGATCCCGATGTTCCTGCTGATGGGGCAATTCGCGACCCAGGGCGGGATGAGCCGGGCGCTGTTTCGCGCCGCGGACGCGCTGATCGGGCACCGGCGGGGCGGGCTGGCGATGTCAGCGATCGCAGCCTGCGCGGGCTTTGGTGCGATCTGCGGCTCCTCGCTCGCGACGGCGGCGACGATGGGGCGTGTGGCACTGCCCGAGATGCGGGCGGCGGGCTATTCGAGCGCGCTCGCCACCGCGACACTCGCGGCGGGCGGCACGCTCGGCATCCTGATCCCGCCCTCGATCGTACTGGTGATCTTCGCGATCCTCACCGAGCAGAACATCGCGACGCTCTTCGCCGCCGCCGTGCTGCCGGGGCTGCTGGCGGTTCTGGGCTACGTGATCGCGACACGCGCCTACCTGATCCGGCATCCTGACGCCGCCGGCGCTCCGCGCGCTGCGCTCAATTTGACCCAACGTGTGCGGGCGCTGATTGGAATCTGGCCAGTGGTCGCGATCTTCGCACTCGTCGTAGGTGGCATCTATGGCGGCATCGTCTCGCCCACCGAAGGTGCGGCCATCGGCGCGGCGCTGACCGGGATCGCCGCCTGGGCCTCGGGGGGCTTGCGCGGAGGCGGGCTGGTGCGCGCCCTTTTGGAGACCGCGCAGACGACCGGGATGGTGTTCTTCATCATCCTTGGCGCGGCGGTCTATAACGGGTTCCTCGGCTTCGCGCGCTTCCCGCAGGAACTCGCGCAGATGATCACCGGCGCGGGGGTGTCTCCGTGGGCTGTGCTGATCGCGATGCTGGTTCTTTATCTCGTGCTCGGCTGCTTCATGGACAGCCTCTCGATGATCCTGCTGACTGTGCCGACCTTCTGGCCGATCGTCGCGGGGCTCGATTTCGGCCTCGACCCGCAGGCACTCGCGATCTGGTTCGGGGTGCTGGTGCTGATCGTGGTCGAGGTCGGGCTGATCACGCCGCCCGTGGGCATGAACCTCTTCGTCATTTCCGCCATCGAAGGGCAGGGGCCGGGCCGCGCGAGCTGGGGCGCGGTCAGCTGGTTCGTCGGCGCCGATCTGATCCGGATCGCGCTGATCGTAGCAATCCCGGCGCTGGCGCTTCTGCCGCTCTGATACGGGAGAACAAAAGAGCGGTGATTTCTGCGCGCTTCTGTGCGAGCATGACCCGGAGGAGGACCGCCCATGACCGAGATTACCAGCGATTTCAAAGGGCAGACCGTGATCTGCACCTTCGAGATGACGCCCGCCACAGCCGACGAATTGATGGAGAAGCTGCAAGCCGCCTATGCCGAGGTAATCTCGAAAGCGCCCGGTTTCATCGGCGCGGGGCTGCATATGAACGACGCGCGCACGCGGATCGCGACCTATTCCAAATGGCACGAGCGCGGCGACTATCAGGCGATGCTGCGCAGCCCCGAGATGATCGAGCGCAACCGGGTCATCTACACGCTCTGCCGCAATTTCGAGCCGGTGATGTACGAAGTCTCCGCCGATTTCTGACTGGCGCGCACGGGGCGCTGCGCTGCCGAAATAGGCGCGCGAAGAGGGAACTTCAGAGCGCGCCTCGCGTTGATGTGAAAAGACATATCGGAGTGAAATCATGGAAAGCGTTCTGCAAGCAATCGGCACCGTCGGCCTGATCCTTCTCGTGCTCGCAGGTCTGCTGGCGGGCTGGATCGCGAGCGTCGTCTCGGGCGGACGTCACAAAGCCGCCTATCTGGCGATCGGCGTCGTCGGCGCCCTCATCACCCCGTTCATCGTGGCCCTTCTGGGCGGAGCGGTGCTTGCGGCGGGCGGCCTGCTTGCGATAATCGCCATCGCGCTTGTCGGGGCGGTGATCGTGCTGATCATCGGCAAGATGATCCTCGACTAACGCATGCGGCGCGGGTCAGGGCAAGGGCCCGCCCCGCGCTATCCACCATCCCAGCTTCAGGTAGGCGAAGCCTTCGCGGGCGCGGGCCTTCGCGCTTGCGCGGTGCGTGGGGCAATCCGCGCGTGCCCGCAGCCCCATCCGGCGCGCGATCATCACCGCGCGCGGTGCGTGGTAGGGATCGGTCACGATGGTTACCTCGTCGCCATCCAGATGCGCCTGCGCGAAGCCGATATTCTCGTAAGTGCTGGTCGAGCGATCTTCGAGAAGGATCGCCTCAGAATCCACACCTTCCGCGCGCAATATCCGGGCCATCACTTCCGCCTCGCTCGGTGGATACCGCCCGACACCCCCGCAGCAGATCACCCGCTCCGCCGCGCCCGCGTGCCATAGCGCAGCCGCGTGCCGCGTGCGCCGTAGCAAGGTGGGGGACGGGGCGCCCTCCGCCCAGACCGCCGCACCGAGGATCAAAATCGCTCTCATTTCGTTGAGCTAAAGATCCGCACGTCCGGCGACAAGGCCGGGAGTTATGTTAAGATCACGAAAAAGGGAGGTTATCATGCGTTTCATGTTTCTTGCCGCGCTGCTTGTTGCCGCGCCTGTTCTGACCGCGCCCGCTTTCGCCGAGCCGGTGAATATTCGCCCGGACGTTATGTCCGTGACCGTGGAGACTGCCAAGGGGCCGGTCGAGATCAAGCGGATTCAGGATAACGAGAACAAGCTGGAAGGCGAGTGGGCCAAGACCTCGCGCCCCTGTCCGAATTTCTGCATCCAGCCGATGATCCCGGCGCCGGGTGTGACCCCGGTGGGTGAACTGGAGATGATGGAGTTTCTCAAGGATCCCAACGTGGTGGTCGTCGATGGACGTGTGACCCGCGATTTTGAGGGCGGTGCGATCCCCGGTGCGATCAATATTCCCTATATGGAAGCCCCCGATCGTCTGGGCGAGCTTGGCTGTCAGCCCGATTTCGAGGGCTTCATCTGCGATGGTCCGGACGTGAAATCGGTCGCGCTTTACTGCAACGGTCCGTGGTGCGGCCAGTCGCCGACAGCCGCGCGCCGGATGATCGAAGCCGGCTTCCCGGCGGAAAAGATCTATTACTACCGCGGCGGGATGCAGCAATGGCGGCTGCTGGGCTTGACGGTCAGCGGCGGCTGACCCTCATCCTCCGGATTCTGCGCAAGGGTAGGCTTCGCCATCGGGAAGCCGACAAAGCGCGTTGAAGAAGCCGCTGGAAAGTCGATCATAGCTGAGCATTCTGTGGTCCCGGTCGCGGGACTCGAGATAATCGCTGCACGACGCGAGGTAGTATAGCTCGCGTCGTTCGTCTTTCGCGTACCATTGGGTGAAAGCGGCGCTGGCCGCACTGATGAGATCGCCCGAGCGGCCCATTTCGGCCTCGAACGCGGTCGCGATATCGGCCTGCATTGGCCAGGTCGCCAGCGCGTTCCAGGTGTCGGGCATCCCGGCTTTGCGCAAATCCCAGGCGACAGCGAGACTGTAGGTGGTGGCATCGGCCTCCATCGCGAAGATCGCGCGGGCGTTTTCCTTCATCGACAGGTTCGGCTCGGGGCAGGAGCCGTGGAATTTCTGCTCCAGATGGCGCAATTCGTGAATCAGAACTGCCTTTTGCAAGGCGGGTGCCATATCGGTGGCGATCACGAGCCGGGAGGAGCGCGGCTCGAAATATCCCCGCGCATCGTGCAGCGTGTCGGCAACACACAGCTCTCTAGCGTCTCGAAAGAGCGCAACATGCAGGCTCGGCCAGCGGTCAAGCGCGGGACGCAGCTGATCGACGATGGTTGCGACCTCGGGGGGATCGTCGAATGGCGGTGCGGCGCAGGTTAGGGTCTGGGCCTGCGCGGGCAGGGCGAGCGCACCGAGCCAGAGGCTCAGCAAGAAGCGTCGGACAAGCCTCACCGACCCTTCCGCCGCTTCACACCCCCGCGCTGGCCCGGGCGACCCGCAGTAGACCGGCCCGTCGCCTTGACCGCAGCCTCGCTTGCCGCTTCCACTGCGGACTGTCGTGCGAGCGGGTCGTCGTGGACGGCGAGGTCCACCGCTTCGAGACGTTTCACCTCGTCGCGCAGGCGGGCGGCTTCCTCGAATTCCAGATCTTCGGCGGCCTTGCGCATCTTCGCGCGCATGTCGTCCAGATGAGCCTGAAGGTTGGCCCCCGGCTTCACCGCATCAACCTTGGCGGTCACGCGCGACATGTCGGTGTCGCCCTGATAGAGGCCCGCCAGAACGTCATCGACATTCTTCTTGATCGTCTCGGGCGTGATGCCGTGTTCCTCGTTATAGGCGATCTGCTTGGCGCGGCGGCGGTCGGTTTCGTCCATCGCGCGCTGCATCGAGCCGGTGATCCTGTCGGCATACATGATGACGCGGCCCTCGGAGTTCCGCGCGGCGCGGCCGATGGTCTGGATCAGCGAGGTTTCCGAACGCAGGAAGCCCTCCTTGTCGGCATCGAGGATCGCGACCAGCCCGCATTCGGGAATGTCCAGACCCTCGCGCAGCAGGTTGATCCCGATCAGCACGTCGAACGCGCCCAGGCGCAGGTCGCGCAAGATCTCGATCCGCTCGATCGTGTCGATGTCGGAGTGCATGTAGCGCACGCGAACGCCCTGCTCGTGCAGGTATTCGGTCAGATCCTCGGCCATGCGTTTGGTCAGCGTGGTGACCAGCGTGCGATAGCCGCGCGCCGCGACGGTGCGGATTTCATCGAGCACGTCGTCTACCTGCGTCTCGACCGGGCGGATCTCCACGACCGGGTCGAGGAGGCCCGTGGGGCGAATGACCTGTTCGGTGAAGACGCCGCCTGTCTGTTCCAGCTCCCATGCGGCGGGCGTCGCCGAGACGAAAACCGACTGCGGGCGCATCGCATCCCATTCCTCGAACTTGAGAGGGCGGTTATCCATGCAAGACGGCAGGCGGAAGCCGTGTTCTGCCAGCGTGAACTTGCGCCGATAGTCCCCGCGATACATGCCGCCGATCTGGGGCACGGTGACGTGGCTCTCGTCGGCGAAGACGATCGCGTTGTCGGGGATGAATTCGAACAGGGTGGGCGGCGGCTCACCGGGTGCGCGACCCGTGAGGTAGCGCGAATAGTTCTCGATCCCGTTGCAGACGCCGGTCGCCTCCAGCATCTCCAGGTCGAAATTCGTGCGCTGTTCGAGGCGCTGCGCCTCCAGCAGCTTGCCTTCCTCTTCCAGCTGCTTCAGCCGGAGCGCCAGCTCCTTGCGGATGCCCTTGGCCGCTTGCTGCAGGGTCGGGCGTGGTGTGACGTAGTGGCTGTTCGCGTAGATGCGGATCTGGTCGAAACTGTCGGTCTTCGCGCCCGTCAGCGGGTCGAACTCCGTGATCGCCTCCAGCTCTTCGCCGAAGAAGGAGAACCGCCAGGCGCGGTCCTCCAAGTGGGCGGGCCACAGATCGACCGTGTCGCCCTTCACCCGGAACGCGCCGCGCTGGAAGGCCGCGTCGAGGCGTTTGTACTGTTGCGCCACCAGCTCGTTGATGAACTTGCGCTGCTCGATCAGGTCGCCGGTCTTGAGATCCTGCGTCATCGCCGAATAGGTCTCGACCGAGCCGATGCCGTAGATGCACGAGACCGAGGCCACGATGATCACGTCGTCACGTTCCAGAAGCGCCCGGGTGGCCGAGTGGCGCATCCGGTCGATCTGCTCGTTGATCTGCGATTCCTTCTCGATATAGGTGTCCGAGCGCGGCACGTAGGCTTCGGGCTGGTAGTAGTCGTAATATGAGACGAAATATTCCACCGAGTTTTCGGGGAAGAAGCTCTTGAACTCGCCGTAGAGCTGCGCGGCCAGGGTCTTGTTGGGCGCGAGGATGATCGCGGGGCGCTGAGTCTCCTCGATCACCTTTGCCATGGTGAAGGTCTTGCCGGTCCCGGTCGCCCCGAGCAGCACCTGATCGCGCTCCATCGCCTCGACCCCGGAAGACAGCTCTGCAATCGCGGTGGGCTGGTCGCCGGCCGGAGCGTACTGAGTGTGCATCACGAACCGCTTGCCGCCTTCCAGCTTGGGGCGGGTAAGCACATCGGGGCGTTCGGTGGGCAGATTGGTATTGTTGTGGGGCATCGGGCAGACCTTTTGCTTGCTCCCCAGATTTGTCCTCTTTTCGTTCGCATTCAAGGGTTTGCGAGGGAGGTTGCGGAAAGCTTAATGCGTGCTGTCGGATTGTCCATATTTAACAGAGGCTTGTGGCGGAGTTCGGCCTGGGGTCGCGACGGTCCGGGGGAGCGTCTTTTGCCTCTTGGGGCGTGTCCGACCGACGAGCGGCGCGTCACCCTGAGCTTGCCCTCCGGTTGGTCCGCAGGTCCGCCACCTTCTTTGTGCAAAGCCGATGCCCGGGCAACAGCGGCGGGCGGTCTTCCTTCCTTCCCGCTGCACCCTGCATAATCGTCGCGCATCCGTCGCCATTGCGCTCCGGGGCTTGCGATTTGTTGCAGATGCACTAAGAAAAGCCAGAGGTATCGCAGAGGAGTTTGCCCATGCGCGCGCGCATCTACCAACCCGCCCGCAACGCCATGCAATCGGGCAACGCGAAGACGCGGTTCTGGTATCTCGACTACGTCGCTGCCGACGCTCGCGAAATCGACCCGCTGATGGGCTGGACCAGCTCGAACGACACGCAGGCGCAGGTACGGCTGCGCTTCGAGACACGCGAAGCGGCGGAAGCCTATGCCAAGGAAAAGGGCATCGATTACGTCGTGACCGAGCCGCATAAGCGCGCCCCGAATGTCCGCGCTCGCGGCTACGGCGAGAACTTCGCCACCGACCGCCGCGCGAACTGGACGCACTGAGGGGCCAGGTCATCACCAACGAATGACGAGAACGGCGTTGCGGTGGCAGCGCCGTTTTGCGTTTCAGGGGCCACCCGGCCACCGCCTCTACTGGTAATGAAGCGCATCGATCGGGTCGAGCCGCGCCGCGCGTCGCGCCGGGAAGTAGCCGAAGACCATTCCCACTACCGCCGAGAAGCCGAAGGCGAGAAGAATGATATCCGGGCGTGGCGAGAAGGGGATCGCCATGATCCGCGACGCGACATAGGCGAGGCCGAGGCCGAAGAGGATGCCGATGATCCCGCCCAGAACCGAGAGCACCACGGCCTCGACCAGAAACTGCATCAGCACCTGATGCGCCTGCGCTCCGACCGAGAGGCGGATGCCGATCTCGCGGGTGCGCTCGGTCACCGAGACGAGCATGATGTTCATGATGCCGATGCCGCCCACCAGCAAGCTGACCGCCGCGACGGAGGAGAGCAGGCCGGTGAGCACCGAGTTGACGGAATTGAGCATCGAACTCAGCTCGGCCATGTCGAAGACCGAGAAATCGTCCTCTTCGCCGATGGCGATGCGACGCCGCTCGCGCATCAGGGTCTCAATGTCGGAGGTCGCCCGGGCCGTCGACACGTTCGGCGCGACCTGAACCGAGATCGTGGAAACGTCCTGACTGCCCATCAGCCGTCTTTGCACCGTTCGGATGGGCATGATGACGAGATCGTCCTGATCCTGCCCGAACGAGCCTGCGCCTTTCGCCTTCAGCAAGCCGATCACCTCGCAGGAAATCGCCTTGATGCGGACCTTCTCGCCGGTCGGATCGGTCGCGCCGAACAGGGTCGTCCGCACGGTCTCGCCGATGATGCAAAGATTGGCGCCGCTGCGATCCTCGGCTGGGGTGAAGCTGCGCCCGAGTGCGAGAGACCAGCCACCGATATCGAGATAGGCGGAGGTCGTCCCGGTGATCGAAGTCATGCGGTTATTATTGCCGAACACGGCCGTGGCCGCGGTCGAGACGACCGGCGCGACGGCGGAGAGGCTGCTCAGGTCTTTCAGCGCCTCGGCGTCCGACAGCTTGAAGGGCGGGGCGGCCTCGCGCGATCCGGGCCCCATCATCCGCGCACCGGATCGCAGGACGAGAACATTCGTGCCGAGCGCGGCGACATTCGCCGAGACCTGTTCCGAGGAACCTTGCCCGACGGTCATCATCGCGATGACGGCCGCCACCCCGATCACGACGCCCAGCACGGTGAGAAAGGAGCGAAGCGCGTTTCGGGTGATCGCGGTGAGTGCGAGCCGGATGGTTTCCCAGAGCATCACAGGGCCCCCTCGCGCATCTTCTCGTCGCGCACGACCCGGCCGTCGGTGAAGACGACGAGGCGCGAAGCGTAGGCGGCCATATCCTCCTCATGCGTGACCATGACGATGGTCAGGCCGGACTCGCGGTTGAGATCCTGCATCAGGTCCATGATCTCGACGCTGCGTTTGGTGTCGAGATTGCCCGTGGGCTCATCCGCGAGCATCACCATCGGTTCTCCCGCAAGCGCCCGCGCGATCGCGACCCGTTGCTGCTGACCACCCGAGAGCTGCGACGGCGTGTGATCCTCGCGCCCCTCAAGCCCGACGCGTGCCAGAGCCAGCTGGGCGCGCGCCACGCGTTCGGCCTTCCGCATCCCTTTGTAGATCAGCGGAAGCTCGACGTTCTCCAGCGCGGTGGTGCGGGGCAGAAGGTTGTAGCCCTGAAAGACGAAGCCGAGGTAATGCCTGCGCAGCAGGGCCCGTTGATCGCGGTTCAGGGTCGCGACCTCGACGCCGTTGAACAGGTAATTCCCGGCGGTCGGCCGGTCGAGGCAGCCGATGATATTCATTGCGGTCGACTTTCCCGACCCCGAGGGGCCCATGATCGCAAGGAATTCCCCCGGTTCGACGCGAAGATCCACGCCGTCGAGGGCACGCACGAGGGTCTCCCCGTGGCCGTAGTGGCGCTCGATTCCGCGCAGTTCGAGGAGCGGCTCACTCATCGCGACGTGTCCCGCTGATCGGTGATGACCTGATCGCCGACGACCAGGTCGCCTTCGGTGACGATCGTGAACTTGCCATTCGTCGCCCCCGGCGTGACCGCAACCTCGACAGGGGTGCCCTCGCGAAGAACCCAGACGGATTTCCCGCTCGCGGTACCGCTCTCCGAACCCGGTCGGCTCGGTATCACGAGGCCGATGAGCCCGCTCGCGCCATTGCCTGCGTCTTCGACCTCTTGCGGGGGCGCATAGCGCAGCGCCGCATTCGGGATCAGGAGCGCGTCTTTGGCCTCGTCCACGGTGATCGTCGCCGTCGCGGTCATGCCGGGGCGCAACAGCAGGTCGGCATTGTCGACCGCCAGCACACCCTTGTAGGTCACGACATCGTCGGTTGTCTCGGGGGCGTAGCGCACCTGCGTGATCGTCGCCGGGAAAGAGCGACCGGAATAGGCGTCGACGGTGAATGTCGCGTCATTGCCGACCGCGACCTGACCGATATCCGCCTCGTCGATATTGACGAGCAACTGCATGCGGCGCAGGTCCTCGGCGAGCGTGAACAAGGTGGGCGCGGATAGCGAGGCGGCCACGATCTGACCGGCCGAGACATTGCGGTCCAGAACGACGCCGTTGATCGGGGACCGGATGACCGATTTCTCCAGATCGTCCTTCTCCAAAGCAAGGTTCGCCTCGGCCAAAGTCAGCGACGCTTTCGCGGCCTGAACGGCCGCCACCGCGCGATCGCGCTGCGCGATATAGGTGACGAAGGTGCTATGGGTCGAGACGCCGCGCCGGTCCAGTTCCGCCTGTGTCTCGTAGAGTGCCGTCGCTTCCTTCTGGGTGGCTTCGGCCTGTGCGAGCTGCGCCTTGGCGGCCGCAAGCGCGGCTTCGGCATTGGCGACCTGCGCCTTGAATTTCGTATCGTCGAGCCGCGCGAGCACCTCACCCACCGTGACCTCGTCGTTGTAGTCGACATCGATGCTTGCCAGCGTACCCGACAGCTCCGAGGAGACCTCGACTTCCGTCGTGGGCTGCACCGTGCCGGTCGCGGTGACCGTGACGGTCAAATCGCCGCGCGTGACGGCTTGCGTGATGTAGCTCGTGCCGGTGCTGTCGCGGGGCGGCGCCAACCAGACCCAAGCGCCGACCGCGATCACGAGGGCCCCCGCGCCGAGGGCCCAGAGCCGCCAAGGTCGGCGGCTTTTCGCGCTGGACAATACGTGTTCGATCTCGTCGCGGCTCTGACACGGCATGATGAATCCGTTCCGGTTTCTCGTCCCGCAGGGGCGGGCAGGTGTGATACGTCGCAAAGGATGAACCCCGTCGCCCGCTATGGCTTTGCTCTAGAACAAGAAGGGAAGAAGAAACGCGCGTGGGGTCGGCGAATTGATCAATTCGCGATCTGTCTTCGCCCGCTGCGGGCAATGCTTGCACATCACCGCATCAAAGGACCGTGCGCGTGAGGGTCTTGATCGCCATCTGCGAATATCCGTCCTCCTCCACGGTGCTCAGCTCCAGATCGAAGCGGCTGCGGCTTCCGTCGGGGGCGAGGACCGTGAGATCGTCTGTATCGGCCGCGGTTTCCATCTGGTGGCGCGCATATTTCGCGCCGCGCAGGTTCGGCGGAAGCTTCGCGTTGATGAGCCCCGCGATCTCGTCCGCGCCGGTCAGCACGCCGAAGGGAGAGGCGGTCGACCAGACCCCGTCGGGATGAAACAGCTTTGCAGCCGCTGCACCGTCGCGCCGGTCCACGCAATCCAGAAAGCGCATCAGCAGCGAACGCTTGGAATGTCTGGCGGCGTAATGGGTGTGGAGCAGATGGTGCGCGGTCGGGGAGTTCGGCGCGCCCAGTTCCGAGGCATAGAGCGCCTGCACATCCGCATTCTCATAGGAACGACGGCGCGGTGCCTTTGCATCGACGCTGTAGATCGCCTTGGCGCGTTTTTGCAGAATTTGCGGGTCCATGGATTTCGGCTCGCCGCCGCCGCCGAGGCAGCCACCGACGCAGGCCATGACCTCGATCGCGACATAGTCCTCGCGCCACGTCTCATCCTCTAGCATGCGCTGGGCGGACGCGATCCCGTTGCACACGGCCACCGTGCCGACGCCGGGAATGGTCGCGGTCTTCACGCCCTCGCGCACACCGCGCAATGCCTCCCATTCCAGCGGCAGATCGTGCTCGACCCCTTTGAAATGCGCAGCCGTGCGAACCATCGCCTCCATGACGCCGCCCGAGGCGCCGAATATCTGGGCGGCCCCGGTGCTCTCGCCAAGCGGGCTGTCGAATTGCCCGTCCTCGGAGAGCGCCCCGAACGGGATCCCGCGCGACCGGATCATCCGCGCCAGCTCTCGGGTGGTGAGCACATGATCCACGTCGCCCGAGACGCCGGGCCGCTGAGCCTCGTCCTTCTTGGCGGTGCAGGGCATCACGCTCACCACGTAGGGTTCGGCCTTGCCGTCTGCGAAATCAGGGCCCAGAGACCGCGCGAAGCGACCCCGTTTGGCGATCGCGCCATGCATCTGCTGTGGCGATTTGGTCGTGCTCAGATGCGGCAGAAGATCGGGCCGGTTCAACTCGACCCAATTCACCCAGCCCGGACAGCAGGAGGTGAACAGCGGCAGCTCCGTGCCCGCCTCGAGGCGCGACAGCAATTCAGTGCCTTCCTCCATGATCGTGAGATCGGCGGCGAAATTCGTGTCGAACACATAATCGAACCCCAAAAGCCGCAGCGCATTGATCAGGCGCCCCGTGCTGACAGTTCCCGACTCCAGCCCGAATTCCTCGCTGATGGCGATGCGGGTCGCCGGGGCAACCTGAACGACGGAGACGCGCCGATGGGCATCGAGCGTGCGCAGCACCTCGTGCCAATGCGGGGCCTCGATCAGCGCGCCAACCGGGCAGACAAGTGTGCACTGCCCGCAGGAAATGCAGTTGGTCTGCGACAGCGGCACGTCGAAGACGGTGACGGGGCGCCGGTCGAAGCCCCGATTGGCGAAGCCGATCACGTTCTGGTTCTGCACGCTGTCGCCGCAGACCTCCGCGCAAAGCCCGCATTCGATACATTTCGACAAGTCCCGCCAGATGCTGGGGGAGGTGTGATCGCAGGAGAGTTCTTCCGACGCGGTGACGGCCCCGGCCGGCGTCTTCGGCCAACGCTCTTCCCACTGGTTCTCATGGACGAGACGCTGGAGCTGGCACGCCCCGTTCACTTCGCAGCGCATGCAGTCGTTCGGATGCCGCGCGAGCAGCCATTCCGCATCGGCTTTCCGAAAGGCAGTCAGTGCTTCGCTGTCCGTCGTCACCACGTCCCCATCCTTCGCCAGAGTGCGACAGGCCGGTTGCGGGTTCTGCGTGCCCTCGATCTCCACGAGGCACATGCGGCACACGGCATGGGCGGGCAGGCCGGGATAATGGCACAAGGTCGGGATGTGGATGCCGGCTGTCTTCGCCGCCTCCAGCAAGCTGGTGCCGTCCTCGACGTCGATATGTCGCCCATTGATCGTCAACGTGATCATGCGAAGAAACCTCCCGATCCGAAAAGTATAACAGAGGCTCCCGTCGTCGCAGAAGGTCCACCTTCGGTCTGCCTCGCAGCCCGGTCGGCGAGGCGGATTCCCGGTTTTCGGCTCGGTCGTGCTACACTGACACTTGATAGTGCTCGAAAGGATGGCGTGAATGGCCCGAGCCACCCGGACATCGCAACCAGCCCCGCTCTGGGGCATCGGCGCATATTGGCGCGGCGCGTACCCGCCGTGGATCGCGCTTATAGTCGTGCTGATCGGCGGGCGGTTCGCCGTGGCTCGGCTTTGGCAGGTCGTGTCGCCGCCGGTGCCAATGCCACTCTTCTCAATGCTCATCCTCGCGGACATCGCGCTGGCGGTATGGCAGGTGGTGGGGGCGTGGCGCAGCGTCTCGCATTGGGTCGATGCGCGGGCACGGGGCGATGTGCTGTTCGCCGCGCGTGTGGCGATCGGGGCCGTCGCGGTGGTGAGCGCGACGCATGCGCTCGACCAATCGGCGCGGCAAACGATGGCCTTGGCGCCGATCGCTCATGCCGGGCCGATGCCGCTGGAGGTGCGAAACGGAATCGCCTATCTCACCGGCGATATCAGCTACGATCTTCTGGCTCGGTTCGAGGCGACCCCGACGCAGGGCGTCTCGGCGATCGATCTCGACAGCGCCGGTGGGCACGTCTTTGCCGCGCGCGCGCTGGCGCAGCGAGTGATGAGGCGGGGGCTGAAGACGCGGGTGACGAAGCGATGCTACTCGGCCTGCACGCTGATTTTCATGGCAGGCGCGCATCGCGGTCTTGGCCCCGAAGGGGAGCTGGGTTTTCACGGCTACAGCCTGGAAGCTTACCCGTTGCCGATCGACATCGGAAAAGAGGAGGAGATCGACCGCGCTTTCCTGCGCGAGCGTGGCGTGACGGCGCGCTTCGCCGCGCGGGCCTTCGCGACACCGCATGCCGATATCTGGCGGCCTGACCGCCACGCGCTGACCGCCGCCGGGGTGCTGCGCGACTAGGGCTGCGCGACTGGGGCTGAGCGACCGCTGCTTGAAGCCAGCCCATTCGTCCATGCAGCCGCACGATGTCTGGTGACTTCGTCCTTGAACTCGCGCTGGCCCCACGCCGGGAATCCCGGTAATTTTCCGCAATGCGAGCCGTCCTTTCCGCCCTGATCCTCTGTGCCCTCGCGGGGGCGCCGAACGCGCAACCGGCGCGGGCGATGATCGGTCCGCCCGCGCCCGATCTGCGCTGCACCGCGGACGGGCGGCGATGTATCGGACTGACGGATTATTTCGCCGACACCTGCGGGCTCATTCAAAGCGCGGCCGACGAGGCTGGGCTCGATCCGGGCTATTTCGCGCGGCTTTTGTGGCGCGAAAGCCGGTTCGATCCGGCGGCGATCAGCCCGGCGGGCGCGCAGGGTATCGCGCAATTCATGCCGGGCACGGCGCGGCTGCGCGCGCTTGCCGACCCGTTCAACCCGGCGGAAGCGATCGAGGCCTCGGCGCGTTACCTCGGCGAGATGGCCAGACGCTTCGGCAATTCCGGCCTCGCAGCGATCGGCTATAACGGCGGCGAGGATCGCGCGGCGGGCTTCATTGCGAAGACCGGCGGCCTCGCGGGAGAAACCCGGGCCTATGTCCGCGCGATCACCGGCCACTCGGCAGAAGACTGGCGCGACACGCCGCCAGATAGGGTGGATTACAGGCTCGATGGCGATACGCCTTTCCTCGTCGCCTGCACCACATTGGCGGAGGGTCAGGCGATCCGCGACTTCCGCGATCCGGTCCCGCCCTGGGGCGTCATCGTGGCCGCCGGGCGCACCCAGAGATCGGCCGAGACTTTCGGGAAAAAGGCTGCCGCGCGCCACTCCGGGGTTATCGGCGACGCCAAGCTGCGCTTCGTACGTGCGGTCATGCCGGGCTTCGGACGACGCGCGCAATACACCGCGCAGGTTCCGGCGGGTTCGCGCAAGGAGGCGCTGGCGACCTGCGAGAAAATCCGCGGTGGGGGCGGCTTCTGCAAAGTCATTCGCAACTGATGCGTTTTCGCGCTGGAGGCCGGCGCGCGCCATGCCTAATCTGCCGCCGACACGAATGAGGACGCCCAATGCAAGACACGATCGAAATCGCGCGCGAGACCCCGCTGGGGGGCGATCTCGCAGAGCTTCACGCCCGCCACGCGGCGGCGATGCACGCCGATACGCCGCCGGAGTCGATCCACATGCTGCCGCCCGATGCACTCGCCGCTCCCGGCATCTCGTTTTTCGTTATGCGGCAGGCGGGACGCCCGGTCGGCATGGGGGCGCTGAAGCGCATCGCGCCCGATGAGGGCGAGATCAAGTCGATGCACATCCTTTCCGAAATGCGCGGGCAGGGGCTGGCGCAGCGGATGCTCGAGCAGTTGGTCGAAGCCGCCCGCGCCGAGGGCATGGCGCGCCTCTATCTCGAGACCGGATCGCAGGATTCCTTCGCCCCGGCGCGCCAGCTTTACCTGCGCGCGGGCTTTACGGAATGCGGGCCCTATGTCGGCTATCAGCCCGATCCGAATTCCGTCTTCCTGATGCGCGCGATCTGAACTTGCGCCGCGCGCCCCGATCGCGCATTTAGGGGCCACGCGGTCCCTTAGCTCAACTGGATAGAGCAGCTGACTTCTAATCAGCAGGTTGAGGGTTCGAGTCCTTCAGGGATCGCCAAGAAACTTTCTCCCCTCCACGCAGGTCTCCGCCTGCGACTTCTTCGCGCGTATTGTCCGAAAACAAGGAAACGCTCTCTGAGTCGCGGCAAGCTCTTCCTACGCCCCGATGTCGACGACATGCGGCGGAGCTACCATGGAGGTTCAAATGCGTTTCTTTCTTCTTGTCCTGCCGGCGGCGCTGAGCATCGCTGCGTGCAATCCGACGCCCGGTCCCTATGCGACCGGGCCCTATAACGGCCCGGCCCCCGGCACGCGCACCACTTACAATTACGAGAGTGTGGAATACGGCCGCATCGTCGCGATGCAGCCGGTCACGATGCGCCGGACCAGTGACGGCGACCAGATCGTCGGCGCGGTCACGGGCGGTCTCGTCGGTGCCGTGATTGGCCATCAGCTCGGCTCAGGGAAAGGCAAGGACGTGATGACCGGCGTCGGCGCGATCGCGGGCACGATCGTCGGCAGCAACATCGCCAGCCAGGGCGGCACCTACACCTCCTATGCGTGGACCGTGCGGCTCGACAATGGCGGCTCGATCACCGTGATCCAGATGTCGAACCAGTTCCGCGTCGGCGACAGGGTGAGCGTCGTGCGCAGCGGCAACCAGGTCTACCTGCGATAGCATCTTTCGGCGCAGGGCCGGGTGAGGGCGCGCGATTGCGATGCGGTCTCACTCGGGCCTGATCCGGAGGGCGCGCAAGGCGTTGAGGATGACGGCGACGTCGATCGCCTCCTGCAAAATCGCCCCCTCGACCGGGGTGAGGTAGCCGTAGGCGGCCGCGATCATACCGAGCACGGAGAGCCCGATCCCGGCGGCGACGCTCTCGAAGGCAATCCGCCGCGAGGACGCGGCGATTTCGATGCCCGCGCGCAGTTGATCGATCCGGTCGACGAGAAGCACCACATCCGCCGCTTCGGCCGAGGCGGCGGCCCCGCGTGCGCCCATGGCGACGCCGACATCTGCCGCGGCGAGGGCGGGCGCGTCGTTCACGCCGTCGCCCACCATCATGACCGGCCCGTTCTTGCGCTCGGAGAGCACGAGGAGAACTTTCTGGTCCGGTGTGAGGCCCGCGCGCAACCCGTCGAGGCCGAGGCCCTCGGTCACACGCTCGGCGACGTCCGTCCGGTCGCCGGTCGCGAGCAGGATGCGGGCGATCCCCTCCTGACGCAGTCCGTCGAGCATCGCGCCCGCACCTTCGCGCAGCGGATCGGCCATCACCAGATGCCCGGCCATCCTGCCATCCACTGCGACGGCGACGAGAACCGCCCCGGCGGCCATCGCTGGGTGATCGCCCGGTTTGCGCCCGACCCGCGCCGCTACGAAATCGTCACCGCCGACGAAGACCTTGCGCCCCTCGACATGGCCGACGACTCCCTCGCCCGCGATTTCAGCGACATCCGACGGGACGGGCAGGGTGAAGCCGCGCTCTTTCGCTTCAGCGACGATCGCCTGTGCTACGGGGTGTTTCGACGCCTGATCGAGCGCTGCGGCGAGGCGCAGGATCTCGTCCTCCTCCATCCCGTCATGGCTGTCGATGGACACGATCTGCGGGCGGCCGTCGGTCAGGGTCCCGGTCTTGTCGAGGATCAGCGTGCGGATACGCGCCATCGTCTCAAGCGGGCCCGCACCCTTGATGAGCACGCCGTAATGCGCCGCGCGCGAGAGGCCGGCGACCAGCGCGACCGGTACGGCGAGGATGAGCGGGCAGGGCGTCGCGACCACCAGAACGGCGACGGCCCGGATCGGGTCTCCGGTGAACCACCACGCGGCGAAGGCGATGGCGACGGTGACCACGAGAAAGCCCAGAGACCAGCGATCCGCCAGCCGCGACATCGGCGCCTTCGAGGCCTGCGCTTCCTCGACCAGCCGCACGATCCCGGCATAGGTGCTGTCCTTCGCGGGCCGCACCGCGATAAGGTCGAAGGCTTCGCCCGCGTTGGTCGAGCCGCTCATGATGTCGCCCCCGTGCGCAAGACGCACTGGCAAGGACTCTCCGGTCAGCGCCGATGTGTCCAGAAAAGCCGTCTCGGACGCCAAGGTCCCGTCCACGGGCACCACGTTGCCCTGATGGATCAGCAGGCGGTCCCCGGGGGCGATCTCGTCGAGGGAGATATCTTCCAGCTCGCCGTCGCGGTGACGCGTCGCGGTCCGAGGGACGCGGGAAAGCAGGTCGTGCATCTCCCGCCGGGCGCGGCCTTCGGCGAAGCTTTCGAGGAACGTGCCGCCGGAATACATCACCGCCACGACCGCGGCCGCGAGTGTTTCGTCAAAGACAAGCGCGGCGGTCATCGAGAGCGCGGCCACGATATCCAGACCGACTTCGCCGCGCCTCAGGCTGCGCGAGATTTCGTAAACCAGCGCGGCGAGGGTGGGCACGACGCCGACGACCCAGCTCGCTTTTGCCATGGCCTCGGCGCCCGCGAACCAGAAGGCGAGCCCCACGATCAGGGCCGCTGCGGCGAGCGCGAGAAGAGCGAGCTTGAGACGGTCGGTTCCGCGCTGTTCCATCCGGTCTGCGTTCCTTCTGCACGGTTCACGGTCGATCGCGCGTCAGTCCGCAGAGGATCGCGCCGATACCGTGATAGCGCATCCCGGCGATCGGTCCAGCCTTCAATGGGGTTTCGCCAGGCGATCCGGTCAGCGCAAGGGCGCGCGGCTGCGATCCGGGGTGAAGACGAGTGCGACCACAGCGATCAAGCCCGCCACGAGCATGTAGAGCGCGGGGGCGGTGACGAGGCCCGTCGCGGCGATGAGGCTCGTGGCGATCATCGGGGTGAGACCTCCGAAGATGCCGAGGCCGATGTTGAAGGCCACGGAATAGCCCGAGAGCCGGTCCCGCTCGGGGAACATCTCCGCGAACAGGGCGGGCCCCGATCCCAGCGGTACGGCCAGGAGCAGGAAGCTCACCGCATGCGCCACCACCACGGGCAGAATCGCGCCGCCTGACGCGAGCATCCATTCGTGCAAGGGCCACGCGGCCAGCGCCAACGACCCGATCGCCAGAGCGATCCAGACCCTGCGCGGCAGCCACCGGTCGCCCACGATCGCCGCCAGTGGCATCGCGGGGATCACGAGGACCGTCATCGCGGTGTTGATCAGAAGCGCCGTGTCTCGCGCCATCAAGCCCTGGCCGGACAGCCATTCCGGAAGATAGACGAAGGCGATGTAGTAGCAGGTGCCGTAACTGGCCGCGAAGGCCACCGCCAGAAGCGTCTCTTTACGGTTCGTCGTGAAGGCTTCGAGAAGGGGAGACGTCTCGTCGCGCCCCTCCTGATGCTGCCGGAAATGCTCGGACATGTGCAGGTTGCGGCGGATCAGGATCGCCACTGTCCCGAGGAGTGCGCCCCCAAGGAAGGGAAGGCGCCACGCCCAATCGGCGAGCGTCTGCGCGTCGAACAGGTTCGTCACCAGCGCCGCCGCCCCGACCCCGAGAAGTGATCCCGACATGGAGCCGATATTGGCCCAGCTCCCCGTCAGGCCGCGTTTCTTCAGGGGCGCGGTTTCGACAAGATAGGTCGCCGAGGACGAGAACTCCCCACCGACCGACAGGCCCTGCAGCAGCCGCACCAGAACCAGAAGTGCCGGCGCCAGCACGCCGACCTGCGCATAGGTTGGTAATATGCCCAGAAACAGCGTCGGCATCGCCATCATCACGACCGAGATCTGCATCGTTCGGGCGCGCCCGTAGCGGTCGCCGAACCACCCGAATACCGCCGCGCCTAGTGGACGCATCAGGAACCCGGCCGCGAAAATCCCGTAGGTTGCAATCAGGCCCGCGGTCGGGTCGTTCGAGGGGAAGAAGACCGGGGCGATGACGCCCGCCAGATAGCCATAGAGCGCGAAGTCATACCATTCGACCACGTTGCCGATGAAGCCGGCCATGATCCGGTGCCGAAGCTCTGCCGGTTTGGATGCGCTGTCGTCCCGCGTCATTGCGGAGCCTCGTGATTTTGCCGCCATCTTTGGGGTATACGTAGCCCTTACTCCGGCCTGGAAGCAAATCGGCGGGCCAGACCGTCAGGTCGCAGGCATCTCGATGCCGGTCGCTCTCACGACATTTCCGATACGGCGGCCAGATCGAGGTCCAAGGTCGCGACCAGACCCTCTGGCGTGAATTCGCGCGAGAAGCTACCTCCGAGCGAGGTTGATACGGTGAGCCGGCACAGGGACGTGCCAAACCCCTTGCTTTCTACTTGGCCCGACCCCGCTTCGGTGATGCCGGGTTCTTTCCACGTGAGCCCGAAGCGCCCGTCTTCTATCTCGGCGTTTATCTCGAGGCCGTGGCCGTCCCGCGAAAGGCCACCGTACTTCACCGAGTTCGTCGCGAGTTCGAACAGAACGAGCGTCAGTGGCGTGATCGCGGCGGGTCGCACCTGAATATCGGGAAGCGAGGTATGGACCGTCGCCCCTTCGCTGAAAGGTTTCAGGATGGTGCTCACGAGATAGGAGAGCGGCATGCCTTCCGCTTCGTCGCCGGATGGGTCGTTCACCGTCATCGAGTTGAGCGACGCGATGGCGTGGAGACGGCAGCGCATTTCGGAACTGAGCTGCTCGACGCTTTCCGCCTGTCGCGCGGCCACGGCAATCAGGGAGGCCGCGACGGCGAAGGCGTTCCCGACCCTGTGGCGCATCTCTGACAGGAGCAGCCGCTGCTGCTCTGCCAGTTGATGCTGCAAGGTGATGTCGCGCGCGATCTTAGATGCGCCGACGACATGTCCCTCGGCATCGCGCACGGGCGAGACGGTCAGCGACACCGGGACAGGGCTTCCATCTTTGCGTTGACGGACCGTTTCGTAATTCGCGATCCGCTCGCCGCGCCGCAGGCGGGCGATGAAGTCGACCTCCTCGTCCATCCGGTCGTCGGGAAAGATGATTGTGATCGGCCGGCCAATGGCTTCTTCCGCAGTGTAGCCAAACAGGTTCTCCGCGCCGCGGTTCCAGCTCAGGATGATGCTGTTGAGGTCCTTGGTGACGATCGCATCTTCCGAGCTTTCCACGATAGCGGCCAAATGCTGTTGGATGCTCTCTGGTGAGTCCATGACAGGTCTGGTCTCCATGCTTTTCCGGCAACAGATACTAAAAGATGCATATGAAGTATACCCTTTAGCCCGGCGGCGTAAGGCGTGCCCGAGGGCATTGCCCGGCCACGCGTTGTCGCCGAGACGGCGCGACGCCGCATGCCGCATGGCAGCAAGGACGGGGCGCACGGCTCAAGTCTCGCGCTGAGAGCGTCGAACTATACTGGTCGCCGCAGGCTCACGGGCGTTGCAACACGAAGTCCGGACAGATGCCGCAGATCGCGATTGCCGCTTGCGCGTCCTCGCCGCCGAAGAACCCGTATCCCGCGATCAGGGCAGAGCGAATACCGGCGGCCTGCGCGCCGAGAATGTCGGTGTGCAGGCTGTCGCCGACCATCAGCACGCGCGCGGGGTCGACCGGGCCGAGACGCGCGAAGGCGAGATCGTAGATATTGGTGAAGGGCTTGCCGAAGAACTCCGGCGCTATGCCTGTCGCATCGGCGAGCCGGTGGGCAAAGTGCCCCGGTTCCTGCGTGAAACCGATCTCGCGCGGGGCGACGATGTCGGGATTGCCGACCCAGACCGGGCGCGGGTTGTCGCGCAGAGAGGCTTCGAGCAGGGCGTGCCGCTCCTCGGTCCATTCCGCCGCGCCGATCAGCAGGAAGCCCTCGACCGCGTCGTAGGCGGCACGGTCTTCGGCGAGCCATGTGACATCGAACGCGTCCAACTCGCCGATCCCGGCCGCGCGGCTCGCCATCAGACCCCAGGCGCGGGGAGGGGCGGTGCGCAGGGCAGAGACGAGGGCGGCACGGCTGGTGACGACATCCTCGGGCGCGAAGCTGTAGCCGAGCCTTGTGTATTTTTGCATCAGGGTGTCGTGCGGGAAGCCCGCCGCGTTCGACACGACCATTACCCGCTTGCCCGCCGCTTGCAGCGTCGCGACGCGCTCGGGCGTGCCCTCAATGGCGGTCTCGCCGATATTGAGCACGCCGAAAGCATCGAGCAGAAAGACGTCGAACAGATCGGCAAGCTCCGAGATGTCGCGGGCCATCCGGCTCGTCTTGGTCAGCCCGGGGGAGGGCAGTCTGTGGCGCGCGCGCTCATAGGCCACAAGCGCTTCCTGCGCTGTCATTGTCATCAGAAGGTCGTCCCTAAGCACTTTCGTCGATGGCCATGCGCTTATCACCACTGCGGTCGCGATCACCAGCCGGTTCGGGCGCCCCTGTGACCTTGCCGTCACTGCGCGAGCAGCACGTCCACGCCGTTCTTTCGCAGCGCCTCTTCCAGATCGGCGGGCGGTGCGCGGTCCACCACCACCGAGGCCAGCGCCCCGAGCGTCGCGGCGCGCGTGAAACCATGAATGCCGAATTTCGAGCCGAGGATCAGCAGCATCCCCGCCTGCGCCTGCGCGAGCATCGCGCGTTTGACCGCAGCGAAGCCCGGAATGGACTCGGACACGCCCTCGAGCGAAAGCGCCGTGGCGCCGATCACCGCCCGGTCGACGTGATGGCGTGACAGGAAGTCGAGCGTTTCTTCGCCCACGACCGCCGACTCCGTGGGCAGGTAATTCCCCGGCGCGAGGATCACGTCCGCCCCCTCGCTACCACCGAGAAGCATGGCGATGGGCAGGGAATTGGTGATCACACGACAGGGCGTTCCTGCCATGGCAAGAAATCTGGCCATCTGCTGCGTGGTCGAGCCGGAGTCGATCATCAGCGTCTCGCCAGCGACGACCTGCGCGGCGGCCATGCGGCCGATCCGCTCGCGCTCCTGAAACTGGTCGCGTTCGCGTTCGTCCAGCGTGGGATAGTGGCCAGGATGGGGCCGCGACGCGCCGCCATGCGCGCGGTCGATCAGCCCCTTTTCTTCGAGCGCATCGAAATCTCGCCGGATCGTCTCTGTCGAGACCCCGAACCGCGCCGCGAGTTCCGAGATGCGCAAGTGCGGGCGCAGCTTCAACTCGAACAGGATCTGTTCCCGCCGGTCGCGTTTGCGGAGCCGCGTTCCCTCTTGTTTCGCGCTCGCGTCCATTGCCTCTCCCGAAAGGTGATCCTTTCACCGCGTTCCTAAAAATTGATGTGGGCTATGCCTCGTAATTTCAAGAAAAATGTTGCTAATGCCACATTTTGATGCAGTTTAACCTGAAAAGGACCGCGCGCCGTCGGAGGTAACCCGGGCGGAGCGCGGGATTTGGGAGAGCGCATGATCTATTTCCTGATCGATCTGGCGGGCGCCGTGGCGCTGCTTCTCTGGGCGGTTCGGCTGATCCGCACCGGGGTCGAGCGCGCTTTCATGGCGTCGCTGCGACAGTTCCTGCGCCGCACGGCCGGGACGCGGATCAGCGCGATGGCGGCGGGGACGGGGGCAGCGATGCTGCTGCAAAGTTCGACCGCCGTCGCGATCCTGACTGCAGGTTTTGCCGCGAGCGGAACATTGGCGGCGATCTCTGGCGTGGCGCTCGTGCTGGGCGCCGATCTGGGCTCGTCGATCGTGGCCCAGATCCTGCTCTCGCCGATCCATGTGCTGGTGCCCGCGCTGCTGGTGATCGGGGTGACGCTGTTTCTCAAATCGAAAGCCCGGCGGCCGCGGCAGGCGGGGCGTATCTTGGTGGGGCTGGCGCTGGTGCTTCTGTCGCTCGGTCTGATCGGCGAGGCGACGGCGCCCCTGCGCGAAAGCGCGCTCGTCAATGCGGTGCTGACGCGGTTGGGCAGCGATCTGGTCTCGGCCTTCGTACTCGGGGCCCTGCTGACTTGGGCGATGCATTCCTCGATTGCGGCGGTGCTGATGTTCGTGACCTTCGCCGGGCAAGGCCTGCTGCCGGGGCCGGGCGCTGCGGCGATGGTGCTCGGCGCCAATCTCGGCGGGGCGATCATCCCGGTGATGCTGACCCTCTCGGCCGATCCGATCCCGCGCCGGATCATGGTGTCGAATTTCGTCCTGCGCGGGGGCGGGGCCATGCTTGTGCTGCTCGGCCTGATTTTCTATCCGCAAGCGCTCGACTTCTTGGGTGGCACGATGGCGCGGCGGGTGATCAATCTGCACCTCGTCTTCAACCTCGGCGTCGCAATCCTCTCGCTTCCGCTGATCCCGTCGGTGCTGCGCCTTGCCGGAGCGGTCGTGGCGGACCGCAAGGAGATGTCGCCCACTCGGATCAGCGCCCTCGATCAAAAGGGGCTCGGCGATCCGGGGCATGCGCTCGGCAATGCGGCACGCGAGCTGTTGCGCATGGGCGAGTCGGTCTTCGAGATGCTGCAACCCGCCTTGGGGCTCTTCGTGCATTGGGATCCGGAAATCGCCGCCCGCATCAAGCGCACCGAGAACGAAGTCGACCGGATGCATTACGAGATCAAGCTCTATGTCGCGCGGCTCAACGAGACACGGCTGAGCACCGAGCAATCCCGGCGCGCGATGGAGATCGCGATGGTCGCGAACCATCTCGAGGATGCGGGCGACCAGATCTCGACCAATCTCGTGGATCTCGCGCAGCGTATCCACGAACGCGGCCTGACCTTCTCCGAAGAGGGGCTGCGTGAGCTGACCGATTTCCACGACCGAGTCGCGTCGAATGCGCGGGTTGCGCTGAACGTCCTGATGTCGGGCGAGATCGACGACGCGCGACAGCTCGTGGAGGAGAAAGACCGCACCCGCGCCGCCGAGGCCGAATTGCAGGCCGCACACCTCGCCCGGCTGCGTGCGAATAACAGCGCCTCCATCGAGACCACGAATATCCATCAGGAAACCGTGCGCGCGCTGAAGCAGATCAACACGGACATGACCTATGTCGCCTACCCGATCCTCGAACAGGCGGGCGATCTGCGGGCGACGCGGCTGACCGGGTGAGCCTAGCGCAGCCTGGAGACCCGTCGCGCCTTGCGGAGGGTCGATTGCCGGAACAAGTCCTGGACCCTCTTGCCCGAAGACTTGCAGGAGTGAGAGGGTTCCGCAAATTGCGGGAGGAGATAGATGAGCGTGTTTGACGACAGGGTTTGCGAACTGGGCGAGGGGCCGTTCTGGCATCCCGAGCGTAGCCAGTTCTTCTGGTTCGACATCCTGAACCGCCGGCTGCTGACGCGCGATGCCAACGGGCCGAGCGAATGGCAGTTCGAGGGTATGGCCTCGGCGGCGGGCTGGGTGGACCGCGAGCGGATGATCCTCGCGACCGAGATCGGGCTGTCTCTGTTCAACATTGCCGAGGGGACGCTCGAGCCGCTCATCGAGGTGGAAGGCGACGATCCCGGCACCCGCTCGAATGACGGGCGCGCGGATCGGCAGGGCGGCTTCTGGTTCGGCACGATGGGCAAAAAGGCCGAGCGACGGCGCGGTGCGATCTACCGCTATTACCGCGGCGAGCTACGTCGTCTGGTCACGGAGATTTCGATCCCCAACGCGATCTGCTTCACGCCGGATGGGCGGACTGCCTATTTCGCAGATACGCCCAGCCACAAGGTCTGGCGTCAGCCGCTGGATGCGGATGGCTGGCCCGAGGGGGAGCGGAGACCTTTTCTCGACCTCTCGGCCGAGGGCCTCTATCCCGACGGCGCGGTGGTCGATGCCGAGGGTGGCCTCTGGTGCGCGCTGTGGAGTTCCGGGCGCGTGGCCCGCTTCGATGCGGAAGGTCGTATGACCCACCATCTCGATCTGCCCGGGAAGAACAGCACCTGTCCGGCCTTCGGCGGCGCGGATATGCGCGACCTGCTGGTTACGAGCGCGCTGGAGGGCATGACCGACCCGGATGCGGCGCAAGGGCTGACCTATCTTCTGCGCGCGCCGTTCGTGGGCATTCCCGAGCCGTGCGTGATCTTGTGAGCGGCCCGGCGGCCCGGCAGGTCGCGTAGTTGGCCTGCGGAGGCCGGGCATGGCGATTCAGCCGGTCGCCGCAGGGCTGTGGCGCCGCGACTCGGGGTCGCTGGGGATGAACAATCCGGCCCTCACGGACGCTGCTTGAGAGAGAAACCGTCACAAAAAACGCCTGCCACCTGTCATTTTCTCGGAGAAATTTACACGAGGGGTGGCCCAAAACGCTCATGCCTCGCGACCTTGCGATTTTGTCGTGATCGCCAGCAGCGCGCGAAAGCGTCTTGCAGGTCGTCATTTTCGGGGCGTCCGTGCGCCGCGCCTCGTGATCCCGAAGTCCGCGAAAACGTCCGGATATCACGGCCTTTCACGCAGTCGCGACTGTTACATAGCTGTCAAGAAGCCCCGTCATTAGTCCCCCCAGCGGACGGGACGAGTTTCGTTACCGCGTTCACAGTATCCGAATTCTGACAGCGAGGACTGTTCAATGTTCATCACCCGCCTCACCCTCTCCGCCGCGATCGCCGGTGCGACGCTGGCTTCGGCCGCCGCCGTGCAGGCCGCCGATATCTCCGGCGCCGGCGCGACCTTCCCCTACCCGATCTACTCGGACTGGGCGAAAACCTACAAAGAGAAGACCGGTACCGGTCTCAACTACCAGGCCATCGGCTCGGGCGGTGGCATCAAGCAGATCGAGTCCCGCACCGTGACCTTCGGCGCGTCCGACAAGCCGCTGGGCGGCGACGAGCTGGAGAAGAACACGCTGGTTCAGTTCCCGACCGTCATGGGCGGCATCGTTCCGGTCGTGAACGTCGAAGGCATCAAGCCGGGCGAGCTGGTTCTCGACGGCGAGACGCTGGCGAAAATCTACGAAGGCAAGATCACCAAGTGGAACGATCCGGCCATCGCGAAGCTCAATGACGGCGTGAAGCTCCCCGACGCGGCGATCGCCGTTGTCCACCGTTCGGACGGTTCGGGCACCACCTTCAACTACACCTATTACCTCGCCTCGGTCGACGAGACCTGGAAGAACGATATCGGCGTCTCGACCTCGGTCGAATGGCCGGTCGGTCTTGGCGCCAAGGGTAACCAGGGCGTGGCCGCGAATGTCGATCAGACGAAGAACTCGATCGGCTATGTCGAATATGCCTACGCGCTGCAGAACAACATGACCTACACGGACATGATCAACAAAGCAGGCAAGAAAGTCGCGCCGAAGGCCGAAGCCTTCGCCGCTGCTGCCGCCAATGCCGACTGGTCGAGCCAGCCGGGCTTCGGCGTGATCCTCGCCAACCAGCCGGGCGACAAGACCTGGCCGATGACCGCGGCGACCTTCATCCTGATGCACAAGGATGCCAAGGACGGCGCAGCGTCGAAAGAGGCGCTGAAGTTCTTCGACTGGGCCTACGCCAACGGCGACGACGCCGCGGCCAAGCTGGACTACATCCCGATGCCCGACAATGTCGTGGCCCAGATCAAGAAGGAATGGGGCCAGATCAAGGGTAAGGACGGCAACCCCGTCTGGGCCATGAACAACTGATCCTTCCTTCATAAACACCTTCGGGGGAGGGCCGTGACTGCGGCCCTCCCTTTCTGCGATTTTGAGTGGAGTGCGCGATGACGGCGACAAGCGATTACGACAGAGGCGTGAAGAGCGCGCGCCCGGTGGCCCAGTCCGACCGGATTTTCGGAACCTTGACGCTGGCCGCCGCGGTGGTGGTGCTGCTGGTCCTTCTGGGTGTGTTCGTCTCGCTCATCATGGGGGCGTGGCCGGCACTCAAGGAATACGGGCTGCCGTTCCTGTGGACCGAGAAATGGAACCCGGTGACCGAAAAGTTCGGCGCGCTGGCACCGCTCTACGGCACGGTCGTCACCTCGATCATCGCGATGGTCATAGCGGTGCCGGTGGGCCTTGGCATCGCGATCTTCCTGACGGAGACCTGCCCGCGCATGTTGCGTCGCCCGTTGGGGATCGCGATCGAGCTGCTCGCGGGCATCCCCTCGATCATTTACGGCATCTGGGGCCTCTTCGTCTTTGCGCCCTTCATGCAGAGCTATATCCAGCCCTTCCTGATCGACACGCTGGGCAATGTCCCGGTGATCGGTGGCCTCTTCGCGGGCCCGCCCTACGGGATCGGGATGCTGACGGCGGGGCTGATCCTCGCGATGATGATCCTGCCCTTCATCGCCTCGCTCGCGCGCGACATCTTCCAGACGGTGCCGCCGATGCTGCGTGAAAGCGCCTATGGCATGGGCATGACCCGTTGGGAGGTGAACCGCCACATCGTGATCCCGCATGTGCGCACCGCGCTGGTGGGCGGTATCATGCTGTCGCTCGGCCGCGCGCTGGGCGAGACGATGGCCGTGACCTTCGTGATCGGCAACGCGCATCGCATCTCGGGCTCGATCCTCGCGCCGGGCACGACGATCTCGGCGGCCATCGCCAACGAATTCACCGAGGCCACGACGCCGATCTACACCTCGTCGCTTATCGCGCTGGGCCTCGTTCTGTTCATCCTCACCTTCATCGTGCTCGCCGCTGCCCAGTGGATGCTAAAGCGCATGAAGCAAAAGTCGGGAGCGTAACGCATGGCTTCGATGACCCGCAGAAAGACCGTCAACGCGGTGATGATGACGCTGTCCACGGGGGCGGCGGCGCTCGGCCTCTTCGTGCTGGCCGTGATCCTGCTCTACCTGCTCTACAAGGGGGCGAGCGCGCTGAACCTAGCCGTCTTCACGCAAGACACGCCCTCGCCGATGGAGCCGGGCGGCTTGCGCAACGCGATCCTCGGCTCGGTGATCATGTCGGTGATCGCGGTGGCGATCGGGACGCCGATTGGCATCCTCGCCGGGACCTACATGGCGGAATACGGGCGCTATGCGAAGCTGTCCAAAGTGATCCGTTTCGTGAACGACATCCTGCTGTCGGCGCCGTCGATCATCGTCGGCCTCTTCGTCTATCAGGTGCTCGTCGTCAGCCTTGGACATTTCTCCGCGCTTGCGGGCTCGGTCGCGCTGGCGATCCTCGTGATCCCGATCGTCGTGCGCACCACAGAGGACATGCTGCGCCTCGTGCCCGATCAGCTGCGCGAAGCGGGGCTTGCGATGGGCTGGCCGCGCTGGATCGTGATCCGCACGGTCGCTTACAAGGCGGCGATGGCGGGGATCGTGACCGGCGTGCTGCTGGCCATCGCCCGGATTTCGGGCGAGACTGCGCCGCTTCTGTTCACGGCGCTCAGCAACAATTTCTTCAGCCTCGATCTGACGCAGCCGATGGCCTCGCTACCGATCACCATCTTTCAATTCGCGCTCTCGCCCTACGATAACTGGCAGGCCCTTGCCTGGGCAGGCGCGCTTCTCATCACCGTCGCGGTGCTGGCGCTGTCGATTGTCGCCCGCCTCGTTACCTCCAAGAAGGAGAAACACTGATGGATACCCTCACCCGCGAACGCTCGCCGATGACCTTCGACGGGGTCGATCCCGCGCCGAAACCGCGCATCTCGATCAAGAATCTCGATTTCTTCTACGGTGATTTCAAAGCCCTGAAATCGATCAATCTGGACCTGCCCGAGAACCGCGTGACCGCCTTCATCGGCCCGTCGGGTTGCGGCAAGTCCACGCTCCTGCGCGTGCTCAACCGGATGTATGACCTCTATCCGAAGCAGACCGCGACGGGGGAAGTGCTGCTCGATGGCGAGAATATCCTCGGCAAGAAGGTCGATCTGAACCGGCTGCGTGCGAAGGTGGGCATGGTGTTCCAGAAACCCACGCCCTTCCCGATGACGATCCACGAGAATATCGCTTTCGGTCTCCGCCTCGCGAATTACGCGAAATCCGAGATCGACGACCGGGTGCAGGCGGCGCTGAAAGGCGCGGCGCTCTGGGACGAGGTGAAGGACAAGCTGCAAAGCTCGGGCCAGTCGCTCTCGGGTGGTCAGCAGCAGCGCCTGTGCGTCGCGCGCACCATCGCGGTGGAACCGGAGGTGATCCTGCTCGACGAACCGGCTTCCGCGCTCGACCCGATCTCGACCGGCAAGCTGGAGGAGACGATCCACCAGCTCAAGGAGCAGTTCACCATCGCCATCGTCACCCACAACATGCAGCAGGCGAGCCGCGTCAGCGACCGTACCGCCTTCATGTATCTGGGCGAGCTGATCGAAGAGGGCGAGACCGCTCAGATTTTCACCCGCCCGCGGGTCGAGCGCACGTCGGATTACATCACTGGCCGTTTCGGCTGAGCGCACGGATGCCTTGTTCTTGCAGGGACGCGGGCGTAGAACGCGGCCAGAATTCAGCGGAGTGGTGACATGGCTTTGAACAGACGGCGTCTTCTGCAACTCGGCGCGGCTTCGGTGGCGCTGGCGGCAAGCCCGCGCGGCGCGATGGCGGCGTTCGATCCCAAGCCCACGGGCTGGCGCAACTTCGAGCTGGTCACCAAAGTCAGCCTGCCCGGCGGCGGCGAGACGGCGCAGCTCTGGGTGCCGGTACCCTCCGTGCATGGTGACGGCTGGATGAAGCCCGGCGCGGTGAACTGGGAAAGCGATGCGGACGAGGTGCAGATCGTGAACGCGCCCGATAGCGGCACTCCGATGGTGCACGCGGTCTGGGGCGCTTCCGAGGGCCCGCGCAAGCTGACCGTGACCGCACAGGCCCAGACGCAGGACTTCGTGGTCGATCTGAGCAAGCCGGGCGATATCGAGCCGCTGGACGAGGTCGAGCGTGCGCGTTTCACCGCCGCGACCAAGCTGCTGCCGACCGACGGGATTGTGAAGCAGACCGCCGACTCGATCACCCTTGGAAAGACCGGCGATCTGGAGAAAGCCCGCGCGATCTACGAGTGGATCGTCGAGAACACCGTGCGCAACCCGAAGACGCCGGGCTGCGGCTTGGGCGATATCGCCTTCATGCTGACCTCGGGCGATCTGTCGGGCAAATGCGCCGACCTCAACGCGCTCTTCGTGGGTCTGGCGCGTGCCGCCGGGCTCCCTGCGCGCGATGTCTATGGCATCCGCGTCGCGCCCTCGCGTTTCGGCTACAAGAGCCTCGGTCTGAAATCTGACGACGCCACCGGCGCGCAGCATTGCCGCTCGGAGGTTTGGCTGAGCGGCTTCGGCTGGGTGCCTGCCGATGCCGCCGATGTGCGCAAGGTGATGCTGCAGGAAGGCGAGGGGCATCTGGGCCTCAAAGACCCCAAAGTGGTCGATGTGCGTGCGAAGCTGTTCGGCGCGTGGGAAGGTAACTGGGTCGCCTATAACTACGCGCATGACGTGGATCTGCCGGGTTCGGACGGGCCGGAGCTGCCCTATCTTATGTATCCGCAGGCCGAGATCGACGGCAAACGCCGCGACTATCTCGACGCCAAGGACTTCACCTACCAGATCACCGCGCGCGAATTGTCCGCTTGAGGCGGTCTCTGCCGTATCGGTGACAATCGCGCGCTTTCCCTTGGCGCCTCGCGGCGCTAAGGGCGGTTGCAGGAGGTGCGCCAGATGCGTGTTTTCATAAACGGGTTCGGACGGATCGGTCGCTCGGTGCTGCGCGCCTGGGCGGAGGCGCCTGCGCGCTGGCCGGGGCTGGAGATCGTGGGCGTGAACGATATCGAAGCGCCCGAGATGCTGGCTTACCTCTTCGAATATGACAGCGTCTTCGGCCCGTGGCGCGGGAGTGTCACGCTGGAAGAGGGCGCGCTGGTGATCAACGGCACCCGGATCGCGCTGCACCGCGCGGATGATATCTCCACGCTCGATCTGTCGGATGTCGATCTGGTGATGGAATGCACCGGCCGCGCCGACTGTCCGCAGATTGCAGGGCAGGGGATCGCGGGCGGAGCGAGTCGCGTGCTGATATCGGGACCTGCCAAAGCGGCGGAGATTACGGTGGTTCTGGGCGCCAATGACTCGGCGCTGAACGGGCAGAAGATCGTCTCCAACGCCAGTTGCACGACGAATGCGCTGGCGCCGCTTGCGCGGCTGATCGATGTGGAATTCGGGATCGTCACCGGCTCGATGACGACGGTGCATTGCTATACCGGCTCGCAGCCCACGGTCGACAAGCCGCGCGGCCCGATGGAACGCTCGCGCGCGGCGGCGTTGTCGATGGTGCCGACGACGACCTCTGCGGGCAAGCTGATGGAAGAGGTGCTGCCCGATCTCGCCGGTCGCCTGATCGCGCAGGCGGTGCGGGTGCCCACGGCCTCCGTCTCGGCGGTCGATCTGGCGGTGACGGTGAAAAATCCCGCCACGGTCGAACAGGTCAACGCGATGCTGCGGGACGCAGGCGGGGTGATCGGCACGACCGGGAAGCCGCTCGTCTCCACCGATCTGCGCGCGCGCCCCGAGAGCGTCGTCATGGCGCTGCCCGAGACGCGGGCGACCGCGCACGGGCTGATCCGGGTCTTCGGCTGGTATGACAATGAGTGGGGCTTCTCCAACCGGATGCTGGATATGGCACTACGGATGGGCTGACATGAAAAAGCCCCGCCGGAAGGGCGGGGCTTTCGAATGTCTCGTGGGCGTGCCGATTACTGGCGGTTGCCCATGAATTGCAGCAGGAACATGAACAGGTTCAGGAAGTCCAGGTAGAGCTGCAGCGCGCCGATGATGGCGGCCTTGCCCATGAACTCCGAGTCGCTGGCAGCGAGCTGCAGGTAGGTGTTCTTGATGTTCTGCGTGTCGTAAGCCGTGAGGCCCGCGAAGATCAGAACGCCGATCACCGAGATCGCGAAGGCCATCGCCGAGGAGGCGAGGAAGATGTTCACGATCGAGGCGACGATCAGGCCGATCAGACCCATCATCAGGAACGAGCCCATCGCGCTCAGGTTACGCTTCGTGGTATAGCCGTAAAGCGAGAGACCCGCGAAGGAGATCGCCGTCACGAGGAAGGTCTGCGCGATCGAGATGCCGGTATAGGCGGCGAAGATGAAGCTGATCGACAGGCCCATCAGCGCGGCATAGACGAAGAACACGATCTGCGCCGTGCTGGTCGACATCTTGTTGATCATCGCGCCGAAGGCGAAGACGATCGCCAGCGGGGCCAGCATCACAACCCATTTGAGGCCCGAACCGAAGATCGCGGCAACGAGCGCCGGGTTCGTACCCACACCAAACGCCACGGCCCCGGTCACCAGCATCGCCAGCGACATAAGCCCATAGACCTTGTTCATATGTGCGCGAAGACCCTCGTCAATCGCAGCCTGACGCGTGCCCGCGCGAGGGGTCCGCATCGTTTCGAAATCAGCCATCAGCACCTCCAACTATGTCGTCCGGTCGTCCCTCGGACCGGTTTCCCGACCGATATTGGCAGAGCAGCCCCGGAATTCAAGATTTGGGGCTGCCGGAAAATGCGTCGTTTCACATGGTTTTCACAGGTTGTGCCTCAGCGACCCGCGCGCCAGTGGTCGGGGGCGTCCCAAATCCGGCGCCGGACTTCGAACGCGGCTTCGGACTCCGTCAGCCCGATATCCTCGAGAAGCCTTGCATCGAGCCGCGCCAACGCCCGGCGCGAGCGGTAATGGGTGACAATCGCGGCGAGCGTGGCAAGGATGCTCCGCCGGGCGGGGCGGGCAGGGGCGCAGCAGGCGGCGTTGCGCTGGGTCAGGAAGGTCATCGTCTTATCCTCCGAGGGTGCTCGTTTCTGCCAGGAAGGATGACGCAAGTTTTTTAATGATGAAAACGAATGATTGTGCTATTCGGTATCACGAAACGTGATGAAGAGGCCGACATGGCACAAAACCTCGATATCGCAGCGCTGCGTGCGCTTCTGACCGTTTCGGAAACCGGCTCGGTGACGCAGGCGGCGCGGCTTCTGAACCTGACCCAATCGGCGGTCTCTATGCAGATCCGCCGCTTGGAGGAGGCGCTCGACAAGGTGCTCTTCGATCGGGCGAACCGGAAAATGGCGCTGACCCGTGCGGGGCGCTCTCTTCTGGACCATGCGCGCCGGATCTGCGCCGAGAATGACGCGGCTCTGGCGCGGCTGCGCGCGGCGGATGCCGAGGTGACCGTGCGGTTCGGTCTGCCGCATGATCTGGTCAGCCCGCAGATGCCGCATCTGTTGCGCGCGCTCTCAGAGCAATGGCCGATGGTCCGGCTGCAACTCGCCTCGCGCCGCTCGCAGACCCTGCGGCGAATGCTGGATGCGGGCGAGCTGGACATGATCCTGACAACGGAGGAGACGCCGGGTCCGGAGGCCGAGGTGCTCTCTGCCGATCAACTGGTCTGGATCGGCGCGCAGCTCGGGCGCGCCTTTTGCGCGCGCCCTCTGATGCTGTCGATCGAGGAAGGATGCGCGTTCTACGGCGCGGCCTTGGCGGCGCTCGAGGCGGTCGGGATCGAGTCCAAACCGGCTTTCGACGGGCAATCAGACGAGATGGCGAGCGCGGCGGTGGCCGCTGATATGGGCGTCGCGGTGCGGCTGTCGCGTGACATCCCGCCGGGCTGCGTGGCGCTAGGACCGGAAAGCGGTCTGCCGCCGCTCGGCCGCTCGCGGATCTGCTTCTACGACACGGGCCGGCTGACCGGCGATCCGGTCGAGGGGCTGCGTGCGCTGATCCGGGAGGCCTATGCCTGAGCGTCGATCTCGATGACCAGCTTGCCGGTGGAGCGGCGCGCGCGCAGATCTTCCAGCGCGTCCGGGATCTGCTCCATCGGATAGGTCGCGCCGATATGGGGGCTGAGGCCGCCCTGCGCGAACCAGTCGAAGAGCCGCGCCATCGACCCGGTCAGAACCTGCGGATCGAGCTTGAGATAGCCACCCCAGTAAAGCCCGTGGATCGCGATATTCTTCACCAACGCGTGGTTGAGGGGCAACTTCGGCTGGCTGCCGCTGGCGAACCCGATCATCAGATAGCGCCCGCCGGGTTTCAGGGCGCGGAAGGCGGCTTCGCCTGCGGGGCCGCCGATTGCGTCGTAAACCACGTCGCAACCGCCAAGGGCCTTGATCGCGCTTTTCAGATCGTCGCTCTCGCTATCGAGCGTCTCATCGGCCCCGGCGGCGCGCGCGATCTGCTGCTTCGCCTCGCCGCGCGCACAGGCAATCACCCGCGCGCCCATCTTCTTGCCGATCTCGACCGCCGTGAGGCCGACTCCACCGGCCGCGCCCAGAACCACCAGCGTCTCGCCCTCGGCGAGGCCTGCACGCGTCTCCAAGGCCACATGGCTGGTGCCATAGGCGATCTGGAAGGCCGCCGCCTGCGCGTAGCTCATCGCGTCCGGCATCGGCGTGCAGCGGCTTTCGGGGAAATTGCCCGCCTCGGCCAGCCCGCCTTGACCTGAGAAGACGGCGACGCGGGTGCCCGTGGCGAGGGTGCAGCCCTCGCCTGCTGCGATGACCTCTCCCGCGAGCTCCATGCCGAGGGTGAAGGGCGGGGTGGGGGTGTCCTGATATTTCCCCTCGATCATCAGCAGGTCGGCAAAGTTCAGACCGCAGGCTCGGATGGCCACCTGCACCTCGCCCGCTGCCGGGGCGGGAAGGGGGATTTCGGTCAGCTCGGGGTTTTGCCCGGGGGCGGCTTGAACATAGGCGCGCATCGAATGCTCCGGCAAGTTGTGTCGCGGGGTTGGTTGGCCAGCAAAGCGGACCCTACGTCGCCCGTGATAGACCGCGCAGCCGATCAGGGCCAGCCCGCCTGCCAGAGCCCGGAGCGGGACGTCGCGGCAGGGTCGCCGCCGGGCATTGACCGGCGAATCAATCCTCCGTGAGAGGGCGGTTGGCACCATAGGTTTCCGTAGCGGAACCCAACTCTTCGAGTTGCAAATCGCAAAACACGCGGAAGGCGAATAGGGGGGCACCTATCCTTTAGGTTAGGTGTGCTGCGGAAAGCCGCAATTTCCCTGTCTTTTTAGACAGGTTTGCGATTTTACCCGCGCGGGCCACACTCAGCGCACGGTAGTTTGTGGGTGAAATTGGCTTGAAGGGGAAAGAGTATGAAGCATCCGGTTGATGTCCATGTAGGCAAGCGGATCCGGCATCGCCGCTGGATGATTGGGATGACCCAACAACAGCTCGCGGACAAAGTTGGGATCAAATTTCAGCAGATCCAGAAATACGAAACCGGGATGAACCGGGTTTCGGCATCTCGACTCTGGGATATCGCGGATGCGCTCGAAGTTCCGATCTCCTTCTTCTTCGAAGGGCTCGCGGAAGATAGCGGGATGCAACCGGAAGTGGCGGGAGATATTCTGTCCGACAAGGAGGCGCTCGCGCTCGTGCGCTCCTATTACTCGATCCCGGAGGCGCAGCGCCGCCGGCTGTTCGAACTCGCCAAGGTGCTCTCCGACGCGGCCTGAGCGCCACGCGGACGCCTTTAGGCGCAACTGGCGACCGAATGTGGGGCGGTCGGCAGCTTGACCCGGAGAAGGGGGGCGGTTACCGCTCCCCTTATCTCATTTCTGGGGGTCGGTTGCGGTGACGGCGCGGCCCGGGGAGGACACTGATGCTTGATCTCGACACCGATACCCGCGCGGAGCTTTCGGCCTTGGCCGCTGAGCTTGCCGATTGCGCGCGGCGGGAGACCTTGGCGCAGTTCCGTCCCGTGGGCGGGATCGGCGCGGATAACAAGCTCGAAGGTGGGTTCGATCCGGTGACCGAGGCCGACCGTGCCGCCGAGGCCGCGATGCGTGCCCTGATCATGGAGCGTCGTCCGCAAGACGGCATCTACGGCGAAGAGCATGGCGTCACCCGCGGGCAAAGCGGACTGACCTGGGTACTCGACCCGATCGACGGCACCCGCGGCTACCTGTCGGGAACGCCGACCTGGGGCGTGCTAATCGCCTTGTGCGCCGAGGAACCGGACGGCCCCGGCGCGCCGCTCATGGGCGTGATCGACCAACCTTATATCGGCGAACGTTTTACCGGCGGCTTCGGACGCGCGACGCTCGACGGTCCGCATGGCGCGCGCCAGCTTGGCGTGCGGACCGGGCGCGGGCTCGACAGCGCGACGCTTTTCACCACCTTCCCCGAAGTCGGCACGGCGGAAGAGGGCGCGGCCTTCGCTCGGCTGTCGAAGCAGGTGCGGCTGACGCGTTACGGCATGGATTGCTACGCCTATGCGCTGCTTGCCGCCGGCCAGATCGATCTGGTGGTCGAGGCCGGCCTGCAGCCCTATGACGTGGCGGCTCCGATCGCGGTGATCGAAGCGGCGGGAGGCCTTGTCACCAATTGGCAGGGTGGTCCGGCCCATCGCGGCGGGCAGGTGCTCGCCGCCGCCTCGCCGGAGATTCATGCCGCCGCGCTCGAAGCGCTGAACGGCTAATCTCTTACTCTTTTTGAAAAGATCCCGCCGGATGAGGCGAGATCAGCGGCCTTTCAGTGCAAGGACGCCCCGCGGAACGCCCGAAGCGCAAGCGGAGGGCAGAAAAGAGCGGGGGCCGCGCCCCCTCGTGCTTCAATCCTTGCGCTTGCGGAACAGTTTCTCGCGCCCGATCCGATCGAGAAGATCGCGCGTCGCCTCGGTGCCGAAATGCTGGCGGTGGGCGAGGTCGGGCAAGCGCTCGGATATCTCGCGGCCCAATTCTTCGGGTAGAAGTGACAGCGTCGCCTCGGACACCATCAGGCTCTCGACCGGAACGCCTTCGGCATAGATGATCTCATGCCGGTCGAAGACCAGCGCGAAGTAATCGACGAACCCGCCCTCGCGCTGCCAGACATTCTCGCCATCGACGAGATGCTTCGCCTGCACGAGGATTTCCGACGTGTCGCCCAACTTCTGCGCGCCGCGGCGATAGAGGAACACGCGGTGATGGGGCGAGATCACCAGGTCGCCTTCATTGCCCAGTACGCCCGCCGAAATCACGACCGGCGCGAAAGACCCCAGCGCGCGCATCGTCGCCTTCGCCGCCAGCTTCACCGGCTGCGGGCCATTGTCGCGGGTCAGCACCCGCGCGCCGGGGGTGAGTTGCTCGATCGGCATCTGCGCGCCGCCGGCCAGCGTGATCATCGTGCCGGTGGTGAAGGCCACGCAGACGAGGTCCGACAGCCGCACCTCGCCGGGATCGTCGCGCGCCTCCAGCAACGTGTAGTCGAAGCGCGCTGCCATCGGTGAGAGCGGCAACGCGTAATGCGCGCCCGTGGCCTCGTGGCAGATCATCAGGATGTCGACCGTGTCGCCCTCGGGCGTGATCAGCAGGTGCCGCGCGATCAGCTCGAGCGCATCCCCCGGCGCGCCGATCTCGGAGCCTTCAGCAACGGTCGGCGCGGCGCCTTGCTGGGCCAGCACGAGGCGGCGCGGTTTGGCGGCGCGATGGAGCTGATAAATGTCGCCGGGTTCGCAATCTTCGGCAAGGCCGAGCGCGTCGCCCTGATTGGCCCCGGAGGTGACCCAGATATCCTCTGCCTCGAAGACGTGAACGATCTGGCTCGGGTTTGACACGCGCTCTCCCTCGCCCTGTCGGGCCGTCTGAAACTGCTGGATCGCATCGGCTTACCGCGGGCCGCTCGTGATGGTCAAGCGGCCACAGCGCGCTTGTCCTCCCATTCGGGCAAGCTACTGTGCGAGGCGTAGCTGGCAGGGCCGCGCGCGATGTTTCGCGCGATGGGCTCGCCGGATCACGCCGGAGAATGAAAGCAAAGGAGAGGGCGCGATGGATCTTGGTATCAGGGGCCGCAAGGCGATCGTATGTGCGGGCTCGAAAGGGCTAGGACGGGGCTGCGCGATGGCGCTCGCGCAGGCAGGTGTCGACATCGTGCTGAATGCGCGCGGCGCCGATACGCTGGCCGCGACGGCGAACGAGATCATGGCCGCCACCGGGGTCACCGTGACGCCCGTGGCCGCCGACATCACCACGCCCGAGGGACGCGCGGCGGTGCTAGGCGAAGCGGGCGAGGTCGACATTCTGGTGACCAATGCGGGCGGGCCGCCTCCGGGCAACTGGCGCGACTGGTCGCGCGACGATTTCATCGCGGCGCTCGATGCGAACATGCTGGCCCCGATCGCGATGATGCAGGCGGTGCTGCCGGCCATGATCGAGCAGCGCTGGGGGCGGGTGGTCAATATCACCTCGCAATCCGTGCGCGCGCCGATCGCGCAGCTCGGCCTGTCGAACTCTGCACGTTCCGGCCTGACCGGCTTCGTCGCCGGCACTTCGCGGCAGGTCGCGGAATATGGCGTGAACATTAACAACCTGTTGCCGGGCCTGCATGCGACCGACCGCGCGGTGTCGCTCGATACGGCGGCGGCGAAGGCGAAGGGCATCTCGGTCGAGGAAGCCAAAGCGCAGCGCGAGGCATCGATCCCGGTGCGTCGCTACGGCACGCCCGAGGAGTTCGGTGCGACCTGTGCCTTCATGTGTTCGGTTCACGCCGGGTTCATGGTCGGGCAGAACGTGATGCTCGACGGCGGGCTGAACAACATCTCGATCTGAGCCGGGTCTGCCGGACGACCTACCGGGCTTGCTTGGGGGGCGGGGGGCTGTTATCTCCCGCCGTGCATTGCCTGACACTTTCGGTCGAGATTTCGCTGCATGAGCGCACAATTACCCCCTCCGCGCCTCGAAGTTCGCGCGCTTGGCCGCGTGTTCGACGGGTTGGCCGTGGTCGACGACGTGTCCTTTGCGATCCCAGCGGGGCAGGTGACCTGTCTGCTGGGCCCCTCGGGCTGCGGCAAATCGACGACGCTCCGGCTGATCGCGGGAGTCGATACGCAGGATGCGGGCGAGATCTACGTCGACGGAGCCGCGATCAGCGACGGCTCCGTTCACGTCCCGCCCGAGCAACGCGCGATCGGGCTGATGTTTCAGGACTTTGCGCTGTTTCCGCATCTGACGGTTGCCGAGAATATCGCCTTCGGCCTCAAGGGCGATGCGGCGGCAAAGCGCGCCCGCGTGACGGAATTGCTCGAGAAGGTCCGCCTGCTGCGCCATCGCGACAGCTATCCGCACGGGCTTTCGGGCGGCGAGCAGCAGCGCGTGGCGCTAGCACGTGCGCTTGCACCCCGACCGCGTATCCTCTTGATGGACGAGCCTTTCTCGGGACTGGACGAACGCCTGCGCGACGATATCCGCGACGAGACTCTGGCGCTTCTGAAAGAGGAAAACACAGCCGTTCTGCTGGTCACGCATGAGCCGCATGAGGCGATGCGGATGGCCGATGAGATCCTGCTGATGCGCGGCGGGAAGATCGTGCAGCGCGGCGCACCCTATAACCTCTATAACGCGCCTGTGGACCGGGCGGCGGCGGCGTTCTTCTCGGATGTGAACGTGCTCAAGGGGCAGGTGCAGGACGCGCTGACCGTGACGCCCTTCGGCGATTTCCTGACGCCGGGCCATGCAGACGGGACCGAAATCGACATCGTGATCCGCCCGCAGCATCTGAAGATCGATTTTGACCGGGCAGGGCGCGGCCCGTCCCCGACGCCGCAGGACGGCACGCCCGCGCGGGGCGTCGTCGAACGCGCACGCTTCTTGGGCCGCGAGAGCCTCGTCGAGTTCCGGATGGATTTCGACGGCACGATACTGCGCGCCAGCGTCCCGAACGTATTCCTGCCGAAGCCCGGCACGCCGATGTGGCTGATGATCCGGCGCGATCGCTGCTTTGTCTTCCCGGCGAAAGGGGGCGACGCTTAACCGCTCAGCGGTCCTGTCGCCCCGCACGTCCGCCCCGGCGCTTGCGCAGTTGCGGCGCTCGCTCGGGCAGTTCCGCCATCACCTCGCGGCGCGCCTCGGGCGTCATCCGCGACCACGCGCCGATTTCTTCCATCGTGCGGTAGCAGCCGATGCAGATCCGCGCCTCGGGGTGAATCTGGCAGAGCTTGACGCAGGGGCTCTCGATCTCGGCGCGTTTCCAGATGTCGTCGGTGTTTTGCGGATCGTTCATGCCGCCCCCAGATAGCGCAGCCGATCCAGCGCGCCTTGCAGAATGAAGCTTGCCGCGACGTGGTCGATCGCCTCTGCGCGTTTGGCGCGCGACATATCGGCCTCCAGCATCGCGCGTTCGGCGGCGACCGTGCTCAGCCGCTCGTCCCAATAGCTGATCGGCAGATCGGTGAGGCGGCTGAGATTGCGAGCGAAGGCGCGGGTCGATTGGCAGCGCGCTCCTTCGGTCCCGTCCATGTTCTTCGGCAGGCCGAGGATCAGCCCCTTCAAATCACGCTCCGCCACGATCTTGAGAAGCGCCTCGGCATCTAGGCCGAACTTCCTGCGCTTGATCGTCGATAGCGGCGTCGCGACCGAGCGCAGCCCGTCGGACACCGCGACGCCGATGGTCTTGGTGCCCAGATCGAGCCCTGCGACGCCGCCCATGCGCGGGATCGCATCGGCGAATTCCTCGATCGTCTCGCAGATCATTGCGCCACACCTGCCGATTTCGCCGCCGCCTCGACCTGAGCCAGCGCATCCGGTTTGTCGGCCAACGCCTTCTGCGCCTCGCCCCAGGCTTCCTTGGCGCGGTCGGTTTGGCCCAACGTGGCGAGGGACGAGATCACCCGCGCCCATTCCTGCGGCGTGCCACCCTCGGTGGTCAGGCGGTCAAAGAGACCATCGACCATGCCCTGGATCATCTGCTGGCGCTCCTCGGGCGTCATCGAGGCCGCGTCCTTCATCTGCTGCGCGCTCGGACCGGGCAGGGCGGGGGCCGCCTGCGGGGCGCTTTGCCCCGCCGGAGCGCCACCCATGTCCTGCAGCGCCTGACCGGCCGGGGCCTGATGGGCCGCGTCGATCTTCGCCATGTCGCCCGGGCGCGAGCCGAATTTGCCCTTCGCTTCGCCATAGACCGCATCTGCGCGGTCGACCTCACCGATCATGCGCAGCGACGAAATCAGGCGTGCCCAGTCATCTGCGCTGCCGCCTTCCTGCGCCAGCCGGTCGTTCAGGCGCTCCACCATCGAGCGGATCATCTGCTGACGCGCCTCGGGCGACATGTCCGCCGCCGCCGCGACATCTGCCTGCGACGGGCCGGGTGCGCCGCGCGGTCTCGGCGGGGTGTAATCCTTCTCGCCCGCGAGCCATGCCAGTTCCTCGATGTTCTGCTGCACCAGCGGCACCCACGGATCGCTGCTTTCCGAGTTGCGCAGCAGGTTGTCCCAGAGGCGGAACGCCCGGTCGCCACGCCCGTTCTGCGCCATCATCAGGCCAACGTAATAGAGCGCGAGCCCGTTATTCTGGTCCATCTTCAGCGCGGTCGCGAATACTTTCTCCGCCTCGGGCGTGATCAGCCCGCCAGCGGCCACGGCCATCATCTCACCCAGCTCGGCGTAATCCTGAGCGGTGGCGGCATCGCCCTTTGTCGCGACGAGCCGCTGCTGCGCTTTCCATGCGGCGTCGAAATTGCCCAGCGCCGCCTCGTTGCGTGCAAGCAGTTCGAGGCCCTTCGGATCGTCTGGCTTCTTCGCCACCGCTTCGCGCAGCTTCTTCATCAGTTCGAGGAATTTCGGGTCCGGATTGGCCGGGGGGGTCGCACGGGCTTTCTGCATCTTCTCGGCGTCGGCCTGCGAGGGGCGGCTGTCATAGAGCTTATCGGCATCCGCGAAACGCTGCGCGATCGGCTGGTCCTGATAGCCCTCCGCGCCCATCCGGGTATAGAGCCAGAACGCCGCGCCGAAGATCACGACGCCACCGATCACCAGCGCGATGGTCGGCCCTTTCGGTGCCCGGCCCAGATCGGAGCCTGCCTGCGCCTTGCGGTCCGCCTCGAGCATCCGGCGCGAAATTTCCAGCTTTGCCCGGTCGGCTTCCTCGCGTGATGTGACTCCACGCTCGACGTCGCGTTCCAGATCGCGCAGCTGGTCGCGATAGACCTGCACGTCATACGAGGCCGCCGGTGCCATCTCGTCTTCCCCACGTCCGCGCAACAGGGCAAGCGCAAACAGAAGCGCAATGACCGCAACGAGCGCGGCGGCGATAATCCAGAACAGCATGGCGTCTCCTCATCCTTCGCCTCCCATTTAGGCGAGATGACGCCGCGCCGAAAGGGTCTAGCGCGTGAATGGAACCCGATGTCGCAGGCCCATGTCGCTTTTTTCCCTGCGATGCCGCAACAGGGGGGCTTTCGCCCGCCGCCCCGGTCCATCACAAAGGCGAAAGAGTCGAGACTGCTCGGAGGCGCGCTCATGAAACGCTATTCGATGTTTGCCGTTGCGCGTGAGGCGATGCGCTTCCATCGCGGTTGGGAGCGGGCCTGGCGCTCGCCCGAGCCGAAGAAACGCTACAAGGTCATTGTCGTGGGGGCAGGGGGGCATGGCCTCGCCACCGCCTATTACCTTGGCAAGGTGCATGGGATCACCGATGTCGCGGTGATCGAGAAGGGCTGGCTGGGCGGCGGCAATACCGGCCGCAACACCACGATCATCCGCTCGAACTACCTGCAGGATCCGTCGGCGGCGATCTACGAGAAAGCCCGTGCGCTTTACGAGAATCTGAGCCAGGATCTGAACTACAACGTGATGTTCTCGCCGCGCGGTCTTCTGATGCTGGGCCAGACCGAGCACGAGGTGCGCGGCTACAAGCGCACGGTGCACGCCAACCGCCTGCAGGGCATCGACACCGAATGGATCGGACCGGAGCAGGTCAAGGAGCTGGTGCCGATCATCAATATCGACGGGCCGCGTTACCCGGTGTTGGGCGCTCTGCTGCAAAAGCGCGGCGGCACGGCGCGGCACGACGCGGTGGCCTGGGGCTATGCGCGGGCGTGCTCGGACATGGGCATGGACATCATCCAGAAATGCGAAGTGACCGGTGTGCGCACCGAAGGCGGCAAGGTGCAGGGCATCTCGACCACCAAGGGCGAGATCGACTGCGAACAGCTCGCCATCATCGTCGCGGGGCATTCCTCGGTCCTCGCCGAAATGGCGGGCTTCCGTCTGCCGATCGAGAGCGTCGCGCTGCAGGCTTGGGTCTCAGAGCCGATCAAACCCTGCATGGACGTTGTCGTGATGGCCAACACGGTGCACGGCTACATGTCGCAATCCGACAAGGGCGAGATGGTGATCGGCGGCGGCACGGACGGGTTCAACAACTACACCCAACGCGGCTCGTGGCACCATGTCGAGGAAACCACCCGCGCGCTGGTCGAGACCTTTCCGATCATCTCGCGCCTGAAAATGCTGCGCCAATGGGGCGGCATCGTGGACATGACCGGCGACCGCTCGCCCATCCTGTCGAAAACGCCGGTCGAGGGCATCTTCGTCAATTGCGGCTGGGGCACCGGCGGGTTCAAGGCGATCCCGGGCTCGGGCTATGGCATGGCCGAGCTGATCGCGCGCGGCCACTCGCCGCTGACCGACCAATTCGGCCTCGACCGCTTCAAGGAAGGCCGCTTCATCGATGAAAGCGTCGCCGCAGGGGTGGCGCACTGATGAAGACGACCTCCCTTTCGACCTGCTTCAAATCCCTCCCGGCGCTCTCCAGTAAAGAGGTGCATCCGACATGCTGACCCTCACCTGTCCCTGCTGCGGCGTCACCGCCGAGGAAACCGAATTCGCCCCGGGCGGAGAGGCGCATCTAAAGCGCTTCGGGCCGGGCTCGTCGGATGACGAGTTCGAGGGATACCTGTTCGCCCGCAAGAACCCGAAAGGCGTCCATTTCGAGCGCTGGCGGCATGCCTATGGCTGCGGCAAGTGGTTCCTGGCGGCGCGCGACACGGGCACGCTCGAGGTATTTGCGACCTACAAGGCGCAGACCACCGAGCCCCCCGCCGATGTGATCGCGAAGATCAAAGCGAAACGCCCCGACTGGGAGGGCTATAAATGAGCACGCGTCTTTCCAAGGGTGGTCGTCTGATCGACCGCGCGAAACCGCTCGCCTTCACCTTCAACGGCAAGCCGATGCGCGGCTTTGCGGGCGATACGCTGGCCTCGGCGCTCTTGGGCGGCGGTCAGGTCATGGTGGGCCGGTCGTTCAAATATCACCGCCCGCGCGGCATCGTGGCCTCGGGCGCGGAAGAGCCGAACGCGCTCGTCGGTCTGGGCCGTAACGCGCGGTTCGAGCCCGACCAGCGCACCACCACGACCGAGCTGTTCGAGGGGGCCGAGACCACCAGCCAGAACCACTGGCCGTCGCTCGATTTCGACATCGGCGAGATCAACAACACCTTCTACAAATTCCTGCCCGCGGGCTTCTACTACAAGACCTTCATGGCCCCGCGCGCAGCGTGGAAGCACCTGTTCGAACCCATCATCCGCAAATCGGCGGGCTTGGGCGGCGTGCCGAAAGAGGCCGACCCGGATCGCTACGAGCAGGTCTACGCCCATTGCGACGTGCTCGTCGTGGGCGGGGGTGTGGCGGGTCTTGCCGCGGCGCTCAAGGAAGGCCGCGCCGGTAAACGCGTCTGGCTGATCGAGCAGACCCCGAACTGGGGCGGGCGCACGCCGGTCGATGGCGGTCAAATCGACGGTCACGACGCGCAGACCTGGATCGACAGCGCGCTGGTCGAACTGTCCTCGATGGAGAATGTCACGATGCGCACCCGCCTGATGGCGGCGGGTCTGCACGATCATGGCTATGTCATCGGCTACGAGAACCTCGCCGACACCACTCCCGGCGATGGCCGTCCGCGCCACCGTCTCTGGCGCATCCGTGCGGGCCACACGATCACCGCGACCGGCGCGATCGAACGTCCGCTTGCTTTCGCGGGCAATGACGTGCCCGGCGTGATGCTGGCCTCGGCGGTGCGCGATTACATCGTGAACTGGGCGGTCTCGCCCGGCGATCGCACGGTGATCGTGACCAACAACGACGACGCCTATCGCACGGCGCTCGCGATCCTCGATGCGGGGCTGACGGTCTCGGCCGTCGTCGATGCGCGCGAGGAAACCCATGGCGCGCTGCCCGAAGCCGTGAAGGCGCGCGGTGTGCGTGTGCTTGAAGGCCGCGGCATCGCGAAAGTGCTCGGCCGCAAACGCGTCTCCGGCGTCGAGATCTGCGCACAGGCCGGCGAGGGCGGGGCGGTCGAGACGATCGACTGCGATTGCGTCGCGATGTCGGGCGGCTGGTCGCCGGTCGTGCACCTGTGGTCGCATTGCGGCGGCAAGCTGACCTGGGACGATGCGCGTGCGATGTTCCGCCCCGATCCGAACCGTCCGCCGACCGGCGCGGATGGGACCGGCATGGCGACGGTCGTGGGGGCCGCCAATGGCGATCTGACGCTCTCCGAGGCGATGGGCGGTCTGGGCATCGGCGCGGCTTCCGAGGAGGAAGCGCCGCTCGCCCCCGTCTGGATGATGCCCGCGGGCGCGCCCGATGCGCTGCGCTTCAAGAGCTTCCTCGACTACCAGAACGACGTGAAGGTCTCCGACGTGCAGCTGGCCGCCCGCGAGGGCTACGAGTCGGTCGAACATACCAAGCGCTACACCACGCTCGGCATGGCGACCGATCAGGGAAAGCTGAGCAATATCAACGGGCTCGCTATTCTCTCGGATGCGCTTGGCCAACCGATCCCGGCCACTGGCACGACCACCTTCCGCCCGCCCTACACGCCGATTTCGCTCGGCGCCGTGACGGCGGAAGCCAAGGGCGAGCTGTTCCAGCCGCTGCGCCGCACCCCGATCCAGTCCTGGCACGAAGCCAAGGGCGCGCATTGGGAGCCGGTCGGCCATTGGCGTCGCCCCTATTGCTACCCGAAATCGGGCGAGAGCCACCGCGACGCGGTCAACCGTGAGATCACCAATACCCGCAAGAATGTGGGCATGCTCGACGCCTCGACGCTGGGCAAGATCGTGGTGAAAGGGCCGGATGCGGGGAAATTCCTCGACATGCTCTACACCAACATGATGTCGACGCTGAAAGTCGGCAAATGCCGCTACGGGCTGATGTGCAACGAGAACGGCTTCCTGATGGATGACGGGGTCGTGGCGCGCCTGTCCGAAGATACGTGGCTGTGCCACACCACCTCGGGCGGGGCGGATCACATCCACGGCTGGATGGAAGACTGGCTGCAATGCGAGTGGTGGGACTGGAAGGTCTACACCGCCAACCTGACCGAGCAATATGCCCAGATCGCCGTCGTCGGCCCGAAGTCGCGCGAACTGCTGGAGCGACTGGGTGGCATGGATGTCAGTAAGGAGACGCTGCCCTTCATGCAATGGGCGGACGGCACGCTGGGCGGTTTCGACGCGCGCATCTTCCGCATCTCCTTCTCGGGCGAGCTGAGCTACGAGATCGCGGTTCCCGCGTCGCAGGGCCTCGCGCTGTGGGAGAAGCTGATGACCGAGGGCGAAGCGCTTGGCGTGATGCCCTACGGCACCGAGGCGCTGCACGTGATGCGCGCCGAGAAGGGCTTCATCATGATCGGCGACGAGACCGACGGCACCGTGATCCCGCAGGATCTGGGCCTCAACTGGGCGATCTCGAAGAAGAAGACCGACTATCTGGGCAAGCGCGCGCAGGAGCGGTCCCACATGACCGACCCGAACCGCTGGAAGCTCGTCGGCCTCGAGACGCTCGACGGATCGGTCATCCCCGATGGCAGCCACGCGCCCGCCGACGGGTTCAACGCCAACGGTCAGCGCAACACGCAAGGCCGCGTCACCTCGACCTATTACTCGCCGACGATCGGCAAGGGTATCGCGATGGGGCTGGTGCTGAACGGGCCCGACCGGATGGGCGAGGTGATCGAGTTCACCGGTGAGGGCGAGGACATGGTCAAGGCGCGGATCGTCGATCCGGTCTTCTACGACAAAGACGGGGAGAAGCAGAATGTCTGAGGCCGTCAGCGCCCTTTCCGGGCAGAGCCACGAAGGTTTCGTCACCGTGTCCGAGGCCGGACTGGTGGGCATGATCTCCATCCGCTGCGATCTGGGCGCGAAGGCGCTGGCCAAGGCGCTCAAGGCCGAGGGGCTGCCCGTCCCCGGTCCGCGCCGGATCGAGACCGTCGACGGGCGCTCCATCGCGTGGATGAGCCCGGATGAGCTGTTGCTGATCTGCGCCCATGACGAGGCGCCCGCGCTTACCGACCGGGTTGCCGAGGCGCTTGCCGCAGAGCATGCGCTGGTCGTCAACGTCTCTGACGCCCGCGCGATGTTCACCATCCGCGGCGAAAAGGCCGACCAAGTGGTGATGAAGCTCTCCCCCGCCGATGTCGCGACTCTACCCAAAGGCGAGATCCGCCGCTCCCGTGCGGCACAAGTGGCGGCGGCGTTCTGGCGATCGGGGGAAGACGAGATCTCGCTAGTCTCCTTCCGCTCCGTCGCGGGCTACGTGATGGGTCTTCTGGAGGTCTCCTCGCGCCCCGGGTCGGAATTGTTTTGAGGGGCGGGGACTGGCGCCCGCCGGCCCTCAGTCCAGGCTATTCAGTGTTCGGGGTCGTGTCGTTTGAAACGACGAATTCTCACTCCGTCTCACGCCTCAGGGGAATGTCAAGCAATTGGAAAGCCGAAATAATTACTAAGCCTCGGTCCGTCTATGCTGCCGCTGCGGTGCAGGCGGGATGCCGGTTGCCGCGCAGTTCGAGACGCCCGGCTTTCCGTCTTCTCTGAGGCTAGAGCCAGGCGTTTTTCGCCTTCAATGAACCAAATATCCCGTGCGGGCCCGGGGGCAGCCCCCCCGAACTTCACGGTCGGTCCGAAAATGAAACCGCGCGCCGGGGCGGGGCCTTGGCGCGCGGTTCGGTCTCGATCAGGATCGGTTTACTCCAGCTCGATCAGCAAATCCTTCGCGTCGATCTGGGCGCCCGGCGAAACGTGGATCGCTTTCACGGTGGCGTCGCGCTCGGAGTGGATGCCGGTTTCCATCTTCATCGCCTCGATGGTCAGGAGCATATCGCCCGGCTTCACCTTCTGGCCGACATTGACCGCGATCGAGGCGATCGAACCCGGCATAGGCGCACCGATATGATCCGGGTTGCCCGCCTCGGCCTTCGGTTTCGCCGCCGTCGTCGCCTTCACCGCGCGGTTCGGAACGCGCACGGCGCGGGGCTGGCCGTTGAGCTCGAAATAGACCTTCACCTCGCCCAGTTCGTCGGTGTCGCCGGTGGTGAGATAGCGGATCTCCAGCGTTTTGCCGGGGTCGATCTCGGCGGAAATCTCGTCCTGCGGCTCCATCCCGTAGAAGAAGACGGGGGTCGGCAGGGTGCGCACCGGGCCATAGGCTTCGTGGCGACTTGCGTAATCGGTGAAGACCTTGGGATACATCAGGTAACCCGCCAGATCCTCGTTATCGATCTCGCGCCCGTCGAGTTGTTCGGAGGCCTCCTTGCGGGCGGCTTCCAGATCCACCGGGGGCAGGTTTTTACCGGGACGCTCGGTCGAAGGCGTTTCGCCCTTGAGCACCTTCGCCACGATCCCCTCGGGCCAGCCGCCGGGCGGTTGGCCGAGATTGCCGCGCATCATGTCGATGACCGAATCCGGGAAGGAGACGTCCTTGGCCGGATCGAGCACGTCTTCCTTGGACAGGCCCTGCGCGACCATCATCAGCGCCATGTCGCCTACGACTTTCGAGGACGGCGTGACCTTTACGATATCGCCGAAGATCTGGTTGGCATCGGCATAGGCCTGCGCCACCTCGTGCCAACGCTCTTCCAGCCCCAGCGAGCGCGCCTGCGCCTTGAGGTTGGTGAACTGGCCGCCGGGCATTTCGTGCAGGTAGACCTCGGAGGCGGGAGCCTCGAGACCGCTCTCGAAGGCCGCGTATTGGTGGCGCACGGCCTCCCAGTAGTTCGAGATCATCCGGATCGCGTGGATATCGAGGCCGGTATCGCGCTCGGTATGGGCCAGCGCCTCCACGATGGAGCCGAGGCAGGGCTGCGAAGTGCCGCCCGAGAACGCGTCCATCGCCGCGTCCACCGCATCGACGCCCGCATCGGCGGCAGCTAGGATCGTCGCGCCTGCGATGCCAGAGGTGTCATGGGTGTGGAAGTGGATCGGGATATCGACCTCTTCCTTGAGCGCCGAGATCAGCTGACGCGCGGCGGCCGGTTTCAGAAGGCCCGCCATGTCCTTGAGGCCGAGGATATGGGCGCCCGCCGCTTCCAGCTCTTTCGCCATGCCGATATAGTATTTCAGGTCATACTTCGCGCGGTCGGGATCGAGGATGTCGCCAGTGTAGCAGATCGTGCCTTCGCAGATCTTGCCGCTCTCGATCACCGCATCCATCGCGACGCGCATGTTCTCGACCCAGTTCAGCGAGTCGAAGACGCGGAACACGTCGACGCCGCTTTCCGCCGCCTGCTTGACGAAGAACTGCACCACGTTGTCAGGGTAGTTCGTGTAGCCCACGCCGTTCGAGGCGCGCAGAAGCATCTGGGTCAGGATGTTGGGCATCTCTTCGCGGATGTCGCGCAGGCGCTGCCACGGGCATTCCTGCAAGAAGCGGTAGGCCACGTCGAATGTCGCGCCGCCCCAGCATTCGACCGAGAACAGATCGCTCAGGTTTGAGGCATAGGCGGGGGCTGCCTTGATCATGTCGATCGAACGCATCCGGGTTGCCAGCAGCGATTGGTGGCCGTCGCGCATCGTGGTGTCGGTCAGCAGCAGCTTCTTCTTCGCCTTCATCCAGTCGGCGACCGCCTTCGCGCCCTCTTTCTCGAGCAGGTTGCGGCTGCCGGGCTTCACCTCGTCTTTCAACGCGGGCAGGCGCGGCGGTCTCGCCTCGGCATGCGGCTTGTTGCGGCCCGCGGTCTCGGGGTGACCGTTCACCGTGATGTCCGCGATATAGGTCAGGATCTTGGTGCCCCGGTCGCGGCGTTGCTTGAAGTCGAACAGCTCCGGCGTCGTGTCGATGAACTTCGTCGTGTAGCTCATGTCGAGGAAGGTCGGGTGCTTGAGCAGGTTGATGACGAAGTCGATATTCGTGCTCACGCCGCGGATACGGAATTCGCGCAGGGCGCGGTCCATCCGGCGGATCGCCTGATCGGGGTCCTGCGCCCAGGCCGTGACCTTCACCAGCAGCGAGTCATAATAGCGGGTGATGACGCCGCCCGCATAGGCTGTGCCGCCATCGAGGCGGATGCCGTTGCCGGTGGCCGAACGATAGGCGGTCAGTCGGCCGTAATCGGGGATGAAGTTGTTCTGCGGGTCCTCGGTGGTCACGCGGCATTGCAGCGCGTGGCCCGACAGTTCGATCTCGTCCTGCGACTTGGCGCGGGTCGCCTCTGCGAGTGTCGCGCCTTCGGCAATCTTGATCTGGGCCTGCACGATGTCGATGCCGGTGACTTCCTCGGTCACGGTATGCTCGACCTGAACGCGCGGGTTCACCTCGATGAAGTAGAAATTGTCGGTGTCCATATCCATCAGGAATTCGACCGTGCCGGCACATTCATAGCCGACCGCCTGACCGATCTTCAGCGCGAGTTGGCAGACCTCTTCGCGCTGTGCGTCCGACAGGTAGGGGGCAGGGGCGCGCTCGACGACCTTCTGGTTGCGGCGCTGCACGGTGCAGTCGCGCTCGTAGAGGTGATAGAGATTGCCATGCGTGTCGCCCAGAAGCTGCACTTCGACGTGGCGCGCGCGGGTGATCATCTTCTCGAGATAGCCCTCGCCATTTCCGAAGGCGGCTTCGGCTTCGCGCCGGCCTTCGCGGACCTTCTCGACCAGTTCCTCCTCGCCGAGGATCGGGCGCATGCCGCGCCCGCCGCCGCCCCAGCTGGCTTTCAGCATCAGCGGGTAGCCGATCTCGGCGGCCTCTTTCTTGATCGCGTCGAAATCCTCGCCCAGCACTTCGGTCGCGGGAATGACCGGCACGCCGGCCTTGATCGCGACGCGACGGGCCGAGGCCTTGTCGCCGAGCGCGCGCATCGTTTCGGCTCTCGGGCCGATGAAGGTGATGCCGGCGGCATCGCAGGCTTCGACGAAATCGGGGTTCTCCGACAGCAGGCCATAGCCCGGGTGGATCGCGTCGGCGCCGCTTTCCTTGGCGACGCGGATGATCTCTTCGATCGAGAGATAGGCACCGACGGGCGAGAGGCCTTCGCCAATGCGATAGGCTTCATCGGCCTTGAAGCGGTGCAGGCCCAACTTGTCCTCTTCGGCGTAGACGGCGACCGTCTTCTTGCCCAGCTCGTTGGCGGCGCGCATCACCCGGATGGCGATCTCGCCACGGTTGGCCACGAGGATCTTGTTGAACATAGCGTTCTCCCTGTTGTCGAAAGTGGCCGCTACGGTACAGTTGCCGCGCCGCAGCGCAAGGGCCTACCTGCAAACTTGGGCAAATTTACTGACCAATGTGCGAGAGTTTGCAAAGTCGATCCGCACCGATGCGCGCCCGTCCCGGTCCGGTCCGGGATTGACTAGACTGACGCTCTGGGCAAGGTGGGGCGCATGATCGATCTGCGCCCGGTTGGATATATCATCGGAATGCTGACATCCGTGCTGGGGCTGACGATGCTTATCCCGGCGGCGGTGGATTTGGGCCATGGTGCAGCGCATTGGCTGGTTTTCGTCGAAAGCGCGGTGCTGACGACGACGGCAGGCGCGCTGCTGGCGCTGGCCTCCCGCGACGGGCTGGCGCGGACGCTCTCGATCCATCAAAGCTTTCTGCTGACCTCGCTCGTCTGGCTGACGCTGCCGTTCTTCGGGGCGCTACCTTTCATGCTGGGTGTGCCGCATCTGTCTCTGGTCGATGCCTATTTCGAGGCGATGTCAGGGCTGACCACGACCGGCACCACCGCGATTCCGCAACTCGATACGCTGCCGCCGGGGGTGAACCTGTGGCGCGGACTGCTGCAATGGCTGGGCGGTCTGGGGATCATCATCGTCGCGATGATCTTCCTTCCGGTGATGAAGGTCGGGGGGATGCAGTTCTTCCGCTCGGAAGGGTTTGACACGCTTGGGAAAATCCTGCCGCGCGCAATGGATATCTCGACCGCGCTGATCCGCATCTATGTCGGGCTGACGATTGCCTGCGCGCTGACCTATATCGGTCTCGGCATGAAGGGGTTCGACGCGATCATGCACGCCCTTACGACGATGAGCACGGGCGGCTTCTCGAATTACGACGCCAGCTTCGCCGTTTATAAGGGCGCGCCCGAATACGCGGCCTCGGTCTTCATGGCGCTGGCCGCGATGCCGTTCATCCGCTTCGTTCAGGTGATGCGCGGCGATACGATGCCACTGTGGCGCGACCCGCAGGTGCGCGCCTTCCTGCGCTGGATGGGCTACGCGATCGCGATCATCGTGCTCTACCGCATGATCCGCCACGAGGCCTCTTTCTGGCCGACGCTGCGGGAGGTGACGTTCAACGTGGTCTCGACCTTCACCGGCACCGGCTATGCCTCTGAGGACGTGACCCAATGGGGCCATCTGGCCTTCACGATCCTGCTGATTTCCGGACTGATCGGGGGCTGCACGGCCTCCACCGCCTGTTCCGTCAAGGTGTTCCGCTACCTGATCCTGCTGGAGGCGATCAAGGCGCAGATCCAGCGGCTCTACTCGCCCCACCGCCTGCTGAAGGTGCAATATGGCGGGCGCCCTGTCGAGGATAGCGTGGTCAACTCGGTGATGGCGTTCTTTTCGCTCTTCATCCTGATCTTCGGGATGCTGATCATCGCGCTGACCTTCACCGGGCTCGGAACCGAAACGGCGATGACCGCCGCCTGGACCTCGATCGCCAATATCGGCCCCGCATGGGGCCCCGAGATCACCGCGAACGGCTCGGTCGCGGATTTCCCCGACAGCGCGAAGTGGCTGATGAGCGCGGCGATGTGTCTCGGGCGGCTCGAATTGATGAGCGTGCTCGTGCTGCTGCTGCCGCGCTTCTGGCGGGGCTGATCACTTCCAGCAGGAAATCTGCACCACCATCCCGTCTGCCATCTGCTGCAGGTCTTCCGGCGCGCGGTTGGCCGAGATGCCCGCCTCTTTCGGCGTGAATCCCTTGTCCGACAGCCCCGGCGTCATTGCCTTGCTTTGCAGCGCGACGCTCAGATTGTCGGGCAGCACCCGGTTCGCGTCGTCACTCGCGGGCAGCAACATCCCCACGACCGCGCCCGTCCCGTCGAGCACCGGCCCGCCCACGTCGCCCGCGCGGGTCTGCGCCTCGATCCGGGCCTGATTGTCTTGTCCTTCCAGCCCCTTGAGCGCCGAGAGCGTACCGAAATTCAGCACCGGCGCGGAGAGCGCTTCGGGGTAGGAGAAGCCCGCTACCGCGACCTTCGCCCCGGCCAGCGGCGCGTCGGGATTGAATTTCGCGACTTCCCTCGGGGCGAGCGTGTCTTGCGGCGTCAGAACCGCGTAACCCTTGGCGCCGCCGTCGAAGCTGAGCGAGGCGGCATGGTCTTCGATCGTGATCCGGCCGCACTGGTCGAGCCCCTCGGCGGCGGTCAGCACATGGCCGTCCGCATCGATGAAGAAGCCCGAGCGCGAGAAGACCGGTGCGCGTTTCTCGATCCCCGCCATCAGGGCGGCCCGCGTTACCGACATCGGCTGACCGAGCGTCGCGTCGAGCGTCTTGGAGCCGATCGGCGTGAAGCTTCTCTTCATCGCGTCGAGCACGCGATTCATTCGCTTGTCGTCCCCGGCGGGCCAAACCAGCGTGAAGCCCTTGATCTGCCCGTTCGAGAGCTCCGCATGGGTGTAGGAATGGACCGCCGTATTCGCGCCCTCGATGGTGAAGCTGTTGCCGCGGATGTTGCGCTCGCCGCCCGTCGGCACGATTTCAAGCGTCTGCATCGCGTCATAGAGCCCGCGCAGCCGCGCCGTGTCGCCGGGCTGAGAGATCAGCAGAACCTGCACGCCGCTGTCGTCCTTGGGTGCGTAATTGACGAACGGCGCGTTGTAGCGGGCGAATTTCACCAGCCCCATCGGCAGCTCGATCCGGATCCCGGCTTCCTGCTCGGTGACGGTCTGCAGCCCCAGCGCCGCGCGCTCGGAGGCGACCTTGTCGAGAAGTGCGGCCTGCTGGGTCGAGGACAGGACGCCTGTTGGCTGGTAGCCATTCTTCGACTGCCAGTCGGCGATGGAGCCGCGCGTGCCACGGCCGAAAATCCCGTCGATCGCGCCCTGATAGCTGCCTTCCCATTCCAGCGCGGTCTGGATGTCGCCCTTGGTCTGCGGATCGAGGGCGGCTTCGAGACGGCGCGACTCCGCCAGCGTCTCCACCGGCTCGGGCGCGGGCGTAGCCTCTTGCGGGGCTGGGGTGACGTCCCGCAGGGCCGGTGCGTCAGTCGCCGCGGTGGTGTCGGAGTTCAGCGCTTCGGGCGCGGTGGTGGTATCTTGGGCAGACGTATCGGGTGTGCTCGCCATCGCATCGGGTGACGTGGTCTGATCGCTCGATTGCGCCGTCTCATCCGGACCGTCCAGCGGCTCCACGTCGATCGGCGCAGGCATCGGCGCGCCGCGCACGTCGCTTTGCGTGTCGGCTTGCGGGGCGGGCTGGGTCGCCTGCGGGGCTGTGTTCAATGTCGCGCCCACCGGCCAGAATTGCTGGCGGAAGTTGTTGCCATCGGCCACGAAACTGTCGCGCGGGATCAGACCCTCGCGGCGCAGAACCCGGCGCCGCGCATTCGCTTCCGCATCGTCGGCAAAGGGGCCAAGCGCGATCGCATACCAGCCGGAATCGAGCCGGAACCCGGTCGTGTCAGGGAACATGCCCGCCCAGTCGCGGGCGCGCGCTTCGGCTTGGGCAAGCGAGCTTTTCGCCTCGATCTGTACCCAGGCCTCGGCCCAGGCCGTGCCGGTCCAGACCATGCCGGTCAGGCTGGCCCCGACGACGATCGAAACTGTCCGTGAAATTGCCCGCATTGCCACTCCCCGATGATATAAGCTTTTCCCTCGAACTTAGCGCAACGCGAGCCGAGGTCACCCCCCAAACGCCCCCGTTCGGGTCACGAAATCCGCCGGTGTGGGGCAGGGGCCGCAGCTTTGCGCGCCGCATGTCGCGGATCGCCTGCCCGAACCCTTGCAGGGCGTTGACGCCCCCGCGCCCCTTGCCTAGAGAGAAGGCGCTTCAACGGAAGGTGCGAAATATGGCAAACCCGGACGCCCCGAAATCCTTTCAGGAAATCATCCTGCGCCTGATGAGCTATTGGGCCTCGAAAGGCTGCGCGGTGATGCAGCCCTATGACATGGAAGTGGGGGCAGGCACCTTCCACCCGGCGACGACGCTGCGCGCGCTCGGCTCCAAGCCGTGGGCGGCCGCCTATGTCCAGCCCTCGCGCCGTCCGACCGATGGCCGCTATGGCGAGAACCCGAACCGCCTGCAGCACTACTATCAGTATCAGGTGCTCATCAAGCCGAGCCCGCCGGACCTGCAGGAGCTCTATCTCGGCTCGCTCCGCGCGATCGGGATCGACACCGAATTGCATGATATCCGCTTCGTGGAAGACGACTGGGAAAGCCCGACGCTCGGCGCGTGGGGGCTTGGCTGGGAGGTCTGGTGCGACGGGATGGAAGTCAGCCAGTTCACCTATTTCCAGCAGGTCGGCGGCCATGACTGCAAGCCGGTCTCGGGCGAGCTGACCTACGGGCTCGAGCGTCTGGCGATGTATGTGCTGGGCATCGATCACGTCATGGACATGCCCTATAACGACCCGTCCGCGCCGATCGCGCTGAAATACGGCGACGTGTTCCGCCAGACCGAGCAGGAATATTCGCGCTGGAATTTCGACGTGGCCGATACCGAGACGCTGCTGCGCCATTTCGAGGATGCCGAGGCCGAATGCGAACGCATCCTCGCCTCGCCTGAAACCGACGACGCGGGCCGCAAGATCATCATGGCGCACCCGGCCTATGACCAGTGCATCAAGGCGTCCCACCTCTTTAACCTGCTCGACGCGCGCGGCGTGATCTCGGTCACCGAACGTCAGGCCTATATCGGCCGCGTCCGTGCGCTGGCGAAGGCGTGCGCCGACGCTTTCGTGCTCACCGAAGCAGGCGGGGCCTCCCAAACCGAAACCGGCGAGGCCGTCGCGTGAATGGTAAACTCATCGGAGGCGGCATCGTGGTGATCGCGCTCGTCTTCGGCGCGGTGGTCTATTATTCGCAGGAATACGGTTATTACGATGAGATCGCGCCGGGCTCCGACGCGGCGAAAGTCTCGCTGATGGAGCTGGACGGCACGACGCAGGATCCGCTGGACGCCGAAGGCTACAAAGGGATCGACGCGGACAGCTCGCCCCTGCGCTACCGCGCCTGCTTCGACACCGATCTGTCGATCGCAACGGCGACCGAGACCTATGAGGTCTATGACCGACCGACCCCGCTGATCGGCCCGAAATGGTTCGACTGCTACGATGCGAAAACCATCGGCGCCGACCTCGAGGCAGGCCGCGCGGTGGCCTTCCTGTCGCAACACAACATCCACCCCGGCGTCGACCGGGTCGTGGCTCTTTATCCCGATGGCCGGGCCTATGTCTGGCACCAACTGAACGACGAAGCGGAGAAATGACATGCCCGATCTTCTGATTGAACTGTTCTCCGAAGAAATCCCCGCGCGGATGCAGCCCAAGGCCCGCGAGGATCTGAAGAAACTGATCACCGATGGCGTCGTCGAGGCGGGTCTGACCTATGCCTCCGCCGGCGCTTTCTCGACCCCGCGCCGCCTGACGCTGACCGTCGAGGGGCTGACTGCCAACTCGCCGACCCTGCGCGAAGAGCGCAAGGGCCCGCGCACCGACGCGCCGGAGAAGGCGATCGAGGGCTTCCTGCGCTCGACCGGGCTGACGATGGATCAGCTCGAGGCGCGCGACGACAAGAAGGGGCAGGTCTATTTCGCGGTGATCGAAAAGCCCGGCCGTCCCGCGACCGAGATCGTGGCCGAGGTGCTGGAGAAGACGATCCGCAACTTCCCCTGGCCGAAATCGATGCGCTGGGGCGAGGGCAACCTTCGCTGGGTCCGCCCGTTGAATTCGATCCTCGCGATCCTGACCGACGAGGCCGGCGCGACCGTCGTGCCGCTCGACGTGGACGGCATCAAGGCCGGCGACACGACGCGCGGTCACCGCTTCATGGCGCCCGATCTGCTTCAGGTCTCGGGCTACGAGAGCTACGCCAAGCAGTTGAAAGCCGCCAAGGTCATGCTCGACCCCAATGAGCGTGCCGAGGCGATCGACCACGACGCCGCGCAAATGGCCTTCGCCAAGGGCTGGGAAGTGGTGCCGGACAAGGGCCTTCTGGCCGAGGTCTCGGGCCTCGTCGAATGGCCTGTCACCCTGATGGGCGAGATCGACGGCGAATTCCTCGACCTGCCGCCCGAGGTGCTGCAGACCTCGATGAAAGAGCATCAGAAATTCTTCTCGGTGAAGAACCCCAAGACCGGTCGGATCGAGGGCTTCGTGACCGTCGCCAACCGCGAGACCGCCGATCACGGCGCGACGATCCTCGCGGGCAACCAGAAGGTGCTCTCGGCGCGTCTGTCGGACGCCAAGTTCTTCTGGGAAAACGACCTGCGCACCGTTCAGGCGCACGGGCTCGAAGGGATGGGCGCGGGGCTCGACGCCGTGACCTTCCACAACAAGCTCGGCAGCCAAGGCGACCGTATCCGCCGGATCGAAAACCTCGCGCGCGAAATCGCGCCCTTGGTCGGCGCGAAGCCGGACCTTGCCGCCGAGGCCGCCCGGGTCGCCAAATCCGATCTGCGCTCTGAAATGGTTTATGAATTCCCGGAGCTGCAGGGCGTGATGGGCCGCTACTACGCTCAAAAGGCGGGGCTGTCGGACGCCGTTGCCGATGCCTGTCGCGACCATTACGCGCCGCTTGGCCCGTCCGACGACGTGCCCTCCGAGCCCGTCTCGGTCGCCGTGGCGCTCGCCGACAAGATCGACACGCTGACCGGCTTCTGGGCGATCGACGAGAAGCCGACCGGCTCGAAGGATCCCTTCGCGCTGCGTCGCGCCGCGCTGGGGGTGATCCGGTTGGTGCTGGCGAATGGTCTGCGTCTGAGCCTTCAGTCGGTCTTTGCCAAGGGTAATCCGGAGGCCGATACCGCAGACCTCATGTCCTTCTTCCACGACCGCCTGAAGGTCCACCTGCGCGATGCGGGCATCCGCCACGACGTGATCGACGCCGTGCTCGCCATGCCGGGCTCTGACGATCTCACCCTCGTCGTGAAGCGCGCCGAGGCGCTGTCGGACTTCTTCAAGACCGACGACGGCGAGAACCTGATCCAGGGCTTCAAGCGCGCGAACAACATCCTCACGCAGGCCGAGGAAAAGGACGGGGTGGAATACAGCTTCGGCGCCGATCCGAAATTCGCGGAAACCGACGAGGAAAAAGCCCTCTTCGCCGCGCTCGACGCCGCCGAAGCCAAGATCGCCCCCGCAATGCAGGCAGAGGATTTCGCCGCTGCGATGTCCGCCATGGCCGATTTGCGCGCGCCGATCGACGCCTTCTTCGAGGCGGTGCAGATCAACGCCGACAATCCGATCCTGCGGCGCAACCGTCTCAACCTGCTTTCGCGCATCCGGCAGATCTGTCTCGATGTGGCCGACCTCACCAAGATCGAAGGCTGATCCTTCCTCTTGATGTAAATATCCCCGCCGGAGGCGCCCGCACGGCGCCTCCTGTCGCAGGGCCGAAACAGGGTGGTCCTGTGACGCCGCGTCCTCTGTCCGAATGTCACACTTGCGAGAGGCGGGAATCAGCCTATCCTGCGTCGAGAGAGAAGGCGCGCTGCGATGCAGAAACCCGTTGAAAACGCTGATTTTGTGACCCTTGCGCCGTCGGCGTCGGTCGATAAGGCACGCCACGGCTGGCGCGCGAAATGCCTTCAGCGGCTGATCCGGCTCGATCTTCCCGTCCCGAAAACCGTCGCGCTGCCCGCCGAGACGGTGCGCGCGATCGCGTCGGGGCAGGTTTTCGACATGACCGCGATCGCGGAGTGCTTCGGGCCGGAGATGCTGGTCTCGGTCCGACCGAGCCCCGAAAATCCCGAATGGGGCGGGCCGGGCACGGTGCTCAATGTCGGCATGAATGACGACATGCATGCGGTGCTGTCGAATACGCACGGCTCCGAGGCCGCCGACGCGCTCTATCTTCGCTTCGTGCAGCTCTACTCGATCCATGTCGCGCGGCTCGACCCGGACATGTTCCAGCAGGAGCCGGGGCCGGGCGCATTGGAAGCGGCGCTGGACGCCTATGAGGAAGAAACCGACGAGCGGTTTCCGCAATCGGGCGCGCGGCAACTGGCCGAGGTGCTGCGCTCCATGGCGCGGGCCTGGGAAGGCACGACGGCGCGGCTCCTGCGGCAGGCCAAGGGCGCGCCGCCCGACGCCGTGCTGGGCCTTCTGGTGCAAGAGATGGCGCTGGGGATAGGGCCGGGCCTGTCGGGCTCGGGCACGATGCAATTCGTCGACAGCGTGACCGGCGCGCCGCAGATCACCGGGCGGTTCCGCGGCCAGAGCCAGGGCCGCACCAGCGCGGTGGAGACGCTCTATCTCACGCGCGACCCGCGCGGCGCCTCGCTGGAAGAGGCAGATAGCGGCGTGTTCGACACGCTGAAGGATTACGGCGCGCGCTGCCGGGTGAAGCTGCGCGAGGAGATGCAGATCGAGTTCACCATCGAGAGCGGCAAGGTCCATGTGATCGACGCGGTCCGGGTGCCGCGCTCGTCGCGCGCCGCTGTTCGCATCGCGGTAGCCTTGGCCAATGACGACGTGATTTCGCGGGAGGATGCGCTGCTGCGCGTCGAGCCGCGCGCCATCACCGAGCTTCTGCACTATCAGGTCGATCCGCGCGCGCCGCGTGACGTGCTCGCGCGCGGGATCGCGGCCTCTCCGGGGGCGGCGACCGGCAAGATCGTGTTCTCTGCGGCGGCTGCGCAGGCCTCTGCTGCGCGCGACGAGCCCTGTATCCTCGTGCGCCGCGAAACCTCACCCGAGGATATTCGCGGGATGCATGCGGCCGTCGCCGTGCTGACCGAGCGCGGCGGGATGACCTCGCATGCGGCGGTGATCGCGCGCGGCCTGGGCCTGCCCTGCATCGTCGGCGCCGAGATCGAGATCAACAGCCGCGAGCGCCAGTTCCGCGGCCCCAAGGGACGGTTGTTCCGCGAGGGCGACACGATCACGCTCGACGGAACCAATGGCGAGGTGCTGGTGGGTGCGGCGGAGATGTTGGCGCCGGCGCTCGACGACGGGTTCCGCACGCTTCTCAGTTGGGCCGATCTGGTGCGCGACATCGGTATCCGCGCCAATGCCGACACGCCCGAGGACGCGCGCACCGCGCTGATGTTCGAGGCCGACGGGATCGGGCTGTGCCGGACCGAGCATATGTTTTTCGACGAAGACCGCCTGACGGTGATGCGCGAGATGATCTTCGCCGACGGGCCGGAGGATCGCCGCGCCGCTCTCGAACGGCTGCTACCGATGCAGCGGGCCGATTTCGGGGCGCTGTTCGAGTTGATGAAGGGCGAGCCGGTCTGTATCCGCCTCTTCGACCCGCCTTTGCACGAATTCCTGCCGCATGACCGCGAGGGGATGCGCGAACTGGCCGAGGCGTTGGATCGCCCGCTGTCGGAGGTCACGCGCCGGGTGGAGGCATTGTCCGAGTTCAACCCGATGCTGGGGATGCGCGGCGTGCGTCTGGGCGTGACCGTGCCCGAGATCTACGACATGCAGGCTCGCGCCATCTTCGAGGCGACCGTGGAGGCGCTCCGCCGGGGCGCCGAGGTGGTGCCGGAGATCATGATTCCGCTCGTTTCCGCCTCGCGCGAGGTGGAGATCGTGAAGACTCGCATCGACGCCGTGGCGGCCGCCGTGCGCACCGAGACCAAAGCAGACTTCACCTACCGCCTCGGCGTGATGGTGGAGACGCCCCGGGCGGCGCTCCGCGCTGGCGAAATTGCCGAGCACGCGGCTTTCCTGTCCTTCGGGACCAATGACCTCACACAGATGACCTACGGCCTCTCACGCGACGACGCGGGGCGCTTCATGTCGACCTACGTCAACCAGCAGGTCTACGCGGAAGACCCGTTCCACATTCTCGACGTCGAAGGGGTGGGGGAGTTGCTGCTGATCGGGGCCGCGCGCGGACGCTCGGCCCGGCCCGATGTCACGATCTCGGTCTGCGGAGAGCATGGAGGAAACCCCGAATCAATCGCCTTCTGCCGGGCTGCGGGATTCGATTATGTCTCCTGTTCGCCCTTCCGGGTGCCGGTCGCCCGTCTCGCCGCTGCCCATTTCGCACTCTTGGCGCCGCGCGGACGATCCTTTCCGTAAAGGTAATGTCACAGAGGCGGAATTTCGGCGGTTTTTCTCAAATACCATTGGCAAATCGGCGCTCATCGCGGTATGCGACTGACGAGGGACATAGCACGCAAATCACCGTGCATTTTGGCAAGAATCCGCCGTGGCTCCGCAGGGGGCTGCGCATATTTGCGTGAAAACCTAGACATGGGTAGCTCGCTCGGGTAAGCGATGCGCCGTCGCGGCTCAATGGGGGGTGCGCGGCGATTGTTCTTATCGGAAGAAAACCATGTCACTGCTGAAAAGCTGGACGGGGGGTGCTGTCATCCTCCTCGCCCTCGCCGGAGGCTTGCGTGCCGAAGTCACGGTAAGCCAGTCGAACGACCCCACTGAGGTCGCCGAACAAGGACTGATGTCGGTTCTGTGGACGGAGCGCTCCGCGATGAGCGCGATCGACAAACGACGGGTCACCGCGCTCACGATGGCGCCGGCCCGGTCCAAGAAGCATGCTACTCTGCCGGATGTCCTTTCTGCCAAATGGCTGTCCGAGCAACCCGCTGCGAAGGGCGACAAACAATTCGAATGTCTCTCGCAGGCGCTTTACTTCGAGGCGCGTGGAGAAAGCGTGAAGGGCCAGCAGGCCGTCGCCGAGGTCATCCTGAACCGTGTCGACGATCCGCGCTTCCCCGGCTCGATTTGCGGCGTCGTCCATCAGGGCAACTCGCGCGCGTGCCAGTTCAGCTGGTACTGCGACGGTCGCGCCGATACGGTCCACAACAAGGGGGCCTTCGCCGAGGTCGCGAAAGTCGCCCGGGCGATGATCGACGGCGCGCCGCGCTCGCTGACCGAAGGGGCGACGTACTTCCATACCCGCGCGGTACGCCCGAGCTGGTCGCGCCGCTTTGCGAAGACCGCGTCGATCGGCCATCACATCTTCTACGCCAACCCGGTGCGCACCGCCTCGAACTGAGGCCGCGTCTTCGGAGGCCCGAGTCGCGGGCAGGCGATGAAACGACGGTTGAGGGTGGGCTTCGGTCCGCCCTTTTCCTATGCTCGACTTGCTCGACATGACTGAAAAATTCCCGAGGCGCGCATGAGTTCCGACATTTCCCTCGCCTTCTCGCATCCCGAAGCGCGGGCGGCCGCATCTGCGCCCACCGATCCCCGGGATCGCATCTCGCTGCGCGACCATGTGGTGGAGGCCGATATCGGCGCCTTCCAGCAGGAGCGCGGCCATACGCAACGTCTGCAATTCAATGTCGTGGTGGAGGTTCGGCCGACGCCGGAGCCGCTCGAGGACGATGTGGACCGCATCCTGTCCTACGACCGTATCACCGAGGCGATCGCGGCGGAGCTGGCCGAAGAGCGGGTGAACCTTCTGGAGACGCTCGCCGCCGGCGTGGCGGAGCGCATCCTCGCGAGCCCGCAGGCGATGCGCGTCTTCGTGCGGATCGAGAAGCTCGACCGCGGCCCCGGCGCGCTCGGCGTCGAGATCGTGCGCTCCCGCGCCTCCGTCCCGGTGAAAAGCATCGACGCGAGCGGGGTGGAGGAAAGCCTGCACCCGATCGTCGCCTATCTCTCGAACGCGGCCATCGACTCGCCGGACCTGTCGGCGCGGCTCGACGTGCTGCAGGAGGCGGGCCACCCGGTCATCCTCGCGGTGGGGCTCCCTGACGGAGAGGTTCCCGAAAGCGGGCAGGGACCAACGCAGCGCCGCATCGACCTTCTCGCGATCGAGCAGAACGCCTGGCGTCTTGCTGCGCGCGATCCGCGCTGCGTCGTGGTGGCGACGCGCACCGAGATCGACTGGGCGATGCGCCACGGCCAGATGGTCGTCTGGGCGCCCTCCAAGATCGTGCTGGACGCAACCGACGGTCCGAAAAGCCCCGCCCGCGACGCGATGGCGCTGGCGCTCTGGCTGGCCGAGCAGATGGCCGCGACCCGGCTGGAACTTCACGGGACTGTTTCAGCCCCGGCAGGAAGCCGCGTGCCGGTAGAGACGCGCCCGCTCTGAACGTCTTGAACTCTCGCACGCAATCGGGTGAATGGAGCGTATGGAGAAGCTCTACTATCGCCCGATCGCCCGAACCGACTCCGCCCGTCCAGACACGGCACTGACCCTCGCGGGGGGGTGGTGCTGGTTCGACGAGGTGGAGCTTCTACGCCGCGACGGCGAGCCCGAGATCATACCCGCGGCCCATCTGCCCGAAGAGGTGATGGAGCGGCTGTGCAATCCGCGCACCTCGGTCGCCGGGATCACGCTCGATGCGCCGCGGATCATGGGCATCCTGAACGTCACGCCTGACAGCTTCTCCGATGGCGGGCGCTTCGACGTCGAGGACGCCGCGATCGAACGCGCCTTCGACTTGCGCAAGTCGGGCGCGGACATTCTCGATATCGGCGGCGAGTCGACACGTCCCGGCGCGACCGAGGTGGAGGAGGACGAAGAGATCGCCCGCACCGCACCCGTGATCGCCGCGCTGCGCGATGCAGATTTCGACGCGCCGATATCCATCGACACCCGCAAATCGTTGGTTGCCGATCAGGCGCTGGAGGCCGGGGCCGCGATGCTCAACGACGTCTCCGCGATGGAATTCGATCCGGCGATGGTCGAGGTCGCGCAGGTCTCCGGCGCGCCGATCTGCCTGATGCACGCGCAGGGCCTGCCCGAGACGATGCAGGACGATCCGCGCTACACGGATGTGCTGCTCGACGTCTACGACTACCTCGAGGACCGCATCGCGCTGGCCGAGGATTACGGCATCGCACGCGAGGCGATCATCGCCGATCCCGGCATCGGCTTCGGCAAGACCGCGCAGCACAACCTTGCCCTGATCCGTGGACTCAGCCTGTTTCACGGGCTGGGCTGCCCTGTCCTGCTCGGCGTATCGCGCAAACGCTTCATCGGGGCCGTGGGCGGCGCGGAAGAGGCCGATCAGCGCGCGCCCGGTACGCTGGCGGTGACACTCGCCGGGCTCGATCAAGGCATCCAGATTCACCGCGTCCACGATGTGGCCGAGATCGCCCAAGCCATCCGTCTCTGGGACGCGATCAAGAGAGGATTCGAGGAATGAGCAGGAAGCTTTTCGGTACCGATGGTGTGCGCGGCGAGGCCAATTCCGGGCACATGACCGCAGAGATGGCGCTGAAACTGGGCGCTGCGGCGGGCCGCTATTTCCGGCAGGACGACTCACGCGGCCACCGCGTCGTGATCGGCAAGGACACGCGGCTCTCGGGCTACATGTTCGAGAACGCGCTGACCGCGGGCCTGACCTCGACGGGGATGAACGTGCTGCTGCTCGGCCCGGTGCCGACGCCCGCCGTGGGCTACCTGACCCGCTCGATGCGCGCGGATATGGGCATCATGATCTCCGCCAGCCACAACCCGGCCAAGGATAACGGGATCAAGTTCTTCGGCCCCGACGGGTTCAAGCTCAGCGACGAGGCCGAGACCAAGATCGAGGCGATGCTCGACACCGAGATCCGGCTCGCGCGCCCCGAGAATATCGGTCGCGCCAAGCGGATCGACGATGGTCTTGGGCGCTATGTCGAATATGCCAAGACCACCTTCCCGAAGCTGCGCAAACCCGACCTCAAAGTGGTCGTCGATTGCGCCAACGGGGCGGCCTATCGTGCGGCGCCGGACGTGCTTTGGGAATTGGGTTGCGAGGTGATCCCCGTGGGCGTCTCGCCCGACGGGCGCAACATCAATGACGGATGCGGCTCGACCCATGTCAGCACCTGCGCCGAGGCCGTGGTGGCGCATGGCGCCGATCTCGGGATATCGCTCGACGGCGATGCCGACCGGGTAATGATCATCGACGAAACCGGCCATGTCGCGGATGGCGATCAGATCATGGCGCTCTTCGCGAAACGCTGGGCGCAGTCGGGGCAGCTTTCGGGCGGCGCGCTGGTGGCGACCGTCATGTCCAATCTCGGGCTGGAGCGCTTCCTAGAGGCCGAGGGGCTGCGGCTCGAGCGCACCAAGGTCGGCGACCGCTACGTGGTCGAGCGGATGCGTGAGGGCGGCTTCAACCTGGGCGGCGAGCAGTCGGGCCATATCGTGATGACCGACTACGCCACGACAGGCGACGGGCTGATGGCAGGGCTGCAATTCCTCGCCGCGATGGTCGAGACAGGTCAGCGCGCCTCCGACCTTGTGCGGCAATTCGAGACCGTGCCGCAAATGTTGAAAAACGTAAGGTATCAGGCGGGGCAGGAGCCTTTGAGCGCCGATAATGTTGCAAAAGCGATATTGGATGCGGAGACCCGCCTGAACGGTCAGGGCCGGTTGCTGATCCGGAAGTCGGGGACCGAACCGCTGATCCGCGTGATGGCGGAATGCGAGGACGAAACGCTTCTGGAAGCGACGGTCGACAGCATCGTCGCCGCCGTCGAGGCCGAAACCGCCTAAGGGGGGGCTGCCCCCGGCCTGCGACCGCCCCCGGGGATATATTGGAAGAGCGAATTAGGGGGCGTCGCGCCCCCATTTGCTTACTGGCCGAAGAGGTCCAGCCCCAGCCAGATCAGGGCAACCGCTTCGAACACGGTCCAGAGCACGCCCGCCCACCGCCAGAATGTCGGACCCGCCTCCGCGCGCCAGACCGAACGGATGAGCCCGACCAGCACCGCGATCCGGTAGATCCCGGCCGCCACGGCGAAGCTTCCGAAGAACCCGCCAAGATGGCCCGGCGAGATCAGTGCGGTGAACAATGCCAGGATCACGATCAGCGGCACCACCACCAGCGCGGGTCCGTAATTGCCAGCCCAGAACGTATCTCCCGGCGCGAGCCGTCCGGCGAAGAGATCGCCGAACCATTTCGGGGTGAAGAATTTTGCGCGCTCCTCGAAGATCGCTTCGAGTTCGTCGTGGTCGGGTCCGGCCATCTGCTTCCCTTTCAATTCGCGGAACTGTGACAAGAACGCCGTGGCCCCGCAAGGCGGCGCGCTGCCGCGGTCGCGCCTGAAGTGACCAAAACGTGACTGAACTTCAAGGCTTTCCGCCGCCTTGGGGCAGTGGAGGGACGAAATTTATGGAGGCGCGTCATGGACCAATCGTCCTTATTTCCCACATCCGATTTCTGGCCGCTCGCAGTCGGCTTCCTGTCCCTCTCGATCAACTATTTCGTTCAGGGCGGTGCGGCCGTCGCCAATGGGCCGAGCTGGTCGGGTGACCCGCTGGCGCAGGAACGAACCCTGGGCCTCTGGGGCATCTTCCTCGGTGGCTTCGGGCAGCTTCTGACCGGCATCTATCTGATGATCGGCCTGACCTGGTTCCCGGTCTTCGCCAACGCGGCCCCGCTTTACATGGCGGCGGTCGCGTTCTCTCTCTACGGCATCCACTGGTTCGTCATCGGCCTGCGACGCTACACCCATTCCGATCCCGGGCCGGAGGCGTGGATGGCGATTCCGCTGTTCGGGCTGAGCGCGATGGGCACCATCTCGTTCTGGGGCAATGGCGACATCCCGGCCGCGATCCTCTTCATCGGCCTGATGCTGATCTATCTCGCCGAGCTGGGCGCCCGCTGGACCAATAGCGAGGCGGCGGAGAAAACCGGCGGCGTGTTCCAGCTCCTGACCGGCGCGTGGCTCTTCTACCTCGCCTGGGGCGTGACGATGAACATGGCCAATGGCGCGAGCTACTGGGTGTAACCCGGCGAAAAAAAGAACCCCCGGCACTTAGGCCGGAGGTTCGACTTCGTGGAAGCCGTGCAGATCAGTTGCGCGACTTGTCGACCATCTTGCCCTTGGAGATCCAGGGCATCATGGCGCGAAGCTTCTCGCCGACTTGCTCGATCTCGTGCTCGTCGTTGATGCGACGGGTCGCCTTGAAGAAGGGCTGGCCGACCGCGTTTTCCTGCATGAAGTCACGCACGAACTTGCCGGTCTGGATGTCGGTCAGGACGTCCTTCATGCGCTTCTTGGTTTCCTCGTAGGGGAGGATGCGCGGACCCGAGACATACTCGCCGTATTCGGCCGTGTTCGAGATCGAGTAGTTCATGTTCGCGATGCCGCCTTCATAGATCAGGTCGACGATCAGCTTCACTTCGTGGAGGCACTCGAAATAGGCCATCTCCGGCTCGTAACCGGCTTCCACGAGGGTCTCGAAGCCCATGCGGATCAGCTCGACGAGGCCGCCGCAGAGAACCGCTTGCTCGCCGAACAGGTCGGTTTCGCATTCCTGACGGAAGTTGGTCTCGATGATGCCCGAGCGGCCGCCACCGATGGCCGAGCAGTAGCTCAGCGCGATGTCCTGCGCCTTGCCGGTCGCGTCATTCTCGACCGCGAAGAGGCAGGGCACGCCGCCGCCCTTGGTGTATTCGCCGCGCACGGTGTGACCCGGGCCTTTCGGCGCCATCATGATCACGTCGATGCCGGGCTTCGGCTCGATCAGGCCGAAATGAACGTTCAGGCCGTGGGCGAACGCGATCGCCGAGCCTTCTTTCAGGTTCTCATGGACATACTTCTTGTAGGTCTCGGCCTGAAGTTCGTCGGGCATGGTGAACATGATCACATCGCACCAGGCAGCCGCTTCGGCGATGCCCATAACCTGCAGGCCTTCGGCTTCGGCTTTCGCTTTCGAGGGCGAGCCGTCACGCAGCGCAACGGCCACGTTCTTCGCGCCCGAGTCGCGCAGGTTCAGCGCGTGTGCGTGGCCCTGCGAGCCGTAGCCGAGAATGGCGACTTTCTTGTCCTTGATCAGGTTCACATCGCAATCGCGATCATAATAGACGCGCATGGCGTTCCTCCTTTTTGTCTGAGTGTGAGAATAGGAGGTTCTTCGCGAATATGCGTTCAGAAGTTGAGAATATTCGCTAAAGCGGGTAAAATTCATTCGCACACTTAGACAATATCGGAAAATTCATGCAGATTGACGATACGGACCGCCGGATATTGCGTCAGATGATGGCGGAGCCGGGGCTTCCTTCTGCCGAACTGGCCGAACGCGCAGGCGTGACGCCCGCGACCTGTTGGCGCCGGATCGAGAAGCTTCGCGAAGGGGGCGTGATCCGTGGCGAAGAGGCGCTGATCGACTGGCACGCTCTCGGCTGGGCGGTCGAGGTGTCTCTGCGCTTCACCTTGGACAAAACCAATCCGCGCGCCTTCGACGAATTCATCGCCGCCGCGCGCGAGGTTCCCGAAGTTATTGAAATCCAGAGCTTCCTCGGTTCCACCGATATGCGCCTGCAGGTGATCGCCCGCGACATGGCGCATTATCAGGAGATTTACCGCAATCGCATCCTGACCCTGCCGCATATCTCCGAACTCGACGCGCTGATGCTCATCGCGACGATCAAGTCCAGCGCGGAGCTGCCGATATGAGCCTCGATCTCGACGATCTGGACCGCCAGTTGCTGCGCGCGCTGAGTCGCGATTCCACGCAAAGTGCGGGCGCTCTGGGCCGCAAGCTTGGCCTCTCGCAGCCCGCGACATGGCGGCGAATCCGTCGCATGCAGGAGGCGGGAGTCATCGCCGGCCGGCGCGTGATCGTCGATCCCGAGGCGCTTGGCTTCGGGGTGACGGTGTTTCTGGGCGTGAAACTCGCGGCGAAGGGCCGCGTCAGCCTCGAGGATTTCGAGCGCGCGGTCACCGCGATCCCAGAGGTGCAGCTCGTGCAACACGTCCTCGGGCTTTTTGATTACCGGCTACGCGTCACCGCCCGTGATCTGCCTGACTTTGAGCGGGTCCTGCGGCGTCGTATCATGACCTTGCCCGGGGTCGGTCAGGTGGAGGCGAATGTGCTCCTCAGCGAGGAACGCCGCCCCGGTCCCTTGGGCTGATTCATATTGGCTTAAAAAAGGGGCGAACTGCGCGCCAAATAGGCACGGCCGTCGCTCCGCATCGATCAAAGCCGGATCTGCGCGTGCAGGGCATGGACCGCCCCGTTGCCGCGGTCTTGGATCGAAGCGGAGGGACCGATGTTCGACGCGAAGCTTCAGACCAAATCTGCCGTCCGGATGCAGCGTTCGCGCGGCGCGGCGCGGGCCGGCTTTTCCGGCGCGCGGCTGACCGGATTGCACCAAAGCGGGTCTGCCAAGGCCATTCTGCCGCGCGTTCCCGGTTTGCCGGAGGTGGTTTTCCTGAATACTTCCGGTGGTTTGACCTCTGGCGATACGCTGTCCTACGAAACCGAACTGGACGCGGGCGCAATGCTCGTCGCGACGACACAAGCCGCCGAGCGTGCCTATCGCGCCGACGATGGGCCTGCGCAGGTTGAGGTGCGGCACAGTGTCGGCTCCGGCTGCCATCTGGATTGGCTGCCGCAGGAGACGATCCTCTTCGACCGCGCGAAGCTGGCCCGCGACACGACGATCTCGCTGGCCTCCAATGCGTCCTGCCTGATGCTCGAGGCAGTGGTGCTGGGCCGGGCCGCGATGGGCGAGCAGGTGCGGGACTTACAGTTTTTCGACATGCGCCGGATCGAACGCGCCGGAAAGCCAGTGTTTTTCGAGCCCTTCTTGTTGAATTCCGACATTTTGGCAAAGGGGGGCCGAAGCGCCGTTCTGGGAGAGGCCCGTGCTTTTGCGACGCTCGTTCTGTGTCGGCAAGGCGCGGAAGACGCGGTGGAGCCCCTGCGCGCGGTGCTCGATGAGCCGGGCGTCGAGGGAGCGGCTTCGGGCTTCGACGGCAAATGCGTCATTCGTCTGCTCGCGCAGGACGGCTGGCCGATGCGGCGACAAATTCTACGACTTTTCAATGCGTTGCGGCGCGACCAAGCGGCGCCGCGCGTGTGGCAGATCTGAGGAAATACGATGAACCTGACACCGAGGGAAAAGGACAAGCTGCTGATCAGCGTTGCCGCGATGGTCGCGCGCAACCGGCTGGAACGCGGCGTGAAGCTCAATCACCCGGAAGCCATTGCAATCATTTCGGATTTCGTCGTCGAGGGGGCCCGCGAGGGCCGCTCCGTCGCCGATCTGATGGAGGCGGGGGCAGGGGTGATCTCGGCCGATCAATGCATGGAGGGCATCCCCGAGATGATCCATTCCATTCAGGTCGAAGCGACCTTCCCGGACGGGACGAAGCTCGTCACCGTCCATCATCCGATCCGCTGAGATAAGTTCAGCTTATACAGACCGATCCAAAATAAGTTCTGCTAATGAAAGGCCGTCCGATGAAATTTGTAGCTGCACTCGCCGTCCTCGCCCCCACAGCCGCACTGGCCCATCCCGGCCACGGCGCGGGAAGCACATGGTTTTTCCACGACGGTCCGCTGATCGGGCTGCTTGCGCTCGCAGTGGTCGCCTATGTCGGACCGGAATTGGCGCGCGCGCTGCGCCGCAACAAGGAGTGAGCCGATGATCCCCGGAGAAATCCTGCCCGCTGTGGGCGAGATCACGCTGAATGAGGGCTGCGAGGCGATCACGCTGATGGTCGCCAATACCGGCGACCGACCGGTGCAGGTCGGCTCGCATTACCATTTCGCGGAGACCAATCCGGGGTTGGAATTCGACCGGGACGCCGCACGCGGTTACCGGCTGGACATTGCGGCCGGAACGGCGGTGCGGTTCGAGCCGGGCCAGAGTCGCGAAGTGCGGCTGGTGCCCTATCGCGGGTCGCGTGAAGTCTATGGATTCAATCAGAAAGTTATGGGGGCGCTCTGATGCCGGCTTCGATCTCGCGTAGCACCTATGCCGATATGTTCGGCCCCACCACCGGCGACCGGGTGCGGCTCGCCGACACCGATCTGATCATCGAGGTCGAGCGCGACCTGACCACCTATGGCGAGGAGGTCAAGTTCGGCGGCGGCAAGGTGATCCGCGACGGCATGGGGCAGAGCCAGGTCTCCCGCGCGGGCGGCGCGGTCGATACGGTGATCACCAATGCGCTGATCGTGGATCATTCGGGGATCTACAAAGCGGATGTCGGCCTGAAGGATGGGCAGATCGCGGCGATCGGCAAGGCTGGCAATCCGGATACCCAGCCGAATGTCGACATCATCATCGGGCCGGGCACGGAAGTCATTGCCGGGGAAGGAAAAATCCTGACCGCGGGCGGGTTCGACGCTCATATTCACTTCATCTGCCCGCAGCAGATCGAGGATGCGCTGGCCTCCGGCATCACGACGATGCTGGGCGGTGGCACGGGGCCTGCGCATGGCACTCTGGCCACGACCTGCACGCCGGGGCCGTGGCATATCGCGCGGATGTTGCAGGCCTTCGATGCGCTGCCGGTCAACCTCGCGCTGTCAGGCAAAGGTAATGCCTCGCGCCCCGAGGCGCTGGTCGAGATGGTCGAGGGCGGTGCTGCGGCGCTGAAGCTGCACGAGGATTGGGGCACGACGCCGGGCGCGATTGACTGCTGCCTGTCGGTGGCCGACGACATGGACGTGCAGGTGATGATCCACACCGACACGCTCAACGAGAGCGGCTTCGTCGAGAATACGCTGGCCGCGATCAAGGGCCGGACGATCCACGCCTTCCACACCGAAGGGGCAGGGGGCGGTCATGCGCCGGACATCCTGAAGGTGGTGAGCGCGCCGAACGTGATCCCGTCGTCGACGAATCCGACGCGGCCGTATACGGGCAACACGATCGAAGAGCACCTCGATATGCTGATGGTGTGCCACCACCTTGATAACAAGGTGCCCGAGGATGTGGCCTTCGCGGAAAGCCGCATCCGGAAAGAGACGATCGCGGCCGAAGACATCCTGCATGACATGGGCGCGATGTCGATCATCAGCTCGGACAGTCAGGCGATGGGCCGCGTGGGCGAGGTGATCATCCGCTGCTGGCAGACGGCGGACAAGATGCGCAAGCAGCGCGGGCGTCTGCCGGAAGAGCAGGGCGATAATGACAACGTGCGGGTGAAGCGGTTCATCGCGAAATACACGATCAACCCGGCGATTACCCACGGTATGAGCCAGCATATCGGCTCGGTCGAGGTCGGCAAGCGCGCCGATCTGGTGCTGTGGAACCCGGCCTTCTTCGGCGCGAAGCCCGACATGGTGCTGATTGGCGGCTCGATCGTCTCGGCGCAGATGGGCGACCCGAACGGCTCGATCCCGGCGCAACCTTTCTACACGCGCAACATGTTCGGGGCGCTTGGCGGGGCGCGGCACGCAAGCTCGGTCACTTTCATCAGTCAGGCGGCGCAAGCCAACGGGCTGGCTGCGAGACTTGGGCTCCAGAAACAGACGCTGGCCGTCGAGGGCACGCGCGGCATCGGCAAGGCGCAGATGATCCACAACGCTGCGACGCCCGAGATCGACGTCCATCCCGAGACTTACGAAGTGCGTGCGGATGGCGAATTGCTGACCTGCGAACCGGCGGAGGTTCTGCCGCTGGCGCAGCGGTATTTCCTGTTCTGAGGATGGGGTCAGCGGCTGGATACGAGGCGCAGCCCAGCGTCGGCAGGCGCTTCCGCGACGAGTTCCGGGAGCAGGCAACTCGCCGGTTCGTGCGGCGACGTTTGCAATCTGCGGGTGACCTTCTCGCGCTGAAAGGCCGTATCGTTGCGGATTTCGGGGGGCAGGAGGCGCGGTTCGAATACTTTGCGGCGGCTGGTGACGATCTCGACCTTCGTCCAGCGGCCGAGGCAGGGCATGTCGGGCCGGGTGAGGTAAGCCTCCCGCAGTTCGGCCTCGCGGCGTCGCAATCGCGCGATCTGGGCGCGGATCTGGGCCAGCTCGTCCGCGGGGGCGCGTGGGTCGAAGCAATGATGGAACATCGAAATCTCCTTCGCTGCTAGCATGCTGCGGCGGGAGGTTTGAGAAATCGTTAAAGGGTGCAAGACAATGAGCGATTATCCCAAGGCTGAAAAAGTGGCGCCCAAGGGTGCGTGGCAGGCGGCGGTGGACCATGTGGCGCTGGATTACGAGGGGCGTTTCCTGCGCCGCAAGCGGCTGGTCGCAGGCTCGGGCGCGGGGTTTCTTGTGGACCTGCCGGAGGTGACGAACCTGACGGGCGGCGAGGCCTTCGTGCTCGAAGACGGGCGGTTCATCGAGGTGCGCCCGGCGCTGGAGCCGGTGCTGGTGGTGACGGGCGATCTGACGCGGCTGGCCTGGCATATCGGCAACCGTCACACGCCGTGCCAGATCGAGGCGGACCGGCTGGTGATCCGCGCCGATCACGTCCTGGAGGCGATGCTGAAGCAGTTGGGGGCCGAGGTCGCGTCCGCGGTCGAGACCTTCCAGCCCGAGGGTGGCGCCTATGGGATGGGGCGCACGATGGGGCATGAACACGGGCATTCGCATGGCCCTGGGCATTCCCATTCGCATGACCACGACCATTCGCACGGCCACGACCACCATCACGACCATGCCTGATCCGACCGCGCCCCTGTCGCTGATGCAATGGCTCTCCCCGGCCTTTCCGACCGGGGCGTTCGCCTATTCTCATGGGCTTGAGCAGGCAGTGGCCGCGGGCGAGATCGGGGATGCGGCGGCGTTCGCGATTTGGCTGGGCGATGTGCTGGAGCATGGCGCGGGCTGGTCGGATGCGGTGCTGCTGGCCTGCGGGCTGCGCGGCGGCGATCTCGACGAGCTGGATGCGCTGGGACGTGCGATGGCGGGCTCGGCCGAGCGGCTGCGCGAGACGGCGGAGCAGGGCGCCGCCTTCACGCTGGCGCAGGCGGGGTTGCGGGGCGTCAAACTGCCGCCGCGAGTGCTGCCGGTCGCCGTGGCCGAAGCGGCGCGCGATCTGGACCTTCCCGCGGAGCAGGTGATTTCACTTTTCCAACATTCTTTCGCTTCGAACCTAGTCTCCGCAGCGGTCAGACTTGTCCCTTTGGGACAAATCGCCGGGCAGACGGTCTTGAGCGACCTGCACGGAAAAATCGCCGAGATCGCGGCACGCGCGGCGCAGGCGGAACTGACGGACCTGAGCTTCAGCGCCTTTCGCGCCGAGGTTTCGGCCATGAAACACGAGACGCTCGATGTGCGTCTCTTCAAGACTTGAGGTGAAGATATGGGCAACGGACCTTTGCGCGTGGGAATTGGCGGACCGGTGGGCGTGGGCAAGACCACGCTGACCGAGCAACTGGCGCGGGCCTTGGCCGCGCGCGTGTCGATGGCGGTGGTGACGAACGATATTTATACGCGCGAGGATGCAGAGGCACTGATGCGCGCGCAGGTGCTGCCGGGCGAGCGTATTCGCGGCGTCGAGACGGGCGGCTGCCCGCATACGGCGATCCGCGAGGATGCGTCGATCAACCTCGCGGCCATCGCCGATCTGACCGCGAAGCTCCCCGATCTGGAACTGGTGCTGATTGAGAGCGGCGGCGACAATCTGGCCGCGACCTTCTCGCCGGAACTGGCCGATCTGACGATCTACGTGATCGACACGGCGGCGGGGCAGGATATCCCGCGCAAACGCGGACCGGGGCTGACCAAGTCCGATCTTCTGGTGGTGAACAAGGTGGACCTCGCGCCGCATGTGGGCGTCGATCTGGCGCAGCTCGAGGCGGATACGCAGGCCGCGCGGGGAAGCAAACCCTATGTGATGGCGCGGCTGCGCCAAGGCGCGGGCATCGACGAGGTCGTCGCGTTTCTCGAGCGTGAGGGCGGATTGGCGTTGAAGCCGATTCCAGCCTGACCGCGAAACATTCGCCCATCTATTGGGCGAAAAGACAGAATTTGTGCGAAAACTTCGGCAGACCCGCCCAACCGGCGGGTTTTTTGCTGCGCGGTGCCGGAATTTTTTGCCGCGCTGCAGCGTGAGGGTTTGGATGTCGGAGGCGCCTTGATGTGTGGCGCGGGGTCGATGGGATGTCCCGAGACCGGTGGCAATAGTGGAGGTTCGGCACCCGCAGAATGAGCCCTTGAAGGGCCGCGCGGGGCTGACGTGAACGAGGGAAATGAAATGATCAATCGGCGTAAACTGATGATGTCCGCGGCGCTGGCCGGGGCCATCTCGATGAGCGGGGGCCTCGCCTTCGCGCAGGAAGACGACAAGATCAAGGTGGGCGTCCTGCACTCGCTATCGGGCACGATGGCGATCTCGGAAACCACGCTCAAGGACACGGTCCTGATGCTGGTCGAGGAGCAGAACAAGAAAGGCGGCATCAACGGCAAGATGCTTGAGGCGGTCGTGGTCGACCCGGCCTCGGACTGGCCGCTGTTCGCGGAAAAAGCGCGCGAGCTGATCACCGTGGACAAGGTCGACGTGATCTTCGGCTGCTGGACGTCCGTGTCGCGGAAATCGGTGCTGCCGGTCCTTGAGGAACTCAACGGCCTGCTGTTCTACCCGGTGCAATACGAGGGCGAGGAAAGCTCGCGCAACGTGTTCTATACCGGCGCTGCCCCGAACCAGCAGGCGATCCCGGCGGTCGATTACTTCCTCGAAGAGCTTGGCGTCGAGAAATTCGCGCTGCTGGGCACGGACTATGTCTATCCGCGCACCACGAACAACATTCTCGAAGCCTACCTGCAGGACAAGGGCATCGCGAAGGAAGATATCTTCGTGAACTACACCCCCTTCGGTCAGTCGGACTGGTCGAAGATCGTCTCCGACGTGAAGGCGCTCGGCGCGGACGGCAAGAAGGTCGGCGTGATCTCGACGATCAACGGCGACGCGAATATCGGCTTCTACAAGGAACTCGCAGCCTCCGGCATCACCGCCGAGGATATCCCCGTCGTGGCCTTCTCGGTCGGCGAAGAGGAGCTGTCCGGTCTCGGCGACGCCGATCTCAAGAACCTTGTCGGTCAGCTGGCCGCCTGGAACTACTTCGAGAGCGCCGACACGCCCGAGAACGCGGCCTTCATCAAGCAGTGGCACGAATTTACCGGCGACGACAGCCGCGTGACGAACGACCCGATGGAAGCCACCTATATCGGCTTCAACATGTGGGTGCAGGCGGTCGAGCAGGTCGGCTCCACTGACGTCGACAAGGTCATCGCTGCGATGCCGGGACAGGAGTTCCCGAACCTCACCGGCTCCACCGCGAAGATGCTGCCGAACCACCACCTGACCAAGCCGGTACTGATCGGCGAAATTCAGGAAGACGGTCAGTTCGACATCATCAGCCAGACCGATCCGGTGCCGGGCGACGCGTGGACCGACTTCCTGCCGGAATCGGCGGTACTCAAGTCTGATTGGCCGGGGCTCGATTGCGGCATGTACAACACCGAGACCGAAACCTGCGTTCAGAAGAAATCGAACTACTGATCGTATCTTGGCCGGGAGGGGTGCGCCTCTCCCGGCCGTTTCATCCTAAGGGGACGGGATGCGCAAGTTTTTGATCGCGCTCGGGATTGTTCTGGCACTGGCCGTGCCCGGGCTGGCGCAGGACGCGGGCAGCGCGCCGCAGGCGGAGGCCACGCAAAGCGAGACGTTCGGGCTGCGCGCCGTTCTTCAGGACTATGCCAAGCAGGTCGCCAAGCCGTCGCGCCGCACCATCGGCCCGGTGATCGAGGCAATCGCTGCTTCGGGCGAGGGGGCCTCGCGCTTCCTGCAGGCCTGGGCCGACAAGCGCGTCGGGCTGCGCGAAAGCGACGGCTCCTTCTTCATCGTGAAGAAATCCGGCAGCGAATACCAACTGAGCGATCCGGTCACCGGAGAGCCTGCGGGCACCGCGCCGAAATCCGATATCGACGAGGTGAAGCCCAATTCCGGCGTGCGCGCCGAGATCGGCGTGGCGCTGGTGCGGTTCCTGCTCAGCGATCCCGATCCGAAGAAACGCCGCGAGGCGCTGACCGCGATCGACCGTAACGGCGAGGCGTCGCATCTGGAGCCCCTGCGCGCCTCGATCCCCGACGAGCCCGACCCTTCGATCAAGGCGGAGAAGCAGCGTCTGGAGCGTTTGCTGACGATCCGCTTCGGCAAGGATGCCGAGGAGCGCGTCGCCGCGATCGACAGTTTCGGGGCCGATCTGGGGCTGGATTTCCGTGCCACGCTGAACCCTCTGGTGGCGACGACCCGCAAGGTCTTTGAAGGCGCGCCCGAGGGCAATGTCGCCAAGACGCTCAAGCCGGGCCGCGATATTTCCGAAGACGAGGCCTATGCGATGCTGGTCTCGGCCGATATGGCGCCGGCGCGGATTTCGGCCTCCGAGATGCAGCAGGCTCTGGCCGCGCATGTGAAGGATGGTCAGGTGGGCGGACTGCCGCTTGCCGCGATGGCCGATCCCGCCAAGCGCGAAGAAGCCTATGCGACGCTGGCCGCCGCCGGAGAGGTGCCGCAGCGCCTGACCGATGCCGAGGCCGAGGCACTGGTCGCCGATCACCAATTCGCCGATATCTATGCCGAGCCAGACCCGGAAGTGACCGCCGCCGCCGAGGCCGCGCTGACCCGCGTGAGCCGCACGGTGGCTGGGATGCAGACGGTCGATCTCGGTCTCGATGCGCTATCGCTCGCCTCGATCTATTTCCTCGCCGCCATCGGGCTTGCGATCACCTTCGGGGTGATGGGCGTGATCAACATGGCGCATGGCGAGTTCATCACGATGGGGGCCTATACCGGCTATGTCGTGCAGCTCTTCGTGCCCGACTATACGCTATCGATCCTGATCGCGCTGCCGCTGGCCTTCGCCATCACCTTCGGCGCGGGCGTCGCGATGGAGCGGCTGGTGATCCGTTATCTTTACAAACGCCCGCTAGAGACGCTGCTGGCCACCTTCGGCATCTCCATCGCGCTGCAGCAGCTGTTCAAGAATATCTTCGGGACGCAGGCCCGTCCTCTGACTTCGCCGCCGTGGCTGGAGGGGGCGTGGACACTCAACGATGTCGTCTCGATCAGCTATATCCGGATCGCGATCTTCGTGCTCGCGCTGGTGTTCCTCGCCCTCTATCTCTGGGTGATGCGCAAGACGCGCCTCGGGCTGGAGGTCCGCGCGGTCACGCAGAACCCCTCGATGGCGGCTTCGATGGGGATAAACCCGGACCGGATCAACATGCTGGCTTTCGGGTTTGGGTCAGGTATTGCCGGGATTGCGGGCGTGGCCATCGGGCTTTTCGCGAAAGTCACCTCCGAGATGGGGCAGGACTATATCGTTCAGAGCTTCATGACGGTCGTGGTCGGCGGCGTCGGCTCGATCTTCGGCACGCTCGCGGGCGCGACCCTGATCGGCGTGCTGCAGAAGGGCATCGAATGGCTGAACCCGTCGAATACGCTCGCGGCCCAGACCTACATGATCCTCTTTATCATCATCTTCATCCAGTTCCGTCCACGCGGCATCATCGCGCTCAAGGGCCGGGCCGCGGGGGATTGAGCATGAGACAGACCGCTTTCCCTTCCTCTTGGTCCAAATATCCCGCGGGGGCGCGGGGGTGCGAAACCCTCGCCGCAACATCGGAGGTTCGCGCATGAAATCCGGATTTCTCGCCAAGAACCCGTCCGTATTGTGGTTCCTGCTGATCCTTGCGGTCTTCACGCTGGGGGTCACTTTGCTCTCCCATGCCTACGGGCCGGGCGCTATCTCGACCTCGATGGTCAAGACGCTGGGCAAGACGCTGTGCCTGTGCCTGATCGCCATCGCGATGGATCTGGTCTGGGGTTATACGGGCATTCTGTCGCTCGGCCATTTCGCCTTCTTCGGGCTGGGCGGCTACATGATCGGCATGTGGCTGATGTACGAGCGCACCCGCGACATCGTCCTGAAATCGGCGGGCGAGTTCCCGATGACACCGCAGGAGGTGAATGACGCAATCGGCACGCAGATCTTCGGCGTGGTGGGCGGGTCCGATCTACCCGCGATCTGGACCTTCGCGGGCAACCTGCCGATGCAGCTTTTGTTCGTGGTGCTGGTGCCGGGGCTCTTGGCGCTGATCTTCGGCTGGCTCGCGTTTCGCTCACGTGTGACGGGCGTGTATCTGTCGATCCTGACGCAGGCGATGACGCTGGCGCTGTCGCTTTACCTCTTCCAGAACGAGAGCGGGCTGCGCGGCAATAACGGGCTTTCGGGGTTGCAGAACATTCCCGGCGTGAGCGCGGGGCAGGATCATCTGTCGATCTGGTTCCTCTGGGCGTCGGCGATTGCGCTCGCGCTTGGCTATATCGCGGCGTCGCTGATCGTCTCGGGCAAGTTCGGCTCGGTCATTCGCGGCATTCGCGACGACGAGGCGCGGGTGCGCTTTCTTGGTTATTCGGTCGAAGGCTACAAGCTGTTCGTCTTCACCCTGACGGCGGTGATCGCGGCCGTCGCGGGCGCGCTCTATTACCCGCAGGCGGGGATCATCAATCCGGGCGAGATGGCGCCCATCGCCTCGATCTACCTCGCGGTCTGGGTCGCTATCGGCGGGCGCGGGCGGCTTTATGGTGCGGTAATGGGGGCGGCCTTCGTCTCCATCGTCTCGAGCTGGTTCACCGGCGGCCGCGTCCCCGATCTGCCGCTGGGCTTCTACACGATCGACTGGGTCGATTGGTGGCAGGTGCTGTTGGGGCTCGCCTTCGTGCTGGTGACCTTGTTCGCACCGAAAGGGCTGTCGGGACTGATCGATCTCTTCGAAGGCATCCGCCGCCCGAACCGCCATGGCGCGCCGCTTGGCCCCGACAAGGGCTCGTTCCGGGAAGAGGAGGCGCAGGAATGAATGTCGCGGTCAAACCGGGGGCGGGAGCGCAGACCCTGCTGGAGGTCTCGGGCATCTCCGTCAGCTTCGACGGGTTCAAGGCGATCAACAACCTGAGCTTCAATATCGGCCCGTCCGAGTTGCGCGCGGTGATCGGGCCGAACGGGGCAGGCAAGACGACATTCATGGATATCGTGACCGGCAAGACGCGGCCCGACGAGGGCTCGGTGCTGTGGGGCGAAAGTTCGACCAACCTGCTGCGGCTCAACGAGGCGAAGATCGCGCGGATCGGGATCGGGCGGAAGTTTCAGAAGCCCACCGTCTTCGAGGATCAGACCGTCACCGAGAACTTGATGATGGCGCTCAAGGCCAATCGCAACCCTTTCGCGGTGCTGGGCTGGAAGGCGGGGGCTGCCGATCGGGCGCGCGTCGAGGAGATCGCGGCGCAGGTGGGCCTCGCCGATCAGCTGCCGCGCAAGTCGGGCGAGCTGAGCCACGGGCAGAAGCAATGGTTGGAGATCGGGATGCTCCTGGCGCAGGAGCCGAAGCTGCTGCTGGTCGACGAGCCCGCCGCCGGGATGACCTTGGCCGAGCGCGAGCAGACGACCGCGCTTCTGGTCGATCTGGCTCGCGATCATGCGGTGGTCGTGGTCGAGCATGACATGGAATTCGTCCGCCGTCTGAACTGCAAGGTGACGGTGCTGCATGAGGGGTCGGTTCTGGCGGAAGGTTCGCTCGACCATGTGACCGCCGACAAACGCGTGATCGAGGTGTATCTTGGCCGCTGATCTGACAAAACCCGCGATGCTGAATACCGAGGGGCTGACGCTTCACTACGGCGGCAGCCAGATCCTGCACGGGATCGACATGGTGGCGCGTGCGGGTGAGGTGACCTGCATCATGGGCACCAACGGGGTGGGCAAGACCTCGCTGCTGAAGGCGATCTCCGGGACGCATCTGCGCTCGGGCGGGTCTGTTACGCTGGATGGCGCGGAGATGGGGCGCGTGCCGCCACAGGCGATGGCGAAGGCGGGTCTGGGTTACGTGCCGCAGGGCCGGATGATCTTCCCGCTGTTGACGGTGCGCGAGAATATGGAGACGGCTTTCGCCTGTCTGCCGAAATCCGAGCATGTCATTCCCGACGAGATTTACGAGCTGTTCCCGATCCTGAAGGACTTCCTCAATCGCCGGGGCGGGGATCTCTCGGGCGGGCAGCAGCAGCAGCTCGCCATAGCTCGCGCGATGCTGATGAAGCCGAAGCTACTGCTGCTGGACGAGCCGACCGAGGGCATCCAGCCCAACATCATCCAGCAGATCGGGCGGGTGATTTCCTACCTGCGCGAAAAGGGGGATATGGCGATCGTGCTGGTAGAGCAGTATTTCGACTTCGCGCATGATCTGGGCGATAGTTTCTACGTGCTCAAACGCGGCGCGGTCGCAATGGAGGGCACGAAGGAGACGCTCACCCGCGAGGCGCTGCGCGAGGTAGTGAGCGTCTGAGGCGGCGGGCGGCGTCCGAGCGTCGGATAGGCGTTTTGACAGCTTCGCCGCTTGCTGCTTTCGCTTTGATGCCTGCAATTTGGTCATGCTCGCGCGGCATCTAAATCGCGCGCTCCCGTGGGGAGGATGGGCGCGACCCCGGGGCAGTCGACGCCAGGTCGCCATGGCGGCGCTGAAGGGGGGTGTCATTTCATCGCTTGCCCGACTCGCCCTTCCGGGCGCATCCTTTCCCTTAGGTCAGGTGACTTTCGCAAAAGCCCCGACCACAGGGAGAAGCGATCCGGGAGAGGGTCGTCTGTCAAAAGGGAGAGGGGGAATACCCATGAAACGCGTCATTACTCTGGCCGCGCTCGCCGCGCTGGCCGGGTCTTCGGCAGGGCTCGCGCAGGAGGTCTCGGTCGAACGAGGCAGACTGGTCTCGATTACCTCGGGATGTCACGACTGCCACACGGCCGGTTACAACGAATCCGGCGGCAAGATCGATCCGGAGGCGGCGCTCAAGGGCGTACCGCTCGGCTGGCAGGGTCCGTGGGGCACGACCTATGCGGTCAATTTGCGCGACGAGATCAAGGATATGGACGAGGACGGTTTCGTGGAATTCGCGAAGACCTTCGACGCGAAGCCGCCGATGCCGTTCTACAACGTGCATGCCATGCCCGAGAGCGATCTGCGCTCGCTCTACCAGTATATCAAGTCGCTCGGCGAGCCGGGGGATCCGATGCCAGAGGCCTTGCCGCCGGGGGAGGCGCCCAAGACACCCTATATCGTGATGGCGCCGCCGATGATGCCGAACTAGGGCCCGGCTCGACCGATTCGGCCCAATGACCGGCGTCATTTCCGAGGGCATCCGGTACCTGCTATCCTGTGCTCAGAGGAGGCGGGATGATCCGAGCCATCGTCATAGGGCTTGCTCTGGTATGTCCGGCAGCGGTCGGGGCCTGTCCCGCGCCGCTGCCGATCGCTGTGCCAAAGGCGGTGATGGCGCCGCTCACCGCGTGGATCGCAGAACATAGCGACTACGCCGCGCCGGAGGGCGCGCCTGCGATTTTCCTTTGCCAGAGCGGAGAGGTCATCACCTATGAAGGGCGAGATCTCCTCGTCGATGCCGATCTGCGCGCGGCCTACGATTTTGTCGAGGACCGGATCTTCCTTGTCGCGCCTTGGTCGGAGGACGATCCGATGCTGCTTTCCTCGCTTTTGCATGAGCTCATTCATCGCGCTCAGTTTCGAGCCAAGGACTGGCCCTGTCCTGCGGCGGCCGAGCCGGAAGCCTATCGCCTGCAGGAGGCATGGCTCGCCGAACGGGGGATCGATCCGGGCTTCGCGTGGGCCGAGATTTACCTGCGGGCGCGTTGTTCCTCGGACCATCGGCGCTGAAGTCGCGCCGCGCGAGGCTCGAAAAGGTTCCCTACATTACATTTCTGTAAGCGGATATTCGCCAACCCGCTGATCTGCGCCGAATTTCTTCTTCGGTCAAAGCCTGATTCAGGGCTATGCAACGAGGTAACGAAGACGCAACAATTCGACATCGACAGTGATCGCCCATGCTCTCCATCTCTGACCTTGCGGGCCGTGCAGCCCCTCTCTCGCTTGTTCTGATCGCGGCGCTGACCGTCTCGGCCTGTACCCCGACCACCGGCGACAGGATGGGCTTCGCAAGCGCACGGGATGAGGCGGGCGCCGTCAATCTCGAACGCCGTGCATACGCGGTCGAGGTGGCCAAGCAGATGCGCGCCAAGCGCCAGCGGGTCTGGTGCGTGCCGTTCGCGCGCAATGCCTCCGGTATCGACATTCGCGGCAATGCCAAGACGTGGTGGTCGCAGGCGAAGGGGCTCTATGCGCGCGGTCACCAGCCGAAGGTCGGTGCGGTGATGGCCTTCTCGGCGACCCGTCGCAATCCGCTGGGCCATATCGCGGTCGTCTCAGGCGTCGACTCGCCGCGTCAGATCCGGGTCGATCACGCGAACTGGGAGCGTAACAAGGTTTCGCTCGACATGGTCGTGGTGGATGTCTCCGAGAAGAATGACTGGAGCGCCGTGCGCGTCATGAGCAACCCCGGCGCGCTGGGCCGCGTCTATCCGATCACCGGGTTCATCTCGAAGGGCTGAGGCCGAACGGGCTGAACCGGAGGCTCAGCCCTCGCTCGTCAGCCGCTCGGCCTTCTTGCGCACCAGAACGCTGCGCAGGTCGTGCATCGTCAGCAACAGCGTATCCGTGATCTCTTCGAGCTGAGCATCGGTCGCCTTCGACTGCGCCCATTGCGCTACGAGATTGAGGTGATCGACCGCGCGCAGAATATCGTCGACATCGCGCTGGGCGAGCACCTCGCGGCGATGCGCCATCCATGCCTCGATCTCGGCACGGTCTTCCTCGGTCAGAACCCGGTCGCCCTGCGGTTTGATCTCGCCGTTGCGGATGTTGATATTGGCGATCGGGTCCATCTCGATCCGGCGCTGACGGTTCTCGGTATCGACGCGAAACACCGTCGCGCCATTCTCCTTCACCCGGAAAAAATACTCGGGCAAGTCAGTCATTCGCCAATCTCCCTTGGATAGTCCGCCTTATGTCAGCCCTTCGCAGAAGGCCTTGATGCGGGCGCAGGCCTCGGTCAGGGCCGCGTCCGATGTAGCGTAGCTGATGCGGAAATTCGGTGAAAGCCCGAAGGCCGCGCCGAAGACCACGGCGACGTCGTTTTCCTCCAGCAGCGCGTTGGCGAAATCCTCGTCGCTCTCGATCTTGCACCCGCCTGCGGAGGTCTTGCCGATGCAATCCTTGATCGAGGGGTAGACGTAGAACGCGCCCTCGGGCGTCGGGCAGGAGATGCCGGGGCAGGCGTTGAGCCCGGCCACCACCAGATCGCGCCGCCGCTTGAAGGCGGCGCGGAACGTGTCGATGAAATCCTGTGGTCCGTTGAGCGCCTCGACTGCCGCCCATTGCGAGATCGTGCAGGGGTTCGAGGTCGATTGGCTCTGCACCTTGCGCATCGCCGCGATCAGCTCTTTCGGGCCGGCCGCATAGCCGATCCGCCAGCCGGTCATCGCATAAGCTTTCGAGACGCCGTTGACCGTCAGAGTACGGTCATAGAGCGCGGGTTCGACCTGCGCGGGCGTGGTGAACTCGAACCCGTCGAAGGTGAGGTGCTCATACATGTCGTCGGTCATCACCCAGACATGGGGGTGGCGCAGCAGCACGTCGGTCAGCGCCTTCAGCTCGTCGCGCGAATAGGCAGCCCCCGAGGGGTTCGAGGGCGAGTTGAACAGGAACCACTTGGTGTTCGGCGTGATCGCGGCGTCCAGCGCCTCGGGGCTGATCTTGTAGCCCATCGCGGGATCACCTTGCACGAAGACGGGGGTGCCGCCGCCGATCAGCACCATATCCGGGTAGCTGACCCAGTAGGGCGTCGGGATCACCACCTCGTCGCCGGGGTTGAGCGTCGCCATCAGCGCGTTGAACAGCACCTGTTTGCCGCCCGAGGAGACCGAGACCTGCTCGGGCGTGTAGCGAAGCCCGTTCTCGCGGGCGAACTTGGCGCAGATCGCCTGTTTCAGCTCGGCGATGCCATCCACTGCCGTGTATTTCGTCTTGCCCGCCGCGATCGCGGCTTTCGCGGCACCCTTGATCGACTCGGGCGTGTCGAAGTCGGGTTCGCCGGCGGACAAACCGATCACGTCGCGGCCCGCAGCGCGCAGTTCAGCCACCTTCCCGGTCATCGCGACTGTCGGAGAGGGTTTCACCCGCGCAAGCGTGTCGGAAAGGAATGCCATCGGGTCGCCCTTGATTTGTAACTCGTTCGGCAAACTTCTAGGCTTGGGGCCAAGAGCGTTCAAGTGAAAGCGGGAGAGAGATCATGGTCGACGATTGGTATGGCGAGGCGAGCGCAACATTCGGCGACCGGCTCGCGGGGGCGCGCGAAGCGGCCGGGTTGAGCCAGGAGGACCTGGCGACGCAGCTCGGCGTCCGGCTCGAGACGTTGCAGGCTTGGGAAGAGGATGTGCTCGAGCCGCGCGCGAACCGGCTGCAGATGCTGTCGGGCATGCTCAATGTCACGCTGATGTGGCTGCTCACCGGGTCGGGCGAAGGGCTTGACGGCCCGCCCGAACAGGGAGAAGACGCAAAGGCGGAACGCGCCCTTGTGCGCGAGATCCGGGAAGTGCGGTCCGGCCTCGAGGAACTCGACGTTCGGCTGGCACGGCTGGAGAAGCGTTTGGTGGCAGGAGAGAGTTGATGGCAGAGACGCGAGAGGCGCGGCTGAAACGGATGAAGATGCGCAGCTGGCGGCGCGGGATCAAGGAAATGGACCTGATCCTCGGGCCTTATGCGGATGCGCGGCTGCCCGAGCTGGATGCCGACACTCTCGAACTCTACGATCAGCTGCTCGAAGAGAACGATCAGGACCTCTACCCGTGGGTGTCCGGCGCGCAGCCTTGCCCGCCGCAATATCTCGATCTGCTCTCCGAAATCGGCCAATTCGCGCGCGAGCGCCACATTACCAAAAGCTGAAAACCGCGCGGAAACCCCGGATTTCATCGGGTTTTCCGCGAATTTTCAGAGATTTCGGTCCGATTAACGGTATCTTTTCCATTTCCCGCCACTGTCCTGCCTGAGGGGCAGCGCAACTGGCGGAGAGTGCTATGACCGTGCAGAAATCTGCAAGCGACATGACGTCCGTCCCGGCGAGCCCGGGGCTGATGGCGGGATATCTGGACAGCCTATCGCTGCTGGAGCGGCTGCACCGCTTGCTGCTCGATGTGATCAAGGACGAGTTCGAGCGGCTGGGCATCCTCGAGATCAACCCGGTGCAGGCGCTGTTGCTGTTCAACGTGGGCGAAAACGAGGTGACCGCGGGGGAGTTGAAGACCCGAGGCTATTACCAGGGCTCGAACGTCTCCTACAATCTCAAGAAACTGGTGGAGGCGGGCTATATGCACCATCAGCGCAGCGAGATCGATCGCCGCTCGGTCCGGGTGCGCCTGACGCCGAAAGGACGGGGCTTGCGCGACAATGTCGCGGCCCTGTTCGAGCGGCACGCCTGCGGGATGGAGACGCGCGGCGTCATCACCTTCGAAGCGATGGAAGAAATGAACCACACGCTGCGCCGGATGGAGCGCTACTGGACCGACCAGATCCGTTATATCTACTGACCCTTGGGCAGGTCGCGTTTGCGCGATGACGCCCGGTTCTCCTTGCCGCGGCGGCGTGCTGCGTGCTTGCTTGCCGTGACGACATGCGGTGAGGGGACGTGCGATGAAACAGCTTGGACAAAAGGCGATGCGCGGAGCGATCCGTGTCGGCATGGCGGCGGCGCTGCCGATTGCGGGGCTCGCTTGGTGGAAGCGCGACGAGATCGCGCGGCTGCGCGCGGTGAACCGGCTGTTCGAGCCCGACCGGATCGTCGGCAATTTCTCCAACATGCCCGCGCTGTTTCATTCGCGCGAGATTGCGCGTGGCGACGGGCCGGTGTCGGACCTGCCCCGCGGGGCGGAGGATGCGCTGCCCGATGGTGTCGACGACTGGATCGAGCGGCGCTGGATCACCGCGCTGGTGAAGCTGCGCCATGGGCAGATCACGCATGAGCGCTATTTCCGCGGCACTGCGCCAGAGGATCTGCGGATCTCATGGTCGATGGCGAAAAGCTTCCTCTCGGCCACGCTGGGGATCCTGCACCATCAGGGTGTCATCCCCGATCTCGACGCGCCGCTCACCCGCTTTGCACCGCAGTTGAAGGGGTCGGGCTATGACGGCGTCACGATTCGAGATGCGCTGGTGATGTCCTCGGGCGTGGCGTTCAACGAGGATTATCTGGATTTCCATTCGGATATCAACAAGATGGGTCGTGTGCTGGCGATGGGGCGGTCGATGGACGCCTTCGCAGCCTCGCTCAAGATCCGCGAGGCGGAGCCGGGGGCGCGGATGCTCTATGTCTCGATCGACACGCATGTTCTGGGCATGGTCATTGCGGGCGCGACCGGGGCCGACCCGGCGCAGGTGATGGGCGAATTGCTGATCGTGCCGATGGGGCTGGAGGCCGCGCCCGTGATGCTGACCGACGGGCTGGGCGTCAGCTTCGTCCTTGGCGGGCTGAACCTGCGGACGCGCGACTATGCGCGCTTCGGCCAGATGTTCCTGCAAAAGGGCTTCTGGAACGGCCGCCAGATCGTGCCCGAGGACTGGGTTACGAAATCGACCGCGCTGCAGGCGCCGAAGGGCGAGGGCTACGGCTATCAATGGTGGGTGCCCGTCGACACCGCGGATCACGGCGGCGACTATTTCGCGCGCGGCATCTATGGCCAGCATATCTATGTCAGCCCCGCGACCGACGCGGTGATCGCGATCAACGCCGCCGACTGGCGTTTCAAGGAGGAGGGCGTCGAAGAGGAAAACCTTGCCATGTTGCGCCGCATCGCCGAGGTTTCCTGAAAGGGGAGGGCCGCGCGATGCAGATGTATGAGGCGATCAACGTTCTGGGCGGCCCCTTGCAACCCTGTTCGCTCAAGCCCCGGACCGGGTTTTTCCGTGATGGCAGCTGCAACACCTGCTGGGAGGATAGCGGCTCGCATACGGTCTGCGCGGTGATGACGTCGGAGTTCCTCGCCTTCTCGAAATATCTCGGCAACGACCTGAGCACGCCGCGCCCAGAATACGACTTTCCGGGGCTCAAGCCGGGCGACCGCTGGTGCCTGTGCGCCTCGCGCTTTTTGCAGGCGGTGCAGGAGGGCTGCGCGCCCGAGGTGATGCTGGCCTCGACCCATCGCGATGCGCTGCGGGTGGTGCCGTTCAAGGTGCTGGCCGATCACGCGGCCGAGAAGAAGGGCAGGAAGGGCTGAGGCTCAACCCGTCGCGCCGCCCACCGGAACCCAGAGCACATCCTCGATCTTCGGCGCGCCGGTTGCGAGCATCACCAGCCGGTCGAAGCCGAGCGCGATGCCCGACGCTTCGGGCATGATCTCGAGCGCTGCGAGGAAGTCTTCGTCGATCGGGTAACGCTCGCCGTAGAGCTGTTCCTTCAGGTCCATATCGGCCTCGAAGCGGCGGCGCTGCTCGACCGGATCGGTCAGCTCGCCGAAGCCGTTGGCGAGTTCTACCCCGCAGGCGTAAAGCTCGAACCGTTCGGCCACGCGGGCGTCATCCGGGGCAGGGCGGGCCAGCGCGGCCTCGGCCAGTGGATAGCGGTCCAGAATCATCGCGCGGCCATGGCCCAGATGCGGTTCGACCTTCGCGACCAGCAGTTTCGAGACGATGTCGGACCAGCTATCCGCATCGGCAACCGCAAAGCCGATCGCCTCGCATTGCCCGCGCAGGGCCGCCACGTCCGTTTCCGCTCCGTCGCAGGTGCCGAGCAGGTCGATCCCGGCATGGCGTTCGAACGCGTCGGCCACCGACAACCGCTCAGGTTCGGCGAAGGGATCGCACTCGGCGGTGCCATAGCGCAGCACGGGCGATCCCGCTGCCTCCGCGGCCAGCCGCAGCATCGCCGCGCAATCCGCCATCAGCGCGGTGTAGTCTTCGCCCGCGCGATACCATTCGAGCATGGTGAATTCGGGCGAATGGCGCTTGCCCGCCTCGCGGTTGCGCCAGACATGGGCGAAGGCGGCGATGCGCGGCTCGCCCGCCGCCAGCAGTTTCTTCATCGCGAATTCGGGCGAGGTGTGCAGATACATCCGCCGCGCCGCGCCGTCATTGCCGATCATGCCGGTGGCGAAGGCGTGCAGATGCGCCTCGTTGCCGGGCGAGACCTGCAGAGCGCAGGGATCGACTTCGACGAAATCCTCTGCCGCCAGCCAGCCGCGGATCGCGGCCTGAATGCGGTTGCGCGCGAGCAGGGCAGGGCGGCGGTCGGCGTGGCGCTCGGGCGTCCAGAACGGGGGCATGGAAGGCCTTTCAGGCTGGAAATCGGGGCGCAAATGGTTTAGGCGCTCTGCAATCCGGGCGCCAGAGCCTGTTTTATCCGAATTCAAAGGGGTCCTTTCATGGCGAAAGTCATCGCTTCCTCTGTCCGCAAGGGCAACGTGCTAGAAATCGACGACAAGCTTTACGTCGTGATCACCGCGCAGAACATCCATCCCGGCAAGGGCACGCCCGTGACGCAGGTCGACATGCGCCGCATCTCGGACGGCACCAAGGTGTCGGAGCGTTGGCGCACGACCGAGCAGGTCGAGCGCGCCCATGTCGAAGAGCGTGAATACGATTTCCTCTATGAGGATGGCGAAGGCTACCACTTCATGGACCCCGAGACCTACGAGCAGCTCGCGGTTCAGGAAGACGTGATCGGCGATGCGAAGGTATTCCTGCGCGACGGGATCCGCGTTCATCTTAAGACCTTCCAGGAAAACGCGATCGCGATCGACCTGCCGCAGAAAGTCACTGTCGAGGTCGAAGAGACCGAGCCGGTCGTGAAGGGTCAGACCGCCTCGTCGAGCTACAAGCCCTCGATCTGCACCGGCGGGATCCGCGTGATGGTGCCGCCGCATATCGGAGTCGGTACGCGCATCGTGATCAACACCGAAGACACCACCTATGTGGAGCGCGCGAAGGACTGATCCTCGCAGCGATCTGATAGAAAAGGCGCCCTTCCGGGCGCCTTTTTTGTTTACGGATGGGAAGTGTAGGTCAGGCGGGGCGTTGCGCGGGGCGGGCGGGCCAGACTTCCAGCAGACCGGCTGCGAGTACGAGCGCGCCGCCCGCGATCTCCATAGCGGAGAGCAGCTCTCCTGCGATCAGCGCGGCGGAGACCGCGCCGACCAGGACCTCGCTCATCAGCAAGATTCCGATCCGCGCCGGTTCGAGCCGGACGGTGGCCCACATCAGAGCTGCCGTCGCAGCGCCCCACCAGAACACCCCGGCGGAGATGGTCAGCCCGAGTGCGGCGGCCCAATCGACCCCGCTCGCGGGAAGGGGCGCGAGGAACGGCGCGAGGCAGAGCGCGGTGAGGGCCGCGCCAGCCGCGAAGGTGAAGGTGGCCGGGCCGGGCGAGAGCGTCGATCTGGTGCGCATCCCGGTGGTCGCGACCGACCAGATCACGCCGCCGACGAGGGTCATCCATTCGCCGAGGCTGCTCGGCAGGGGCAGGCCGCCGCCCGCGCCCAGCATCAGACCGAGCCCGGAGAGACCCACGACGATCGCAGCCATCCGCAGCCGCGAGACCGGCCAGCCCATCACGAACCGTCCGATCAGCACCGACCAGACCGGGGTGAGAAACCACAGCAGGATCACCAGCGCGACTCGGCCATAGAGGAAGCCGATCGAATAGAGCGCGAAGGCCGCACCGCCGAGCGCGACCGAGGCCAGCGCTGCGGGCGTCGCAGTGGCAAGCTCGGCGCGTTTGGCCCATGCGACCGGCGCCATTGCCGCGCAGGCGACCACGGTGATCGCGACCGTGCCCCAGGCGCCCGCCAGACCATGGCCGTCCAGCGCGCGCACCGGCAGCCAGTAAAGCCCCCAAAGCGCGCCAGTGATCAGCGTGATCGCGCTGGCGATGAGGGTGACGCGGGCCTCGCTCACCCTTTGATCCGCTCGATCCACGCTTCCAGCGCGGCCAGCGCCTCGGGCTCGTCGAGGAAGGGGATATGGGCGCGGTCGGCGACGCGGGCATAGATCATGTCCGGGCGGCGGCGCTGCATCTCTTCGACGGTGGCGTCGCTCAGCAGATCGGAATTCGCGCCGTGGATCAGGACGAGCGGCAGCCCCTCGGTCGCCTCGAAGAGCGGCCAGGCGGGCTCCACGCCGCCCTTGAAGGCGCCGAGGAAAGCCTCGCGCAGGGCGGGGTCGTAATTGATCTTCAGCCCCGTCTCGGTCTCGACGTAATGGTGACGGACCTCCATCGCCCAGCGGTTGGGTGGGACGTCGGCGAAGCCGGTCATCGCCTCGGGCAGCTTCTCGGCCATTTCCGCGTAGCTCTTCGCCGCCGGGTTGCGCCCGATATAGTCGAAGATCTTGTTCAGCCCCGTCTCGTCGAGAACGGGGCCCACGTCGTTCAGCGCAAGCCCGGACATCCGCTCTTTCGCGGTCAGCGCGAGATACATGCCTACGAGCCCGCCGCGCGAGGTGCCGAGGATGGCGGCCTTCTCGATCTCGAGATGATCGAGAAGCTGGAGCGCATCCGCCGCTTCGCGCGGCACGGTGTAGGTTTCCTGTCCGGTCCAGTCGCTCTCGCCGCGGCCGCGATAATCCATGCAGATCAGCCGCACGTCCTTCAGATGCGGGGCGACATAGTCGAAATCTCGGGTGTTCCGCGTCAGACCGGACAAAGCCAGGATCGGCACGCCGCTGCCGCTGTCGCGATACGCGATCTTCGCACCATCATCCGCGGTAAAGAAATCCATTACGCCGCTCCTCTCTGGATTGCTGACCTGTCCGCGATCATAGTGCGTCAGAGGGAGATCGCCATGGCTGACACGCTGGAAAGATTACACGAAAGACTGAGCGCGCTCGAAGACGAGATCGAAGCGGAATGGGACCGTCGCCGCGAGGCGATGGCATTCCGGCTCGATCATAACCGGGTGGTGTTCGAGGCGGGCGTGCGCGATGCGCACCGGCAGGCGCGTGTGGGCCTGCTGCGCTTTCTGTCCTACGCGCGCCCGATGGTCATTTTGACGGCTCCGGTGATCTATTCGCTGATCGTGCCCTTCGTGCTGCTCGATCTTTTCGTGAGCCTCTATCAGGCAATCTGTTTTCCGATCTACCGTATCGCCAAGGTGAAGCGCTCCGATCATATCGTGGTCGATCGTCAGCATCTGGCCTATCTCAACGCGCTGCAGAAGCTGAACTGCGTCTATTGCGGCTATTGCAACGGGCTTCTGAGCTATGTGCGCGAGATCGCCGGCCGGACCGAGCAGTACTGGTGCCCGATCAAGCACGCGCACCAGGTGAAGGGGCCGCATCTGCGCTACCGCGATTTCGTGGAATACACGGATGCCGAAGGGTTTCAGGCGCAGACGATGCGCCTGCGGCGCGCGCTGCGCGAGATGGAGGAGTGAGCGCGGCTCAGAGGTGGTCGGGCACCGCGCGCAGGTCGGTCAGGATCGCCGCGGGTTTATAGGGCAGCCGTTCGACCGGGGCGTTTGCGCGGTTGACCCACAGCACCCGGAAGCCCGCCTTCGCCGCCCCCGCCGCGTCCCAGCCATTAGACGAGATGAAACAGGTCTTCTCCGGTTCGACGCCCATTTTCTGCGCGATCATGTCGTAGACGGCGGCGCGCGGTTTGTAATGGCCGATCTCGTGGATCGAGAGCACCTCGTCGAGCAGATGCCCCACGCCCGCCGCATGAACCGCAGCCCCCAGCATGTCGGGCGCGCCATTCGACAGGATCGCACGCCCGACACCGCGATGGTGCAGCGCATCGAGCATCTCGGGCACTTCCGGGAAAGCGGGCAATTCGCGGTAAAGTGCCATCAGCCGCTCGGCCAGATCGGGATCGTCGAGATCCTGCGCCGCCATCGCCCAATCGAGCCCGTCGCGGGTCAGCTGCCAGAAATCGACGTAATCGCCCATCACCTCCCGCAGCCAGCTATATTCGAGCTGTTTGCGACGCCAATCGGCGGCGAGGCGCGGCCAGATCTCGGTCAGGCGCGGTTCCTCGGCGGCCAGATTGCGCGCGGCTGCGTCGACGTCGAAGAGCGTGCCGTAGGCGTCGAAAACGCAAAGCTGAATGGACATGATATTTCCTCCCGAGCTTCACCCTAGCGTCGGTGAGGCCGGGTGCAAGGGTCAGTAAATGTCGCGCGAGGCTTGCGTCGCGGCGACGAGCCCTTCGGCGAGACGCTCGGCAAAGCCATTGTCGCGCAGCGTGGTGAGGCCCTTGGCGGTCGTGCCCGCGTAGTCGATCATCTCCTGCACATGGGCCTGAGGGGGCGGACCCTCGGCCATTATCTCTCCGGCGGCGAGAAATAGCTGCCGGACGGCGCGGTCGGCGATCTCGGGCGTGACGCCCTGATCTTCGGCATGACGCACCATCGCAGCCGCGCAGGCGGCGACGAATCCCGGCACCGGGCCGGTCATCGCGGTAAAGAAGTCGATCTGTGCCTCGTCGTGCAGTTCGTCCGTCTGCCCGCAGGCCTGGAAGAGGGCGCGGGCGCGGATGCGGTCTTCCTCGGTCACGGCGTCGCTCGCGAACCACGGCGAATAGGCGAGGCCCTTTGCGGCGGCGGGGCTCGACATGGCGCGGATCGCGCGGGGGCTGGCGCTGATGCGGGTGAGGTCGGCCAAAGGCACGCCCGCCATGACGGAGATCACCAGCTTGTCTTTCGCATCGATCCTGAGGTCTCGGGCGGCGGCGGGCGGCACGCAGAGGATCGCCACGTCGCAAGCCTCTGCCAGTGCCTGCGGGTCGGTCAGCACGTTCTGGGGTGGGAAGCCGTCAATGCCAGGCACGGTGCCGGAGCGGTTGGCCATCAGAAGCGACCTGGGTTCCGCGCGCCAGAGCGCCTCGGCGATCGCTGCGCCGAGCATCCCTGAGCCGATGATGCCGATGGAGAAATCGAGTGCCATGCGCGCCTCCCTGCGTGTTCGGGGCAGCCTAGCGCGGGGCAGGGGATGGGGGAAGGGAGGGAGGTCCGCTTCAAACACGAGACTGCGCCCGGAACGCGGCGAAGCCGCAGTGCGCGCGCCGGCCCGTCCCCGAGGGCTGGCGCCTTGGCCAACCGCGCGAAACGCAGCCATGTTCAAGGTATGTGGCTTGGATAAAGCGCTGCCGCACAGAGCGTGAGCCGCGCCACCCCACGGGCCGGCGCGCGCCCTGCTTGCGATTGGCTGAGCTTACAGGTTCTCTGCCGCGGGCATGCCCATGACGTGATAGCCGCTATCGACCGAGATGATCTCCCCGGAGGTGCAGGCACCATAATCCGAGAGCAGATAGACCGCCGTACCGCCGATCGCTTCCAGAGTCGCGTTGTGGCGCAGGGGCGAATTGTGCTCGGTATGGCGGAAGGTCTTGCGCGCGCCGCCGATTGCGGCCCCGGCCAGCGTCTTCATCGGGCCGGGCGAGATCGCGTTCACGCGGATGCCGTCGGGGCCCAGATCGGCTGCCAGATAGCGCACCGCCGATTCCAGCGCCGCCTTCGCCACGCCCATCACGTTGTAATAGGGGGTCACGCGCTGCGAGCCCATATAGGTCAGCGTGATCATCGAGCCGCCCTCGTTCATCAGTTCCGAGGCACGCTTGGCCACGTCGATGAAGCTGTAGCAGGAGATCGTCAGCGAGTTCTTGAAGTTCTCGCGGGTGGTGTTGATGAACCGTCCCGCGAGTTCGGACTTGTCGGAATAGGCGATGGCGTGAACGACGAAATCGATCGAGCCCCATTCCTCTTTCAGCTTGGCGAAGGCGGCGTCCATCGAGGCGTCGTCATTCACGTCCACATCCAGCAGGAATTTCGAGCCCACGCTCTCGGCCAGCGGTTCGACCCGTTTGCCGAAAGCCTCTCCTTGGTAGGAGAACGCGAGTTCCGCGCCTTGCTCGGCCAGTGCCTTCGCGATCCCCCAAGCGATCGAACGCTCGTTGGCGACCCCCATCACGAGGCCGCGCTTACCCTTCATCAGTTCCGCCATTCCCGTCCCTGCCGCCGTTATAAATTCGTTAGTCCAAATATTTGCTCATCACGAGCGACGCGTTGGTGCCGCCGAAACCGAAGCTGTTCGACAGGACCGAGTCGAATTCGACATTGTCGATCCGCTCCATCGCGATCTCTTCGGCTTTGATCGCCGGGTCGAGTTCGGTGATGTTGGCCGAGGCCGCGATGAAGTTGTTTTCCATCATCAGCAGCGAATAGATCGCCTCATGCACGCCGGTCGCGCCGAGCGAGTGCCCGGTGAGCGATTTGGTCGAAGAAATCTTCGGCACGTTCTCCTCGCCGAAGACGCGGCGCACGGCCTGCACTTCGGTCACGTCGCCTGCGGGCGTCGAGGTGCCGTGGGCGTTGATATAGGAAATCTTGCGGCCTTCGGGCAGGGTGCCGACCGCGAGCTTCATCGAGCGCTCGCCGCCTTCGCCCGACGGCGCCACCATGTCGTGGCCGTCCGACGTTGCGCCGTAACCGGTGACTTCCGCGTAGATCTTCGCGCCGCGTGCCTTGGCGTGCTCGAGTTCTTCAAGCACGACGACGCCGCCGCCACCCGCGATGACGAAGCCGTCACGGGTCGCGTCGAAGGCGCGCGAGGCCAGCTCGGGCGTGTCGTTATATTTCGACGACATCGCACCCATCGCGTCGAACAGACAGCTCAGCGTCCAGTCCAACTCCTCGCCGCCGCCGGCGAAGACGATGTCCTGCTTGCCCATCTGGATCAGCTCGGTGCCGTTGCCGATGCAATGCGCCGAGGTCGAGCAGGCCGAGGTGATCGAGTAGTTCACGCCCTTGATCTTGAACGGCGTGGCCAGACAGGCCGAGTTCGTCGAACTCATGCAGCGGGTCACCATGAACGGCCCCATCCGCTTGGGCGAGCCCTTCTCCATGACGATGCGATGCGCCTCGAAGAAGTTCGAGGTGGACGGACCGCCCGAGCCCATGATCAGGCCGCTGCGCGGATTCGAGATGTCGCTCTCTTCCAGGCCGCTATCGGCCAGAGCCTGCTCCATCGCGATGAAGTTATAGGCCGCGCCCGGGCCCATGAAGCGCAGGTTGCGCTTGTCGATATGGTCCTCGAGCGTGATCTTCGGCTGGCCTTTGACCTGGCTGCGGAAGCCGCGCTCGGCATAATCCTCGGCGAATACGATGCCGGATTTGCCGGCCTTCAGGCTGGCGGTGACTTCTTCGGCATTGTTGCCGATGGGCGAGACGATGCCCAAACCGGTGATGACGACGCGGCGCATGCGGGCCTCCTGTCTTGTCTGTCTATGGGGGTCAGCTCTCGGAGAGCGCGACCTTCATGTCCTTGACCTCGTAGATCACGTCACCGTCGGCCTCGACGATCCCGTCGGCAACACCCATGGTCAGGCGACGGGTCTGAATGGCCTTGGTGAAATCGACCTTGTAGGTCAGCATTTTACGATCCGGGCGGACCATGCCGGTGAGCTTAACTTCGCCCACGCCCAGAGCATAGCCGCGACCCTGCCAGCCACGCCACCCCAGGTTGAAACCGGTCAGCTGCCACAACCCGTCGAGGCCGAGGCAGCCCGGCATGATCGGATTTCCGGGGAAGTGGCATTCGAAGAACCACAGGTCCGGGGTGATGTCGAACTCGGCGACAACGTGACCCTTGCCGTGCTTGCCGCCATCGCCCGAGATATCGGTGATGCGATCCATCATCAGCATCGGCGGCGCCGGTAGCTGCGCATTGCCGGGGCCGAACAGCTCCCCGCGTGCACATTTCAGAAGATCTTCTTTCCCGAAGCTCGTCGGAAACCCAGCCATCGGCGCTCCTTCCCGGTTTTGGCGTGCTTTTGCATCCCTCTATCACCGCGTGGCCGCGCGGCGCAAGGGCGACGGTCGTCGGTCGCGCGCTCGGGCCCGCGCTCGCGCGGTTGCATTGAAACCTGAGTGGAAAAGTCTCATATAGGTACCGAGGAGACATGACATGGCTGTGACGAATTCGACCGAACAGCGCCGCGGACAGGAATGGCTGACCCGTGGCGGGCTGCGTCCCACGCGTCAGCGACTGGCGCTGGCCACATTGCTCGTGGGCGATGGGGAAAATCGTCACGTCACCGCCGAAAGCCTCTACGCGGCCGCGTGCGACGCTGGCGAAAAGGTCTCGCTCGCGACCGTCTACAACACGCTCAAGGCGTTTTGCGATGCCGGGCTGATGCATGAGATCACTGTCGATGGCGCACGCAGCTATTTCGATACGCGCATGGACGATCACCCGCATTTCTTCTGGGAAGACGATAATCGCCTGTCGGATGCGCCAGCCGAGGAACTGAAACTCGCCTCGATCCCGCAAGCCCCGGAAGGCGCCGAGATTACCCGCGTCGACGTCGTGATCCGCGTCCGCAAGGCCTGATTGCCGCTTCTTCTTGGCGAAAATATCCCGGGGTGAATGGCCGTAGGCCAGAGGGGCAGAGCCCCTGTATTGCGTCGCCCTAAATCTCACGGCAGGATCGCGAGCCATCCCCAGATCGTCAGGATCGACAATGCCGTCGCGATCAGCACGGCCGAGGCCGCGACTCTGCGCGCTACCCCGTAGATATTCGCGAAGAGATAGGCGTTCACACCGGGTGCCATCGCCGCTGTCAGCGTGGCCGAGCGAAGCGACGCGGTGTCGACGCCGAAGCCGAAATGCGCAAGGCCGTAGGTGATCGCCGGATGCAGACCCAGCGACAGGCCGGTGATCATCGCGATGGCTTTCGCGTCGCCTTCTGGGCGGTAGCGATAGAGCACGCCGCCCAGCCCGAACAAGGCCGCTGGCAGGGCCGCGCGGGCCATCATGTTCATCGCCTCCATCAGAGGATGGGGCAGGGGCTGACCTGTCAATGTGGTGAGTATCTTGATCACGAAGCCCGTCAGGATGCCGATCACCAGCGGCGTCCGGATCACCCCGATCAGCGCGTTGAGGCCGACGCGCCCGAGCGACGTGCCGGTGCCGGACGACCGCACCATCTCCATGGCGAGGATGCCGATCGTGTAGAGGAAGGGCGAATGGACCGAGATGATCGCGAAGTTGCCCGACAGCGCATCGGTACCATAGGCGCGCTCGGTGATCGGGACGCCCAGCAGCAGAGAATTCGAGAACAGGCAGGCGAAGCCGATCGCGACGCTTTCGGGGCCGGTGCGCCCCATCGCGCGCGCGCCGGTGATGCCGATCGCGAAAGAGATCAGCGCCCCCGCGTAGAAGGCGGCCATCATCGACCAGTTATAGCTCTGCGTCAGGTCCAGATTCGCGATCGAGCGCGCCAGAAGCACGGGCACCGCGAAATTCTGCGCGAAACGCATCAGCCCGTCGACCGCGCCCTCGGAAAACAGCCCGCGCAAGGCCACGACATAGCCGAAGCCGATCACGAGGAAGACCGGCAGGATGACGTTGATCAGGACGCTCATTAGAGACCGAAATCCAGAACCATTCCGTCATGGGCAGGGCGGATGTGATCGGGCGTCTCGTTGGCGACCGCATCGTGGTCGAGGTCGATATGCATGTTGGTGAGCACCGCGCTTGCGGGTTGGGCGCGTTCGATCCATTCCAGCGCGCGGGCCAGATGGGCGTGCGTCGGATGCGGCTTGCGGCGCAGCGCGTCGAGCACCCAGCAATCCAGACCGTCGAGATGTTTCCAAGCCTCTTCGGGGATGTCCGAGACGTCGGGCAGATAGGCCAGCCCGCCGATCCGGAAGCCGAGCGCGTCGATATTGCCATGCTCGACCCGGAAAGGCTGAAATTCGATCGAGCCGCCCGCGCCGGTGACCTGGAAAGGCCGCTCGCGATGGATCGATTTCAACTCGCAGATCGGTTTGTAATTGCTGTCCGAGGGCTGAACGAAGGCATAGGCGAAGCGGTCCAGAAGCGCGGTCTCGGTATCGGAATCGGCCCAGACGGGCAGGCGGGTGCGCATGTTGAAGACGATCTGGCGCAGATCGTCGAGCCCGTGGACGTGATCGGCATGGCTATGGGTGTAGACCACCGCGTCCAGCTCGCCCACGCCTGCGGTCAGAAGCTGCTGGCGCATGTCGGGCGTGGTGTCGATCAGAACCCGCGTCGTGCCCGATTGCGACACGCGCTCCACCAGCATCGAACAGCGCAGCCGGTGGTTCTTCGGGTTCGCCGGGTCGCACTCGCCCCAGTTGTTGCCAAGGCGCGGCACGCCCCCCGAGGAGCCACAGCCGAGGATCGTGAAGCGCATCCGGCTCATGCAGCGACGCTCCCGCGTTCGCCATGTTCGGCGGCTTTCCAGAACAAACGGTCGAAATTGGCCTGCGTCGCGGCGGCGAATTCCTCCAGCGGCAGGCCGAATACATCGGCGCCGACCTTGGCGGTGTGGGCGGTATAGGCGGGCTCGTTGCGCTTGCCGCGATAGGGCGGCGGCGCGAGATAGGGGCTATCGGTTTCCACGAGGATCCGGTCGAGCGGTGCGCTCGCGAAGATGTCGCGCACTTCCTGGCTTTTCGGGAAAGTCGCGATGCCGGACATCGAGAGATAGAAGCCCAGATCGACAGAGACCTGCGCGAGGCGCGGCCCCGACGAATAGCAATGCATGACACAGGAATAGGGCTTGGCCTTCATCCCCTCGGTCAGGATCGCTTCCATGTCCTCATCGGCGTCGCGCGAATGGATGATCAGCGGCAGGCCGGTTTCCTGCGCGGCTTCGATATGCAGGCGCAGGGAGGTTTTCTGCACCTCGGCACTCTCGGCGGTGTAGTGATAGTCGAGCCCGGTCTCGCCGATACCCACGAATTTCGGGTGCTTCGCCAGCGCCACCAACTCGTTCACGGTTGCCATCGGTTCTTCGGCCACGCTCATCGGGTGGGTGCCCGCGGCGTAGAAGACACCCTTATGCGCCTCGGCGATGGAGCGCACGGAGGGCTCGTTCTTCAGCTTGGTGCAGATCGTCACCATCCGGGTCACGCCGGCGGCGTTCGCGCGGGCGATGATGTCATCGCGCTCACCGTCGAAATCGGGGAAATCGAGATGGCAGTGGCTGTCTGTGATCTCGGGCGGGAGGGTCAAAATCGGCTCCTTTCGCGCCGCATCAGGAGGCGGCGGCTGTGATCTCCAAGACGATATCCATCACGAGCGCGGCAGGGTCAAGGTTGACCGCCCGGCCGTGGGCGGCGCGTGCGCCCATGCTCTGATGAAGGGCGGCCCATTTCATCGCTGCCTGATCGTCGGGCGACAATCGTGCGAGAAGCTGTGCCTCGCCGGGGGCGGCCTCGGGGTGGGGCGGTCCCATCACGCCCGCGCGCGCGGCACGCGAGAGAAAGAGGTCGATCAGGTTGAGCACGAGGATGAAGCGGTTCTCGTTCGCCTTGCCCACGCAGCTTTCGGCCAGCGCCAGCGCGCCCAGACGGTCGAGCCGGGGGAGGGTGCCCATCAGGTCGACGAGCTTGGCATAGGTCGTCATGCCGTCCTGATTGATCAGCCGGATCGCGGCGCCGACGGAGCCGCCCGAGAGCGCGGCCAGCGCGTGGTGGTCGAGGTCCGGTGGCTCGCCATCTTCCTCGGCGGCGGCAATCGCGGCTTCCATCTGCTCGGCCGAGAGCGTGCCCAGTCGCAATTCGCGACAGCGGGAGCGGATCGTTGGCAGCAGCCGCGCCGGCTGATGCGCGATCAACAGGAAGGTCACCCGCGGCGGCGGCTCTTCGAGTAGTTTCAGGAGCGCGTTAGCGGCCTGCGTGTTCATCTCGTCGGCAGCATCGACGATCACCACGCGTCGCCCGCCCTCGGCGGCAGACAGATGCAGGAAGGAGCGCAGCTTGCGCACCTCGTCGACACGGATGTCCTGCGACAGCGCGGATTCGGTGGCGTTGGGCCCGCGTTTGAGCACAAAGATACCGGGCTCCGATCCGGCGTGGATACGACTGAGCGCCGGGTGGTTCGGATCGGGCTCGAGGCTGGTGGGGCGTTCCGGTTCGCCGAACAGGCCCGGCCCATCCTCTTCGGGTTGGGTCATCAGAAAGCGGGTGATCCGCCATGCCAGCGTCGCCTTGCCCACGCCGCGCGGTCCGGTCAGCAGCCAGCCGTGATGCAGCCGGCCCATGTTGTACGCGTCGAGAAAGCCCTCTTCGGCCCGCGCCTGACCCACCAGACGCAGCGTGTCGCGCGGGTGTCGCGCACCGGGCGCAAGGGTCGGATCGGGGAGATCGGCGAGGCTCATGGCGGCACTCTAAATGCGCGCGCGGGCGGTTTCCAGCGGGGTTTTCGCGTAAGGCTCGGGGGCTCGGCTATCGGCGCGGGGCGAGCAGCCCCGGGTCGCACCCCCTCGGCCCCTAGTTGTGCAGTTCCGCCTGCACGGCGCTCAGCACATCGGCGGCAATTTCATCCGCCTCTCGCGCACCGTCGATCACGCGGAAGCGGTCCGCGAATTCCTCGGCCAGAGACAGGAACCCCGCGCGCATCTTTTTCTGCAAGCCGACGCCGAAATCCTCGAAACGTTCTTCGGTGCCCTGGCGCCCCTTGGCGCGGGCGAGGCCGGTGGCGGGGTCGATGTCGATCAGCACGGTCAGGTCCGGCTCGCGCCCGATCATCAGGGCGTGCAGCTGATCGACGACCGCGCGCAGATCCCCGCGCGAGAGACCCTGATACATCCGGGTCGAATCTGCGAAGCGGTCGCAGATCACGACCTTTCCGGCGGTCAGTGCCGGTTCGATCACGCGCTCCAGATGGTCGCGGCGCGCGGCGGTGAACAGAAGGATCTCGGTCTCGGCCGACCAGCGGTCGGGATCGCCTTCGAGAACCAGCCGACGGATTTCCTCGGCCCCCGGGGAGCCACCGGGTTCGCGGGTCAGAACGACTTCGCGCCCCGCAGCCCGCAGGGTTTCGGCCAGCATCCGCGCCTGTGTGGATTTACCCGATCCGTCGATCCCCTCGAAGCTGATGAACATGCGCGTTTAGCTGTTCACCCGTTCCATCGCCGCTTCGAACGCCTTGCCCGAGAGCCGCGCCAGAGCCGCTTTCACGCGCACGACGAAGCCGCCCTTCTTGACGTCCTCGGTGGCGACCAGCGGGATTTCGTTGGCATTGTCGAGGCCGGGCACGGTGATCACCAGCTTGCCGACCTCCTGACCCTGCTTGATCGGCGCCTGCAGCGGGCCTTTGAACACGGCCTCGGCGCTGACCTTGTCCTTCGCGCCGGCGGGGATCAGCAGCGACAGATCGGTTTTCGGCGCGAGACCGACGGTCGACTTCCCGCCCAGCCACACCGGCGCTTCTGCGAGCTTGGTGCCCGCTTTGGCAACATCCTTCATCACGAACTGACGGAAGGCCCAGTTCGCGACCGCTTCGCCTTCCGAGCGACGCGCCTGTTCGGAATCCATGCCCGCGAGGACGAAGACGATGCGACGCTCGCCCATCACGGCGGATCCCACGAGGCCGTAGCCCGCTTCCTGCGTGTGACCGGTCTTCATGCCGTCGGCCTTCCAGTCGGCGGCGCGGATGTCCAGAAGCGGATTGCGGTTCTCGGCATTGGCCGGGGCGCGATCCTTGTAGTTGAAATGGGTCTCGCTGAAGAAGTGATAATATTGCGGGAAATGGGTGATGATCCGGCTTGCGACGATACCGAGATCGTGGACCGACATGCGCTGACCGGGGTCGGGCCAGCCATTCGAGTTGGCGAACATCGAGTTCTTCATGCCCAGTTCATGCGCGCGCTTGGTCATCAGATCGGCGAAGGAGGACTCCGAGCCCGCCAGCCCCTCGGCCACCACGACGCAGGCGTCGTTGCCCGAGTTGATGATGATGCCCTGGATCAGGTCGCGCACGGTGGGGCGGTCGGTCGTGTTGAGGAACATCGTCGAGCCGCCCATCGATTGCGCATGCTCGGACACCGGGAAGGTTGTGTCCATCGTCACCCGACCGTCTTCCAGCGCCTCGAACAGCAGATCGAGCGTCATCAGTTTCGACATCGAGGCCGGCGGCAGCGGGATATCCGCGTTCTTCGCCATCAAGACGGTCTTGGTCGAGAGGTCATAGACCCAAGCGGCATGAGCCTTGGTGTCGAAAGCGGCGGCGGGCAGGGCGAACAGGCAGGCTGCAAGTGTGGCGGCGATCAGGCGAATGAAGGTCATATCTTCTGCGTAGTCCTATTTCGAGACGGGATAGGCGTCGGGGTAGCCCAGCCCGTGAATTTTGGTCTTGAGCGCGTCGAGGTCGGATTTCGTGGGCGCAGGGCCCGCGATCACGCGCCAGAAGGTCTTGGAATGGCTTTGTTCCTTTACGATCTCGGCGATCACGCCGGCCTTCGCCATCTGGCTCTGGGCGCGTTTCGCATTCGCCTCGGCGGAAAAGATACCGATCTGGATATAACCAGCGCCAGTGCTCATCTTCGGCGTGCTGGGTTGTGGAGCCGCTGCGGCCACCGGTGCTGCCGGGGCGGGTGCCGGGGCAGGCGGCGCGCCGATCGCGGGTTTGACCGGCTTGGCCGTGGGCTTCGGCGTGCCCTGCGCCTTGGCGATCCCGGCCGCGGCAGTCGAGGTTACCTCGTCGAGCGACTTCCGTTCCACCGCCTCGGGGGCCGCGATCACCGGCTTGTCGACGAGCGGCGCGGGGTTGTCTTGCTTGACCGGAACCGTCTCTCGGCGCAGCGCCACCACGGACAGCTCGGTCGGCGCGCCCGCCAGAAGTCCCAGCGCATTGGCCGCGTCGGAACTGACCTGCAGTTTCGGTCCCGGATTGTCGTTTTCGCGCTTGAACAGGGCCCCGATCACGAATTTGCCGTTCGACGGGTTGCGGATGATCACCCGCTCGGGATCCTTCACGTTCGGATGCGCGACCCAGACTCCGCCGAGCGAGGGACGCCCGTCCCACAGGCCCTTCTCGTCGACCGAGAAGACCTGCGGCGCTTCGACATCTCGCTCGATCATCTTCTGGCCGTTCTCGGTGACGGCCTCGGCCGCACCGGGCGCCGCGGTCTCATCGGTCGGCTTCTTCTTGAAAAGCCCGAACGGGGAGCCGCCGCTCTCCTGACAGCCCGCCAGCGCGATCCCCGCGCCCAGCATAAGGGCAAAGCCCGTTACACGCTTGCGCGTCATTCCCGTCTGCTCACTCATCCTGTGCCCCTTCTCGCGCGGTTCGCCCGCCTCTTGCCTGCGCGTCTGCACCGCTTGCGCCATGCCTTGCGCGCGATCCTAGCGATTTGCAGAGCCCGTGAAAAGCGGCCCCAACGCCCACGCGCGGAAATCGGCGCGCGAGACTTTCAGAATCGCGTGAAGCGGTCTAAGCGAGACCCGTCGGAGGAGTGGCAGAGTGGTTTAATGCACCGGTCTTGAAAACCGACGTAGGTGAAAGCCTACCGTGGGTTCGAATCCCACCTCCTCCGCCACTTGCATGCAAACCCGCAATCTGACCGGGCAGCGGGGCCGTTCCGGAGGGAGAGTGACTGCGATCTCCCGATCTGCGAGTGGCCCTTTCCGGCCTTGCCTGATGAAGATCAAGGCGGAAGTCGCAAAATCGTGTTTCTCTCCATCTGCGCAGCGGGAAGCGGTCACCTGTGATCGCGCTGTCGCATCAACCTGTGGCAAGCGCGCTGCTACAATCGCCTCTATGTTACCCCTTGAAGAGGAACAGTTCGATGGAAGACGACAAGAAGTCAGACCGTACCGCCTGGGAAGAAATCGAGGTGGCGGGAAGCCAACTCGTCGATCGCATCAAGGAATTGGCGAAAGAGGGGAGCGTGCGCCAGCTGCGTATCAGCTCCGCCGACGGGGATCCCTTCGTCGAGGCACCCCTCAATCTCAGCCTCGCCGTCAGCGGGGTCGTGGTGCTCGCCGCGCCTTGGCTGGCCGTCCTCGGCGTGATCGCGGGGCTCGTCACCCGGGTCAAGGTGGAGATCGAGCGGGTCAAGGAGGCCGACGAGGACGATCAGAAGAACGCGTAGGGGCCGGACCGGACGGCCCGGCAGAGCATGAGGACGGGGGCAGACCGATGGGCTTGCGCCAGAAAAGACATGAGTTGGTCGGGCTCGTCGGCGCCATCGGCGTCGTGATCGCGCTGGCCGGCTTTGTCGGCGGTTACCTGAGCACCGGCGCCACCATCGTCTTGACCTTCGGAGTGTGGATCGTCGGCACGATGCTGGTGCGGGTGTTCACCGATCCCCCCGATCCCGGCAAGTGACGACCGATACCGGGTAATATCCGCACGGCCGAGTCCGACCCGGGTCTGCCGTTTCGACACTTTACGGCCCCGGGATCAGCACGATCTTCCCGGCGTGTCGCTTTTGCTGAAACACCTTCTGCGCCTCGGCGATCTGATCGAGCGGGTAGGTGGCCGCCAGCAAGGGGCGGATTTCGGCCTTCTCGACATAGGAGATCAGGTTGCCGAAGACGGGTTCGTCCCATGCGGTACAGCCGATCAGGGTGATGTCCTTGAGATACATGTCGCGCATGTCCAGCTCCACGATTGGTCCGGCAATCGCGCCGGAGGAGGCATAGCGCCTGCCGCGCCGGAGCAGTTTCAGCATCGTCCCGAAACCCGGCCCGGCGACGTTGTCGATCACGACATCCACGCTGTTCTCGCCGATTGCCGCTACGGGATCGTCTTCGCGACAGAGCACCTGATCCGCGCCGATCTCCAGCACCATCTCGCGCTTGGCGGCGCTGGTGACAGCGATCACCTCCGCGCCGCGCCGTTTGAGAAGCTGGATCAGCGCCGAGCCAACGCCGCCCGAGGCGCCTGGCACCAGCACGCGCTCGCCCGCGGTGACGACCGCGCGGTGGATCATGTTCTCGGCGGTGCCGTAGGCGCAGGGCAGGGTGGCGAGTTCGGCGTCGCTCCAGTCGCTGTCGATGGCGAAGACCTCGCCTGCGGGCACTTTGACGTATTGCGCGAAGGCCCCGTCGAAATTGGAGCCGAGCCAGACGGTGTCCATCGAGGAGAAACCGTTTTGGCGCATGCAGGACCGCACCAGTACGCGAGTGCCGATCAGGGCTTCATCGCCACCCTCTCCCACCGCGATGACCCGCCCACAACAATCGGTGCCTTGGATAAGCGGGAAAGGCGTGGCCCCGCTCCAGCCGCCATCGGCATGCTCGGCGTCCTCGCGCGACTCCTGCGTGCCGGATTTGACCTCAGAAGAATACCAGCCCAGTCGGGTGTTGATGTCGGTGTTGTTGATGCCCGCCGCCAGCACCTGCAGCAGCACCTCGCCGGGCCCCGGCTCCGGCATCGCAACCTCGCGGTATTCGAGCCGCTCGTAGCCACCCGTGCCGGTCGTGACCACGGCCATCATCGTGCCCTTCGGGATGTCGCTCATGCTGCTTTCCTCTCGAAACCGATCCGTCCGTGAAATGAGTTAGGGCGCGGTCGGGATAAACCGAGCCGCGCCCTTTGTTCGTTCGACCTTAGGCGTGCCGCCTCAGCGCGCCACGCAATCCGCGAAGTAATGCGTCTTGCCGTCCTCGCCGGTCTCCGTCACGAGGCCGTGGATGTCGGTCTCGAAGCCAGGGCATTCATGCGCGAATTCACGATTGAAGCGCAGGTATTCGACGATCTTCGAATTGAAGACCTCGCCTGGGATCAATAGCGGGATGCCCGGCGGGTAGGGGGTCACGAGGCTCGTCGTGATCCGGCCTTCCAACTCGTCGATCGAGACACGTTCGGTCTTGCGCCGCGCGATATGCGAGAAGGCCTCCGACGGCGTCATCTCGGGGTGATGGTCGGTCAGGTAGATCTCGGTCGAGAGCCGCGCGACATCGTATTTCGCGTAAAGCGAATGGACGTGCTGGCTGAGATCTTTCAGCCCCATGCGCTCGTAGCGCGGGAATTTCGCGGAAAACTCCGGCATCACGCGCCACAGCGGCTGGTTCTTGTCGTAATCATCCTTGAACTGCTGGAGAGCCGCCAGGAGCGTGTTCCAGCGGCCCTTGGTGATGCCGATTGTGAACAGGATGAAGAAGCTGTAAAGCCCGGTCTTCTCGACCACGACGCCATGCTCGGCGAGGTATTTCGACACGATCGAGGCCGGGATGCCGCTGTCGTCGAAATGCCCTTCGATGTCGAGGCCGGGGGTGATGATCGTGGCCTTGATCGGGTCGAGCATGTTGAAGCCCGGCGCCATGTCGCCAAAGCCGTGCCAGCTATCCGACCCGGTAGTCTCGACGCCCTCGGCATCGGTCTTCTTGAGAACCCAGTCGCGGGTCTCGGCCATCCCGTCGCCATCCGCGCGGAAATCGGTCGGGCCCCATACCTGAAACCACCAGTCCTCGGGGCCGTATTCCTCTTCGACCTTCACCATGGCGCGGCGGAAATCGAGCGCTTCGACGATGCTTTCCTCCACCAGCGCGGTGCCGCCCGGAGGCTCCATCATCGCCGCCGCCACGTCGCAGCTTGCGATGATCGAATATTGCGGGCTGGTCGAGGTGTGCATCAGGTAGCTCTCGTTGAAGAGGTGCCGGTCGAGCTTTTCCTCCTGACTGTCCTGCACCAGCACGTGGCTCGCCTGGGAAATCCCGGCGAGCAGCTTGTGCACCGATTGCGTCGCATAGGTGATCGACTTGGCCGTGCGCTCACGCTTGCGGCCCATCGCGTGATACTGGCCGTAGAACGGGTGGAAGGCGGCATGGGGGATCCACGCCTCGTCGAAATGCAGGTTGTCGACCCAGCCGTCGAGGAGCCCCTTGATCACCTCGGTGTTGTAAAGCACGCCGTCATAGGTCGACTGCGTCAGGGTCATGATCCGCGGCTGCACAGCGTCGATGTCGTAATCGGCCAGAAGCGGGTTCGCGCGCATCTTCGCCTTGATCGCCTCGGGCTCGAATTCCGAGCGCTGGATCGGGCCGATGATGCCCCAGTGGTTCCGCGTGGGTTTCAGGAAGACCGGGATCGCGCCGGTCATGATGATCGCATGCAGGATCGACTTGTGACAGTTGCGGTCGACCACGACCACGTCGCCCGGGGCCACCGTGTGGTGCCAGACCATCTTGTTCGAGGTCGAGGTGCCGTTGGTCACAAAGAAGCAGTGATCGGAGTTGAAGATCCGCGCGGCGTTGCGCTCGGACGCGCCGATCGCGCCGTTATGGTCCAGCAGCTGGCCCAGCTCCTCTACCGCGTTGCAGACATCGGCGCGCAGCATGTTCTCACCGTAGAACTGGTGATACATCTGCCCGATGGGCGATTTCAGGAAGGCCACGCCCCCCGAGTGCCCCGGGCAGTGCCACGAGTAGGAGCCGTCCTCGGCATAGTCGAGAAGCTGCTTGAAGAAAGGCGGCTGGATGCTTTCGAGATAGCTTTTCGCCTCACGGATGATGTGTTTGGCCACGAAATCCGGCGTGTCCTCGAACATGTGGATGAAGCCGTGCAGTTCGCGCAGGATGTCGTTGGGCAGATGGCGCGAGGTCTTCGTCTCGCCATGCAGGAAGATCGGCACATCGGCGTTTTTCCAACGCACTTCCTCGATGAAGGCGCGCAGCTTCTCGACCGCCGGGTCGAGTTCGGGACCGGCGGAGAATTCCTCGTCGTCGATCGCCAGCACGAAGGCCGAGGCGCGGCTCTGCTGTTGGGCGAATTGCGACAGGTCGCCATAGCTGGTGACGCCCAGCACTTCGAAACCTTCGGCCTCGATGGCCTGTGCGAGTGCCCGGATGCCAAGGCCGGAGGTGTTTTCGGAGCGAAAATCCTCGTCGATGATGACAATCGGGAAGCGGAATTTCATCAGGTGGGTCCTCTCTCGGGCCAAGCTGGGGCAGGCGAATGGGCGGCATGCGCCGCGCCCCGTTCATTTCAGTCGAATATAGGCAAGGTCAAGCCCGCGCGGGAGACCCTCCCGCCGAGTCAGGGGCAGATCAGCTTTGAACGGGCGCGGAGGCCTTGACCGGAACTGATCGGGGCGGCGCTCCGGCCTTTCGACGTTGGGTCAACCGAGGATCTCGGTCAGAGCGTACGTCTTTACACGAAAACTTCGTCCACTTCCGGTTGACGGCAGGATTTAGCCGAGTAGAGAGGCCATCGCGATTTTGTGCTGGCATTTGCAGTGCGCGATCCGACACAACAAAGAAAAACAAGGCGGGTGCACCCTGCATCCCCACACCTGAGCAGAAGCGAGTTACCCTCGTGTCCGATTCCCTATCTCAGACCGGGCAGAAGCCTGTGCCGGTCTCGGTTCAGCCTTTTCAGTTCCGCGGTCTTTTCCTGACCGCTATCGCGCTTCGGCTCGAGACCGACGCGCCCGATGGTGCGTTCTATGCCGCGCTCGACGCACAGCTTGCGAAAACGCCGCATCTGTTGGCCGGTGCGCCGATGGTGCTCGATTTCGCGCAGGTGCCGGAGTTTTCGAAACCGGCCGACGTGCGCGACATGATCGACAACCTCTTCGCGCGCGATCTGCAGATTTTCGGGGCGCAGAACGCCACCGACGCGCAGCTAAGCGCCGTGAAAGGTTACGGAATTATCCCGATCAAGGTGGGCCGCGAGACCGCGATGCCCGAGCCGAAGCCGCAAAAGCCGCAGCCCGCGGCGAAGCGGACGGCGCCGCCGGTCGCGCGCAACAAGATCGTGCGCTCGCCGGTGCGGTCTGGCCAGATGATCGTGGCCGAACATGGCGATCTGACGGTGGTCGGCTCCGTCGCCTCGGGCGCGGAACTGGTCGCGGCGGGCAATATCCACGTCTACGGCGCGCTGCGGGGACGGGCGATGGCAGGCGCACATGGCGACGAGAGCGCGCGCATCTTCTGCCGCCAGCTCGACGCCGAACTGCTCGCGATCGCGGGCCTTTACAAAACGAGCGAAACCATTCCCGCGGAGCTTCGTCACAAGTCCGTGCAGGTTTACCTCGACGATGACAAACTTTGTGTGGAGGCGTTCGAATGACGCAACTCAAGGATGATAAGCCGCTCGGCAAGGTGATCGTAATCACCTCGGGCAAGGGGGGCGTGGGCAAGACTACCTCGGCCGCCGCAATCTCTGCCGGTCTCGCCAAGCGCGGCCACAAGACCGTCGTGATCGATTTCGACGTGGGCCTGCGCAACCTCGACATGATCATGGGCTGCGAGCGCCGTGTCGTGTTCGATTTCATCAACGTCATTCAGGGCGATGCCCGTCTGAAGCAGGCGCTGATCAAGGACAAGCGGGTCGAGACGCTCTCGATCCTGCCGACCTCGCAGACCCGCGACAAGGATGCGCTGACGCAAGAGGGCGTCGAGAAGGTGCTCGACGAGCTGCGGCAGGAATTCGACTACATCATCTGCGACAGCCCCGCCGGGATCGAGCGCGGTGCGCAGCTGGCGATGTTCTTCGCCGATGAGGCGGTCGTCGTGACCAACCCCGAAGTCTCCTCGGTGCGCGACAGTGACCGGGTGCTTGGCCTTCTGTCGTCGAAGACCCGTCGCGCCGAAACCGACGGCGAGCCGGTCAAGGCGCAGGTGCTGCTGACCCGTCACGATCAGTCGCGCATTGACAAGGGCGAGATGATGACGGTCGAAGACGTGCTGGAGCTTCTGGCAGTCCCGCTGCTGGGCATCGTGCCCGAAAGCACCGCCGTCCTGCGCGCGTCGAACACCGGCATGCCGGTCGTGCTCGACGAGCCGTCGAGCGCCTCCGCCGCCTATGACGACGCTGTCGGCCGGCTTCTTGGCGAGGATATTCCGATGCGCATTCCGGGCGAGAAGCGTCCGGGCTTCATCGGACGGCTCTTCGGGCGGTCCGCATGAGCCTGTTCGGTTTCTCGCTCAAACCCCGCCGCGCGAAATCGGCGCAGACGGCCAAGGACCGTTTGCAGATCCTTCTCGCGCATGAACGCGGCAGCGGGTCGGCGCAGGCCGACTATCTGCCCGATCTGCAACGCGACATCCTCGCCGTGATCCGCAAGTACATGGAGATCGAAGAGGACGGCGTCGATATCCGGATGGAGCGCAACGACGATATCTCGAGCCTCGAAATCAATATCGAGATGCCGTCGGATGCGGAAAAAGCCGCCAAATCCGCGAAGCCCGCGAAACCGGCTGCCAAGCCGGCAGCCCGGAAGTAAGCGGTTCAGAGATGCTCCGGCGCGGCTGACTGGCTGCGCCGGAGGACGCTTTGCCGACGATGGCCCGCGTGCCAGAGATAGAGCGCAAGGCTCCCGATCACGATCGCCCCGCCGATCAGCATTGCGCGGCTCGGGGCCTCGCCAGTGCCCCACCAGACCCAGATCGGTCCGAGGATCGTCTCGAGAAGCATCAGCAGGCTCACATTCGAGGCCGAGGTGTAGCGCGAGGCGAACGAGAGCGACATGAAGGAGACCGGCAGCACGACGCCGCCTGCCAGCGCGATCGCCCAGACCTGACCGCCGGTCACGGCAGCGCCCCCCGTCCAGATCAGCGCCGCGAGCCCGGCCAGCCCGGCCCCGGAGCCAACGGCGAGCAGGATCGGCAGATGCGGATTGCGCCGGATCGTGACGAAGGTCGTCGACAGGCTCAACGCCACGCCGAGACCGGCAAGCGCGCCCAGGATCGGATTGCCGCCAACGCTCGGCGGGGCGGGGCCGAAGACCGCAAGCCCGATCCCGCTGAGCACGGCCGCGATGGCGAGCCATGTCGACCAATGCGTCGTCTCGCGCAGGATCAGCCGCGACAGCAGCGCCGCGAAGACCGGCACCGTCGAGACGCTGAACAGCACGATAGACACAGGCGCGGCGGCGATCCCCACCGCGAACAGCGTCATGTTCGAGAAATGGCATGCGACCAGCGCCAGCCCTGCGCCGCTGGCAAGCGCCTTCAGGTCGTGTTTCAGGTGACGCCTGCGCACGACGATCGAGATTAGCCACATCGCGCCGCCCATCAGCAGGCCGCGCCACATCACCATCTGCGCGCCGCTCATCTCCGACCAGCGCATCAGCAGCGTGTCGGGCGAAATCGCCAGCGCGCCGAACAGCGCGAGCAAGATGCCGAACATCGGATGTCTGGTCATGATGGGCTCCCTTCGCGCGGATGGCGCGTCAGGTGATCTCTAGCTGGCCGCGCACGGGGTTCCAAGGTCGGGCAGGAAAACACCGGCCCGAGGGAAGCGGGCCGGTGTTCCAGATCGCAAGGATTTGGGAGATCAGTTCGGCAGCGCTCCGCAGAACCCGCCGCTTGCGACCTGACCGGATCCGAAGGCGAAGGCCGGAGGGGCTTGGTAGGGATTGAGCGGTGCGCCCAATAGATCCGCGCAGATCAGTAGGAGCAGTGCCGCCATCGCGGTGAAGGCTGTCGCTTTCCGGGTCATGCGCGCGCCTCCAGTCCAAGGCGAGGCCGCAGCCAGATGCCGAGATAGGCGCCCGCGAAGGCGGCCGCGAACCAGACCCAGCCGTGCAGGCTGCCTGTCGAGATGCCCGAGAAGAAGGCGCCGACGTTGCACCCGAAGGCCAGACGCGAGGAATAGCCAAGCAGGAAACCCGCCACGACGGTCGCGACCCAGGCGCGCGCCGGATAGCTAGGCAGTTTCTGCGACAAGCCGCCCTGACGCCATGCCGCCACACCGAATGCGCCGGCGATCAGGCCGATATCGGTGAGCGAGGTGTAATCCGTCAGCAGGCTCTCATTCACGCGGGTGATCGAGCCGGGGGCTGCATAGAAGGCCGATTGCGTCAGATCGAAGCCCATCCCGTTCACGCCTTTCGCGACCCAGAGACCCAGCCCGTAGACGACGCCCCAAGGCTGCCCGGCCACCAGCAGGTTCGCGATGGCGAGCGCTGCGAGGACGAGCGCTGCGATGACATAGCGCCGCGGCAGGCTCCGCGAGCCGCGCTTGCCGAGGAAGAAGACCGTGGCAGCCACCAGAGCCAGCAGGATCAGCGTCACCGCGAGCCCGCTCGTGCCGCGCAGGGTCAGGATCGGCAGCGCTCCGAGATTGGTCCACCAGATCAGGCCGTAAGCGCCGAAGAAGCTGCCGATCGCGAAGAACGGGAGCGCGAGCAGCCCGATCGGGTTGCCAGAGCCCGCATTGACCAACGTGCCCGAGCCGCAACCCATCACAACCTGCATCGCCGCGCCGAAGACGAAGGCGCCGCCGACCATCGCGAAGCCGATCGGGGCCTGCGCGCCGGTCAGCTCGCCCGGATGGCTGGTGATCGCGGGGATCGCGACGATGGAGACGAGACCGATCGCCAGAAGCTGCGCGAGGATGCCCGCCGGTTCGCGGCGCACGATCATCGCCCGCCAAGGGCCCGCGAAGCCGAAGCGCAGCCCCTCCAGCGCGATCCCGAAGCCGAGGCCGATCGCCAGCATGAAGCCGTAGCGCGCGCCGCCGAACAGCGCGAGCGCGCCGATGGCCACGAGAGCGGCGAGGATCAAAGCACTGCGCCGGGCGATCCCGCCCGACGCTGCCTGTTTCTCAAGAATGGCCGTGGACACTCTTAGCCTCCGGTGAGTTGGTTCAGCAGGTTCTGCAACAGGCCGGGCGTGTTCGCCATCTTACCGTCGGTCTGGGAATATTCCACCATCGAACCGGGATAGAGCTTGACGTTGTCGATGCCCGCCAGCTCGGACATGGCGAACCAGTCGGTCGCCGCCCAGTGCCCGGTATTGCAGAAGGACACGACCTCTTCGCCGTCCTTGATGCCCAGTTTCTCCTTCAGTGCGGCCGCATCGGCTTTCGCGTCGATCACCGTCGCGCCGGAGCGGAAGAACTTGGTATAGGGCAGGTTTTCGGCGCCGGGCAGGGTGCCGGGACGCGCGGCGGCGGAGTGCGCTTTCTTGCCTTCGAAGAAGGCCGGCGGGCGCGCATCGACGAGCACCGCCTTGCCCTTGCCATTGACGACATCGCTCACGGCCGGGGTTTCCGCCGTCCAGCGGTCATTCCACGTCAGATCGAGATCGGTCGGCATCAGGTTCTCGGTAACGTCCGACATCGGCAGCCCGGCATTGGCCCAGGCGGTCGTGCCGCCATTCAGGATCGACAGCTCGGTGAAGCCGGTGCTCTTCAGCGTCCAGTAGACGCGCGCGGCGGCGCCGAAATCGGTGTCCGTGTCGCCCTGTGCGATAATCACGATCGGACGGTCGGGCTCGAGGCCGATCTGCTCGAAGGACGCCTGCAGCTTCGCGATCGGCGGCACCTGGCCGGGGTTGTTGTCCGGGCCACGGAAGAGCGAATAGGGCGCATAGACGGCGCCGTCGATATGGCCTTTCTCATAGCTGCCGGTGCGGATGTCGAGCAGCACCGGATCGAGCGTGTCGATCTCAGCGTTCAGCTCGCTCGGGGTGACGAGCGGGCCGAGATCGCTGGCCATCGCGGCGCTGGCGGCGAACAGGGCAGCGCCGGTGGCGACGGCTGCGGAAATTCGTGCGAGACGGGTCATGGGTAACCTCGCTGGTTAGGGATTTTGTCCCAAATTGTTCAGGATTTTTGTGATGGCAAGCTTTGGCGGTTCGCTGGTTCTATTGCGCGTGGGGACAATGTTCCAAATACGTTATCGTTCGTGAGATATGCGTCCCTTTCCTCGTGGTGGGGTGGACGCGCGGTCCATCGCGACGCTGAACCGCGCGACCGCGTTTTTATTCGCAGCGGAACGCCTTTCGGCCTCGATATCGGGGGTTCGGCAGCGTGACAGCTCTGTGCTGCGAGAATCGTCTGCCCCGGCTCGGGTTGGCAGTCCCCGCCCGATACCGTTAAGGATTGGGCAAAATGCGCGTCTGGGGAGGATCAACGTGAGCAAGCTTTTCGTCGGTGTCGATGTTGGAACCGGTTCGGCGCGTGCCGGGATTTTCGACCCGGAGGGCACGCTTCTCGGCGTCGGCAAGCGTCCGTTGGAGATGTGGCAGGACGATCATGGCCATGTCGAACAATCGAGCGCCCAGATCTGGCAGGCGGTCTGCGATGCCGTGACGGGAGCCCTCGCCGCGTCGGGGGTGGACCCGCGCGATGTCGCGGGGATCGGATTCGACGCGACCTGTTCGCTCGCCGTGATCGGCCCGGAGGGCGGGTTGCCCGTGGGCGATCCTGATGCGCCCGAGCGCGATGTCATCGTCTGGATGGATCACCGAGCCCGCGATCAGGCGGAGCGGATCAATGCGGGCGATCACGCGGTGCTGCGCTATGTGGGCGGCCGCATTTCGCCGGAGATGCAGACGCCGAAGCTGATGTGGCTGCGCGAGGAGCGCCCCGAGATCTATGCGCAGGCGCTTCATTTCTTCGATCTCGCGGATTTCCTGACATGGAAGGCGAGCGGCGCGCTGGAGCGCTCCGCCTGCACGGTCACCTGCAAATGGACTTATCTCGCCCATGAGAACCGCTGGGATCCCGACTATTTCCATGCGATCGGCCTTGGCGATCTGGCCGAGGGCGGCTTCGAACGGATCGGCGCGCGGATTGTCGACCCGGGCACGCCGCTTGGGGCGGGGCTGACCGAGGAAGCCGCTGCGCAGATGGGCCTGGCGCCCGGAACGCCGGTCGCTGCCGGGCTGATCGACGCCCATGCCGGTGGGATTGGCACAGTCGCGGCGCAGGGCGGGTCGGGCGATCCGGCGCAATGTCTGGGCTATGTGTTCGGCACGTCCTCCTGCACCATGACCTCGACGCGCGAGCCTGCCTTCGTGCCGGGCGTCTGGGGGCCGTATTTCTCGGCGATGATCCCGGGGATGTGGCTCAACGAGGGCGGCCAATCCGGCGCGGGCGCTGCGATTGCGCAACTGGTGCAACTGCATCCGGCCGCACAGGAGGCACGAGACCGGGCGCAGGCCGCGGGCAAATCCGTGCCCGAATTCCTCGCTGATCTCGCGCTCGAGAAGGTGGGTTCACCCTCGGAGGTCGCGACGCTTGCCGAGGCGCTGCATGTGGTGCCGGAATTCCTTGGCAACCGTGCGCCCTTCGCCGATCCGGACGCACGGGCGGTTATCGTGGGGCAGGGGATGGAGACCGGGCTGGACTCGCTCGTGGCGCTCTATGTCGCGGGGGTCTGCGGGCTGGCCTATGGCCTGCGCCAGATCATCGAGGTGCAGGCCGAACACGGCGCGCCGATCTCGGAGATTTCGATCTCGGGCGGCGCGGGTGCGCATCCCGTCACCCGTCAGATCATCGCCGATGCAACGGGGCGCGATGTTGTGGTCACGCGCTGCGAAGAACCGGTGCTGCTGGGCGCCGCGATGCTTGGCGCGGTCGCGGCGAACGGGTTCGATGACCTGCAAGCCGCGATGGGGGCGATGTCGCAGGTTGCGACCCGGTTCGCGCCCGCAGGCGGTGTGATAGAACGTCTGCACGCGGCGCGGTTCGACGCCTTCCTGACGCTGCAATCAACCGCCCGATCGGTGCGCGAGAGCATGGCCAATGCGGTCGGGTGACGCGACTGGCTGACGAGGCGTGACGCAGCGGCGCAGCGCGGTCTGGAACGCAGGTCTTGCTTTCGTGGGGTCGGATACGGACACTCTGCAGATTATGGAACGCGTTTCGAAATCCTGATCTTGAAAGCCAAATCGTGACCAGACCCAGCCGCCAGCAAGAACGGATCGACCAGATAACCGCCTTGCTAGATGTCTCGCCCGCCCTGCGTTTGCGGGATTTGTCCGAGCAGATGGGCGTGACAGAGATGACGCTGCGACGCGACGCGGCCCAGCCCGAGGCGGGGTTTGCCTGCCGGGGTGGCTATATCGTCACCACCCGCACGACCGAGCATTACGACTTCGACGCGCAGATGAACCGCGCCATCGACGCCAAGCGCGCGGCGGCGGGCCATGCGCTCGACCTGGTGCCCGAAGACGCGGTCGTGTTCCTCGATACCGGCACCACGTTGCCCCATCTCGCGCGGCTCCTGGCGCAGGGCAAAGCGCGGCGAATCATCACCCATTGTCTGACCACGGCGGAGATCCTTCAGGGGCGCAGCAGTGTCCCGGTCGAGTTTCTCGGCGGGGAGATCAAGTCGAGCACACGCTCCTGTCATGCCGGAAATCCGCAGGAGAGATTGGCGCCACTCGGAATCGACGTGGCGTTCCTCTCGGCTGGTGGCGTCGGTTCTGACGGTGCGCTCAGCTGTTCGCACGAGTACGAAGTCCCGGTGAAACGCGCGGCGATCGAGCTTTCGAAACAGTGTTTTGTGGTGGTGGACGCCAGCAAGATCGGCCAGCGCAAGCCGGTCGTTTTTGCCACGCTCGACGAGATTTCGGGCGTCGTGACCGAGGCCGGGCTTCTCGCCGGGATGAGCTTCACGTTGTAGTTGACACTCGCTGCGTCGCGCGAGAAGGTCCGAGTTATGTTGCGATCGTAACATTATCGGGCGGAGCCGCGAGAATTTTCGAACTGACGGAGAAAGAGAATGCCTGAGAAGATTGCCGTCGTCGGCTCGAACATGATGGATCTGGTGACCTATATCGACCGGATGCCGGGTCGCGGCGAAACCTTGGAGGCCCCCGATTTCGTGATGGGCTTCGGGGGCAAGGGCGCGAACCAGGCGGTGGCCGCCGCGCGGCTGGGCTCGGAGGTGGCGATGGTCACTTGCGTTGGCGATGACGGCTTCGGCCCGCAGGTCCGTGCCAATTTGGAAGCGAACGGGATCGACACGACCCATGTGCGGACGGTGGAAGGGTCGGCCTCGGGAGTGGCGCCGATCTTCGTCGAGCGCGATGGCGAGAACGCGATCCTCATCGTGAAAGGCGCCAACGCGGCGCTCGCCCCGGCTGACGTCGATGCGGCAGCCGAGACGCTGCGCGCCGCCTCCGCGATCCTGATGCAGCTCGAGGTCGATCTGGAGACCGTCTATCACACCGTGGCCTTCGGGGCGCGCGAAGGCGTGACGACGATCCTCAATCCGGCGCCCGCGCATCCCGACCTGGATATCGCGCGGCTCGACGGGCTCGACTGGTTCTGTCCGAACGAGAGCGAGCTGGCAATGCTCTCGGGGCTGCCGACAGGCACCGAGGATGAAGTGATCGCCGCCGCGCGCAGCCTGATCGAGCGCGGCATCCACAACGTCGTCGTGACGCTCGGCGGTCGCGGTGCGCGTCGGATCACGGCGGACACCGTCGAAGAGATCGCGCCCGTCTCCGTGACCCCCGTGGACACGACCGGCGCGGGCGACGCCTTCATCGGCAGTTTCGCGCATTTCCTCGGACAAGGGACGGAGCCCACCGCGGCGCTGACCCGGGCCGCGCGTTATGCAGCCCTCTCGATCACCCGTCGCGGTACGCAAACCAGCTACGCGACGCCCGCCGAATTCGACGACTTTCTTTCCGAGCATGGGCTCGGCTGAAGTATGCTGATCTTGTCCCGATCGCGCGCCCCGGAGATGTCCCCGGACGTGATGGCGAGGCTGTGACGAGTCCCGATTTAGGAGACACGCAATGAAGACCGAAATGAAAACCGAGACGCAGGCGGAAGGCGCTTTGGTGCCCACCGCCAACGCGGCGGGGGAGCATGTGCGCAACCCCGGCATGGCGCTCGATGTGGGGATGTTCGAGGGGCACCGGGTGAACCGCGCCGCCGCCGAACGCCGCTGTGCGACGCTCACTGCCCGGCGCAGCGTGAAGAAGGCGCATCAGGCGGCATGGCTGGTCAACGCGGTGCGTTGCATCGACCTGACGACGCTTGCGGGCGACGATACCGAAGGCCGGGTGAAGCGGCTCTGTGCGAAGGCGCGCAAGCCCTTGGCCTCGCATATCGAAGCGGGTCTCGGACTCAGCCCGGGCGAGCTGACCGTCGGCGCGGTCTGCGTCTACCCGACGATGGTGCCGCATGCGGTCAAGGCACTGGAGGGCACGGGGATTCCCGTGGCCTCGGTCGCGACGGGCTTCCCGACGGGTCTGATGCCGCTGCATCTGCGGCTCGAGGAAATCCGCTGGGCGGTGGCGCAGGGCGCGGCCGAGATTGACATCGTGATCAACCGCGAACTGGCGCTGACCCGGAACTGGCAGGGCCTGCATGACGAGATTGCGGCGATGCGCGAGGCCTGCGGTGACGCCCATATGAAGGCGATCCTGGCCACCGGCGAGCTGGAGACGCTCAACAACGTCTATTCCGCCTCGATGGTGGCGATGCAGGCGGGCGCCGATTTCATCAAGACCTCCACCGGCAAGGAAAGCGTCAACGCGACGCTGCCTGTCAGCCTGACCATGCTGCGTGCGCTGCGCGATTACGGGATGGCGACCGGCCACCGCATCGGCTTCAAACCCGCAGGCGGGATGAAGCAGGCGAAAGAGGCGCTGGCCTGGCAGATCCTGATGAAAGAAGAACTGGGCCGCGACTGGCTCAACCCCGACCTGTTCCGCTTCGGCGCAAGCTCGATGCTGGGTGATATCGAGCGTCAGCTGGAGCATTACGTCACTGGCCGTTACGCCGATAGCAGCCGTCACGCGCTGGCCTGAGGAGAGACAAAAATGAGCATTCAGAGCATCCTCGAAACCATGGAGTACGGCGTGGCCCCCGAAGACGACAGCCAGGCGCGCAAGTGGCTCGCCAAGCATGAGGGCGGCTTCGGCCATTTCATCGACGGCGCGATGACCAAGCCGGGCGATCTGTTCGAAGTCCGCGATCCGGCAAGCGACACGGTGCTGGCGCGCGTCACGCAAGGTTCGGCGTCGGACGTGGATGCCGCCGTCTCAGCCGCGCGCAGGGCGCAAAGCGGTTGGGCGAAGCTGTCGGGCCATCAGCGCGCGAAGCACCTCTACGCGCTCGCCCGTCACATCCAGCAGCATTCGCGCCTGCTCGCCGTGCTCGAGACACTCGACAGCGGCAAGCCGATCCGCGAGAGCCGCGACATCGACATCCCGCTGGTCGCGCGCCATTTCTATCACCATGCGGGCTGGGCGGAGATCCTCGAGGACGAGCTGCCGGGCCATACGGCGCAGGGCGTCTGCGGCCAGATCATCCCGTGGAACTTCCCGCTTCTGATGCTGGCGTGGAAGGTCGCACCGGCACTGGCGGCTGGCAATACGGTCGTGCTGAAGCCCGCCGAATACACGCCGCTCACCGCGCTGGCCTTCGCCGAGATCGCGCAGGAATGCGGCATCCCGAAGGGGGTGATCAACATCGTCACCGGCGACGGCGAAACTGGGGCTGCGATCGTCGGCCATGAGGGCATCGACAAGCTGGCCTTCACCGGCTCGACCGATGTGGGCCGCATCCTGCGCGAGCGCACGGCTGGTTCGGGCAAGGCGCTGACGCTGGAGCTGGGCGGCAAATCCCCTTTCATCGTCTTCGAAGATGCCGATCTGGACGCCGCCGTCGAGGGCGTGGTGGACGCAATCTGGTTCAACCAGGGTCAGGTCTGCTGCGCTGGCTCGCGCATCCTCGTGGCCGAGGCGGTGGCCGAACGGTTCGAGACGCTGCTGCGCGCCCGGATGAAGACGCTGCGCACCGGCGATCCGATGGACAAGAGCACCGATATCGGCGCGATCGTGCATCCCTCGCAGCTCGCGCGTATCCGCGATCTGGTCGAGAAGGGCGCAAGCGAGGGGGCGACGCTGACCCAAGGCTCTGCCCCGCAGGGCTGCTACTTCCCGCCGACGCTGGTGACCGATGTCGAACCCGCGAGCGTTCTCGCCACCGAAGAAATCTTCGGCCCCGTGGTCACGCTCACCACCTTCCGCACGCCGTCTGATGCGGTGGTGCTGGCCAACAACACGCGCTACGGGCTGGCGGCCAGTATCTGGTCGGAGAATGTGAACCTGTGCCTCGACATCGCGGGGCAGGTGAAGGCCGGGATCGTCTGGATCAACTCGACCAACATTTTCGACGCAGGCGCGGGCTTCGGCGGCTATCGCGAGAGCGGCTTCGGTCGCGAGGGCGGGCGCGAAGGCATGCGTGCCTATCTGCGCAATCCGGCAGCAGCTACCGGCAAGGGCAAGGGCACGACGCCCTCCGAGCTGGAGACCGGTCCTGCCGACACGATCAAGGGTGGCGAGATCGACCGCACCGCGAAGCTCTATGTCGGCGGCAAGCAGGCGCGGCCTGATAGCGGCTACAGCTATCAGGTGAAGGGCGGCAAGGCGGTCGTGGGGCTCGCAGGGCTCGGCAACCGCAAGGACATCCGCAACGCGGTCGAGGCGGCGCATAAGGCGAAGGGCTGGGGCAAGGCCACGGGCCATAACCGGGCGCAGGTGCTCTATTACATCGGCGAGAACCTCTCGGCGCGCGGCGCGGAATTCGCCGCCCGTCTGGAAAGCTTCGGCGCCTCGCGCAAAGCCGCCGAGGCCGAAGTCGAGACGGCGGTGGAGCGTTGCTTCTGGTATGCCGCCCAAGCCGACAAGTTCGACGGCGCGGTGCACGCGACGAAGTCCGAATTCGTGACCCTCGCGATGAACGAGCCGATCGGGGTGATGGGACTTGTGGCTCCGACCGCGCAGCCGCTTCTGGCGGCGATTTCGCTGGTGCTGCCTGCGATTGCGATGGGCAACCGCGTGGTGCTGGTCCCGAGCCAGACACATCCGCTGGCCGCGACCGACCTCTATCAGGTGCTCGACACCTCCGACGTGCCGGGGGGCGTGGTCAACATCGTCACCGGCCCGCGCGACGAGCTGGCGAAGACGCTGGCCGCCCATGATGGCGTCGATGCGATGTGGTATTTCGGCAATGCCGAGGGCTGCCGGATGGTCGAGGCGCAAAGCGCCGGGAACCTCAAACAGACCTGGGTCGAAGCCGACGACGCACGCGACTGGGGAGCCCGTGCGGGGCAGGGGCGCCTGTTCCTCGACCGCGCGACGCAGGTGAAGAACATCTGGGTGCCCTACGGCGCGTGAGGCCTCAGGCCCCTGACAGGGAAACGAGAAAGCGGCCCCGGAAGGGCCGCTTTTTTTGATGAGGGATCGGCGCGCGCAGAGCCGCGCTGTACCATGAATGAAAACACACGCGACCAAGCGGCGCGCGTGGTGAAATCGCTTTGAAATGGGGGGAGTAGTGGCAGTCCGTAGGGGAATCGAACCCCTCTTTCCAGGTTGAAAACCTGGCGTCCTAACCGATAGACGAACGGACCACTCTGAACCTTCCGGGCATACCTGCCTAAGGTGGAGCGGTGTTTAGGCCAGAGAACCGTGACTCGCAAGAGGGTATTTGCGGATTTTTGGAAAGTTTTTGTCCCTCCGTTACGGCAGTCTCGAAGCCTTGGAATTACAGCCCTTTTCTGTGTGCAATCGTGGGGCGTCGCTTACGCTTCGGACGCGTCCTCGAGCCGCAGCTGCACCTTGTTGCGCCCGCCCCATGTGTTGATCTCCAACCGTCCGGCGAGGTGGAAACGCTTCGCGCCCGGCTGGCTCAGCGCGGGGCCGAGCGGGCAGTCGAACGCGCCGAAGCAGACCGTCTCGATCCGCGCGCCCATACCGTCGCCGAACATGAAGCGCAGATGGCTCTCGCCGATCCGGCGCGCGCCCACGACTTCCATATCCGCAAAGGCGAAACGCGGGGCAGGAGCGCCTTGGCCGAAGGGGCCGGCGCGGTCGAGGTCTTCAATCAGTTGCGCGGTCGCCGCGCCCGGCATCAGCATCCCGTCGAGACGCAGGTCGCGCGGGCCGATCTCTCCCGCACCCTGTTTGGCCAGAAGCTCCGACAGGCGCGCCATCGCAGGCTCCAGCTTGTTTTCCTCCACCGTGAGGCCCGCCGCCATCTTGTGCCCGCCGCCTTTCAGCAGCAGCCCCTCGGCGGCGACGCGCTGGATCGCGGCCCCGATATCGACGCCGGCGACGGAGCGGGCCGAGCCTTTGCCGATCCGGTTCTCCACCCCGATCACGACCGAGGGGCGGTTCGTCGCCTCTTTCAGCCGCGCGGCCACGATGCCGACGACGCCCGGGTGCCAGCCAGCGCCCGCCGCCCAGACCAGCGGTGCGTTGAGCCCGCGTTCCTCGGCCTGCGTCAGCGCCGCCTCCCGCACAGCGTTCTCGACCTCTCGGCGCTCGGTGTTGAGCTGATCGAGCCGTTCCGCGATGGATTGCGCCTCGTGCGGGTCGGTTGTCGACAGCAGACGCGCGCCCAGATCGGCCGCGCCGATCCGCCCGCCTGCATTGATCCTCGGTCCCAGCACGAAGCCCAAGTGATAGGCGGCGGGCGCACGGTCGAGCCGCGCCACGTCCGACAGCGCCACGAGGCCGGGCCGCTCGCGCCGCGCCATGATCTTGAGCCCCTGCCGCACCAGCGCCCGGTTGCAGCCCGTAAGCGGCGCGACATCGGCCACCGTCGCAAGTGCCACCAGATCGAGAAGCGTCATCAAGGGCGGGCCCTGCACACCTTCGTCGCGCAGCTGCCGGTTCGCCTCCACCAACATCAGGAAGACGACTGAAGCCGCGCAGAGATGACCCAGCTCGCCGGTCTCGTCCTGTCGGTTCGGGTTCACCACGGCCAGCGCGGGGGGCAGGGTCTCGCCGCCAAGGTGGTGATCGAGGATGACGACATCGGCGGGCTTCGCGGCGGCTACGGGCTCGTGGCTCAGCGTGCCGCAATCGACGCAAACGATCAGCGGATGCTCGGCCCCGAGGCTTTCCATCGCGGGCACGTTCGGCCCGTAGCCCTCGTCGATCCGGTCGGGAATATAGAGCGTCGCCTCGCGCCCCATCGCGCGCAGCCAGTTGATCAGCAGCGCCGCCGAGGCGCCGCCATCGACGTCGTAATCCGCGAAAACGGCGATCTTCTCACCCGACTTCACCGCTTTCAGGAACCGCGCCGCCGCCTGCTCCATGTCGCGCAAGGATCGGGGGTCGGGGAGAAGTTCGCGGATCGTGGGTTCGAGGAAGCCCTCGCTCTCCTCCGGCGTCACACCGCGCGCGACGAGGATGCGGGCGAGGGGCAGGGGCAAGCGCGTCTGCTGCGCCATCGCCTCGGCCAGCCGGTCGGCCTCGGGTGTGGGGCCGATCCAGCGGCGGCCTGTCAGGGATTGCTCGACGGAAAGGAAACTGCTCATGGCGTCGGGTTTAGCTAAATCATGCGGAGGCTGCCAGAGGCGAGCGCGCCGCGCCTAGTCGGGGATGTTCTCCAGCAGCGCCTGACGCGAGTCCGAGGCGAATTCACGCCGCCAGAGCATCGCCGTGGTGAACAGCGTCGCCGCAATGAGCGCATAGGGCCCGAGCAGCCAAGCCAGCGTCGCCAGCGCGAAATAGACCGAGCGCAGCCCGCGATTGAAGCTCTTCGCGGCGTTGATGTTCACCTGCGCCGCCTGTTCGGCGCGCGGATAGGCCAGCGGGTCCTCGGGCTCGTTGGGCACCGCCGCCATTGCGATGGCGGCATAGGAAAACAGCCGATGCGACCAGACGAATTTCAGAAACGCATTCGCACCGAAGAGCACGGCCGTCAGGATGCGCGCCTCCCACAGCAGGTCCGGGCCGCGCGCGATGTCGAAATCATCGGCGAGATTCGTCAGGGGCTGCGGGTTCGCGATCAGCGCCAGCCCGGCACCGATAGCGATCAGCGAAGACGAGGCGAAGAAGGTCGTCGATTGCCGCAGCCCGTCCACCATGGCCGAATCGAAGATCCGCGGCTGGCGCGTCACCAGCTGGCGCATCCATTCGCGACGGTAGTTCTCCATCAGCTTGCCCATCGAAGGGCGCGCGGTGCTCGGATGTTCGGTCGTCCAGCCGATCACGAGCCAGCAGGTGACGAGAAGCGCAAGCGCCGCGAGATCGAGAGGCCCGAGCGGGCCGATATGAAACATCGTCGTCATATCGACAGTTAGCGCGATGCGGCTTCCCTTGTCACCGGGGCTTATTGGTTATATTTTCTGACCAACCGGGAGGAGTTTGCCATGGAAATGCCCAAGCCGAAGGAGGATCTGCTGGCGCGCAAGCCGCAGATCATCGCCCGCCTGCGCGAGGTTCTGCCCGCGGATGCGGTGATCGACGACCCCAGCGAGACGCGCGCCTATGAATGCGATGCGCTTTCGGCCTATCGCTGCCAGCCGCTGGGCGTGGTGCTGCCGCGCTCGACGGCGGAGGTCGCGGCGGCGCTGAAGGCCTGTCACGAACTGGGCGTGCCGGTGGTGCCGCGCGGCGCGGGCACCTCGCTTGCGGGCGGGTCGATGCCGCAGGCGGATTCGGTGGTGCTGGGGCTCGCGCGGATGAATGCCGTTCTGGAGACCGATTACACCAACCGCTTCATCCGGGTCGAGGCGGGACGGACGAACCTTTCGGTGACCGGGGCGGTGGAAAGCGATGGCTGGTTCTACGCGCCCGATCCGTCCTCGCAGCTCGCCTGCGCGATCTCGGGCAATATCGCGATGAATTCCGGCGGCGCGCATTGCCTGAAATACGGGGTGACGACGAATAACCTCCTCGGCGTGACGCTGGTCACGATGGAGGGCGAGGTGGTCGAGATCGGCGGACCGTATCTGGATGCGGGCGGGCTCGATCTGCTGGGGCTGATCTGCGGCTCGGAGGGGCAATTGGGCGTCGTGACCGAAGCCACGCTTAAGATCCTGCCGAAACCCGAAGGCGCACGCCCCGTGCTGATCGGATTCAACTCGAACGAGGTCGCGGGCGCCTGCGTCGCCGATATCATCAAGGCGGGCATCCTGCCCGTCGCGATCGAGTTCATGGACCGCCCCTGCATTCGCGCGACCGAAGCCTTCTGCCATGCGGGCTATCCCGATTGCGAGGCGCTGCTGATCGTCGAATGCGAGGGCTCGGAAGCCGAGATCGACGAGCAGATCGGCATGATCCGCCAGATCGCGACCCGTCACGAGCCGGTCGAGTTCCGCGAGGCGCAATCGGCCGACGAGGCCGCGCGGATCTGGCTGGGCCGGAAATCGGCTTTCGGTGCGATGGGGCAGATCAACGATTACATGTGCCTCGACGGGACGATCCCGGTCTCGGAACTGCCCTTCGTGCTGCGCCGGATCGGCGAGTTGTCGAAGGATTTCGGGCTCGACGTCGCAAACGTCTTCCACGCGGGCGACGGCAATATGCACCCGCTGATCCTGTATAACGCCAACGAGCCGGGCCAGCAGGAGCAATGCGAAAAGCTGGGCGCGGAGATCCTGAAGCTCTGCGTCGAGGCGGGCGGCTGCCTGACCGGCGAGCATGGCGTGGGCATCGAGAAGCGCGACCTGATGGATGTGCAGTTCGAACCCGCCGATCTGGAAGCGCAGATGCGGGTGAAGGACGTGTTCGATCCGAAATGGCTTTTGAACCCGGCGAAGGTGTTCCCGCTCGGTGCGAGCGCGAGCCGCCGTGCGAGCTGAAAAAGGAGAGGGGCGCTGCCCCTCTCGCTGACGCGAGCCCCCGGGATATTTTTGCCAAGAGGAAGGCAGATTTCATGAGAGTTGAAAGCGAGGCGCAGCTGGCCGAGGCCGTCCGGGATGCGGGTGGCGCGCTGGCGGTGCGTGGAGGCGGCACGCGGCCGGTTGGACGTTGTCTGGGCGAGCCGCTGGAAGTCGGGATTTCGGGCATCACGCTCTATGAGCCGGGCGCGCTGACGCTGGTCGTCGGCGCCGGAACGCCCCTCGCCGAGGTGGAGGCCGCGATTGCCGCCGAGGGTCAACGTCTGCCCTTCGAACCAGCGAATTGGGGCCCGGTCCTGGGCGTGCGCGGTCAGAGCACCGTAGGCGGTGTCGTGGCGGCGAACGTCTCGGGGCCGCGCCGGGTGCAGGCCGGGGCCTGTCGCGACAGTCTGATCGGCACGCGTTTCGTCGACGGGCGCGGGCAGATCGTGAAAAACGGTGGCCGGGTGATGAAGAACGTCACCGGCTACGATCTGGTGAAGCTGATGGCGGGAAGCTGGGGCACGCTCGGCGTGATGAGCGAGGTGGCTTTCAAGCTGCTGCCCGCCGCGCCGTCTCAGGCGACGGTGGTGATCGACCTTCCGGCAGGGGCCGCGCAAGTTGCGCTGGCGGCGGCGCTTGGTTCGCCCTTCGACGTGTCCGGTGCGGGCTGGTTGCCCGGCACCGGCGCGGTGGTCCGGGTCGAAGGTCTCGCCGAATCCGTCGCCTACCGGGCGGAACAGTTGCGCAGACTGATGGAGCCGTTCGGCCCGGTTCGGGTCGAGGAAGAGGGCTCGGCCGCGATCTGGCAAAGCCTGCGCGATCTGGAGCCGTTTATCGGCAAGGACGGCGATCTGTGGCGGCTCTCGGTGAAGCCTTCGGAGGCGTCTGACATCGTGGCAAGGCTCGGCGGCGAGGTGCTGCTCGACTGGGGCGGCGGGCTGATCTGGGCGCTTCTGCCGGAAGGCAGCGATGGCCGTGCGCTGGCCGCGCCCTATACCGGCCATGCGACCTGCATGCGCGGCGCGGCGGGCGTGACCTTCGAGCCCGAACCCGCGCCGATCGCCACGCTCACCACCGCGCTGCGGGCGCAATTCGACCCCAAAGGTATTCTGAACCCCGGAAGGATGGGCTGATGCAGACGAATTTTTCGCCCGAACAGCTGAAAGATCCCGGCGTCGCGCGCTCCAGCGAGATCCTGCGCGCCTGCGTCCATTGCGGGTTCTGCACTGCGACCTGCCCCTCCTATCAGGTGTTGGGCGACGAGTTGGACAGTCCGCGCGGGCGCATCTACCTGATCAAGGACATGCTGGAGAATGACCGGCCCGCGGATGAGAAGACGGTCAAGCATCTCGATCGTTGCCTGAGCTGCCTGGCCTGCATGACGACTTGCCCCTCGGGCGTGCATTACATGCATCTGATCGACCATGCGCGTGCCCATGTGGAGAAGACCTACAAGCGCCCGATGATGGACCGGCTGCTGCGCTGGACGCTGGCGAAGATCGTGCCCTATCCGGGCCGCTTCCGTCTTGCGATGGGCGGCGCGAAGTTGGCGAAGCCCTTCGCGGGGCTGCTGCCCGACAAGCGCCTGCGCGCGATGGTGGGCATGGCGCCGAAAACCATCCCGCCGGTCAGCCGCAACGATGACGCTCAGGTTTTCGCGCCTATGGGCGAGAAGAAATACCGCGTGGCGCTGCAGATCGGCTGCGCGCAGCGGGCGCTCAACACCGATATCAACGACGCGACGATCCGGCTGCTGCGGCGGTTGGGCTGCGAGGTGGTGATACCGAAGAACCTTGGCTGCTGTGGGGCGCTGTCGCATCACATGGGCCGCGAGAAAGAGAGCCATGCGCAGGCCGCGCACAATATCCGTGCCTATCTGAGCGAGGGCGATCTGGATGCGGTGATCATCAATACGTCGGGCTGCGGCACTACGGTGAAGGATTACGGGCATATCTTCCGCAACGATCCGATCGCCGAGGATGCGGCGAAGGTGGCTGGGCTCGCCTGCGACATCTCGGAATTCCTCGTGAACATCGGTCTGCCCGAGGGCAAGGGCGGGATGCGAGTCGCCTATCACGCGGCCTGTTCGCTCCAGCACGGTCAGCAGATCAAATCCGCGCCGAAGGATCTTCTGAAACGCGCCGGCTTCGAGGTGGTCGAGCCCGCCGATAGCCATCTGTGCTGCGGCTCGGCGGGCACCTACAACCTGCTGCAGCCGGAGATTTCCGACGAGCTTAAGAAGCGCAAGGTGGCGACGCTCGAGGCGAAGCAGCCGGAGGTGATCGCGGCGGGCAATATCGGTTGCATGGTGCAGATCGGCGGCGGCACGGAGGTGCCCGTTGTCCACACTGTCGAACTTTTGGATTGGGCCACGGGCGGGCCGAAGCCACCCGCGCTTGCGCAAGCGTGATCCACGCCACAATCTGGCCGCATCGGGGCGCTAAGCAGGACGAAACGCCCCGCAATCTTCGGAGCCCCGATGCGCCTTCTTGCTCTCGCTCTTGCCTGTCTGACGGCCGTTCCTGTGCTTGCGCGGGCCGAGACGATCACCCATGCGACGCCCTTGCGCGCGCTGGAAACCGGCGACGATACGCGCGGCTGGCAGGCGGTCGGGCGGCTCGATCTGGGTCATGGCAGCTTTTGCACCGGCACGCTGATCGCGCCTGATCTGGTGCTGACGGCGGGGCATTGCCTCTATGACAAGCGCAGCGGTGCGCTGATAGACGCGCGGGAGATCGAGTTCCTCGCGGGTTGGCGCAACGGCCGCGCCGAAGCCTATCGCAAGGTGTCGCGCGCGGTGCTGCATCCCTCCTATCACTATGGCGGGCCGGTCGGCGTGAAGCGTTCGGAATTCGATCTGGCGCTGATCAAGCTCGCCCAGCCGATCCGCCTGCCACAGCTTCAGCCCTTCGAAGTGTCGCGCAGCGCGCCTTATCGTGGCGAGGAGGTCGGCGTGCTCTCCTATGCGCAGGGCCGCTCGGAGGCACCGTCGCTGCAACGAAACTGCTCGGTGCTGGAGCGCGCAGGCGCGACGGTCGTGATGAGTTGCTCGGCCGATTTCGGGGCCTCGGGCTCGCCGGTCTTCAGCTTCGCCAACGGCCGCCCCGAGATCGTCTCGGTGGTCTCAGCCAAGGCCGAGATGGGCACGCGCCCGGTCTCGATCGGGGCGCTGGCCAATGGGGTCGCCGATCTGCGGCAGGCCATCGAGAGCCGCGACAACGTCGCCACTACCCGCGAAATTCGCGCGGGCGGGGCCAAGTTCATCAAGGCGAACTGAGCGCGATGGGCGTGAAGCGGGTCATCTTCGGCGTGATCGCTCTGGCACTGCTTGGCGGCATGGGCGAGGCGCAGGAGGCGCGCAACTCCGCGCTCGATCGCCTGTCGCAACGCGCGGATCTCTTCGGCTGGGAGGCGGTGGGCAAGGTCACCATCGGGGCCGAGGGCTATTGCACCGGCGTGCTGATCGCACCCGATCTGGTGCTGACCGCTGGCCATTGCATCTACGACCGACGCGCGCAGGGGCCGCGCGATCCCGCGACGTTGGGTTTTGCAGCCGCGCAAACCGACGGGGCGGAGGTGGCCGCGCGCCCGGTCGTCGCGATGGTCGCCGATCCGGACTATAACCCGTTCGTGCCGCTCTCGATCGACACCGTGCGCCACGACGTCGCGCTTTTACAGCTCTCCGCGCCGATCCCGACGTCGATCGCCGCGCCTTTTCGCGTCGGCGACGTGCCCGCCGCGGGGGCGGAAGTGTCGGTGGTATCTTATGCGCAGGGCCGGGCCGATGCGCTGTCGTGGCAAAAGGCCTGCCGCGTGTTCGGGCGGGCCAAGGGGCTGATCGGCTTCGATTGCGATGTCGATCACGGCTCCTCGGGTGCGCCGGTCTTCGACCGCTCGGGGCTTGCTGCTGGCGGGCGGGCGCAGATCGTGTCGCTGGTTTCCTCGGGCTCGCGCAGGAATGGCGTCTCGCGCGCCTACGGGATGGAATTGCCCGCGATCGTCGCGCAGTTGAAATCCGCGCTGCGCAGCGGGCGCGGCGTGATCCGCGCTGCCTCCCCCAGCGTCTCCGCCGCGCCGCAGATCCGTCGCACGGAGCCCGGGCAGGGCCAGCCGCGTATACTGTCTGGCGGGCGCACAACCGGCGCGAAATTCCTGCGTCCCTAAGGGCTTGGCCCGAAGCGGCGCCCCTCTTGAAACGTCGCGAGAGATTTCCCAAATTTATGAGTGCCGGAATGCCTGATGAGGGTTCTGGCGCCTAACTGCCCGGCCCCGCAAGGGGCGGGTTTCATAACCATCGCTCAAGAGAGGATGATGATATGCGAAGCTTTGATCTTTCGCCCCTTTACCGCGCCACCGTGGGCTTCGACCGCGTGGCTGATCTGATGGACCGTGCGCTGACCAGCGATCTCGCGCAGCCGACCTATCCGCCCTACAATATCGAGAAGACTGACGAGAATGCCTATCGCATCTCGATCGCCGTCGCGGGCTTCGGTTCGGATGAGCTGAGTGTCGAACTCAGAGAGGGCGCGCTGATCGTGACCGGTCGCAAGGCCGAGGACGATTCCGGTCGCACCTATCTGCATCGTGGCATCGCGACCCGTGCCTTTGAGCGCCGCTTCGCGCTGGCCGATCATGTCAAGGTCACCGGAGCCACCCATGAGGATGGGATGCTCCACCTCGATCTCGTCCGTGAAGTGCCCGAGGCGCTTAAACCGCGCCGGATCGAGATTGCGGGCCCGACCAAGTCCGAGGCCAAGCAGGTCGAGACGGTCGACGCCTGAGGCATCTGCCATCGTTGAAAAATGACGGGCGCGGGGGGAAACTCCCGCGCTTTTTGCTGTCCGGGATCGTCAGGGTGGAGTTAGGTCCTCGCCACCGCGCCTGAACACCATCACATGGTCGCCGCTGCCGGTGAAAATAACGGCCGAACCATCAACCTGCGCCTGCTTCATGTCGAAGAACAGCTGCGCGAGGCCCGCATCGGCCTTGAATTCCGGCGTCTCCTGCTCGCAGGCGAACGTGGGCGAGGCCGAGGTCGGCCGGATGCCAAGCGCGGGGTAGGGGGCGAACATCACCCCGGTCACGCAAAGACAATGACCGCAGACGGCGAAGCGCGAATTCTCCCCGATATAGAAGCGGATCGCGCGGGTGGGTGCCTTGCCGTCCACCGTCGCGAGGTCATAGGCGCGCCGGGTCTCCACCTTGGCGGCAAGCGTCTGGGCGTCCGAGACACCGCCCGGCATACAGGCCGCGAGCGCGGCTGCGAGACCAAGGGCGGTAACGCGCGCGGCGGTCTTCGTCGAAAAATCGCTCATGGTTCTGGTCCGTGACTGGGCCGTTTCCGGCAGCTCTCAGCAGGATGCGCGGACTGAGGACCCATCCGCATTGATCCGGCGCAAGGCCCGCCGCGGCCTCAATCAGCGACCATTGCGCCGATCAGCGCGATCTCCTCGGCGCCAGCGTCGCGGGCTTTCTGTTCCAACCGGCGGTAGGCTGCGAGGACCGCTTCGCCCTCGGGGGTGAGCGAGGCACCACCGCCCTTCGCGCCGCCGCGCGAGCGATCCACCAGCGGTTCCTTGAATCCGGCGTTCATCTCTTCGACGAGCGACCAAGCGCGTTTGTAGCTCATCTTCATCGCGCGGCCCGCCGCCGAGATCGAGCCGTGTTCGGCGATCTCTTCGAGCAGCCGGACCTTGCCGGGGCCCAGCATCGCCTTGTCGAAATAGAGGCGCATCATCAGGCGGGTCAGTTCCATTCTGGCATCTCTCGGGCTCGTCACGTCGTGCGGCGTTTATCCTGAGCCTGTGCCCGGGCCAAGACAAGGGGGCGGGGGCGCGAATGCACAGGGGCATGTGCTCTTGCCATTGCCCGCGCCTTGGGCGAGCGTGCGCGCGAAGGAGCCCCCGCATGTATATCTCGATCGCCTCGCTTGTGGGCGCCTATCTTCTGAGCCAGTTCTACCGCACCTGCTTGGCCGTTCTGACGCCCGTTCTGGGCAAGGAGATCGGCGTGACGCCGGGCGATCTCGCCGTGTCTCTGGGGCTTTGGTACGGGGCCTTCGCGCTGATCCAGATTCCCATCGGCGAGGCGCTGGACCGGATCGGGCCGCGCCGCACCGTGGGCGTGCTGATGGCGCTTGGCGGGGGTGGGGGCGCCGCCGTCTTCGCTATGGCGCAGGGGCCGATGGGCATCCACCTCGCGATGATCCTGATCGGGGCGGGCTGCGCGCCTGTGCTGGTGGGCAGCTATTTCATCTTCGCACGCAGTTTCAAGCCGGCGCTGTTCGGCACGCTCGCGGCCTCGATGATCGGGGCTGGCAGCCTTGGCAATCTCGCGGGCGCGGCCCCGCTGGCGGCCTCCATCGAGGCTTTCGGCTGGCGTCCGACGCTTTGGGCGCTCTCGGCGCTGACGCTGCTGGTGGCGGCGTTGATCCTGTGGCTCGCGCGCGATCCCGAGCGGGTGGAGCAGCCGGCAGGCCGTCGCGGCACCGCGCTCGACGTGCTGCGCCTGCCGGGCTTCTGGGTGCTGCTGCCGCTGACGGTCGCGAATTACACCGCCGCTGCCGGGATTCGTGGCGTCTGGGCGGGCTCCTATCTGGCTGATGTCTTCGGAGCGGATGCGAATCTGATCGGCCGGGTGACGCTGGTGATGGGCCTCGCGATGATCGCGGGCAATTTCGCCTATGGTCCGGCCGACAAGATTTTCGGCAGCCACAAGCGCGTCGCGCTTTACGGTAATGCGGTGCTGGCCGTGGCCTTGGCGATGCTCTTCGTGTTGCCGGGACAGTCGCTGTGGCTGGCGACGGTTCTACTGGCCGCGATCGGCTTCTTCGGCGCGTCCTTTCCGGTGATCATGGCGCATGGCCGCACCTTCTATCCGCCGCATCTGACGGGACGGGGGGTGACGCTGCACAACATGTTCTCGATCATGGGCGTGGCTGGGATGCAATTCGCCTCGCGGCCCGTTTTCGATGTGGTATCGGTGGGGCACACGCCCGCCGTGGCCTATGGGCTGCTGTTCGCGTTCTTCCTTGCACCGCTGGTGATCGGGCTGGCGTTCTACGTTTTCGCCCGCGACAGCGGCGATGGCTTGAGCTAAACCCATCGCATGACCCGGCTCGGATTTCTGATCAGTCGAACGTTGCGGCGCGAGGCCCCGCTGGCCGCGCTCTCCGTCTCGCAAAAGGCGTTGCTGGACGACCTTGCCGGCAAAACCGTCGCGCTTGTCGGCAATGCCCGCGCGCTGGCCGAGGGACAGGCGGGGGCGGAGATCGACGCGCATGACGTGGTGATCCGGATCAACCGCGCGCCGATGCCGTCGGCGCAGAGCCACGGCAAGCGCACAGACTGGCTGGCGCTCGCGACCTCGCTGCCCGAAGCCGAGCGCGCCCGCATCGCGCCGTCACGCATCCTTTGGATGAGCCACAAGCGCAAGCGGCTGGACTGGAAAACGGCGACCAGCCCCGGTTTCTACCTGCATCCGCTCAACGATTACGAGGGGCTGAAGGCCAAGCTCGGCGCGCAGCCCACGACCGGAGCGATGCTGATCGACATGCTCGCGCGCTCTGATCTGGCGCGGCTCGATCTATACGGGTTCGATTTCTTCGCCTCGCTATCTCTGTCGGGGCGGCGCTCGGCCGACAAGGTGCCCCATGATTTCGTCGCGGAAGCGGAGATGGTCGGCGGGCTTCTTGCCTCCGATCCGCGCATCATTCGGAACTGACTGCGCGTCGAGCCCCTTTCATTTCCTGACGTAAAGCGGTAGTAAGCCGCGTTCTATTGGAGCAAGGAGGTCCTCATGGGCTATAAAGTCGTCGTTGCGGGCGCCACGGGGAACGTGGGCCGCGAAATGCTGAACATCCTGGCCGAGCGTCAGTTCCCGGTCGATGAACTGGTGCCGCTCGCGTCGCGCCGGAGCCTCGGCACAGAGGTCAGCTTTGGCGATCAGACCCTGAAGACCAAAGACATCGAAGGGTTCGACTTCACCGGCTATGACATCGCGCTCTTCGCGATCGGCTCGGACGCCACGAAGAAATACGCGCCGATCGCCGCCAAGCAGGGCTGTATCGTGATCGATAACTCGTCGCTCTACCGCTACGACCCGGACGTGCCGCTGGTCGTGCCGGAGGTGAACCCGGAAGCCGTGGACGGTTACGCGAAGAAAAACATCATCGCGAACCCGAACTGCTCGACCGCGCAGATGGTCGTGGCGCTCAAGCCGCTGCATGACCGCGCCAAGATCAAGCGCGTCGTGGTCTCGACCTACCAGTCGGTGTCGGGCTCGGGCAAAGAGGCGATCGACGAGCTTTGGGACCAGACCAAAGGCATGTATGTGCCGGGTCAGGAAGTGGAGCCGAAGGTCTACCCCAAGCAGATCGCGTTCAACGTGATCCCGCATATCGACGTGTTCCTCGATGACGGGTCCACCAAGGAAGAGTGGAAGATGGTCGCCGAGACGAAGAAGATCGTCGATCCTGCGATCAAGCTGACCGCGACCTGCGTGCGCGTGCCGGTCTTCGTGGGCCACTCGGAGGCGATCAACATCGAGTTCGAAGAGTTCCTCGATGAGGACGAAGCACGTGACATCCTGCGTGAGGCGCCCGGCATCATGGTCGTCGACAAGCGCGAAGATGGCGGCTACATCACCCCCGTCGAATGCGTCGGCGATTTCGCCACCTTCATCTCGCGCATCCGTCAGGACTCGACCATCGAGAACGGCCTGAACATCTGGTGCGTGTCGGACAACCTGCGCAAGGGCGCGGCGCTTAACGCGGTGCAGATCGCCGAGACGCTGGGCAAGCGCGTGCTCAAGAAGGGCTGAGCGTTCGGCCTTTTTGAATTTGGGAAACGCCCGGTCGGAAGATCGGGCGTTTTTCGTTTGAGGCAAAGCGATGAGGGACGCGCCCGAGCCTCGGGCGGGCGCTTTGCTCCGCCTGTGGCTGGGCGCTTGATCTCGCAAGCCCGAATGTCGCTTGTGCCCGCGAGGCCATCGCCAATGCGCCCTCCCGGGGGAGGGTCGGGCGCGGCCCGGGCTGGTCGCCCCGCGCTACAAAGCCTTACCGCGCGACCCGCTTAACCCCGAGATACGGCCCTTCGCCCGCTGCCGCGATACGTGCCTTGGCGGCCTCGATGCTCTCATAGGCCACGCTCATCGTTTGGCCGTTGGCATGGATCATCGTCTCGCCATCGCAGGCGAGCGCGACATGGCCTTTCCAGAACAGCAGGTCACCACGTCGCAGGGGCGCACCTTCGGGCACGGTCTCGCCCATCTCCGCCCATTGAAGATCGCTGTCGCCCGGCACGGATTGCCCGCACAGCGCGAAGCCGATCTGCACCAGCCCCGAACAGTCGATCCCCGCACGGCTGTTGCCGCCCCAGAGATAGGGCGTGCCCAGCAGTCGCTCGGCCACTGCGACGGGATCGTCCCCGGGCCGATCGAGCGCGCGCAGATGCTGCCGCGGAACGAAGCCCTCGGCGGTCACCGCGAACATGCCGGTTTCCCCCGTCACCGCCAGCCGCGCGCCCATCGAGAGCTGCATCACTTCGCCGCGCTTGATCGCCGCCTCGCGATAGACATGCGTGGCGGGCGCGGTGACGACATGCGTGGCGGGCTCGGGCGTGGCGAAGGCGTCAGCGGCAATCCAACCGCAATAGCCGTCCCATGCCGCCTGCACGAAGGCGAAGCCGTCGCGCTGATCGATCACCGTCACCTCGGCTCCGAAAAGAAGCTGTCGGTCGCGCAGGCTGCCGGGCTCGGGGCAGAGATCGGTCACGGGTACGATGATCCGCGCGGGCATCCCGTGGGTGAAACCCTCGGCCTCGACCTGTCCTCGCAGCGCCTCCAGCGCGAAAGCACCTGAAAAGGGCAGGCGGCGACGGTCGGTCATTTCAGCACCTCGGGCAGAGCCGCGAAGATCGCCCGCGCGCCCTGACCGACGCCGCCTTTCGGCCGGGCGGGGGCGGCCGCGGGCTGCCAGCCGTAGATGTCGAAATGGGCGAAGCGCTTGGTCTCGGTCACGAAGCGGCGCAGGAAGAGTGCCGCGGTGATCGAGCCCGCCATGCCGCCCGAGGGCGCGTTATCCAGATCGGCGATGCCGGGTTCGATCTTCGCCTCGTAGGGCGCCCAGAACGGCATCCGCCAGAGCGGATCGGCCACCGCCCCCGAGGCCTTCGCCAAAGCCTGCGCGACGCCCTCGTCATCGGTGTAGAACGGGTGAATGTCCGGCCCAAGTGCGACCCGCGCAGCCCCCGTCAACGTTGCCATGCAGACCATCAGGTCGGGTGGGGTTTCATCGGCATAGGCCAGCGCATCGGCCAGCACCAGCCGTCCCTCGGCATCGGTATTGTTGATCTCGACGGTCAGCCCCTTGCGGCTGGTCAGGATGTCGCCGGGGCGGAAACTGTCGCCGCCGACCGAGTTCTCGACCGCCGGGACCAGCACCCGCAGGCGCATCTTCGCGCCGGTCGCCATGATCATATGCGCGAGCCCCAGTACGGTGGCCGAGCCGCCCATATCCTTCTTCATCAGCCCCATCGAGGCGCCGGGCTTCAGGTTCAGCCCCCCGGTGTCGAAACAGACGCCTTTGCCGACCAGCGTCAACGCCGGCCCTTCGCTGCCCCAACTCAGCTCGATCAGCCGCGGCGTGCGCGGCGAGGCGCGGCCGACGGCGTGGATCATAGGGAAGTTCTGCGTCAGAAGGTCGTCGCCCTTCACGACCTTGACCTCAGCGCCGTGGCGGTCGGCCAGCAGGCGCGCCGCGCCCTCCAGTTCCTCCGGTCCCATGTCGGAGGCGGGGGTGTTGATCAGGTCACGAGTAAAAGCCTCGCCCTCGGCGACGGCCTCGATCTGCGCAGCATCCACCCCGTCCGGGCAAACCAGCCGCGCTTTCGGCGCTGCGGCTTCGGCGTAGCGGTCGAACCGATAACCTGCGAGCAGCCAGCCGAGCGCCGTCTCTGCCTTCAAAGATTCCGGCAAATCGCCCTCGATCCGCCACGCGCCTTCGGGAAGGGTCGACGCCGCGCGCGCCAGCGAGAACCGCTCTCTTGCCCGTGCCGCCGCGGTCCCGAGGCCCAGCAGTGCCGCCTCCGCGCCGTCCGCCCCCTGCAGAAGTGCGACCTGGCCCGCCTTCGCCTTGAACCCCGTTGCCTCGACGAAGGCGCGCTGCGCGGGCGGCAGATCGGCCAGAGCCTGCTCCATATCCTCGGGCGCGACGGCGATCAGTGCGCGGGCAGGCGCGTCGGCTTCGGCGAAGCGCATTGCCGGGCGCGGGGCGAGAAAGGAAAAATCTGCGGGTGCGTCTGCGCTCATGGGGGCGGCTCCTTGGCTCTGGTGGTTTCTTCGCCCCAGAGCCTAGCGCCGCGGCGCCTGCCCGCAAGGCCCGATTGCGCGCACTTCAGGAGGACAGGTCGCCGATGTCCCAGACCTCGGTAAGAGATCGTTCCGCGATCCGGGCCAGCCGCGCCATTACCGCCGCCTGCGCCACCGCATCGCCGGTCGCGATACACTCGGACAGGTCGCGCGCGGTGCGCACCATCGACACCAGACCCACATGTTCCGAGAGGTCGATCACCTTGACGATTGCGCACCGCATCTTGGCGCGTTGGCGCGATTTCGCGGCTTCTTCCAAGGCGGCGAGTTGCAGGGCGAGATCCTCGACCGTGGCGCAGATGACCCGCTCCGCATCGACCTGTCCCAGCTCCACGTAGAGCACCGATAGCCGCGTCGTATCCAGCGACATCCGTTCCTTGCAACGCAAACGAGACACCTGTGTCACCACGACACTCCCCTTTGATTTCGCCATCACCCGGGCGGCAATATGGCCGACAGGTCTCAAGATTTCATTGAGCGACGCGGAGAAACCTCTCGTAACCCGGCCTGCATCGCGGTATTTGACGCTGCGATAAGACGCGAGACACCAGACCCAAAAACACCGGGGGACCGATGAGAGAGCATGTGAAGCCGCTGCCGAGCTACCTTGTGAACCGTTACCAAGGATGGCACGCGACTGCGTATGACGAGAACCGCGCCTGGTATCGCCGTCTCGCCTCCGAAGGGCAGCGTCCGCGCTCGATGATCATCGCCTGCTGCGACAGTCGCGTGCATGTCACCTCGATGTTCGGTGCCGATCAGGGTGAGTTCTTCATCCACCGCAATATCGCGAACCTCGTGCCGGAATTCACGCCCGATGGCGATCACCATGGCACGTCGGCGGCGGTCGAATATGCCGTGACCAGCCTGAAGGTCGCGCATCTGATCGTGTTGGGCCACAGCAATTGCGGCGGCATCGCGGGCTGCCACGCGATGTGTTCGGGGCATGCGCCGGAACTGGAGGAGAAAAGCTCTTTCGTCGGCACCTGGCTGAACCTTTTGCGTCCGGGCTACGAGCGCGTCACCGACCTGCCCGAGGATCAGCAGGTGCTGGCGCTCGAGCGTGAGGCCGTGAAAGTCAGCCTCGAGAACCTGATGACTTTCCCCTTCGTGCGCGAAGCGCTCGACGCCGATCGGATGACGCTGCACGGGCTGCGCCACGACATCGGCGAGGGTACGCTCGAGCAATACGTCTCCGGCTCGGATCGGTTCGAGAGGCTCTGAGGCTTTGCAAATTCGTTGACCCCCTTCGCGAGGTCGATTGCTCCGCCTTGGGGAAAACCAATTGGCATTCACGGGCTGTTAAGCTTGATGCGCGAGGCTGCGGGTGCCCCGCCCACGCCAACGAGCTTTGACCCGACATGTCACCTGCATCCCGACCGCATTGCCAGCATCGTCTCGTCTCCCTGCGGCTGCCGCTCGATATGATCGATCGCATTGCGGCGGAGGCGCGCGCGTTCGGCCTGCCTCCGGCAGAGCTGATCCGGCGCGTCCTGCAGGAGGGGCTGCCGGAGGAGCCAACCTCCGCCCCCCCCACCACGAAAGAGCCGCTGCCGGAAATGGCGGCGGTGCAAGCGGCGCTGGATCAGGCGCGCGATTGGTTCGATCTGCAACATCGGCTGCGGGATGCGGGCTTCGTGCTGCGGCTTGCGGGCGGGGGCGCGCTGGGTCTGCATGCCTGGCCGACGAACCGCTTCCTGTTGCTGCTCGACGAGATCGGGCCGAGCCTGACGGAGTTGGTGCTGCGCTTCGCCGCGCCGTTTCCGGGGGACGATGGCGGGCGCACCAAGATCGTCGGCGCGAGGTCTGGGCAGGGCGCGGCGGAAACGGTGACGGCACAGGCTGCCGCCGCCGAGTATGCCGCGGCGCAGGCGGCGGGGGCGCAAGCCGTGCCGGAGGAGAAGGCGTCCAAGGCGACCGAAAAGACCGGCGGTGCAGAGACGCATCCCTCCGAGGCGGCGAAGGCCGAACCGCCCGCGCGCGGGTTCCTGCGCCTGTCGCCAGCGTTGCTCGCGAAACTGCGGGCTGCGGCGAACCCGCGAAACGCAGCCTGATCGCGCGCGGAGGCCTTTGCGTTACGCTGACCTAGCGCAGCACCTTGTCGGTGGGCCAACTCAGCGTGGTCTCGGTGCGGATCGTCTTGGTCTCGTCCGCGCCCAGATCGAAGCGCCATGCGAGTACGCCGCGGCGATGGTCGTAATCGGTCTCGCTCGCGGGCGGGGTCGCCTTGGTGGTGATTTTCAGGTCTTCCTGTTCGGAATAGGGTACCCGGTCGATCACCCGCATCGGCCAGCCTTTGTCCGTCAGGTTCTTCACCTCGATCTCGACGACTTCGCGGCGCTCGTTCGACTTGGAAATGAAGCCGCTATCGCCCTCCATCGTGTCGGGCATGCGGCGGTCCACGCGAATGCCCTCGATCGGCCCGAAGCCCAGCGTCAGGTCATCCCCTGCCGCCACCATCGGCAGATGCGACTGGCCGACCAGCGCGCCATCGGCATAGAGGTTCGCGGGGCCGGGCAACAGGATCTCGCCGGTCCCGTTCTTGCCCTCGGCCACGCGATAGGCCTGCGGATCGGTCAGCGGGGCGGCTTCGGCGAAGACCTCCATCGGGAGGGTCTTGGAATCGAGGCTCAGGCGGAGATCGTCGAACCCGTCGCGCAGATCGACCGCGCTCGGGTAATGGTAGGTCACCGTTTCGCCCTGCATCTGAAGATCGGCGCGGTCGCTGATCGCTGCTTCCGCCATCGGCGCGGCGGCGCCATCCGATGCCGCGAGGGAGCGCTTCATCGGCACCGGTGCGGGCGGCGCATCCGGGTCGCCGATGTGCGCGAGGCGCGGATAGACTTCGCCCGGCTCTGCGCGCCCGCCGGGGCGAGCGGTCGAGAGCGTCAGGTCGACGTTACGCCAGTCCTCGCCGGTGGCCTGATGGACCGAGACGAAGCGCTCCATATCCACCGCGCCCTTGTCGCGGTCGAGCCGCAGATCATAGGAGGGCTGCCACCCGGCATTGTTAACGTAAGAGGTGATCGTCAGCGTGCCCGAGCCCTGCACCTTCGCGCTGAGCATCTCTCGATCTTTCGCCGGGTTCAGCAGCGCATCGAGCGCCGCTCGCGCCTGTTTCACCGCCTCTTTCGCGGGGTCGAGCGCGGCTTCCGCGCGGCGCGCTTCCGCTTCGGCGGCGATTGCGCGTTCGGTGGCCGAGAGAATCTGATCCTCCACCATCTGCGCCAGCGCGCGCAGCTGTTCGGGCGCGGTGACCTGCGAGTCGGTGTTCTTGAGATATGTGATCTGGTCGCGCGCGGCCTGCGCCTTGGCGCGGATCACGGCCACCGCGTCTTCCTTTTCCGCAAGGGCTTCCTTTGCAGAGGCTAGCCGGTCACGCGCAGCCTTCACCGCTGCGCTTTCGGTTCCGCTGGTCGCCGGCGCGCGCCCTGAGATCAGGCTCACCGCGCCGATCTGCACACCGTCACCCGACACCCGCAGCGTCGAGATGTCGGTGCCTTCGGGAAACCCCGGAACCAGCAGGTCATGGCTGCCCTCGGGCGCCTTCACCTCCACCTGCCGCACCACCTGCGCGCCCTGCGGAAAGAGCGTCACGGCCGTGATCTTGCCCGGTGCCTCGATCGTGTCGGCCAAGGCGGGCAGGGCGGTCGCGGCCATAAGGGCCGCCGTCAGGGTGATGCGCATCGGTTCCTCCCACATCCGTTCCGGATCGAGCCTGCGTCGGCCTGCGCGCAGTTGCAAGCCATTGAAATCCGGCGCGGGTCGTCACTGGCGGGAACTCGCCAGAGCGTTCGTGCTAGGCGTCGGGGGGCTACGACTGCTTGCCCTTGCGTCCGAAGCCCCGCGCGCATAGGTTGCGCCCTACCTCGGGGTGCCGGATGATCCGGCTGAGATGCGATCCACGCGAACCCGTTGAACCTGAACCGGTTAAGACCGGCGGAGGGAAGGTAGCCGGATAGTCCGGCCCCACTCCGCCCGGCAAGCCCAAGGAGTGAGGCATGAAAACCCACCTGATGCTTGCGGGAGCCCTGAGCCTGATCGCCACGATGGCGGCGGCCGAGGACAAGCCCGTGCTCACCGTCTATGCGCCTGATTATTTCACGAGCGAATGGGGCCCCGGTCCCGCGATCGAGAAGGGGTTCGAGGCGACCTGCGATTGCGATCTGAAATTCGTGGCGGGCGATGTGTTGCCGCGCATCCTGCTCGAAGGCGACAAGACCTCCGCCGATGTCGCGATCGGTCTGAACACCGACGTGACCGCGAAGGCGCGCGCCACGGGCCTGTTCGCCCCGCATAACGAGGACACGTCCGACCTGACCATGCCGGTCAAATGGGACGATTCGATCTTTCTGCCCTTCGACTGGTCTGAACTGGCCTTCGTCTATGACAAGACCAAGCTGAAGAACCCGCCCACGAGCTTCCAGGACCTGCTGGATGCGCCCGACGACGCCTACAAGATCGTCATCGAGGATCCGCGCAGTTCGGTCGCGGGTCTGTCGTTGCTGCTCTGGGTGAAGGACATCTACGGCGACAAGGCCGAAGAGGCGTGGACGAAGATCGCGCCCAAGGTGCTGACCGTGACCCCGGGCTGGTCCGAGGCCTACGGGATGTTCACCGACGGCGAGGCGGATATGGTGCTCAGCTACGTCACCTCGCCCGCCTATCACATCATGGCCGAGGACGACGACTCCAAGGCCGCCGCGATCTTCCCCGAGGGGCATTACTTCACCCCCGAACTGGTCGCGCAGCTCAAGACCTCGAAACATCCCGAGCTGGCGCAGAAATTCATGGATTACGTGCTGAGCCCCGATTTCCAAGGCATGATCGCGACGGCGAACTGGTCCTTCCCGGCGAAACTGCCCCACGATCAGCTGCCGGAAGTGTTCCAGAAACTCCCGATGCCCGACAAGACGCTCTATCTGGGTGAGGCCGAGGCCGAGAAACTGCGCGGTCCGGCGCTGGACGAATGGCAACGCGCCTTCTCCAGATAAGAGGCACGCCCATCTGGGCGGTGCTGGCGGGTGCGGCTTTGGCCGCGCTTGTCCTTGGCACTTTGGCGGCAGTGGCGCTCCGGGCAGGCGGGCTGACCGGCTTGCGCGAAACCGATCTCGCCGCGATCCGCTTCACGCTCTGGCAGGCGGCGGCCTCGGCGCTGATCTCCTGCGCGCTGGCGGTGCCGGTCGCCCGTGCGCTGCATCGCCGCCGCTTCGCCGGGCGCGGACTGCTGATTTCGCTCCTGGGGGCTCCCTTCATCCTGCCGGTGATCGTCGCGGTCTTCGGGCTGATCGCGGTCTTCGGGCGGCGCGGGCTGGTCAATGCGGCCCTCGCCCCGCTCGGCATCGATCCGATTTCGATCTACGGCGCGCAGGGCGTCATCGTGGCCCATGTTTTCTTCAACCTGCCGCTTGCGACCCGGATGATCCTGCACGGCTGGGAGGCGATCCCGGCCGAGCGGTTTCGCCTTGCCGCGACCCTCGGCTTCGGCCCTGCGGAGGTCACGCGTCACCTTGAACGTCCGATGCTGCGCAGCGTGTTGCCCGGTGCTTTCCTCGCGATCTTCCTCGTCTGCCTGACGTCCTTCGCGGTGGCCCTGACCCTTGGCGGCGGGCCGCGCGCGACCACGGTGGAGCTGGCGATCTATCAGGCCTTCCGCTTCGATTTCGACATGGGCCGCGCGGCGAGCCTTGCGCTGGTGCAGGTCGCGATCTCGGTCGCGGCGCTGCTGATCGCGGCGCGCGCCACCCTGCCGTCGAGTTTCGGCGCGGGGCATGACCGCCGCGCCGCGCCGATCCCGCAGCTGTCCGGCGGGATAGGGCGTGCGCTCTTCGACGCGCTCGCGATCGGGCTCGCAAGCGCCTTCCTGCTGCTTCCCATCGGCACCGTTTTCGCCCGGGGCATCCCGGCGGTGGCCAACCTGCCCGAGATGGTCTGGCCCGCGACGCTGACCTCTTTGGTGATCGCGCTGCTCTCCACGGTTGTGACGCTCGCCATCGCCCTGCCGCTCGCACTGGTGGCGACCCGGCAGCGCTGGGCGGAGATCGCGGCGATGCTGCCGATGACAGCGTCGAGCCTCGTGATGGGCACCGGCGCCTTCCTGATCGCGCGGCCCTTCGTGAACCCGACGAGCCTCGCGCTGCCAATGGTGCTGCTGACCAACGCCGCGCTATCGGTGCCTTTTGCGACCCGCATCCTGATGCCCGAGATCCGCACGCTGCAGGCCGATTACGACCGGCTCGCCGCCTCGCTCGGGCTGCGCGGCATTGCCCGGCTTCGTCTGCTGACGGTTCCGCGCCTTGCCCGGCCGCTGGGGTTCTCGGCGGGGCTGGCCGCGGCCTTCTCGATGGGCGATCTGGGCGTCATCACGCTGTTCTCGGATGGCCAGACCCGCACCCTTCCGCTGGCGCTTTTCCAGCTCATGGGCTCTTATCGCATGGATCAGGCGGCGGGCGCTGCGAGCCTGCTGCTGATCCTCACTTTCGCGCTCTTCTGGGCGCTCGACCGCGCGGGGCATTATGCTGACCCTCGATAAGCTTCTGATCGAACAGGGCGATTTCCGCCTCGAAGCCGATTTCACGATCCTGGCCGGCGCGCGGGTCGCGCTGATCGGGCCCTCGGGGGCGGGCAAGTCGACGCTGCTCTCGGTACTTGCGGGGTTTCTTGGGCCCACCCGGGGGCGGGTGCTCTGGTGCGGCGAGGACATCACCGCGGCGCCGCCCGGCGAGCGTCCGCTCTCGATCCTGTTTCAGGATCAGAACCTCTTCCCGCATCTGCGGCTGGAGACCAACCTCGCGCTCGGGTTGAACCCGAAAGGCAAGATCGACGCCACCGATCGCGCCCGGATCGAGACGGCGCTGGCCCGCGTCGGGCTCGAAGGGATGGAGAAACGCAAACCCGGCGCGCTGTCGGGTGGGCAACAAAGCCGCGCGGGCCTGGCACGGACGTTGCTCCGCGGTCGCCCGATCCTGCTGCTGGATGAGCCTTTCGCAGCCCTTGGCCCGGCGCTGAAATCCGAGATGCTGGCTCTGGTGGCCGAGATCGCCCGCGAACAGGGCACGACGGTCCTGATGGTCAGCCACGATCCCGAGGATGCGCGTGCGCTCTGCCCGCAGACGGTTCTGGTGGCCGAGGGCCGCGCCCATGCGCCGCAAGCGACCGGGCCGCTTCTCGACGATCCGCCGCCCGTGCTACGGGACTATCTAGGAGAGTAGGGGCTCTGCCCCTCTTCGCTGGCGCGAATATCCCCGGGGGGGGGCGGGGGCAGCGCCCCCGGCCTTGGGGTCAGTAGATTACGACCGAGCGGATCGACTCGCCCGCATGCATCAGATCGAAGGCCTTGTTGATGTCTTCGAGCGGCATAGTGTGGGTGATCATCGAGTCGATCTCGATCTTGTCGTTCATGTACCATTCGACGAATTTCGGCACATCGGTGCGGCCCTTGGCGCCGCCGAAAGCGGTGCCTTTCCATGTCCGGCCCGTGACGAGCTGGAACGGGCGGGTGGAGATTTCCGCGCCCGCGGGTGCGACGCCGATGATGACCGAGACGCCCCAGCCGCGATGCGAGCACTCGAGTGCGTCGCGCATGACCTTCACGTTGCCGGTTGCGTCGAAGGAGTAATCCACGCCGCCGATCTGGTCGCGCTCGGTCTTGGTCAGGTTGATGATTTCCTGCGTGACCGAGTGGTCGAGCTTGGAGGGATTCACGAAATGGGTCATGCCGAACTTGCGCGCCATGTCCTCTTTCGCGTCGTTCAGATCGACGCCGATGATCATATCGGCACCCGCCATGCGCAGGCCCTGGATCACGTTCAGACCGATCCCGCCGAGGCCGAAGACGGCGGCGGTCGAGCCGATCTCGACGCCTGCAGTGTTGATTACCGCGCCGATGCCGGTGGTGACGCCGCAGCCGATATAGCAAATCTTGTCGAACGGCGCGTCGTCGCGGACCTTGGCGAGCGCGATCTCGGGCATCACGGTGTGGTTCGCGAAGGTCGAGCAGCCCATGTAGTGATAGATCGGCGTGCCATCGAGCATCTTGAAGCGCGTCGTGCCGTCCGGCATCAGGCCCTGACCTTGCGTGTTGCGGATCGCGGTGCAGAGGTTCGTCTTGCCCGACAGGCAGGACGGGCATTCGCGACATTCCGGCGTGTAGAGCGGGATCACGTGGTCGCCCGGCTTCAGCGTGGTGACACCTTCGCCGACTTCGAGCACGACGCCCGCGCCCTCATGGCCGAGGATGGTCGGGAAGATGCCTTCGGGATCGGCGCCAGAGCGGGTGAATTCGTCCGTGTGGCAGATACCGGTCGCCTTGATTTCGACGAGCACTTCGCCTGCTTTCGGGCCGTCCAGTTCCACTTCCATGATTTCGAGCGGTTTTCCCGCTTCGAGCGCGACTGCGGCACGGGTTCTCATAAGCGCATACTCCTTGTATAAATTCGGAGAGAGCCTGCGTTATCGGCGCGGCCAATGCAATGAAGGGTGCGACATGTTGAAACGATTTTTCGTCATGGGGTCGATGCTGGCGCTTGCGGCCTGCGACCCCGCCGGTCCGATGAGCGAGACACCCACCGGTGGGGCATACCCCGCGCCCCAGCCCTATGCGTCCGCGCCCTATGTCACCCCCCCGGTGAGCGTCACGAAGGGCGGTTTGCAGGAGCGTGAGCCCGACACTTGCGGGGCGGTGAAATATACCTCGGTTCTGGGTCAGCCGGCGGCGCAGATCCGGACGCTCGGGATTACCAAACCCTATCGCATCGTCGAATGGCGCGGCGTCGAGGATCAGGTCTACAACCCGCAGCGCGTCGTGTTTCGTCTCGACTCGCGCGGGAACGTCTACAACATCGATTGCGGGTGAGCCTGATGGAGCGCGGCAGGGCGCGGATCGGGCTCATTGTCACGTTAGGGGTCGCAGCGTTCGGGTTGGCGGCCTGCCAACCCCGCGTTTCGCCGCCTCGGTCGGGCCCGCCCGGCGCGGGAACCTGTCCGCCGCCCGGGCTCGCGGCGCTCCAAGGGCGGCCTGAAACCGTGCTGGCGGCGCTCGATCTCGCGCGGCCGCATCGCATCATTCATCCGGGCGATGCGGTGACGATGGATTACGCCCCCGGCCGGGTGAATTTCGAGATCGACGAGAACGGCACGATCGACGCGGTGCGCTGCTACTAGGCAGGGGGCCGCTGGTGCTCTGCACATGAAAGAGCCCCGTGTCTGACCAGGACGCGGGGCTTTTTCTGCAGGAGGGAAAAGCGCCCGACGATACGTACTGGGTGGGGGCTGTTAACCGCACCGTCGGGCTTTAGCGTTTTCCGCTGACTACAGGATGTCGATGAAACCCGGCAGGAAGGCGCAGGAAATCAGGCTTTTTCTAGGTCATAATCCGGCGCGGCGAAGGCGCGTTCAACCTTAGCGCGGGTGGGCTTGATTTGCGCCGCGCGCGATGTACCCTTTGTAAATGACGGTTCAAACGCCTTCCCCCTATCCGAACCCTTCCGGCGCACCGGAGCAGATCGCTTTCGACCGCTCCGAGCTTGGCGTGATCCTGTCACTTTACGGGCGCGCCGTCGCGGCCGGGGAGTGGCGCGATTACGGGATGAGCTTCTTGCGCGATGTCGCGGTTTTCTCGATCTTTCGCCGCGCCGCCGAAGTGCCGATCTACCGGATCGAGAAACGGCCCGCGCTGCGTGCGAAACAGGGGCAATATGCGGTGATCGGTCAGCAGGGGCAGGTGCTGCGGCGCGGCCATGAGCTGCGCCAGGTGCTGCGCGTGCTCGAGCGCAAGCTGATCCGCGCGGTGGAGTAGGGGCGCTAAGCGCTTTGAGAGAGTGTCGCCCCACTGCCATGCACGTTGCCTCGCAGCCCCCGACTTGCTAAGCCAGCGCCGAAGGAAACCTGCGAGGCGCGCGTCCCATGTCGTTCAACACTTTCGGTCATCAGTTCCGCGTCACCACCTGGGGCGAAAGCCACGGGCCTGCGCTTGGCGCGACGGTGGATGGCTGCCCGCCCGGCATCGAGATCGACGAGGCGTTCATCCAGCAATTCCTCGACCGTCGCCGTCCGGGCCAGTCGAAGGAGACGACCCAGCGCAAGGAGCCTGACGCGGTGCGTATCCTCTCGGGCGTGTTCGAGGGCAAGACGACCGGCACGACGATCCAGCTGATGATCGAGAATACCGATCAGCGCTCGAAGGATTATGGCGAGATCGCGCGGCAGTTCCGCCCCGGCCATGCCGATATCACCTATCACCAGAAATACGGTATCCGCGACTATCGCGGCGGCGGGCGCTCGAGCGCGCGCGAGACGGCGGCGCGGGTGGCGGCTGGCGGTGTGGCGCAGGCCGCGCTTCGCCAGTTGATCCCCGATCTGCAGATCTACGGCTACATGGTGCAGATGGGCGCGAAACATCTCGATCGCGCGAAGTTCGACCGCAACGCGATCCTGCAGAACCCGTTCTTCCTGCCCGACGCCGAAGCAGTGGATGAATGGGCCGATTACCTCGCGGCGATCCGCAAGGGCCAGAATTCGGTGGGCGCTGCGATCGAGGTGGTGGCCGAGGGCTGCCCGGCGGGGCTGGGCGCGCCGATCTACGCCAAGATGGATACCGAGCTGGCCGCCGCGATGATGTCGATCAACGCGGTCAAGGGCGTCGAGATCGGCGAGGGCATGGCCGCGGCGGCGCTGACTGGCGTGGAGAATGCCGACGAGATGGTGATGGGCGCCGATGGTGTCGAATATCTTTCGAACCGCGCGGGCGGTATCTTGGGCGGGATCACCACCGGCCAGCCGATCACGGTGCGCTTCGCGGTCAAGCCGACCTCGTCGATCCTGACGCCGCGTCGCTCGGTCAATGTCGCGGGCGAAGAGGTGGAGGTGATCACCAAGGGCCGCCACGATCCCTGCGTCGGCATCCGCGCGGTACCGGTGGCCGAGGCGATGATGGCTTGCGTGATCCTTGACCAGTTCCTGATGGACCGGGCGCAGACCGGCGGTATTCGCGGCACGATCGGCTGAGGGGCGCCGCCCCCGTCGACGGAAGGCGAGATGACCGAGGAAAGAGGGGCTCTGCCCCCGCTCCTGCGGAGCCCCCCGGGATATTTGGTGCCAAGCCGAAACAGGGCGGGCGCTTTAGCGGATTGCCGCGCGCGTGCCGCCATGACGTGACGTTGTGCGACCTTGCGGGATATAAACCGCGCGGTTTATTCTGCGGACCCTGGGGGTCGTTTCCCGGAACCGGAGGACAGATGTCGCAGGCAGATCAGATCAATCGCGGACGCAAATTCGACCAGGTGCTCGAAGGCGCGCGCACGATCTTTCTGCGCGACGGGTTCGACGGGGCCTCGGTCGACGATATCGCCAAGGAAGCGGGCGTGTCGAAAGCCACGCTCTACAGCTATTTCCCGGACAAACGGCTGATGTTCGTCGAAGTCGTGCGCTCGCAACTGAAAGAGCAGACGGACAGCGCCGTCGCCACGATCGATTTCGGCGCAGCCCCCGAAGTGGTGCTTTCGCTTGCCGCGTCGCAGATCGTCGAGTCGATGAGCTGCAAGATGAACGAAGGGCTCTACCGGCTCTGCGTTTCCGAATCCGAGCGGTTCCCCGAGCTTGGCCGCGCCTTTTACGCGGCGGGGCCGGCGCTGGTGCACGAATTGCTGATGGATTACCTGCGCTGCGCGGTGGAGCGGGGCGAGCTGGTGATCGACGATATCGACCTCGCCGCTTATCTGTTCATCGAGCTGTGCAAGTCGGAACTGCATCCGAAGCTGCTGTTCGGGATTTGCGACAGCTTCAGCCGTGAAGAGAAAGAGCGCGTGATCCGCGGCGCGGTCGCGATGTTCCTTGCGCGCTACGGCGTCCCCACCTGAGCGCGGACCGATCTGGCCCGATCAGGCCAGATCGCGCACCATCCACTGATTGCCTTCGCCGCGCTGCAGCTGGAAGCGGCCGGTCTTGATCAGCAGATCGGAAAGTTTCGCGCTGCCATAGGTGCGGGTGTCGAAATCCGGGTTTGCCTGCGTGATGAACTGACCGAGCTGGCCCAGCGAATACCATTCCTCTTCCAGACCGATCGCCTTCATCGCGTTGACAATGATCGGGATCGCGGCCTTCGGCTCCTGCTTGCCACTCGAGGATTTCGGGGCGGCGGCGCTGGTCTTGTCCGAGGCGGGCTTGGTCGCGGTCTCCGCGGTGCTCTCGCCATTGCCGAGGTTCTCGACATAGATGAAGCGTTTACAGGCCTTGCGGAAGGCTTCGGGGGTCTTCTGCTCGCCGATGCCGTAGACATCGAGCCCCTGTTCGCGGATGCGAGCGGCGAGGCGGGTGAAGTCGCTGTCCGAGGAGACCAGCACGAAACCATCGAACAGGTCGGAATGCAGGAAATCCATCGCCGCGATGACGAGGCCGATATCGGAGGCGTTCTTCCCCTTGGTATTGGCAAATTGCTGATCCGCGACGAGGCCGAGTTCGGCGACGCGCTTGGCCCAGCCCGCGAGGCGCTGCGCCGACCAGTCGCCGTAGATCCGGCGCACCGAGGCTTCGCCGAGCGAGGCGATCTCTTCGAAGATCGCTTCGGCATATCCGGCGGGCACGTTATCGGCGTCGATCAGCACGCACAGACGCGGGGCGCGGGAGGCGGGGCTGATATGCGGCAGGTCGGAAATGTCGGGCATTGTTACTCCTCGTGTCCCCTTCCAGATAGCCCGCTTGCCCCCGACATCCAAGAGTGCAACCGCATTGCGCGGCGTCAGCGGCAGGCGCGGTTCAGCGCCCCTCCGGACCGTAATACTGGCGTTCGACCTTGGCGACGCGCAGCGCGTAGTGGAGATACCAGCGATCCTTGCCGAGGCGTTGGGCGAGCTGGTGCTTCGCCACCGCCTTCCACGCAATCAGAGCGGTCTCGTCGGCCCAGTAGCTGACGGTGAGGCCGAAGCCTGTCCCGTCGCGTGCGCTTTCCACCCCGAGATAGCCGGGCTGCTGGGCGGCAAGCGCGGCCATCTCCGCGGCCATCGCGCCATATGCGTCGTCGGGTGCACCGCGGAGAGAGGCGAAGATCACCGCGTAATAGGGCGGGTCGGGCAGCGGCGCAAAGCCTGGCGGCGGGATAGACATCGGGCGGCTCCGGGAAATGGAAAACGCCCCCTCGCGGGCGAGGGGGCGTTCATCAGTCTAGCAGGTCGGACCCAGGCTTACAGATCGAACTGCTTACCCTTGTGGGGCGCCCAGAGCTTCTTGTTGGTCAGGTAAAGCAGCGTGCTCAGCACGATCAGCATCATCACCGCCACGAAGCCCCAGCGCTTGCGCGATTCCAGCTTCGGTTCGGCCGTCCACATCAGGAATGCGGAGACGTCCCGGGCCATCTGGTCGACGGTTGCGGGCGTGCCGTCCTCATACTCGATGAGGTCTTCCGAGAGCGGAGGGGGCATCGCGATCCAGCCACCCGGGAAGGCGTGGTTCTCGTAGAAGATCGAGCCCGCTTCTTCCTTTTCCTCGCCGGTGAAGCCGGTGAGCACCGCGTGGATGTATTCGGGGCCACCGATGCCGCGGAAGAACTGGTTGATGCCGAGGCCGTAGGGGCCGTGGAAGCCCGCGCGCGCTTTCGCCATCAGCGACAGGTCCGGACCCATGCCCATGCCGGAGATGAACGGGAAGTGGTCCGTCTCCTTGCCGGGGCGCTCTTCGCCGGTTTCCTTGTCCATCACGGTGAACTCGGCCGCGTAGGCACGCACCCAAGCCGGGTCCATCATCGGGCCGCCCTGATCCGCCAGCGTGCGGAACGCGACGTAGCGCAGCCCGTGGCAGGCCGAGCAGACCTCGCGGTAGACCTGGAAGCCGCGACGCAGCTGCTGCTGGTCGAAGGTCCCGAAGGGGCCCTCGAAGGAGAAGCTGATATCCTCGATATGGCCGCCTTCGGCCGCCACCGCCGGGTTCACCAGGGTGCTCGCCCCGATCACCAGCGCCGAGAGGGCAGAGATCAGAAGATGTTTCATTTTGTGTCCCTCTTCCTTACTCATTCAGCCGGTTTGATATTGTAGTGGTGGTTGAAGTCTTCCTCGATCGTCGCCGGCATCGCTTGCGGCTTCTCGATCAGGCCCAAGAGCGGCAGGATCACGAGGAAATAGACGAACCAGTAGGTCGCGCCGATCAGCGAGATGTAGGGATAAATCCCGTCGGTCGGCATCGCGCCCACCCACATCAGCACCATGAAGTCGATCGCCAGAAGCCAGAACCACCATTTGAACATCGGGCGGTACGAGCCCGAACGCACTTTCGAGGTGTCGAGCCACGGGGCCAGCGCCATCACGAGGATCGCGCCGAACATCGCGAGCACGCCGAAGAACTTGGCGTCGACGATACCGAAGGTGATCCAGTTGACGAACATCACGGCCCAGACGTCCGAGGTGAAGGCGCGCAGGATCGCGTAGAACGGCAGGAAGTACCATTCGGGCACGATGTGTGCGGGCGTCGCCAGCGGGTTCGCCTCGATGTAGTTGTCGGGGTGGCCGAGGTAGTTCGGCATGAAGCCCACGACAGCCGAGAAGACCAGCAGGATCACGGCGAGCGCGAACAGGTCCTTGATCACGAAATAGGGCCAGAAGGGCAGGGTGTCCTTCTCCGCTTCCGCTTTCGAGCCGGTGCGGACCGGAACGCCCGTCGGGTTGTTGTTGCCCGTGGTGTGGAAGGCCCAGATATGCACGATCACCAGGGCTGCGATCACGAAGGGCAGCAGGTAGTGCAGCGAGAAGAAGCGGTTCAGCGTCGCGTTGTCCACCGCCGGGCCGCCGAGCAGCCATGCCTGGATCGACTCGCCGATGCCCGGGATCGCGCCGAACAGGCCAGTGATCACCGTCGCGCCCCAGAAGGACATCTGGCCCCAGGGCAGAACGTAACCCATGAACGCCGTGCCCATCATGCACAGATAGATGATCATGCCGATGATCCAGGTGATCTCGCGGGGCGCCTTGTAGGAGCCGTAATAAAGGCCGCGGAAAATGTGGATATAGACGGCGAGGAAGAACAGCGAGGCGCCGTTCGCGTGGATGTAGCGCAGCATGTAGCCGCCATTCACGTCGCGCATGATGTGCTCGACCGAGGCGAAGGCCAGGTCGACATGCGGGGTGTAATGCATCACCAGAACGATGCCGGTGACGATCTGCAGCACGAGGCAGAACGCCAGCACGATGCCCCAGATCCACCACCAGTTCAGGTTCTTGGGGGTGGGGATCATGATCGTGTCGTAGATCAGCCCGATGATGGGAAGACGCTTGTGCGTCCACTTTTCGAAGCCCGTCTTGGGCTCGTAATGGTCGTGGGGAATGCCCGACATCTAACTGCCTCCTCAGCCCAGTTTGATCGTGGTGTCATCGGTGAACTGGGCCACCGGGATGTTCAGGTTGCGCGGGGCAGGACCTTTGCGGATCCGGCCGGCGGAGTCGTAATGCGACCCGTGGCAGGGGCAGAACCAGCCGTGGTAATCGCCCGACTCGTTGCCGATCGGCACGCAGCCCAGGTGGGTGCACACGCCGATCATCACCAGCCATTCGCCTGCCTCGTCGAGGGTGCGGTTCTGGTCGGTCGCCTCGGCGCCCGGCTTGTTCGCGTTCTCGGCCGAGGTGTCGACCAGTTCGGACAGCGGAACCTCACGGGCGTATTGAATTTCCTCTTCGGTGCGGCGGCGGATGAAGACCGGCTTGCCGCGCCATTTCACCGTGAGCTGCGTGCCGAGCTCGACGCCGGAAACGTCGACGAAGATCGACGAGAGCGCCTTGACGTCGGCCGATGCATTCATCTGGTTCACCAGCGGCCAGACGGCCGCGCCGGTCACCACCGCGCCGGTGCCGGCGGTGGCGTAGTAGAGGAAATCCCTCCGGGTGCCTGCGTTATTATCTGCGTGGGACACGTTGTCTCTCCTTCCCGGGCCCGCGAGGGGGCCGATAGTGACGTGCCGGGGCACGTCGCGCGGTGCCGCCAAACATGGCCGCTCTCATACCAATCACGAATTTGTCAGTCCAGAACACAATCAACTGAATTTGTGCTGAGGGGCAGTTAAATGTCGCTCTTGCAACAGATCACCCCGGGTCAATGGCCGTGCGTGCCGGGGAAGGGGCCGCCCGGCAAGTTCAATGCACAAATGCCGCTCCCGATTGAGGAAAAGCGATTCGTGGCGTTTTGAACATGGAAAAGTTTCACATGCTTTAGCGTGAACTGACCAGAACCGCCGCCTGCCATGCCACTGCGAGGCGCAATCAAGATGTAGTGTTCGCCTCCGCTCAGTCGGGCGCGAGCATGTAGCCCAGACCGCGCACCGTCTGCAGGTAGCGGGGTTCGCGCGGGTCGCGCTCTATCTTGCGGCGCAGGCGTGTGATCTGCACGTCGACCGCCCGGTCGCCGCCGCCTTCTTCGCCATTGCCCCGCTCGCGGCCCAGTTCCTCGATCAATTCCGTGCGGCTGACCACGTCGCCCGCATGAGTCGCGAAGATGCGCATCAACTGCACCTCTGTCGCGGTCAGCTTCACCGGCGTGTCGCCATCCCACAGCTCGCCCCGGTCCTGATCGTATTTCAGCGGCCCCAGCGAGAGGTATTTCGGGCCGCTCTCGGTTTCCTGCGGAACCCGGCGCAGGATCGCGTTGATCCGCAGCAGCAGTTCCTTCGGCTCGAACGGCTTTGCGAGATAGTCGTCGGCGCCGGCTTCGAGCCCCTCGATCCGCTCGCGCGTCTCGCCCCGTGCGGTCAGCAGCAGGATCGGCGTGCTTACCGATCTGCCGCGCAGGTCACGGGTCAGGCTGAGCCCGTCTTCGCCCGGCATCATCACATCCATCACGATCAGATTGAACTCCAGCCCCGCCAGCAACGAGCGCGCATGGCCCGCGTCGCGCGCCGCAGTGACGAGAAAGCCGTGTCGCTGCAAAAAGCTTTTCAGCAGCGTCCGGATGCGTTCGTCATCGTCGACGATAAGCAGATGAGGTTCGGCCGAGTAGGGCATCAGTCGTCTTTCATCATTTGATAGAGCTTGTGCAGATCGGGGCCCATCATCGCCTCGAGCACCTGCCGGAAACCCGCCACCGCCTGCGGCCCCGCGGCGCGATAGGCAGAGCGCATTCGCCCCCGCTGCGCCTCGGACAGTGCGCGTTCCAGCGTCTCGCCCTCGGCCGTCAGATGCAATCGCCGCTCGCGCTTGTCGCGGGTACCGACGCGGCTTTCCACCAGCCCGTCCTCGATCAGCGTGCGCAGCACCCGGTTGAGTGATTGCTTGGTTACGCCCAGAACTGCGAGCAGCGTCGTCACCGTCAGCCCCGGCTGGCGGTTGATGAAATGCAGCGCGCGGTGATGCGCGCGTCCGTAGCCGTATTCTTCGAGCAGTCGGTCAGGGTCGGCGGTAAAGGCGCGATAGGCGAAGAACATCGCTTCGATGCCCTTGCGCAATTGCTCGTCCGTCAGGAAAAGAAGTGTCTCGCCCCCGGGGCTGCCGCTATCTGCCATATCGTCCCTCTCTTTTGCGTGACTTTATGTCAGCCTTGTTGACTTTCCAAGACTCAACTGTTACCGCAAAGCAGTTTTCGCGCAAGAAAATGTCCACTTCGGACGTAGGTTGCGCAATAATCGTAAATTGGCGTGGCTGCAAGGAGAGTAAGATGTCGGGCTCGTATGAGGATCGTGACGGCAAGATCTGGATGGATGGACAGCTTGTGGATTGGCGCGACGCCAATGTCCACATCCTGACCCACGCGCTGCATTACGCGTCCTCCGTCTTTGAAGGCGAACGTTGCTACAACGGCAAGATTTTCAAAGGCGAAGAGCATTCCGCCCGCCTGCGGAAGTCGGCGCAGCTGCTCGATATGGAAATCCCCTATTCGGTCGAAGAGATCGAGAAGGCGAAATACGACATGCTGAAGGCCAATGGCTGGACCGACGCCTATGTGCGCGCGGTCGCATGGCGTGGCGCGGGCGAGGATATGGGCGTCTCGGCGCGCAAGAACCCCGTGCGTCTGGCGATCGCCGGCTGGGAATGGGGCAACTATTACGGGGATGCGAAGATGAAGGGCGCCAAGCTCGACATCGCGAAATGGCGTCGCCCCGACCCGCGCACGATCCCGGCCGAGGCCAAGGCGGCCGGTCTCTACATGATCTGCACCATGTCGAAGCACGCCGCCGAAGATCGCGGCTTCTCGGATGCGCTGTTCATGGATTGGCGTGGCTACGTCGCCGAGGCGACCGGCGCGAACATCTTCTTCGTGAAGGACGGCGAGGTGCACACGCCCAAGGCTGACGTCTTCCTCAACGGGATCACGCGGCGTACGGTGATCGGGCTGCTGGAAGAGAAGGGTATCAAGGTGCACGAGCGCCTGATCGAGCCGACTGAACTGGCCGAGTTCGAGCAGTGCTGGCTCACCGGAACCGCCGCCGAGGTGACCCCGGTCAGCCAGATCCGCGAGTTCAACTTCGAGGTCGGCGCGCTGACCCGCGACATCGCAGAAACCTACGAAAAGCTCGTGCGCACCTAATCCACGTAACGCTTTGAGAAAACAGAAGGGCGTGCTTGACGGCACGCCCTTTCGCGTTTTCGATGCTCTCGAGCGCTGACAGGACGGTCAGGTGACTTCGTTCCGTTCGATACGCAGGAACTGTTTCATGCGCGCGCCGTTATCCGGCCGCCCACGCTTGCTGAGCTCCTTGATTGCCGGGTGGATACCTTCGCGCCGCTGCAGTTCGAGAAACCGCTTCACGCGCGGCCCTTCGGCCTTGAGTTCGGCGCGGTCGATGATGTGACGGGACATGTCTTCCTCCTCTCGTCATCGCCTCTGATCCCTTAAGTATAACACGGTTCGACCGAGTCGTGTTTCAATGACAGGAGATTTTTTGTCGCGGGCGGATCGGCGCTCAGCCCTGCGGCGTCGCGGCCTTGCGCGCGCGCTTGCGCTCCAGCCCAAGCCAGTGCTCGCGCAGAATGATCGCGATGCCAGCGACGATGATCAGCGCAGCCCCCGCCAAGGTGGCATGGCTCGGCACTTCCGAGAAGACCGTATAGCCGATCACCAGCGCCAGCAGCATCGAGGCGTAATCGAAGGGGGCCACCAGCGAGGCATCGGCGAAGCGATAGGCCGAGGTCAGCATGATCTGCCCGGTGCCGCCGATCAGCCCCGCGAGGATCAGGAGTGTCGCTTCCCACGCTGTCGGCATCACCCAGCCGAAGGGCAGCGAGGCCAGTGAGAGCACCGAGGCGGTGCAGGAGAACCAGAACACGATCGCCGAGGTGCGCTCGGAGCCGACCATGCGGCGGATCTGGATCTGCGCCAGCGCCGCGCAGGTGGCCCCCGCAAGCGCCAGCCCCGCGCCAAGCGCCTCCGCCCCGCCTTCGGGTCCGCTGCCGCCCAGCCGGGGCCACAGCACGATTAGAACACCGACCATCCCCAGCCCGACCGCCGAGAAGCGGAAGATTCGCACCGTCTCGCCCAGCAAGAGCGCCGCGAAGACGACCGTCAGCAGCGGTGCCGCATAGCCCAGAGCGGTCGCCTCGGGCAGCGGCAGGAAGGCGAGCGCTGCGAAACTCAGCGCCATCGCGGTGGTTCCCACCACCCCGCGCAGGACATGGTTGATCGGTTTCTCCACCCGCAATCCGCCCTGCAACTCACCGCGCCACAGCAGCCAGAGCAGGATCGGCACAATGCCGAAGAAAGAGCGGAAGAACACTGCCTCGCCCGGTGGTACCCGGTCGGAGACCGATTTGATCAGTGCCTGCATGATGACGAAACCCGTAACCGTGCCGAGCTTCAGCGCGATTCCAAGGAGCGGGCGAGGGGTCTGGGTGGTGACGGGCATCATGACCGCGATGAGATAGGCCGCGACGGGACCGGGGCAATCGGTTTCGTCATGCGACGCGCTCGAGCCGATCAAGAGCCCATCGCGCGGCCTCGGCCACCACCGGATCGGGATCGCTCAGGTGCGGGCGCGCGGCCTCGGCCAGCGCCGGATCGCCGGAATTTCCGATCGCGTAAAGCACGTTGCGCAGGAAACGGTCGCGCCCGATCCGCTTGATCGGCGAGCCCGAGAACCGCGCCCGGAACCCGGCATCGTCGAGTGCGGCCAGTTCTGCCAGGGGCGGCGCGCCGACGCCGCCGTGATAGCGCGCCTCCCGCGCCTCTGCGGCGAACTTGTTCCATGGGCAGACGGCCAGACAATCGTCGCAGCCATAGATGCGATTGCCCATCTTGGCGCGCAGCTCTTCGTCGATCGGGCCCTTATGCTCGATCGTCAGATAGGAGATGCAGCGCCGTGCGTCGAGCTGGTAGGGCGCGGGAAAAGCCTCGGTCGGGCAGATGTCGAGACAGGCCGTGCAGGACCCGCAATGGCTGATCTCCGGCACGTCGGGCGGCAGCTCCACCGTGGTGAAGATCGCGCCGAGGAAGAACCAGCTGCCCAGATCGCGCGCGAGAAGATTGGTGTGCTTGCCCTGCCAGCCGAGACCCGACGCCTCGCCCAAGGGCTTTTCCATCACCGGGGCGGTGTCGACGAAGACCTTGATCTCCGCGCCCTCTGGTGCCTGATCGAGCAACCAGCGCCCGACGCGCTTGAGCCTCTTCTTCACCAGATCATGGTAATCCTTGCCTTGCGCATAGGCAGAGATCACCCCGCGATCGCGCGCCTCCAGCAGGTCCAGCGGGTCGTAATCGGGCGTGTAGGTCTCGGCCAGCATCACGACCGAGCGTGCCTCGGACCACAGCGCCGCCGGATCGCCGCGCCAGCCCATGCGCTCTTCCATCCAGCCCATCTGGCCGTGCATGCCCGCACCCACAAAGGCGGCGAGCCGCTCGGCCGCCTGCGGGATCGCGTCCGGCGTGGTGATGCGCGCCTTCGAGAAACCCTCGGCAAGGGCCGTCTCGATCAACCGCGCTTTCAACTCCGCATTCATGGCTTCGCCTTGGTGCAAATATCCCGGGGTGCCGCGCCGCAGGCCGGCGGGGGCAGAGCCCCCTCGGCGCGCGCGAAGCCCTCAGAAATCCAACTCCGCATATTGCGGTGCGGGCGGCATGCCGGGCAGCTGATCGGCGAGAAGCGAGCGGAAGGCCGGGCGCGACTTGATCTTCGCATACCAGTCCTTCACGGCCTCTTGTCGGTTCCAGTCCACGTCGGAGATATAATCGAGGCAGCTCAGATGCGCGGCCGCAGAGAAATCCGCAAGCGTCATCACGTCGCCAGCAAGCCAGCGCCGCTGCTCCAGCAGCCAGCCCATGTAATCGAGGTGATACTTGATCGCGGACAGGCCCGCCTTGACCGTCTTGCTATCCGGATATCCTTCCTTGCGGACCTTCTTCCAGACCCGCTCGCCCATGATCCGCTGCGTGACTTCGGTGTTGAACTTGTCGTCGAACCACGAGCACAGGCGGCGCACCTCGTAGCGTGCGGCGGGATCGCGCGGCATCAGTGGCGCGTCAGCATGCGTCTCGTCGATATATTCGCAGATCGCCTGACTCTCGGCCATCATCATGCCGTCCATTTTCAGCACCGGCACCTTGCCCGCCGGGTTGCGACGGAGGAAATCGGCCTGCTGCTCCCAGTATCGTTCCTCGACCAGTTCCACCTCCAGCTTCTTCTCGGCGAGCGTGAGGCGGACCTTGCGGCAGAACGGGGAGAGGGCGACATGGTAGAGGCGGATCATCGGGGCGACGCTCGCAATTCTCGTTGGGGATTTGGGGAAGTGATAACGGCGGGCGCGGGCGGGTTCAATGGCGACGAGCCCGCCGATGGGCGCTCCCTTGCCGGGAGGGCGCGCGGGCCGCATGGGGCGGATGCCTCCGGCGGGGATATTTTTCCCAAGCCGAAAGGAGCGCTCAGCGCTGGGATATCGGTTTGGACTTCGGTTTCGGGGCGGGTAGGGGGGGGCGTCAGAAACTTTTACGCGCGCGCAGCGCCGCTTGGATCGTGCCGTCGTCGAGATAGTCCAGCTCGCCCCCGATCGGCACGCCCTGGGCGAGGCTGGTGACCGCGATGCCGCGCCCTTCGAGCGCCTCGGCGATGTAATGGGCGGTCGTCTGACCCTCGACGGTGGCGTTGAGGGCGAGGATCACCTCGGTGATGCCTTCCTCTGTGGCGCGTTCGAGCAGGTCGGGGATGCGAAGGTCTTCCGGGCCGATCGCATCGAGCGCGGAGAGCGTGCCGCCAAGGACGTGATAGCGGCCCTTGAAGGCGTGGCCGCGCTCCATCGCCCAGAGATCGGCCACATCCTCGATCACGCAGATCTCGCCGGTGGCGCGTTTCGGGTCTTCGCAGATGTCGCAGATCGGCGCGGTGGAGATATTGCCGCAGCGCTGGCATTCGCGCGCGCTGCGGGCGACCCCGGCCATCGCCTCGGCCAAGGGGCCCATCAGCTGCGCGCGTTTCGAGATCAGATGCAGCACCGCACGCCGGGCGGAGCGGGGGCCAAGCCCCGGCAGCCGCGCCATAAGGGCGATCAGCGCCTCTATATCGTCGCGCGCGCCGCTCATAGGATCAGACCGGTAGGTCCATGTTCTCGGGCAGGCCCAATTCGCGCAGAAGGCGTTTCTGCTCTTCCTGCTCGCGGAACTTTGCCTTTTCCTGCGTGTCCTTGATCGCAGCGAGGATCAGGTCTTCGACGACTTCCTTCTCGGACGCCTGCAGGATCGAGGGATCGATGGAGAGCCCGGTCAATTCGCCCTTCGCGGTGGCGCGGGCCTGTACGAGACCGGCCCCGGCCTCGCCGGTGACGACGATGGATTTGAGCTCTTCCTGGAGCTGACCCATCTTCTCCTGCATTTCCTTGGCGGCCTTCATCATCTTGGCCATGTCGCCCATGGCGCCCAATCCCTTGAACATCGCTTTCTCCGTCACGTTTGGCTTGAGTGAGAGATACGCATCGCTGCGCGGAGGAACAAGGGACAAGCTGGGAAAACGGCGCGGCAGGGACGGCGCGTGCGATCGCGCGGGACCGCCCCCGGCGCGGCTCAGCCTTCCTCGAAGGGATCCCATTCGTCTTCGACCTCGGCCAGGGCCTCGGCCTCGATCGCGGTGGTGTCTTCCTCGGGCAGGATTTCGATCTTCGCGCCGGGGAAGCGGGCGAAAATCTCTGCGACCAGCGGGTTCTTCATCGCCTCGGCCTCGGCCTTCGCGAGCTCTTCCGCCTTCACCTCGGCTATGGTCGGCGCGCCGCCTTCGGAGACGACCGAGACGCCCCAGCGTGCGCCGGTCCAGCCCTGCAGCCTTGCCGAAAGCGTCGCGGCGAGGTCGCGCGAGGCCTGTGGGGTCGGTTCGAACTCGATCCGGCCGGGGCGGTAATTCACGAGGCGCAGGTTGCTCTCGACCTCCAGCAGCAGGGTCATGTCGCGCATCCGGGCGATCAGGTCGACCACGTCGTCGAAACTGGCGAAACGGGCAAGCGCGTCGGCCATCGGATCGTGTTGTTGGGTAGGGGCGGCGGCGGCAACAGCGCCGCCACCGGCACGCCGGGCGCGCAGCGTCGCGCCATGCACCGGCCCGGTCGAAGGCTTGGGGCCCCGGCCTGCCGCTTGGGTCTGGGTGTTGCCTTGCTGGATCTTCTTGATCAGCGTTTCCGGGTCGGGCAGGTCAGCCACATGGGTCATGCGGATCACGGCCATTTCGGTGGCCATCATCGCATTGGGCGCGCCTGCGACTTCTTCGAGCGCCTTGAGCAGCATCTGCCAGAGCCGCGACAGCACACGCATCGGAAGCGCGGCCGCCATCTCCTGACCGCGATTGCGTTCCTCGGGCGGAACGGTCGGGTCTTCGGCGGCTTCAGGTGTGACCTTGATGACGGAGACCCAATGGGTGATCTCGGCCAGATCGCGCATGATCGCCATCGGATCTGCGCCGTCGGCATATTGCGCGGCAAGCTCGGTCAGCGCCTCGGCGGCCTGACCGTGCAGGATCATGTCGAAGAGATCGAGGACGCGGGCCCGGTCGGCCAGACCCAGCATCGCGCGGACCTGTTCCGCCGTGGTCTCGCCTGCGCCATGCGCGATCGCCTGATCGAGCAGCGAGGTCGCATCCCGCGCGGAGCCTTCGGCGGCGCGGGTGATCAGCGCGAGCGCGTCATCGGCGATCTCGGCACCTTCCGCATCGGCGATCCGGCGCAGCAGCGCGATCATCTCCTCGGGCTCGATCCGGCGCAAGTCGAAGCGCTGGCAGCGCGAGAGCACGGTGACGGGCACCTTTCGGATCTCGGTGGTGGCAAAGATGAACTTCACATGGGCGGGCGGTTCCTCGAGCGTCTTCAGGAGCGCGTTGAACGCGCTCGTCGACAGCATGTGAACCTCATCGATGATATAGACTTTGTAGCGCGCCGAGGCCGCCCGGTAATGCACGCTCTCGATGATCTCGCGGATGTCGCCCACACCGGTGCGCGAGGCGGCGTCCATCTCCATCACGTCGACATGGCGGCCCTCCATGATCGCGCGGCAATGTTCGCACACGCCGCAGGGATCGGTCGTGGGGGTGCCGTTGCCGTCGGGGCCGATGCAGTTCAGCCCTTTGGCGATGATCCGCGCCGTGGTGGTTTTCCCGGTGCCGCGAATCCCGGTCATGATGAAGGCCTGCGCGATCCGGTCGGCCGCGAAGGCGTTCTTGAGCGTGCGCACCATCGGTGCTTGTCCGATCAGATCGGCAAAGGTCTCGGGGCGGTACTTGCGGGCGAGAACCTGATATTGGGTGTCGGTCATCGAAGCTCCGGTATCATAAGCAGCCGCCAGACTAGGCCCCCCGGGCGTCGACGTCCACCCGGCTCATTCCCACTCCATCTGGCTGAATACCGCCTGCGCGTTGCGTTTGGCGAGCGTGTCGAAGTCCTCGAGATATTCGAATTGCGACTGGTCCACGTCGACCGAGCCGATGATGTCGCCGCCGTCATCGATATAATCGGCCATCCGGCTGCGCAGATTGGTCAGGTAATCATAGGTGTCGCGAGTCGCCGTCGCGAGATCGGTGGCGGGGCCGTGGCCGGGAACGACATGGGTGGGCTCATAGGCGGCCATCGCCTCGAAGGCTTCGACCCAGCCTTTCGAGGACGACATGTCGAGCACGCCGAGGATGCGGCCCACGAAGACGATATCGCCGGTGAACATCACTTTTTCCGCAGGCAGCCAGACGAAGCTGTCGCCGGGGGTGTGGGCCGGGCCGGGATGGGTGATCTCGATCTCGCGCCCGCCGAGGGTGAGCGTGTAGCGTTCTTCGAAGGTGGTGTCCGCGTAGACCGGCTCCGTGCCGGCGAGCGCGTCCTTGCCGACCAGCGCGTCGAGCATCGTCAGTTCCAGCGAGGCGCGGGCCTTCTGGTCGGCGAGCGCATCCGTCGAGGTGATGATCTCGGCCCCATGCTCTTTCCAGTAGCCATTGCCGAGCCAGCGGTGATCCTGCCCACCGGTGTCGATCACATATTTCACCGGCTGATCGGTCAGCGTGCCGATCACCTCGTCGAGCGCCGCCGCCCCCTTGTAGGTGCCGCCCGCATCCACCAGCACCGCGCCCTCATCCGTGACGATCAGCCCGAAGGTCGCGTTATTGCCGAGGTTCTCGGCATCGCGCTGCCCGAAGGGACCCTCGATCGCATAGGTGTCCGGTGCGACTTCGACGGCGGTAAGCGTCCCGGCAAAGAGCGGCACAGGCAGAATGGCCAGAGCGGCCAGAGCAAAACGAAACATGGTGAAACCTCCCCTTTGACGGGAAGCTTAACGCGGCGACATCAGCCCACAATCGGGCATGGTGACGCGCCGACAAGTTTGGTGCGTTTCGTGGAGGAGGAGGGGGGTGAGAGGCTGGACAGCGACCCAAGCGGGGCTCGTTGCGGCTGCTTCCTTCCGGACCTGACCGGGTTGGCGAGGCGCTCGCCCGCGCCAACCTCTCGAGGGGCGATATAGGAAACCCGGATCAGATTCGCAAGCGTTGTGCGGCAAGACTTCGCGGGGAGAGGGGGCGCTGCCCCCTCGACGCGTCCGCGCCTCACCCCCGGGATATTTCGGCCAAGCCAAAAACGGGAGGGGGACGTGCGGCTCCGGCCTATTCGGGCTGGAAGCCGTGGATCAACTGGCGCAGGCCGATCAACCCGCCGATCACGATGGAGGCCAGCGTGACGGGCGCGGAGAAGGCGAGCACGGCCATCGCGCTTACCCCCTGGCCGATGGAGCATCCGACGGCGATCGTGCCGCCGATGCCCATCAGGGCGGCGCCGCTGACCTGACGGCCCAGTTCGCGCGGATCTTCGCAGGCTTCCCATTTGAAGAGGCCGCGAATGGCCGAGCCGAGGAAGGCCCCGCCGAGAACGCCCGCGACGAGCCCGACGGAGAAGGTGAGCCCTCCCGCGGTGGAGGTCATGAAATACAGGATCGTGCGCCCAAGCGGGGCGGTGAAGGAGGGCGCCTCGACGCCGGTCGCGCCCATGCTCTCTCTGAAGAGGTAGGAGGTGCCGACGAAGCACCAGACCACGGCAAGGCCCGCAGCCACGCCCCAGGCGAGCCTGCGTTTGTCTGCGCGCAGCGGCTGATAGCTCAGCGCCCATGCGAGGAAGCCTGCGGCGACGGGCAGGGCGAAGGTCAGCGGCGGCAGCCCGGTCCGCGCCGAGAGCCAATGCGCGATGCCTTGAGGGGAGGTGGCGGCCTGCTGGTCGAAGATCAGCAGGCGCAGATGCGCGAGGGGGCCGGACAGCGTCACGAAGGCGAAAATCCCCATCACGACGACGATCACCATCGCGCGCAGGTCGCCGCCGCCGAAACGCACCAGCGCCCCGAAGCCGCAATTTCCGGCGAGCGCCATGCCGTAGCCGAAGACCAGCCCGCCCACGATCGAGGCCAAGGGCGACCACTTGATCGTTTGATAGAAGCTGTGGGTGATGTCGGCATAACCGAGAGCCTCGGCTAGGAAGGCGCCGGAGATCGCGACACCCAGCACCACGCCCCAAAGGCGCAGACGCCTCTGGTCATCGCCATAGGCGGCGCTTTCCAGTGCGCCGAGGGTGCAGAAATCGCCCAGGCGCGCGGCGAGGCCGAGAATCATACCGCCGAGCGCCCCGACCAGGGCCGCCATGGCGCCCATCGGAATCTGTTCCATTGCCCTTCTCCCCCCGGATCACTCAGCGTCCGGTCTCATGGCTCACCGCGTTCCGTCGGTGGCGCAGAACATATCGTAAATCGTTTCGACAAGGCGGCGCGCGCGCGGGTCCGAGAGCGTGTAGTAGATCGCCTTGCCTTCGCGGCGCGCGCTGACGAGTCCCTCGAGACGCAGCCGCGCCAATTGCTGGCTGACCGCGGCCTGGCGCGATTCCAGCAGGTTTTCCAGCTCGGTCACCGATTTCTCGCCCGAACTGAGATGGCACAGGATCATCAGCCGTCCCTCATGGGCGAGCGCCTTCATGAGGTTGGAGGCGTCTTGTGCGCGATCGAGTAGCTCTTCTGCATCCATGCGGGCACATCTCGACTCGGCCGTGGCAGAGGCAAGCTTTTCGGCATGACCGTCAGGCACCAGATGCCGCACCGCATCGTCCTTCCTTGGAGCCGCGCGCAGCGCGACCGTATTAATCGAATGTTTCAGGCTTTAGCATGACGATTCGCCGGAACAAAGCCCGAGAGAACAAAAACCCGCACGGGGCGGGCCAAAAGCACGCACATCAAACCTCAGTTTGAGGGGGGCTGATAGTCCGCGCCATTCTTTTTCAGGGCCTGATCCAGCAGCCCCCAGAAGAAGTCCTCGCTCGCATAGCCTTCGATGCGGGCGACTTCGACCCCGTCCTGCAGCAGGATGAAGGTCGGTGTGAAGAGCGGTTTGCCCCCGGTGATCGTGATGTCGTCAGGGAAGGGCTTGTGCAGATCGACCCGCTGCAGGGGCGCGGTCTTGCCCTCGGGGGTTTTGGGGTAGATCGGCGCGAGGTCGTTGTTCCACATGCGGCAATAGACGCAGCCGACCTGCTCGACCATCAGGAGGCGAAACTCGCTCTCGGCCTTGGCTTCTTCGGTCGCGGAGCCGGCATCGGTCGTCGTCTCGGCGGATTGCGACGTGGCGTCGGCCCCCGTGGCGTCGGCCCATGTGGCGTGGCCCGTCGCGCTCAGCGAAATCGCCAGCGCCGCAGCCATGGAAATCGTATGCCAAACAATGCGGAACATTGACGGACCCCTTTTTACATATAAAGATCGTAATGTGTTTGGCGGGCCCCTTCAAGGACGGTTGGGAGACCGAGGCCATATAGGCTAGGGCGCGTCACGAGGGAGGAAACAGTGCCGATCGATATTACCTATGGCGGGGCGTTTTTTGCCGGCCTGCTGTCTTTTCTGACGCCGTGCATCTTGCCGATGGTGCCGTTCTACCTGTCCTACATGGCCGGGCTGTCGATGTCGGAGCTGCGCGGTGACGGCAAGATCGCCCCCGGTGCGCAGGCGCGGATGGTCGCCTCTTCGGTCGCTTTCGCGTTGGGCGTGACCACGATCTTCGTGCTGATGGGGATGGGAGCCACTGCGCTCGGGGCCGCGTTCCGCGAATGGATGGGACCGCTGAGCTGGGCGGCAGCCGCGATCCTTCTCGTCTTCGGTCTGCATTTCCTCGGCGTGATCCGGATCCCATTCCTCTATCGCGAGGCCCGGATGGAGGCGAAGACCGATCCGACGACCTTCCTTGGCGCCTACGTGATGGGGCTCGCCTTCGGCTTCGGCTGGACGCCCTGTGTGGGCCCGGCGCTCGCCGCCATCCTTATGGTGGCGTCGGGCATGGGAGAGATCTCCAAGGGCGGGCTGCTGCTCTTTGCCTACGGGATCGGGATGACCTTGCCCTTCATCATAGCGGCCTTCTTCACGCGGCCCTTCCTCGCGCTCATGGCAAAGCACCGCGCCAAGCTCGGCTATGTCGAGAAGGCGATGGGGGTTATGCTGATCCTGTTCGCGGTTCTCATCGTGACCGGGGGGCTGCGCTACATTGGTGAGTTTCTGATCGACGTCATGCCGAGCGGGAGTCTTGGCTGAGGATCTGTTTCAAGGGAGGACGATCATGCGTCATTTTCTGACTGCCGCTTTCACCGCGGCGATGCTGGCCCTGCCGGGTCACGCCGCCGAGATGGGCGATGACGGGCTGCACAAGGAGCCGTGGTTCCATGACACGTTCAAGGACATGTCGGACGATCTTGCGACGGCCAATGACGAGGGCAAGCGCTTCATGGTCATCTGGGAGCAGCGGGGCTGCCTCTACTGCAAGAAGATGCACGAGGAGGTTTTCTCCGATGCCAAAATCGCGCAATACATCACCGACAACTACTATGTCGTGCAGATGAACCTGTTCGGCGATGTTGAAGTGACCGATTTCGACGGCGAGGCTCTGCCCGAAAAAGAGATGGCGATGAAGTGGGGCGTGATGTTCACGCCGACCATGATGTTCTTCCCCGAAGAGGCCTCCGATCAGCCTGCCAACAAGCAGGCCGTTGCACAGATGCCGGGCGCTTTCGGCAAGGGTACGACGATGGCCTTGCTCGAGTGGGTAAAGACTCACGGCTACGAGAGTGGCGTGAATTTTCAGAAGTACGTTGCCGACAAAGTTATGGCGAAGTGATCGCGAGTTTCGCGAATCTGACAGAGTCGTGATCTCGTGCTCGCGGGCGCAGCATTCGTGCTGCGCCCGCGAATGTTTCTGATTTCGCTTAAGAAATCTTGGGTATGCTGCGGTATACGCCGATATGTTCCGGAGAACATATTGGAAAATATGCGGATTTTTGAATTTATCCATTGCGCCGCTGTGACGCGCTCGCTTAAAAGTGAGTCAGGGAGAGAATTTGGGAGGACTTCTATGAAACGCCACGTTGCGTGGGCCGCAATGGCCGCCACCTTCGCAGCCAGCGCCGCGATCGCAGAAACCGCGCCGATGGATGTCAAATTCACCGATGTGGGCGCGGTGACCGAGTCGCTGACCGGTCAGCCGGGCGATCCCGCAAAGGGCGCAGAAGTCGCGGCGACCAAGTCGCTGGGCAACTGCGTGGCCTGCCATAAGGTCTCGGCGCTCGACGCGTCGTTCCAAGGTAATGTCGGCCCGGAGCTGAACGGCGCGGGCGATCGTTGGGACGAGTCGCAGCTGCGCGGCATCGTCGTCGACGCCAAGCACACCTTCGAAGGCACGGTAATGCCGGCGATGTACAAAACCGGTCCCTTCATTCGCCCCGGCGACGGGTACACCGGCAAGGCTGCGCCTGCCGATCTGCCGCCGATCTTGAATGCACAACAGGTTGAGGATGTGGTCGCTTTCTTGATGACCCTCAAGGACGAGTGACCCTCTGAACGACAAACCCGAGAGGAGAAGATACAACATGACCATGACCAGACGTGACGCGCTGGCGCTGGCGATGGGCGGCGTTGCCGCTTCCATGCTGCCGCTGCCCGCGCTGGCCGATGCCGGTGCTGACGCCATCGCCAAGTTCACCGGCGGCGCAGATGCCGCAATGGGTGACGGCGTCACCCTGACCGCGCCGGAAATCGCCGAGAACGGGAATACCGTTCCGATCTCCGTCGATGCGCCCGGCGCAACCGAGATCGCGGTCTTCGCGCCCGGCAACCCGACGCCCGACGTCGTGACCTTCAAGTTCGGTCCGCTGGCCGGCTCGCAGATGGCCTCGACCCGGATTCGCCTCTCGAAGACCCAGGACGTCATCGCTGTCGCCAAGATGGCCGACGGCAGCTACGTCCAGGCGAAATCGACCGTGAAGGTCACCATCGGCGGCTGCGGCGGCTAATTTTTTCGGTATCTGAGGAGACAAGACCATGAAAGGCGTGAGACCCCGCGTAAAAGTGCCGAAAAAAGCTTCGGCCGGTGACACGATCACCATCAAGACCCTGATCTCGCACCCGATGGAATCGGGTCAGCGCAAGGACAAGGACGGCAACGTCATCCCGCGCGAGATCATCAATCGCTTCACCTGCGACTTCAACGGCGAGAACGTCATCGACGTCACCCTCGAGCCGGCGATCTCGACGAATCCCTACATCGAATTCGAGGCGAAAGTCCCGGAATCGGGTGAGTTCAAGTTCACCTGGTACGATGATGACGGTTCGACCTACGAAGACAGCCAGAAGATCGAAGTGAGCTGATCGGCCGAACGGCCAGCGGCGCGTGAGGGAGCGCGCCGCCTCACCAAGAACAGAGAACCGCGCCTGTTTGGGGAGATCGATGGGCGCGGGGCACACCCAGGGAGGACACAGAATATGACGTTGCGCACCAGCCGCACCATCCTTGCCGCCACTGCAGCCTTCGCGCTCAGCACCGCGGCGCTGCACGCCGAAATGGCGGATGACGAGCTCGTCATCAACGGCGACACCCCGATCACGGTGAAGGCGCCCGCCGCCGATCACCTCAAAGGGCATCTCGACGAGGTCTATTCCGGCTGGCTCTTCCGCACGGACGAGACCCGCGCGATGGAACAGGACGACTTCGACAACCCGATCATGATCTTTGCCGAGCAGGGCCAGGAAACCTGGTCGACCGCCGACGGCTCCGAGGGCAAATCCTGCGCGGATTGCCACGGCGACATCAGCGAAGGCATGAAGGGCGTGCGCGCCTCGATGCCTAAGGTGAACGAAGCCGGCAAGCTGTGGTCGGTCGAGGATTACATCAACGATTGCCGCACCAACCGCATGGGCGCCGAAGCCTGGGGTTGGGACAGCGCTCCGATGCACAACATGACCACCGCGATCGCGGTCGAGTCGCGTGGCATGCCGGTCGCGGTCAAGATCGACGGCGAGGCCAAGCCTTTCTGGGAGAAGGGCAAGGAGATGTACTACACCCGCTATGGCCAGCTCGAGCTTTCCTGCGCGTCGTGCCATGAAGAGAACTACGGCAACTACATCCGCGCTGACCATCTTAGCCAAGGCCAGATCCAGGGCTTCCCGACCTACCGTCTAAAGAACGCGGGCGTCGTGTCGATCCACAACCGCTTCAAGGGCTGCATCCGCGACACGCGCGCGGAAACCTACAGCCCCGGTTCGGACGAGTTCCGTAATCTCGAGCTCTACGTCGCTTCGCGCGGCCTGGGTCTCGACATCGAGGGTGGCGGCGTCCGTCCCTGACCTGTGAATTGATGCGCGGGGCAGGGCCTCCCTGTCCCGCGCGTTTCGTTTCAACATATTCAAAATTTCATATCTGTCTGAATTCGTTTGTCTATTTACCCGAATGAAACGACCGCCGGGCGCACTGGCCCGGTGAGAAGAAGGAGACACATCGCATGATATCCCGGCGGGAATTTCTTCAGGCGAGCTTGGCCGCCTCGACCATCCTCGGTGCTTCGGGCCTGTCGCGCTGGTCGCGCGCCATGGCGCAGCAGTCGATTACCCAAGACCAGCTCCTGCAGTTCGAGCCGCTGGGCAATGTCACGCTGATCCACATCACCGACATCCACGCGCAAGCGATGCCGATCTATTTCCGCGAGCCGGAAATCAACCTCGGCGTGGGTGAGGCGAAGGGACGTCCGCCGCACGTCACCGGCGCGGATTTCCTCAAGATGTTCAACATCGAGCCGAACACGCCCGACGCATATGCGCTGACCTACGAGAACTTCACCGATCTCGCCAAGAGCTACGGCAAGATGGGTGGGATGGACCGTGTGGCGACCGTCGTGAAGGCGATCAAGGCCGAACGCCCCGACGCGCTGATCCTCGATGGCGGCGACACCTGGCACGGTTCGATGGTCGCGCTGAAGACCAAGGGCCAGAACATGGTCGACATCATGAACAAGCTCGGCGTCGAGGCGATGACCTCGCACTGGGAATGGACCTATGGCCAGGACCGGGTGAACGAGATCGTCGACGGCCTTCCCTTCCCCTTCCTCGGTGCGAATATCTTCGACGCCGAATGGGACGAGCCCGCCTACGAGCCCTACAAGATCTTCGAGCGCAACGGCACGCAGATCGCGGTCATCGGTCAGGCCTTCCCCTACATGCCGATCGCGAACCCCGGCTGGATGTTCCCTGACTACTCCTTCGGCATCCGCGAAGAGCGTATGCAGGCGATGGTCGACGAGGTTCGTGCGAAGGGCGTCGATCTGGTCGTCTGCCTGTCGCATAACGGCTTCGACGTGGACCACAAGATGGCGAGCCGCGTGAAGGGCATCGACGTGATCCTCACCGGTCACACCCATGACGCCGTTCCGGAGCCGATCCTCGTAGGCGAGACGATCCTGATCGCCTCGGGCTCGAACGGCAAATTCGTCTCCCGCGTCGATCTCGACGTGCGCGACGGCAAGATGATGGGCTTCCGCCACAAGCTGATCCCGATCTTCTCCGACGTGATCGAGCCCGACAAGGAGATGACCGACGTCATCATGGGCCATCGCGAGCCCTACAAGGCCGAACTCGAGGAAGTCGTGGGCGAGACCAACTCGCTGCTCTATCGCCGCGGCAACTTCAACGGCACCTGGGACGACCTGATCTGCGAGGCGATGCTCGAAGAGCGTGACGCCGAGATCGCCATGAGCCCGGGCGTGCGCTGGGGGCCGTCGCTGATCCCCGGGCAGAAAATCACCATGGAAGACGTGCTCAACGCCACTTCGATGACCTATGGCGAGAACTATCGCTCCGAAATGTCGGGCGAGATGATCAAGACCATCCTCGAGGACGTGGCCGACAACATCTTCAACTCCGACCCCTACTACCAGCAGGGCGGGGACATGGTTCGAGTGGGTGGCATGGGCTACCACATCGACGTTTCGAAGCCGATCGGCGAGCGGATTTCCAACATGACGCTGCTGAAGGACGGCTCCGATATCGACCCGGCACGCAACTATGTCGTGACGGGCTGGGCCTCGGTCAACGAAGGTACCGAAGGGCCGCAGATCTGGGACGTGATCGCCGATCACCTGCGCAAGATCAAAACCGTTGACTTGAAACCGAATGACTCGGTGGTCGTGACCGGCATCTGAGCCGGTCCCGCCCGTCGATGATTACGCCCCGCAGGGGTTAGAGACTGGAGGAAAACACATGGACGACAAGGAACGCCAGGGCAACCCGGCCACCAATGCCGCCCTCAGCCGCCGCGGATTCCTCCGCGCAGGGGCTGCGGTCGGTGCGATGGCCGCAGGGGCTGGTGCCGCGCGCGCAGAACAGCAACCCGATCCGTTGATCACCGAAGTTCAGCCTTGGGCTTCGGGCTGGGGCGACGGCGTCGATGCCACCCCCTACGGCCTGCCGATCGAATTCGAAGATGACGTCATCCGCCGCAATGTCGGCTGGCTGACCGCGGACGTGATCTCGTCGATCAACTTTACGCCGATCCACGCCCTCGACGGCACGATCACTCCCACCGGCTGCGCCTTCGAGCGTCACCATTCGGGCGCGATCGAACTGAAGAAGGAAGACTACCGTCTGATGATCAACGGCCTCGTCGACAAGCCGCTGGTCTTCACCTACGAGGATCTGGAGCGTTTCCCGCGTGTGAACCGCACCTACTTCCTCGAATGCGCCGCGAACTCGGGCATGGAATGGGCCGGTGCCCAGCTCAACGGCGCGCAGTTCACCCAGGGCATGATCCACAACATGCAATATTCGGGCATCCCGCTGCGGACGCTGCTCGAAGAAGCGGGGATCACCAATCTCGGCGACCAGATCAAGGACAAGTGGGTCTATGCCGAAGGCGCCGACGCGTCCTCGAACGGCCGCTCGATCCCGCTGGAGAAAGCGCTCGACGACTGTCTCGTGGCTATCAAGGCCAATGGCGAAGCGCTGCGCAAGGAGCACGGTTATCCGGTGCGCCTCGTGGTTCCGGGTTTCGAAGGCAACATGTGGGTGAAGTGGCTGCGTCGTCTCGAAGTCACCGACGAGGCCGTGCAGTCGCGCGAAGAAACCTCGAAATACACCGACACGCTCGCCGACGGCACGTCGCGCAAGTGGACCTGGGTCATGGACGCCAAATCGGTCGTCACCTCGCCCAGCCCGCAGATGCCGATCAAGCACGGCAAGGGTCCGCTGGTCATCACAGGCATGGCCTGGTCGGGTCGCGGTCACATCACCAAGGTCGACGTTTCGCTCGACGGCGGCGCGAACTGGCAAGAGGCCCGTCTGGCCGAGCCGGGCGCCGACAAGGCGGTCTCGCGCTTCTATCTCGAGATCGACTGGGACGGTTCGGAAATGCTCCTGCAGTCCCGCGCTACCGATTCCACCGGCTACGTTCAGCCGACCAAGGACGCGCTGCGCGCGATCCGCGGGGAGAATTCGGTCTATCACAACAACGGTATCCAGACCTGGTGGGTCAAGGAAAACGGGGAGTCCGAGAATGTCGAAGTGTCGTCGTAATCTGCTGCTGGCCACGCTTCTGGCCGCTCCGCTCGTCGCGACGCCCGCCCTGGCCGAGAAATTCGGTCTGGGACGCGAAGCGCTGCCCGAGGAAATCAACGCCTGGACCGTCGAGGTCTTCCCCGATGGCAAGAACCTTCCCGAAGGCTCGGGTTCGGTCGCCGACGGTGAAAAGATCTTCGCCGACAACTGCGCGGTCTGCCATGGCGACTTCGCCGAGGGCGTCGACAACTGGCCGAAACTGGCCGGGGGCGAAGGGACGCTGGCCAACAAGGATCCGGTGAAAACCGTCGGTTCCTACTGGCCCTACCTGTCCACCGTCTGGGACTATGCGCACCGCTCGATGCCGTTCGGCAACGCGCAAACGCTGACCGTCGACGAGACCTATGCCATCGTCGCCTACATTCTCTACTCGAACTACCTCGTGGAAGACGATTTCGTCCTCACGAAGGATAACTTCCTCGACGTGGAGATGCCGAACGCGGACGGGTTCATCGTGGATAACCGCGACGAGGTCGAAGTGCCGAAGTTTTCGGAAGCCGCTTGCATGAGCGACTGTAAGACCGACGTGCACATCACCAAGAAAGCCACCGTGCTCGACGTGACGCCCAACCAAGGCGGCGGCGAAGATACGGCGGCTGCGGACGATAGCGCTCCGGCCGACGTCGTCGTCGCAGGCGACGCTACCCAGAGCGACGCGGCCGAGGCGATGGCGCAGGACGCTCCGGCGGCGGCGCAGGTGGAGAAAACCACCTCCGAGCCGAAGGAGACGCTCTCTGCCGATCCGGCGCTGGTCGAGGCTGGCGAGAAGGTCTTCAAGAAGTGCAAGGCCTGCCACCAAGTCGGCGAAGATGCGAAGAACCGCGTCGGCCCGGTGCTCAACAACCTGATCGGTCGTCAGGCCGGGACGGCTGATGGGTTCAAATACTCGAGCGCGATGAAGCAGCACGGTGAAGACGGTCTGATCTGGACCGAACAGACGGTCGAGGAATATCTCGCCGACCCGAAGGGCTACATTCCGAAGAACCGGATGTCCTTCGCCGGCCTGAAGGACCCCGAAGACGTCAAGGCGGTGCTCGCCTATATCGAAAGCCAAGGTGGCTAAGACCCTCCCCGGGCGGGGGCCTCGGCTCCCGCTCACTTAAACCGACAGGGCCCTTCCGCCTGATCGTGTTTCGACGCCCGCGCTCCCCGCGGGCGTCTTTTCGTTTCTGCGCCACCGCGAGGACTGCCTTCGCCTGGCGCACTTGCACCCCGGCGCCCCCCGGGCATAGTTGGGCAAAAGCGAAGGGAGAGGGCATGGATCTGGATGCACGCGCACGCGAGCTGTTCGATATCGGAGTGAAGGCGGCCGATCCAGCGGCGGGTGTGTCCCGCGCGATGGGATGGGCGATGGAGACCCCGCCGGGGCCGGGCGGGCGCTGGCAGGTGATCGCGCTCGGCAAGGCGGCGCTGGCGATGAGTGCTGCGGCGCTGGAGGCTTTGCCCGAAGATGCGCAAGCGCTCGTCGTGACCAATCCCGAGAATGCCGAAGCGGCGGCGCCTCGTGCGGGTGTCACGCTGATCGCGGGCGATCACCCTGTGCCGGGGGAGGGCAGTGAACGGGCCGGGCGCGCGATCCTGCAGTGCCTGCAAGCCTGTGGCCCGGAGGATCGCGTTCTTGCGCTGATTTCCGGTGGCGGCTCCGCGCTCGCGGTCGCACCAGCAGAGGGGCTGAGCCTGTCGGACAAAGCCGAGGTCAGCCGACTTCTCCTCGGTTGCGGGGCCGATATCACGCAGATGAACCTGATCCGCCAGCAGCTGTCGCAGCTCAAGGGCGGCGGCTGGCTGTTGGCCTGCGCGGCCCCCGTGACGGGGCTGATCCTTTCAGATGTGCCGGGCGATGATCTGCGCGTCATCGCCTCGGGACCCACTGTCGAGCCGATCGGCACGCGGGCCGAGGCAGCGCGGCTGTGCCGTGATCTCGGGATTTGGGACGCTTTGCCCGCGCCTGTGCGGGCGCATCTGGAAGCCTCCGGCCCGGAACCAGCTCTGCCTGCGGCGCGCAACCGTCTGATCGGGGCGAACGGGCTGTCGGTCGCGGCGATGGTGTCGGCCGGAGCCGAGGCCGCGCCCTTCGCGCTCGACGGGGACGTGGCCGACCTTGCGCCGCAGATCGTGGCCCTGCTGCGCGATATGCCCTCAGGGGCGCTCGTCATGGGGGGCGAGACCACCGTGACGATCAAGGGCGACGGGCTGGGCGGTCGCAATCAGGAACTCGCGCTGCGGGTGGCTTGTGCCGCGGAGGCGGCGGGTCTCGAGGGTGATTGGCGCTTCCTGTCGGGCGGTACCGATGGCCGCGATGGGCCGACGGATGCGGCGGGCGGTCTGGTGGGGCCGGGGACCTGCGCGGCGGCGCGGGCGGCTGGCGTCGATTGCGACGCGGCGCTCGCCCGCAATGACAGCTATCGCGTCCTGCAGGCGGCGGATGCGCTGCTGATGACGGGGGCGACCGGCACGAATGTGGCCGATCTCGCGGTTCTGGTGAAAGGCTAGCTTAGCCGCGCTCTGCTTCGGCAGAGCGCATCATCGGGCGCAGACGGAGATAGGCTTCGCGGATGACGGCGACGGTGATGATCGCAAGCGCGAAGGTGTCGAAGGCAACCATGGGCGTTTTCCTCGTAACGAAGCCTGGAGGGCCGAGCCTGAACGGCGGCCACCTTGGGACCCTCGACAAAGATTGAGGCGCAAAAAAGGCACGATCACGGCGATTGAGGGCCGGGTCCGCTTAGCGTTCGAGGATCAGCGTGCCCCGCGCGAATTCCACTTTCGCGAAGCGGGTGAGGTAGGTCATCCCCAGCAGTGACGTGTCCATCGATCCGCGATTGACCACGGCGCGCAGGTTGCTGTCGTGGATCGGGCCCAAATCGAAGCGCTCCAGCCGCACCGGCGCAGTCGCGACGATGCCGTTGGCTGTGCGCGCCTGCCCGATATAGGCGAGATCGGCGGTCTTGATGCCCGCGCGCTCGGCGGCGCGCTGGGTCAGGACGATCTGGCTCGCGCCGGTATCGACGACGAAGCGGATCGGCGTGCCGTTGACCTCGGCGGTGAGGTAGTAATGCCCGTCGGGCGCTTGCGGCACTTCGATCCGCCCATCACGCATCACGGCCTGATCGGGGATCGAGACCTGTCGCTGGATGTCGGTCCAAAGCCCCACGGCGGCGAGCGTGCCCAGAAAGATCAGCCCCCAGATCGCGGCCTGTTGCAGCGTGCGCCCCGGACGGCGACGGATTTCCAGCAGGAAATACCCGCCCACGGCGACGAGCAGGAGGCCCAGATAGACGAGCCGTCCCCAATTCTCGCTGATGATCGTCTCGACCATGATCCTCGTTACCCCTACCAACCTAATTCAGATAGGATCGCCTGCGCGGCTTTCCCAGAGGGCGGATTGCCTCAGCTTACCGGGCTCCCGCCCATCAGCCCCGCGCCATGCAGCCCGTCGAGGATGAACTGGATCGCCAGCGCCGCCAACAGCATCCCCAGAAGCCGGGTGACGACCATCGTGCCGGTGCGACCCAGCGCGCGCTCGATCGGCGTGGCGAGCAGGAACATCACGAAGACGCAGCAAAGCACCAGCAGCATCATCGCGATGATGACCACTACATGCAGCCAGTCGCCGCCCTCGCGGCCGGCCAGCAGGATCATCGTCGCCATCGCGCCGGGCCCGGCGAGAAGCGGCGTCGCCAGAGGGAATACGGAAGGGTCTGTTTCGGGGTCGGCCTCGTGCTCCTCGCCCTGCGCCTCGCGGCGTTTGGTGCGGCGTTCGAACAGCATGTCGAGCGCGGTGAGGAACAGCAGCACCCCGCCCGCGATGCGGAATGCGGGCATGGAGATGCCGATCCCGGCGAGGATCTTGTCGCCGAAAATGCCGAACAAGGTCAGCAGCACGGCGGCTATGATGAGGGCGCGCAGGGCGATGCGCAGTCGCGCGCGATGGCTTTCGCCCAAGGTCAGTGCGATGAAGACCGGGGCCAGCCCGATCGGATCGATGATGACGAAAAGTGTCACGAAAGCAGTGATGTATTCGGCACCGATCACGCAGGGGCATCCCTTCCAAGTTTCGCAGTCGAGCCTAGCCTCATCCCCGACCGCCCGCCAGCCTTTCCCCGGCGTCTTCGGCAGATGGCTCGGGCGGCGCGGAGGGCAGGGCGGCACGGATTTTCGCGGCCAGGCTCGCGGCGCCTCCGGCAAGGCGCGGATCCTCCATCGCCTCGGCGAGATCGAGCAGATGATCGAGCGCGGCCAACTCCTCGCGGGTCAGCACAAGAGGCGGCAAGCCAACCGCCCGGCGCAGGATATAGCCGACGCCGCGTTCGCCCTCGACCGGCACGCCATAGGCCGAGATTTCCGCCATGTCGCGCCAGATCGTGCGGACCGAGACTCCCAGCCGCTCAGCCAGATCGCTGGCACGGTGCATCTTGCCGTCGCGCAGGATGGCGATGATCTGTTGCAGCCGCTCGTCGCGGGTCATGGGTCTCTCCCGTCAGGTCAAGCGAAGGGTAGCGCGGGGCGGGGCAACTGACAATGAACTGTCAGTAATCTGCGCCTCACAGCGCCGTTTGGGCGGAATCGGTCTAGGATTGAGGCCCGCATGATCCTAAAACTCGGGACCGACATAAGGCGCGGGCGGCGGGCCCGTGACCAGAGGAGAGACAACAATGCTCAACAATATCGGCCTTCCCGGTCTGCTTCTGATCGCCGTCGTGGTTCTGGTTCTTTTCGGCCGCGGCAAGATTTCCTCGCTCATGGGTGAAGTCGGCAAAGGCATCACCGCCTTCAAGAAAGGCGTGAGCGACGGCACGAAGGAAATCGAAGACGGCTCCGTCGACGAGGCACGCGACGTGACCCCGGCGGACGAAGTTCAGAAAGAAAAAGACAAGGCCTGAGCCTGATCGCTTTTAGGGGTTGCGGGCTGATGCCCGTTTGCCTTTGCGTCCTCATTTGGCCGGAGGCCTGAGCACTCATGTTAGACATCGGTTGGAGCGAGCTTCTGCTGATCGGCGTCGTGGCGCTGATCGTCGTGGGGCCGAAGGATCTGCCCAAGATGTTCCACCAGCTTGGCCGCATCACCGCGAAGGCCAAGTCGATGGCGCGCGAATTCTCGCGGGCGATGGAAGATGCGGCGAAGGATACCGGGCTCGACGAGGCCGCGGGCTCCGTGCGCGACTTGAAATCGCTGGCCTCGAAGAAGTCGCTCGGGCTCGACGCGCTGGAAAAGGCGACCGACGCTTTCGAGAAATGGGAGCCGGGCCGGTCCGAGCGGACCTCGCTCAAGCCCGATCCCGAGGCGGAGCCGCCCAAGCCCGAGGCTGCCCAACCCGAGGCGACCGCAGCCGAGACGGCCAAACCCGAGACTTCCAAGACGGCAAGCAAGCCGGCGGCCAAGCCCGCTGCGAAGAAAGCCGCGTCGAAGACCGCAGCCAAGACTGGCGCGAAGACGGGCAGTTCGACCGCAGCGAAATCCAGCGCCAAGCCGGCGACGAAGTCGAGCAGTAAACCTGCCGCGAAAACCGGTGCCAAACCGGCGGCCAAGAAGACGGCGGCGAAGAAACCCGCCGCGAAGAAGGGTGACGCATGAGCGACCATGACGAAATCGAGGACAGCGCCGCCCCGCTGATCGAACACCTCGCGGAACTGCGCACGCGCATCCTCTATTCGCTGGGGGCCTTCATCGCGGCGATGGTGGTCTGCTACACGGTCTGGAACCCGATCTTCAATTTCCTGACCCGGCCGGTCTGCTCGGCGCTGGAATCGCGCGGCGAGCAATGCGGCCTCTACCTGATCAAGCTGCAGGAAGGTTTCTTCGTCGCGATCAATATTTCCTTCCTCGGCGGTTTCGCCCTGGCATTCCCGATCATCGCCTACCAGATGTGGCGTTTCGTGGCGCCGGGCCTTTACCGCAACGAGAAGAACGCGTTTCTGCCGTTCCTGATCGCCTCGCCGGTGATGTTCTTCCTTGGCGCGGCGTTCGCTTATTACATCATCCTGCCGCTGGCCTTTAACTTCTTCCTCGGCTTCCAGCAGGGCGAGATCGGCGCGACGTCCGGCGCGAACGAGATGGCCGCCATCGGCTTCCAGGGCTCGGTGCAGGAATATCTCAACCTGACGATCAAGTTCGTCATGGCCTTCGGGATCTGCTTCCAGCTGCCCGTCCTGCTGTCGCTGATGGGCAAGGCGGGTCTGGTCTCCTCGCAAGGCCTCGCGAATATGCGCAAATACGCCGTGGTCGCGATCCTTGTCGTGGCCGCGATCGCGACGCCTCCGGACGTAATTTCCCAGGTCATCCTGTTCTCGGTGGTCTACGGTCTCTACGAGATATCCATCCAACTCGTGAAGCGGATCGAGAAGACCCGTGAAGCTCGAATGCGCGCCGAAGGCACCTGGATCGATCCCGACGAATGGGATGAAGACGAAGACGACGAGGATACCAAGGGATGAATGACGCGACGCTGACCCGGATCGCCACGGCACTGGAGCGGCTCTCGCCCGCGCCACAGCCCGCGCCGGATTTCGCCTCGGCCAGCGCCTTCATCTGGCACACCGCGCCGGATCGGCTGGAGCCCGTGCCTCAGGTGAACCGCGTCGACCTGAGCCTGCTGCACGGCATCGACCGCTCGCGCGACACGCTGCTGGCCAACACGCTGCAATTCGCGCGCGGGGCGGCTGCGAACAACGCGCTTCTCTGGGGCGCGCGCGGGATGGGGAAGAGCTCGCTCGTGAAAGCGGCCCACGCCGCGGCGGTGGCCGAGGGGCAGCCGCTCAAACTGGTGGAGCTTGCGCGCGAGGATCTGCCGTCCGTCGGGCGTCTGCTCGCGCATCTGCGCGACGCGCCGGAGATGCGCTTCATCCTGTTCTGCGACGACCTGTCGTTCAGTCATGATGACCAGCATTACAAATCGCTCAAGGCGGTGCTGGATGGCGGGATCGAGGGGCGGCCCGCGAACGTGATCCTCTATGCCACGTCGAACCGCCGTCACCTGATGCCGCGCGACATGATCGAGAACGAGCGTTCGACTGCGATCAGCCCCTCCGAAGCGGTGGAGGAGAAAGTCTCGCTGTCCGATCGGTTCGGGTTGTGGCTGGGCTTCCATCCCTGCAGCCAAGACGAGTATCTTACGATGATCCGCGGCTATTGCGACAGCTATGGCGTAGAGATCTCCGACGAGGAGTTGCGCGCCGAAGCCATCGAATGGCAGGCCACGCGCGGGGCGCGTTCGGGCCGCGTGGCATGGCAGTATTTCACCGATCTGGCCGGACGGCGCGGGATCGCGCTGTAAGCGCGTCTCTCCGCATCGTCCAAGGCGCGGGTAGGGGGCTTACACCCCCAGCCGATCGCGCAGAGCATACCACCACGACCCCGCGACGGAGTAGGGCACGCGGAAAGTGCGCCCGCCGGGAAACGGAATCCACGGCAGTTTCGCGAACGTATCGAACCGGGTCAGGTCGCCGTTGATCGCCTCCGACAGGATGCGCCCGAAAGTATGCGAGCCGGTCACGCCATGCCCCGAGTAGCCATGCGCGAAATAGGTGTTCTGCCCGATCCGTCCCATCTGCGGCACGCGGCTGAACGAGAGCGCGAAATTGCCCGACCACGCGTAGTCGATCTTGGTGCCTTTGAGCTGCGGGAAGACTTTCTCGAGGTTCTTCCAGAGCTTCGCCTTGATGTCTTTCGGGTCTGCCCCGCCATAGACTGTGCCGCCGCCAAACAGCAGGCGGTTGTCGGCGGACATGCGGTAATAGTCGAGGATGTAGCGAACGTCCTCGATGCAGACATCTGACGGCATCAATTCGCGTGCCTTGGCCTCGCCCAGCAGCTCGGTCGCCATCACCTGCGTCGAGACGGGCATCACACGGCGCTCCAGCGTGGGCACGACATGGCCGAGATAGGCGTTGCCGCACAGAACCAGCGTTTTCGCGGTGATCTGCCCCTTTGCGGTCCTGATCACCGGGCGCGTGGCTTCGGTGTCGACGAAATTGACGGGGGACATTTCGTAGATCGTGCCGCCCATTTTCTCGACCGCCGCCGCCTCGCCAAGCGCGAGGTTCAGCGGATGCAGATGGCCGCCCTTGTGGTCGATCATGCCGCCCGCATAGAGGTCGGAAGCCGCGTGCTCGCGCATCTGCTCGCGGCTCAGCATCTCCTGGCTTTCGATGCCGTAGCTGCGCCAGAGTTTCCAGCGCGCTTCCAGCTCCTGCATATGCTTGCCGGTGAGCCCCGCGAAGACGTTGCCGGGCTTCAGGTCGCATTGGATGTCGTAGGTCGCGACGCGCTCGCGGATGATGTCGCCGCCTTCCATCACCAGACCGGCGACGAAATTCGCGGTGTCCTGTCCGTAGCGGCTCTCGATCACGTCGAGGCTCGCGTTCAGCCCGTTGACGACCTGACCGCCATTGCGGCCCGAAGCGCCCCAGCCGATGCGTGCGCCTTCCACGACGGTGACGCTATAGCCCTTTTCTGCCAGATGCAGCGCGGTCGAGAGGCCCGAAAAGCCCGCGCCCACGACGCAGATATCGGCCTCCACCGCGCCTTCCAGTTCCGGACGGAGCGGGGCCGGGTTGGCCGAAGCCGCGTAGTAGCTGTCGGTGTGTCTGCCGTCGCCCGCATAGGGGTGGGTCTTGTCGGTCATGTCGCGCTCTCGTCTGAAAGGGGCGTTTCGCTTTCGGTGCCACGCGCGCGCGTCAAGCGCAAGCGGGCTCAGCCCGCCCGCGTCAGCATCCCGAACAAATCGCGCGGATCGTCGGGGTCTGCCATAAGATCGAGCATCTGCGCATAATCGCCACCCTTCACGCGGTCATGGATGTAGCGCAGCGCGCTGAAATCCTCGATCGCGAAGCCCACGCTATCGAACAGCGTGATCTGTTTCGCGTCGCGGCGGCCCTCGGCCTCACCGCGCATGACCTTCCACAACTCGGTCACCGGGTGATCCTCGTCGAGCGCCTGAATCTCGCCCTCGATGCGGGTCTGCGGCGGGTATTCGACAAAGATCTCCGAGCGGGTGAGGATGTCGCGATGCAGTTCGGTCTTGCCGGGGCAGTCGCCGCCGATTGCGTTGATGTGGATGCCCGAGCCGACCATATTGTCGGTCAAGATCGTCGCATATTGCTTGTCGGCGGTGCAGGTGGTGATGACCTGCGCGCCTTCGACCGCTTCCTCGCCGGAGCGGCATTTGGTGACGTTGAACCCCTGCGCGATCAGGTTCTTCGCGGCTTTCTCGGTCGCGCTCGGGTCGATGTCGTAAAGCCGCAATGTGTCGATGCCGCAGATCGCGCGGAAGGCCAGCGCCTGAAACTCGCATTGCGCACCATTGCCGATCATGCCCATCACCGTCGCGCCTTTCGGGGCGAGGTATTTGCCCACCAGCGCCGAGGTGGCGGCGGTGCGCAGTGCGGTCAGTATCGTCATCTCGGTCATCAGCAGCGGATAGCCCGTAGCGACCGAGGACAGCACGCCAAACGCCGTCACGGTCTGGTGCCCGGTGCGGCCGTTCTTGGGGTGCCCGTTGACGTATTTGAAACCGTAATTTTCGCTATCCGCGGTCGGCATCAACTCGATCACGCCCTCCGCAGAATGGCTCGCGACGCGCGGCGTCTTGTCGAAATCCGGCCAGCGGCGGAAATCCTCTTCGATATAGGCGGCGAGGTCGCGCATCACCTGTTCGGGGCCGATCTCGTTCACCAGCTTCATCATGTTGGCGACGGAAACGAAGGGCACGAAGGCCAGTTCGGAGGGGGCGAGCGGGGACTTGTCCATCAAAAACTCCGTGTCATGCGGTCAAGAACGCGGCGGCCGAAGAGGCTGGCCGCGAGGTCGCACAGCAGTTTCGCCGTGCGGCCGCGTTCGTCGAGGAAGGGGTTAAGCTCGACAATGTCGAGCGAAGTGACGAGGTCGCTGTCGCCGACCTCTTCCATGATCAGATGCGCCTCGCGGAACGTGGCGCCGCCCGGCACGGTCGTGCCCACGGCGGGCGCGATCCCGGGGTCTAGGAAATCGACGTCGAAGCTGACATGCAGAAGGCCGTTGGCTTCGCGCACGCGGTCAAGGAAGGCGCGCAGCGGAGCCAGCACGCCGGTCTCGTCGATGGCGCGCATGTCATGGACTTCCAAGCCGATCTGCTTGATGCGCTCGCGCTCTGCCGGATCGACAGAGCGGATGCCCATCATGCAGAAGTTCTTGGGATCGATGCTGGCTTCCAGCGGCGGGAATGCCTCGAAATCCGGCTGTCCCGTGACGTAGGCCACGGGCGTGCCATGCAGGTTACCGCTGGTCGTGGTTTCCAGCGTGTGCAGGTCCGGGTGGGCGTCGAGCCACAGAACGAAAAGCGGGCGATCCTGGGTTTTCGCATGACGTGCCAGCCCGCTCAGCGTGCCGGCAGCCAGCGCGTGGTCGCCACCGATGAAGATCGGGCGGTCGTGCTTCTGGGCGGCGTCGAAGGCTGCGTCCGACAACGCCTCGATCCAGGCGCGGGTCTCGGCCAGATCGTGGATCGCGGGGTTCTTGTGCGGCACAGGGTCTTGCGCCGGGATCGACAGGTCGCCCAGATCGTTCACTTCCCAGCCCAGCTCGGTCAGGATGTCGCCCAGCCCGGCGATGCGCAGGCTGGCCGGTCCCATGATGCAGCCGGGTTGCGAAGCGCCAGTTTGAATAGGCGCGCCCAGAATCGATACTGTGCGTGTCATCGTGATCTCCCTTGTTGGACTCAGTCTGACGAAATGGCGCAGAGGTTTCGCTTGTCAATTTGCGCAAATCGGAACTAAATTTGATCAGTTTGGCTAATTGATTGATCAAAACGGAGGGGCGATGCAGCTCGACGATACGGACCGCGCGATCCTGACCGCATTGCGGGCGGACGCGCGGCTCTCGGTGACTGATCTTGCGCTGCAGGTGGGGGTGTCGCGCACCACAGCACGCGCCCGGCTGGAGGCGCTGGTGGCGTCGGGGCAGATCCGGCGCTTTACCATCGAGACCGAGACCGATGTCGAGGGGCAGGTGCGTGCGATCTCGCTGGTCGAGTTACAGGGCAAGATGTCGCGCGCTGTGATCCGGGCGCTGCACCGGATTCCGGAGGTCACGACGGTTTTCGCGACCAATGGAAACTGGGATCTGGTGGCGGAAATCCGGGCCGAGACTCTGGGCGAGTTCGACCGGGCCTTGCGCGATATTCGGGAAATTCCGGGGGTGCTCAACAGCGAGAGCTGTCTGCTGCTCGCGCCTGTTGCGGGCTAGGCGGGCAGGGGCGCGGGCGGACCGGAATATCTCCGGCCCGCCGCGCAAGATCAGTTGAGATACGGCATCGGATCGACGGAATCGATCCCCTTGCGGACCTCGAAATGCAGATAGCCCTGATCGCCGGACGCGACCTTCGCGATGGTCTGGCCGCGCTTGACGCTCGCGCCTTTCTTCACCGTGATGCCGGTCACGTTGTAATAGACCGTCACCAGATTGTCGGGATGCTTGATCGCGAGGAAGGCGACATCGTCGGTGTCCTGGCTGATCAGCAGCACGGTGCCGCTCTCGGCGGCTTTGACCGCAGTTCCGGCCGACGCGGAGATATCGACACCGTCGTTCTTGCCCTTCTTGTAGGGGCGGATGATCGAGCCGGGAACCGGCATCATCATCTTCGACGTGTCCGACGCCTTGGTGCGATCGGTGCTCATGTCCGGGGTCTGCGTCTTGACCGGCTCGGAGGCTTTCGGCGGCGTCTTGTCGGGCAGGGGCTCTGCCGCGGAGGGCGGCACCGGGGTCGGCGAGCCGGTGCCGGGCGCCGTCGTAGCCGTAGCGGTCTCGACCTTCGGAGGTTGGCGGCCGGAGGCGACCGGGATGATCAGCATCTGACCTTCACGCACGCGCAGATCGTTGGGTAGCCCGTTCCATTCGGCCAGTGCCTTCACCGGCACCGAATAGTAGCGCGCGATGGAGTAGGCGGTCTCGCCACGCGCGACCTTGTGGCGGATCGGCTCGGGGCTGGTTGTGGAGACCGGGGCCGAAGCCGGGGTCGCCTTCGCGGGCTGGTTCGCCTGCGCCTTGTCGATCGCGTTCGACGCGAGCGAGGTGATGTCGATCGTCTCCGAGGTCAGTGCACTGGAATTGCCCGGCGCCGCGGTGCCGGCTGTCGTCGCGACCTTGTTGGGCAGGGCCAGCACTTCGCCCGCGTTCAGCACCGCGTCGGGCGCGACCGCGTTGTAGCGGGCCAGCGCGCCGGGATCGGTGCCGATGCGTTGTGCGACGGAGTTGACCGTATCGCCGCGGCGCGCCACGACGACCTGATAATTCGGGTAGGTGATGATGCCCTGCGCATTCGGGCGCGGGCGATCCTGTACGGCCTGCCGGGCAGCCGCGCTCGTGTCGAGCCCGCCATTGCCGTAGCCGCGCATGTCCAGATCGAACCCGTTCGGGTTACAGGCGGCCAGCGCCGTCAGCGCGACTCCACCTGCCAGAATCAGCCGCAGCCGGGAATTCTTCGTTGCCATCCGCTCGTCCTCACTGTCTCTCAGACCTCTACGGGGTCCGTTCTTGCCTGCCACTCAGTCGTTTGCCACGCCCTCTACAAGGGGGACGAAGCGCACCGGACGCAATTCTTCGTAATCGAAGCCCGTCTCGAGCCGGCGCACCCGGATCAGGCTTTGCACCGTGTCCGACTGGCCCACGGGCAGAACCATGATACCCCCGATCTTCAGCTGGGCCAAGAGCGGCCCGGGAGGGTCTTCCGCGGCGGCAGTCACGATGATTCGATCAAAGGGCGCCTGATCGGGCAGCCCATGCGAGCCGTCGCCGGAAATCGCAACGATATTGGTGAGCCGCAGCGCCGTGAAGACGCCCTCGGCCTCGCGCACGAGGCGCTTGTGGCGATCCACCGTGTAGACCCGCCGGGCGAGCTGACTCAGGATGGCTGCCTGATAGCCCGATCCGGTGCCGATCTCGAGCACGGTATCGCGCGAGCCGACATCCGCGGCCTGGGTCATCAGCCCCACGATCGAAGGTTGCGAGATGGTCTGTCCGCAGGCGATCGGCAGGGGCATGTCCTCATAGGCACGATCGGCGAAGATACCGCGCACAAACTGGCCGCGGTCGATCCCCTCCATCGCGTGCAGCGTGCGCGCGTCGGTCACGCCCTTGGAGCGCAGTGCGAAGAGGAACCGCATCTTGCGCTCGGCCAGATCCTCTTCCGCATCCTCGCTCATCCCAGACGGGCCTCCAGATCGGCGATCACGTCATGCGCCGTCAGATCGGCGCGCATCGGCGTGACCGAGATATAGCCGTCGAGGTTGACGGCGGCATCGGTGCCCGGCTGCGTCGGCGTATGCTGCGGGCCACCCTTGATCCACAGGAAGCGCCGCCCCGAGGGCGCGTGGTGCGCCTCGGTCGAGAAGAAGCAATCCTTGCGGAAGCCTTGGGCGGCGACCTTGTGGCCCTTGACGTCGGCTGCCAGCACCGGCGGGAAATTGACATTGTAGAACACACGGTAATCGCCATCGTCCCAGATGCCCTGATCGAGGAGCTTGCGCACGAGCCCCGCGCCATGCACCCGCGCCGCCTCGAACATGTCGGGGGCATTGAAGACGTCGGGTCCGATGAATTGCGACAGGGCAATCGCGGGCACCCCTTGCAGCGCCGCCTCCATCGCACCGCCCAACGTGCCGGAATAGAGCGCGTTGTCGGCGGAGTTGTTGCCCCGGTTCACGCCCGAGAGCACCAGATCGGGCCGCTGCCCTTCCAGCACGTCGTAAAGCCCGGCCATCACGCAGTCGGCGGGGCTGCCTTCGGCTGCGAAACGGCGCTCGGCCAGCTTCGAGATCATCATCGGCCGGGTGTAGGAGATGCAATGGCCCACGCCCGATTGCTCGAACGCGGGCGCGACCGTCCAGACCTCGCCATCGGGACCTGCGAGTTCTTCGGCGATCTCGAGAAGAACGGCCAGACCCGGCGCGTCGATGCCGTCGTCATTGGTGATGAGAATACGCATGTTGCCCCCAGTTCCCCGTCGCGTCACCCGATGCTTACCTTGCAGTGGATGAAGGGTAAAGCGGGGGCAGGCAACAGCCTGGATGTGTCGCCAAAGCGCCGCAGGCCAAGCGGTCCGCGGCGTTTTGGCCGGGGCGTCAGAGCGTGTCGAGGATACGCCGTGCTTCGGCATGGCGATCGGCGAGAGCGTCGCGATCCTCGCCGGGGAAGAACCGCCCGCGCAAGGCGGTCGCCATCGGCGCAGGCTCGGCGATGACCACGCGCGGCCCGATCTTCACGGTCTCCGCCAGCCACGAGCGCAGCATCGCCATCTGTGCCGCTTTCGTCGCCCCGTAGATGCCGAAGAATTTCTGGCCCGCACGCGGATCGTCGAAGGCCAGCGCGGTGCCTTGACGGGCGAGCAGCAGCGGCTCGATCAGCCCGATCAGCTGCGCGGTCGCGGTCACGTTCACCTTGACCGAATTGGCCAGTTCCTTGGCGTCGATATGCCCCGTCGGCGAGAGCGGCGCGGCATGGATCGCGGTATGCACCCAGAGATCGAGCCCGCCCCAGCGCGCGCCGATCGACTGCGCGAGATGCGCCATCTGATCGGGGTCGGTCACGTCCAGCGGGCCGAGCGAAGCGGTGCCGCCCTTCGCCTGAATCCGGTCGTCGAGTTCTTCCAGCGCGCCGGTGGTCCGCGCGACGGCCATGATATGCCAGCCGTCTTCGGCCAAGGCCTCTGCAATCGCCCCACCGAGGCCACGCGAAGCGCCGGTGACTAGCGCCAGTTTCTTGCCCTGCGAAGGGTCTTGGGTCTGATCCGTGCTCATGGCGCGTTTCTTGCCACCACGCTCGCCTTCGCGCAAGCGTCAGATGCACGATCCGCGCCTCTCCCGATGATTTGCGAATTTGCGCGCGGGCGAGTCGGCCCGCTTGGCAATGCTGCGCAATGGCGGCTGCGCCACTCGCCGTCGCGGGCAGCTGGTCGGCGCCGCGCAGACGCGGCGGGACCCTGCCTCGAAATCGAAGCGCTGCCCCCCGGCTGGGAATGGCGTTACGCTTTGCCCTGAAGCCGAGCGAGAGCGGCTTCGCACATGCCCTCGCTCAGCCATTGGCACTCGGCGCAGATCGTCTGGTGGACATCGGCGGGCAGGGCGGCCATCCGCTCCAGCGCCTCGCCCCAGCTGAGCACATCGCCCGGCGCAATTCCCAATGCCTTCGCATGGGCTGCATCCAGCCGGTCGATCTTCGCCTGCCCGGTGCAACCGGACCCGCGCCGCGACGGGCAGGGACCGCAGATGTCATCGGCCGCGCCCACCACTTCGATCTCCACCGCCGCGCCTTCCGCACGCCGCAGTCGCCCCTCGACGATTTCGGTCATGTTCGCAGTGAAGGCATCCGAATATCCCTTCCCCACGAACCCGAGCGAGCAGAGGAAATGATGCGGGCGGTATGTCAGACGGTCAGCTATGTCTTCGCTCTTTCGTAATTATCCCGGGGGAGGCCGGCGCAGCCAAGCGGGGCTCCGTCCCCTGTCACCGGGGTAGCAGAATGGAAAACGGGCCGGAAGGTTTCCCCTCCGGCCCGCAATGATCTGGTCTATGCTCAGCGCTTCTCGAGATCGACGTAATCGCGGTAGGTCGCGCCGGTATAGAGCTGACGCGGGCGACCGATCTTGCCGGTCGGATCCTCGATCATCTCTTTCCACTGCGAGATCCAGCCGACGGTGCGCGACAGCGCGAAGATCGGGGTGAACATCGAGGTCGGGAAGCCCATCGCCTCGAGGATGATGCCCGAGTAGAAGTCGACGTTCGGATAGAGCTTCTTGGAGACGAAATATTCGTCCTCCAGAGCGATCTTCTCCAGTTCCTTGGCGACCTGAAGCGTCTCGTTGTCGTGGATGCCGAGCAGGTCGAGCACCTCGTCTGCCGATTCCTTCATGACCTTCGCGCGCGGGTCGAAGTTCTTGTAGACGCGGTGACCGAAGCCCATCAGGCGGAAGGGATCGTCCTTGTCCTTGGCGCGCTTGATGTATTCCGGGATCTGGTCGACGGTTCCGATTTCGCGCAGCATCTCGAGGCAGGCTTGGTTGGCGCCGCCGTGGGCGGGGCCCCAGAGGCAGGCGATGCCGGCCGCGATACAGGCGAACGGGTTCGCGCCCGAGGAGCCCGCCAGACGCACGGTCGAGGTCGAGGCGTTCTGCTCGTGATCGGCATGGAGCGTGAAAATCCGGTCCATCGCACGGGCCAGCGCAGGCTCGATCTTGTAGTCTTCGGCCGGGACCGAGAAGCACATGTGCAGGAAGTTCTCGGCGTAGCTCAGCTCGTTCTTCGGATAGACGAAGGGCTGACCGATCGAATACTTGTAGGCCATCGCGGCGATCGTCGGCAGTTTCGCGATCAGGCGGATCGAGGCGACTTCGCGTTGCCACGGGTCCGAGATGTCGAGGCTGTCGTGATAGAAGGCCGACAGCGCGCCCACGACGCCGACCATGGTCGCCATCGGGTGGCTGTCACGGCGGAAGCCCTGGAAGAACTGCTTCATCTGCTCGTGGATCATCGTGTGACGCGTCACGCGGAACTCGAAATCTTCCATCTGCGCCTTGGTCGGCAGTTCCCCGTAGAGCAGCAGGTAGCACACTTCGAGGTAATGCGACTTCGACGCGAGTTGGTCGATCGGATAGCCACGATACAGCAGCTCACCCTTGGCACCGTCGATGAAGGTGATCTTGGATTCGCAGGCTGCGGTCGAGGTGAAGCCCGGATCGTAGGTGAAGACGTCGGCTTGGCCATAGAGCTTGCGGATATCGAGCACGTCGGGACCAGCCGAGGGCGAGAGCACGGGAAGCTCATAGGTTTGTCCGTCAAGCGAGAGCGTGGCGGTCTTCGAGTTGTCTGCCATGTAAATTCCCTTTCATCCTCCGGCTGGGCCGCGCCGGTCTATCGCGTCCGGACAGTCGTCCGGAGAGGGCGGCCAGGCCTCAGGCCGCCTGATCGTCGAGTCGAGCCAGAGTCTCCTCCCGGCCCAAAACGAGCATCATATCGAATACGCTGGGGGTTGCCGCACGTCCCGCCAAGGCCGCCCGCACCGGAGCTGCGACCTTCCCAAGGCCAAGCCCATGCGCTTCGGCAACCTGTCCGACAGCGGCTTCCAGGTCTTCCCGCGACCAATTAGCGCGTTGCAGCGCAAAGGTCAATTCACTCAGTATACCACGGGATACATCATCCAGTGCCTTGGCCGCTTTCTCTTCGATCTCGATCGGGCGCTGCGTCAGAGAGAAGTGTGCCTTTTCAATGAGTTGCGGCAGAAGTTTCGCTGATCCCTTTACCACGGGAAGCGTGCGCATAAGCGCAGATTTCTGTGCGTCATCCAGCGACGGTTTTTCTGCAGCTGCGAGATAACCTTCGATTTCGCGCAGCAATTCGGCCTCGTCGGTGACCGCGATATGCTGGCCGCAGATATTCTCGAGCTTCTTGAAATCGAGCCGCGCCGGCGCCTTGTTGATGCCGGTGATGTCGAACCATTCCTTCGCCTGTTCGTCGGTGAAGAATTCGTCGTCGCCATGGCTCCAGCCGAGCCGCGCGAGGTAGTTGCGCATGCCCGTCGCCGGGTAGCCCATCGCCTGATACTGCTCGAGGCCCACCGCGCCGTGGCGCTTCGACAGCTTCTTGCCGTCGGGGCCGTGAATCAGCGGGATATGCGCGAAGGTCGGCACGTCCCAATCCATCGCGCGATAGACCAGCATCTGCCGCGCGGCATTGACGAGATGGTCGTCCCCGCGGATCACATGGGTCACGCCCATATCATGGTCATCGACGACAACGGCCAGCATGTAGGTCGGTGTGCCATCCGAACGTAAACAAATCATGTCATCGAGCTGATCGTTGCGGATCGTCACTTCGCCCTGCACCGCGTCCTGGATCACGGTCGTGCCCTCGCGCGGGGCTTTCAGCCGGATCACGTAGGGCGCGTCCGGATGGGTCGCGGGATCGGCATCGCGCCACGGCGAGGGGAACATCTGGCCCTTGTTCGCCGGGTCCTCGCGGAAGGCCGCGATCTCTTCCTGCGTGGAGAAGCACTTGTAGGCGTGGCCTTTCTCCAGCATCTTATGGGCGACCTCGGCATGGCGAGCCGCGCCCGCGGCTTGGCTCACCACCTCGCCGTCATAGTCGAGCCCCAGCCATTCGAGCCCCTGCAGGATCGCCGCCGTCGCCTCCGGGGTCGAGCGTTCACGGTCGGTATCCTCGATACGCAGCAGGAATTTACCGCCGCGCCCGCGTGCATAGAGCCAGTTGAACAGCGCCGTGCGCGCACCGCCGATATGCAGATAGCCGGTGGGCGAGGGGGCGAAACGGGTGACAATCTGGTCGGACATGTCGGAGCCTTTCTTCGCGGGCTCTCACCGGCCCGCCTTTACCTTTCGGAAACCATCAAGCGCATAGGCTTTCTCGGCTCGATGCATAAGCAGGGACGGGGCCGAGGACAAGCATGGCGATCAATGCGGAACCGGGCGACTGGGCGCTGCCGGAGGGCGCAAAGGGCGCGGGCCGCAGCTCTCGTCTGATCGCGGCGCTTTTCGCTGGTCTCTCCGATCCGCTTGGTGCCTTGGTGCGGGCGCGGGCGCAGCTTTTCCTGTGGATGCCGGTGGCGCTCGGGGGCGGGGTCGGTGCGTATTTCACGCTCAAGGTGGAGCCGGGCTGGCTTATCTACCTGACCGCGCTCGCGATCTGCGCGATCTCTCTGACGCTTTGGCTGCGTGGCGCGGTATGGTTTCGGCTGCCGGCGGCACTCATTGCCCTCGCGGCTCTGGGCCTGTTGCTGGCGGGACTACGCGCCCATCTCGTCGCCGCACCGGTGCTGCAATACCGCTATTACGGCCCCGTCGCCGGGCGGATCGTTAAGATCGACCGCGCGCGCTCGGACCTGATCCGGCTGACGTTGGATCAGGTGCGGATCGACCGGGTCGCCCCCGGAAATACGCCCGCGCGGGTCCGGGTCACGCTGCATGGCGATCAGAGCGAGTTCACCCCGGAACCCGGCGCGCAGGTCATGCTCACGGCGAATCTCTCGCCCCCGCCGCCGCCAGCCGCGCCCCGGGATTACGATTTCCGCCGCACCGCCTGGTTCGATCGCCTCGGCGCGATCGGCTATACCCGCGCGCCGGTGATGCGGGTCGCGCCGCCCTATCCCGGTGATTGGGCGATGGCGGCGCATCGCGCGCGGATGCGGCTCTCTACGGCGATTCAGGCGCGGATCGCGGGCCAGCCCGGCGCGGTCGCGGCGGCGCTGATGACCGGCGACCGCTCGGGTCTGAGCGAGGCCACGCGCGAGGCTATGCGCCGCTCCGGCCTCGCGCATCTGATCGCGATCTCGGGGCTGCATATGGGAATCCTCGCGGGTTTCGTCTTTGGACTCGTGCGCTACGGGCTGGCGCTGGCAGGCCGACCCGCGCTGATCTGGCCCACGAAGAAATTGGCCGCCATTGCGGCGCTGATCGCGGCCAGCGCCTATCTGTGGCTCGCGGGGCCTGCGGTCTCGACCCAGCGGGCCTGGATCATGGTGTCGATCATGCTCCTCGCCGTTCTTTTCGACCGTCGTGCGCTGAGCCTGCGCACCGTCGCGCTCGCCGCCACGCTCTTGCTGATCTGGCAACCAGAGAGCCTGACCGCGCCCGGCTTCCAGATGTCCTTCGCGGCGACGACCGCGCTGATCGTGATGCTCGGGCCGTGGACCCGCGCCGCGCGCTACCTGCCGCGGCTTCTGAGGCCCGCGCTGATGCTGGTCGCGACCTCGCTCATCGCTGGAGCGGCTACGGCGCCGATCGTGGCCGCGCAGTTCCACCGGCTGTCGGAATACGGGGTTCTGGCGAACCTGTTCGCGGTGCCCGCAATGGGGCTGGTGATCATGCCGATGGGGGTCCTCGCGGCGCTGCTGGCCCCCTTCGGTCTGAGCGGCCCCGCGCTTTGGGCGGTGGGGCAGGGGACGGCGTGGATCTTGCGCGTCGCGCGATGGGTCAGCGACCTCGATGGCTCCGTTCTCGCCATCGTTCAACCGGGGCCTTATGTGCTGCCGCTGATCGCGCTTGGCGCTTTAGGGCTGATCCTGACCCGCGGCGCGGGACGGACAGCGAGCATCGGCCTGATTGCGACGGCTTGCGTGTTTTGGCTGCGCGCCGACGACGAGCGACCTGCACTTCTGATCGCACCCGAGGGCCGGCAGGTCGGGGTGATGACGCCGCTAGGCCGGGCTCTGTCGAAACCCGGCGCGGGGTTCATCTCGGGCCGCTGGCTTGCGGCGGATGGCGACGCGGCGACGCTGGAGGTGGCGGCCGCGCGGCCTGCATTCTCCGGGCCGCGCGGCGCGCGGATTGCGCAGTTTCGCGGGGCGCAGCTTGCGCATTTCACGGGAAAAGCCGTGCAATACGCCTTGCCTGCGGTCTGCGCCAAAGGCGGAATTGTCGTAACCTCCGCCAAATTCGACAGCGCCACAGGCCCTTGCGATCTGTGGGACGCGCAGCGCCAGCGCGGAACCGGCGCGGTCGCGATCAGTGCAGCCGGGGAAATCACGACGACCGCGCAAGTCAAAGGTCGCCGTCTCTGGACGCGCCCCTGACCTTCGCTCTTCGCAAATATGCCCGCCGGAGGCTCCGCCCTCTGCCACCGGCGCAGCAAATGAAAAAGAGCGCCCCGCAGGACGCCCTCTTCCAGAAACTCAATGGATGTCAGTAGCTGCGGATCAGCCCGACGAGCCGACCCTGCACCTTCACCTGATCGTCGCGCAGCAGCCGCGTCTCATAGGCCGGGTTGGCGGCCTCCAGCGCGATCATTCCGCTGCGACGGTAGAAACGCTTCAGCGTGGCCTCATGGCCTTCGACCAAGGCGACCACGATATCGCCGTTATCCGCCGTGCCCTGTTCGCGGATCACCACGACGTCGCCATCGTTGATCCCGGCCTCGATCATCGAGTCGCCTTTGACCTCGAGCGCGTAATGCTCCCCGCGTCCGCTCAGCATCGAGCCCGGAACGGCGACGTGATGCGAAACTTCCGAAATCGCCTCTATCGGGACACCGGCGGCGATCCGGCCCATCACCGGCAGTTCCAGCGCGTGGATCACGTCAACCGGCATCGCGCCGCGCGGCGGATCGGCCTTGTCCCCCTCGATCACTTTGGGCGCGAAGCTTCCTGTATCCTCGGTCGCGGGCGCGCCGAATTTCTTCTCGAGCGCCTCGGGCAGTTTCACGATCTCGATCGCGCGGGCCCGGTGAGCGAGACGGCGGATGAAGCCGCGTTCTTCCAATGCGGTGATCAGCCGGTGGATACCGGACTTGGAGCGCAGGTCCAGCGCGTCCTTCATCTCGTCGAAAGAGGGCGGAACACCGTCCTTCATCATCCGTTTCTGAATGAATTCCAGCAATTCCAGTTGCTTGCGCGTCAGCATCCGCGACCCTCCGTTCCCCGGTCAAGGCACATGTTCAAGGATTGTTCTACCCTTGTTCACGGGGGCTGTCAACGGCCGAGGCGGGCGCGGCTCAGTCGAGCGGCAGGATCTCGACCGTCTCGCCCGCCTTGCGCGGCCCGTCGCCGATGGGGCGGATCAGCAGGCAATCGGCCTGCGACAGGAGGCTCAGCATCGCGGAGTCCTGGTTGTCGAAGGGCGTGACGCGGGGCAGGGGATCGCCGGGCACGAGCGTGGCGCGCATGTAATGCGTGCGCGGACCGGTGGGGCCGGTATCGGTCGCGAGGATTGCCTGTTTCACGCGCGTTTCGGGCGGCAGGCCCGAAAGCTTGCGCAGCATCGGGCGCAGGAACAGTTCGGCACAGACCGTTGCCGAGACCGGGTTGCCCGGAAGGCCCAGCATCGCGGCCTCGCCCATCCGGCCCGCCATCAAGGGCTTGCCCGGGCGCATCGCGATCTTCCAGAAGCTGCGTTCGAGTCCCAGTTCCTCGGCCACGTCGCCCACAAGATCATGCGCGCCGAGCGAGGCGCCACCGGAGGTCACCACCATATCGGCGCCCTTCGCGAGGTCGAACACGGTGCGCAGACTGTCGCGGTCGTCGCGAGCGATCGGCAGCATGCGCGCTTCTGCGCCCATGCGCTCGGCCAATGCCGCGACGATGAAGCTGTTGGAGCAGATGATCTGGTCCGGCCCCGGCTCTTCGCCCGGCATCACCAACTCGTCGCCAGTCGCGATGATCGCGACGATGGGGCGGCGGCGCACGGTGAGGGCGGGCACGTTCATCGCCGCCAGCAGCCCGAGGTCGCGCGCGGTCAGCGGGCGGTCGGGGCAGAAGCTCTCGCCTTGCGTGAAATCCTGACCCTTCGGCCGGATATTGGTATTGCTATCAAGCTCTTGCGGCAGCGTGATCGTGTCGCCTTCGCGCGTCACGTTCTCCTGCAGCACGACCACGCCATTCGGCCCCGGCACTGGCGCGCCGGTGAAAATGCGTACCGCCTGGCCGGGCTTGGGCTGACCCTCATAGCCGCGACCCGCGGCGGCTTCGCCCTCGACGGTCAGCGTCGCGCCGGGCAGGTGGTCGGCCGCGTCGAGCCAGTAGCCATCCATCGCCGAGCCCGAGAAGGGCGGCTGGGTCAATTGCGCGGTCGCGGGCTCCGCCATCACACGACCGAGCGCATGACGCAGGCTCACGCGTTCGGTACCCAGCGGTTCGACCAGCGTCAGAACCTTTTCAAGCGCTTCTTCGACGGGCAACAGGCTCATGTTGCGCTCCCTTCAGCCTCGTATTTGCCGGATTTCCCGCCGTCTTTCAGCACGACGCGGATACCCTCGATCTGCATGGATTTCTCGACCGCCTTGAGCATGTCATAGACCGTCAGCGCAGCCGCCGACACGGCGGTCAGCGCCTCCATCTCGACGCCGGTCTGCCCCGAGGTTTTCACGGTGGCGCGAATGCGTACACCGGGCAGCGCCTCGTCGGGTTCCAGATCGAGCGTGACCTTGGTGATCGGCAGCGGGTGACATAGCGGGATCAGATCGGAGGTCTTCTTCGCGGCCATGATGCCCGCGATCCGCGCGATGCTCAGAACGTCGCCCTTCTTCGCGGTGCCCTTCAGGACATAATCCAGCGTCTCGGGCAGCATTACCACGCGCCCCTCGGCCACGGCGATGCGGTCGGTCACGTCCTTGTCGGAGACGTCGACCATATGGGCCTGACCGTCCTTGTCGAAATGCGACAGGCTCATGCGACCTCCAGAAGCGTCCGGGTGGCGCCCGCGACATCGTCCTGCCGCATCAGGCTTTCGCCGATCAGGAAGCGGCGCGCGCCGACCTCGGCCATCGCGGCCATGTCGTCGCGGGTGAAGATGCCGCTTTCGCAGACCAGATCGCGGCCCTCGGCGAGGATGCTCGGTGCAAGTTCGCGGGTCACGTCGAGCGTAACCTCGAAGGTCTTCAGGTTGCGGTTGTTCACGCCCAGAAGCGGCGACTTCAGGTGTTTGAGCGCGCGCTCGGTCTCTTCCATGTCATGCACTTCGACCAGCACATCCATACCCCAAGCAAAGGCTGCGTCTTCCAGCTCAGCCGCCAGATCATCCTCGACCGAAGCCATGATGATCAGGATGCAATCGGCGCCCCAGGCGCGGGCCTCCGCGACCTGATAGGTGTCGTAGAGGAAATCCTTGCGCAGCGCGGGCAGCGAGCAGGCCGCGCGCGCCGCCGACAGGAATTCCGGCGCGCCCTGAAAAGACGGCGTGTCGGTCAGCACCGACAGGCAGGCCGCGCCGCCTGCCTCATAGGCTTTGGCCAGCGCGGGCGGGTCGAAATCGGGGCGGATCAGTCCTTTCGAGGGCGAGGCCTTCTTGATCTCGGCGATCAGCCCGTAGCCCGTTTCCGCCTTCGCGGTCAGGGCGTTGGCAAAACCGCGCGTGGGCGCCTGCGCCTTGGCCTGAGCTTCAACCTCGCTCAGCGGGCGGGCGGCTTTGGCCGCTTTGATCTCTTTAAGCTTGTAGGCCTTGATCTTGTCGAGGATCGTGCTCATCCGGCGACCTCCTGCGTGATGCGGGCCAGCGTTTCCAGAGCGGTCTTGGCCTTTCCGCTGTCGATGCTCTCGGCCGCCATTTCCGCCCCGGATTTCAGGTCCGAGACCTTGTCGGCCACGACGAGCGCGGCGGCGGCGTTGAAGATCACCGCGTCGCGATAGGCCGAGGGCTCCCCCTCGAGCAGTGCGCGCAGGGCGGCGGCGTTCTCGGCTGCGGTGCCGCCGATCAGATCGCGGAAGCGATGGACGGGCAACCCTGCATCCTCGGGGTGGATCTGGATCGACTCGATCCGGCCGTTTTCCAGCGCGGCGACTTCGGTCGTGCCGCAGATGGTGATCTCGTCGGTGCCGTCCGAGCCATGGACAAGCCATGCCTTCTCGGAGCCGAGCATCTGCAACGTCTCGGCCATCGGGAAGATCAGGTCGGGCGCGAAGGCCCCGGTCAGCTGTCGCTTCACGCCTGCGGGGTTGGTCAGCGGGCCGAGGATGTTGAAGATCGTCTTGCAGCCCAACTCCTGACGCACCGACCCGACATGACGCATCGCGGGGTGGTGGATCTGCGCCATCATGAAGCCGATATTCGCCTCGGCCAGACCGCGCTCTGTCGCCTCCGGCCCCGCCATCACGTCAATGCCGAGCTCGGACTGCACATCCGCCGTGCCCGATTTCGACGAGGCCGCGCGGTTGCCATGCTTTGCGACCGGAACGCCCGCGCCCGCCACGACGAAGGCCGCAGCCGTCGAGATGTTGAGCGTGTGCATCCCGTCGCCGCCGGTCCCGACGATGTCGATTGCGCCTTCGGGGGCTTTGACCGGCACGCATTTCGCGCGCATCGCGGCGGCGGCAGCGGCATATTCCGACACGGATTCCCCGCGCGCCCTCAGCGCCATCAACAAGCCGCCGACCTGCGCGGGAGAAGCTTCGCCGTTGAACAGGATTTCGAAGGCCATCTCTGCCTGCGCGCGGCTCAGCGGCCCTTCGGACGCCGAGTAGATCAGCGGCTTCATTGCTTCGCTCATGGCCTGGCTCATGCGGGCACCTTCAGGCTGACGCCTGCCTCTGTCAGGAAATTCTTCAGCATCGCGTGGCCATGCTCGGAGGCGATGGATTCCGGGTGGAACTGCACGCCCTCGATCGGCAACTCGCGATGGCGCAGCCCCATGATCGTGCCGTCATCCAGCTCGGCGGTGATCTCGAGGCAGTCGGGCAGGCTCTCGCGCTCCACGATCAGCGAGTGGTAGCGCGTGGCTTTCAGCGGAGAGGGCAGGCCCTTGAAGCAGCCTTTGCCCTCGTGGCGGATCTCGCCCATCTTGCCATGCACGATCTCGGAGGCGCGCACGACTTTCCCGCCGAAGGCCTGACCGATGGTCTGATGCCCCAGACAGACGCCGAACAGCGGCAGCTTGGCCTCGGCCGCGGCCATCACCAGCGGCAGGCAGATGCCGGCTTGATCGGGATCGCAAGGCCCGGGCGAGAGTACGATCGCCTCGGCACCCATGCCCATCGCGTCCTGAACGTTCAGCGCGTCGTTACGCCAGACCTTCACATCGGCGCCCAGCTCGCCAAAATAGTGCACCAAATTGTAGGTGAAGCTGTCATAATTATCGATGAGCAGCAGCATGGCCGGGCCCTTTCGTTTGTTGGCCCCCGGCGTCCCCGATGCGGTCAGGCGCGGATGCGCCTATCAAGGGGGGTGAACCGGGGATCGGGTCGGGCTATAGATGCTATCAGCGAAGGGCCGGGGTCAAGGGCAGTCCCCGGGAAAAGCCGCGTATCAAGAGCGGTGAAGATGGAGGCAGGCAATGATGCGATCTGTGATGAAGGGCGGGCTGGCCGGTCTGCTGGTCGCGGTTTTCGGCACGGCGGTGATGTCGTTGATCTTCCCGGCCCCGAAAGAGCCCGGCGCGGAGATCAAGCTCGCCGGAAGCCCGACGCCCGAAGAACCCGCGAATGTGGACTTGCCCGCGGGCTCCGATTTCTCGCGTCCGGCGACCGATCGAACGCCCGCGATGCCGACCCCGGACGGGGCGCCGCTCTCGGCGCCGACCCGGGCGCCCCGCGTGTCAGAGCCGCAGCCAAGCCTCGCGCCGCCCAGTGCCGACGAAATCCAAAGCGCCGCGCGCCCCGAGATGTCGACCGACATGGCCGAGCCGCGTCCCGAAGCGCAAGGCGAGACGGTCGCGCTCGCCGCGCCGGTCGCGCAGGAGGCGGGCAGGCAACCGGACAGCGCCCCGCCTTCCGCTCTGCAAGGTGCGCCTGCGCCCGACACCGCACCCGAGGTTGCGCCGGTGATCGAGCCCGCGCCTGCGCGCGAGACATCGCCGGAAGCCCCGAATTTCGCGTCGGCGATGAGCGCGCCGACAGTGGACACACCTGCGACGACGCCCGCCGCCCGCGAGGCGCAGCCGGATATGACTGCAGAAAATGCGCCCGCAGCCGAGATGCCCGCCTTGCCGGAGGTGAGCTTGCAGCCGCCGAAAGCGCCCGAGAAAGCAACGGCGCCCACCGATCAGGGGAATACGGCTGTCGTCGCGACCGATATGCCCGCACTGCCCGGGGCCAAACTGACGCCCCCCAAACCGGAGCCCCAAACGGCTCCGTCCTTGGCGGACATGCCCGCACCTGATCGGTTGCCGTCCGAAGGGGAGGGGATCGACACCGCGCAGGCGGATAAACCCGAGATTTCGACCGACCCATCGGCAAGCCCGGACCTGCCCGCTGGGCGCGCCCTCCCGCAAGGCGGGGATGCGGTGCCGACCAAGCCGCGCATCTTCTCGTTGCAGGATGTGCCCTCGATGCCGGGCAAGCCCGCGAGCGGGTTCAAATCAGCGCCCGGCGTCGTGGTGGATCGCTTGCCGCAGGTGACGCCTTCGGCGCCGCCCTCCCTCGGGGACGGACCTGACGGCGGCGGCGCGCAGGATGCGCCGGGGACCGCGCAGGTCGATGCGGCTGACCTGAGCCCGATCGAGAAATTCGCAGCCCCCGCGCCAGCCGGCGACAAGCCGGAGATTTCGCTGGTTCTGATCGATCCGGGCGTGGCGAGGGGCGGGCTCGATCCGGCGACGATCACGGCGAGCGATCTGCCGATGACCATCGCGATCGATCCAACCCGGGACGGCGCTGCCGAAGATGCCAAAGCCTTCCGGGCGGCGGGGTTCGAGGTCGCGATCCTTGCGTCCGGTCTGCCCGCCAATGCCGCCCCCGAGGATGTCGAGGTGGCGCTCGAGGCGTGGCGTCACGTGATCCCCGAGGCCGTCGCCGTCGTGGAGCCGCCGGAGCCGCAGTTCCAGAACAACCGTCCGCTCGCGCGTCAGATGGTCTCGGCGCTCGGGCGCAGCGGGCTGGGCGTGGTCACGCAGAAGAAGGGGTTCGACAGCGCCAACCAGATCGCGATCTCCGCCGATCTCCCGCGCGCGCAGGTCTGGCGCGTGATCGATGACGGGCGCGAGAAGGCTGCCGTGATCTCGCGGATGCTGGCGCGCGCCGATTTCGAAGCAGAGCGCAATGGCTCGGTAGTGGTAATGCTGTCCGCTTGGCCGGAGTCGTTCCAGGGGATCGAGGATTGGTATGTTGACGCGCAGGACAAGGTGACGCTCACCCCGGTCTCGGCGCTCGCACTTGATACCGTGACGCAAGCTGCGCCCGCCCCGGAGACCGAGCCGAAAATGGAAAACGCGGGCCAGTAAGCCCGCGTTTCTCTCTTTTCGCCTGTGGTGACGGTGCTCAGCCGTTGCCGCGTGTCGCCACGAACAGCCCCGCATCCTCGGCGGCCTTGCGCAGCGCTTTGGACTTATTGACCGTCTCCTGCCATTCCGCCTCGGGGTCGCTGTCATAGACCACGCCGCCGCCCGCCTGAATGTAGAGCGTCTTGTCCTTCACCACCGCCGTGCGCAGCGCGATGCACATGTCCATCTCGCCATTGGCCGCGAAATAGCCCACGCCACCGCCATAAATGCCGCGCTTCTCAGGCTCCAGCTCGTCGATGATTTCCATTGCGCGAACCTTGGGCGCGCCCGAGACAGTGCCCGCGGGCAGACCGGCCAGCAGCGCCGAGAGCGCGTCCTGATCGTCGCTGAGCTCGCCCACCACGTTCGAGACGATATGCATGACGTGGCTGTATCGCTCGATGATGAACTTCTCGGTCGGGTGCACGGAGCCGATCTTCGAGACGCGGCCGACATCGTTGCGACCGAGATCGAGCAGCATCAGGTGCTCGGCCAGCTCCTTCTTGTCGGCCAGTAGATCCTCTTCCAGCGCCTTGTCCTCGGCAGGGGTAGCCCCGCGCGGGCGGGTGCCCGCGATCGGGCGGATCGTCACCTCGCCCTCGCGGACCCGCACGAGGATTTCAGGCGACGCGCCCACGATCTGGAAGCCTCCGAAGTTCAGGAAGAACATGAAGGGGGAGGGGTTGGTGCGTCGCAAGCTGCGGTAAAGCGCGAAGGGCGGCAGCGGGAAATGCGCCGACCAGCGCTGCGCCGGAACCACCTGGAAGATGTCTCCCGCGCGGATGTAATCCTTCGCGGTCTCCACGGCGGACATGTAGCCCTCCTTGGTGAAGTTCGAGCGCATCTCGCCGACCTGCAGGCTCTCGCCCAGATCCCGGCTCTCGACCGGCGTGCGGTCGAGATCGCGCAGCGCATCCGAGACGCGCTCGGCGGCCTGCGCATACGCGGCGCGCGCCGACAGACCGGCCGACTGGAAGGCCGGCGCGCAGATGATCACGTCGCCCTTCACCCCGTCGAGTACGGCCACGACCGACGGGCGCAGCAGCATCGCGTCGGGTACGCCCAACGGATCGGGGTTCACGTTCGGCAGCTTCTCCACCAGCCGGATCGTGTCATAGCCGAGATAGCCGAACAGACCCGCCGCCGCGGCAGGCAGATCGTCGGGCATGTCGATGCGACTCTCCGCGATCAGCGCCCGCAGGCTATCGAACGGGTGGCCCGGAAGATCTTCCCATGCCTCGTCGAAGCGCGCCGAGCGATTGATCCGCGCCTGTTCGCCCCGGCACTCCCAGATCACGTCAGGCTTCATGCCGACGATCGAGTAGCGTCCGCGCACCTCGCCACCGGTCACCGATTCCAGCATGAAGGAATTCGGCTGCGCCTCGGCGAGCTTGAGCATCAGCGAGACGGGCGTGTCCAGATCGGCCGCGAGCCGGGCGTAGACCAACTGGTTTTCACCCTTGGCCCAGCGTTCCTCGAACGCCTCGAAAGAGGGGGAGAGAGCGACCACGACGGGCCTCCTTACTGCATCTGCGACTGCACCGCGGTCACGGTCTGGCTGTCGAGATCGAGCCCGGCCTCCGACTCCACGGCGGTCGCGTAGAAATTGAGCAGGTCATTGGCCAGCGAGTTCGACAGCTGTTTGCCGATCTGACCCGAGATCAGCTTGCTGTCAGCATCTTCCATATCCGCCGGGATGACCTTGTCGGTGACGAAGACATAGACCTTGCCGCTGGCGGTGATCTGCGCCGGCTTGCCCGGTTCGGTCTTGAAGACCTTCGAGACCACGGGCGGCGGCAGTTCGTCGGAATAGCCGCCGCGCCCGATGCTCGCCACCTTGGTGGTCAGCACGCCGGTCTCGCCCAGCGACTTGCCGCCCTCGACCGCAGAGACGATCTCCTTGGCGCGGGCCTCTTCCGCCTGCACGACCTGATCGGCGCGCCACGCATCGGCCACGTCGCTCTTGACCTCGTCGAAGGGCTTGGGCTGGGGCGGCACGATCTTGTTCAGGCGCAACGCGAAGACGCCGCCATCCGACAGGGTCTGCAGCTCGGGATAGGCGTCGGTCGTCGCCTCGTTCGCCGCCTTGCGGAATTCGTCATAGCCCGCGATGCCGTCGGTGCTGTCGGCGGTGAAACCGATCTGGCCAAGCTCCATGTCGGTTTCCTTGGCCATCTCCTCCAGAGTCGCGCCTCCGGCCAGACGGTCCTGCAGGTTTTCACTCATCTTGCCGATCTCGTTGCGCGCCTTCTCGGCCTCGGCATCGCCCGCCAGTTCGTCGCGCGCGTCGGCGAACGAGGTCTCCTGAGCATCGATGATGCCGTTCACCTTGAACAGCGCCGGGCCCAGATCGGTCTCGACGGGGCCGACCACGGTGTTGTTTTCGGCCGAGAAGACCGCGTCGGCGGCCTTGCCCAGATCGTCGCGAGTCACGTCGCCCAGATCGGCATCGTCCAGCGTCAGGCCGCGATCCTTCGCAAGATCGGCAAAGGTCGCGCCGCCGTCCAGCTTGGCTTTAGCGGCTTTCGCGGCATCCATGTCGGAATAGACGAGACGCTCCACGAGGCGCTTTTCGGGCTGCTTGAACTCGTCGATCCGACGCTCGTATTCGGCCTTCAGCGTGGCGTCGTCGATCTTCACCTTGTCGGCCAGCATCTCAGGCGTCAGCCAGGCATAGGTGATGTCACGCGTCTCGGGCGCGGTGAACTGATCGATATGGTCGTTGTAATAGGTTTTGAGCTGCTCGTCCGTCGGATCCGGGATCGCCTTGGTCAGATCGCTCTCCGTCACTTCCGCCCAAGTGAAGCCGCGCTTCTCGCCTACATATTGCGTATAGGCATCCACGACGGGCTTGGGGGCATCCACGCCGCCCGCGACCGCGCCCTGAATGATCGAGCGGGCGAGATCGTCGCGCAGCTGCGTTTCGAATTGCTGCTCGGAATAGCCTTGCTGGCGCAGCGCGAACTTGTAGGTCTCGCGGTCGAACTTGCCCGAGGCGTTCTGGAAGGCCGGGATGTCGTAGATCTTCTGTTGCAGCTGCTTGTCGCCGACCGAGACGCCAAGACGCCGCGCGCCCTCACCGATCGCGGCCTGACCGATCAGCTTGCCCAGCACCCGCTGGTCCGCGCCCGACGCCTTCATCTGCGCCATCGTCACCGCCTGGCCAAGCTGCTGCGAGCGCTGCTGCATTTCCTGACGCAGAGCGCGAGCGTAATCGTCCACGGTGATCTTGGTCTCGCCGACCGCGCCGACCGACTTGGCCGAACCGGAGAAGCTGCGTAGCCCGAAACCGCCGAGACCAAGGATCAGCATGGCCAGCAAGATCCAGACGACGACACTCTTGCCGTGGCTGCGCATCTTCATCGGGGGTCCTCCTCGGGAATTGTCTTTTGGCGCTGTTTAGGGCTTTGATTACTGGCCTGCAAGGCTAGCTGCGCGCGAGGCTCGCCAGCCGGTCGCGCAGCGCCGCGATCCCGTCACTGTCGACATTGGCGAAGGCGATCCGCATCTGCTGCGCGGCTCCGTTTGCGCCCTGTGGCATGAACATCGTGCCGGGCAGCATCAGCACGCCCGCCTCGCGCACCAGAGCCTGCGCGAAATCAGGAGAGGGGCGCGGATCGGGATGGGTGACATAGGCGAAATAGGCGCCGCAGCCCAGCATCTTCCAGCCTTCCAGATCGGCGAAGGCCGCCTCCATCGCGGTGCGGCGGCGCAGGATTTCCTCGCGCTCGCCCGCGACCCATTGCGACAGGTGGACCATCCCCCACAGCGCTGCCATCTGACCAAGCTGCGAGGGGCAGATGGCCACCGTGTCGAGGAATTTCTCGACCTCTGCAAGGCGCGCCTCGCCTGCGACGATGGCGCCGACGCGATGCCCAGTCAGGCGATAGGCTTTCGAGAAGGAATAGAGATGGATGAAATAGTCCGGCCAGTCGGGATCGGAGAACAGGTCATGCGGAGCTCCATTGCGCGAGTCGAAGTCGCGATAGGTCTCGTCCACGATCAGCGCGAGCTTGTGACGCTTGGCCAGATCGGCGAAGGCGCGCAGCAGCTCGGCCGGATATTCCGCCCCGCCCGGGTTGTTGGGCGAGACGAGCACGATCGCCCGGGTCTTGCCGGTGATCTTCGCGGCGGCCTCCTCGGGATCGGGCAGTAGCCCCGCGCCGGGGGCGAGCGGCACCGTGTGCACGCCCGCCATGTCGAGCCACATCTTGTGATTGAAATACCAAGGCGTCGGCAGGATCACCTCGTCGCCCGGGCCTGCGAGCGTGGCCAGCGTCGCGCAGAACGCCTGATTGCAGCCTTGGGTGATCGCGACCTGACGCGCCGCGACCTCGCCGCCATAGGCCAGCGACCATTGATGCGCGAGTTCCGCGCGCAGATCGGGAAGGCCCAGAACGGGGCCGTAGAGATGCGCCTGCGGATCGTTCAGCGCGGCCTCGGCGATGGCTTGGCGCAGCGCCTCGGGCGGCGGATCGACGGGGGCTGCCTGCGAGACATTGATCAGCGGGCGATCGGCGGTGAACTCGACCCCGTCGAGCCAGCGCCGCGCCTCCATGACCGGGGGCGGGAAGGTGGCGGCGAGGGCGGGGTTGAGCGGATGGGGCATGAAGGTCCTCTTGGCTGATCGGCGCGAGATCAGCAGAGCGCCGCCCGCTTGGCAAGAGGCGGGAGCCTCCGGTGGGGATATTTGGATCGAGAAGAAGAGGGCTGCGCTTCCTCTTGTCGGGAATATCTCGGGGGTGAGGCGCAAACGGAGGCAGAGAAGGGCGCAGCGCGCCCTAGCTGCGTCCCTCATGGTGGTTGCGCCATGCGAAGCTGTGCCGCACATACCACTCGCGTAGGGTCAGCGCGATGACCACGAGATCCAGCACCGTCAGCGCCAGCATGCCTGCGCCATGGTTCAGACTGTAGAGATACATCTGGTAGGCCACGAAGCCGGTCATCATCACGATCGCCATCGGGTAGGCCCAGATCAGTCCGCGGATCAGCAGGATCACCACGACCAGCTTCAGCAAGCCGTGGCTGGTGAAATAGAAACCGTAGAAATCCTGAGTCTGGATCGAGAAGTGGTGGGCCGCGTTGAGGAACGCATTGGCGATGCGGTCATTGGGATCCTCGCGCAGCTCTCGCGCGGTCAGCCAATGCGCGGCGTCGAAGACCGCATTCTTCGGCAGCCCGAGAAGCGCGAGGCCGGACAGCGTTTCCGCAATCTCGAAGATCGCCTTGATGATCAGGCTGACCTCGAAAAGCCAGTGCAGGAACCGCCCGAGAGGGGTTCCGGGTGCGCCGAACCGCACTGATCAGTCCGTGCCGCGATAGGGTTGCACATATTGCAGCGCCATGTCCCAGGGGAAGAAGATCCAAGTGTCCTGGCTGACTTCGGTGATGAAGGTGTCGACCAGCGGTGCGCCCATCGGCTTGGCGTAGACGGTCGCGAATTGCGCCTTCGGGAAGAGGTCGCGCACCAGCTTCAGCGTGTTGCCGGTATCGACGAGGTCGTCGACGATCAGCACGCCTTCGCCGCCGTTTTCCATCAGGCTCTCCTGCGTGGGCTTGATGACCTGCGCTTCGCGTTGTTCCTGATGGTTGTAGCTTTTGACCGAGATCGTATCGACCGTGCGGATGTCCAGTTCGCGCGCGACGATCGCCGCCGGAACGAGGCCGCCACGGGTGATGCCTACCACGGCGCGCCAGCTGCCGTCGCCCGGCCCCTTGCCGTCGAGACGCCATGCCAGCGCACGGGCGTCCCGGTGGATTTGGTCCCAGCTGACGTGGAAGCCTTTTTCATGCGGCAGACGATCGGACATCGGGGTCTCCTCAGCTCAGAGCGAGTTTCAGACCGAGCAGCGCCAGCAGGCCGCCGAAGCAGCGCTCGATCACGGTTTTCAGGTTCAGATAGGCCGCGCGCGTCTTCTCGAGCGAGAAGATCCGCGCGACGATGACGTTCCATCCCGCATCGTTGAACATCACGATGCCGAGGATCGCGACATAGGCCCAGGCGGGCGCCGAGGGCGGGATGAAGGTCAGGAAGACGGTGCCGAAGAATACGGCGGGTTTCGGGTTGGCGAGCTGGGTCGAGATGCCGAGCCAGATCAGACGCGGAGCCGAGCGGGTGCGGGGCAGGTCGGGAATCTCATCTTCCATCGGATCGTCCGCGTGGCGCCACATCTTGTATGCGAGCCACAGCAGATAGGCCGCGCCGGCGATTTTCAGCGTGGTCAGCAGGGCAGGGGCGATCTTGAAGACGAGGGCGAGACCGAACAGCGCCGCCGCCGCCCAGATAACCGCGCCCAAGCCGATCCCGAGTGCGAGCCAGATGCCGCGCTGGAACCCGTCGCGCAGACCCGTGCGCGCGGCCAGCAGCACAGCTGGCCCCGGCGACATCGCCGCGGCCAGATGCACGAAATAGATCGCGGTGAGGGCCGCGAGGGTCATCTCATTCCTTCCGCTTGGTGACCACGTCGATATCGGGCGCGTCGACCGCTTTCATGCCCACGACGTGATAGCCCGCGTCGACATGCAACGTCTCGCCGGTGGTGCCGGAGCCGAGATCGGAGAGCAGGTAGAGCGCGGCCTTGCCGACCTCTTCCTGTGTCACGTTGCGGCGCAGCGGCGAGTTCAGCTCGTTCCACTTCATGATGTAGCGGAAATCGCCGATGCCCGAAGCCGCGAGCGTCTTGATCGGACCGGCGGAGATCGCGTTGCAGCGGATTCCGTCCTTGCCGAGGTCCTCTGCGATATACATCACGCTGGCTTCGAGCGCCGCTTTGGCCACGCCCATCACGTTGTAATGCGGCATGACCTGCTCGGCACCGTAATAGGTCAGCGTGAGCAGCGAGCCGCCCTCGTTCATCATCGCAGCAGCTTCCTTGCATACTGCGGTGAAGGAATAGACCGAGATGTCCATCGTGGTTTTGAAGTTGTCGCGCGAGGTGTCGACATAGCGCCCGCGCAGCTCCGACTTGTCGGAGAAACCGATCGCGTGGACGACGAAATCGATGCTGTCCCAATGCGTGCGCAGCGTCTCGAAAAGGCTCTTGATCGAGTCACCGTTGGCGACGTCGCATTCGACGAGGATCTCGGAGCCGAGCTGTTCGGCCAGCGGTCCCACGCGCTTCTTGAGCGCCTCGCCCTGGAACGAGAAGGCGAGTTCCGCTCCCGCATCCGCGAGGGCCTTGGCGATGCCCCAGGCGATGGATTTGTCATTCGCAAGGCCCATGATCAGCCCGCGTTTGCCCGCCATCAGGTTGTTCGACATGTCAGGTTGTCCCCCGCTTCGCTCTGGTAAGTCCGAATGCTTTAGGCGAAAGGTGAAGACGCATCAAGGCTACTGACCTCCGGTCAAGCATGATCGTGTGGATCGTGTTGCCGATCGGAGCGTTGGGCACGGTGTGCCATGCGACGGGCCAGACTGGAGGCGAGTATGAGTGACAGAAGCGGAATTTTCGCGGGCGACGATCCATTCGCGATCGCGCAGGCTTGGCTGAGCGAAGCCGAAGAGACCGAGATCAACGATCCCAATGCGATAGCGCTGGCGACGGTCGATCCGGACGGGCTGCCCAATGCGCGCATGGTTCTCCTCAAGGAAATAGAGGGGCGCGACATGCCCTCGGGCGGGGCGTTCGTCTTCTACACCAACTACGGATCGGTGAAGGCGCAGGAGATCGAGAGCGCCGGAAAAGCTGCTTTCGTGATGCATTGGAAGTCATTGCGCCGCCAGATTCGGGTTCGCGGTATGGTTGAACGCGAGGAAGGGCCGCAGGCCGATGTCTATTACAAGTCACGCTCCTTGAAATCGCGTCTCGGGGCCTGGGCCTCGCGACAAAGTGAGCCGCTGAGCTCGCGCAGCGCGCTGATGGCGGAGGTCGCGAAGGTGACCGCGGGTCATGGCACAAATCCGGAACGACCGCCTTTCTGGGGAGGGTTCAGAATCAAGCCCTTGGAGTTGGAATTTTGGGCGGACGGCGCATTTCGCCTTCACGATCGTTTCCGTTGGAGCCGGCAAACCCTTGCCGATGCGTGGGAAGTGACCCGCCTAAACCCCTGAAACTCGCGCTTCGTGAATTGCATAGGGTCTTGAAACTTTGAGAATTCTCTTGAAGTGTCGCGTGAATACCGCATCTCCTGAGTGAGGTGCGGGCGGAAATGCGAACAGGAAAGCCCGAAGTATGCAAACGGGATGGAAGATGCTGGGGGAGTCGGAGGCCGAGCCTCGCGAAGTTACCGGCACCGTTAAATGGTTTGACCCAGTCAAAGGGTTCGGCTTCATCGTCGATGGCGAAGGGGGGCCGGATATCCTTCTACACGCGAATGTGCTTCGCAATTTCGGCCAGGGCTCGATTGCTGACCGCGCACGGATTCGTGTCCAGATGCAGCTGACCCCGCGCGGCGCGCAGGCGGTCGAGGTCTTGGAGATTTTACCCCCGGAAGGCGAGCCCGTCGCGCCGATCGAAGATTTGGGTGACAACAGTTTCGACGATATCGCGGCCCTGCCGCTGGAACCGGCGCGGGTGAAGTGGTTTGAAAAGGCCAAGGGATTCGGCTTTGCCAACATCTTCGAAAACGAAGAGGATATTTTCATTCACATGGAAGTTCTGCGTCGGTCGGGCTTCGCCGATCTCAGCCCCGGCGAAGCGGTGTGCCTTCGGGTGATCGAAGGCAAGAGGGGGCGGATGGCGGCACAGGTGCTCGCATGGGATGCTGGTTTGAAATCCGGGCGCTGAGCGCCGCCCTTCTTCTGAGTTGGGCGCCGGGCATTGCCGCGGCGGACGGAGCGCAATGCCGCGACGATCTCGCGATTCTGCGCACGGATGGCCAGTTGGTGAATTTCACCATCGAGATTGCCGATGACAGTGCAGAGCGTGCGCAGGGCTTGATGGGTCGGCGCGAGATGGACACGGGGGCAGGGATGCTCTTCATCTATGACCGCCCGCGCGAGGTCGCCTTCTGGATGCACGACACGCCGCTGCCGCTCGATATGGTTTTCATCGATCCGGCAGGGCGCGTGGTGAAGGTCGCGGCGAACACCACTCCCAATGACGACACGCCGATTCCCTCCGGCGCGCCGGTACGCTACGTGCTCGAGATCAATGCCGGGATGGCCGCGCGCTACGGGATCGCGCCGGGTGCGGAGCTTGCGCATCCCAGCGTCGATCCGGCACAAGCCGCATTTCCCTGCGAATGACCCTTTCCTTGTACCGAACCTCTTTGTAAGGAGAGGGCGTCGGGGCGTAGCGCAGCCTGGTAGCGCGTCTGTTTTGGGTACAGAAGGTCGTGAGTTCGAATCTCGCCGCCCCGACCATCCCTCCAAATTGCCGATTCCGGCTCTGACTACATCTAGTGGCAGGTCTTGATTGTGGCACTAGCGACACGATCCGCGAATTTGCCCATTTTTTGCGCAAAGCCGGCGCGGCTATCCACAAGATATTGCGTGCTGTGGATTGAAATTCCCAGATGAGCCGCAAACGCGCGGGAATCCTCAATTAAATTTGGCCCTTATTGGTGCCGCAGCGCGGCGTCCTAGCGTTAACCAAATGTGGAGGAATCGTGCAGTCCGCTTCCCTTGGGGCCGGTCAACTGAAAAATGGACTAACTCAAGGTGAAAGTTTCGTTGACGGCTCGGTGCGCCTACGGCAGGTTGTGTGGTGTCGGAGGCCAACCCACCAGATGTAGTGGAGCCTAGGGCCAAGGGACAGATTTCGGACATTGCACCCCCGAATCCGGGGCGCGCAGCCCTCGCGGTGTCGACTGCGAGGTCCGGGCTTTCTGTTCTCTGCGGCTCCCGCCGACACCGGATTTGACTGACTGCAAACGGGGACAGGGCAATGAAGATCGAACGCAAGTTCACCACCGACGAAACCGGCGCCTACGGCGCGCTGGAGTTCACGACGACCGCATCCGAGATTCGCAATCCCGACGGCAAGGTGGTGTTCCGCAACGAGTCGGTCGAAGTGCCCAGCGGTTGGAGCCAGGTCGCCTCGGACGTTCTGGCGCAGAAATACTTCCGCAAGGCCGGCGTCCCGGCGGCGCTGAAGAAGGTCAAGGAAAAGGGCGTGCCGGAATTCCTATGGCGCTCGGTTCCCGATGAAGAGGCGCTGGCCCAACTCCCCGAAGAGGCGCGCTTCACGGGCGAAAGCTCGGCCAAGCAAGTGTTCGACCGTCTCGCCGGTGCCTGGTGCTATTGGGGCTGGAAGGGCGGCTACTTCACCACGGAAGCTGATGCGCAGGCTTACTATGACGAGATGCGCTTCATGCTGGCCGAACAGATGGCCGCGCCGAACTCGCCGCAATGGTTCAACACCGGCCTGCACTGGGCCTACGGCATCGACGGCCCCGGTCAGGGCCACTTCTATGTCGATCACAAGACCGGCAAATTGACCTCCTCGACCTCGGCCTACGAGCATCCCCAGCCCCATGCCTGCTTCATCCAGTCGGTCTCGGACGATCTGGTGAAAGAGGGCGGGATCATGGACCTCTGGGTCCGCGAGGCGCGCCTGTTCAAATACGGCTCGGGCACGGGCACCAACTTCTCGAGCCTGCGCGCCGAAGGCGAGAGCCTCTCGGGCGGTGGCAAATCCTCCGGCCTGATGGGCTTCCTCAAGATCGGCGACCGCGCGGCGGGCGCGATCAAGTCGGGCGGCACCACGCGCCGCGCCGCGAAGATGGTGATCTGCGACATGGATCACCCGGATATCGAGGAATTCGTCAACTGGAAGGTCATCGAAGAGCAGAAAGTGGCCTCGCTGGTCGCGGGCTCCAAGCTGCATGAGCGTGAGCTGAACGGCATCTTCACCGCGATCCGCGAATTCGACGGCTCCGACGAGACCTCGGTCGATCCGACTCAGAACGAGGCGCTGAAAGCCGCGATCAAATCCGCCAAGCGCGTGATGATCCCGGAAACCTACATCAACCGCGTGCTGCAATATGCGCGGCAGGGCTACAGCTCGATCGAATTCCCGACCTACGATACCGATTGGGACTCGGAAGCCTACGTTTCGGTCTCGGGTCAGAACTCGAACAACTCGGTCCGCGTCACCAACGCTTTCCTGAAAGCGGTTAAGGACGATGCCGATTGGGAACTGATCCGCCGCACCGACGGCAAGGTCGCCAAGACCGTGAAAGCCCGCGATCTGTGGGAGCAGGTCGGCCACGCCGCCTGGGCCTGCGCCGATCCGGGCATCCAGTTCCACGACACCGTCAACGAATGGCACACCTGCCCCGAGGACGGCCCGATCCGCGGCTCGAACCCGTGCTCGGAATACATGTTCCTCGACGACACGGCCTGTAACCTTGCCTCGATGAACCTGCTGACCTTCTACAAGGACGGCAAGTTCGACGCGGAAAGCTACATGCACGCCACCCGCCTGTGGACCGTGACGCTGGAAATTTCGGTGCTGATGGCGCAGTTCCCCTCGAAGGAAATCGCGCAGCGCAGCTACGACTTCCGCACGCTGGGCCTCGGCTATGCCAATATCGGCGGCCTGCTGATGAACATGGGTCTGGGCTACGACTCGAAAGAGGGCCGGGCGCTGTGTGGCGCGCTGACCGCCGTGATGACCGGTGTCTCCTACGCCACTTCGGCCGAGATGGCGGGCGAGTTGGGCGCGTTCCCGGGCTACGAGAAGAACTCGAAGCATATGCTCCGCGTCATCCGCAACCACCGCAACGCCGCTTACGGCAAGAGCGATGGCTACGAGAGCCTCGAGATCAAGCCGGTCGCGCTCGATCACAAGGGCTGCCCCGATCCGGAACTGATCGCGCTGGCCAAGCAATCCTGGGACGAGGCGCTGGCCCTGGGCGAGCAGCACGGCTACCGCAACGCGCAGGTGTCGGTGATCGCGCCGACCGGGACGATCGGTCTGGTAATGGATTGCGACACCACCGGGATCGAGCCGGACTTCGCGCTGGTGAAATTCAAGAAGCTTGCAGGCGGCGGCTACTTCAAGATCATCAACCGCTCGGTGCCGGGCGCGCTCGAAACGCTGGGCTATAGCTCGGCGCAGATCGAAGAGATCATCGCCTATGCCGTGGGCCACGCCAGCCTTGGCAACTGCCCCGACATCAACACCACCGCGCTGATCGGCCACGGCTTCGGCCCGCGCGAGATCGAGAAGGTCGAGGCCGCGCTGCCGACCGCCTTCGATATCCGCTTCGTCTTCAACCAGTGGACGCTGGGCGAGGAGTTCTGCACCCAGACGCTGGGCATCCCGGCCGAGAAGCTGAACGACCCGACCTTCGACATGCTGCGTCACCTCGGCTTCACCAAGAAGCAGATCGACGCCGCGAACGACCATGTCTGCGGGACGATGACGCTGGAAGGCGCGCCGCACCTGAAGGACGAGCACCTGAGCGTGTTCGACTGCGCCAATCCCTGCGGCAAGAAGGGCAAGCGCTACCTCAGCGTCGAGAGCCACATCCACATGATGGCTGCCGCGCAGAGCTTCATCTCGGGCGCGATCTCGAAGACGATCAACATGGCGAACCACGCCTCGATCGAAGACGTGAAAGCGGCTTACGAGCTCAGCTGGTCGCTCGGGATCAAGGCCAACGCGCTCTACCGTGACGGGTCGAAACTGTCGCAGCCGCTGGCTGCCGCGCTGGTCGAGGATGACGAGGAGGCCGAGGAAATCCTCGCCACCGGCTCGACCCAGGAAAAGGCCGCCGTGCTCGCCGAGAAGATCGTCGAGAAGGTGCTGGTCAAGGAGATCGTCCGCAGCCACCGCGAGAAGCTTCCGGAGCGTCGCAAGGGCTACACCCAGAAGGCGGTCGTGGGCGGTCACAAGGTCTATCTGCGCACCGGCGAATACCACGACGGCACGCTGGGCGAGATCTTCATCGACATGCACAAGGAAGGCGCTGGCTTCCGGGCGATGATGAACAACTTCGCGATCGCCGTGTCGGTGGGCCTGCAATACGGCGTGCCGCTGGAGGAGTTCGTGGACGCCTTCACCTTCACCAAGTTCGAACCGGCCGGGATGGTGCAGGGCAACGACTCGATCAAGAACGCGACCTCGATCCTCGACTACGTGTTCCGCGAACTGGCCGTGTCCTATCTCGACCGCACCGACCTTGCGCATATCAAGCCGCAGGGCACCAGCTTCGACGATCTGGGCGGTGGCGAGAACGAGGGCAAGCGCGCCGACGGCAATGTCGAGCCGATGTCCGAGAACGCTTCGAAGTCGCTCGAAGTGCTGCGCCAGATTTCCTCGACCGGCTATCTGCGCAAGCGCCTGCCGCAAGAACTGATGGCTCTGCAGGGCGGCGTGGAAGTGGTGACCTCGCAGATGCCCGCGCAAAGCGCGCAGGCCCGTGCCTCCAGCTCCACCGCGGTCTCCTCGGGCTCGGTCCAGATGGATGCCCGCGCCAAGGCGAAGATGCAGGGCTACGAGGGCGAAGCTTGCGGAGATTGCGGCAACTACACGCTGGTGCGCAACGGCACCTGCATGAAGTGCAACACCTGCGGGGCGACCAGCGGTTGCTCTTGAGGGACAGGGGTCTCGGTCTGGCGGCCGGGGCCCCGACGACGACGGCACGGTCCGGTCTGTCCGGGCCGAGGGAAGACGGGCGCGGCCCGAGGGACAGAAACGACCGCCAAAGGCGGCAAGGAGCGGAAATTGGACTTGATCGTCGGCAATAAGCGGGTGACCCCCAAAACGACGCGCCGCATCCCCGGTGGCATCGAGGCCGAGCTGGTGGGCGAGGGGCTGACCTCGCTGATCGACGCGACTTTCACGGGCACCGAGATCGCCTGCCTCGGCGGCGACCTCGATCACCACGCGCTCGACGTGACCGATATCCGGATGGGCGGCGGTGCGACCACCGTCACCCTGATGACCGCGCGCGAGATGGCGCTGCACTGAGCGCCGCCGTGCGCAACAACGAGATCCGGGGCGGGTGCGCTCGTCCCAGACGCCGAGAAGGCCCAGGCGAGACTAAAAACAGCTCGGGCGGTAAACTAATGAGCCTGATCGGCGAAACTGGCCCTCTCCGCCCCCCGGAGAGGGCCTCTTTCCGTTCGGGGTGAAACTGGAAGGTGCGGCCGCGCTCTGGCCATTTTCGCCATCCCGCGTCACGATGTCCGGTGTGGCCCGAGGCGGCCAAGGAATGAAACCCGCAACCGGAAGGACCGCAGATGACCGCATCCGGACCGACAGTCTCCTTCATCCAGATGAAAGACGGCACCCGCGAAGATTACGAACTGCTCGAAGAGCTGGAGAAGCCTTTCCTTGCAGGAACGGCGGATCGGTTGTTGCGCGAACTCGCCGCGCAGGCGGAGGAGACGCTGTCGGGCTACCAGATCACGCGGCTCGAACACGGGCTGCAGGCGGCGACCCGGGCGCGGCGGGACGGGGCGGATCTTGACTGGATCGTGGCGGCACTGCTGCACGACATCGGCGACCGGCTCGCGCCCCAGAACCACGACCGGATGGCGGCGGAAATTCTGCGGCCCTATGTCCGCGAGGAGGTCTCGTGGGTGGTCGAACATCACGGCATTTTCCAGATCGCCTATTACGGCCATCACTACGGTTGGGACCCGGAGGAGCGCCAGAAATTCAAGGACCACCCCTGTTATCGCAGCTGCGAGCAATTCTGCGAGCGCTGGGATCAGTCGAGTTTCGATCCGGCCTATCCGATGGACCCGCTGGAGAGCTTCGTCGGGGACGTCCGCGAGGTGTTTTCCCGCAAGGCCTATGCGCCAGAGGTCCTGCGCGCTGGCGAGGTTCACGGCTTGCCCGATCCAGCCTGAGCGGGCCGGAGCCGCACAGACCGCTTCCCGCTTTTTCTCGCAGGAGAAAGATTTTTCTGGCGATAACAGGCGCGCGAGACTAAGGGCATGACCCATGAGCGATACCTTGCCCCCGTGCCCCGAATGCAACTCGTCCTTCACCTACGAGATGGACGCCCTGCTGATCTGTCCCGAATGCGGCCATGAATGGTCGGCCTCGGGTGACGCGGATGCGCCCGCGGAGGTGCGCGACGCGGTGGGCAACGTGCTGAACGACGGCGACACGGTGACCGTGATCAAGGACCTCAAGGTGAAGGGCTCCTCCTCGGTGGTGAAGGTCGGCACCAAGGTGCGCGGCATCCGTCTCGTCGACGGCGATCACGATATCGACTGCAAGGTGCCCGGCATCGGCCAGATGGGGCTGAAGTCCCAATTCGTGAAAAAAGTTTCCGAGTAAGCCTCCTCATTGTCGCGTCGCGACCCAGGTGCCGCTGCACCCGTCGACGTTTTGATAATCCCCCACGAGGTGCCCTTTGACGAGGTGCCCCTTGAGTGAGCCGACAGAGCGCGTTCGGAAGTAGAAATTCCCGACGATCCGGTCGGCTCCGACGACTTGCCCGGTTACCCTGTAGGAAGCTCCGTAGGTGTTGGTGGCCTGGCCCGAAACCCGGCCGTCCCGGATGAATATCCCGCCGTAGCCCGGCGTGCAGGGCCGATCCATCACACGCATGCTCTGAGGGGTGTACCTACCGACCCAGTGCCCGTCGAGCGGGCTTGGCCGTCCGTCGGGTGGCTCTGGAACGCAGGCTGCGAGCGCGCTCAGGGTCACGCCCGCCAGGGCCGCGGTGGCGGCCCTGCGTGTGAGTGTCGTCCTCTTGTTCATTGGATTGTCCTCCCGGGTTCGCGCCCGCGCTCACTCGATCCCGACGATCATCGTGAAGGGGGCAGGGGCGTCGCCGATATTGTACACCGTGATCCGGTTTTCGCCGTTGAGCCAGAGCTGTCCGCGATAGTCGCGCCTACCGCCGCGGCTCTCGTAGAGAAGCTGGCCGTCCGGGGTGAAGATGTTGAAATGCACCGCAGGCGAGCCTGTCTGGAGCTGTGCCGTCAGGAACTGCTCGGCCCGCGCGCCGAGCCGGTAGTTGACCGCAGCGCCGGGGTCGAGGGTTGATCTCAGCACCGCGCCGCTCGTGCCGGGGGCGAACTGGACCTGCTGATCGCGGGTCTCGGGTTCGGCCACGCGCGGTGGCGGGGCAGAGCCTTCTCGCAGGTAGCGTCCTGCGACCCAGCCGGTCAGAGAGCCTTCGGTGGCCGCGACCTGGCACCAGCGCTGACCCTCGGCCATTCGGCAGCCCATGTTGCGCAGGATCGCCCCCTCGGGGAACCGGCCGAGGATCGTAGCCCCGGTCGAGGGCCTCGCGCGCAGGTTCAGCGGATCGTTGATATCGCCGGTCTGGACCTGCCAGAAATCCGGCCCGCCCTGCAGCCCGTCGGCATAATCGCCCTGCACGATCGCGCCGGTCTCGCCGGTGATCCCGATCCGGATGTCGAAATTCGCGATCTCGTCGCGCCGCGCCGCCGAGCGCATCATGTAGACCGAGATCTTGTATGTCCCCGAACTCGGCAGCGTGCCGGTGTAGTGGTTCAGCTCGGGCGTGAACTGGCTGTTCATGATCGCCTGATCGCCGGGCCCGCTCCCAGGGCCGTAGAGGTTGAAATACGTGGCGGTGTGTTTCGTGGACAGCTTGATATCGATCGTCTGACCGGCCTCGGCGCCGATCGTGTAGATCACGCTGTCATAGCCCTTGATGCGATCGCTCAGAACCGCGTTATCCGCTCCGGCTGAGAAATACACCGGAACCTCGCGCATCTCCTCCGCGAGGGCAGGCGTTGCGAGTGAGAGCGCCGCGACGAAGACATAACCCAGAAACCGGTTCATACCGATCCTCCCTCTTTGGTTTATGGCGCGCGTCATCGGAGAGTGTAGCACGAAAATCGTACAGAGGCGCGGCGTCAGGCAGTGCCGATCTGCGGGTGTCCGAAATAGGCCCGCAGATGGGGCAGGGCGACAAGTTGCGCCGCGATCAGGAGCAGCGCGATCGGCCAGATCAGCAGCGTGCCGGGCGCGGCAAGTGTAATCAGCGGGATCGCGACCAGCACGAGTGCGGTCGTCAGCGCAGCGCGGCCAACCTGTGGCAGCGCCATAACCCGCGACAGCCGCCAGAGCGCCACGCCGAGACCGATCGCCTCGCCCGTGACCCCGAGCCAGATCACCGGCACGACCGAGCCGGTCTGGGCAAGCGCCCAATAGCTCACCGGGAGAACCGCGATCCGGGGCAGGTTCCCCCAAAAGCCGTTATCGGTCTGCCCCGCCGAGAGCGCGACCGTGCTCGGCCCGTTCTTGATCGCGCGGAGCGCGTTCATAAGCGCGAAGGGGATCAGGAGCGGCAGGAGGCTTGCATATTTCGTCCCCAGAAGGGCGGTGACGACGAACGGTCCGATCAGGACCGTGCCCAGCAGGAGGGTCGATCCGGTGAGGAACATCCCCTCGAATGTCGCCCCGGCAAGCTGGCGATGCGCGGAGGCGTCCGCACGGCCATGTGCGACCGAGAGTTTCGGTAAAAAGAGGTTCTGCACCGACTTCGCGCCAATCAGCGTGGGCGTCAGCGTCAGTGTCATGCCCATCGCGAAGACCGCCAGCGCCTCCATTCCTGCCAGTCGCCCGACGATGATCTTGTCGCCCTGAAAGACGAGATACATCAGGGCCGCATTGGCCAGAAGCGGCGCGCCGAAACGCAGGTTCGCGCGCATCTCGGCGCGGTCGAGGCGCAGGCGGTAGCGGCGCTCGGCCATCAGGTGCGAGACCAGAACCCCGAGGGCTGCGTGCAGCAGGATCGCCCAAAGCGCCACCTGCCAGTCGTCGAAGAGACGCGAGAGCGGCCAGATTGCGATCAGCGCGGCCAGTGCGGGCAGGGCGCCTGTCAGCAGCATCGGGCGATAGTGGTCCCTGCGCTGGGCGCGGTGGATGTCGAAATGCTGCGCCGCCGTCAGGAGCGGTACCAGCGCGAGCCAGCGATAGGCAGATGCGGCCTCCGGGATCGCGAGGAAGTCGGCGATCGGCCCCGCCAGCACGAACAGCGCCGCCGCCGCGATCACGCCGCGCAGCAGTTGAAAACCTTGCAGTGCGGCCTGAAACGCGGGGTCGTCGCCGCGCTTGGACTGCACGATCTGCTGCTGCAGCCCCAGCGTCGAGCCCATCTCGATCACCGCCATCACCATCGCGAAGGTCGCGGCCACGCCGTAATCGGCGACCGGGATCAGCCGCGCGATTGCGAGGTTGCGCGCGAGCATCAGTGCCGAGGTGGCGGCGTTCCCGCTGAGGATGAAGATCGCGGTGCGAAGCATGTACTGTCCGATATGGCGCGGGGTTTGGCCGCCCGCGCATGTTTTGCGCCCATAATCCCGCCCCGGGTACCGCTTGGTCAAGCGCGGCATTACGGCTGTGGCCTGACGGCCACGTCAACCGAGGTCTCCGGCGGTGTTCCGCCTTGCCAGATTCCCGGCTTTGCTGTTCAACTTCGTGAAAAAGCAGAGCGGCCGAGCATGAACCATCACAGCCCCATTTCGACGCCTTCGAGCGATGCGCTCTCGCAAGTCGCTGCGGGCGATCTCTGTGCAGGCTGCGGGCTGTGCGCCGGGGTCGCGCCTGACGAGATCGCGATGGAGCTCGACGCGCGCGGCTTTCTGCGCCCGGTGCAAAGCGCCGAGATCAGCGCGCGTGCGGAGACCGCGATTGCCGCCTGCTGCCCGGGCTTGGGCCAGAGCGCTCAGCGCGTCGCGCCCGGAGAGGAGCCGCTCTGGGGGCGGTTCATGGAGATGAAGAGCGGCCATGCCACCGACGCGGATCTGCGCCATGCGGGGGCTTCGGGCGGGGCGCTCTCGGCGCTGGCGCTGCATCTGCTGCAATCGGGGCGCGTCGATGCCATTGCGCAGATCGAGCCCGATCCCGAGAACCCGATCGGCAATCGAATGCGGCTGAGTACCACGCGCGAGGAAGTTCTGGGGGCGGCGGGCTCGCGCTATGCGCCCTCGGCCCCACTGGCCGATCTGTCGTCGCTGATCGCGGATGGGCGACGCTTCGCGGTGATCGGGAAGCCTTGCGATGCGGTGGCACTGCGGGCGCTTGTGGCGCGCGATCCGAAACTCGCGCGGACTTTCCCGGTGATCCTGTCCTTCTTCTGCGCGGGCGTTCCCAGCGCGGAGGGCGCGCGGGAGTTGCTGGCGGAAATGGGCGCGCCCGAGGATCGACTGACAGGCCTGCGCTATCGCGGCAATGGCTGGCCGGGCAAGACGGTGGCCACGCTACATGATGGCGCCACCCGCGAGACGAGCTATCACGCGGCCTGGGGCGGGGTGCTCTCGCGCCATGTCCAGCATCGCTGCAAGATTTGCGCCGATGGCACCGGGGTTGCCGCCGATCTGGTCTGCGCCGATGCGTGGGAAGCCGATGACGAAGGCTATCCGCTGTTCGAAGAGGCGCCGGGGCGCAGCCTGATCGTGGCGCGCACGCGGCTCGGCGCGGACATTCTGAGGGAGGCCGAGGCGGCAGAGGCGGTCGAGACCGCGCCGTTCGATGTGGCGGAACTCGCCGCGATCCAACCCGGTCAGCGCGAACGCCGCCGCGCCCTTTTCGCGCGTCTCGCGGCGCTCAAGCTGATGGCACGCCCGATCCCGCGCTACGAGGGGATGAACCTGCGCGCCTGCGCGTTGCAGAACCCGGTGACGCGGAACCTGCGCAACTTCGCAGGCACGATGCGCCGCGTCTGGCGAGGACGGATATGAACCGCACGCTGCGCGTCTGCCTGATCTTCCACTCGACGCGCTCGGACAATCTTGGCGTCGGCGCGCTGACCGTGTCGGAGATCGCCCTGCTGCGCGATCTGGCCACGAAAGCGGGGCGCGAGATCGCGATTACCGTGCTCGACTGGAAGGACCGGCGCGCGCCCTATGTCGCGGGCGAAGACCTGCGGCTGATCGAGGTGGATGGCGCGTTTCTGAAATCTCCCAAAGGGTTGTGGGCCGAAGTTAAGGGCGCCGATCTGGTGATCGACATTGGCGGCGGCGACAGTTTCGCGGACATCTACGGCACCTCGCGGCTGGTGAAGATGTTCTGGATGAAGTTCGCCGCCCATCTCGCGGGCACGCCTTTGGTGGTCGCGCCGCAGACCGTGGGGCCGTTCACCAAGGGCTGGTCGAAGCGGCTGGCGCGGATGAGCCTCAACCGTTCGGCTTTGGTGGCGGTGCGCGACGAACGCTCGCGCGCGGCGCTGGACGATCTGGGCTATCGCGGCGCTCCAGTTCTGGCCTCCGATCTGGCGCTGCGGCTGCCTTTTGATCCGCCCGCGCCGCGTGATGGTGGGCCGGTGCGCGTCGGTCTCAATGTCTCGGGGCTGTTGATGGCGGGGGGCTATCACGGGAGCAATGATTTCGGGATGGCGCTGGATTATCCCGCGCTGATCGCGCGCGCGATCGACTGGTTCAAGGGGCAGGGAGCGGAGGTCCATCTGGTCCCGCATGTGATCGTGCCCGAAGGCCCGATGGTGATCGAGGATGACCTGCGCGCCTGTGAGACGCTGGCGGCCGAGCATGACGTGATCTGCGCGCCTGCCTTCGCAAGCCCCTCCGGGGCCAAGAGCTATATCGCCGGGCTCGATTTCTTCACCGGGGCGCGGATGCATGCCTGTATCGCGGCATTTTCGGCGGGTGTCGCGGTGGTGCCGCTTGCCTATAGCCGAAAGTTCGCGGGGCTTTTCGGCGCGCTTGGCTACGATCACACGGTCGATGCGACCACGGCGGCTGCGGATACGGTGATGGCGGCGCTGGAGCGAGGGTTCGCCAATCGCGAGACGCTGGCCGCAGAGGCGCAATCGGCGCTGGCGCGGGGGATCGACCGGCTCGCCGTCTATGACGCGGCGCTGTTAAACCTGATGAAGGCGCTGTGATGGCCGAGGCCGCGATCATCATCCCGCATTACAATGACGTCTCGCGGCTGATGCGCTGCCTGGAAACGCTTTCGCCGCAGCTGGATGCGCGTTGCGAGCTGCTGGTGGTCGACAATGGCTCGACCGATGATCTTGGCCCCGTCCGCGCGGCCTATCCCGACCTTCGGATCGTCACCGAGACCAAGAAGGGCGCGGCAGAGGCCCGCAATCGCGGCGTGGCGGAGACGACGGCGGAGCGGCTGTTCTTCATCGACAGCGATTGCGTGGCCGACCCGAACTGGATCGCGACCGCTTTCGCCGTGGCCGGGCAGGGCGATCTGGTCGGCGGGCATGTCTTCGTCTTCGAAGAGACTCCGCCGCCGCGTTCCGGCGCGGAGGCGTTCGAGACCGTCTTCGCATTCGATTTCCGCCGCTATATCGAGGAGAAAGGCTTCTCCGGCACCGGCAACCTGCTGACCCGGCGCGATGTTTATGAGGCCACCGGCCCCTTCATCGCCGGGCTGTCGGAAGATCTGGACTGGTGCCGTCGGGCGACCGCGAAGGGGTATTCTCTGGTTTATGCAGAAAGGCTGCGCGTGGGCCATCCGTCGCGGCAGGATTGGGCGGCGCTGTCGCGCAAATGGCGGCGCCTGACCGAGGAAGGCTTCGGTGTGAATGGCGCGAGCCTGCCCGCGCGGCTGCGTTGGGGCGCGAAGGCGCTGTTGATGCCGGTGTCGATACTCGCCCATCTGCCGAAGGTCCTGCGCCATCCCGAGCTGAACGGTGCGACCGAGCGTCGCCGCGCGGTGGGGACGCTCGCAAGGCTGCGGCTCGCGCGGATGGGCTGGATGCTGCGGCAGGTGATTTTCGGGCGGCTTTAGCGGCGCGAAGGCCACAAAGGCGACGTGAAAAGTTAAATCTGGGTTAAAGCACTTGCTGCCTTGATCGCCCTCACGCTAGCGTGACGTCAAGACATCAGAGCCGCAAGAAGCGGCCCGGGACAGGCAGGCAGCGATGGAGCAGATCGCATTCACCACGAGGCATGCGGCCCGCGTCGGATGGCGTGGGCTTTTGGCCGTCGGATTTGTCATGCTCGGCGCATGGCCCGCAATGGCGCGCGACTGGCAGGTCTCGGATACGGAAGCACTCGCGCGGATCGGGGCGAAGCTGGAGCCGGGCGATACGGTCCTGATCGCGCCGGGCGACTATGACGCTCTCGAGCTGCGGGGTATGGCGGGGCGCGAGGATGCGCCGATCACCTTTCGCTCTGCCGATCCGGGCAACCCGGCGGTGATCGCGCGAATGGACCTGCAGGAGGTCAGTCATGTCGTGATCGAGGCGGTGATTTTCGACTATCGTTACGCAGAGGGAGACCGGTCCAACACGCGCCCGTTTCAGGTCTTTACCACGCGCGATCTGACAATCCGCAATGTAGTGTTCGACGGTGACCTCGCGCCGCCCGATCCCGAGTTGATCGAACAGGGCCCGCTGCCGACTGCTTTCGGCCTCGCCGTGCGCGCCTCGACCGGGATCAGGGTCGAGAGCTCCGAGTTCCGACGCTTCTATCGCGGCGCGATCTTCACCGATTGCACCGATCTGAATCTGGTCGGCAACGATATCCACGACATGCGGATGGACGGGCTAAACTTCGCCCAGATCGAGCGCGCCGAGATCGCGGGCAACCACATTCACGATTTCCGTCGCGCGGTCGCGTCCGGCGATCATGCCGACATGATCCAGTTCTGGACCGCAGGCACCGAACGCCCCAGCCGCGACATCGCGATCCGGGGCAATCTGCTCAATTCCGGGGAGGGCGGCTTCACCCAGTCGATCCTGATGCGCAACGAGCTGGTCGATCGCGGCAAGGCCGGGGCGGAGATGTTCTACCGCAACGTCGAGATCAGCGGGAACGTCATCATCAACGCCCACCTGCACGGGATCACTTTGGGGGAGGCGGACGGCGTGAAGATCGCCAACAACACGCTCATCCATGATGTCTATTCCGAGGGCGAGAAACGCGATCCGGTTCTCTGGATCCCGCAGATCCGCGTGGCGCGCGACGCCCGCGCCGTCGAGATCGCCCGCAATGCGGTGAGCGAGATCGCAGGGCCCGCGGGGCAGCCCGACTGGAGGGTACGGGACAACCTGCTGATCCAGGACATCACGCCGCAGCGCGCGGGCTATTACGACGATATTTTCGTCGCCGCGCGCACCGGTGCGCCGCGTGAGATCGCGAATTACGCCTATCTGCCGAGTGGTCCATTGGCCGGGAGCGGGATCGGTGCGCCGATGCTGGATATCCTCGGCGGTCCGGATGCGTTCCAGCCGGTCATGCGGTTTGCCCGCGGCGAGGGAGGCGGCACGACGCTGCAATTCGATGCGCGCGCGAGTGTGCTTCCCGAAGGCGTGGACCCCGCCGAGGTCGCCTATGAATGGCAGATCGACGGGCAGACCAGTCTCGATGGTGTGCAGGTGCCGGTGGGCTTCCGAATGCCGGGTCGGCACAAAGCGACCCTCTCGCTCACGCTGCCCGATGGGCGGAGCGCGCAGAGCACCGGCTACGTCATGGTCCGCGGCGACCGTATCCTCAGCTACGATCCGCAACTGGGCCGGGTGATCTCGCATGCCGGGTCGCAGCCGAAAGTGCTCGACTCGATCCCGCTCAGCCCCGGCGCATTGGAATTCGGGCTCGGCGGGGGCGCAGTGGTGATCCCGCGCGAGATGGTCGCCCCTCTCTTCGGAGCAGATCGCTTCTCGCTGCATATGAGCCTGCGAGCGATGGGCGATTACAAATCCGCGGGAGAACTGTTGCGCCTGCATCAATCGCTGATCGTGCGGGTTACCGGGCGCGGTACCTTCGAGGTCGAGTTCTGGCCCGAGAGTGGGCAGCGGCTGTTCCTCCGCACCAAACGCGTGCCGATCTATGACGGAAAATGGCACGACATCACCTTCCGCTACGCCTCGGAGGATAGTCTTTTCGAGGTGCTGGCGGGCGAGGAGGTGATCGGCAAAGGCACCGTCTCGGGGCGGCTCAAGCCGATGGAATATTGGGGCCTTGCGCTGGGCAATCCCTTCGGCAAGGGCAGCTTCCACGGCGAGCTTGAAGCCCTTGATCTGATCGCGAGCCGCCCGGCGGTGAGCGGGGCGATGCGCTGATGCGCGCCGGGGCGATCGGTGGCACCATGCCGGAGCATGCGCGCCCGACACGCCGTGCGGGTGGGCGAAACCGCATTGCCGAGACCGCCGCGCTCGCGACCGCGAAACTGCCGTGGCCGGTGCTGTTGTTCGTGCTGTCGATCCTGCTGCCCTTCAAGTTCAACCTCGGCCCGCTTGCGATCACCGGAAGCCGTCTCGTGCTGATGTTCTTCATCCTGCCCGCCTTCGCGCGGGTCTTCAGCGGGCGCGCGGGGCGGATATTGCCGGTGGACTGGCTGTTCCTGTTCCATGCGCTGTGGCTGTCGGTCGCGCTCGCGGTCAACAACCCGGATCGCGTCATTCAGCAAGCGGGCTCGGTGGGGCTCGAGGTGCTGGGAGGCTACCTGATCGGGCGCGCCTATATCCGCTCGCGCGAGGATTTCGCGGCGCTGGGCAAGGTGCTGATCTGGTCGGTGCTGATCCTGACGCCATTTTCGCTTTACGAGACCAAGACCGGCACGACCCTGATCCCGACGCTGATCGACAAGCTGCCGGGAATGAGCACGATCACCTACAACTTTCAGGAGCCGCGCTTGGGGCTGGAGCGTGTGCAGGGCCCCTTCGCGCATCCGATCCATTTCGGGCTCTATTGCTCGGTCGTCTTCGCCTTCGCCTTCGTGGCCTTCGACGGGATCAAATCGCTCGGGTGGCGGGTGGTGGCGAGCGGGATGATCCTGCTCAATGGCTTTCTCGCGCTGTCTTCGGGCGCGCTTCTGTCGCTGCTGCTGCAACTGGGGCTGATCGGCTGGTATATCACCTTCGTGCGGATCGAATGGCGCTGGTGGCTGCTGACGGGGCTCTTCGCTTTCGCCTATGTCACGGTTGACCTGCTGTCGAACCGCTCGCCGATCATGGTGTTTCTCAGCTACGCGACCTTCTCGGCCCATACCGCCTATTGGCGCACGATCATCTTCGAGTGGGGGCTGAAGAATGTCTGGGCCAACCCGGTCTTCGGGATCGGCCTGAACGACTGGGTGCGACCGTGGTACATGTATTCCGGCTCGATGGATAATTTCTGGCTGGTGATGGCGGTGCGCTATGGCATCCCCGGCTTCCTGCTGGTCACGAGCGGCTATGTCTGGGGGCTGTTCAAGGTGATGTTCCGGGATTTCAGCGGCGATACGCGGATGCAGAATTTCCGTCGCTCCTGGGTGTTCACCTTCGCGGGGATGACCTTCACGCTCTGCACCGTCTATGTCTGGGAATCGATCTACGCCTTCACCTTCTTTCTGTTCGGCGCCGGCATGTGGATGCTGACCGAGGCGGTGAAAGAGCGGGCCGACGACCCCGAGGACACGGCACGGCCTGAGGCGCGTGCCACCAGCTACACGCGGTTTGCACAGAGTCATCGGCGGGATTAACGGCCGATCTTTGCCCGCGCCTCCGGGCTGAGCGCGGCCAGAACCGGATCGGGCGGTGCCATTCCGAAAAAACCCCGCAACAGGGCCGCGGCTTCCGTTCCATGCCCCTGCGCCCGCAATTGCGCGGCTTTGGCAAGCGACCACGCCGCGCCGCCGATCAGACCGGCGGGGAAATGGCGGCGCAGGAACATCGCTCGTGCGCGATGCTTGAAATATTGCGAGAACGGCGAGGCGACCGAGCCCATCCGCTGCGAGCCGATCGCCGTGCCCGCGACGTGATGAACGATTGCGCCTGCGCAATAGGAGATCGGCAGATTGCCCCGGCGCAGCGCCCAGTCGACCTCCTCGTAATAGAGGAAATAATCTTCCGTCAGAGGCCCCGCGCGCTCGAGATGGGCGCGGGTGGCGACTAGGCTCGCGCCGGTGACGAAGTCGATGTGCTCCGGGTCCGGAGCAGGGCTGTCCGCGGGGGCAAACTGGTTCAGGTTATGGGTGATCCCGGTGCGCCGGTCGATCACTCCGCCGTCAATCTGGATCGTATCTGGCGCGTCACCATAGACCACCCGATGCGCGATCATCGCGGCGCCTCGCGGTCCGGGATCATGCGAGACGAGGGCGGCAGGCGTCTCGGGCGGCACCACGCAATCGGGGTTGAGCAGCCAGAACCGGTCGGGCGCGGGATTGGCCGCGAGCCGCGCGAGGCCAAGATTGACGCCCGCAGCAAACCCGCCATTGGCTCCCGCCTCGATCAGCGCAATGCCTTCCTGACCCGCCTCCGCAGCCCCCATCAGATCGGGGACAGCCGCGCGGATCACCTCGACCGTGTCATCGGGCGAGGCATTGTCGACTACCACCACATGCAGCGCCACGCCGGTCGCCGCCCGCAGCGAGGCGAGGCAGGCCGCGATCACGTCCGAGGACCGATAGGTGACGATGACGACACCCAGAGCAGGATCGGTGGCGGGATGCGGCTCGGCCATGTCGCTCGGGCTCAGGCCCCGCGCGACAGCGCCGCGACCCCGGTGCGGGCCACTTCGGCCAGACCCAGCGGGCGCATCAGATCGGCGAAAGCGTCGATCTTCTCGGGCGTGCCGGTGATCTCGAAGACAAAGCTCTCCAGCGTCGAGTCGACCACATTGGCGCGAAAGATCTCGGCCAGACGCAGCGCTTCGATACGCTTGTCGCCGGTCCCCGCAACCTTGATCAGCGCCAGTTCGCGCTCGACCGGATAGCCCTCGACGGTCAGGTCCTTCACTTCGTGAACCGGCACGATGCGGCCCAGCTGTGCCTTGATCTGGTCGATCACGTTCTCGGTGCCGCGGGTGACGACGGTGATCCGGCTGCGATGGCCCTTATGGTCCACCTCGGCCACGGTCAGGCTGTCGATGTTGTAGCCGCGGCCCGAGAACAGCCCGATCACACGGGCCAGAACCCCGGCCTCGTTATCCACGATCACGGCGAGCGTATGGCTGCGCTCAATCTGATCGTGGCTGTCGCGCAGGTCGTAAGCGGAATGGCTCGAGGAGCCTTTCTTGATTTTCAGAGCGGCCATTGCCTCTCTCCTTTTCCTAGTTCGGACCCGATCTTCGGCTTGGTCCAAATATCCCGGGGGGCCGGGGGCAGAGCCCCCGGCGTCGCTCACACCAGCGCAGCGCCTTCCTTGAAGACATCGGCATCGGCCGCCAGCAGCATCTCGTTATGCGGCTTGCCGGACGGGATCATCGGGAAGCAGTTCTCGTGCTTCTCCACGAGGCAGTCGAATAGCACCGGGCCGTCATGCTTGATCATCTCCATGATCGCATCGTCGAGATCGGCGGGGTCGGAGACCTGCATCCCCTTCCAGCCGAAGCTCTCGGCGAGCTTCACGAAATCGGGCAGGCTTTCGGACCAGCTATGCGAGTAGCGCTCGCCATGCAGCAACTCCTGCCACTGGCGGACCATGCCCAGACGCTCGTTATTGAGGATGAACTGCTTCACCGGCACGCGGAACTGGGTCGCGGTACCCATCTCCTGCATGTTCATCAGCCAGCTCGCCTCGCCCGCCACGTTGATCACGAGGCTCTCGGGATGGGCGATCTGCACGCCGATCGACGCCGGGAAGCCGTAGCCCATCGTGCCCAAGCCCCCGGAGGTCATCCAGCGGTTCGGATCCTCGAAGCCGAGGAACTGCGCGGCCCACATCTGGTGCTGACCCACCTCGGTGGTGATGTAGCGATCCATGCCCTTGGTCAGCTCTTCGAGACGCTGCAGCGCATATTGCGGTTTGATCGTCTTTTCCGAGTTGGTGTAGGCGAGGCAGTTCACCTTCTTCCACTCGTCGATCTTCTTCCACCATTTCTCGATCGCGGGCTTGTTCACCTTGCGCCCGCGCGATTTCCAGACCTTGAGCACGTCTTCGAGCACATGGCCGATATCGCCGAGGATCGGCAGGTCGACGGCGATGATCTTATTGATCGAGGAGGCGTCGATATCGACATGCACCTTGGTCGATTTCGGCGAGAAGTCCGCCACGCGGCCGGTGATCCGGTCGTCGAAGCGCGCGCCGAGGTTGATCATCAGATCGCAGCCATGCATCGCGAGGTTGGCTTCATAGAGGCCGTGCATCCCGAGCATGCCGAGCCAGTTCTTGCCCGAGGCAGGGTAGGCGCCCAGACCCATCAGCGTCGAGGTGATCGGGAAGCCGGTCGCGTCGACCAGTTCGCGCATCAGCTGGCTCGCGGCAGGGCCCGAATTGATCACGCCACCACCGGTATAGAAGACCGGCTTCTCGGCGGTTTCGATCAGCTCGACCAGCTTGGTGATCGCGTCCAGATCGCCTTTCACCTGCGGCTGGTAATGGTCGACCTTCGCGGCTTTCGGCTCGCAGTAAGTGGCCACCGCGAATTGCACGTCCTTGGGCATGTCGATCAGCACCGGGCCGGGGCGGCCCGAGGTCGCCACGTGGAAAGCCTGATGGATCGTCTCGGAGAGTTTCGCGGGGTCTTTCACCAGCCAGTTATGTTTGGTGCAGGGGCGGGTGATGCCCACCGTGTCGGCCTCCTGAAAACCATCGGTGCCCACGAGGAAGGTCGGCACCTGACCCGACAGCACGATCAGCGGGATCGAGTCCATCAGCGCGTCGGTCAGACCCGTCACCGCATTGGTCGCGCCCGGGCCCGAGGTCACCAGCGCCACGCCCGGCTTGCCGGTCGAACGCGCATAGCCTTCGGCCATGTGGATCGCGGCCTGCTCGTGGCGGACGAGAATGTGACGGATGTCGTTTTGCTGGAAAATCTCGTCATAGATCGGAAGGACCGCGCCGCCCGGATAGCCGAAAATTACCTCGACTCCGTGATCCTTCAGCGCCTGAACCACCATCTTCGCGCCGGTCATCTGCCGTGCCATATGCTCACTCCATCCTTGCGCGAGGGCCACGCCGCCCGCCGCTACCTCTCAAGCGTCCAATCGTCCAATAAAAAGCCCCCGGCTTTGAGGCGGGGGCGCATGGGAACCTTCATGGTCTAACCGTTACCGGCCCATGCGCTTGGCTCCTACGACGACAAGAAGAATCGCATCCATTGCGGATCCCTTTCGGACTGCTTTGCGCGGACATTATGAGCGGGTGCAGGAGGCGTCAATGCCCAAACGCTGAATAAAATGTCGCGAAGGGAGGAAATTTCTTCCCGATTGTTGCGCATCGCGGCCTGCGAGTCGCAACTTTGAGAAATCATAAGCGGCATGCGACGCGGGTGCCGCTAGGTCAGTCGCATCAAAGTGATCCCGTTGACGCTTCGTCAGCCGCCAGGTCGGCGCTGGGGAGCGATGTTTTTAGGTCGATCTGGTCAAGTGAACAGACCAGATAGGGCCTTAATTGCTTGACCTTTCGCCTCCACTCGGCCAATCACGGGCAAAGCCTCGGGCAGGCTTTCGGGACAAAATTAGGGAGGAAGTGAGATGGGCGCTTTGCTGGCCCTTTCACGCGCGATCGACCGGATAAACGAGACCATCGGCAAGGCGGTGTCGTGGCTTATTCTGGTGTCGGTCCTCGTGAGTGCGACCAACGCCATTGTACGCAAAGCCTTCGACATGTCGTCGAACGCTTGGCTGGAATTGCAATGGTATCTTTTCGGCGCGGCGTTTCTGGGCGCTGCCGCATACACGCTCAAGCAAAACGAGCATATCCGCATCGACATCATCTATGGTGCGTTCTCGCGGAAAGTGCAGCACTGGATCGATCTGCTCGGGCATATCTTCTTCCTGATGCCGTTCGTCGTGCTGATGCTGTTCAAGCTGACTCCCTTCGTGATGATCTCGATCCGCTCGGGCGAGATGTCGACGAATTCGGGCGGTCTGATCCTGTGGCCGGCCAAGCTCCTGCTGCTGATCGGCTTCTGGCAGCTGTTCTTCCAGGGCGTGTCCGAGATCATCAAGAAGATCGGCGTGATGCGTGGGTTGATCGCGGATCCCCATGCCGACAGCGCGGGCCATCACGGCCATGATCCCATCGCCGAAGAGGAGGGTCTGTAATGCTCGAGCTTATTGCTCAGAACATGGCCCCGATCATGTTCATCTCGCTGATCGTCTTCCTGCTGATCGGCTATCCTGCGGCCTTCGCGCTCGCGGCCAACGGTCTTTTGTTCTTCGTCATCGGCGTTGAACTGTCGGGCTATTCCGGCGGGACGATCAATCTTGACTGGCCGTTGTTGAATGCGATGCCGCAACGGTTCTACGGGGTCTTGTCGAACGAGACCCTACTTGCCATTCCGTTCTTCACATTCATGGGCATCGTGCTCGAGAAATCGGGCATGGCCGAGGATCTCCTCGACACGATCGGTCAGTTGTTCGGTCCGGTGCGCGGCGGTCTCGCCTATGCGGTGATCATCGTGGGCGCGCTTCTGGCGGCGACCACGGGCGTGGTCGCGGCGTCGGTGATCGCTATGGGCCTGATCTCGCTGCCGATCATGTTGCGCTACGGCTATGATCGGAAGGTGGCCACAGGTGTCATTGCGGCGTCTGGGACACTGGCGCAGATCATTCCGCCTTCGCTGGTGCTGATCGTTCTGGCTGACCAGCTGGGTGTTTCGGTGGGTGACATGTACAAGGGCGCGCTGATCCCCGGTATGGTGCTGACCGGCATCTACCTCGGCTACGTGCTCGTGATGTCGATCATCAAGCCGAAGTCGATGCCGGCCCTGCCGAAAGAGGCGCGTACGCTCGGCTCGGGTGTGATGTCGCTCCTTGTCGCGCTGGCAGGTGCGGTCGCGGTCTTCATCTTCGCCGAGAAGTATTTCGAGGCGAGCGGATCGAGCGTCAACAACTCCGAGATCCTGGCTGCCGGTGCGGCCGTGATCGTGGTCTATATCGTGGCCTTGCTCGACAAGGCGCTGAAGATCAACCTGATGAGCCGTCTGGCCCAGCAGGTGGTCATCGTGCTGATCCCGCCGCTGGCGCTGATCTTCCTGGTGCTGGGCACGATCTTCCTGGGTGTTGCGACCCCCACCGAAGGCGGCGCCATGGGCGCGGTCGGCGCGCTGGTGCTGTCGGCGGTCAAGAAGCGTCTGACCTTCCCCGTCGTGCGTGACGCGCTGGCGGCGACGACGCGCCTGTCGGCCTTCGTGCTGTTCATCCTGCTGGGCGCGCGGGTCTTCTCGCTCACCTTCTACGGGGTGAACGGGCAGGTCTGGGTCGAGCATCTGCTGACCTCGCTTCCGGGTGGCCAGTTGGGCTTCCTGATCGTGGTGTCGTTCCTTGTGTTCTTCCTCGCCTTCTTCCTCGATTTCTTCGAGCTGGCCTTCATCATCGTGCCGCTTCTGGCGCCTGCCGCGCAGGCGCTGGGGATCGATCTGATCTGGTTCGGCGTGATCCTGGGCGTGAACATGCAGACCTCGTTCATGCACCCGCCCTTCGGCTTCGCGCTGTTCTACCTGCGCTCGGTCGCGGCCAAGGTACCCTATATCGACAAGGTTACCGGCAAGAAGATGGAGCCGGTGAAGACCTCGCAGATCTACTGGGGCGCAATTCCCTTCGTGTTCATCCAGGTTGCGATGATCGCCATCGTGATCGCCTTCCCGGCCATGGTGATGCACTACAAGGGGCCGCAGGTTGATCTGAAGGACGTCGAGATCAAGCTGCCCCAGATGCCGGGCATGGGCGATGGGGGCGGCCTCGGTGGACTGCCGTCTCTGGCGCCGCTCGGTGGGTCGACCTCTGGCGGGTCAAGCTCGGGAAGCGCGGCTCCGGGCGGGCTGCCCCCGCTTCCCACACCGGGCAGCAACTGATCGACCGTAAAATGAAAGATCGGGGCGGCCTTCAGGGGCCGCCCCTTTTTTATAGAGAGAGAGTGGAGGGCGAGGGATGCGGTATCCTCTTCTGGTGATTTTCGGGGTTTCGTTGCTTGCGCTGGCGGGCTGTGGTGAGACCAAGGAGCAGCGGGCGGCGACGGGCGGCGTGGCCGGTCTCGTCGTGGCGGGCCCTGTCGGAGCGGTCGTCGGGGCCGGGCTAGGTGTGGTGACGCGCAGGAACTGACGAGCAGCCTTTCACGGAGCTTGGGAACCGCGAAAGGCGTCTCGGCGTCTTGTCCTTGAGAAGGTCGCGCGTTGCGGCTGCTATCGAAAGGACGAGAAGATGCGAATTGCGACGATTGTGATGGCGGGCGGCCTGCTAGTTTCGCTCGCGGCCTGTGGAGATACCACCACCGAACGCGCAGCCACTGGCGGCGTCGGCGGGCTTGTCGTGGCCGGACCCGTGGGCGCCGTGGCAGGCGCGACGGCAGGGGCCGCGACCACGAAGTGAGGTCGGGCCGCACCCGGATCGAAAAAGGCCCCGGGGCGCGAACCCCGGGGCCTTCTCGTTTCACGCTGGGCGTGGTTCAGATCTTCAGATTGCCCGCAGCCTGCTGGCGCATCATGAAGTAGTCGAAGTTGAACTCCGACAGCTGCCACCAGCCATAGGCGTCGTTGCGGAAGCTGAACTGGCTGTCGTAGATCTTCTTGAACGCCTCGTTCGAACTGTTGATCTCGTCGTAGACCTCGTTCGCGGCGTTGAAGCAGGCTTCGAGGATATCCTGGCTGAACGGACGCAGCTGTGCCCCTTGGCCGAGGAGCTTCTTCAGCGCGGTCGGGTTCTTGTAGTCATAGGACGCCATCATATCCGAGTTCGCCGCCTGCGTCGCTGCCTGCAGTGCGACCTTGTAGGCCTCGGGCAGTTGCTCGTAAGCGTTCTTGTTGAACATGGCGTGCAGACAGGCGCCGCCTTCCCACCAGCCGGGATAGTAGTAATAGGGTGCGACCTTGTAGAAGCCGAGCTTCTCGTCGTCATAGGGGCCGACCCATTCGGTGGCGTCGATCGTGCCTTTCTCGAGCGACGGGTAGATGTCGCCGCCGGCGATCTGCTGCGGCACGACGCCGAGCTTCTCCACGACCTTGCCGCCGAAGCCGCCGATCCGCATCTTGATGCCCTTGAGATCTTCGGGCGTGTTGATCTCCTTGCGGAACCAGCCGCCCATCTGGGCGCCGGTGTTGCCACAGGGGAATGCGGTGATGCCGTAGTTCGCGTAGAACTCGTTCATCAGGTCGTTGCCGCCGCCATAGTAGAACCAGGCGTTCTGCATGCGCATGTTCAGGCCGAACGGCACTGCGGTTGCGAAGGCGAAGGTCGGATCCTTACCCCAGTAGTAGTAGGACGCGGTGTGGCAAGCCTCGACGGTGCCGTTCGACACCGAATCCATGGCCTGCAGGCCGGGCACGATTTCGCCCGCCGCGAAGACCTGAATGTTGAATTTCCCGTCCGTCATTCCCTTGACGTAATTCGCCATCGTCTCGGCGGCGCCGTAGATCGTGTCGAGCGATTTGGGGAAAGACGAGGTCATGCGCCACGTCACGGTAGGGGTTTCTTGCGCGATAGCAGGTGCGGCGAGTGCGCTACTGGCAGCTGCGGCTGCCCCGCCAAGCGCACCTTTGCGCAGGAAAGAACGACGATCCATATGGTTTCCTCCCAAGTCGTGGATGTCTGTCAATTTTTCTGACCACACCGCTCCATTGATGGCGTTCCCTCCGGTGTGGACATTGCGGTCACTTTACTTGACCGGTTCCGGGTGTAAACCGGGCATCACGCAATTTTATGTCGTGTGTGGTCACAGTTCTGAAACCATGCTGCAATGTAGCATTGCACGCGCAGAATCTCCGCCCGGCGCCTGGTCTCGTGCAGGCATAGAAAAAGCCCCAGCGCGCAGCGCGCCGGGGCTTCGGTTCTCTGGCTTGACCAGTTTGGGCGGCTTACAGCTCGCCCTTGTTGGCTTCGCTCATCATGAAGTAATCGTAGTTGAACTCGGCCAGCTGCTCCCAGGTGAACCAGTCCTTGCGGAAGTCCTTGATCGAACCCCAGATCTTCGCGAATTCGGGGTTGTTCGCTTCCATCTCCGAATAGACCTCGTTGGCCGCCTTGAAGCAGGCCTGCATGATCTCCGGCGAGAAGGCGCGCAGCTGGGTGCCGTTGGCGACCAGGGTCTTGAGCGCCTTCGGGTTCTTCATGTCGTATTTCTGCAGCATGTCCGCATCGGCGGCCTGAGCGGCGGTGTGGAGAAGTTGCTGATACTGCTTCGGCAGGCCTTCCATCTTTTCTTTCGAGAACATGAAGTGGACCGTCGGGCCACCTTCCCACCAGCCGGGGTAGTAGTAGTAGGGCGCGACTTTATAGAAGCCGAGCTTCTCGTCATCGTAGGGGCCGACCCATTCGGTCGCGTCGATCGTGCCTTTTTCGAGCGCCGGGTAGATGTCACCGCCGGCGATCTGCTGCGGCACGAGGCCGAGCTTTTCCATCACCTTGCCCGCGAAGCCACCAACGCGCATCTTGAGGCCCTTGAGATCCTCGACCGTCGAGATCTCCTTGCGGAACCAGCCGCCCATCTGTGCGCCGGTGTTGCCGCCCGGCAGACCGTAGAGGCCCTGCTTGCCGAGGAACTCGTTATAGAGCTCGATACCGCCGCCGTGGTAGTGCCACGCGTTCATGCCGCGCGCGTTGAGCGAGAACGGCACTGCCGCGCCGAGCGCCCAGGTCGGATCCTTGCCCCAGAAGTAGTAACCCACGGTATGGCAGGCTTCGACCGTGCCGTTCATCACAGCATCTGCGACCTGAAGACCGGGGACGATTTCGCCTGCGGCGAAGACCTGGATCTTGAAGTTGCCGTCCGAGGCTTCCTCGACCATCTTCGACAGGACTTCCGAGCCGCCATAGATCGTGTCGAGCGACTTCGGGAAGGACGAGGCGAGACGCCAGGTGATCTGCGGGTTGCTTTGTGCGATCGCGGGGGCTGCCAGCGTGCTCGCAGCCGCACCACCCAGCGCGGCTTTCGTCAGAAAGGAACGACGGTCCATTTAGGATCCTCCCATTATTGCTCCGTTGCGCGAGGACGCGCCTCGCCACCCACCTCGTATCCTCCGTGGCGGGTCTGCCGGGACCGTTTCACCACAGGCCGGGAGTGTCCAGAGTTCACGCGCGCGTAATCAACGGAAGTCGTGGAAAAGTTTTAAAAAAATCATTTGACATACGGCGAGTGCCGAACGGTTGAGCAGTCGTCTGCGAGAGCGTCGGCGGCGCGTGGTGGTGGCTCAACTGTTGCGTGTGTCGGGGAGCTGGATTCGCGCGACTTGTTCTGCGATCGGCGGCACCGAGAGCGGATGCGTCTCGGTCTCGTGCTTGGCGGGATCACCGATATCGGTCCACTTGCCGCCCTTGTAGATCTCGAGCGCGGAGAAGTTCGCCTTGTAGTTCATCTTCGGCGAGCCGGGTACCCAATAGCCCAGATAAACGTAAGGAAGGCCCACGCGCTTCGCGATCTCGACATGGTCGAGAATGAGGTATGTCCCGAGGGAGTCGCGGATGCGTTCAGGCTCGTAGAAGGAATAGACCATCGACAGCCCGTCATCGAGCACATCGGTCAGGCAGGTCGCGATCAGCGCGCGCATGCTGTCGGGAGTGGCCGCGGTCTCGCGATATTCGATGACCCGCGATTTCACGGGCGTCTCCTCGATCATCGCGGCGAATTCGAAGATATCCATGTCGGCCATGCCGCCATCGGCGTGGCGCGCATCGAGATAGCGGCGGAACAGGGCGAATTGCTCTTCTGTCGCCCAGGGAGACGTCGCGGTGCGCCGCAGGTCGCCGTTCTTCTTCATCACCCGGCGCTGCGATTTCGACAGTTTGAAATCGGCGACCCGTATGCGGGCCGACAGGCACGCGGTGCAATCGGCGCAGGACGGCCGATAGAGCACGTTCTGTGACCGGCGAAAGCCTTGGCGCGACAGCGCGTTGTTGAGCTTCTCGGCGGACTCGCCCTGCAAGGCGGTGAACAGTTTTCGTTCCGACCTGCCGTCCAGATAGGGGCAGGGCTGCGGCGCGGTTACATAGAACTGCGGTGCAAGCGGAAGCGAATGGCGCATCAAAAGCCTCGTTGGGGAGGGGTGGCGGCAGGCTAGCAAAGGAGCGCTCACCCGCCAAGTGTTTCATGGTGACGACATAGAAAGCGCCCCGGTCAGGTCAACCGGGGCGCTGAATTCGCGTCGCGAACTGTCTATATGGTTAGGCTTTCGCCTCTTCGGAGGTGTTCTCCGACTGGGCCGCTTCCTTGGCGCGCTCTTCCATGTACTGGTCGAACTCTGCCTTGTCGCGGGCTTCGCGCAGACGGCCGAGGAACTCTTCGAATTCCTGCTGTTCGCGCTGCAGTCGCTCGAGCGTGTCGGCCTTGTAGGCGTCGAACGCGGCGTTGCCGGTCGAGCGCGAAACATGGACGCCACCGGCGCCGTAGCAGCCGAAGCCGCGTTTCTGCACCGCCTGACCCGTGCGCCAGCGACGCCCGAAGCGGCCGGTGAACAGGATGAAGGCGAGAATGACGAGGCCGAGGGGGCCTGCGAAGATGAAGCCGGCCACCATCAGCGCGATCCAGGCGCCGGGGCCGTTCCCATCCATCCAGTTAACGGCGCGGGTAAACCAGTTACCAACCGCGACGGGCATGGAGTTGGTGGAATAGGCGGACATTGGAACCTCCGGGTTGAGTATGTGAATTCCTTTCACATCTCCAAGATCGGAAGTCGGACCGTGTCTTGCAAGGGGGGATGTAAACGATTTTTACATTTTTGCCGCAAGGCGCCGAAATTGCTTTGTTTTATTCGGTGAAATCGGCCCGTTTCGCGCCGCTGATCCGTTCCAGGTCGGCCGGGGCGATGGCAAAAACGTGCCGAGGCGTGCCCGCTGCGGCCCAGACGGTATCGAAATCGAACAGCCGGGGGTCGAGGAAAGCCGTTATCGGCCCGACATGACCCAGCGGCGCGACGCCGCCGATCGCGAAGCCGGTCTCCGCGCGGATCAGCCCCGCGTCTGCCTTGCCCAAGGGCTGGCCCGCGACAGCGCTCGCCTTCTCGGCGCTCACCCGGTTGCCGCCTGCGGTGATGAAGAGCACGACATGGCCGCTGTCTTCTCCGCGAAGGATGATGGATTTCGCGATCTGATCGACCTCGCAGCCCACCGCCTGCGCCGCCATCTCGGCAGTTCGGGCCTCGCCCGGTTCGGTGATCTCGAAAGGCGCGCCTGCGGCTTCGAGGGCGGCACGAACGCGTTTCAGGGATTTGCTCATGGCGAGGCTCCGGACGGTTTGCGGTCAGGGCGCGGATGCGCCCCGGGGCGGGGTGTAGTTATGGCCAGATGGCGCGTGACAGCAATCCCCATTGACCGGCTGGCCCCGCAGGGTAAGCATGGCGCCATGCCGTTTACCTCGCGTCTCACCCGTTCGCCCCTGCCTTTCGAGCCCGACCGCGCCGCCGAGGCCGAAGAGCTGTTTTCCGATCTCGCGCCGGAGTTGCGCGAATTGTTAGGGGGCACGGCTGGTTGCAGCCCATATCTCAAAGGCCTGATGGAGAAAGAGGCCGAGTGGCTGCGGTCTGCGATTTCAGTCAATCCGGAAGCTGCGCTGGCCGATGAATTCGCGCGGATCACGCCCGTCAGCCTCGCCGATCTACCGAGCGAGCTGCGCCGGGCGAAGCAGCGGGTCGCGCTGCTCGCGGGACTGGCCGATCTCGGTGGCGTCTGGTGTCTCGAGGAAGTGACCGGCGCCTTGACGCGGCTTGCCGATATCGCGGTCGATCTGGCGATGAAGCGGCTGGTGGCCGAGGAAATCCGCCGCGGCAAGATACCCGGTGCGAGCGACGATGATGTCGAGAGCGCCGCCGGGATGGTCGCGCTCGCGATGGGCAAGATGGGGGCAGGGGAGCTGAACTACTCCTCCGATATCGACCTGATCTGCCTTTTCGATGAAAGCCGGTACGACCCCGATGAGGCGATGGAGGCGCGCAGCGCACTGATCCGGGCGACGCGCAAGATGGCGGCGATGCTAAACGATCGCACGTCCGAGGGTTACGTCTTTCGCACCGACCTGCGCCTGCGCCCCGATGCCGCCGTCACGCCGGTCTGCATCTCGATGGGATCGGCGGAGCTCTATTACGAGGCCGAAGGTCGGACATGGGAGCGCGCGGCCTATATCAAGGCACGTCCCTGCGCGGGGGATCTCGCGGCGGGGGAGCAGTTCCTTGAACGCCTGCGGCCCTTCGTCTGGCGCAAGCATCTCGATTTCGCGGCGATTCAGGACGCCCACGACATGCGCCTGCGTATCCGCGAGCATAAGGGGCTGCACGGTCCGATCGAGGTGGCGGGCCACAATATCAAGCTCGGTCAGGGCGGCATCCGCGAGATCGAGTTCTTCACCCAGACCCGGCAACTGATCGCAGGCGGGCGCGACGAGACGCTGCGCGACCGGACCACGGTGGGCGGGCTGCGTGCGCTCGCCGCGAAGACTTGGGTGGCCGAGGATGTCGCGGAGGAACTGATCGGTCATTACCGCGAGCATCGCGAGATCGAGCACCGTCTGCAGATGGTGGGGGACGCCCAGACCCAGATTCTGCCCGGCAATGAAGAAGGGCTCGCCCGGATCGCCGCTATGATGGGCGAGGGCGATGTGGCTCGCTGGCGCGATCGGCTGCGCGACCGGTTGGAGCGGGTCGAAAGCCTGACGAATGATTTCTTCGCCCCCGATGCCGCCGCCGAGCGCCCCGAACTGAGCGACGCCGCGCGTGAGATCGTCGAGGGCTGGACGGGCTATCCGGCGCTCCGATCCGAGCGGGGGCGCGCGATCTTCAAGCGGCTGGAGCCGGAACTGCTCGACCGGATGCGGCGCGCAGCAAACATGGAGGAAGCACTCACCCAGTTCGACGGCTTCCTCAAGGGGCTGCCCGCGGGCGTGCAGCTGTTCTCTCTGTTCGAAGCCAATCCGCAACTGGTCGATCTCATCGTCGACATCTGCGCCACTGCGCCGGGGCTCGCGAGCTACCTGTCGCGCAATGCCGGGGTGCTGGACGCGGTTCTCGGCGGCTCGTTCTTCGCGCCCTGGCCGGGAAAATCTGCGCTGGAAGCCGATCTCGCCCGGCTGATGGAGCGCGCCGACGATTACGAGGCCGCGTTGATTGCGGCGCGGCGTTGGGCGAAAGAGTGGAAATTCCGCGTGGGCGTGCATCATCTGCGCGGTCTCGTCGATGCGTCAGAAGCCGCGGGCCAATATGCAGATGTGGCTGGCGCGGTGCTGGGCGCGCTCTGGCCGGTCGTGCAGGGCGAATTCGCGCGCCGCTACGGGTCATGCCCGGGCAAGGGGGCGGTGGTTCTGGGCATGGGTAGCCTCGGGGCCGAGCGGCTGAATGCGCAATCCGATCTCGATCTGATTGTGATCTATGACGCCGATGGGGAGGAGTTCTCGGATGGCAAGAAGCCACTTGCCTCAAGGGCTTACTATGCGAAGCTCACGCAGGCGCTGATCACCGCGCTCAGCGCGCCGATGCCGGAAGGGACGCTCTACGAGGTGGATATGCGGCTGCGCCCCTCGGGCAAGCAGGGGCCTGTCGCGACCTCGGTACAAAGCTTCGAGAGCTACCAGATGGAGGAGGCCTGGACCTGGGAGCATCTGGCGCTCACCCGGGCGCGCCCGGTCGCCGGCAGCGCCAATCTGGCCGACCGGGTCGAGGCGATCCGTCTCAAGGTTCTACAGGCGAAAGGCGGCGGCGCCGAGGTGTTGCGCGATCTGGCGCAGATGCGGGCGCGGATCTTCGCGGCCAAGGCTCCCGATGGCGATTGGGAGGCGAAGGTCGGCCCCGGGCGATTGCAGGATATCGAACTGCTCGCCCAGAGCTTCGCGCTGCGCGCGGGCGTCCCGGCGCGCAAGGCCGAGGCGCAACTGCGCGCAGGCCCCCGCGGCGGGTTCGTGACCCGCGAAGAGGGTGAGGCGCTTGCCTCGGCCTATCGTCTGCTGTGGCGGTTGCAGGCAGGCGGGCGCTTGCTGAGCGAGAAGCCCTTGGATATGGCGGCGATCGGAGAAGGCGGCCGCGCTTTCCTGTTGCGCGAGACGGGGCTGGATGATCTCGATGCTCTGGCGGCGCGTCTGAACGAGGTCACGACCGAGACAGCCGCCATCGTGGACAGGGCTCTGGAGGGCTGAATGGCGCGCAAACTTATGGAATTGAGCGAGGCGGACCCGAAAGGGCTGATCCGCGAGAGCTTCAAGATCGACGGGATCACTATGGAAGAGTGCCGCTCGATCTTCATGGACTGGGCGTTGAGCCTCGGGCCGGGGATGGATGCGAGCGAAGCGATGCGCACCGTGCTCGCGGCGTATCAGGCGCCGCCCGAGCACCCGATGACCCGTGTGCTCGAAGAAGGTCTGACCCGCGAAAGCGCCCCGCCGATGCGGCGCGGCGGCTGGCGGGCGCGTCGTCCCTAGCAGGGCGATTAGCGCGGCAGCGCCGCCGCCTCGCGCGCAAGCGCTTCGATCCCGGCCCAGTCGCCCGATTGCACCATCGCATCGGGCGCAACCCACGAGCCGCCCGCGCAAAGAACGTTGGGCAGGCTCAGGTAATCATTGGCGTTCTTCATGCTGACGCCGCCCGTCGGGCAGAAGCTGACCTGCGGGATCGGCGCACCGATCGCCTTCAGCGCGGGCGCGCCGCCCGAAGCTTCCGCCGGGAAGAACTTCAGCACGTCGTAACCCATCTCGAGAAGCTTCATCACTTCGGATGCAGTGGCCGCACCGGGCAGCAGCGGCAGGCCTTCATCTTCGCAGGCCTTCACCAGCGTTTCGGTCGCGCCGGGCGACACGCCGAATTTCGCGCCCGCGGCTTTCGCGGCTTTCACATCGGCGGGGGTCAAGAGCGTCCCCGCGCCGACCACGCCGCCTTCGACATCGGCCATGGCGCGGATCGCGTCGAGCGCGCAGGGCGTGCGCAGCGTCACTTCCAGCGCAGGCAGGCCGCCCGCGACGAGCGCCTTGGCAAGAGGGGCGGCATGAGACACGTCCTTCACCACGATCACCGGCACGATCGGGGCCAGTTCGCAGATCTTGCGGGCGGATGCGGATTGTTCACTCGGGGTCATCGGATCACTCCAGTCTGGTTCGCCCATGCGGGCGGAGAGGGCAGGACGCTCCGCGGGGGATATTTCTTGCCAAGCCGAAAGCAGAACCCTGTTTTCGCCTTGGTACAAATATCCCCGCCGGAGGCTAGAAAACTCAAAGCACCACCGAGGCGCCTTTTGTGGACGGGCCGACATGGGTGCGGAAGGCGCCGAACAGCTCGCGACCGAGGCCGAACTGGTTGCCGCTGAGGTCGGGTTCGACCGGCGCGCGGCTCTCGAAGCCTTCGCTCAGGCAGGTCAACTCGCCCGTCGTCGCGTCGAGCCGCACCATATCGCCGTCCTGCAGCTTCGCAAGCGGCCCGCCATCGGCGGCCTCGGGGGAGACATGGATTGCTGCGGGAACCTTGCCCGAGGCGCCCGACATCCGGCCATCGGTGACCAGTGCCACTTTCAGCCCGCGATCCTGCAGCACTGCGAGGGTCGGGGTGAGAGAGTGCAACTCCGGCATCCCGTTCGCCTTAGGTCCCTGGAAGCGCACCACGACGATCGTGTCTGAGGTGAATTCGCCCGCCTTGAAGGCGTCCTTCACCTCGTGCTGTTCCTTGAAGACGCGGACCGGCGCCTCGATCACATGGCGCTCCGGCGCGACGGCGGAAACCTTGATCACGCCGCGGCCGAGATTGCCTTCGAGCTGCTTCAGGCCACCGGTCTTCTGGAACGGATCGGCGGGTTTGCGCAGAATCTTTTCGTTCTGGCTCTCGGGATCGGCCTCTTCCCAGACCAGACCGTCCTCGGTGATCTTCGGCTCCTGCGTGTAGCGGGTCAGCCCGTCGCCCGCGACGGTCTTGGCGTCCTCGTGCAGCAGGCCCGCGTCGAGCAGATGACGGATCATGAATTGCAGACCGCCCGCGGCGTGGAAGTGGTTCACGTCGGCGAGGCCGTTGGGGTAGACTTTCGCCATCAGCGGCACGACCGAGGAAATCTCGTCGAAATCTTCCAGATCGAGCACGATCCCGGCGGCGCGCGCCATCGCCGGCAGGTGCAGCACATGGTTGGTCGAGCCACCGGTGGCCATCAGCCCCACCATGCCGTTCACGAAGGCCTTCTCGTCGAGCACTTCCGACGCCGGGCGGTAGTCATTGCCGAGCGCGGTGATCTCGGCGGCGCGTTTCGCGCCTGCGACCGTCAGCGCCTCGCGCAGCGGCGTGTTCGGGTTCACGAAGGAGGCGCCGGGCAGGTGAAGACCCATGAACTCCATCAGCATCTGGTTGGTATTCGCGGTGCCGTAGAAAGTGCAGGTGCCTGGACCATGATAGGAAGCCATCTCTGCGGCCATCAGCGCGTCGCGGCCGACTTCGCCGGCGGCGAATTGCTGGCGCACCTTGGCCTTCTCGTCATTGGGCAGGCCGGTCGTCATCGGCCCCGCGGGGATGAAGATCGCCGGGATATGCCCGAAGGTCGCGGCGGCCATGATGAGCCCGGGCACGATCTTGTCGCAGACGCCGAGGTAGAGCGCCGCGTCGAAGGTGTTGTGGCTGAGCGCCACTGCCGCGGCCATCGCGATCACGTCGCGCGAGAAGAGCGACAGGTCCATACCCGGCTGGCCCTGCGTGACGCCGTCGCACATCGCGGGCACCCCGCCCGCGACCTGTGCCGTCGCCCCCACCTCGCGCAGCGCAGCCTTGATCGTCTGCGGGAATGTTTCGAAGGGCTGATGGGCCGAGAGCATGTCGTTATAGGCGGTCACGATGCCCACGTTGGGGGCGCGTTCGCCGGCGAGCTTGTCCTTGTCCTCTCCCATCGCGGCATAGGCATGGGCCTGGTTGCCGCAGCTGAGATGCGCCCGGGCGGGCCCTGCATCGGCGGCGGCCTGCATCCGGGCGAGATAGTCGCCGCGCGGGCCTTCGGAGCGGGCGCGGATTCGGTCGGTCACACGGGCGATTGTGGCATCGAGGGTCATCGGCGGGGCCTTTCCTTGCTATGCATCTGATGCGGAACATGCAGCCCGTAAGGGCCGCTCGCGCAGCGGGCGCGGATCGCGGTTGCGTCCTCGCTACCATGTTAGCGCTAACGCCGCAACCCGTTCCCTTTGTCGATTATCTGGGGCAGAGCGGGGATGCGGCAAGCGCGAGGGCTTTCGCGCCGGGTCGCTTGGCGCTAGGAAGGCCGCGCCTGAGACAGCGCGCGCAAGGAGCCCCCGATGAGCCAGTCCGAAGACCCCGCCACCCGTCCGACCGTCCGGCTGCGCCCGAAAGCCGAGGCCCGCGCGATCCGCCACGGCTTTCCCTGGGTTTATGCGGACGAACTGGTGACCGACCGCCGCACCAAGGCGATCGCGCCCGGCACGATCGCGACGCTGGAGGATGGCGAGCGGCGACCGCTCGCGACGGTTACGGTCAATCCGAACTCCAAAATCATCGCGCGGGTGATGAGCCGCGACGCCGAGGCGGTGATCGATCGCAACTGGATCACTCTGAAGCTGGCCCGGGCGCTCGAGATGCGCGTGCGCCTGTTCGATGCGCCTTTCTATCGCTTGGTCCATGCCGAGGCGGACGGGCTGCCCGGTGTCATCATCGACCGGTTCGGTGACGCGGCGGTGATCCAGCCGAACGCGGCATGGTCGGAGGTGATGATCGCGGATCTCGAGGCCGCGCTGGCCGAGGTCACGGGCGTCACCACGATCATCAAGAACGGCGCGGGCCGGGCCCGCAATCTCGAAGGTCTCGACGAGGAGATGGTCACGCTCCGTGGCGGGATCGACGCCCCGGTCGAGGTGCCGATGAACGGTGCAATTTACCTCGCCGATCTGATGGGCGGGCAGAAGACTGGGCTTTTCTACGACCAGCGCCCGAACCACGCATTTGCGGCGCGGCTGGCCGAGGGCGCGCGGGTGCTGGATGTCTTCTCTCACGTGGGCGGCTTCGCCTTGGCCGCGCTGGCCGGTGGCGCGCAATCCGCTTTGTCGGTCGATGCGTCTGCGTCGGCGCTCGAGCTGGCAAGCAAGGGCGCCGAGGCGATGGGCGCAAGCGCCCGGTTCGCGACGCGTCAGGGGGACGCCTTCGATACGCTCGACGCTTTGGATCAAGAAGATGAGCGGTTCGATCTGGTGATCTGCGATCCGCCCGCCTTCGCCCCCGCCAAGCCCGCGCTGCAAGCGGGGCTGCGTGCCTATGAGCGGATCGCCCGGATGGCCGCGCCGCTGGTCGAACCGGGCGGCTATCTGGTGCTGTGCTCCTGCTCGCACGCCGCCGATCTGTCGCAATTCCGCGCAGCTTGCACGCGTGGCATCGGCAAGGCGGGGCGGTCCGCGCAGCTGATCCACACCGGTTATGCCGGGCCGGACCACCCGATGCTGCCGCAACTGGCGGAATCAGGTTACCTGAAATCACTGTTCTTCCGGCTCGACTGATGCGGGTCGTGCTCGATGCCTGCGTGCTCTACCCGACGGTGCTACGCGAGATATTGATCGGGGCGGCGAAGGCGGGGCTCTATCGTCCGCTCTGGTCGGCGCGGATTCTCGAGGAATGGGCGCGGGCCGCCGCGCGCCGCGCGCCCGCCGACGAAGCGGTTGCGCGGGGCGAGATCGCGCTGCTGCGCGCCACCTTCCCGAAGGCCGAGGTGGCGGCGCAGCCGGGGATCGAGGACCGGCTGGTCTTGCCCGACGAAAACGATCTGCACGTTCTGGCCGTGGCGATCGCGGGCAGCGCCGATGCGATCCTGACCTTCAACGCGCAGGACTTCCCGCGCGGGACACTGGCGGGCGAGGGGCTGGAGCGGCGTGATCCGGACGGGTTCCTCTGGCAGCTTCTGTCCGAGCACCCCGAGCAGATGCGCGCCATCACCGAATCCGTACGCGCCGAGGCAGAGCGTTTGTCGGGCGAGCCGCAGCCGATCCGGGCGCTGATGAAACGGGCGCGTCTGCCGCGCTTCGGCAAGGCGTTGGCGGCGTGATCTTGCGCTCCGTCTCAGGGCGTGGCCCCTTGACCGCCCGCGAAAGCCTCGCCAAACAGGCGCAATGATCGGGTTCATCACATGCCAAGAGCGCGGCGCGGCCGACAAGCTCCTTGCCCAGCTCGCCGACAGGCTGCTGTCGCAAGGGCGCGACGTGATTGGCATGGTGCGCGCCGAGGTGCCGCAGCGGTTCGAGTGCGAGATGCATCTGCGCATCCTCCCCGATGGCGAAACCCGCACGATTTCGCAGGATCTGGGGCAGGGCGCGGGGGCGTGTTCGCTCGACGCGGGTGCGCTCGAAGAGGTCGTCGCACAGGTCGGCCATGCGCTCGAGATGGCGCAACCGGGCACCATCGTGATCCTCAACAAGTTCGGCAAACAGGAAGCCGCGGGGCGCGGCTGTCGCGACCTGATCGCCCAGGCGATGGCCTCCGATTTTCCGGTGCTTCTGTCCGTTCCGCCCGAAACGCGCGCGGATTTCGCGGCGTTCACGGATGGTTTGGCCGAAGAAATCCTGCCGGATATTCAGGCGCTTGAGGCATTTCTCTCGCGTGAGAGCGCTTAATCCGCGCCCTTACGTTGTCTCGCGCCGCTGCCATGCTAGACTTGTTCCGCTAAGGTGAGTACAAGGGGGTCGTTAGCGCTAACGGACCCCAAACACGGAGCAGCCCATGGTTTCGCGCGTCATTCCCGTCGAACGTTTCGACCTGGTGATTTTCGGCGCCACTGGCGACCTCGCCAATCGCAAAATTCTCCCCGGCCTGTTTCGGCGCTATTGCGCGGGACAGATTCCCGAAGGCTCCACCATCATCGGTGCCGCGCGCTCGGAGATGACCCCGGATGAATTCCGCGATCAGGTCCGCGCGGCGATCGCCGAATTCGGTGGCAGCAAATGCGACGACGAAGGCGCGCTGGACGGGTTCTTGCCGATGCTCGACTATGTCGCGATCGATGCGAAAGGCGATGGCGGCTGGGATGATCTGAAATCGAAAGTCCGCGGCGACACGGTCAACGCGTTCTACTTCTCGGTGGCGCCCTCGCTGTTCGGCGACCTCGCGGAGCGGCTGCACAAGCGCGGGATCGCTGGGCCGGATGCCCGGATCGTCGTGGAAAAGCCCTTCGGGCGCGACCTCGCCTCTGCCAAGGCGCTCAACGCCGTCCTCGCGGAGTATTTCGACGAGACACAGATCTACCGGATCGACCATTATCTCGGTAAAGAAACCGTGCAAAACCTGATGGCGGTACGCTTCGCCAACATCCTGTTCGAGCCGCTCTGGAACAGCCAATTTGTCGATCATGTGCAAATAACGGTCGCCGAAACGGTCGGCGTAGGCGGTCGCGGATCGTATTATGACAAGTCGGGCGCGATGCGCGACATGGTGCAGAACCACTTGATGCAGCTTCTGTGCCTGATCGCGATGGAGCCGCCTTACCACTTCGACCCCGATGCGGTGCGCGACGAAAAACTCAAGGTGATCCGGGCTCTGCAGCCTGTCGCACCTGCCGATATCGTGCGCGGCCAATACGTGGCGAGCAAGGATGCGCCCGGCTATCTGGAAGATGCCGAGGACCCGGAGTCGACGACCGAGAGCTATATCGCGATGAAATGCCATGTCGCGAACTGGCGCTGGGTCAACACGCCCTTCTACCTGCGCACCGGTAAGCGGCTGCGGGCCCGCACGTCCGAGATCGCGATCACCTTCAAGCAGCCGCCGCACCAGATCTTCGACGAGGCCGAGGGCGAGTGGCGCGAGAACGTGCTCGTGATCCGGCTCCAGCCCAACGAGGGCATGAACCTGAAGATGATGATCAAAGAGCCGGGGCCGGGCGGCATGCGCCTCGTGCAGGTGCCGCTCGATATGTCCTTCGCGGACGCTCTGGGCGAAGAGGCCGACATCACCGACGCCTACGAGCGGCTGATCATGGACGTCATCCGCGGCAACCAGACGCTGTTCATGCGTGGCGACGAGGTTGAAGCGGCTTGGGCCTGGACCGATCCGATCATCGAAGGCTGGGAGTCGCGCGGCGACAAACCTCAAAGCTATGACAGCGGTTCGTCGGGCCCCGATGACGCGTTGATGCTGATGCATCGGGACGGCCGCCGCTGGCGGGAGATTCGCGAATGAATTTCGAAAGTTACCCCGATCGCGAGATGCTTATGATGGGGCTTGCGGACCGCATCGCGAGCCAGCTTCGCGCGGCAATCAACAACGAGGGCCGCGCGACCTTGTCGGTGCCGGGCGGCTCCACGCCCGGACCGATATTCGACATTCTCTCGGATATCGATCTGGACTGGTCCAAGGTCGCGGTGCTGCTCAATGACGAGCGTTGGGTGCCCGAAACCTCGGAGCGGTCGAATACGCGCCTGATCCGCGCGCGGCTCCTGACGGGCCGGGCGGCGGCGGCGACGCTGGTGCCGCTCTATGCCGAAGCGGAGCAGCCCGAGGACAAAATGACGGAACTGGCTGCCGGGATCGAGCCGCATCTGCCGATCTCCGTCCTGCTTCTGGGTATGGGCGCGGATATGCATACGGCGAGCCTGTTCCCCGGTGCCGACCGCCTGAAAGAGGCGTTGTCGAACGAGGCGCCGATCCTGTTGCCGATGCGCGCCGAAGCTGCGGGCGAGCCGCGTATCACGCTCTCGGCACCGGTGCTGCGCGATGCGATGCACACGCATATCCTGATCACCGGGCCGGAGAAGCGCGCGGCGATCGAAGCGGCGGAAAAGCTCCCCGTGGAACAGGCGCCGGTGCGCGCCGTTCTCAAGGACGCGACCGTGCACTGGGCGGAATAAGGGAGCACTTTCACCGATGACCATCTGGCAAGACCTCCTCGACAAGGCGCAATCCGTGCAGTCCCGCGAAATCGCGGAATTGTTCGAAAAGGACAATCGCGCGTCCGGTTTCAGCCGCGAAACCGGGCCATTCCTGTTCGATTTCTCCAAGACCAACATCGACTCGGAAACGCTCGACCTGCTGGTGAAGCTGGCCGAGGAGAAGGGCGTCGCGGCCCGCGCGGAAGCGATGTTCACCGGTGAGAAAATCAACGACACGGAAGGCCGCGCAGTGCTGCATACCGCGCTGCGCAATCTCGACACGGACGTGTTCGTCGATGGCGAGAACGTCATGCCCGATGTCCGCGCAACCTATGCCCGTATGGAAGCGTTCGCCCGCGACGTTCGCGAGGGCAAGTTCAAGGGGGAGGGCGGCAAGATCACCGATGTGGTCAATATCGGCATCGGCGGCTCGGACCTTGGCCCGGCGATGGCGACGCTGGCGCTTGCGCCTTATCACGACGGTCCCCGCTGCCATTTCGTGTCCAATGTGGACGGGGCGCATATCCATGACACGCTGGCCGGCCTGAGCCCGGAAACGACGCTGGTGATCGTCGCCTCCAAGACCTTCACCACGATCGAGACGATGACCAACGCCGAGACGGCAAAGCGCTGGATGGCCGAGAAGGTTGCGGACCCGGCGCAGCAATTCGCAGCGCTCTCGACCGCTGCTGACAAGACCGCCGCATTCGGCATCGACGAGGCACGCGTCTTCGGGTTCGCCGATTGGGTTGGCGGGCGCTATTCGATGTGGGGGCCGATCGGGCTGTCGCTGATGATTGCGATCGGACCGGAGGATTTCGCAGATTTCCTCAAAGGCGCCGCTAAGATGGATGCCCATTTCCGCGCCGCCGATTACAAGGACAACCTGCCGGTTCTGCTGGCGCTGGTGGGTATCTGGCACAACCAGTTCTGCGACTACGCCACCCGTGCGGTTCTGCCTTATGATCAAAGGCTTGCGCGGCTGCCGGCCTATCTTCAGCAACTGGAGATGGAGAGCAACGGCAAGCGCGTGAGCATGGATGGCAAGAACCTGCCTTACAATTCGGGCCCCGTCGTCTGGGGCGAGCCGGGCACCAACGGCCAGCACGCATTCTACCAGCTGATCCACCAGGGTACGCGGGTCATTCCCTGCGAATTCATAGTCGCGGCCGAGGGGCATGAGCCCGATCTGGCGCATCAGCACATGTTGCTCGTGGCCAACTGCCTTGCCCAATCCGAGGCGCTGATGCGGGGCCGCTCGCTGGCCGAGGCGACCGAGATCATGCGCAAGAAAGGCTTCGAGGGCGATGAGCTGGACCGTCAGGCGCGGCACCGTGTTTTTCCGGGCTCGCGGCCATCGACGACGCTGCTCTATCCGAAGCTCACGCCGGAGGTCTTCGGCGGGATCGTCGCGCTTTACGAGCATCGCGTCTTCGTCGAGGGCGTGATCCTCGGCATCAACAGCTTCGACCAATGGGGCGTGGAGTTGGGCAAGGAACTGGCGCTTGCGCTTGCGCCGGTGCTCAAAGGCGAGGATGCGGGAGAGGGCAAGGACGGCTCGACCCGGCAGCTTGTCGCCCGGGTCCAGTCGCTGCGCGGCTGATCCAAACGTGTTCGGCGGTCCCGCCTGCGGGCGGAACCGCGTCGGTTATCCTTCCGTTCATCTTGCAGGCCGGGACGCTCCACCCGCCAAGGTTCGAGTGAAGGATTTTCGCGATGATCGAGAAGATGGAAGATGGACCCGAAGGCGTCGCGGAACTCCGCGCCTCGGGCACCGTTCTCAAGCATGACGTGACCGAGGCGATGCGCCTCGTAGGCACGGCGGACCGGATGATGGTCGTCGTCGCGCCGCGCTTCGATGGCTACATGGCCGAACTGATCGGCGGGCTGCGCCAAAGCTGCGAAGACGGTCAGGCCGGGCGCTGCGCGCTGGTCGTGCCGGAGGATATGCGCTCCGAGGCGGATTTGCAGGGCGAGGGCGGCGCGTTCCGCATCTTTACCGTGCAGGCGGAGGCGGAACGCTGGCTCGGCTCTTAGCGCAGGCCGATTTCCGAGAGCGCCACGGCGAGCTCGCGGGGCAGAGCCTCTTCGCGGGCACGGCCCTTGGGCAGATCGCGGGGTGCATCCTCGGGGCTGAGATAACGCCAGCCCTGGAAGGGGCGACGCGACAGGGCCTCTGTCCGGATCACCTCGCGGTCGAGCACGATGGCGCAGCGCGCAATCCCGTCCGCGCCCATCACCTCGGACAGTTCCAGAATGCGCTGGCGCGCCAGCACCGCGCCCTTGAAGACCCAGTACAGCGACCCGCCGTTGAGGATTTCGTCCGCGCGTTTCGGCCACATGCGCGTGACATGCATCGCCGGCCCTTTGCCATAACGGCTGGCCTGCCACGCGATCAGGTCTTCGACCTTCTCGGCGCCGACGCACAGTTTTATCAGATTCACCACTTTGTCACCCATGCCCCTTAACTAGGATTTCGTTCCCGCGACGGCAATGTCCGATTTGCGTCTGGTCATGCGAAGAGGCCTTAGGTATAGTGTCAGCCCGCCCCCGACGCACGATATGCGGCGGGGGCTTTCGATTTCTGACCTCACTCGAACTGCTGCCACGAGGACCTCATGAGCCGTTTTGCCGCCCCGATTGCCGAACAGATCTGGGACATGAAATACCGCCTGAAAGAGCAGGACGGGACCCCGATCGACGCCACCGTGGAAGACAGCTGGCGGCGTATCGCGCGCGCCTTGGCCGAGGTCGAGGATAAGCCCGCGAAATGGGAAGAGAAATTCTACGGCGCGCTGGAAGATTTCAAATATCTCCCTGCCGGCCGTATCGCCGCAGGTGCCGGCACGGGCCGCGCCGTGACACTGTTCAACTGCTTCGTCATGGGCACGATCCCCGACAACATGGGCGGCATCTTCGACATGCTCAAGGAAGCCGCGCTGACGATGCAGCAGGGCGGGGGAATCGGCTACGACTTCTCGACCATCCGTCCGCGCGGGGCCGAGGTGAAGGGTGTCGCCGCCGATGCCTCCGGCCCGCTGAGCTTCATGGATGTCTGGGATGCGATGTGCCGCACCATCATGTCGGCGGGCTCGCGCCGTGGCGCGATGATGGCGACGATGCGCTGCGATCACCCCGATATCGAGAGCTTCATCACCGCCAAGCAGGATTCGGCCCGTCTGCGGATGTTCAACCTGTCCGTGCTGGTGACCGACGCGTTCATGGAGGCCGTGAAGGCGGATGGTCCGTGGGATCTGAAATACGGCGACAAGGTCTATCACACTCTGAACGCCCGCGATCTGTGGAACAAGATCATGCGCGCGACCTATGACTACGCCGAGCCGGGCGTGATCTTCATCGACCGCATCAACAAGATGAACAACCTCAACTATGTCGAGCAGATCGCCGCGACCAACCCCTGCGGCGAGCAGCCCCTGCCGCCCTATGGCGCCTGCCTGCTGGGCTCGATCAACCTCGCGCGGCTGGTGACGAACCCGTTCGAGGCGGATGCCGGGCTGGATCCCGAGCAGCTCGACGAGATGGTGCGCCTTGCGATCCGCATGATGGACAACGTGGTCGACGCCTCGCGCTTCCCGCTGGAGCAGCAGCGCGAAGAGGCGCAGAACAAGCGCCGCATCGGGCTGGGTGTGACCGGTCTGGCCGACGCGCTCCTGATGCTGGGCCTGCGCTATGGCTCGGAAGAGGCCGCGGCACAAACCGAAGCCTGGATGAAGCAGATCGCGCGGGCGAGCTATCTCGCCTCGGTCGATCTCGCGAAGGAGAAGGGGCCGTTCCCGCTGTTCGACGCCGAGAAATACCTCGCCTCGGGCAACATGATGCAAATGGATGACGACGTGCGCGAAGCGATCCGCGAGCACGGCATCCGCAATGCGCTGCTGACGTCCATCGCGCCCACGGGCACGATCTCGCTCTACGCGGGCAACGTCTCCAGCGGCATCGAGCCGGTCTTCGCCTATGCCTACAAGCGCAAGGTGCTTCAGCCCGACGGTTCGCGCACCGAGGAAGAAGTGGTCGATTACGCGGTGCAGATGTGGCGCGACAAGTTCGGAGACAAACCGCTGCCCGACTATTTCGTCAATGCCCAGACGCTCGCGCCGATGGACCACGTCCGGATGCAGGCGGCGGCGCAGAAATGGGTCGACAGCTCGATCTCCAAGACCATCAACTGCCCCGAGGATATCCCCTTCGAGGCGTTCAAATCGGTCTATATGGAAGCTTGGGACACCGGCTGCAAAGGTTGCACCACCTACCGTCCGAACGACGTCACCGGCTCGGTTCTCAGCGTTTCCGAGAAGTCCGAAGACGCGCCGGAAGTCGATGAGGGCGCCGATGTGGTCTACCTGACCGAGCCGCTGGACCGTCCCGCGGCGCTCGAAGGCTCGACCTACAAGATCAAGTGGCCGGGCTCGGAGCACGCGATCTACATCACGATTAACGACATCGTCCAAGGCGGCCATCGCCGTCCCTTCGAGGTCTTCATCAACTCAAAGAACATGGAGCATTTCGCTTGGACCGTGGCGCTGACCCGGATGATCTCGGCGGTGTTCCGGCGCGGTGGCGATGTCTCCTTCGTGGTCGAGGAGCTGAAAGCCGTGTTCGATCCGCGCGGTGGCGCTTGGATGCAGGGCAAATACATCCCCTCCATGCTCGCGGCGATCGGCGGCGTCATCGAGCGTCACATGATCTCCATCGGCTTCCTCGAAGGCGAGGGCATGGGCCTGAAATCCGACCCCGAGGCCGACCGTATGGCCATCGGCGAAGCCCCCCGCGGCAAGGCCTGCCCGTCCTGCGGCTCCTACGCCCTCCGGATGGTCGAAGGCTGCATGACCTGCGCCGATTGCGGCCATTCGAAATGCGGCTGAGCTGATCCGGCCATTGATTTGAAAAGATCTGCCCCTGACCGTCTGGTCAGGGGCTTTTCTGTTCCAGCGGGTTACGATCTTCGATCTGATTTCATTTGCTGGACCGGCATCAATCCAGCGTCTGCCGGTAGCGCAGCAGCGAGATGACGATGATCGCCACGCCGATGATCAGGATCGCGCGCAGGTCGCCGGTGATGTCGGCCAGGTGGGCGCCCTTGAGCATCACTTTGCGCACGATCCGCAGGAAATGCGTGGCCGGGATCGCCGCGCCGATTACCTGTGCCCAGCCGGGCATGCCCGCGTAGGGGAACATGAAACCCGAGAGCAGGATGGTCGGCAGGATCGTCATGAAGCTCGCCTGCATCGCTTGCATCTGGGTGCGCACGAGGGTCGAGATCAGGAAGCCGAGGGCGAGGTTCACCACGATGTAGAGGTTGAAGCCGATGAAGAAGGCCAGACCCGATCCGAGGAACGGCACCCCGAACAGAAGCTTCCCGGCGATCAGGAACACGATGGTCTGGATGTAGCCGATCACAACATAGGGCAGGATCTTGCCCAGCATCACCTCGAGCGGTCGGACTGGTGTAGCGATCAGGGTCTCCATCGTGCCGCGCTCCGTCTCTCGTACGATCGCGATGGCCGTGATCAGCACCATGGTCATCGCGAGGATCACGGCGATCAGCCCCGGCACGATGTTCAGGGAGGTTTCGCCTGCCGGGTTGAATTGCTTGTGCACGACGACCGAGAACGGCGGCGACTGCCCTGCGACCGGGGCGAGGGGGCCCTCGAACGTTTGCTTCACCGCGGTGTCGACGATCCCCGCCAGGGCGCCTACGGCCGTCCCCACCGCCGTCGGGTCGGAGGCATCGGCGCTGACCAGCAGCTTCGGCGAGAGGCCCCGCACGATGTCGCGTTCGAAATTGGGCGGAATGACCACGACGAAATTCGCGGTGCCGTCGCGAAGCGCGCGAGCGCCCTCTTCGGCGCTGGTCACGATGCCCTCGAATTTGAAGTAATCCGAGGTTTCCATGCCTGACAGCACCGCGCGCGCCACCGGACTCTCGTCGGCCATCTCGATCAGGGTTGGCAGGTGATGCGGGTCGGAATTGATGATGTAGCCGAACATGATCAGCTGCAGGATCGGGATGCCGATCATCATCGCGAAGGTCATCCGGTCGCGCCGCATCTGGATGAATTCCTTGTAGAGCACCGCTCCGAAACGCGACAGAGAGAACCAGCTCATGCGGAGGGGCCTCCGTTGACACCGAAATTGTCGGCCGCTGTCGCCATCAGGTAGATGAAGACCTCTTCAAGCTCGGCCTCTTTCTTCTCCCATTTGCGTGCGTCGTTTTCGTTCCGCTTTTCAGCGACGACCGCGTCAAGCCCGGCGCTGTCGGTCGAGGAGACATGAAGCTGGGCGCCGAACCGCGCCACCTGTTCGACCCTGGGATCGGCGCGCAGATCGTCTTCTAGCTGGATCAGATCGCGGCCGGAGACCCGCCAGGTGGTCAGGCCGACCTGATGGGGGATCTCGGCCGCCGGCCCGTCGATCAGCTTCTTCCCGTAGGCGATATAGGCGATGTAGTCGCATTGCACCGCCTCATCCATGTAATGCGTCGAGACCAGCACCGTGACGCCCTGCTTGCTGAGCTGGCGGATCTCGTCCCAGAAGTCGCGTCGCGCCTTCGGGTCGACCCCGGCGGTGGGTTCGTCGAGCAAGAGGAGCGCGGGTTTGTGCTGCATGCACGCAGCCAGCGCGAGGCGCTGTTTCCAGCCCCCCGACAGCGTGCCTGCCAACTGCTTGCCGCGCCCCTCGAGGCCGAGCGTGCGCAGCGTCTCGTCCACCACCTTCTTGCGGTTTTTCACCCGATACATCCGAGCCATGAAGTCGAGGTTCTCACGGATCGTCAGATCGCCATAGAGCGAGAACTTCTGCGTCATGTAGCCGACGTTTTCCTTGATCAGGCGCGCGTCCTTGCGGATGTCGTAGCCAAGGGTGTGACCTTCGCCACCATCGGGGGTGAGCAGGGCGCACATCATCCGGATCGTGGTGGTCTTGCCCGAGCCGTTGGGTCCGATAAAGCCGTAGATCGCGCCTTTCGGCACCGACATGTCCACCGCGTCCACGACCTTCTTGCCACCATAGATTTTCGTCAGCCCGCGCACTTCGATCGCGGGTTCGGGCTCGGAGGTCGCGGCGGGCGTCGTGGTCATTTCACTCGCCTCAGGCTGACCGGCTGGCCGGGCAGGAGCGTCGCGCCCGCAGGAATGCGCGCCTCGGCGCGGAACACGAGCCGCGACCGTTCTTCGCGGGAATAGATGATTGGCGGCGTGTATTGCGGCTCGGAAGCCATCTTGCTGATCGTCACCTTGATGCCGGTGTCACAGCCGTCGCACTCCATCTCCAGCTGATCGCCGAGCGCAAAGTCGGCGCGCTCGGCCTCGGGCAGGAAGAACAGGACCTTGAGCGCGTTCGGCGGCAGGATCGACAGCACGGGCGCCCCCGCTGCGGCCACTTCCCCGGCCTTGTAATAGACCGTCTCGATCCGCCCCTCCACCGGCGCGGCGACCGTCATGTCATCGAGTTGCGACCGCGCGAGATCGGCATCGGCCTGCGCTGCCTCGAGCGTTTTCTGGGCAGCCAGAAGCTGTGCGCTGCGCGCGGGCAGGGCGGCCACTTCGAGCTGAGCCTTGAGTTGGGCGACCTGCGCCTCGGCCTCTTCGAGCGCAGCGCGGTCGACATCCACCTTGGCCTGCGCGACGATCTCGCGGGCGAACAGATCTTCGGTGCGCTTCAAAGCGGATTCCGCGAGATTGCGATGCGCGATGGCCTGTTCCAGCGAGGCCTTGATTACCTCGATCTCCGGGTCGCGAGAGCCGGTTTCGAGGTTGTTCAGATTGGCGCTCGCGGTCCCGATCTTGGCTTCGGCGGCGCGGACCGCTGCCTGCTGCTTGGTCGAATCCATGTCGAACAGGAACTGGTCGGCCTTCACCGTGTCACCTTCCACCACCGCCAGCGTCTTGATGCGTCCGGTGACCGAGGGGGCGACGTAGACATATTCGCCTTCGACATAGCCCGAGTAATGCGGCACCGGGGCGTCCCCGTAGCCGGGAATGATCGCGGCGAGCAGTGCGCTGATCCAGGCGAGGATGGTATCAAGCATCGGTCGAACCTTCTGTGGACAGGAAAACGCCGTGGAACAGGATATCGAGGTGGTTCTCGATCAACTGGTCGATCGCGAGCCCGCCCTCCGGCACGACGTTGAAGATTTCCGCAAGCAAGAGATGCACGACGATGGGACCGATGACCGAGCGCAGGGTCAGTTCGGGATCGACCGGGCGCAATTGGCCTGACGCTATGCCCTGCCGCACCATTTCAGTCGCTGCGGGCAAGACGTGGTCGAACACCTCGCGCCGATACATCGCTGCGATCTCGGGGGCGACGACGGCTTCGCGGATCACGACCTTGGGGATCGCCAGCACCTTCGGGTCCGAAAGCGAAGTCGCGATCAGCGAGAACAGCGCGCGCAACGTGCCGCGCGCGTCGTCGGAGCTCAGTTCGACAAGGGCTTGCGCCCGCGCGGCGATCGGAGAGACAGCCCGCCGCACCAAGCCTTCGAGAATGGCCTGTTTGGAGGGGAAATAGAGGTAGACCGCCCCTTTGGAGAGCCCTGCGGTCTTGGCGATCTGGGCCACGGACGTATGGGCGTATCCCTTCTCTTCGAAGAGCGTGAGGGCCGCGTCGAGCACCTCGTCGGGCCGCGCCTCGGCGCGACGGCGGAATTTGGGCTCGGGCGAGTCGGAAGTCGTCATGGAAAGAAAGTAACTGACCGGTCAGTCAGTAGCAATGACTTTGAATACTTCCTCGCCGGTTCAATGCAGTCCGCGAAAGAGTAGGGCTCGGTGCCGGCCACGCTGTGTCGCTGGATAAAGGTGCGGTCGGGAGTGCGGGAGATGGAGAGCGGACCCAGCCGCTTGCGACGAGCGGTACTCGCGGAAGCTGCTCGCATCGTTTCGTTCTTGGAGAGAAGGCCGAGCCGCGCGGGCCCGGCCATCAGGGTCAGCCGTTATAGTCTTCGTCGGCGACTTTCTCGAGCCATGTGACCGGCGAGCCGTCGATGCTCTCCTGAATCGCGATATGGCTCATCGCGGTGTCGGACGAGGCGCCGTGCCAGTGCTTTTCGCCTGCCGGGAACCAGACGACATCGCCCTGGCTGATCTCTTCGACGGGGCCGCCTTCGCGCTGGACGCGGCCGCGCCCGAAGGTGACGATCAGGGTCTGGCCCGCCGGGTGGGTGTGCCATGCGGTGCGCGCGCCGGGCTCGAACGTGACATGGCTGCCCGAGGTGCGGCCGGGCTCTTCGGCCTGAAACAGCGGGTCGACGCGGACGGTGCCGGTGAACCAGTCTTCGGGGCCCTGCATCGAGGCGTTGGTGCCGGAGCGAATGATCTTCATGGGAAAACTCCTTTCTTGGGGTAGGGGAGTGCGGGGCTCAGCCGCGCAGGTTCTCGAAATCAGAGTTGCCCGCCATAGACGGGAGGTTTGAAGTGCACGACTTCGGTTCATGCCCTGCAACCTAGTGCGGCAGGGGCGACAGGATAATCGGTGGAATCTTTACAGCACTCATGAGCAAGAGCCATGAATGTGCAGGTTCATTCAACCGAGCGTGATAATGGGAGCCCGGTCAACTGCGCTCCCGCACGGCTTCCAGAACCGCCCCGAAGGCGGAGGACGGGCGCTGTCGGCTGGGGTAATAGAGGTGGCGCGTGTTTCATGACGTCCACGGATTATCCAGGCGTCATTTCAGGTAGCCTGCGTCGCTTACCTGCGCGCCCCAGGTCGCAACAGATGAGCGCCGTTCATCTGTGGCAGTATTGCCTCTAGCAGCGGGAGGCCCCGGCCATGCGCTTTCCGAGGTTTCTCAGACCCGTCGCGGCGCTGTTCATCGTCGCGAGCATGGCCAGCGCTCAGGAAGCGAAAGGAGACAGCATGATCCCGATCATAGTGACCGTGACCGCAGGCGAGACGGTGCTGACCGCGAAGCTGGACGACACGCCCGCGGGGGCGCGATTTCGCGAGCCTGATCCGCTGGGGCTGACCCTGTGAGACGTCCACGGCGTCGAGAAGATCGCCGACCTACCGCGCGAACTCGACGCGACCAACGCGCCTCGGAGCTATGAGCCGAAGACGGGCGACATCACGCTTGATGCGCCGTGGGGCAATCTCGCGATCTTCTACAAGCCCTTCGCCAACTCGCCGGGCCTCGTGCGGCTGGGTACGTTCGACGGGTCGGTCGAGGTGCTGAAACCCGACGGTGCGGTTCGAACTGGCCGAGTGATCGCATATCTTCTTCGCGGCGTAGATCGGTAGTCCTGACCCAAAAGGAGACGCCGTGACTGTAGCCGAGCCTTTGCCATGTCCTGCCGCCACCCGCGCTGCGGGCGAAGAGCGCCTCGCGCGCTTCACGCCGAGGATGGGCGCGGCTTACGCGCAGGGGCGCAATTTCGATCACGGGGCCGGTCGGCACAGGGATGTCTCGCAACTCTCTCCCTATCTGCGCCGCCGTCTCGTGCTGGAGCGGGATGCGGTGGCGCGGGCCCTCGACGCCCATGGGGCAAAAGCTGCGGAGAAATTCGTGCAGGAGGTTCTCTGGCGAGGCTATTTCAAAGGCTGGATGGAGCATCGTCCGGCAATCTGGATGCGCTATCGCGACGGCTTGGCGCACGACCTCGCGACGCTCGAGGAGAGCCCCAAGCTAGCGGCGCGTGTGAACGACGCCGAGGCGGGACGCAGCGGTATCGCCTGTTTCGACGCCTGGGCGACAGAGCTGCGCGAGACCGGTTATCTGCACAACCACGCCCGGATGTGGTTCGCCTCGATCTGGATTTTCACGCTTCGGCTGCCGTGGCGGATCGGGGCGGATTTCTTCTATCGCAACCTGCTCGATGGCGATCCGGCCTCGAACACGCTCAGCTGGCGCTGGGTGGCGGGGCTGCATACGCGGGGCAAGTTCTATGCCGCCGAAGCTGCCAATATCGCGCGCTATACCGGCGGGCGGTTCGCGCCCGATCCCGCACAATTTGCGGCGGTGAGTGCGGGGCTGGAGGTGCAAGAGCCAGAGGGGCTGCCCCCGGTCGCCCCGTTACGCGCGCCGCGCGCCCCGCAGCCGGGGCTGCCCACGGCGCTTCTGATTACCGAGGAAGATTGCCGCGTCGAGGATTTCGATCTGGGCGCGCTCGACCTGCGCGGGGTGGCGACCGTCAGCGCAAGCCATCTGCGCTCGCCGCGCGCGGTGGCCGAACATGTCGCCCGGTTCGAGCGTGACGCGCTCGCCGATGCTACGGTTCGCTCAGGAATCTCTGAAGGGCTGCCCATGGGAGCCGACGATCTGGCCGTGCTCGTGGAATGGGCGCTAAGCCTTGGTGCCAAGCAGATCGTCACGCCCTTTATCCCGGTCGGCCCGCTTGGCGACTGGCGGGAGAGGGCGGACGCGGCGCTGGGCCAGCACGGTATTGCGCTGTGCGAGGTCAATAGGGATTGGGATCGCGCTATCTGGCCCCATGCCACGGCCGGTTTCTTCAAGATCAAGAAGAAGCTCCCGCGCATCCTCGAGGAGCTCGACCTGACCTGAGGGCGGTGGCCATCGCACCTGCCCTTGCCGATCATCGCCGAGTGATCGCGTCGCAGTTGAATTTTCCTAGTCATCTCAAAGCTTTTGGGCTACGATTCCATTCAGACCCGGAAAACGGGCGTATTCGAGGCAGTAACGGCAGTATAGCCCATGACAGAAATGGCATTCGGCACCGTCCCCGTGCGGGTCGGTGAACCCGTCTTACCGAAATGGTGGCGCACGATCGACAAATGGGCGCTCGGCGCCGTTTTGGCGTTGTTCGGCCTTGGCATGCTTCTGGGGCTCGCAGCCTCGGTGCCGCTGGCAGAGCGCAACGGACTCGAGCCCTTCTATTACGTGAAACGACAGGCGGCCTTCGGCGTGTTGGCGCTGTGCGTGATGCTGGGCATCTCGATGCTCGATCCGAAACAGGTGCGCAGGCTCGGCGTGATCGGCTTCGTGGGCGCGTTCATCGCGGTGATGCTGCTGCCGGTGCTGGGCACCGATTTCGGCAAGGGCGCGGTGCGCTGGTATTCCTTCGGCTTCGCCTCGATCCAGCCCTCCGAATTCCTGAAACCCGGTTTCGTCATCATCACCGGCTGGTTCATGGCCGCAGCGCATGAGGTCGGCGGGCCGAAGGGGCGGCTCTATTCCTTCCTGCTGATGGTGATCATCGTCGTGGCGCTCGCGCTGCAGCCCGACTTCGGTCAGGCCTCGCTGGTGCTCTTCGCCTGGTCGGTAATGTATTTCATCTCGGGCGCGCCGATCGCGCTGCTGACGGGGATCGGGGCGATGACCGTCGCAGGCGGCTTCTTCGCCTATAACTTCTCGGAACACTTCGCGCGCCGGATCAACGGGTTCCTGTCGACGGATGTCGACCCGCGCACCCAGATCGGCTACGCGACGAACGCCATCCAGGAGGGCGGGTTCTTCGGCGTGGGCGTCGGGCAGGGGTCGGTGAAATGGTCGCTTCCCGATGCGCATACCGACTTCATCATCGCGGTCGCCGCCGAGGAATACGGCCTCATCCTTGTCCTCGTCATCATCGCGCTCTACGCGACGGTCGTGATCCGGTCGCTGCTGCGCCTGATGCGGGAGCGCGACCCGTTCACCCGGCTCGCAGGCGCGGGTCTGGCATGCGCCTTCGGCGTTCAGGCGATCATCAACATGGGCGTCGCGGTGCGCCTTCTGCCCGCGAAAGGCATGACTTTGCCGTTCGTCAGTTACGGTGGCTCTTCGGTCATTGCTTCGGGGATTGCGGTGGGTATGTTGCTCGCGCTGACTCGGACCCGGCCGCAGGGGCAGATTTCGGATATTCTCGCCCGGCGCGGTCGCTAAAACCCTCAGGAGGGGGACATGGCCAAGGACACGACCCCGCTACTGCTGATCGCCGCTGGCGGCACCGGCGGGCACATGTTCCCCGCACAGGCGCTGGCCGAGGCGATGGTGCGCCGGGGCTGGCGCGTCAAGCTGTCCACGGATGCGCGCGGGGCGCGCTACGCGGGCGGCTTTCCCCATACGGTGACGGTGGAGCAGATCGCCTCGGCGACCTTCGCGCGCGGCGGGGCGCTCGGCAAGCTGGGCGTGCCCTTCAAGATCGCGGGCGGCGTGGCCTCGGCCATCCGCAAGAACCTGTCGGACAAGCCGACGGTGGTCGTGGGTTTCGGCGGCTATCCGACGATCCCGGCGCTGTCTTCGGCGGTCGCGCTTGGCATTCCGCGTGCGATCCACGAACAGAACGGCATCATGGGCAAGGTGAACCGCGTCTTCGCCAAGAGGGTGAACCGCTTCGCCTGCGGCACCTGGCCGACCGATCTGCCCGAGGGCGTGCAGGGCGAGCACACGGGCAATCCGGTGCGGGCTTCCGTGCTGGAGCGTGCGGGGGCTGCCTATATTCCACCGGGCGATTACCCGATGTCGGTCCTCGTGATCGGCGGCTCGCAGGGCGCGCGCATCCTGTCTGACACGGTTCCGGCCGCGATGGCGAGCCTGCCCGAAGCCGCTCGCGCCAATCTGCGCGTCTCCCATCAGGCGCGCCCCGAAGATCTCGACCGGGTCGTGGCCGCCTATGAGGCCGCGGGCATCAGCGCCGAGGTCGAGCCCTTCTTCAACGACGTGCCGCGCCGCCTCAGCGAATGTCAGCTGGTGATCTCGCGCGCGGGCGCATCATCGGTCGCGGATATCTCCGTCATCGGGCGGCCCGCGATCCTGATCCCATATGCCGCCGCCGCTGGCGATCACCAAGCGGCCAATGCGCGCGGTCTCGCGAAGACCGGCGGCGCGATCACCATCCCCGAAAGCCAGCTCTCGGCAGAGAGCCTCGCGGATCAAATCTCACTGGTGCTGGACAACCCCGAGGGCGCGCTGCAGATGTCGCGCGCGGCCCTCTCCTACGGGGTGCCGGACGCCACCGAGCGGCTTGTCGCCCTCGTCGAAGACCTAGCAGGAAAGACTCAATGAACGCGACCAAACTGCCCGGAGAACTCGGTCCCATCCATTTCGTCGGTATCGGCGGGATCGGCATGTCCGGCATCGCCGAAGTGCTGATGACGCAGGGCTTTACGGTTCAGGGCTCGGATGCGAAATCATCGAAAATCACCGACCGCCTGGCCACGCTGGGCGCGACGATCTTCGAAGGCCAGCGCGCCGAGAATATCGGGGAGGCTGGAGTCGTGGTGATCTCCACCGCGATCAAGCCGGGAAATCCCGAGCTTGAAGAAGCGCGCCGTCGCGGTCTTCCGGTCGTGCGCCGCGCCGAGATGCTGGCCGAGCTGATGCGCCTGAAATCGAACATCGCGATCGGCGGTACCCACGGCAAGACGACGACCACGACACTGGTCGCGACGCTTCTGGACAAGGGCAATTTCGACCCGACCGTGATCAATGGCGGGATCATCCACGCCTATGGCTCGAATGCGCGCGCAGGCGCGGGCGAGTGGATGGTGGTGGAGGCCGACGAGAGCGACGGCTCGTTCAACCGTCTGCCCGCGACCATCGCCATCGTGACCAATATCGACCCCGAGCATATGGAGCACTGGGGGTCATTCGACGCGCTGCGCAAGGGCTTCTACGATTTCGTTTCGAACATCCCGTTCTACGGGTTGGCTGTCTGCTGCACCGATCATCCAGAGGTGCAGACGCTGGTCGGCAAGCTCAATGACCGCCGCGTCGTGACTTTCGGCTTCAACGCGCAGGCCGATATCCGCGCGATCAACCTGCATTACGAGGCGGGCGTCGCGCATTTCAACATCGCGCTGCAGGGCGAAGAGGGCAAGCCGGTGATCGAGGGCTGTACGCTGCCGATGCCGGGCGATCATAACGTCTCGAACGCGCTGGCCGCCGTCGCGGTGGCGCGCCACCTCGGGATGAAGATGGACGAGATCAAGGAGGCGCTTGCGGGTTTCGGCGGTGTGAACCGGCGCTTCACCAAGGTGGGCGACGTGCTGGGCGGGGTGACGATCATCGACGATTACGGTCACCACCCCGTCGAGATCGCCGCGGTGCTGAAAGCGGCGCGTCAGGCGGTGAAGCCCGGTGCGCGTGTGATCGCGGTCCACCAGCCGCACCGATATTCGCGTCTGCATTCGCTGTTCGACGATTTCTGCACCTGTTTCAACGAGGCCGATGTGGTAGCCATCGCCGAGGTCTTCTCGGCGGGCGAGGAGCCGATCGAGGGGGCGACGCGCGACGATCTGGTCGCCGGTCTGATCGCGCATGGTCACCGTCATGCTCGTGCCATCTTGTCGGAAGATGATCTGGCCCGGCTGGTGCGTGAACAGGCGCGTCCCGGCGATATCGTCGTCTGCCTCGGGGCGGGGACGATCTCGACCTGGGCGAACAACCTGCCTGCGAAGCTGGGGGGCTGAGCAGGCGCCGGGGTGACCCGGCACGACATCCAAAAGGCTTGCGGCGCTGCCACGTCGTCTCATGTGGGCAAGGAAAGCCGCGCTATGCGTGACGAGGCGCATCTGAAACGTCGATTGGGTCCGTGGCTGATGACCGGCTACGGGGTCGGCGTCATGGTGGGCGCGGGTATCTACGTGTTGGTCGGCGCGGTCGCGGCGCAGGCAGGGATCTGGGCGCCGCTGGCCTTCGTGCTTGCGGGGCTGATCGCGGCCCCCTCGGCGCTTTCCTATGCCGAGCTCTCTTCGCGCATCCCCGAAGCCGCCGGGGAGGCGGCCTATGTCGAGGAAGGGCTGCGCAGCCATGCGCTGGCTCTGATCGTGGGGCTGGGCATTGTCGTGGCAGGCACGGTCTCCGCCGCGGCGGTGCTGCGCGGTGGGGCGGGGTACCTGACGCTGCTGGTGCCGTTGCCGGTCGAGGGCGTGATGATCGCCTTCGGGCTGGCGCTGATCGGCGTCGCATGCCTCGGCGTGCTCGAATCCGTCGGTCTCGCCGCGGCGCTGACGCTGGTCGAGGTGGTCGGGCTCGCGCTGGTCATCTGGGCGGGGCTCTCCGCCGACCCGAGCCCCGATCTCACGCCGCTGCCCGCGCCGCACTGGGCCGGGATCGCGGCGGCCGCCTCGCTCGCTTTCTTCGCCTTCATTGGTTTCGAGGACATGGTGAACATGTCCGAGGAGATGCGCGACCCCATCCGTGACATGCCGCGCGCGATCCTCGCCGCGCTCGCGATCACCGCCGTTCTGTATCTGACCGTGAGCTATGCCGCCGTGCGTGCGGTGCCGCTGGCCGATCTCGCCCGCTCCGAACAGCCGCTGGCGCTGGTATGGCAATCGGCGGGGCACGCGCCCGGAATCCTCGCCGCGATCGCGGTGGCGGCGGCGCTGAACGGGGTGCTCGCGCAGGTGGTGATGGCGGCGCGCGTGCTGTTCGGTCTCGGTCGCCGCAGCCCCGCGCTTTCGGTTTTTCATCAGGCGCATCCGCGCTTTGGCACGCCGGTTCTCGCGACACTTCTTTGCGGCGTGGCGATGATTGCGCTTGCGCTCGCCGCCCCGGTCGAGCAATTGGCCGGTATTACCTCGAAGGTGCTTCTGGGCGTCTTCCTTCTCGTTAACTTGTCGCTCGTCGCGCTGAAAAGCCGGTCCGACTATGCGCCGTTCAAGGTGCCGATGGCGGTTCCGGTGGTGGGCGCATTGGTCGCCGGAGCGGCCCTGATTGCAGCCTTGGGAGGTTTCTCATGACCGTCTCGCTCTTTCTCGCTTGTGTCTGGGCACTCATAGCCACGCTTATCGCGATGGGGCCGCGGCGGTTTCATTGGCCGGGCGCGTGGGGGCTGATCGCGGTGGGGGTGCCGCTGGTCGGCTGGGTGACCTATCAGAACGGTCCGATCTGGGGGCTGCTGGTCATGGCGGGCGGGATGTCCGTGCTGCGCTGGCCGGTCATTTTCCTCGTCCGGGCGCTGCGCGGCACGCGCGACACCGCTGAGTGAGCTCACGATCGCTTGCTTCGCCCCGCGCGCGAGGCTACGAAACGCGCCATGACCGATTGCCCCTCGACCTATACTCCGCGCGGCGCTCTGACGCCGAACCGTCCGCTTGACTCGCTGACCTGGCTTCGCGTGGGCGGCCCGGCCGACTGGCTGTTCCAGCCTGCCGACGAGGATGACCTTGCCGCCTTCCTGAAAGGCCTGCCCGAAGAGATCGCGGTCTTCCCGATGGGCGTCGGCTCGAACCTGATCGTGCGTGATGGCGGTCTGCGCGCGGTGGTGATCCGCATGGGGCGCGGTTTCAACGGCATCGACTGCGAGGGCGAGACCGTCACCGCAGGTGCGGCGGCGCTGGACGCCCACGTCGCGCGCAAAGCGGCGCAGGCGGGGCTCGATCTGACCTTCCTGCGCACGATCCCCGGCGCGATTGGTGGCGCGGTGCGGATGAACGCGGGCTGCTACGGCAGTTACGTGGCCGACCACCTGATCGAAGCGCGTGCGATCACGCGGGCAGGGCAGCGGGTCACGCTCACGCCCGCCGATCTGAACTTCGCCTATCGTCAGAGCGATCTGCCCGAGGGCTGGGTGCTGACGGGGGCGACTTTCCGCGCCGAACCCGGCGATCCGGCGGCGCTCGAGGCGCATATGGCTGAACAGCTGGCCAAGCGCGACGCGACCCAACCCACCAAGGAGCGCACCGCCGGATCGACCTTCCGCAACCCGGCGGGCTTTTCCTCGACGGGACGCGCCGATGACACGCATGAGTTGAAGGCGTGGAAGGTCATCGACGACGCCGGCATGCGCGGCGCGCGCATCGGCGGCGCGCAAATGTCGGAAAAACACAGTAACTTTCTGATCAACACTGGCGGGGCGACCGCGGCCGATCTCGAAAATCTCGGGGAAGAGGTGCGCAAAAAGGTTGTGCAATCGAGCGGAATTTCGCTAGAGTGGGAAATCATGCGTGTAGGAGAATTCGAGGCATAAGACCTCCACCCTGCAACGCAATTACCGGACGGGGGCCAACCCCCGCATGAGGCGAAAGTAGCGGGTATGTCGAGCAGGGCATCCCACCGTGTGGCGGTTCTTCTGGGCGGCCCTTCTGCTGAGCGGGAGGTGTCTCTGTCCTCGGGGCGCGAATGCGCCAAGGCATTGCGCACGGCGGGTTTCGAAGTGATCGAGATCGACGCGGGAGAGGATCTTCCGCAACGGCTGAACGATGCCGCGCCTGACTGTGTTTTCAATGCTTTGCACGGTCGCTGGGGCGAAGATGGCTGCGTTCAGGGCATGCTCGAATGGCTCCGTATTCCCTATACTCATTCCGGCGTTCTGGCCTCTGCGCTGGCCATGGACAAGGCCCGCGCCAAGCAGGCCTATGCCGCCGCGAACCTGCCCATCGTGCAATCGGTGATCGCCTCCAGGGGTGACGTGATGGCGCGGCACGTGCTGCCCGCGCCCTACGTCGTGAAGCCGAATAACGAAGGATCGTCCGTCGGCGTCTACCTGGTGATGGACGGCGCGAATTCTCCGCCGCAGCTGTCGGCCGAGATGCCCGAAGAGGTGATGGTCGAGACCTACGCCCCGGGCCGCGAATTGACCGTTTCCGTGATGGGCGAGCGCGCGCTCTGCGTGACCGAAATCATCACCGAGGGCTGGTACGACTATGACGCGAAATACCGCCCCGGCGGATCGCGTCACGTCCTTCCCGCCGAAATCCCCGTCGAGATCACCGAAGCTTGTCTCGATTACGCAATTCGCGCACATCAGGTGCTGGGCTGCCGGGGGCTCTCGCGCACCGATTTCCGCTGGGACGAGGGCAGGGGGCTCGCCGGTCTCGTGCTGCTGGAAACCAACACCCAGCCCGGCATGACGCCCACCTCGCTTTCGCCCGAACAGGCGGCCCATTGCGGCATCGACTTCCCGGAGCTTTGCGCATGGTTGGTGGAGGACGCCTCATGCGGCCGCTGAACGGGACCCCGCCGCGCGAAGCCCCCGGGCATCGCAAAGGCCCCCCGGGCGGCATGGCTCCTCGCGTTTACCAACGCTCCAAACGTCCCGCGCGACGCGATCCCGCGCCGTCGCGGCTCGCTTTCAAACTCGAACGGCTGTGGCTGACGCCCGCCGTGCGCGCCTTCACCCGGATCGGCCTTCCGCTCGTGTTGATCGTTGCGGGCCTTGGGGTATGGCTCGGCGATCCCGGCCGCCGCGCCGAGCTGGTCGCGCAGGTGCAGGACGTGAAGGACGCGATCGAGCATCGCCCCGAATTCATGGTCAAGCTGCTCAAGATCGAGGGTGCGAGCCCTGAGGTCGCGCATGCCGTGCGCGCGATGCTGCCGGTGGGGCTGCCCGCGTCCAGCTTCGACATCGACCTTGATGCCTATCGCGATACGATCCGCCGGCTCGATGCGGTGGCCGATGCGCGCCTCGTGATCCGCCCCGGTGGCGTGCTCGAGGCCGACGTGACCGAGCGCGTGCCCGCGATCCTCTGGCGGCAGCCAGCGGGTCTGGAAATGCTCGACGCCTCCGGCCACCGGGTCGCCACGCTGATTTCGCGCGACGCGCGCCCCGATCTGCCGGTGATTTCCGGCATGGGCGCGGACAAGGCGGTGCCCGAGGCGCTGGAGATCATCGCCGATGCCGGTCCGATCCTGCCGCGCCTGCGCGGGCTGGAGCGGTTGGGCGAGCGGCGCTGGGACATGGTGCTCGATCACGATCAGCGCATCATGCTCCCCGAGACCGATCCTGTCGCCGCTCTCGACCGCATCCTCGCGCTCAATACCGCCGAGGATCTGCTCGCACGCGATTTCACCGTGATTGATTTTCGAAACAAGGACCGTCCGACGATCCGGCTCAGCGATAACGCGCTCGCCGAATTCCGCCGGGTGCAGTCAGACATTCTCAAAGCGAGGGCCACGCAATGACCGATCTCTACGAGTTCCAGCGCGCAATGCGCAACATGCGTAAGGCAGCGATGCAACGGGGCGTGATCGCGCTCCTCGATGTCGGCAGTTCCAAGATCGCCTGCCTCGTTCTGAAGTTCGACAATCCCAACGGGACCGAGGATGAAGGCTCGCTGGCCGGGCACGCCTCGGTTCGGGTGATCGGGGCCGCGACGACCCGTTCGCGCGGGGTGCGCTTCGGCGAGATCGACGCGATGGCAGAGACCGAACGCGCGATCCGGACCGCCGTGCAGGCGGCGCAGAAGATGGCCAATACCCGTGTCGATCACGTCATCGCCTGTTTCGCGGGCGCCGAACCGCGCTCCTATGGTCTCGCCGGTGAGATCGAAGTGCAGGGCGATCAGGTCACCGAGGTGGATGTGAGCCGCGTGTTGGCGTCGTGCGATATCCCACCGCTCGGGGCAGGGCGCGAAGTGCTCCATGCGCAGCCAGTGAACTTCGCGCTCGACCATCGCTCGGGTCTGGCTGATCCGCGGGGCCATGCGGGGCAACGGCTCGCGGTCGACATGCATTTGCTGACCGTCTCCGACACCGCGATCCAGAACCTGATTTACTGCATCCGGCGCTGTGATCTCGAACTCGCGGGTATTGCGAGTTCGGCCTATGTTTCCGGCGTCTCCAGCCTTGTCGAAGACGAGCAGGAACTGGGCGCTGCCTGCATCGACATGGGCGGCGGTGCGACCGGCGTGTCGATCTTCATGAAGAAACACATGATCTATGCCGATGCGGTGCGTCTGGGTGGCGAGCATGTCACCCGCGACATCGCGGCGGGGTTGCGGGTGCCGATGTCGGTCGCCGAGCGGATCAAGACCTTCCACGGCGGCGTCGTGGCTACCGGCATGGACGATCGCGAGATGATCGAGCTGGGCGGCGACTCCGGCGACTGGGAGAAAGACCGCCGCCAGGTAAGCCGGGCCGAGCTGATCGGCATCATGCGTCCGCGCGTCGAGGAAATCCTCGAAGACGTGCGTGCGATCCTCGATGCCGCAGGGTTCGAGCATCTGCCCTCGAAGCAGATCGTGCTGACCGGCGGGGCGAGCCAGATCCCCGGCCTCGACGGGCTGGCTGCGCGAATCCTCGGCCAGAATGTAAGGCTCGGGCGACCGATGCGGGTGCAGGGGCTGCCGCAGGCCGCGACCGGGGCGGGCTTCTCTTCCGTGGTGGGGCTCTCGCTTTTCGCGGCGCATCCGCAAGACGAATGGTGGGATTTCGAAATGCCGCCCGAAACGCTGGGCGGGCGCTCGCTGCGCCGGGCCATCCGCTGGTTCCGCGATAATTGGTGAAATGTTGCAAAAGTGAAAATCGACTGATCTCAGACGCCTGTCGCGCGAACTTCAAGTTCGCGTAGCGGCGGCGGTCTGACCGCACGATCCACACAATATCCTGACGTTTGCGCGAAATACCGCTGGTCACGGAATCTGGAGCTCCAGATTTTGTGGTTCGGGACGGTTTTTTGCGTGACGCTGCGGCGATTCATCGCTAAAATCGGCCTAATTTCCATCGAAATCGGCCTGGGACAGGGTCGGGCAGCAACAACAGGCGGACATACCACATGGCGTTGAATTTGATGATGTCAGAGCACGAGGACCTCAAGCCCCGGATCACCGTATTCGGCGTCGGGGGCGCGGGCGGGAACGCGGTCAACAACATGATCGAGCAGCAGCTCGAGGGCGTGGAGTTCGTGGTCGCGAATACCGACGCTCAGGCGCTGCAGCAGTCCAAGTCGCAGGCCCGGGTCCAGATGGGCACCAAGGTCACCGAGGGGCTGGGCGCAGGCGCGCGTCCCACGGTGGGCGCGGCCGCGGCCGAAGAGAGCATCGAGGCGATCGTCGATCACCTTGCCGGGGCGCATATGTGCTTCATCACCGCCGGTATGGGCGGTGGCACCGGCACCGGCGCGGCGCCGATCATCGCGCAGGCCGCGCGCGAGCTTGGCGTGCTGACCGTTGGCGTCGTGACCAAGCCCTTCCAATTCGAAGGCTCCAAGCGGATGCGTCAGGCCGAGCAGGGCCTCGAGGAGCTCCAGAAGGTCGTCGACACGCTGATCATCATTCCGAACCAGAACCTGTTCCGTCTGGCCAACGAGAAAACCACCTTCACCGAAGCCTTCTCGATGGCCGACGACGTTCTGTATCAGGGCGTGAAAGGCGTGACCGACCTGATGGTCCGCCCGGGCCTCATCAACCTCGACTTCGCCGACGTGCGCGCGGTGATGGACGAGATGGGCAAGGCAATGATGGGCACCGGCGAGGCCACCGGCGAGGATCGCGCGGTTCAGGCGGCCGAGAAGGCGATCGCGAACCCGCTGCTCGACGAGATCTCGCTCAAGGGCGCGAAAGGCGTGCTGATCAACATTACCGGCGGCTACGACCTGACGCTGTTCGAACTCGACGAGGCGGCGAACCGGATCCGCGAAGAGGTCGACCCGGACGCAAACATCATCGTGGGTTCGACGCTGGACCCGGAGATGGAAGGCGCGATGCGCGTCTCCGTCGTCGCGACCGGCATCGACGCGCTGGCGAGCCCGGCGGAAATCCCGGTGCCGCGCCGCTCGCTGGCCGAGCCGCTGAAGCCCGCGGAAACCGCAGCCGAGGCCACCATCGAGCATGCACCCGCCGCAGCCGCCACTCCGGCGCCGCAACCGGCACCGCAGCCTGCGCCGCAGCACGCGCCGGCCGCTCAGGCAGCCCCGCAGCCTGCGCCGCAACCGCAGCAGACCGCGCAAGAGCGGACCCTGTTCGATGCGCCCGCGGCGCGCGCCACGATGGATCAGCCGCGCGCCCACGAGGCCGCCGACGATCTGCCGCCGCCGGCCTACCGTCCGCAGCCTGCGCCCACGCAGGACCTGCATGTCGAAGACGGCGCGCATGACTATGTCGCACCGCGTCCGCGTCAGCCCGGCACCCCTTCGCCGGAGGCGCTGCGTCGCCTCGAGGCGGCGGTGAACAAGACCCCGTCGAACGCGCCCGCGCAGCGTCCGATGGCTGCGACTCGCCCCGCAGCGCAGCAGCAGCCGCAGCCGCAGCCGCAGGCAGAGCGTCCGCGTTTCGGGATCAACTCGCTGATCAACCGCATGACCGGTCACGGCCATGGCGAGCAGGGCCACGCGCCGCAGCAGCACGCTCCGCAGCAGCCTGCGCCGCAGCCCCAGCAGCAGCGTCCGCAGACCGCTCAGCCGCGCGCGGAAGCCTACGATGACGAGCAATCCGACGATCAGGATCGCATCGAAATCCCGGCATTCCTGCGTCGTCAGGCGAATTAATCGGTCACAAAGACTTCACGAAACATCGAAAAGGGCCTGCGAGAGCGGGCCCTTTTCTATTGTAGAACAAAGGTTTACGTCCTCATACGCGGTGTTCCGCCAGATCACGGTCGCAATGTTTCAGGCCGTTACAAAGAGTGAATTGTTAACCGCGCCCTCTCTGACTAACTGATGCTGCGGCTCCCGAACCCGTGTGTTCGTTGATCGCCAGAGAAAAAAGTTGTGAGGTCTATCGTGCAGACGACGCTTGCCAAATCCGTGGCCTTTTCCGGCGTTGGGCTCCATTCGGGCGCCCCGGTCGAGATGCAAGTGCATCCGGCGCCGTCGGGCCATGGCATCGTGTTCCGTCGCACCGATGTGTCCGGCGTGAACCCTCGCGTACCCGCCTTGTGGAACAACGTGCCGAGCGCGACGCTCTGCACGCTGATCGAAAACGAGGATGGTGTCCAGGTCTCGACGATCGAGCATCTGATGGCGGCACTCGTCGGTTCGGGCATTCACAATGCGCTGATCTCGCTCGACGGGCCTGAAGTGCCGATCCTCGATGGCTCTTCGGCCCCGTTCGTCGCCGAGTTCTGCGAAGCCGGTCTGCGGCACCTCGCCGCGGAACTGCGCGCGATCCGCATCCTCAAGCCAGTCGAAGTGCGCAACGGCAAGGCCGTCGCGCGGCTCGAACCGGCCGCCAGCCTCGAGATCGATTTCGCGATCGACTTCACCGACGCCGCCATCGGCCGTCAGAGCAAGCGTCTCAAGATGGCCAACGGCGCCTTCGTGCGCGAGCTGATGGACAGCCGCACCTTCTGCCGCCTCGCCGATGTCGATGCGATGCGCGAGAAGGGGCTGAGCCTCGGCGGCACCTTCGAGAATGCCGTGGTCGTCGATGGCGACAAGGTTCTGAGCCCCGGCGGTTTGCGTCACGCGGACGAACCAGTGCGCCACAAGATGCTCGACGCGCTTGGCGATCTCGCGCTCGCGGGCGCGCCGATCCTCGGTCGTTATCGCGGCAACCGCGCGGGTCACGCGATGACGAACCAGCTTCTGCGGGCGCTGTTTGCGCGCCCCGATGCGTGGTGCTGGGAAACCTGCTCGCCCGCACAGGCTTACAGCCTGCCCGGAGCTGGTGTATGCTCGGCAGCGGCACTGGCATCGGCCTGAACGCATCGCGGCCCGGTCACGGGTTCGCGGGCATCGGGAAAAGGGGCGTCAAAACCCGCAAAGGCATTTTGCGCCCCGGATTTTTCTGTGCTAGGACATGCCGAACGGCCTCCGAACCGGGGCAGTGATTGACGGGTCCGGGGCCTTTCTCCGGCAACGAAAGAGGGATGGGGCAGGGCATGGCGCGCGGCAAATTAGCGGCAGCGAAACTCGGGGCTCTTGGTCTTGTTATGGCGCTTTCCGCCTGCGGTCCTGATCCGAACAAAGCACCGAACCTCGAAAACTTCACGGCCAAGCAAATCTACGAGCGCGGCGAATACGAGCTCGAGGTCGGCAATCCGCGGCGTCCCAACACCGCGCTGAAATATTTCTCCGAGGTCGAGCGGCTTTACCCCTATTCGCAATGGGCCAAGCGCGCCTTGATCATGGAAGCCTATGCTCAGCACAAGGCGAAGAATTACGAAGAAGCCCGCGCCTCGGCGCAGCGATTCCTCGACACCTATCCGGGTGACGAAGACGCGGCCTATGCGCAGTATCTTCTGGCGCTCAGCTATTACGATCAGATCGACGAGGTCGGCCGGGATCAGGGCCTGACCTTCCAGGCGCTGCAGGCGCTGCGCGACGTGATCGAGAAATACCCCGATTCCGAATATGCCCAGTCGGCTATGCTGAAATTCGACCTGGCCTTCGATCACCTCGCCGGCAAGGAGATGGAGATCGGGCGCTACTACCTCAAGCGCGGTAACTACACGGCGGCGATCAACCGCTTCCGCGTTGTGGTGGAGCAGTTCCAGACGACGACCCACACGCCCGAGGCGCTGGAACGTCTGGTGGAGGCCTATCTCGCGCTCGGCATCACCGATCAGGCGCAGACCGCCGCGGCGATCCTCGGCCACAACTTCCAGTCCTCGCCCTTCTATCAGGACGCGTACAACCTGCTGCAAAGGCGTGGGTTGAAGCCCGAGGCGAAGGGCGACGGGTGGCTGTCCAGCGTGTATCGACAGGTGATTCAGGGCAAGTGGCTCTGATCTGGGCCCTCATGGTCTGACATGCTTCATTCGCTGGATATCCGCGACATTCTGATTATCGAGAGGCTCGAGCTGGACTTCGGTCCCGGCCTCAACGTGCTGACCGGCGAGACCGGGGCGGGCAAGTCGATCCTGCTCGATTGCCTGGGCTTCGTCCTTGGTTGGCGCGGGCGCGCGGAACTCGTGCGTCAGGGCGCCGATCAGGGCGAGGTGACAGCGGTGTTCGAACTGCCCTCCGATCACCCCGCGCGCGACGTGCTGGCCGAGGCCGGTATTCCCGTGACTGACGAGTTGATCCTGCGTCGGGTGAATGCGCGCGACGGGCGCAAGACCGCGTGGATCAACGACCGCCGGGCGAGCGGCGACGTGCTGCGGCAAGTCTCTGCCTCGCTGGTGGAACTGCACGGTCAATCCGACGATGGCGGCTTGTTGAACGAACGCGGCCACCGCGCGCTGCTCGATGCCTTCGCGGGCCATTCCGAGTTGCTCGAGGCCACCCGCTCCGCCTGGAAAGCGCGCGCAGCTGCGGCGCGCAAGCTTGAGGCGGCGCGTAGCTCACTTGCGGCCGTGAAAGAGGAAGAGGAATTCCTGCGGCACGCCGTGAAGGAATTCGACTCGCTCGATCCCAAGCCCGGAGAGGAAGCCGAACTCGACGGTCAGCGCCGCCTGATGCAGGGCGCCGCGAAAATCCGCGAAGATGTGTCCCGCGCCTTTGCCGCTCTGGGCCCGGAAGGGGCGGAGGGGATGATGCGCGACGCCGATCGCTGGCTGCAGGGCGCTGCGGACCGGGCCGAAGGGCGCCTCGACGCGCCGCTGGAGGCCTTGGAGCGCGCGTTCCTCGAATTGGGCGAGGCAGCCCAAGGCGTGGAGACCGCGCTTGATGCGCTCGATTTCGACCCGCATGCCTTGGAGGCCTGCGAGGAACGTCTGTTCGCGATCCGCGGTTTGGCCCGCAAGCATGGCGTGCTGGCCGATGAACTGGCCGATTTCGCCGAAGGCCTGCGCGAGAAGCTTGCTGCGCTGGACGCGGGCGAGGAGGGGATCGGTGCGCTAGAAGCCGACCTCGCGAAAGCCGGCGCAACCTATGACAAGGCCGCCGTGGCCCTGTCGCAGGCGCGCGCCGAAGCCGCGGGGCAGCTCGATGCCGCGATGGCGGGCGAGTTGGCTCCGCTGAAGATGGACCGCGCCGTGTTCGAGACGCGCCTGTCCGAGGGCGAGCCCGGGCCGGAAGGCACCGATACCGTGCGCTTCACCGTCGCCACCAACCCCGGCGCGCCGGCGGGCCCGCTCAACAAGATCGCCTCCGGGGGCGAACTGTCGCGCTTCCTGCTGGCGCTGAAAGTCGTGCTCGCGCGCGGCACCGATACGCTGACCCTGATCTTTGACGAGATCGACCGCGGCGTGGGCGGAGCCACCGCCGATGCCGTGGGGCGCCGCCTCGCAAAGCTGGCCGAAGGGGCGCAAGTCCTCGTCGTCACCCACTCTCCGCAGGTCGCCGCCCGTGGCGCCACCCATTTCCGCGTCGCGAAATCGGTGACTGACGGCATGACCACGTCCGAGGTCCGCGCGCTGGCCACAGCAGAGCGCACCGACGAGATTGCCCGGATGATCGCAGGCGCCGAAGTCACCGACGCCGCGAAGGCTGCGGCGCTGGACCTGCTGAAGGGGTAGGGGAGCGCCGCTTACCCCGCCTCCACGACGAACTGCGCGGCGACGATTTGCCAGCCATTCGGAGTCAGTTCCAGCGTTGCGGCCAGCGTGCAGCCGATGCGGCCGGCATCGGCGCCGTTCTCGGTGACGATCCCGGTCAGGACGAAGCGCTGCAGGACGACCGCTGCCTCGGCGCCGACAGGGCGCGATTTGGCCTTGCCGGTCACCAGCCGCGCGCGCGAGAAGGCGCCGGCGAGTTCGCCTGCGAACAACTCCGCGATCTGGGTGCGACCGGAGGCGACTCCACCCGTCAGCGAGATGAAATCGGCATCTTCCGCGAAGAATCCCGCAAGCGCCTGCGCATCGCGCGCGCCCCAGGCTTTTGCGAAGGCGCGGGGCAGCGCGTCCGGAGTCTCGAAGCTCATTCGTCCTGCTCCACCAGTTTACCGGGATTGAGAATGTTCTGCGGGTCGAGCGCGCGTTTGATCTGGCCCATCACGTCCCAGCCAGCGCCATGCTCGTCGCGCATGTAGCCCATCTTGCCCATGCCGATGCCGTGTTCGCCGGTGACGGTGCCCTGCATCTCCAGCGCGCGTTCGGCCATCTTCGCGGCCACCTGCTTGGCGCGTTTGAACTCGTCCTTATCCTCGGGATCGAGCAGCAGGACAGAGTGGAAATTCCCGTCGCCGACATGACCTACCACGGGACCGATCAAACCGGCCTCGATGATGTCGCGCTTGGTCGCGGCAACGGCCTCGGCCAGCCGCGAGATCGGCACGCAGATATCGGTCACCAGTCCCATGCAGCCGGGGCGATGCGCGATCGTGGCGGGGTAGGCGCCGTGACGCATCTTCCACAGCTTATTGCGGTCCTCGGTCGTCGTCGCCCATTGGAAATCTGCGCCGCCCATCTCGGCCACGACTTCGCCGAACCGCTCGGACGCCTCGGCCACACCGCTTTCCGAGCCGTGGAACTCGATCATCAGATGCGGTTTCGCGGGGAAATCGGTGCCGTTGGCCTCGTTGAATATCTGCGCGGTGAGATCGTCGACGAATTCGATCCGCGCCATCGGGATGCCCATCTGGATCGTCATCTGCACCGTCTCGACCGCCGCTTCCAGCGTATCGAAGGCGCAGACCGCAGAGGAGATAGCCTCGGGCTGGCCATGCAGGCGCAACGTCAATTCGGTGATGATCCCGAGCGTGCCTTCCGAACCCAGCATCAGCGCGGTCAGGTCATATCCGGCGGAGGATTTCTTCGCGCGGCTGCCGGTGCGGATGATGCGGCCATCGGCCAGCACCACTTCCAGCGCCGCCACATTGTCGCGCATCGAGCCATAGCCCACCGTCGTCGTCCCGCTCGCCCGGGTCGCCGCCATGCCGCCAAGCGAGGCATTCGCGCCCGGATCGACCGGGAAGAACAGCCCCGTCGCGCGCAGATCCTCGTTCAGCGCCACGCGAGTCACGCCGGGCTGGACGCGGACCTGCATATCCTCGGCCAGAACCTCCACCACTCGGTCCATCTTCATCAGGTCAAGGCTGACCCCGCCGCGCACCGGCACGGCGTGCCCCTCCAGCGAGGTGCCGGTGCCGTAGGGCGTGATCGGCACGTCATGCGCGGCGCAGATCTTCACGATCTGGCTGACCTCTTCGGTGCTGGTCGGATAAGCCACGGCATCGGGGGGTGAGAAGGGAAACCAAGTCTCGTTGCGGCCATGTTGGTCGCGCGCGCCTTTCGAGGTATCGAGCCGGTCGCCCAGCAAAGTTTCGAGTTCCGCCAGCGCCTCTGCCAGTGCCATGCAACGCCTCCCATGTCTTGCTGCCAAAGGTTTAGGCTCAGCCGCGCGGGAGTGAAAGGGTTTCAGCGGATTGTCGGCGGTTTTTGTCTCGGATCAAGGATTTGTCGCGAATCTTTGCCTAGGCAGCAGCGTGCAGGTCTCGCAGACTTGCAGTGCAGGAAAAAGAAGGAGCGCGCCAATGATGTTCGAGAGCCGGAAATGGGACGAGATCGAGGTCGGCCAGTCAGCCGAATTGAAGCGGCTATGCACTGCCGACGATTTCTACGTTTTCGCCGCCGCCTCCGGCAATCACAACCCGGTTCATCTGGAGGCCGAGGACGGCGATGGCGACGGCCAGAAGGAGGCCTACGCGCCGGGCATGTTCGTGGCCTCTCTGATCACCGCGGTCCTGGGCAACCTGCTGCCGGGGCCGGGGACGCTCTACCGCGCGCAAAGCCTGCGCTTCCATGATCACGCGATGGCGGGTCAAGAGCTCTGCGCCCGCGTCGAGGTTCTCGAGAAGCTGCCCGGCGAGCTGCTGCGGATGAAGACGGAAGTGCGCCGTGTGGGCGATGACGCGCTGATCGTCGAGGGCGAGGCCGAGGTCCATGCCCCGCAGAAACACCTGAAATTCGATGCGCTCGAAGTGCCCGGCCTGATCTCGCAGCGCCATCGCCATTTCGAGAAACTGCTGGAGAAGGCCGAGCCGCTGCCCGATCTGGTCACCGCCGTCGTCTGCCCCGAAGAGCCGGTGTCGCTCGACGGTGCGCTCCTCGCCGCCGAACATCACCTGATCGAGCCGCTGCTGATCGGCCATCCCGAAAAGATCATGTCGGTCGCGAAAGAGCTCGGCCGCGACGTGACCAAGTTCGAGATCCTGCCCGCCGAGACCGCCCGCGATGCCGCGCGCATGGCGGTGCAGCTGGTCAACGAGGGGCGCGCCGGCGCGGTGATGAAGGGCCATCTGCATACCGATGCGCTTTTGAAGCCGATGCTCGACAAGAATACCGGGCTGCGGATCGGCAAGCGCTTCACCCATGTCTTCGTCATGGATGTGCCGGGCGTTGTGCATCCGCTGATCGTTACCGATGCCGCGATCAATATCGCGCCGGATCTCGAGACCAAGGTGCATATCGTGCAAAACGCGATCGACGTGGCGATCTCGATCGGGATCGAGGTGCCGAAAGTGGGCGTGCTGTCTGCAGTCGAGACCGTGACGCCCGCGATCCCGTCGTCCCTCGATGCGGCGCTGCTGTCGAAAATGGCCGAACGTGGGCAGATCACCGGGGGCGAAGTCGATGGGCCGCTCGCGATGGACAATGCGGTCGATCTGGCCGCCGCACGCACCAAGGGCATCCGCTCGGCGGTCGCGGGCCGGGCCGAGGTGTTGGTCGCACCCGGGATCGATTCCGCGAATATGCTGGCCAAGCAGCTCGCTTACATCTCTCACGCGGAAGGGGCGGGGCTGATGCTGGGCGCGAAGGTGCCGGTAATCCTGAACTCGCGCTCCGATAGCGGGATGGCGCGGCTGGCCTCCGCTGCCGTGGCCTCGATCCACTACCACCGCACCTGCGGGGGCCGCGCATGAGCACCCGTGCGATCCTGACACTGAACTCCGGCTCGTCCTCGCTGAAGCTGGGGCTGTTCTCGGAAGACCTCGAGACGCTCGCGCTTGGCCATGTCGACCGGATCGGACGGCGCGAGGCGGCGATGAAACTCGGCGGACCCGATGGATCGCCACTGCCGCTGCCCGCCTCCGCGCCAGATGACTTCGTCACCAATGCGGCGGCGCTACACACTGCGCTTGCGGCCTTCCAGTCGGCCTTTCCCGGGCTGGAAGTGATCGCGGTCGGCCACCGGATCGTGCATGGCGGGATCGACCACGCCGCGCCGGAACCCCTGTCCGAGCCGCTCATGGCGGAATTGGCCAAGCTCGCCCCGTTCGCGCCGCTGCACCAGCCACATAACCTCGCCGGTGTCCGTGCCGCGGTCGATACCTTCCCCGGCACGCCGCAGGTCGCCTGCTACGACACCGCCTTTCATCGCGGCCATCCCTTCGTCAGCGACACATTCGCGCTGCCGCGCCGCTATTACGAGCAGGGTGTGCGCCGCTACGGCTTCCACGGGCTGAGCTATGATTTCATCAATGGCGAACTGACGCGGACCGAGCCCGAGTTGCACAAGGGGCGGATGATCGTGGCGCATTTAGGCTCGGGTGCGTCGATGTGCGCGATCGAGAACGGCCAGTCCGTCGCCTCGACAATGGGGTTCTCCGCGCTGGAAGGCCTGCCGATGGGCACACGCCCGGGCGAACTGGACCCCGGCATCCTGCTCTACATGATGGATCAGGAGGGGATGAGCCCGTCCGAGATTTCGACGCTGCTCTACAAGGAATCGGGCCTACTGGGCATGTCTGGCATTTCCAACGACATGCGCACGCTCGAGGCCTCGGACGATCCCAAGGCAAAAGAAGCGATCGACTATTTCTGCTTCCGCATCAAGCGTCAGATCGGCGCGATGGCGGCGGCGATGGGCGGCCTGGACGGGATCGTCTTTACCGGCGGGATCGGGGAGAACTCGGCGCGCGTGCGCGCGCAGGCCTGCGAGGGGCTGGGCTTCCTCGGGGTCGCGGTCAATCCCGACGCCAATGCCGAAAATGCGCGCGAAATCGGGGCGGGCGCGGTTCGGGTTCTCGTAATCCCAACCAACGAGGAAATCGTCATCGCGCGGGCGGCGAAGGCGGTACTCGACCTTTAGACGACGGCGCATGCGGCCCCTGCGGGACGCTCCGCGGGGGATATTTAGACCAATACGAAAGAGGGGACCCAGCTTTTCGGCTTGGTAAAAATATCCCCGTCGGAGGCATCCCCGGCATACTGTGCGCGCAGCCTCAGATCGGCGCGCAGGCGGTTTGCAGCCACGCCTTGGAGCCCTCGCTGACCTTGGGCCCGATACGCTCCAGAACCTCGGCGTGATAGGCGTTGAGCCAGTCGCGCTCCTCGGGGCCGAGCAGATCGATGTCGATCAGGCGGCGGTCGATCGGCACCCAGGTCAGCGTCGAGAAAGAGAGCTGGTCGCGGTTGTCGCCCTTGGCCTCGGCCTCTTCGGTGAGGATCAGGTTCTCGATCCGGATGCCGAATGCGCCTTCGCGGTAATAGCCCGGTTCGTTCGACAGGATCATTCCGGGTTCGAGCGGCAGGGTCGAGATGCGCGAGATCCGCGCGGGGCCTTCGTGCACGCAAAGCGCAGCGCCGACGCCGTGGCCTGTGCCGTGATCGTAATCCCAGCCCTCGGCCCACAGGGGCGCACGGGCGAGCGCATCGAGATGGGCCCCCGCCACGCTGCGCGGGAAGCGCGTACGCGACAGTGCGATCATGCCCTGCAACACCCGGGTGAAGGGACGTTTGGCGTCTTCCGGTACATCGCCCACGGCGACGGTGCGGGTGATGTCGGTGGTGCCGTCGACATATTGCCCGCCCGAATCCACCAGCAGCAACTCACCCGGTTTCACGGGGCGGTTGGTGTCCTCGTTCACGCGGTAATGGACGATCGCGCCATTGCCGCCCGCGCCGCAGATCGTCTCGAAGGAGATGTCGAGCAGCGCATTGGTATCGCGGCGGAAGCCCTCGAGGGCGGTGACCACGTCGATCTCGGTCAGGTGGCCTTTCGGGGTCTCAGTATCGAGCCAGCTGAGGAATTCGACCATCGCGGTGGCGTCACGCAGATGGGCGGCCTCCATGCCCGCGATTTCGGCTGCGTTCTTGCGCGCTTTCGGCAGAATGCAGGGATCGCGCGCCTCAACGATCTTGGTGTCGTGATCGGCCAGCAGCAGAGAGACGGCGAGCGGCGCGCTGTCGGGGTCGACCAGCACCGGGCCTTCGACCGCTTCCAGCGCGGCGGTCAGGCTGTCGGGCGGCAGGATCGAGACCCCGTCGCCCAGATGGGCGCGCAGATCGGCGTCGAATTTCGCGTCATCGGCGAAGAGCTTCACCGTGCCGTCGTCGAAGAGTACCGCGAAGGACTGGACCACCGGGTTGCGGGGGATATCCGCGCCGCGAATGTTCAGCAGCCAGCAGATCGAATCCGGCAGGGTGAGCACGGCGGCCGCGATATCCTCTTCGCGCAGGTATTCGGCCAGACGCGTGCGTTTCTCCGCCGCAGTCTCGCCTGCGAATTCCGCCGGATGGATGCGGGCGGGCTCGGCGGGCGGGGCAGGGCGGTCGTCCCAGACGCGGTCCACGAGGTTCTCGCTCTCGATCAGCGCGATGCCGGTGCCTTCAAGCCCCTCGCGGATCTTCGCGATCTCGGATTTGGTGTGCAGCCACGGGTCGAAGCCGATCTTGGCGCCTGCATGGGCGTTTTCCGTCAACCAGTCGGCTGGTTTCACCTCGGGCCAGCTCACCGGCGTGAAGTGGTCGAGCGAGACCTCGGCGCGTACCTGCACCCGGTAGCGGCCATCGACGAAGACGCCTGCGATCTCGGGCAGCGCGATGCAGAAGCCCGCCGAGCCGGTGAAGCCGGTCAGCCAAGCCAGACGCGCATCGCAAGGCGCGACATATTCGCCCTGATGTGCGTCGGCCCGAGGAATGATGAAGCCGTCGAGCCCGGCGGCTGACATGGCTTCGCGCAGCGCCGCCAGCCGGGGCGGGCCCAGTTCGGGGCGCGATTGCACCGAGAAATCCTGAAACATCAGATAGCCTTCTTGATCCCGAGGAAGCGGGCGCGGGCCCGCGGATCGCTGTCGAAGAGGGAGGCGAGCTGTTCGGTCATGGCGCCCGCCAGTTGCTCCACATCGGTGATCGTCACCGCGTGCTGGTAATAGCGCGTCACGTCATGGCCGATGCCGATGGCGATCAGCTCCACCGCGCGGCGGCGCTCCACCATGGCGATCACGTCGCGCAGGTGTTTCTCCAGATAGATCGCGGGGTTCACCGAAAGCGTCGAGTCGTCCACCGGTGCACCGTCCGAGATCACCATCAGGATCTTGCGCTGCTCGGTCCGGGCGAGCATCCGGCGATGCGCCCATTCCAGCGCCTCGCCGTCGATGTTCTCCTTCAGCAGACCTTCCTTCATCATCAGGCCCAGATTGGCCCGCGTCCGGCGCATCGGCGCGTCGGCCCGCTTGTAGATGATGTGGCGCAGGTCGTTGAGGCGTCCGGGGCTTTGCGGGCGGCCATCTGCAAGCCATTTCTCGCGCGATTGCCCGCCTTTCCAGGCGCGGGTGGTGAAGCCGAGGATCTCGACCTTCACGTCGCAGCGCTCCAGCGTGCGAGCGAGCACGTCGGCGCAGATCGCCGCGATCGAGATCGGGCGACCCCGCATCGAGCCGGAATTATCCAGCAGTAGCGTCACCACCGTGTCGCGGAACTCGGTGTCCTTCTCGACCTTGAAGCTGAGCGGCGTGGTCGGGTTCGCGACGACACGGGCCAGGCGGCCCGCATCGAGCATCCCTTCCTCGCGGTCGAATTCCCACGCACGGTTCTGCTGCGCCTGCAGGCGGCGCTGCAGCTTGTTGGCGAGCCGCGAGACAGCCCCTTTCAGCGGGTCCAGCTGCTGATCGAGATAAAGGCGCAGACGCTCCAGCTCGGCCGGTTCGGCCAAGTCCTCGGCGGCGATCTCCTCGTCGAATTCGGTCGTGTAGACCACGTAATTCGGGTCGGCCTGCGAATGCGGCGGGGGCGGCGGCGGCTCCAGCGGCGCATCGGCCTGCGGCATATCCATCTCGTCGCTCATTTCCTGATCGGCGAGATCGTCGGAGCTGACGGAGGTCTGGGTCTGGTCGTCCTGCGCTTCCTGGCTGGATTCGGGCGAGGCCTCGGCGTCGTCGTCTTCCTGCTCGTCGCGGGCCTGCTCTTCGCCCTGTTCCTCGTCGGCGTTCTCTTCCTGCTCGTCCTCGGCGTCGTCGCCCATCTCCTCGTCGGGATCGTCGCCCAACTGATCGGCATAACCGAGATCGGCGATCACCTTGCGGGTGAGGCGCGCAAAGGCGGCCTGATCGGCAAGGACGTGTTTGACGTTTTCCAGATCGTCGCCCGCCGATTGCTCGATGAAGGGGCGCCACAGATCGAGCACGTTATCCGCGCCGGGCGGCAATTTCCGGCCGGTCGCCAGTTCGCGCACGAAATAACCCGCGGCGACCGAGAGCGGCGCTTCCTCGGGAGCGCGAATCTGGGCGTAGCCCTTGCGCTCTGCCTCATGGGCGATCTTGGCGTCGATATTCGACAGGGTGCCCGGCATGTCGCGCGCGCCCAACGCCTCACAGCGCGCGGTCTCCATCGCCTCGTAGATCGCGCTCGCCAACTCGCCCGACGGGGCGTAACGGCTGTCGATCTTGGCGTCGTGGTGACGGCGGCGCATCGCCATCGCATCGGCCGTGCCGCGCGCCAGCAGAACCTCGTCGCGGCTCATCCGGCGCGAAACCTGCGGCAGGCGCATCGTATCGGCGGTCATTCCCGAAGGATCGACCGTGTAGCTCACCGTCATGTCGGGCGCGTCGGCCATCGTCTTGGTGGCTTCGGCCAGCGCCTTTTTGAAGGGATCCGCGGGGTTGTCGGAAGGCTTGCTCATGGCCTCAGATAAAGCACCGCGCGCGCCGACCCGCAAGAGCCGATCGCGTAAGCGGGCGATGCGGCGCGGACGGGCAGCGCCGCCTGCGCGGTTCCCGCATTTGACGCGCGACACTCGTTCGCATCCGCACATAACTCCCGGTTGGAAGCGGGCGATTACGTCTTAGGTTAACTCGCAACACGGACAGCACGTCTCCCCCCCATGGCCCTTCCTCCCCCGAGGGCCTTCCCGTGCGACATACCGGAAAGGAGTTCGACATGAGCGAGACCCTGAATATCGGCCTGATCGTCGGCACGACCCGCGAAGGTCGCTTCGCCGACCGCGCGCTCGAATGGTTCGAGACCAAGATCGGGGCGCGCGACGACATGCGCTACGAGGTTCTGGATCTGCGCGAAGCCGCGCTGCCCTTCTTCGACGAGGCAGGCCCGCCCGCCGCGAAACCCGTGACCAGCGAGAACGCGCGCGCTTGGGGCGAAAAGCTCAAGGAATTCGACGGGTTCATCGTGGTGACGGCGGAGTACAACCACTCAATTCCCGCGACGATCAAGAACGCTTTCGACTACGCGTTCGAGGGCTGGCGCCGCAAGCCGCTGGGCACCGTCGGCTATGGCGGCGTGGGCGCGGCCCGCGCGGTCGAGCATCTGCGCCTCGTCGCGATCAATTTCGGCATGGTGCCCGTCGCGGGTGCGGTCAGCATTGGCGGTGCTGATTTCGTGAAGGCCTCGCAGGGCACGCCGATCGCGGAACTGGGCGACCATCTCGACGGTCCGGCGAAAACGCTGCTCGACGACATGGCCTTCTGGGGTCAGGCGGCGAAACTTGCCAAGATCGAGGCAGAAAATCGTCGGGCCGCGTGATCCGACCCCGCCTGTTTTTCGTAGTTAGTTGAGTAACGAGTACCAGCCCGGCCTTTGTGCCGGGCTTTTTTGCGCCGCTCCTCGCGAAGAGGTCGCAGCGCGAGCGGTTACTGGAAAAGCCCCGAGCAGATCATCGGCATCCAGTCCGCGCGCAGCGTACTCAGCGGGAAGGCGCGACGATCCTGCGAGCCTTTCGCCTCCTGCCCGCGCCGCGTCATGACGTAATCCCCATTGAGCAGGTTGACGTCGCAGGTGCCGGTATTCTCGTTATCGATCCGGTCGTAGAAGCTGTAGCTGTAGCCCGAGACGACAAAACCACCATTGCGCCACGCGATGGAATAGGTGCTCTCCCACGGGTTGCGCCCGATGCCGATCTGCTCGGAATGCAGCCTGAACGCGCCGTTGGGAAGCGGCTCGAGAGATGGCGTCTGGCCGCCTGCCTGACCGGAGAAGACAACCCGCTCGACCGTCATCTCGCGCTTCAGTCCGAAGGTCGGATCGCCGAGATAGACCACCAGATCGGCTGCATCCGCACCGTTCTGCACCAGCATCGCCGCATCCTGCGTGCCGTCGCCGTTCCAATCGCCGGTGAGCGCCGCGAAAATCTCGCCATCCTTGGGCGCCTCCTGGGCTGCCGCCGCGAAGGGCAGCAGCGCCGCGAGAAGCACGCCCCGGATCGCGAGGCGCGGCATCACGAGGCGATGGCCGCCGCCGATTCCGGCAGCTCCTCGTCGAAGAGGCGCTGGTAGAACTCGGCCACGGTCTGACGCTCCAGCTCGTCGCACTTGTTGAGGAAGCTCAGGCGGAACGCGTAGCCGATATTGTCGAAGATGCGCGCGTTCTGGGCCCAGGCGATCACCGTGCGCGGCGACATCACCGTCGAGAGATCGCCATTCATGAAGGCGGTCCGCGTCAGGTCGGCCACGGTCACCATCTGGCTGATCACCTTGCGGCCCTCGGCCGTGTTGTATTGCGGGTTCTTCGACAGAACGATCGCGACTTCGGCGTCGTGGCTGAGATAGTTCAGCGTCGAGACCAGCGACCAGCGGTCCATCTGGCCCTGGTTGATCTGCTGGGTGCCGTGGTAGAGGCCCGTCGTGTCGCCCAGACCCACCGTGTTCGAGGTCGCGAACAAACGGAAATAGGGGTTCGGCGTGATCACTTCGTTCTGGTCGAGCAGCGTCAGCTTGCCGTCGGCTTCCAGCACCCGCTGGATCACGAACATCACGTCGGCGCGGCCCGCATCATATTCGTCGAAGACGATCGCGGTCGGGTTGCGCAGCGCCCAGGGCAGGATGCCCTCGTGGAACACCGTCACCTGCTTGCCATCGACCAGCTTGATCGCATCCTTGCCGATCAGGTCGATCCGGCTGACGTGGCTGTCGAGGTTGACGCGCACACAGGGCCAGTTCAGGCGGGCGGCGACCTGTTCGATATGGGTCGATTTCCCGGTGCCGTGATAACCCTGGATCATCACGCGGCGATTATAGGCAAAGCCTGCGAGGATCGCCATCGTGGTGTCGGGGTCGAATTTGTAGGTGGAGTCGATCTCCGGCACGCGGTCGGTGCGCTCTGCAAACCCTTTGACCTTCATGTCGGAATCGAGGCCGAACACCTCGCGCAGGTCGATTTCTTCGGTGGGCTTGGCGGTCTGGTCGAGCATCGCGGACGTCCTTTCGTGGTTGGGTCGATTTGTGAACCATCGCGCGCAGGCGTGCAAGGGGGCGATCGTGCGCGATGCGCGGGGCTTTTATCGGCCCGTTCCCGCCAGTGTGGCTTGGAGTGAGTTGACCCGGACCCGGCATCCGCTAGAAAGACGCGAAAGCTTGAGGTGCATCATGCAGCATTACGAATACAAGGTCATCCCGGCGCCCGCGCGCGGCGACAAGGAGCGCGGCCTGAAATCCGGCGCCGACCGTTTCGCCCATGCGCTTTCCGGCGTGATGAACGAGATGGCGGCGCGCGGCTGGGAATACCTGCGCGCAGAGACCCTGCCTGCGGAAGAGCGCACCGGCCTGACGGGTAAGTCCACGGTCTATCACAACCTGCTGGTATTCCGCCGCCCGACCAGCGCCGATCCGGCGCAGGCGATCGGTGCACATCCCGATCCCGAGGCTGCGGCGAATGACGAGGACGCGCCCGAGGCCAAGCGCCGCGCGCTTCTCGCCGATGCGCCCGAGGGCCGTGCGCCGAAACTGCGCGCCAGCCGCGACGGGTCGTCAGGCGACGGGGACTGACCGTTACGGACAGGGCGAAGGTAGGGCGGCTTGGAACCGGACCAATCCACCCGAAACGTGCCGCGCGCCCGCACCGGCGCGCCAGTCGCGTTGCCGTCGCGACGCTCCTTACTCGCCCTTGATCCGCGCAATTAGCGGCCCCATTTCCGCCCGACCCCCTTTCAACATCCGTCATTTCCAGTAGACTGCGTGACCCGACTCGGAGGCAGGCCCAAATGCCGCCCCGAAGTGGCATTCGGGCAGCAGGCAAGAGGCAAGCATGAGCAACAGCGATCCTTTCGGCTTCAACATTTCGGCCGCGGCGGACAAGAAGCGCCGCTCGCGTGGCAGACGCGGCATGTCGGGGGCTTTCGAGACCTCGACCCGGATCTGCGACAAGGAAGGCTGCAACGAGCCGGGCAAGTACCGTGCGCCGAAAAGCCCGAAAATCCTCGACGACTACTACTGGTTCTGCAAGGATCACGTCCGCGAGTACAATCTGAACTGGAATTATTTTCAGGGTCAGTCCGAGGAGGAATTTCAGGCTTTCCTGGACAATGCGACCGTCTGGGAGCGGCCCACGAAGCCCTTCAGCAAGGCCAAGGAAGAGGCGGGCTGGGCGCGTCACGGCATCTCGGACCCGCATGAGATCCTCGGCGACAACGCCACGAAGAACCCGGGCCGGACGATGGGGCGCAAGCTGCCGCCGACCGAACGCCGCGCGCTCGACATTCTCGAGGCGAAGGACACGATGTCCAAGGCCGAGATCCGCAAGTGCTACAAGGCGCTGATCAAGGTGCTGCACCCGGATATGAACGGCGGCGACCGCTCGCAGGAAGAGATGCTTCAGGAAGTCGTCTGGGCCTGGGACCAGCTGAAGGACAGCCGCAACTTCAAGTGACGGCAGGGGGGCTCTGCCCCCCGCGCTGCGCGCGTCCCCCGGGATATTTTCGCAAACCCGAAGCAAAGAGGCGCGCTCAAATCCTCGGGCTTGCCGAAATATCCCGGGGTGAATGCCGCAGGCAGAGGGGCTGCGCCCCTCGCACCCGTTGCCATCGCGCGCCCTTCCCATTCCGTGCCCCCGCCCCATCTCTAGGGGAGGAGGTGCTTCATGAACCCGTTTCCGAGTCTGCCCGCCGCTCTGGCGCTCGCCCTGACGATCCCCGTCCTCTCGAGCCTCGGCCTTGCGCCCCTCGCCGCGCCTGCCGCCGCGCAAAACGTGGGCGAGAAGCCGATAAGCCGCGATCTTCCTTTCGTCCTCAAGCCGGTGGCGCTGCTGGAAAACCCATGGGCGATCGCGCCCTTGCCCGACGGATCGGTGCTGGTGACCGGCAAGGCGGGCAAGATGTGGCATGTCACGGGCGGCGGGGCGCATGCGGTGGCCGGCATGCCGGAGGTGCAATATAGCGGCCAGAACGGGCTGCTCGATGTTGCGGTGCCGCCCAATTTCGCTGAGACGCGCGAGGTCTATATCACCTATGTCGCGCCGGATAACGCGCTGCATCTGGCGCGTGGGGTGCTGGATGGCACCCAGCTCACGCAGCTGAAGACGATCTGGCAGCAGACGCCGGGCGGGCGTGGCCAGCCGGGCGGGATCGTCGCCTTCGGGCCCGACGGAATGGTTTATCTCACGGTCGGCGACCGGATGCAGCCCGACACCGCGCAGGACCCGGGCAACCCGCGCGGCAAAATCCTGCGCCTGACCCGCGAAGGTCAGCCCGCGCCCGGCAATCCCCATGAAGGGGCGGGCGGTGTGCGCGCCGAGACGTGGACTGAAGGGCACCGCAACCAATACGGCCTCGCTTTCACGCCGGACGGCAAGCTCTGGGAGCACGAGATGGGCCCGCGTGGCGGCGACGAGCTGAACCTGATCGAGAAGGGCAGGAATTACGGTTGGAACGCGGTCTCGAACGGCCGACACTATTCCGGCCAGCCGATCCCGGATCACGACACGCGGCCCGAATTCGCTGCGCCGAAGCTCTGGTGGACGCCGGTGATAGCGCCGGCAGGGCTTGCGGTCTATCAGGGCCGCGACTTTCCCGACTGGCAAGGCGATATGCTGATCGGCGGGCTCGCCGGGCAGGGGCTGGCGCTGGTGGCGGGCGACGGCTCGGACCAGATCGCGCGCTGGAACCTGCAGATGCGTGTGCGCGACGTGGCCGTGGGGCCCAATGGCGAGGTCTGGATCATCGAGGACGCGGGCGAGGGCGCACTCTATCGGCTGATGCCGAAATGAGCTTGCCCGGCGCTTGACCGAAAACGACGGTGCGCGCATCCGAGCGCGGCGCGGTCGGAATTGGCGAAGGTCAGGCAGGGGGCCCCGCCTTTCCATTCGCGGGCTTATATTCGGCCCAGCCGAGGCGCGATCTTATTCTCGCCCCGGCGCATCGCCAGATCGAAGCACCAGACGATGCCGCCGCACAGGGAGATGCCCACGAGCACGGGTTCCGATTGGCTTGCCTCGGACTATTCGCGGTGGATCTGGAACGGCGCCCAGCTCTGGCTGACCGGCATGATCTCGATCGAGTTGATGTTCACATGCGCGGGCAGGGCGGCGACCCAGTAGATGCTCTCGGCGATATCCTCGGGCTGCAGCGGATCGGCCCCGGCATAGAGCTTGTCATAGGCTGCCTTGTCGCCGCCGGTGCGCACCAGCGTGAACTCGCTCTCCGACAGACCCGGCTCGATCGAGGTCACGCGCACGCCAGTGCCCGACAGGTCCGAGCGCAGCCCAAGCGAGAACTGCTGCACGAAGGCTTTCGTGCCGCCATAGACATTGCCGCCCGGATAGGGCCAGTTCGCCGCGATCGAGGCGAGGTTCACGATCAGCCCGCGGCGCGCGATCAGCCGATCCAGCGTGAGCCGCGTCATCACCGCGAGCCCGGTGATATTGGTGTCGATCATCGCGCGCCAGTCATCCAGATCGCAGTCCTGCGCAGGCGCGGTGCCGCGCGCGAGGCCCGCATTGTTGATAAGCGCGTCGATCTGCGCGAAACCTTCGGGCAGGCTGTCGAGCGCTGCACGCGTCGCCGCCTCGTCGCGGATGTCGAAGCACAGGGGATGCGCGACCTCCGGTCCGCCGAGTGCCTCGACCAGCGCGTCGAGCCGTTCCTGACGGCGCCCGGTCACGATGACCTTCCAGCCCTCATGGGCGAAACGGCGGGCGATTGCGTCGCCGAACCCTGCGGTGGCTCCGGTGATGAGGGCGGTCTTGGTCATGAAGGGGCCTTCCTGTCTTGCTGCCTGTCGGGCCACGCGTCTCGGCGCGGCGGTCGCGGCCCGCTTGTGTTCGTGGTCTGCCGGTGCGACAGGGCCAGTCGGGAATTTCCCATGGGGCCAGTCCTGCGCGCCTGATCGGCGGTTGCCGCGGCACGATAGGGGCAGGGGGCCGGAACTGCAATTTCACGGGCGCGTGACAGCGTCCCTGTCGCCTGCGTCCCGGCAATCAGCTCTCGGGATGGAGCACCTTGGCAAAGTCTGTGCGCACGACCTCGCGGATCACCTCGGCGAAGACCGGCGGAATGCGCGCGCTGCGCCGGGTCACCAGCCCGATCGAGCGCATCACCCGCCCGCGCCGGAAGGGCACGAGGGCGATATCCCGTCCGGCCTGCTCGACCTCCGAATGGGCATAGAGCGCGGGCAGGAGCGTGATGCCCATATTCATCGCCACCATCTGGCGCAGCGCATCGAGGCTGCTGCCCTCGTAATCCTGCCGCAGGGTGGTTTTCATCTCGCGCGCCAGCTCCACAAGCTGGGCATGCAGCGAAAACCCGTTCGACAGAACGAGCAGCGTCTCGCCCGCGAGATCGGCATCCTCGACGTTTGTCTTCTCCGCAAGGCGATGATCCCCGGCGACGGCAAGCTGGAGGGGTTCGCGGAACAGGCGGGTGACGGTGAAATCCGACGAGAGCACCGGCAGCTGCGTCAGGACCAGATCAAGGCGGCCCGCGCGCAGATCGTCGAGCAGGGCGCTCGGCTGCCCGTCGCGGATGAACAGGCGCAGCTCGGGGTGCTCGGCGTGGAGCCGTCGCACCACGCTCGGCAGCAGATAGGGCCCGAATGTCGCCGATGCCCCGAGTCGATAGGTCCCGGCAAGGCCCGCGCGTGTATGTTCGGCGAGGCCCGCAAGGGCTGCGACCTCGTCGAGAATGCCGTCGATCCGCGCACGCACCTCGCGCCCGGCAGCCGTCAGCACCGCGCCGCTGCGTCCGCGTTCGACGAGGGCCGCACCGAGCGTGTCCTCGAGATTGACGATCTGCTGGCTCAGCGAGGGCTGACTCACGCCGACACGCTCGGCCGCTTTGCGAAAGTTCCCGGCATCCGCGAGGGCGCGGAAATATTCGAGTTGGCGCAGGGTCGGCAGGCGCGGCTTATCCATAGGAATTTCCGATCATAACTTCAGGATACTTAGGATTGAGCTTACCAGCCCGCAACCCCAACTCTGATCTGTCGAGGGGGCCTTGAGGGAGCGCGAATGACGGAGGCGGCGGATAGTGTCCCCCCGCAGTCTCCCCGCGAGGATCCCCCCTCGGCACGAGTGAACCCCAATCTTTACAGGAGTTTAGAGATGAGCCTTTCGGATCGGACCCATGCCGCCATCGCGGCCCGTATCGCAGCCCTTCGGGCGCGGCGTCGCGACCTCGATGCGCGTGTGGAGCAGGAGCAGAAACGGGCCTGGCGCGACATGAGTGTTCTGCAACGGCTCAAGCGGCGTCGCCTGCGTCTGAAGGACGAGCTGGGCCGCTACGAGGGGCTGCTGCGTACGCTCGCGCGTCGGCGTCTGCCCGGCTGATATCGTTTTTCTCCGGTCCCGGCGCGCGCGTGACGGGGCCCTTTTCGCGAAAGGAACTCACATGGCATCCCGAACCGACCCGTTCCTCCCCTACCGTTTTCTCAAGAGCGCGGAAATTTCCGAGCTGGAAGAGGCGCTGTGTCACAGGCATATCAGGCGCGCCCCGGTCGCGCGCGCAACATGTTCCGAGGCGTGGTTCGATCTCTTCGATGACCCGTGCGAACGGGACGCAGAGGTCAGAGGGCGTGCCCTGCGCTGATCGCTTCATGCTATCATCCGGCTCGGGATGCGGCGGTTGCCGCGTGGTCGCTTGAGCGTGGAAAGGTAGGGAAGCTGCATGGCTCTTTGGATATTCGCCATCCTCGCCATCGGGCTTTTCGGCCTTTTCGCGAGGCGGCGTCTCGATCGGCGCGCCGACCGCGCAGAGATGGCGCGACTGAGCGCATCGCAGCCTGTCGATCCGCCGCGCTTCTCTGCCGATATGGTCGCCGGTCTTCCAGAGCCCGCGCGGCGGTTTTTCACCTTCGCCATCGCGGAGGGGACGCCGCTTTACACCGTCGCACGGCTGGAGATGCACGGACAGTTCGGCATGGGTGACAAATCCGCGCCGGGCTACATTCCGATGCGCGCCACGCAGGTGCTCGCCGCGCCGCACGGCTTTGTCTGGACAATGTCGGGCGGCTCCGGTGGAATGCGCCTCAGCGGCTCCGACAGCGACAAATGGACCCGGTTCTGGGTCGCCGGGCTCGCCCCCGTGGCCCGGTTCGGCGGCAACCCGGATCACAAACGCTCCGCCTTCGGTCGCTACGTGGCCGAGGCAGTGTTCTGGACGCCCGCGGCAGTGCTGCCGGGCCCGAATGTGACCTGGGAGCCGGTCTCGAGGAACATCGCCCGGATGACGATGCGCCGTGACGGGTTGGAGCAGGCGGTCGACCTCACCGTCGCCGAGAGTGGCCGGCCGGAGCAGGTCTGCTTCCGGCGCTGGAGCAATGCGAACCCGCAAAAGCGTTACCGCCTTCAGCCCTTCGGCGGCTATCTCTCGGAGTTCCGTAATGTCGACGGGTTCCGATTGCCGACCCATGTGGAAGCGGGGAACAACTTCGAAACCGAGGACTATTTCCCCTTCTTCCTCGTCGATGTGACCGAAATCCGCTTTCCCAAGTGATTGTGTCTGCCTGTGCCACATCGCCTCATGGCCGTGCCTCACCGGGGACCACTTCAGTCACGGCGCCCGCGCGCGTGAACATCTTCTCGCGCTTCCACCAGGCGACCAACGCGGCGACGCCCACCAGTATCCAGGTGTCCCAAGGCTGCGCATCCGGCCAGAACGGATTGATGAGCTGCCAGTGAAACAGCATCGGCAGCAGCAGGCTGCCACGCGCCGCGTTGAAAATCGGCGTGACCAGAACCGCGAGGGTGATATTGCCGATGAAGAAAGGCAGGTAGCTCCACTGCGCGAAGACCACGCCGGTGAGGTAGAAGGCGGGCAGGTGCCAGATGCCCCAGATCGCGCCGATCAGCACGCCGGCCCAGAACGGGGCGACATGGCGCTGCAAGAGCGGTTGTGCGACGCCGCGCCAGCCGAACTCCTCGATAGGTCCGAGAAGCAGCATCATGAACATCACGCTGACCGTCGCGCCCACGCCCTCGGGCGGCATCGGCGCAAGGAGGGGCCCGCCCTGGATCAGTGAGCCCGCCATGAAGACGAGCGGGATCACGAGCAGGATGAAGCCCCACCACGAGACCGGGCAGTGCCAGATCAGAAGGCGCGACAGGAACCGGCGCAAGCCGCCAAGCCCGGCAGAGAACAAGACCACCGTGAACCCTGCGATTGCCGGAGCCCAGGTTGCGAGGAAGAAAAGTGGGTGGGAGCCGCTGATCTGGCCGAACCGCGCGGTCATTTCTGCGGACAAGAAGATGTAGCTGCCGATCACGCCCCAGGTGATCGCGAAGGTCAGCGCGAGAAAGGCGAGCAAGGCGCGCGCGGTGGCGTGCAGGGGCAGGTCTTCGGGTGCGACTGGCATTCGGCTGACCATGGATGTGCGTTCAGGGGCCGCCCCACCATCGTCATTTTCCGCGCCGAAATCCTTGTTCTGGGTCAAGCGCATCGCGCCAACGATGACCCGGCGCGTCCTACGGCGCCATGAACCGCCGCCGCGCCTCGACCGCGATGTTGTAGCGCTGTTCCAGATCGGCGATCAGCGCCATAGCGACGCGCTTGGCCTCGTCTCCCTCCGCCTCCCGGTAGCTTTGCTTGGCCGCCTCCAGCAGCTTCTTGAGTTTGAACTCCTCGGGCAGCGCGCCGGCTTCGGCCATGATCCGGGCGGCCACGGCGGTCGCCATGTCGGTAAATGCCTCGCCCGAGCGATCCGGGAGCGGCTTGCCCTCGCCGGAAAGCCCGCTCAACTGGCCCTCCGCAAGGGCCTTCTGGATTTGCCGCTCGACGAGGCGGCTCAGGGATTGGCTCATGCCGCGTTCCTACCGTTTCCGAGCACCGCGGGAGGCGCGGTACCCTCGCGAGCATAGCCCACTTCTGGCGATGCCAACACTCAGACTTCCGTGCGAAACCTGTGACAGGGCGGCGCGCGGGCTCAGGCTAGTCGCGCGAATTGCGGCAGTTCCCAAAGCCCGTCCGCGACCGCCGCGCCGACCTGCAACTCGCACGCATAGCTGCGACTGAGGATCGGCGTTCATCGAGGGGTCACGCAACAGCGGAGTGCCCCCGCGAGACATGTAGATAGGAAACCTCAAGCGCCGAAGCCCGGAATGAAGTGCTCTTTCGAATTCATCGCCCGCGGTTAGCCCGCGACTGCGGGGGCGCCGAACGTGCACTGCTGTCTTCGACGCCAGACGATCACGAATTCATCCGGCAAAACAGAACCTTGCGAGGCGTTCCTGCCGGCGCTTGAATTCCGTGTCGCGCGGCCGCATGCTCGATCGCGAGGGATGGAGAACCATGTCGGAGACACTGGCGGCACTTGGCGGAGTCGGGCTGTTCCTGCTCGGCATGAAGATAATGACCGAGGCGCTGCGCGAAGCCGCCGGGTCCAATCTGCGCCGCCTGCTGGCGCGGTTCACCACCACGCCGCTGAAGGGCGTCGCGAGCGGTCTGGTGACGACGGCGGTGATCCAGTCGTCTTCGGCGACGACGGTGATGACGGTCGGCTTCGTCGGCGCGGGACTGCTTAGTTTTCCGCAAGCGCTCGGCGTGATCTACGGCGCCAATATCGGCACGACGGTCACCGGCTGGATCGTGTCGCTGGTGGGCTTCAAGCTGAAACTGGGCGCGGTGGCGATGGGGCTTTTGTTCTTCGCGAGCCTGACGCTGTTTCTCTCGCATGGCCGGGCGGCGCGCATCGGGCGCGTCCTTGCCGGGTTCTGCCTGCTCTTCATCGGGCTCGACATGATGCAGCAGGGAATGTCCGGGGCGGAGGCCTGGATCACGGTGGAGCGCACGCCCGGAACCGGGGTGGGCGGCTTGCTCGCGATGGCGGCGCTGGGGCTCGCGGTCACGGTGGTGATGCAATCCTCCTCGGCGGCGATCGCGGTTGTGCTGGTGCTGGTCAGCAACGGTGCGCTGCCGCTGATCCAGGCGGCTGCGGCGGTGATCGGGATGAACCTCGGCACCACCTTCACCGCGCTGATCGCGGCCCTAGGGGGATCGCGCGCGATGCAGCAGACCGCGATCGCGAACCTGCTGTTCAATTGCGGAACGATGGTGATCGCCTTTCCCCTCCTGCAACTGGTCGCGGCTCCGTTGGAGGGGCTAGCGGCGCGAACCGGGGTCGATACGGCGCTCGTGCTGTTTCACACCGGGTTCAACCTGCTGGGAACGCTGGTCTTTCTTCCCGTTACCCGCCAATTCGCCACGCTCGTCGCGAAATTGCGGCCCGATCTCGGCGGGCGGGCGCCCCCGGAACTGGACCGGCGCCTGTTGAGCGACGAAGGCGCCGCGATGCAAGCGGCGCATTCCATGGTAATCTGGGCCGCGCAGGAGATTTTCGCAGCCTATTCGGTGGCGATCGGCCCCGCGCGCGATCTGCGGCGGATGTCGACGCTGGGGCCACGGATCGCGATCGCTCTGGATGACCTGAAGGATTACATGGCGCAGATTTCGGTCCCGCGAGACCGGCCCGCCGAAGCCGCCGCCTTCGCCGCGCTGATGCATCAGGCCGACCATCTCATGCGTCTGGTGGAGCAGGCCGAGCACCGCGGCTACATCCCGATCCTGTTGCGCGGCAAGATCACGCCCAGACCCGCGCAATGGTTCGCCGCCTGCCTGTCACCCGAACGTCCACTCGATTTGCCGCAGATCGGGGAGCGCATGGCGCGGATGGCCGACCCGGTCGCCCATCGCCTCGCGCGGCACCGGCGCGGCCTGTTGCTGGGCGAGCATGTCGGGCTCTACACGATGCAGGAGACGTTTCAGGCGACCGATGCGATGCGGTGGTTTGCGCGGATCATGCACAATGTCCAGCGCGTCGGCGAATACGAGCGCGAGGTACAGGCGAAGCTGGGGCATGTGGCGGTCGCCTCTCCCGAGGCGGACTCGCCGCTTAGCGCCGGTTCCTGATCCTGAGGCGTATTGCCATGGCGGCGTGGGCCCTCCGGCGACGGCTTGATCTACGCACCAAGCGCGTCTTCGCCCCCCCACCGTCACACGGCGATGGAGGCGACCGAGCCGCCGTCCACGCGGTAATTGGCACCGACAACGAAACTGGCTTGCTCGGAACACAGGAAGGCGATGGTCGCGGCCACTTCCTCGGGTCTGCCGCGCCGCTCCAGCGCCAGCCACGGGCGATCCGATTTCAAGAAGCTCCGGACGGCCTCGTCATGGCTGATGCCTTCCGCATCCGCCTTCTGGGCCATCATCCCATCGGTCATGGGTGTCTCGATAAAGGCGGGTGAGACGCAATTGACCAGCACGCCCCGGCGCGCGGCCACCCCGCTCAGCCCCTTGGCGAAATTGAGAAGCGCGGCCTTGGCCACATTATAAACCGCCTCGGTCTCATAGGGCTGCGCCGCATTCTCGGAACAGAGGATGACGACGCGACCCCAGCCGCGGTTTTCCATCGTCGGCTCGAAGGCGCGCACGGTGCGGACGACCGACATGAAATCGCTCTCCCACGCGTCGTGCCAGTCGCTGTCCGTCATCTCGAGCGGGTGCCCCTTGGCGCCGGTGACACCGGCCGCGCAGACGAGGATGTCCGGCATGGTGAAGCGCTCTTGCGTGGTGGCGGCGAGACCCTTGATCTGGTTCGGATCGCGCAGGTCGGCCTGAAGCGCGCAGGTGCCGTGGGCGAGCTCCTTGGCGGCGCGGGACACCTCGTCACCCTTGAGGTCCACGAGGATAACCTGCGCGCCCTCGGCCAGCAGCGTTCTGGCGGCGGCTTTGCCGATGCCCGAGGCGCCGCCCGTGATCAGGGCCGTTTTGCCTTGAAGTCCATAATCCATCGTCGTGCTCCTTTCGCGTGTTCAGTTGAGCCGAAGCCCGAGATCGTCCAGCACCCGGTTGACGCGCGCCGCCTCGGCGGCCGAGACCAGCCCCGGTGCGGGGCGGCCTTCGAGCGCGCTCAGGAAAGGCAGGATTCCGGTGCCCGCGTCGAGCGGATCGAGCACCATGCGCTCGGTCGGGCTCTCGGCCCCGCGCGGGGTCAGCGTCATCTCGCCTTCCTTGAGTGAAATCGCACCAGCATCGCCCACGAGGTCCAGTTCGAGCCGCATCCGGGTGTCGGTCCAGCCCGCTTCGACGACGCCGGTGGCGCCGCTCGCAAAGCGCAGGATTGCGGCACCGTGATCGCTCAAGGGCCACCCCAGCGCGTTGCCGGTGGCCGCATGTCCCTCGCGGATCGGCCCGAGTATCCACTGCAAGGCGTCGATCGCGTGCACCGCCTCGTCGACGAACCCGTCGTAGCAGGCGAGCTCCGGGTCGGTCATCCAACTGTCGAGATTCAGCCAGTCCGCGTAGCCGCCGTCGTGATTGAAGAGCATTCTCGCCGATCGTACCTCGCCCAGCCGCCCCTCGGAGACCCAACCCTTCGCCTTGCGCAGGGCGGGCACGGTTCGGAAGAAATACGCAGTGTGCAGTATCGCTTCGGCCTTCGCGGAGTGCTGCGCCACGGCCTCGGCGTCGCGGGCGCTACCGGCGAGCGGCTTCTCCGAAAAGACCGGCAGACCCGCAGACAGCGCCGCTCCGATATCGGTGGCATGGTGGGCCGTCTCGCTGCATACGACTGCGCCCGCCGTTTGCAGCCCCTGAAGGGCGTCGAGCGTCGCGAGGGGCTTTGCGTCAAGCTCGGCGCAAAGCCGGTCGCGGCGGTCCGGATCGCGATCATGCACGTAGCCGACACTAAAGCCGCGCGCCTTCATCTGCTGCAGGTGGTCCGGCAGATGAACATGCGCGGCGCCAAGCAGCGCGAGGGTCGAAATGTTCATGTCGTTATCCATGGCGGCTCTCCTGTGGTCGGTCGCGGATCAGGCCGGCGACGCGCCGGTGTCAGCGGGGGAAGAAAGGAGTTCCGCGCGCAGCCTCGGGAGCGCCTCGGGGTAGGCTTCCTGCAGCCACGCGATCAGCTTCTCGCGCACTTCGCAGCGCAGGTCCCAAGCCTGCGGCGAGGTGCGTGCGCTCATCAAACCGCGCAGCGCAATCGTGTCCTTGTCGGCATCGGTGACCTGAAGGTTGATCACCTGGCCGTCCCAATGCGGCGACTCGCGGACGATCTCTTCGAGCTTTTCGCGCACTTCGGTCACGGGCACGGTGTAGTCGAGATACCAGTGCACGGCGCCGATGATCGACGCGCTTTCGCGGGTCCAGTTCTGGAACGGTTGTTCGATGAAATAGCTCAGCGGCACCACCATGCGTCTCCAGTCCCAGATCCGCACGATAACGTAAGTGGCGAAGATCTCTTCGATCCAGCCCCATTCGCCGTCGACGATCACCACGTCCTCCAGCCGGATCGGCTGAGTGATCGCGATCTGGATGCCCGCGATCAGGTTGGCCAGAACCGGGCGCGCCGCGAGCCCGAGGATCAGGCCCGCCGCGCCCGCCGAGGCGAACAGGCTGACGCCGTATTTCTGTACGGTCTCGAAGGTCAGCAGCACGCCCATGACGGTAAAGATGGTCAGCAGGATCGTCGCGGTGCGCCGCAGGACACGAAACTGCGTCACCAGTTTGCGCGCGGCAAGGTTGTCATCGAGGTCCATCCGCTGGCGACGGATCACCCGGTCGCTCAGGTTTCGGGTCAGCAGGATAGAGGTCCAGCCGATCAGCACGATCAGGAGGATCAGGAATATGTGCCCCAATACGTCCTGCAACCGCCACGGCAGGTCGGTGCGCGGCACCGCGATCGCCAATGCCGCGAGCAGAAATGCCAGCCGCATCGGTCTCTTTGCCTGTCGCAGCGCCGAGCCCGCCATGCCGCTGCCCGCGTCCACCCAGCGCCTAAGGGCGCGGAAAAGCAGCCAATGCAGCAGCAAGGACAGCAGCAGCGCGCCCAGAAGCACGACTGCGGGCCCGAGCCAGTCTGGCCCTCCGGCCATCGTCCGCCGGATGAAGTCGGAAATGCGACCTGCAAGCACCATGGCGTCACCCGCCTCCGCTCACAGAGCGGAGGACATCGGCCTCGCTTTTGCGCTCACGAGGGACGGGGAGCCCGAGCGTAAACCCGGCCGCGCGGGAAACGTGGCCGATCAGGCCCGGGTCGAACGTCGCATGTTCCACGCGTGTGCCTCCTGACTCATGGTGATCGATCGGAGCGTGTCCTTGCGTGCCGCGTTACGTCAGGGGATCTTCGAGATCCCCTGCCTATGCAGAGCCAACCCGCGTTCGCCGCTTCGGTTTCCCAAAAAGGTTCAATAGAGCTGAGGGCGCTTGTCGCAGCCGCATTTTCCCCGGCGGGAAATGGGGGCCTTCTTCGGTGAGCGATTGTCAGGGATACAATTTTACGCGTTGCCTAAAATTGCGGCAGGCGGCTTGCTGGGGTTTTGATGATGGAAGGCTTTGCAGATGGAGTCTCATTTGGAGGGGGAGCAGGCCGACCCGGCCGTGTCCCATAGAATGGTCGAGACGGCCCTGACGGGCTTGGACATGAACCGGGCCGAGGATGTGAAAATCGCAGTTGAGCGCGTGAAGGGGTTTCCGCTCGCAGATCTCTACCTCAGTTCGTCGCTCGGCGCGGAAGCACATCCCCACGAAGTCTGGATAGCGCGCATGGAAATTCATCGACAGGCAGATGAACGCCGCCGCGCGCATGAGAAGCGCCTCACTTTCGTTGCCGGGATATCGGCCGTGGTCGGTGGCGCGATCGGTAGCGCGCTGCATTTTCTCTGGTCTTGAGGGCCCTGGCCCTCGGCCGCGCCGACGGACTGCGCGGGATCCGCGCGGATCGGGCGAGTCAGCCGATCCATATCCACGTCACCACGAGGATGACGAGGACCGCGACGGCGATCGCGACGGCGGTCCACTTGCTGATACCGCTGTTGCGTTCGGCCGGGGTCTGCTTTTCGATCTCCGCCTCGGACCGGCGACCCTCCAGACGCTGTGCCATACGTACCTGATCGGGGCTCGGAGGTGTGCCGGCCGCCTCGTCATCGGTGCCGAGAGGCGCGGCGGCGGGGTCGCTGAACCCCACCTTGTCACCCGCGCCGCCTTTGTCGATGGTTTCGCGTAGCTGGCTGGCTTCCGCCGACCCTGAACGTGCCTTGCCGTCCACGTATTCGATATCTTCCTTGTTCGTCATCGAACGCCTTCCTTGGTCCTCGGGTGGGCGACGGGCCTGTCGCATGGAGCAACTGAATTTTCCTTGCGTAAAAGCCGAAACCGGCGAACGCGCCAACGCCATCCGGCAGGGGCGCGAAGCCGGTTCAGGTGACGCCGCTGCGCGAGGGCGACCGGTTCCAGTCCGGATCCTCCCGTCTGACCTTGAACGTGTTCCAAAGGCCCGCCGGAACGCCCACCAGCAGACCGATCAGGCCTGCCACGACGAAGGCCTGCCAGTTCATCCAGTCGAATGCGAGAAAGGCGGTCACAACGGCTCCGGCAATGCAGAGCACCCAGAGCGGAATGAAAAGAAGTCTCCATCCGTATTTCATGGCGTGTCTCCTGTCTGGTTCGGGAAATCAACAAACGGCTGACCTGTTCGGTTCCTGCTTGCGCGGCCCTTGGGGTGTGACGCCAAGCCGCGAAGCTGACTTTTCTGCAACCGCGTCACCGCACAGCGCTCGATTGCCGGTCGGACCGGACAACCGCTGTCCCCGACGTTCGCGCGGGACTTATTCTGGCTTTCTGTCGGAACTTCCTGCGTTTTCGCCGCTTAGGCCCGAGCACATTTTGAACCAGACTTTTCCAGCTAGAGGGAGCCGCATTGCCGCCAACGTCTCAGCGGGTCGCTGCTCACACTTCGCTCGGCAGGAACTTCGCCCCCTCGCGTTTCATTGAGTCCTCAACGAGAAGGACAGGTTGGCGTGAGCAAGGAACGCGACATTATCGAACTCATACCGGCGCTGCGCTCCTATGCTTGGGCGCTGACCAAGCGGCACGAGGACGTGGACGACCTGGTTCAGGACACGTTGGTCAAGGCGATCGACAAGGTCGACAGCTTTCAATCCGGGACCAACCTGCGCGCGTGGCTGATGACGATCATGCGCAATACCTTCCTCAACAACATCGCGAAATCGAAACGCTCGACGACAGGCAAGAAGGATTGCGTCTCGACCACCTTGTCGACGCCGGCCACGCAGGATTGGTCGGTGCGGGGTGGCGAGCTGATGCGTGCCGTCGAACGCCTGCCGCGTCATTACCGCGAGGTTCTGATCGTCGTCGTGATGCTGGGGGAAAGTTACCAGGACGCGGCAAATCTATTCGGTATCGAGATGGGAACGGTGAAGAGCCGCGCCAACCGCGCACGCGCGATGGTGGCCGAAGACCTCGAAGCCCGCGCGCCGAACGATCCCCTCGAAGATTAGAGATGAACCCTAGGTCGCCGTGGATCGCGCCGATTACTCGGGCTTGTCGCGTTCATCGAGGCGTTTGCCCAGGCGTCGTGCCAGCGACACGAGGCGTTCGGGAACGTCCTTGTTCCAGACCTCGCCTGCCTGCTGCCGGAGCGCTTCATCCAAATCCTCGCCTGGAGGCTTTTTGTCGTGCTCTTTTTCCATGCCTTGCCTCCTTATGCCTTTTACGGCGGTCGAGGCAAACCGGTTTATATTTGGCGGATGCCTCCGTCGGATAAGCGCAATCCATGGCGAGGCTTCACACCGATGGCGCACCCGGCCATTCCGGGGCGTGGCGCAGCGGTGCCCGACGGCGCCGCCGCGCTTTGCGTTTCGTTGCTGCGACAGCGTCACTCCGCCGTCCGGACACGCAGATTGTTCTGCACATGGGTGACGCCGGAGACGCTGTCGGCGCAATCTTCGGCCCGGCGTTTGGCGCGGCGGGAGTCCACGTAGCCGTCCAGCGTGATCTCCTGATCCGCGACGCTGACGGTTATCTCGCGCGCGTCCACCAGCCGATCGTCGGTGAGCCGGTCGTGAACATCTTCCTCGATCCGGGCATCCGAGCGCCGGTAACCCTTCGGGCCGCGCCCGCGATGATCCTCTTCCCGACGCGCTTCGGCGTCTTCGTCCCCCAGCCATGAAGCGACCTCGTCGCCGGCCCGGTCCATGAAGCTCCGTCCGCCGTGCGCTTCACGTCCTGCGCCGCGCCGCTGCGCTGGTCTCGCCCGCCAATAGGGGTCCGGATCGTAAGGTGCTCCGCCATAGACGGGCGGGAGGAATGGCCAAGCATAGCCTCCAGCCATCGGCGCCGCTGGATAGCCGAACTGTTCGAGCCGAGATCTGCGGTCTTCCGGGTCGCCTTCGTCTGGGTGGTGCCGCCGCGACAGGGCACGGCGGGCCTCTTCTTCGGTCATATCGTCATAGTGCCGTGACATGAGCTTCTCCTCTCGTGTTTGGCAACCGCGCAAAGCAGCGTGGTCTGAGCCGGGAACAGGAGCTGGCGCGATATGTTCCTGCCTGCTGCGGAACGCAGCGCGCCGCGATTGCGCGGGGCAGGGGTGGCAGCGCGCCTTCCCTCTCAAGTCGCCACCATCCTCGCGGGCCGTTCCACAACGAACCTCGTGCGCAACGACAAGGCGGCGAGGAGCGGGATCGCCGCCGTTCCGCAGAACATCGCGGCGGGCCCGAAGCTCCCGGCGACCATGCCTGCGATCGCCGGGCCGATCACGCTGCCCGCAGCGGTCGCCAGAAGCGTCGCCGTAAAGCCGAGCGCGGGGAAGGACGGGAATAGACGTTCGGACCAGAAGGCGAGCACCGCGCTCGTCATCATCACGTTGATCCCCTGCAGGGCGGCGGAAGCGACGAGCGCGACCCAATTTCCGGGCTCGAGCGCTGCGAAAACAAGCGATACAGCTGCGACCACAAGAAGGATACGCACCAGCAGGCTCAGACCGACCGCATCCCGCGCCCGCTTCGTGAACAGACCGCTCAGCCCGAAGAAGCCGAAAAAGAGGAAGAGGACGGACGGCGTCGCGTCTTCGGGGAGCCCGGGATACTCCGCCTGCGCGAAGCGGTCTGCCGCGAAGGACACGTAGACGGCGGAGGTGATGCCGAACACGAAGGCGATGGAGAAAAGGGGCAGCGCGCACCGATTGAGAAGGTCGCCCCAACTCCGATCGGGGGCCTCCTCGGGGGCCTTGTCCACCTGGCGCAGAGCTGCCCAGTTGCCAATAAGTGCCAGAGCGCTCGCCCCGGCGAAGACCGACCAGCAGATCCGCCAGTCGAACTCCATCACGACCATTGCCAGGGCCAAAGCGCCTGCGCCCATGATCCCCACGCTGGTGCCCGTGCTGACCTGCGACAGCGCGGTCGGGCGGTCCACGTCGCTGACCTTGCGGTGCACCGCGTCGTTGAAGGGGGTCCAGGCAAAGCCGGCGCTCGAAGTCGCGAGGAAGATGCCGAGTGCCAGAACGCCGACAGTCGGAGCAAGTGCGACAATCGCCATCCCGGCGGTCGCCGCGCTCAATCCGGTCAGGACCGGGAATTCCGGTCCCCGGCGGTTCAGGAAGAACTGGGCGACGAGCAGGCCGAGGAAGAACCCCACGAAGCCGATGCTGGACACCGTGCCCACCGCGGAGGGTGACATCGAGAATGTGGACGAGAATTGGGGCACGAAGAGGCCGAACCCCATGCGGCCGGGGCCGTAGCTGATTGCGGTCGCCGCGAAACCGGCGGCTGAAAGACTCCGAAAGAAAGTGATTGCTAAACCCTCCGTCCGGGCCGAATGCGGCCCGCGTCATGCGTTGCTGTTGCGCGTCGTCAGGGGGTCGATCCCGGCGAACGGCCGTTGGAACAAAGTGGGCAGCAACTTGTTCCTGGAGCCTTCGGATTGAGCGCAACCCGCCGCGTTGCCCCATTCGCGTCGGCAAGCCTCCGCCCGCCCACAAAGGCGTGAGCGTGTAATGGGCTTAACCCAACAATTGTTCGAGACTGAATAGCCCCGTGTATCGTGGACGCCGTCTTTGCTAATTTTGAGGCAAGGAGGCCATGATGAGCAGCGACCCGCGTTCAGCGACGAATTCAAAAGAGATGCCGTCGCGTAGATCACGGAGAGGGGCTACCCGGTCAGGGAGGTGGCCGAGCGCTTGGGCGTGAGCCAATACTCCTTCTACTCTTGGAAGAAGAAGTTCGCGAAGGCGTCATCCGGCGACGCTGAGAAGGGTTCCGAAGTCCGACGGCTGAAGCGTGAGCTCCTGAGAGTGACGGAGGAGCGGGACATTCTTAAAAAAGGCGACCGCGTATTTCGCCAGGGATGCCAAGTGAGATACGCGTTCGTGGCCGAGCATCGCGGGCAGTTCTCTATTCGGGCGATGTGTCGCTGCTTACGTGTTCAGCCGAGTGGCTTCTACGCGTGGCTGAAGGCCCCGCTGAGCAAGCGAGCTCAAGAAGACGAGCGGCAGATTGCTCTGCTGAAGGAGGCATGGGTGGAAAGTGGCAAGGTCTACGGTCACCGCAAACTGCATGACGACCTTCTCGAGCAAGGCGAAAGCGTCTGCCTGAACCGTGTTGCCCGCCTGACCAAGCTGGCCGGCATCAAGGCGCAGATCGGTTACAAGCGTCGACCGGGGAAGTATGGCGGCAAGCCCTCGGTGGTCGTCGACAACACACTGGACCGGCGGTTTGACGTGGCGACACCGGACAGCGTCTGGGACGAGGCCTTGTTCGCCATTGGTTCAAGAACAATGGACGAGTGACATCACCTATATCCGCACGCAGGAAGGCTTCGCCTATCTCGCCGTTGTCATCGATCTTTTCTCGCGTCGTGTCGTTGGATGGGCGATGCAAAGCCGCCAGACGACCGAAGTTGTCCTGCAAGCGCTGCTCATGGCGACATGGCGGAGAAAGCCCAGGGAAAAGGTTCTGATCCATTCGGACCAGGGCAGCCAATTCACCAGCATGGACAGGGCAGCGTTCCTTCGGGCCCACAATCTGGAGCACTCGATGAGCCGCCGCGGAAACTGCCATGACAACGCGGTCGCTGAGAGCTTCTTTAACCTGCTGAAGCGTGAGCGGATCAGACGACGGACCTACCGATCCCGCGAAGAAGCCAGGCAGGATGTGTTCGACTACATCGAGATGTTCTACAATCCAAAGCGCAAGCACGCCCGGAACGGAATGCTGTCGCCCGTCGACTTTGAACGGCAGCAGAAACTGAGACACGAAGGCGTCTAAGAAACGCGGGGCTATTCAGTGTTTTGGGGGCTATGGAAGATATTTAATCGCGGAAAAAAGAAGTAGTTACGCCCGCTCAAGGCGCTTTTCGCCCCCACGACCAATTCTTCAGTCGATCGATGGGCCGGGCTTCGCTGCATCAGGCGCTTGCGCGAGGGACAAGTGTGCCCTTGAACGCGCGGTCGAAGTCGCGATCTTCACTGCTTTCGAGCACTTCGACGAGATATTCGGCCATCTCCGTCAATGGCTGACGATAGGTCGTTAGCGCGTAATTCGGGCTCTGGCATTGGGGCACGTCATCGAAGCCCGTCACCGCGATATCCTCGGGGATGCGCAGTCCGAGTTTGTGGCGGATTACGTCGATCGCTCCGATCGCGAGCGCGTCGTTTTCACAGACGAGAATATCGGGCATCTCGTCGCGTGGGCGATCCGTGAGCATTCGGGTTACGACTTGCTCGGCGAGTATCGGATCATAGGCGGGCACTTCGGCGAATTCAGGAATTGTTCCGAAACGCCGCTCCCAGCAGCCCAAAAAGGTTTCCTTGCGCAGCAAATGCGCGGAGTAGGTGCGCGGACCTGCAAGGAACAAGGGGCGGCGATAGCCACGTTCGGCGACATAGGCGGTGATCTCCTGCATCGCCAAGGCATCGTCGACCGCGATCGAGATCGTGTCCGGGTGGCGAGAGGTGCGCGCGAAAATGATCAGCTTGTGGAAGCGCCGGGCATGCAGCGCGGTCTCGAGCACGTCGTCATCGAACTGGATCCCGATCAGGATCGCGGCATCGACGCGGCGTTGGCTGGCATTCAGGATCGCATGTCCCGCATCGTCGCGATCGAGCGTGTTCACGAGAAGCGTATCCCAGCCATGCTTGCGCAGGATGCGCGTCAGGCGCTCCATCATTACCAGCTTGTGGGGGTTGGCGAAGTCATCGACCAGAAGCGCAACGAGATTAGAACGGTCCGAGGCCAGAGCGGCGGCGCGCAGATCGGGCACGTAACCGAGTTTGTTCGCGGCCTCCATTACCTTGGTGCGCGTTTTAGGCGAGATCGAAGCGTCCTTCTTGAAGGCGCGATTCACCGTCCAGCGCGACACGCCGGCGGCTTCCGCGACATCATCGGCGGTGATGTTGTTTTCGAAATTTGGTCTTCGGACTTCGGTCATCGGGCTCTCCTCCCAAACTGACCTATCAGCTTTCACGCAAGCATACACACAGAAATGAGCGTCAACGGAGTCGGTTTTGCACGCGCGTGCAAAAAATTCTTGCACGCGCGTGCAAAAAGTCTGATGTTAACGCCAATCGTCGGTCGAATCGGACCGGTTCTGGGAGGGATAGATGCTGAAAATCGGGTTGCTCGGCGCCGGCCGTATCGGTCAGGTGCATGCGGTCAATATTGCCGGACATGCGGGCAGCACACTCGTTGCGGTCTCGGACGTGAACGCGGAGGCTGCGCGGGCACTTGCTGCGAAATTCGGGGCCAATGTGGCGAGTTCGGAGGAGATCATCGCCGACCCGGAGATCGACGCGGTTCTCGTCGCGACCTCGACCGATACGCATTCGGATCTGATCGAAAAGGCGACTGCGGCGGGCAAGGCGGTGCTGTGCGAAAAACCCGTCGATCTGTCGTTGGAGCGGGCGAAGGCCTGCCTGGAAGTCGTGTCGAAAACCGGCCAGCCGGTGATGATCGGGTTCAACCGTCGCTTCGACCCGAACTTCGGTGCGTTGCGCGCAGCCCTGCAGGCCGGTGAGATCGGCAAGCCCGAGCTTCTCTCGGTCACGTCCTTCGACCCGGCGCCGCCGCCAGTTTCCTACATCAAGGTCTCGGGCGGTCTGTTCCGCGACATGATGATCCATGATTTCGACATGACGAATTTCATCATGGACAGTGCGCCGGTCAGCGTTCGCGCCGTCGGTTCGTCCATCGTCGATCCGGCGATCGGAAGGGCGGGCGACGTGGATACCGCCGTGGTCACGCTAACCTACGCAGACGGACGCATTGCAGTCATCAAGAACTCGCGCCGGGCCGTCTACGGCTACGATCAGCGGGTCGAGATTCTGGGTTCGGAAGGGCTGCTGAGCGCGGCGAACATGCTGGAGAACACCGTCTCGAAGTCGACCGTGGCCGGGGTCTCCTCGGCGAAGCCCACCTATTTCTTCCTCGAACGTTACATGCCCGCCTATGCCGCGGAATGGGACGTGTTCGTCACTGCTCTGGCTGAAGGCCGCCCGATGCCGGTGACGCTCGAGGACGGCGTGGCCGCGCTCGCGATGGCCGAGGCCGCAACCAAATCCGCCAAGACGGGGAAAGCCGTCGATCTGGCGACGCTTTGAGGCTCGGCCTCGGAGTGGACGGAGATCGCAGGCGCGAGGAGGTGCCTGTGGTTCAAAGGCCGAAGGGATCGGTCAGGCCGCATCGGAAGCGACATGGAGGGTCGTGGTGCGGTGACAAACAGAAAGAGTCTGGGAGGAATAAATGAAACAGTTTCTGCGTGCTGCAGTCGCGGCCACTACGGTTGCCTTCGCTGCACCGGCTTTCGCGACGGATATCGTCGTGGTCTCGCACGGGCAGGCCAATGACCCGTTCTGGTCCGTTGTGAAGAACGGCGTCGAACAGGCGGCGAAGGATACCGGCGTGAATGTCGAATACCGCTCGCCCGAAACCTTCGACATGGTCGCGATGAGCCAGCTGATCGACGCCGCCGTGAACCAGGAGCCGGACGGGCTCGTCGTCTCGATTCCCGATGCGGACGCTCTCGGGCCGTCTATTAAACGCGCGGTCGAAGCGGGTATTCCGGTGATCTCGATGAACTCGGGCTCGGACGTGTCGAAATCGCTCGGCGCCCTGCTGCATGTGGGGCAGGACGAGGAAGACGCGGGTAAGCGTGCGGGTGAGAAGCTCAAGGAAATGGGCGGCACCAAAGCGATCTGCGTCAACCAGGAGGTCGGTAACGTCTCGCTCGACCTGCGCTGTAAGGGCTTTGCGGAAGGCTTCGGTGACTCGACCGTTCTGCCGACTACCAATGACCCGACCGATATCGAAGCCAAGGTGCGCGCAGCGCTCGATTCCGATCCTTCTATCGACACGGTGATGGCACTCGGCGCGGCGACCGCAGGCGAGCCCTCGGTGGCGGCTGTGAAGGCGCTCGGCAAGGGTGGCGGCCAGATCAAGGTGGCGAGCTTCGACATGTCGCCCGGCTTCCTGAAGGCGGTTGAAGATGGCGACGCGGCTTTCGCGATCGACCAGCAGCAATACCTCCAGGGCTACCTACCGGTTTCGTTCCTCGCGCTCTATGCGAAATACGGCCTGATCCCGGCCTCGGACGTCGCCTCGGGTCCGAACCTTATCACCAAGGACAAGGCCGCCCAGGTGGTTGACCTGTCAGCCAAGGGCATCCGCTGATCCGCATCGGATGACAGACAAGGGGATGCGCGCTCCAAGAATACGTGCGCATCCCACCGGCGCCGTCGCGAGCTATCGCGGGACAACAGCGCCACGGAGCAGCATTTCCAGGGAGGGCAAAATGCCAGCCGACACTACGGTCACCGACGAGCGCGTTCGCGAGGAGTCTCTGCTCGCGCGCTTGATGAAGCGGCCTGAGCTGGGCGCGATCGCCGGGCTCGTTCTCGTAACGATCTTCTTTCTCTTCACCGCCAACGGTTCGATGTTCACCCTCTCCGGGATCATGAACTTCCTGACGCCCGCCGCACAACTCGGCATTCTCGCCATCGGCGCGTCGCTTTTGATGATCGGGGGCGAGTTCGACCTCTCAATCGGTTCGATGGTCGCGTTCGCGGGAATGATTTTCGGCGCGTTGGTGGTCAATCTCGGCCTGCCGCTCATCGTCGCTATTCCCGGAACTCTGATCTTCGCGGGGCTGATGGGCGTGGTGAACGGTCAGTTGGTGATCCGCACCGGCTTGCCGTCCTTCATCGTGACGCTGGCATTCCTCTTCATCCTGCGGGGCCTGTCGCTCGTCGGTCTGAAGTATCTCACCGGCGGATCGACCCAGCTGCGCGGCGTGCGCGAAGCGGTGGGCGACGACTGGTTGGCGCCGTTCTTCTCGGGCGACGCGTTTACGGGTCTCTTCGCGAAGCTCGCCGAATGGGGCTGGATCGACCGGTTCAAATCCGGCGCGCCCAAAGTGCCGGGCATCCCGGTCGAGATCCTTTGGTTCATCGCGATCGCACTTTTCGCGACCTGGATCCTGCTGCGAACCCCTGCGGGCAACTGGATTTTCGCCGCAGGCGGCGACAAGACCGCCGCCTCCAATTCGGGCGTGCCGGTCAACCGGGTGAAGACGACGCTCTTCGTCGTGACCGCCTGCTGCGCCGCCCTGGTCGCTATCATGACGGTGATCGACGCAGGCTCCACCGATGCACGGCGCGGCTTCCAGAAGGAATTCGAGGCAATCATCGCCGCGGTGATCGGGGGCTCGCTGCTGACCGGGGGCTACGGGTCGGCCATCGGCGCCTTCTTCGGTGCGATCATCTTCGGCATGGTTGTGATCGGTCTGACCTACACCTCTATCGATCAGGACTGGTTCCAGGTCTTCTTGGGGGGGATGCTGCTGCTAGCCGTGATCTTCAACAACGTGATCCGCAAGCGCGTGACGGGGGAACGCTGATATGGAACTCGAAACCGCATTCCATCACGGCGCCGTCGCCGCCGACACGAAACCGATCCTCGAGATGCGCGGCATTAAGAAGCATTTCGGCAACGTGATCGCGCTGGCGGGCGTCAGCTTCGACATCCGCCCCGGCGAGTGTCACTGTCTTCTGGGCGATAACGGCGCGGGCAAATCGACCTTCATCAAAACGATGTCCGGCGTGCATAAGCCGACAGAAGGCGAAATACTCTTCGAAGACAAGCCGATGAACTTCTCGAGCCCGCGCGACGCGATGGAAGCCGGGATCGCCACGGTCTTCCAGGACCTTGCGATGATCCCGCTGATGAGCGTGACGCGCAACTTCTTCATGGGCCGCGAACCCACGAAAGGCTCGGGTCCGTTCAAGCGCTTCGATGTGAAGCACGCCAATGAAGTCTGCGTCGAAGAGATGCGCAACATGGGCATCAACCTGCGTGGTCCCGATCAGGCGGTGGGCACGCTCTCGGGCGGCGAGCGCCAAACGGTGGCCATCGCCCGCGCGGTCTATTTCGGGGCGAAGGTGTTGATCCTCGACGAGCCGACCTCGGCGCTCGGCGTGCGCCAGACCTCGAACGTGCTCGCCACGATCGACAAGGTGCGCAAGCAGGGTGTGGGCGTCGTCTTCATCAGTCACAACGTGCGTCACGCGATGGCGGTGGGCGACCGCTTCACCGTGCTCAATCGCGGCCAGACGCTGGGCACCGCGAACCGCGGTGAGATCACACCCAACGAGTTGCAGGACATGATGGCGGGCGGTCAGGAGATGGCGCAGCTCGAAGGTTCGCTCGGCGGCACAATCTAACAGGCGGGCAGGGGTGCGGCATGCCCCTGCCACGAGTGGCAATGACTTCAGAAACCGAGGCTGACATGGCGCTTCAGATGCCCGAAACTCCGCTTGGCGTGGCCCTGATCGGGACCGGCTTCATGGGGAAATGTCACGCAATGGCGTGGCGCAACCTCGCGACCGTGTTCGGCGGTGCGCATCCCCGGTTGGAGGTCCTCTGCGACACGCCCTCCGACAAAGCCCGGGCGTTCTCCGAGCAGTTCGGCTTCGCACGCGGAAGCGACGATTGGCAGGCGAGCTGCACCGACCCGGCGGTCGACGTGGTCTCGATCACCGCGCCCAACGGTCTGCACCGCCCGATGGCGGAAGCCGCGCTGCGTGCAGGCAAGCATGTCTGGCTCGAAAAGCCGATGGCGCTGACGTTGGAGGATGCGCGGGCGATGGCGGCGCTTGCTACTGAGCATCCCGGACAGGTCACGATCCTCGGTTACAACTACCTGCGTTCGCCCGCCTTCCAGATGGCGCGCAAGCTGATCGCCGAAGGCGCGATCGGCACGCCGCGCGCCTTCCGCGGAGTTTACGACGAAGACTATTCCGCCGACCCGCGCCTCCCGTGGTCATGGCGGATGACGCGCGAGGCTGGTGGTCTGGGCGCCCTGGGCGATCTGGGCTGCCACCTCGTGTCGCAAATGGTCGCGCTTATGGGCCCGGTTGAGGAACTGACCGCGATGACGCAGATCGCGATCCCAGAGCGCGGCTCCCCCGATGGGCCGAAACCGGTCGAGAACGAGGACAGCGCGATGGCGCTGATCCGGTTTGCCAGCGGCGCGCAGGGCTCCTTCGCCACGTCGCGGGTCGCGCGGGGCCGCAAATGTCGCCTGCAATGGGAGATTCATGGCTCGGACGGCACGTTGGTCTTCGATCAGGAGAATATGAACGAACTGTGGCTGCACCGCGCTGGAGAGGCGGGCTTCACACGTCACCTCACCGGTCCCGAGCAGCCCGACTTCGCCGCCTTCTGCCCCGCGCCGGGGCACAATTTTGGCTTCAACGAACAGAAAGTGATCGAGGCGCGTGACCTGTGCGCGGCCATCGCGAGTGGCTCGAGTGCCGGTCCCGATTTCGCCGCCGGTCTGGAGATCGAGACGGTGATCCACGCAATGGCGCGCTCCAACGGTGCCCCGATCCGGATCGGAGATATGGCATGAAAAACCTCGACGTGATCACGATTGGCCGGGCCGGCGTGGATTTGTATGGCGCGCAGATTGGCGGGCGTCTGGAGGATATGGGCTCGTTCGAGAAGTATATCGGCGGGTCTCCGACGAACATCGCCTGCGGGACGGCGCGGCTGGGGCTGAAGTCCGGGCTGATCACTCGCGTCGGCGACGAGCATATGGGCCGCTTCATCCGCGAGCAGCTTCTGCGCGAGGGCGTGGATGTGACCGGGGTTGCGACCGATCCGGAGCGGCTGACTGCGCTGGTGATCCTCGGCATCCGTGATGAAGAGCAGTTCCCGCTGATCTTCTATCGTGAGAACTGCGCGGATATGGCGCTGAGCGAGGAGGATATCGACGAGGCGCTGATCGCGCGGACGCGGAGCGTGCTGGCGACCGGCACGCATCTGTCGCATCCGCGCACGCGGGCGGCGGTGATCCGCGCGCTGGAACTGGCGCGCAAGCATGGGGCGAAGACCGCGCTCGACATCGACTACCGCCCGAACCTCTGGGGCGTGGCGGGCCATGGCGAGGGCGAGAGCCGTTTTGTGGAAAGCGCCGAGGTCACGGCCAAGCTGCAGGACGTGCTGCATCATTTCGACCTGATCGTGGGCACCGAAGAGGAGTTCCACATCGCGGGCGGCTCGACGGACACGATCGAAGCGCTGCGTGCGGTGCGCAAAGTCTGCGATGCCACGCTGGTGTGCAAACGCGGAGCCGCCGGCGCGGTGGCCTTCGAGGGCGATATTCCGGACAGTCTCGATGACGGCCAGACCGGCCCGGGCTTCCCGATCGAGGTGTTCAACGTGCTGGGCGCGGGCGACGGGTTCTTCTCGGGCCTGATGAAGGGTTGGCTCGATGGCGAGAGCTGGCCGAAGGCGCTGGAATACGCCAATGCCTGCGGGGCCTTCGCGGTCTCGCGCCATGGCTGCACGCCCGCCTATCCGTCGCTGACCGAGCTGGAATTCTTCCTCAAACGCGGCGTGAAGCAGCCCGATCTGCGCAACGATGCGGAGCTGGAGCAGATCCACTGGTCGACCAACCGCCACACGCGCTCGCTGCCCGACTGGCCGGATTACCGGGTCTTCGCCTTCGATCACCGGATGCAGCTCGAAGAGATGCCGGGTTACACGCTCGAGAAGGGTGGGGCGTTCAAGGAGCTCTGCCTGTCGGCGGCAACCCAAGTGCAGGACGGCCGCCCGGGCTATGGTATTCTGTGCGATGACCGGATCGGGCGCGCGGCACTGCATGCGGCCTCCGGGTCGGGCCTCTGGATCGGGCGGCCCTGCGAATGGCCCGGGAGCCGCCCGCTGGAGCTGGAACCGCAGCTTGGCCCCGATTGCGGCGGTCTGACCCAATGGGCGCGCGAGGAGGTGGTGAAGGTCCTGTGCTTCTGCCACCCCGACGACGATGCCGAGACGCGCTCCAATCAAGAGGCTACCGTCAAGCGCCTCTTTACCGCGGCGCGCAGGAACGGGCTGGAATTCCTGCTCGAGATCATTCCGTCCAAGGTGGGACCGGTCGATGCCGACACCACCGCGACCCTGATCCGGCAATTCTACGAGATCGGCGTCTACCCGGATTGGTGGAAGCTGGAACCGATGGCGGACGCGGCCGGATGGGCCAAGGCCGTGGCCGCCATCGAGGAATACGACAAGCACACCCGCGGAATCGTGGTGCTGGGCTTGGATGCGCCCGAGGCCGAGCTGGCGGCAAGCTTCGAGGTCGCGGCGAGTTTCGATCTGGTCAAGGGCTTCGCCGTCGGCCGGACGATCTTCGGTGACGTGGCGCGGGCCTGGATGGCCGGTGAGCTGACTGATGCCGAGGCCGTGGCCGAGATGGCGCGCCGCTACACGCGGCTCTGCGGGATCTGGGACGGAGCACGTGCGAAGGCGGCCAAGGCGGCTTGAGGTGTGAGCGGGGAGGGGGCTCTGCCCCCGCTCCCTTCGGGAGCCCCCCGGGATATTTTGAAAGAGCGAAGCAGAGACCGCTTCGCTGGAGGAAAGTAAGATGGGTGAGACGATCCGGCTGACCGCCGCGCAGGCGATGGTGAAGTGGCTCTCGGTGCAGATGACCGAGGATGGCGAGCGGTTCATCGAAGGGATGTGGGCGATCTTCGGCCATGGCAACGTGGCCGGGATCGGTGAGGCTCTGCATGCCTACAAGGAGGTCTTCCCGACCTGGCGCGGGCAGAACGAGCAGACGATGGGCCATGCAGCGATCGCCTATGCCAAGGGCAAGAAGCGGACGCGCGCGATGGCGGTGACCAGTTCGATCGGGCCGGGATCGACGAACCTCGTGACGGCGGCGGCGCTGGCGCATGTGAACCGGCTGCCGGTGCTGATCGTGGCAGGTGACGTGTTTGCGACGCGCCGTCCCGATCCGGTGCTGCAGCAGGTCGAGGATTTCGACGATGGCACCGTCAGCGCCAATGACTGCTTCCGGCCCGTGAGCCGCTATTACGACCGGATCTCGCGCCCCGAACATATCCTGAGCGCGCTGCCGCGGGCGCTGCGGGTGATGACCGATCCGGCCAATTGCGGTCCCGCCGTGCTGGCCTTCTGTCAGGACACGCAGGCCGAGGCCTATGATTACCCGGTCGAGTTCTTCGAGCCGCGCGTCTGGCGTATTCGCCGTCCCGCTCCGGATGCGGGGGAACTGGCGCGCGTTGCGGAGATGGTGAAGGCGGCGAAGAACCCGGTGATCATCGCGGGGGGCGGTGTGGTCTATAGCCAAGCCGAAGACGCGCTCGCGGAGTTCGCGTCGAAGCACCAGATCGCGGTAGCCGAAACGCAGGCGGGCAAGTCGAGCCTCGCGCAGAGCCATCCGATGAGTTTCGGGGCCTCCGGCGTGGACGGTTCGGCGGCGGCCAATGCCGCCTTGCAAAACGCCGATCTGGTGATCGGGGTCGGCACGCGGTTCCAAGACTTCACCACCGGCTCGCGAACGCTGTTCGGGGAAGGGGCGAAGCTCGTTTCGATCAACATCCACGGCTATGACGCGGCCAAGCACGGGGCCGAAAGCCTCGTGGCCGACGCCAAGGTCGCGCTCGAGCAGCTCAGCGCCGCACTTGGCGATTATCAGGCCGCGGCGCCCGATGCCAATGCCCGCGAAGACTGGCTGCGCGCGGTCGACGCCTATTGCGCGCGTCCCGAGGATCAGGCGGCACTGCCGACCGACGGTCAGGTGATCGGGGCGGTGCAACGTGCCACGGGAGACGACGCCGTGGCGATGTGTGCCGCGGGCACGATGCCCGGTGCGCTGAAGTTGCTGTGGAAGCCCTCTCAGGGGGGCTATCACATGGAATACGGCTATTCCTGCATGGGCTACGAGGTGGCGGGCGCGATGGGGCTCAAGCTCGCGCGGCCCGAACGCGAGGTGCTCTGCTTCGTGGGCGATGGTAGCTACATGATGGCGAATTCGGAGCTTGCAACGGCGGTGATGCGCCGCGTGCCGTTTACGGTGATCCTGACCGACAACCGCGGCTATGGCTGCATCAACCGGCTGCAGACGATGGGCTGCGGCGGTGAGCCTTTCAACAACATGTATGTCGATTGCAATGTCGAGGCACAGCCCGAGATCGACTACGTCGCGCACGCGGCGGCGATGGGCGCGCATGCGGTGAAGGCGGCCAATACCGACCAGCTGGAAGCGGAAGTGAAAGCCGCGCGCGAGCGCGACATCCCGACGGTGATCGTGATCGACACGGTGGCCAAGGACTTCCCCGGCACCGGGCTGAAGACCACGGCGGGCGAACACGGCTTCTTCTGGGACGTGGCGGTGCCCGAGGTCTCGGACCGTAAGAAGCAGCGCGACCGCTTCGAAGAATACCTGACCCAGATCGCAAACGCGCGGCTGGTGAATTGAGAATACGACCTGAGACCGGGGGCTCTGCCCCCGCTCCCTGCGGGAGCCCCCCAAGATATTTGAACAAGAGCGAAGAAGGGTGTCCCTTCGAGGAGTGAAGACCATGATCCGTTTCGGAACCAACCCGATCGCCTGGGCGAATGATGACGACCAGAGCCTTGGCGCGCATATCCCGACCGAACAGATCCTGCGCGAGGCCGCCGAGATCGGCTTCGAGGGGATCGAGAACGGTCATCGCTGGCCGCAGGATGATCCCGAAGCGCTCAAGAAATTGCTCAGCGGCTATGGGCTGGATTTCGTCTCCGGATGGTATTCGCTGAATCTTCTGACGCAATCAGTGGAAGCTGAGAAGGCGGCGATCCAGCCGCATCTCGACAAGCTCAAGCATAATGGCTGCAAGGTCTGTATTGCCTGCGAGACGTCGAATTCGGTGCAGGGGAAGGACGTGCCGCTGAGCGAGAAGGCGGTTCTGAGCGCCGCCGAAATGGCCGAATTTGGTGCCAAGGTCGAGGAACTGGCGGCGTTCACCGCCGAGCAGGACATTGATCTGGTCTATCACCACCACATGGGCACTGTCGTCGAGACACCTGCCGAGATCGACGCATTCATGGCAGCGACCGGGCCTGCGACGAAGTTGCTGTTCGACGCGGGGCATTGCTATTTCGGCGGCGACGGGATCGATCCGGCTCCGATCCTGCGCAAATACGTCGACCGCGTACGCCATTTCCACGCCAAGAATGTTCGCCCCGAAGTTATGCGCAAAGTGCGCGAGGAAGGCATGTCCTTCATGGACGGGGTGCGCGGCGGCGTCTTCACCGTCCCCGGCGATAGCGAAGGAGGGATAGATTTCGCGCCGCTGCTCTCGATCCTCAACGAGGCTGGCTATGACGGATGGATCGTGATCGAGGCCGAGCAGGATCCCGATCAGCGCAACCCGTTCGAGTATCAATCTCTGGGGCTCAAAACCCTCAAGTCAGCCGCCGTCAAGGCGGGGCTGATCGCCACCGAACAGGCCTGAGCGCATGGCCCGTGATCGCTTCCTCGATTTCGACACGCCTTGGTTCCGCCCGCTGTGGAAGCGGCTGCTGGTGGTGGGGGTGGCCCTTGGCTGGGGGCTGTTCGAACTCGTCGCCGGTGATCCGGGTTTCGCGATCCTGTTCCTCGCGATGGGCGGGTATGCCGCCTATCGTCTTTTCGTGACCTTCAAGCCGAGAGAAGACAAATGACCGATCTGCTGCGCAAACCCTTTGGCACTCATGGTAAAGTCCACGAGATCACCCCGCAATCGGCGGGCTGGCGCTATGTCGGCTTCTCGCTCTATCGGCTGCGGGCGGGCGAGAGTGCGGCGGAGGCGACCGGTTCTAACGAGGCGATCCTCGTGATGGTTGAGGGCAAGGCCGCGATTAACGCCGCCGGGCGGGATTGGGGGGTATTGGGCGAGCGGATGGATGTGTTCGAGAAGACGCCGCCCCATTGCCTTTATGTCCCGAACGATCAGGACTGGGAGGCCGTGGCAGAGACGGATTGCACGATCGCGGTCTGCCTCGCGCCGGGCAAAGGCGGGCATGAGGCGCGCCGCATCGGCCCCGACGGGATCAGCCTGACCGAGCGCGGAAAGGGCACCAATACGCGCTACATCAACAATATCGCGATGGAGGGAGAGGATTACTGCGACAGCCTTCTGGTGACTGAGGTGTTCACGCCAGCGGGCCACTGGTCGTCCTATCCAAGTCACCGCCATGACGAGGATGACTTCCCGCGCATCACCTATCTCGAAGAGACCTACTACCACCGCCTGAACCCGGCGCAGGGCTTCGGCATCCAGCGCGTCTATACCGAGGATGGCACGCTCGACGAGACGATGGCGCTCTCGGATGGCGACGTTGTGCTGGTCCCGCGCGGGCATCACCCCTGCGGCGCGCCTTACGGGTTCGAGATGTATTACCTCAACGTCATGGCCGGGCCGCGCCGCAACTGGCGTTTCCAGGCTGATCCTGCTGTGCAGTGGATCATGGAGCGGGATGCCTGAGCGGCATCCGTTGGGAGAAGAACCATGGGACAACCTTTTCAACTGGCCGCCTGCGCAGAAATGCTCTGGAGTGACCGCCCGATCGAATGGCGCGCGGCGCGCCTCACCGAGATGGGCTTCGGCGTAGGGCTGTGGAACGGGCCCGACCACGATCTCGACAAGCTCGAGGCGGTGGGAGCGAATTACACGATCATGAACGGCTATCTGCAGGGGCGGCTGAGTGACCCCGAAGGTGCCGAGATGCTGTTACGCTCGGCCCGTGAGATTGCGCAGATCGGCAAGCGCCTTGGCGTGGACCGGCTCAACCTGCATGGCACGGGTCTTGGGGACGGCGGTATCCCGATCCCGCACTCTGGGAGCTTCGCTCCGGGCATGTTCCAGCGTGCTTGCGATGCGCTGAACAGGATTTGCGATCTGGCCGAAGAGGAGGGGGTGGTCTTCACCCTCGAGAACCTCAACCCGATCGACCATCCGGGCTGCCCGTTCGGCGCGACAGCGGATGTTCTGGCGCTGGTCTCGACCGTCAATCGACCACAGCTGCGGATCAATCTCGACCTCTATCACACGCAGATTGGCGAAGGCGATGTGATCCGCTGGTGTGAGGCCTGTTTGCCTTGGATCGGTGAGGTTCAGGTGGCGGACAATCCGGGTCGCTGTGAGCCGGGCACTGGCGAGATCAACTACGCCGGTGTGGCGAGGGCGTTGCAGAAAATGGGGTATCAGGGTCCTGTGGGCATGGAGGCCTTCGCGCAAGGCGATGATGAGGTCGCACTTGAGGCTTTCCGCAGAGCCTTCACGGTCTGAGAGCATTTACCACTGGAAAGGAGTGTGCCGGTCATTTTTCCGACCAGCACACTATTGTGCGCTCGATCCTTTTACAGTCTCAAGGAACCAGCATGTCATGTGAACGGAAATGCTGGTTTTCGCGGCTTTGAATTTGAACTGACAGCTCTCGCGTCTACGGATCGAGACTTCACGATGCGTGCCGACCCAGGCCCGTTCTCAGCCTTGATCACCTGCTCGTCGCGCTACGCCGTTAGCGGACTTTCGCACCAAATGCAGCGAAAGACCGCTTCCCGCCCATTCCTGCATCACTTCGTTAACGGCCCAAAGCTGACCCTCAGCCTTTGTCCGACCGCTGCGCTGCAGCTTCATGAGACCGGCCATTCCTCCATCGTATGCAGAGCGGACGGAGCAGCACCGCGCACAAGGAGTTCGCCGCCGACCACCACACCTGCAAGGCCAATTGTCGCCAAAATAACGGAGTTCATTCTCTTGGGTCCTGTTGCGCCAATTCCATGGGGAGGGGAGCGTCTTCGGGCTGGTCCGCATCCAGTTC
>NZ_NBNZ01000020.1:0-1292 GCF_002213195.1 Thioclava sp. F42-5
GGAGTTCATTCTCTTGGGTCCTGTTGCGCCAATTCCATGGGGAGGGGAGCGTCTTCGGGTTGGTCCGCATCCAATTCGGCCTGATCAGCACCGAGGGCGACCGTTTCAGGTGTTGAAGCGCGGGCCATCGGTTTGGATTGGAACGCCACCTTGTTTTCACTGGAGACGGCAGGAGCATTTCTTAGCCTGTAGGCCGCGAAAGCAAACAAAAGGATGTGTGCAGCGCCGGTGACAGCGAACAGGCTGAGAGCCCCGAATGCGGTCATCGACATACCGGCAACCGTAGGGCCGATGATCGACCCGATCCCGAACACAAGCAACAGACCACCGCTCACCTGAATATATGTTCCGGGCTCGGCATGGTCGTTTGCATGGGCCACGATCACGGGATACATCGCAAAAACCGTCGCTCCAAACAGAGCGGAAAGGCTAAGCACAGCGGCTGGAGTGGTCGCGCCCGAGACCAGAAAGAGCGCATCAGAAACAACGGCAAAGCCGGTGATGGCGATCAGCACTTTTCTTCTGTCAAGACGGTCCGAGGCGATCCCGACGGGGATTTGCATCGCAGCGCCTGCCAGAATCGGAATGCTGGCGAACAACGCAATATGGCCCAGCGTCAGGCCGATCCGGGCCGCGTAAACGGCGGCCAAAGTTCCGAAAGAAGCATTTGAGACACCGACCATCAACACCGCAAAGACTGCAATAGGTGAATTTTTCCAAAGTCCCCGCAGATTGAGCGAGACCTTTGTAAGCGGCCGCGGGGTCGTTGTCGCGCTTATGGCTGTCGGCAGAAGCGCCAGACAGTAAACCATCGCGGCCAGAACGAAGAAGAAAAACCCGCTGGCATCCCCGAGTGTCAGCACCATCTGGCCTGCCGTCGTCGCAGCAAGATTTACCATCGTATAGATGCCGAAGACCCGACCGCGCGAGGATGCCTCGGTCCGCTCGTTGAGCCAACTTTCGACGATCATTGCCGCTCCTGCAAAACAGAAACCGGACAGCGCCCGCACCGGGATCCAGACCCATGGTGTGACAAGGATGAGAGAAGTAAGAACGGCAATGGCAGCAATCGCGCACATGGCCCCAAATGCCCTGATGTGGCCGACACGTGCCACGAGGGCAGGCGTGCGCAAGCACCCCGCGATATAGCCGATCGCCCACCCCGTCCCGAGCAGGCCGAGCGACGCTGCCGTGAAGCCTTCGCCCTCGCCACGGACAGGCAGGATCAAGGCATTGACGCCACCCGCGAACAGCAAAAACGCTGAACCCAGAAACAGGGCGCCGAGAGAGAA
>NZ_NBNZ01000021.1:0-1139 GCF_002213195.1 Thioclava sp. F42-5
GCTTTCTTCAGCGCCTCGACCAGATCGGTCTTCTCCCAGGAGAAGCCGCCATCGGCCTCCGGGGCGCGACCGAAATGGCCATAGGCCGCGGTGCGCTCGTAGATCGGCTTGCACAGATCGAGCGTCTCGCGGATGCCTTTCGGCGTCAGGTCCATCACCTGCGCCACGGCTTTCTCGATCACCTCGTCGGGCACTTCGCCGGTGCCGAACGTGTCGACATAGATCGACAGCGGTTTCGCCACGCCGATCGCGTAGGACACCTGAATCACGCATTTGCGCGCCATGCCTGCCGCCACCACGTTCTTCGCCAGATAGCGCGCCGCATAGGCCGCCGAACGGTCCACCTTGGTCGGGTCCTTGCCCGAGAACGCGCCGCCGCCATGCGGGGCCGAGCCGCCATAGGTGTCCACGATGATCTTGCGCCCGGTGAGGCCCGCATCGCCATCCGGACCGCCGATCACGAAGGTGCCGGTCGGGTTCACCCACCATTCGGTCTCCGGCGTGATCCAGCCCTCGGGCAGCGTTTCGCGGATATAGGGTTCGACGATGGCGCGGATATCATCCGAGGTCTGATGCTCGTGGGCGTGCTGGGTCGAAAGCACGATCTGGCTCACGCCGACGGGGCGGCCATTCTCGTAGCGCACAGACAGCTGCGATTTCGCGTCGGGGCGCAGCTCGGGCTCGGCGCCGGATTTGCGCGCTTCGGCCAGACGGCGCAGGATCGCGTGCGAATAATGTATCGGCGCGGGCATCAGTTCGGGGGTCTCGTCGGCGGCGAAGCCGAACATGATCCCCTGATCGCCGGCCCCGTCCTTGTCGACGCCCTGAGAGATATGGGCAGATTGCGGGTGCAGGAAGTTCGCGACTTTCAGCGTCGCCCAGTGAAACTCGTCCTGCTCGTAGCCGATATCCTTGACGCAATCTCGCACGATCTTGTCGATGCCTTCGAGATATTCGGCGAGCTTGGTTTTATCGGCCAGACCGACCTCGCCACCGACCACGACCTGATTGGTCGTCGCGAATGTTTCGCAGGCGACCCGCGCGTTGGGCTCTGCAGCCAGGAAAGTATCGAGAACGGCATCCGAAATGCGGTCACAGACCTTATCGGGATGCCCCTCCGAAACGGATTCGGAGGTGAA
>NZ_NBNZ01000022.1:0-478 GCF_002213195.1 Thioclava sp. F42-5
GATCAGATCGACCATGTGCCAGAACGCGGTCGCATCCTCGATATTTCCCACATGATCGCGCCACGCCACCAGCAGCAACAGGATGACGCCGGCTGCGACATGCGCGGCGTGAAACCCAGTTAGAAGGAAATAGAAATTGAAGAAAGGATGCGTGTCCCAGACAATGCCTTGCGCGGCTTTGGACGCGAATTCGGCGGCCTTGATCCAGAGAAATGCCGCGCCGAGCAGAGCGGCACACACAAGAGAAACGCGTGCGCCGCTACGCCTGCGCGATTGCCTCAGATTCAACGCCAGGGCGGCGAAAAAGCCGCTCGTCAGCAAGATAATCGTGTTGGTCGCAGCGGCAGTCCGGTTCAGCGCATTCTGCGCCTCGGCAAAGCCCGTCGGATCAGTGATCCGCACCGACAAGAAAACGATCAACCCCGCCCCGAAAACCAGCAATTCGCTGATAATGAGAACCCACATCAAAAGATCGCCG
>NZ_NBNZ01000023.1:0-478 GCF_002213195.1 Thioclava sp. F42-5
GATCAGATCGACCATGTGCCAGAACGCGGTCGCATCCTCGATATTTCCCACATGATCGCGCCACGCCACCAGCAGCAGCAGGATGACGCCGGCTGCGACATGCGCGGCGTGAAATCCGGTCAGCAGGAAGTAGAAATTGAAGAAAGGATGCGTGTCCCAGACAATGCCTTGCGCCGCCTTGGACGCGAATTCGGCGCCCTTGATCCAGAGAAATGCCGCGCCGAGCAAAGCGGCACACACAAGAGAAACGCGTGCGCCGCCACGCCTGCGCGATTGCCTTAGATTCAACGCCAGGGCAGCGAAAAAGCCGCTCGTCAGCAAGATAATCGTGTTCGTCGCAGCTGCAGTCCGGTCCAGCGCATTCTGCGCCTCGGCAAAGCCCGTCGGATCAGTGATCCGCGCCGACAAGAAAACGATCAACCCCGCCCCGAAAACCAGCAATTCGCTGATAATGAGAACCCACATCAAAAGATCGCCG
>NZ_NBNZ01000003.1:0-442938 GCF_002213195.1 Thioclava sp. F42-5
GCGGCGCTCGAAGCCGGACGGCTGCGTCGCAATTTCCAAGGATACACGACCGACACATGCAGCACTCTCATAGGGCTTGGGGCATCGTCGATTTCGCGCTTTTCGGAAGGTTATATCCAGAATGCGCCCGCAACCGCGGCTTATCAGCAGCGGATTGCAACCGGTGTTTTTCCGGGCGCTCGTGGCTACCAGTTAAGCCCCGAAGACCAGCTGCGCGCTCGGGCGATCGAGGAGTTGATGTGTCGGTTCGCAGTAGATCTTGACGATTTGAGCCAAGAGTTCGGCACCGATGCCCAGAAGCTGCTACCGTGCCTGACGGAAATGGCCACGCGCTTCGCGCCATTCGCAAGGCTGACGGGAAAGCGCATCGCCATTGCACCGGAAGGTCGCCCGTTAACACGGATAATCGCTTCGGTTTTCGATCAGCACGTGCCCGAGGGGGTGCGCTATTCGCGCGCGTCCTGAACAAGGCGCGTCTGATGGCGGAGCGCGCCTTCAGCAGGGTGTCACGCTAGACAACTCGCCGCCGGCAACAAGAAGCGGAGCTTGCGGGGGAGGGAGGGGCAGATCGTCGTGCTTCTTTCCCGCGGGAAATTGCTGATCAGGACTTCGAATGTGTCGTTGCGAGGTCGCGCGGAGCCGCAACGGGTGCGTGTGAGGGAAAGGTGCCGCGTGACAGGATCGTGCCGTTCTTATCGACAACGAGGCGTAGAGCGCGACCGCCAAAGTAGAAGGTCAGCCGCCATCGGCCGGCATCGTCGTCGACACCGGCCTCGCATCTGCTTGTGACCTCGCCGTCGCGGAGTTTCGCGAGAACATCGGCTGGTGGGAGGCCGAAAGCGCGTCCAACGAGTTCTGCGTCGACCGTGAAACCGTCAGTGGTGAAAGACACGTTACGCATCGCTATCTCCTTTCAGACCGCAGATGGAACAGTGGCCGGCAAGGCGATGTCTGCCAGCGTCGAACGATCGAGTTCTGCCAAAAACGCGGTCTCTGCGGCGCGGAGTCTGCCCTTCAGGCCGCAGACGGGGGTAATGCAGCACGCGCCGTCAGGAGAGAAACATTCGACAATGGCCTGGTCCTGCTCGAGAAGCCGCACGAGGTCTCCCAGAACGATCTCGTGGGCGGGACGGCCGAGCATTGCGCCGCCACCGGTCCCGCGCCGCGTGGTCACGAAGCCGTGCCGGGCCAGGCGCTGAATGACTTTATTCAGGTGGTGGCGAGAGATACCGAACTCTTCGGCGATCTCGGCTGTCGAGAAGGCACGCTCCGGCGCGCTGGCCATCCGCATCAGCGCTCGGAGTCCGAAATCTGTGAAACTGGTCAGGCGCATATGGTGCCTCCAACAAACAAGCATCAGAAATGCTTGTTATAGGTTCGGCCGCGATCGCGCAATGATCTTCGTGTCAAGTCAGTCCTATTCAGGTGCGATCCTCGGTTCCGGCGATCCAGTATCGATGGTCAGCGCGCGACAATCGTCACGCAATCAGCCTTGCGGCACCGCGGCCCGCCACGCTGCGCGGGCAGCCATGCTGTTTCGGACTGAACGTCCAGTTCTATCCCGCCCGAATTGCGAACAGGCCTGTGGGGGAGGAGATACCCAGCTTGCCATACGCGCGCTTGCGGTAGGTAATCACGCTGGAGTGGGGGATGCCGAGCTCCGGCGCGATGCCCTCGGATTTGCGGCCAGAGAGGATACCAAGACAGACGAGCTTGCGGTAGCTAAGCACCGTATGCGGGGCCGGGACGCCGGTGTCGAGGGCGCGCTCGAAATGCAGCAGGGCGAGCGGCCGGGCCAGCCGGGCGAGCTCCGGATCGCAGACGTCGCCCTCCGCGTCGACCGCATAGAAGCTGACGAAGAGACGCAATGGCTTGTCTACGGCGAGCACCGTGGTCTCCGCTTAGAGCCGCGGCCGTTGACCGGGCGATCTCTATTCCAATGTCGTGGACGAACGAACGTCCCACTGTTAGAGAAGTTAGCTGGCAATCCCGTTGGAAAACAAGAGCACCATATATGCTGCATAGGCGGCCAACATAAGCGCACCCCACAGGCGTCCAATCTTCTTAGTTGCTAACAGCAAGCCCAGCAGTATGAGAGACGATGCCAGCATGACTGGCGTGTCGATCTCGCGAAAGTGCGTGCTGACTTCGATCGGCTGGATCACGACCGTGACGCCGAGGATCGCGAGGATGTTGAAGATGTTGGAGCCGATGACATTGCCGAGCACCACATCGGGGTGACGCCGGATCGCCGCGACTATACTCGTGGCTAGCTCGGGAAGCGACGTTCCGATGGCCACGAGCGACAGACCGATTACCGCGTCGGGCACCCCGAACTCGCGGGCGATGTTTACTGCCCCTTCGACCAGTAAGTCTGCACCGAACACCAGAGCGGCAATGCCAACAATGACCAATAGCGCCGCAAGCCAAGGTCGCGGTAGCGGAATGTCTTCGAACTCCACAGCTTCATGTTGAAATGCCGTTGCCTGGCGGTTGCGTTTTTCCAGCCAGTAGCTGGAAAAGAGGTAACCCGTGAGGACCAGAAGCATTGTGATGCCTTCGATCCGAGTGATGATTTCACCCTGAATGAGAGCGTAGGTCGCCAGCGAAACAAGTGTTGCGACCAGCGCCTCGCGCACAGCTGTTCGCGCCCAGCCGAGGATCGGTGTGATAATTGCTGCCACGCCGACAATGAGCAGAATGTTCGCGATGTTCGAGCCTACGACGTTACCCAAAGCAATCTCAGGCGCGCCGTCTATGGCTGCGTTCACGGAAACAAGCAGTTCCGGTGTCGACGTGCCGAAACCGACGATGATCAGACCGATTAAAAGCTTCGAGATGCCGAGGCGCTCGGCAATTGCGACGGAGCCGCGCACGAGCCCTTCGCCGCCGACAAAAAGAAGAACAAGGCCGGCAGCCACGAGGAGGAGGTCATGCAACATTTCTATTTCTGTCCCAAAGTTGTGCTCGCCTAAGAAGATGTTTCGCCATGACTTAGTGCGCCGGATACAGGGAAAGAATAGGAAGGCTGCATATTCACGAGCGGACCGGTCGGTATTCCGCCAAAGTGTCTTGATCCGGTGACCTGCCCTGTTGCAAATCCCTCAAGTAGTGCAGGGTCTGTGCCGACTCTGAAGGAGCAGACAAATGCGGCCGCGTCATTAGCAGTTTCGAGCGCCGCTCGCGCCGGAAATTCTGAAGCATGCGCTGTAGATATGCCCCTCACACAAATCTTGTAACGAGCTGCACGGCGATGCTCACCACTCGGTGGTGGCCGACGAGCCACTCCATCTTTTCCTCTTGATCAGCCTATCATGTCAGCCTGGCAGCAAACGCGGAAAGCGCGCGAACGGGTCCGACGATAGGCGGGGACCCCCAAGCGGGTAGCGTCCGGCCCTAAGCGGACATCTATTTCTGCGAGAACGCTGCGTTGCAGCGACTTTCAACGCGCCGCTCTTGATTAGCCGAAGTCAGCTCCTGGACCGAGGCTTGGTGAGGTGGCTGCTGGCTTAGGCGCGTGCGTAGTCACTACTTGTGAGCAAGTCCTCAATCTTTATTCTATAATCAGTCCGGCACGGTCGCCTCATCGCCCAAGAGGAGAGGTATTTGAAACAACCGGCACAAGCCGACACGGCAGAAGCCGTTCTGCTCGACTACGTCGAGCGGTATGGCCTAACGGAGAGAGCGCGAAGATACTTCCTCAACCTTGGCCAAGAGGGAGCATCCGATGGATCACGCGCCGAAGCTCGACACCCAAAAGACGATCAAAGCTCTTCCTGAAAGACGGGAGCCCTACTGGAACATTCTCGAGTATTGCCGCCACATTGGCCTCGAGAAGAGACCGGCCAAGCCCCTTCACTGGGTCGCTCGGATACGCAAAACGGATGGCCGCTATAGGCAGCGGCGGCTCGGACCCGCAGCTTCGGAAAACTCAACGGGCCTTTCCTACGAAGCGGCGATCACGCTCGCGCGCGCCTGGTTCGCCGAGCAGGAATTGCAGGGTATTGCCTCAGCAAGTTTCCCGGTCGGGACCACACAGCATCTGCGATATTCGAAGAGTGACGTTGGCTTCACTGTCGGCGACGCCCTGATCGACTATGTGGAGTGGAAACGGATCGCAGCCACCAAGACCACCTTTGAGACTCTGGTCGCATTGATCAACTTTCATATCCTGCCTCGCCTCGGAGCGGTTCAGCTCGACGAGCTGACCGGCAACACAATCACCAAGTTCTGTCGCGCCATCCTTGAGACGCCACCCAAGCGGGGAAACCAGGCTCTCGGGACAAAGGTGAAGATTGAAAGCCTCGACCCGAATGCCTTGCGGCGCAGGAAGGGAACGTTGAACACGCTGCTGGGGATCTTACGAATTGCCATGCAGATGGCATGGGAGAACGGCCACACCGCCTCGGAACGCTCTTGGCGCTGCATTCACCGCGTCCCGAATTTGGAAATGCCTCGTCAGATCTTCCTTACCCGCGCGCAGTGTCGTGAACTGATCGCCGCATGCCGCCCAGATCTCGCTGACTTGGTGCGGGCTCTTTACACGGGCTGCGGCGTCTCTGAGCTTTCGGCGCTACGCGTGTGTGACGTCGGAAAAGACATCTTTGGCATTTACGTCTCCTCCCCCAAAGGCTGGCGACCACGCTATGTGTATCTCCCGGAGGAAGGGATGCGATTTTTCTTGGCCAAATGCGCCGGGAAAGCAGATGACGAATTCGTCTTTCGCACCGGCGCGGGCCAGATCTGGAAAACCCGTCACAAGCATCTCTTCAAAGCAGCTGTCGAGAAGGCCGGGCTGCCGCATGCATTCGTGTTCCACGGATTGCGGTATACCTATGCCAGTCAGCTTGTGCAGGCTGGCACACCGCTTGCCATAGTCGCGCGTCAGCTCGGCCACGCGAACACTGACACGGTGAGCCGGACCTACGGCCATCTGTCTTGCGAAAGCATTGAGCGTGAGCTCGCTCTAAGATTTGCGGTCTTGGAAGATCAGCCTCGCGAGCATGATGAGCGCATGCGCTCGTTACGGAAATCGCTGCAAGCTCCGCCTCCCTCGATCCCTGCCTCATCGTGGCCGCGGAGCAACTTCGCATTTTGCCGAGGCGACGAGCTCCAGTTCGTCAGCAGGCGCGGCGGATAATTTCAAAATGTCTTCTGCGCGCTAATTTTTTCGCCGCCAATCCCACGGCATCAAAAACTCGCTCGCCCAGATCCCTGCGCGCAGTTTTCGCGCGACGTCTTCATCTTGCACGTAGTCACGCCCGTAGCGGCGATACGCGACCGCCCACCCGTTGCGGACGAGCCAACTGTTCAGGTCTTCGCCGTGCTGGCTGCATACCGCGACGTAGCGTCCGTATCGGTCAATCCCGCTAACTTTGCACGCCACCGGGGCACGTCCAATCTTATCAGCAAGTGCGAAGGCTGCATCCTTGCCGCAGTTCCACAGCTTCCCGCTCGGCAGCCTACAACGCTGTCGGCTTTCGATGGCGTCAATGGCCTGAAGTCGGATCCGCTCGCCATGAATATCAATTGTATCGCCATCAATGACCGAAGCCGTGCCACTTATGGTCTGCGCTTGCAGCGGCTCACAGAGAGCCGCCGCAATTATCAGGCTGAGAGCAAATCTCAGTGGCAATGGACCCGGCCCAGGCTGTTGTCCATGTGACAACACTCGCCCGGGGGCGAACTTTTCCGGCAACCTCCGCCATGGGCGGTTTCTACTTGGCTTAGTCCTGCTGCGGTTGGCATGGCATGCAACGGCATCGATAGAGTGAACATAGCCGTCACAAAGCTAAAAAGAACCTTCACTCGAATTCCTTCCTTACAAGTCAATGTTTGAAATCCTATTCGGCCTGTAATTAAGAGCAAGAAAATAATCGCGTTTTCGTGAGATTTCGGAACGGCCTTAGGGAAGCCGCGCGACGCAGGTTGGCTTCACGCCCCTCGAACTTGAGGTTGATCACGGTCCGGAACTGTCGCTCATCGACCACTGCAATTGCTGCGGCGCAGCTCTTCAATACGGAAGTTACTTCAACTTCTTCATCCGGGTGGGGTGACAGAGTGCAGGCTCGAGGAAGCAAACTATTGTATTCGGCGACGTCAGGTTGCCCTCATTCACACCACTCTATACGAGATGCTTCTCTGCGCCTGCTCCGCTCCCCAAGGTTGGATCACCGGAAGCTGGAATTTTCCGGCTCTGATCACGATGGCGGGCTGGCTGCGCCGCCCTTGTCGCCAATCGATCCGGCAGACGCGTCCGATTGATGCCTGAGAGGGGCTTTGGCTTCCGCTGCAGGTCGCCCGAAACGCAGGCTTGAAGGAGATCGATATCTTCGGTTGGTAGCGAGATCGCTTCGAGTATTTCGGACATCCATCCAATCTCTTTCCAATAAATGCAGTATTCGCGCTGGGAGTGTGTCGCGAGTTCAAGCCAGACCTGGGAAAGGTTTTGTCGCTTCTTTCTCGCTGTGATGATTCAAGGGGCGAACGCTCATTCTCCAGTGGTAACTTTGAGCTATGTCACGCGCCCGAAGTGGCATTGGCCTCAAAATGATTTTGTCGGCTCTCTAGCGAAATGAAGTGATGTTTATCGGGAAGTTTCAAAGACATTACCCGAGCGAACTTCAATCCGTCCCTGAAAGGTTTTCGAATTGGAATTCGGAAATACCAATTTGAGTCCTAAAGGTCCCTAATTTCAGGTGCAGCCCTTATCCGGGGAGCTTATTCCAAGTGCCTTTAGCTGCGATGCACTCCATTTGTAAGAAAAGCAGCTTTGCTGAAGGTCTCTGATTTCCTGCTCGTTCATCTCGCCAAATTTTCGACCATCGTAACTTCCTTCGCTGGAGGGGAGGCCGGTTTGCTTGCTCTGAACGAGAAGAGTGAGAGGAGGCAGGTCGTGTTCTTTAAGCCATTCTTGGCATTTGTAGAGGTCCTTTCCGAGACCGAGCCCTGGCGTCGGTCCTGACTTGCCTAATTTTTCGCCAAGTTCCGAGTAGGTTATCGTTTTTTCATTCATAGCGGCGCAGGCGAGAATTCGTGTGATGTGATTTGGGTGATATGCCATTCGGGAAACCCTATTTTTATCGTTTGGTTTAAGTTGTATACTGAAAGAACGGGTGTCAAATGGAAACTTTTTGATCGGGAGCGCTAAAGCGTGTGGAAACCGGCTTTCGATGGTGACTTTCCTCCTTTCAGCACTGCGTTCGCGCCGCCGCATCAGTGGCGGTGCCTGCATAGCTTTTAGGTAAGCAGAGCCGCTTCACGGACGCCCCGGAAAAGACAAGTTGTCGCGATCACGGTTCTCCTGGGCGGCATGTCAACTTCAGTAGGCCTTGATCTGGGCGGTGGACTGCTCGTTGAATGGCGTCCTGAAGCCCTAGCAAGCGAGCATCTCGTTTGACACTGCTTTGGTTTCGGAACTTCGGCGCCCATCGCAGAAAACTTTCCGCCGACGTATGGCTGCTCTGTGACGCGATAGCCGCTGCGTCCGGCCTGCATGGTTGTCGACAGCTCGGCGCGTGGGCAAACCTTAGGTTGCGCTACGCGACATTCAGCAACTCGGTCACATCGAGTGCATTTGCTTCAGCCTGAAAATCGCGCGTGAGCGTTTGATCGAGTTTGCTCTGAATGCGATTGCGCGTTCCGGACAGGCCAAGACAGAGCTGTCCGTATCCTCCGAACACCTTCAGCGGGACCGCGATGCTTGCGCAGTCGGGATCTTCGTCGCCGATGCAGTGCGCGACGCCGGTGTCTCGCACCGTGGCAAGGTCGGCTTCGAAGTCGGGGAGGGGGCGTTGCGGAGCTTCGGGCAACGCGACGCGGTTTTGCCGGACTACGTCGTCGCGCAGCCCTTTCGGAACGAATGCCAATATGGCTTTTGCGGCCGAACAGACCGTGACTGGACGTAACCCATGCGGGGGAACGACCATTGGGCCCTTCACGGTGTTCGGCTTCTGCGTCAGGAAAATCTCTATCCGCTTGTCAACAAGTCGCCCTGCGAAACAGACCTCTCCGGTCGCTTCCGCGATCCTCGATGCGGCTGGCGCCAGTTGTTGCTTCAGGGTCTCGTGAGGCAGGCCGGAGGCCAGCAATCGATAGAGCCTCGGACCCAAGCGGTAACTGCGTCCAGAGAGTTCGAGAACCCCGAGAGTTTCGAGTTCGCCAAGGCGTCGATAAGCGGTTGCCTGGGGCAAGCCGGTATGTGTCGCGATCGCGCGGGCGGTCGCTCCTTCCGCCAGATACGCAACGGCTTCGAGGAGTGTCAGGCTGCGATCGTCCATTTACAGAATCTCATTTTCCGGGGTAGCGTTCTCATATGGTGATTTTTTTCGCCCGTCGAGCATCATGTTTAGGGAGGGACATTATGTCACACGATGGACGTTTTCCGCGGTTCCGGTATGGGCCGGCCGAGCGCCGCATGGCCGAAGGCTTGGTCGAATTGGAGAACCGCATCCTCGCGGAAGAGAGCGCAGAGGATTGCGAGTGCAAGGAGGGCATGTTCAACGGCTTGTCGCGACGCCGTCTTCTGGCAGGTGGCCTTGCGGCGGGTGGTGCGGCTTTTGCCGCTGGACGCGCAGCGGCAGAGGCGCCTCCGGGCGCGATTGAATACGACGTTCAGCCCGATCCCACGAAGGAACAGGGGCGAACCATTCTCGACGATGGCGGGTATGGTTCGCGGTCGCAGTTCGAGAATGAGGTGCGCTGGCGGTATCCGACGGCGAGTCTCGATTCCAGCTGGTCGATGACGCCACTGGCGTCCGGTCACGGGATCATCACGCCGTCCGGGCTGCATTTCGAGCGGCATCACGGCGGCATTCCGACAATCGACCCGCAAAATCATACGCTGATCCTGCATGGCATGGTCGATCAGCCGATGCGGTTCACGATGGACGATCTCAAGCGACTGCCCGCAGTCAGCCGGATGCACTTCATCGAATGCTCGGGGAACGGCCTGACCGAGTGGGTCGAGCCGACGCTGAAAACCGTTCAGGGCACCCATGGTTTGACGTCAACTTCGGAGTGGACCGGCGTTCGCTTGTCGACCGTGCTCGAAATGGCCGGTGTTCAGGACAGCGCGGCCTGGATCCTTGCCGAAGGATCCGATGCGGCCGTGATGACGCGCTCCGTGCCGATCGATAAGGCGATGGACGACGCCATTCTTGCCTATGCCCAGAACGGCGAAGCGTTGCGCCCGGAGCAGGGATATCCGCTTCGGCTTCTGTTGCCCGGCTACGAGGGCAATACGAATATCAAGTGGCTGCGCAGGCTCGAGGTCAGTGACAAGCCTTTCATGACGCGGGAGGAGACCTCCAAATATACCGACCTCATGCCTGACGGCACCGCGCGTCAGTTCACGCTGGAGATGGATGCCAAATCCGTCATCACGTTCCCCTCCGGGGCGATGAAGCTTCCCCGTGCCGGCTATTACGAGATCACTGGGCTTGCGTGGTCAGGACGCGGTGCGATCAAGCGCGTCGAGGTGTCGGTTGATGGGGGGCAGACCTGGCAGGAAGCGACCCTCGACGGACCCGTTCTGCCGAAGTGTCATGCGCGGTTCAGGCTTCCCTGGACATGGACGGGAGACGAGGCGGTTCTGCAAAGCCGTGCTGTGGATGATACCGGCTACACGCAACCGACCCTTCAGGACCTGGTGAAAGTGCGCGGCACGCATTCCGTCTATCACCTGAATGCGATCCAGAGCTGGCATGTCGCGCCGAGCGGGGAGGTGACCAATGTTCACGCGTAAAATTCTTCTTGTTTCGACGCTCATGGTCTCGGCTTCCATGGCCGTGGCGCAAACGCAGTCGACCGAGCGCACCTCGGCGGAGTTGCCGAAGATACTGGACGGCAAAGGAGAGAGAGCGCCCGAGCCGGTCCCGACCTCGAGTGCCGAGGACGTCGCGAATATCGCGCCTGACCAATTCCAGTTCGGCATAGGCCGGCCTGCTACGGAAGAAGAGATCGCAGCCGTCAACATCGATGCGATGCCAGACGGGAGGGGGCTTCCCGAAGGAAGTGGCACCTACGCGCAAGGCGAGGAGATCTATGCGCAGACTTGCGCGGCCTGTCACGGGGAGGACCTCGGAGGGATCGCGGATGTCGGGGCGCCGCGGCTGATCGGTGGGCGCGGAACGCTGGCCGATGACAAGCCAGTCAAGACGGTGGAGAGCTATTGGCCCTATGCCTCGACGCTGTTCGATTACGTTCATCGGGCGATGCCTATGAACGCGCCCGGGTCATTGTCCGCGGACGAGGTCTACGCGGTCAGCGCTTACATCCTGGGGCGGGCTGGGATAACCCCGGATGACGCGGAGGCATCGCTCGACGCGCAGAGTTTGGCTGAGGTGGAAATGCCTAACGCCAATGGGTTTGTTCCCGACCCGCGCGACGGCAGCATGGGGAAGTAGAAGGGGCGTGGCTGAAAGGGTGCTCGGGCCCCGTGGTGTAGCTTAGGAAGGCAGTCGGCCTTCGGGCCGACTGTTATCGTTCCGTCTTGTTGAATGCGCGGCGCGTCGGCCCTTTGCTGTTTAAGCCGATGAGGCTTTGGAGGGGCTCTTCTTCCAGGGGGAGGGAATGTTGATCCGCGCAAGGCGCCGGGTCGTGGAGCTCCGCTCGTCAAGCTGGTGACCGGTGCAGCATAGACTTTTTCCAGTGAGGCTGGTCGCGGGGCTATCTCCCTTTTGTCGAAAAAGGGAGAGACAGATGCTCACGATCGATCAAGTCGCCCGACATTACAGCCTCTCGAATTCCACCGTCGAGCGCCGTATCAAGTCCGGGGAACTTCATGCACGCCGGTTCAATCGGATGCTTCGTTTGACCTGGGAGGATGTCTGGACCTGCGAGCGCGGTCCGCGTCCCCGAGGTAGATTACGAGAGCGGTATAAGACTGATTTGAAGACTAAGGCCGACGTCGCGTGCGCCGCAACAGTCTGCACGCGAACGGTAGAGCGATGGATTGAGGATGGTCTGCCAACCCGCTGCGTTTTCGGGTCGGTTCGCTTGAACCAACACGATGTAGACGACTGGCTTGCGCAAAAGTATGGCTTCGAACTCGAGTGGGGCGAACCTTGAGAACCTACGGAATGATCACGTTTTGCAACTCGCACTGCGGCAAATACCGACAGCGGATAGCACGGTGCAACATTCGCACATACGCATCCGAACATGTATCGGGGTCATGTTCGAGAGCGCATCTGCGAAAATCCGTCAAATGACGACGAAAGGTGCGAAACCCCGACAGTTAGCTTGACCTGCGCCCAACTATCGCTGTCCCTGAAGTGGGTTGATCAGGAGGCCCCAGAAATACTCAGCTGCACCCTCTTGGGTCAGGCTTGCATCGCGACCCGGACCGCCGAAGGTCATACCCATCGGCGAAAGAAATAGCTTCTGGGCGTCGTTGTCGACAGAGAGGCTTTCATTGTGAGTATTTGCCTCTCCGCTGTCGTTGCCGAGCCATGTGATGTTCGCGCTGAATGTTCCGCCCACACGAATAGTTGCTCCAGCAACCTTGTCGCCATTGCGGTAGATCGTAGCGGTGAAGCAGTCGCCATCGATGCGACGAAAGCGAGTCGTAATGCCTTCGTTGCGGGTTTGGAGTTCTTCCAGCGAGCCTTGGAAGAACTTGGCGAGATAGTCGAATGTCTCGAACAGGAAGTTGTCTCGATCGGCTTGCGTAAACTCCTTCTTGAGACGTAGATTTGACGACCTTGGCATGGTCGGCGCTTCAGGCACCGCCTCAACAGCTGTGGCTTCGATATAATTGTGAACATCATTCGGTTCGCCGGCGACGTCCAGAGCTTCGATCGCGCGCCGTATCTGCTGCGTGACATCCAGAAACGCCTCGTCACGATCCGGCCATTGGGTGATCGGCTTGCCGTCTTTGGGCGTGACCAAGAACTTGGCCAAGTCGGTATGCGTCCAGTCGCAAGGCCGGAGGATTACCGAGATCAGTCGAGCCGTGCCCGCCCGGTGTCTCTCGAGGGCACGCCCTTTCTCGATCTTGTAGCAGTAGTCCGACGCAAGGAAATTCGGGCTTACCAGAAGCAGGATAACATCTGCCTCATCGAGCTCCTTCGAGATCGTCCAATCGAGATGTTCACCCGCAAGCAAGCGCCTGTCGTGCCACACATCCACGAGACCCTGCCGTTTCAACATCGAAAGATGAACCTCGAGTTCGTCGCGAAGCGCCTCGTCGACGTGGCTGTATGAGATGAAGACGCGGGCGCCCATGTTATGCTCTCCTGTTCTGGCGGATGGGCCCACACGCTGCCACACCGTGTGCGCTCGCCCAACTTTCGCCGTGGTTACCTATTACCGGTCGAATGACGATATTTTTCCGGACCTTGCTGAGCAAGAAGATGAACCAAAGATTTTTCCAGGGTGATATTAACGTCGAGGAGGTCGCCGAAGGCCTGCTCATCTGCCAAGGAGGAGAGGGTTACGTCGCGCGGAATTGGCGACTATGCTCTGCGACTGAACAGTTGATCGAGGCCGCTATCGCAGCCGGCTTAGGCTGTATGATCCGAGATTCACATCCTCGCCGGAATGCTCGGTGGCCGAATCCGCGAGGCGTCGTCTATCTTGCCTTCTCTCCAGATGAAACGTCGCACTGGTCTCTCGCAATTGATACATTTAATCCGCGTCGTGATGACTACGGCTTCGCCGTCTTCAACGGCAAGTATCATGAACAATTTCAGGAAGCCGGTATTCCTTTCGCATTCGAGGCGCGAAATCGAACCTCAGGCCACCTTGTCGTTGCCCGGGAGCACGTGTTGCAGACGATCAATGCGCTCGCCGCATTTGACCATTCCGTTCTCACCCTTAACCGTATTGCGCACTCGGAGACCGGTTTTACTACGGAATATGTCATTCAAAGGCAACTTCTTACAAGCTGGAGAGAAACACCTTGGGGCAGTGATTATGAGATCGTGCAAGATGAATTTCCCGTTGACGGGGGGCGAAATTCCCGGCGTATCGACATACTCGCCCGTAATCGCAAAACCGGCGACTGGCTCATAGTTGAACTTAAACGTGCCGAAGCAACACCCGATGCGGTGCGTCAAGCGGCGGACTACCTTCGAGCGCTGGCTCAACGAGACGAATTCAATCAAGGCCGGTTGGAAGGCGTGGTCATTGCTGAGCGGTTTCAGAAGTCGGCACGGAAGCTGGCCGACATTGAGGGCATTGATCTCTACCAAATCGGCTGGCCCGCTGCGCTGACGCGTATCTGATATTTTGATCAAAAAGAGGAACGGCGTATGTCGAATGAAAACACCAAAAAATGGGCCGAGGAGCAGCAGGAGAAAGATCGCGCACGCAACAATGACCTCAAGGATGGCTGTCTGCATTGCGGCGCTCCGGTAACCTTGGACTCGCCGCTCTGCGCTGCTTGTGACGCACGGAGCTGACCAAACGTGCCCACCATCCGCTATCCATTTCTGGGGAGCGGAGCACTCAACCGCGGACTCCGGCATCATCTGGATGAATGTCGGAGGTCACAGCACTACCCTCGGCACGCGTTCTCGAAATCACTCATCAACCAGATGGCCATATTGTTCACTTCCCCAATACGCTTGATAGTTCGGACCATGGCTTTCCGGCTGCTGACCTTTTTCGGGTTTGCGCATCATGATCGGCAAAGGTGCGGGCAGGTCGGGGCCAACGATGATCGCTTCGCCCTGTGACAGCGATGGAATGAAAGCCGCGGCGCTGCGATCCAAATCACCGCATGCCCTTTCGATGGTTTCTCGGTCGCGGTCGTTAGTAAGGCGATGCACAAAAAGGGTTCCAAGCTGGCTGAGAACATCCTGCGGCACATCTCTGGGGCGCTGCGTCGCGATAACGGTGGTCAGGCCGTATTTCCTACCCTCCTTGGCTATGAGGCCAAAGGCATCGAGCGTAATGCTATTCTGTTCGTCGCCAATTGAGTGCCCGATGAATTGATGCGCTTCATCCAAGACACAAACCAGCGGGCTTTCAATAAACTGATTTCGCCGCGCCCTTTCAAGTAAGTGCCGTCCCAGTGCGTTCAAAAGAATCTCACGCGCATTATATTTGAAGGAGACGTCTCGGAAGGAAAGAACCAATGCTCTTTGCGTATCATCGACGATGAAGTCTTCGACGACACTCGCAATGTCTTTGCCGTCAGATTTGAATATGCATGCGAGCTCGGGGGCGCCCAGATACGTCTCAATGCGCACATTTAGATGATTGCAAGCTCCAAGCGCAAAGTCATCTGGCTTACCAAAATTCCCCAGGACACTATGGTCGCTGTTGCTGCCTTGCTTGACACATTCATATCGGATTTGTTCCGCAAGTAGCGACAAATCAAAGTCGCAGAGGTCGCTGTTAATTTCATCTGCCAAAGAAATCTGTGCAATCGAAAATGCATGACGGCTATTGCCTGCTTTCTTGATTGCGCCATTCTCCAAAACTTCTACATGTCCTTTCCCGTCGATATCGAACTTTTTTCGCCCGTTGTCTTCTTCGTAAGCGTATCCGCAACGCCCGGCCAAAAGTGCCTTCGCCAAGCGTAGGCTTTTGATCGCGCTTCTCAGCGTGGGGCCTTGAACTTGTGGAGAGGGCGTCAGCAACGAATAAAGGTCAATCTCCGACAGGTTCTTGTGTGGAAAATGGACTTGTTCCGCTCCAGTTGTATCGACCGGACCGAAGGCTAGTTGCCGGGCTGTCGCTACTTTCCCTGTGAATTCTCCGGTGGGATCAAACAGGATACATTTCCCACCAATACGCACGATCTCATTGACGAGGCGGGAAACCGTCCAGCTCTTTCCCCCGCCAGTCGCGCCGAATACTCCGCAATGACGACCGAACAGTTTCTCTGGCGGAATGCTGAGGGTGGCATCATCCAGCCCGGAGAGATGCCCAAGTTCGACGAGCAACGTTGCACTTTTCCCCTTCACGTCGCCTTCCAAGGCATCCTTGATGGAATTTGACAGCGCCCCTCCTTCCGCGAGGTAGACCCCATCACCGACCCTTGGCTGCGTGTTGATACCGCGCGTCACTTTCCGAGTTGTCTTGCTGACAGTTGCCAGCAACTGGACACGTCCCTGCGGTTCAACCGTAGGATCGGTTTCGATCTGGTGTTCAAGGAGATTTCGCTGCCTGTCTGGAATGCCAAGTTCCGTCACGCGCCCCAAGATCGCTGATCGGTCACAATCGACAAACACGAAATCACCAACCGAACCTTTGGCCAGCCCGCGCCGACCAAGGGCTGCAAGAGCATTCGGCAAGGTTAGTTCCAAGGCGCTTGCAGTCACCCGTGTAACCGTTCCGATACGCTTGGACGGGTCGATCAGGGAGGCAAGATCGCTCATGCGCCGTCGCCCTCGCGCAGCTTTTCAAGCCGATCCTGCAAGAGCTGGCGATCGGTTTTGCCCGATATCATCGGCAAGGCGTCTGCAAGGTCTTCGAAACGGCCATTCAGCATAGTGATGCGGGTATCGCCCTGCTGGACAAGACGAGCGATCTTGCGCTGGTAGGGGCGTTTCCCACCAAGATCGAGGTCGATTTCCTGCGCGTGTTCGTCGAAGAGCTTGTGATGCTCCACGAACCCGCGATCACAAAGCACGAGGCGCAGCGACAGGTTTGTTTCGATGGCTGACCAGATCGGCGCGCTGATGTGATCATCCGCGAAACCGAAGCCGGAAACAATCAAGGTTGTGTCGGGTTCCCGCAAGGCTGCCTGCAAAGCTGCGAACATGTCGAGATAGGGGCTTTCGAACGCCTCCTGATACTTCGAAGATCGAGGATAGATCAGGACTGGCTTACGGTCGTCGGCGGGTTTATCAACGCTTCGAATGACGACTTCATCTGACCGTCGCCGCCAATCCACCGACCCGTGCAGCTTGTAGAGGTGGAACACACCGTCGAGGTAGTCAGCCTTCGTGCTGGAAGCCGCCCGCCGCACGATATCATGGTCGAAGTGATCACGGTTGAACCGTTGCTCTGCGCTATGGGAAAATCCGTCTATCAGCACGACGCCGAGGCGCAAGCCCGCCATTTCGATGCAAAGATCGTAATTCGTGGTGAACAGCTTCACTCTGGGCTTTTCCGGTGATCGGCGGGCGAACTTCTTCAAGAACGCCCAGTGTGCTGGCAAATCAGTTTCCGCACCAACGAAACCCACTTTGTCGAGGATTGTGCTCTCAGCAACGCGAACGAACTCAATCAGCTCTTCCAGCCAGGGCCGATCAGCGAAATCAGGATCGTTCCTCGACCGAATACTGAGCAGCTCGATTTGCATTTTACAGAGGCTTAAAAGGCTTTCGATGTCTCCGGCCTTCTGCTTCCCGTCACTGTCATTCTGCGGCAGGCTGCCCATTACTTTCGTCGCCAGATCGTCGAACTCTTTGTGATCATCCAAATTGTCTTCTGAAACAGCGTCACGCACGGCATGCCAAAGGTCGCCCATCCCGGGAGCACTCGGCCCGCCATCGTTCTTGGCCGAGAAAGACGCTCCAGAGCCCAGGAGCACCACGACATTGGTCGAATGCAGCGCGGCCAGTAGGGCTTCCTCAACCTGATCCTTGCATCCTGCCTTGGGTTTCTTGCTGGGGTCTTCAGAATCCTCCTTCTCGCCCTCCCAGCGCAGCCATTTTCCGTCGCGCGTCAACAGGCGCAGCAATTCTTTTTTGCCAACCGGCTCGCCATCCCAAAAGTTGTTCAATTTTTAGACCCGAAAATACAATGCTAAAGTGAGGCTAGTTTAGTTTGACTGCCAGGTAAATCTTTCAAAAAAACAGGGTGCGCAAAGGGGGTCGCGCTTTGGGACTACTGGCAAAATAATGCCAGCTTTTGTAGCGCTGGTATTTCAACTTGTTCCTGCAGCGGACGACGGAAATCCGCCCCGTTCTTCCGAAATTGTGTCCGCTGACCGAAAACTGAAACGCCTCCGAAACGCGTAACCGGGTCCAAACAGAACAAATTTCGCGCCTTTCCGCACCGCCCCGAAATCCGGGCCCCATCTCGCGAGGGCCCTGATCCGGGGCGCAGCGAAAAGGCAAAGCGATGAGCAAACAATCCCACGACGATTTCCCCGAAACTCAAGATGCGTCCCTCGCCGATGTGCTCGCTTGGGCGAAGGAAACCGATCAGTCCTACGATGCGATCCGCGAGCTCGAGAAGATACCTGCGCGCTTGGCGATGATCGATGACGACATCGGTCTGATCCCCGCCGAGCTCGGGTATTTCGACCGGCACATCGCACCGAGTTCCTATGGGCCTGTGGCGCGCCGAGCCAAAGATCTCGAAAAGAGCCGGGCAACCGGGAATTCGCGGGTGCGCGCACTCCTGCGTCGGTTTCACGAGGCTCAGGCCGGCGCCGGTCCCGAGCGGGCGGGTCGGTCGGACTGGGACCGGCTGATCGAGCTTGTCCAAGCGCATGAAGGATTTGCCGAGGAAGGTGCGCGGTTCGCGCACGGGAGGCACCGGTCGCTCTTCGTGCTACGCGCGAGGGCGAACTGTGCGCCGCAAGATCTCGATCAGGCGGAGATCGAGCGCATCAGCGGCGAGATTTCGGCGAGCACAAGAAAGTCCCTTCGTAAGGCCTTGAGGCTGCTCGCGGAGCTTCGTGTCGAGATGTTGGACGACCCTGACCTTCGCGATCTGCTGCCTGCGGATGCGCTAAGGAACCCAAGGCCTTCCGGACGTGCAACGAGAATTGTCTGGGACAGCCTTCCGCTGGCGTTTCGGAACTCTGTCGCCAGCGCGATCCTCACCTGTCTGGCGCAGCCCGAAGACCTCGTTGCCGACGCGAGGGACCGCATGGCCGCAGGCGAAGACGCGGTGAAAGTGCTCGCGGAACTCGAGGAGGTAACCGGCCAGTCTGGCCGCAGGCTTCCGACCAACCTGTCGGCAGCCGAGAGCGGATACCAGAGCGCGATCGCTTGGCTGGTCCGCGCGGCGGAAGAAGAGGGGCTCTCCCGAGACGACCTGACGGACCTTGCTTCGCTGATGACGTATCCGTTTCTCGATGCCGCCTGTCGGCAGCAGATTGCAAGATCGGAGGCGAGCGACGCGTTGCGCGATCCGAAGTCCTCGCAGACGCTCAAAGCTCGGCTTACATCCCTGCGAACACTGGCCGCGCACGGGCTGCGTGATCCCTCGATCCTAGCGACGGTCGACGTGGTGCGAAAATTACACGCGGAACACGTCGTGGAGCCGGGCAAGCAGAGAGATCCCGAAGCCGAACGTGTCTGCAAAATACTCCAGCGCTCGCCGGAGGCCGCGGCGCGGTTTGTGAACGCGCCGAGCCTGATCGCCGAGCATGCCGAAACAGAAATTTCGGTGGCACGCGCGAGCGGGTCCAAGGCGCGCGAAATCTCCGCGCTTCGCCGCTATGAGGCGGCCGTGCTCGCGGCCATTCAGCTCTCGCGACCGGTGCGGCCAGAAAACCTCATTCGCCTGCGCTATCGCGGCAGCGAAGGCGCGTCGGGGCACCTGACCTGGGTCAAGAAAAAGTCCCACGCAGAACTCCGCTTTCCCGTCGGCGAGGTCAAAAATGATCGGACCGTGACCGTGCACGTCATGGGCGCGGATGCCGCGATCCTGTGGCGTTGGATGACGGAGTATCGGGCCCGTTTCCTGGAACTGCGAGGCATTCCCGATACGCCTTACGTCATTCCGGGAACAGCCAAACCGCGGCTCGTCCGCAAGGGACTGACCCTTCCGGACGGGTGTCTCGCTCCAAGTTCGTTTGCAGACCTCTGGCGGATGGGCACCGCGGTCGTCGGACTCGATCTCAATCCGCACCAAGCCCGACATGCAGTCGCAACGTTGGTGCTGGCTATTTACCCAGGCAATTTCGCCCTCGTGGCCGCGATCCTGGGCGACACCGAGGAAACCGTGCGCAAGCACTACGGTCGCGACAGCGGCGAACAGGCTGCAGTCCAAATGCGCAACGTGCTGCTTGCGAAACACCCGGCGATTTTCCGGCAACTGAAGAAGAGGATTGCTCAATGACCCGACTAACCCTCGAAGAGCATCTCGCGTCCGCGCCGCCGTCGGTGCGACGCGCAATGCTCGCGGATCGGCAAAACCTGTTACGCGGCGCGGCTGCCGTGACAGGGCGTTTCTTTGCAGAGATGAAGGCGAGGCAGGAGCCTGATGACTATCCGTCTGCGAAGACGTTCCGGCGAGCGGCGCACTCGGAAGCGAGTTTGCGGACTCTTCTGGTAACGCTCGAACGCTATGCGCCCCGGCTCTCTACAGCGGCCGGGCGAGAGGTCCGGGCTGAACGCTATGCCGAACGGTCCGGCAAGGGCAGGGGGGACGCGCCGCAATCCGCTGTGCCACTGCTTCCCGACATCGGTAAATGGCCGCCGCTCTGGCAATCCATGATGCCGGGTCTCCTGACGGCCAAACTCAGCGAGAGCTCCAAGCGGCGCTATTGCGCGTCACTGAGCCGCCTTGCGCGGATCCAGCAGGCGCGCGAGCTCCCGCCGGATCCAGGTTTCTACCTCGCGTTCAGCTTGGCGGAGGCGCTCGAGGCGGATGGCGTGCGGCAACGATCTATCACCGGGTATCTCGACGCTCTCATCGCGCTCGCAAAGCACGGTGGGGCTCCGGCGAAAGGACTGAACGGGCTACGTCGCATGCGCGACCTGTGCAAGCAGCGCGCCAAGATGCAGGGGAAGCGCAAAACGGACCGCATTCGAGATCTCATGGAACGAGGCGGGTTCGAAGAGATCATCCGCACCGTCGCGGAGCTCTCGGACCAGGCCGCCAAGTCACAGCGACATTCGTCGCGCCATGAGGCCTCGCTCAGAGCTGCAGTCCTGATCGGGATACACGTCAATAAACCTGGTCGCACCGGGGACGTTGCCTCCTGGCAGATCGGCCGAGAGCTGACGCGGGCGCCGGACGGGGTTTGGGAGTTGAGCTGGGAGCAGCAGAAAACGGATATCGGAACCGGAGCTGGAGCGCTCTGGCCCGAAATCTGCGAGCTTCTGGATGCGTGGATTCTCGGCGGACGGCCCGATCGGTTTGTGCATCTGCGCTATCGCGAATTGCTGGACCAGAATTGGTTGACCCTTTCGACGACGGTGCCCCCGAGCAAATATCCCAGCGAGATCATCAAGCGCCATATCGGCGTGCCATCGCATGATCTGCGCACGCTCGCGGCGGATTATCTGCGTCACCATGATCCCGCGAGCGCGGGCAATGTCATCGCGGCGCATCTCGGTCACCGGTCTCGCGAGAGCGGCGAGGAATACCGGGCACTCGCGGAAAGTGATGCCGCGGCACGCGCCTGGCTCGACATTCGAGAGCTGATTCGGTCTGGCGCGCCCTGATGGTCAGCGAGCCTTCCTTATGAAGCTCGCCGACCGTCAGGTCACCCCCTCAACTCAATCCCGCGGCGGGAGAAAGGAGAAAAAACGCCGATCTTGAAGCCCGGGAAATTCTTCCCGCGCATGGCAGGGAGTTCTGTCATGAAACATTTTACGCCTATCCATCCTCAACTGATCGCAATGTCGTCGTTCCTGACCGAGCACGCGGAGCCGCTGCTCAATGCGGCTGGTCTGCTTGGTGGCGCACGGGCCATCAGCCACGTCGCAGAATTGATCCGGGACCTTCCCGGACAGAAAACGCTCTCCCGGCGCCTGGCCCGCAAGCTCCAGGGGCTGCGCGACTTGCTGACCCTCGAGCATGTCGATGACTTCGAGATCGCCGAAGCGGAACATTTTGCCTTGATCGATCCCGAGGACCCGATCGTTCCCGAGATTTGCTGGCTGACTGACCAGTTCAGCGACTATCTCGACGCTCTTCGCGACGCGGACCCCGTCGCGTTTCAAGCGCCGCCGGCTCTGGCTGCTTGACTGCTAACCCCGTGCCGCTGCTAGCAAATTGTGGCGGCGCGGTCTTGAGGAGCGGAGGTTATCTCCGCTCATACGCAAGTGGAGGTCCAAACCATGCGTATGTTTGAAAAAACTTTGAATACCCAGGAAGTTGCGGTGGCCGCGATCGGCGCGGCGCGGGATTTGGCCGACGCCATGAAGATGGCGCCGTTCGAGAAACTCTCGCGGCATGAACTGATCCCGACGTTCGAGGCGGGTGAAATCCTTCTCGAACCGAATTCGGGAGAACTCGATGCGCTCGCTGAACTGGTGCTCGAGATGCTCGAAGAACTGGCGCCGGGATACCGGGAGATTGCGCTCGCCTACGACACGGACGGCTATCAGTTTTCTGACGGTTTGGCTGAAGCGACGCGCAGGGTTTGGGCACGGCTCGATGCGTTCCGCGCGCTGCGTCAACGCCTGCTCGACTACATGGACGCCGAGCGGCTGCTGTTTCGCTTGAATCTCATGGCCATCGAGCGCCAGCGTCTCTGAGCGCTCACAGGCGAGCCGGGGTCTCCGGCTCGCCCGTCACGGCGTCTGCGATCGTCCCGGTCCCTCTCCGAGGCTCAAGGCGGCGGCGACTTCAGACCAACGAAAAACGGGCACCGGGCCAATCCTGTGAACAGGAATTTTTCCAAGGCGAACATATCGTTGAACGGTGCGAGAGCTGACGCCGAGGCTGGCGGCGAGTTGAGTTTGCGACAGTAGGTTTTCCGGTTTCTGATGCATTGTTTTCTCCTTTGAAAGGGAGATGGGTCGTCGCATCGGGATTCAAAATTCTGGGGCACCAGGGCGGACCGGAGGAAAGGGGACCTTTAGGTCCTTTCCTCCGGTCCGCCCCTCGAGCACTCGACCCAGAAAAGAGGTCAAACCACCTCGCCGCTATTTCTTTGGTTCTCGTTCTTTGCGACCCAGCTCCCTGAAGACCGCCGGACAGACTGTCCGCGTCGGCGCCATTCAAAAGGAAGAAAAATGCAAAACCGATCGAGCTACGAGATGAAAATCTACGATATGGCGGATTTCGATCCGTGCGACCTTCCGGAGCCGATCGTCGAAAATCTCATGCTTGCGGGCGAAGTGTCGATGCTGGTCGGGCCGAGCAACACTGGCAAGTCTGCTGTGGCGATCCGGCTGGCGCATCACGTCGTGACAGGCACGCCCGTGTTGGGTAACGAGGTGCGGCCCGGCCTGGTGATCTATGTCGCTGCAGAAGGCCTGCGGTCGGTGCTGAGCCGCGCTTATGCGGTCTTCCGCGATGGCGAGGGGGCTGAACATTTCAAGCCTGTCGAGGTGGAGCCTGATCTGCGCGACAAGCTGTTCGAAACCACCGTGATCGAGCAAGCCCATAAACTCATGAAGCGATATTCGCTCGGCGTGTCACTTGTGGTTTTTGATACGCTTATTCTGTCGGTAGGAGACGCCGAGGAGAGTTCCAACGAACAAATGGCACGCGTTATCCGTGGCGCGCGCAGGATTGCGGAGGCGCTGAACGCCCACGTCTTGCTCGTGCACCACACCGGCAAAGATTCAGATCGCGGCGCGCGCGGTGCATCTTCACTCACTGCCAACGTCGATACGGTGCTCCTGTGCAATGTCACTGACCGCGAAGCTGGCGAGGTGGCGCAAGGCAAACAGCGCAGCATCGAGAAAGGGGCCCCGTTTGGCTACCGGCTCGACGCTCATGAAATCGGACGGGATCGTAAAGGGCGACCGATCACGGCCGTCGTCGCGACGATTACCGAGGCGACGCAAAAGGTCGAGACGAAGCCGGTGAAAATCGATCCGGTTGAGCTTGCCCTGGAAACCGCACTTGGCATCTCAAAGCCGGCTACGGGCTTCACCACGACCGAGTTGCTCGCGCTTCTGCCTCAACGTGTCTTCAAAGAATCCCTCAAGGAAGACAGCCGTAGGCGGGCCGTGCAGCGCGCGCTTCAGCAACTCGAGACCCAAGGCGCCGTGCGTAACTCGAAGGATGGAACCATCAATCGCTGGCTCCTCGCCGAGCCCGATCGCAAACGTGTCGCCTGATCGGCGCTGTTTATCAAATTCAAAGACAAACTCATGAATGACAAACTGGAGGCAGATATGGCCAAGAATCCCGGCGGGCGTCCCCCAAACTACCTCGACGCGCAACTTCGCGATGCCCTCGAGGCCCTTCTTGCCGCTGGCATTGCGGAAGAAGACCTCACCGCGTCGCGCGTCACCAAGGAGCTCAAGAAAAATGGCATCGAGGGCGAGCCTAACGCTGCAAGCCTGCGCGGCAAAATCGCCTTGATGCTTCAGCAGATCAAAACGGAGCGCGAGGATGCCTACCTCTCGCATGTAGAGGAGTCTGACGACAAGCAGATCGATCACGTGGTGGGCGCGATCCGGCGTGAGTTGAGGATCTACGTCGGTCGATCGCGCGAGCGGCACAAAAAGCGCACGCAGGAAGAAATCCAGGAAAATCGCGCACGGGTCGAGAGCCTGGAAGCGAGGATCAATGCGCTCGAGGATGAGGTTGCTGGAAAGGACGAAAGGGTCGCTGCCTTCGAGGAGAAGGAGCGCGAGTGGGACGCCCGTCGCACGGCTATGGAAGAAGGCCTGCGCAAACTCGAAATGGAGTGCCATTCGCTCCGCGAGCAGCGTGATTTGCTTGAGCGGATGGGGATCACCGGCAAATCCACTGCGGACAGCCGTCGCGCAAGGACTCAGTAACACCTCGACAATCCAGGCACTTTCGCAATCACCGTCTGGGCGTCCCCCGCCGCCCAGATAAACGTGCCGCCGAAATTTCCGAGAAAATTTCAGGAATTAGTTTTTGGAATTTTGCTCGAAGGCTTCGGCAGCACGTGCAGAAATTGAGATCGTCGGATCCCCACACGTGAAGTTATCCTTGTCCACCGGTATCAGACTGGCGCCTCTCGCAATGCGGGGAGGCGGTCACCTTCGGCAACGCCGTTCGATAGGGCCGTAAGACGAGGGAGCGAGATTGGGCGCTGACCGTTCTTCTGCATCTTGCCCGCAGCTTCCCAAGCGATCGTCCCGGGGCCGTTGAACACCACTCGGATCGGCCCACCCATCGGGCGGTGCAGAACGATCAGATGGTCGGGCTCATGACGGATGGCGACGCTTCGACCTTGGGTAAGCTTGATCTCGACATTCCGGCCGTCCGGCGCTTTGGCGTCATGGCCCATCGTGGAGGCCGGGTTCAGGTCGAGGCCGAAGATGTAGGCCGCGGCGACTTCGCCTATGCTTCCGACGAGATGACCGTCGAGCGTGAATTTTCGTCTTGGGAAGAGGCGCTCCAATGCGTCCGATGCGGTGTAGAGATCATCGAGATGAAGCGCGACCTCCGTCCAGTCCACATCCTCGCTCACTGCGCGGCCTCCAGCGTTTGGGTGGCTGGCTCAAGCGCCTCGTGGAGAAGGGCTTCGAGGAGGCGGGTGCGGGTGGTGTCGGCCTCGGCCAGGGCGGTCTCCAGCCGGTCGCAGAGGGCCATGAGAGCGTCGACCTTGGCCACGATGCGGTGTTGTTCGGTGAGGGGTGGCAGGGGGATTAAGACCGTCTCAAGTATACCCAAATTGATGTTCTTCTGTGCCGTTGCTGGCGCAAACTCCAAAAGGTTCGCCTTAGCGGTCCTGATGAAATATTCGAAGTAGCGAGCGCTATCGAACATCGATGCCGGAACGAGGCCAACCACACTGTCGGGGAAACAGGCATCGAAGTCCAGAATCCCACTGTCGGCGATATTCGCAGCAATCGTGATACACATGGTGCCACGCGGCCAGAGCATGCTCTGGGCCAGGCCGACTTCGTTGTAAAAGCCAGTATTGGACGTGATCCGACCACCTGACCTTGCGACGTCTCCGGTTTGAATGAATGGAACCTTTCCATCCCGGTAAAGTGCAGGGTCATTTCGTGGCCTATGTTTGGATTTGCCACGACCGAAAGTCCCAAGCTCGGGAAATCTGGCCCACGACCAACCTAATGGCAGATCGAAAGGTGCCAATGTCGTATCTACAGCTGGAAGCGGCTTCGGCCTTTTGATCTTTCCGGCCTTTGCCAGTTCTTTCTGTTCCACCGCTATGGCTGCCAGCAATTCCGACGCCGGTTCATCCGCCGGGTCCTGTTCCACCAGTTTGCCACGGACGGCGAGGTTGAGGATGGTTTGGCGGAGGGTCTTGATCTGGTCGGGGCGCGTGGTGAGGGCGGGGAGCGCCTCGAGGGCGAAGGCGGCGTGGGTGGGAAAGTCCTCCGAGGTCGTGTCGGGTGCGGTCAGGCGGGCGAGGCTGGCGGCGGTGAGCTTGTCTCGCACCTTCTCCCGCGTCTTTCGGGCCTCCTCCAGCCGATCACAAAGCGCCATAAGTTCATCGACCTTGGCGAGGATCCGGTGTTGCTCGGCGAGAGGGGGGAGAGGGAATGGCAGATTTCCCAGTTTGGCGAGATATATGCCCTTCTGTGCGGTGCCCTTGCCGTGCTCCGCGAAGTAATCATGCGCCAAAGGGCTGCGCAAGAACACCGCGAGATAGCCTGCGTCGATTGCCGGTGCCATCACTGCGACGCTGCGTTGAAGTGCGAATTTAGGAGCGCCTGCCGGGACGACGGCGCTACGCCCGATTGTGCCAACTATCGTCAAGAGAACGTCACCCGGTCGCGCTTTGGTTCGGCGATCTTCCTCGTCAAACTGGTCAGAGCTCACAAAACGGGTCGGGTTATCGAAATCAATTCGGCCATCTGAGACGTTCTTGCTGCTCAGCATGGGAAAGCCTTCGCCCGCGTTCTGTGGCGGATTGTGCGATCCGTCAGTCAACTTTGTGACAAGCTGGCCAAGCTGTGCCCAATCCCAAGAAAACGGAATCGAGATGCATCTGTCATCGTCGGAAAGTGGGCGAGGTTTTTTCGATTTCCTGATCTCCCCTGCGTTGGTCAGACGTTCCTTATGCTCTGCAATCCTCTTCAATAAGTCCGACGCCGGCTCGTCGGATAACTCCTGCTTTACCAGCTTCCCGCGCACCGCCAAATCCAGCACGAACCGCCGCAGCCGCGCGATGGCATCCGGCGCCTCGCTGATCTGCTCGTAAACGTCCAGCAACCGTTGTGCGTTCATCGGGCCAGCGCCTCGGTCAGGATGGCCTTCAGCTCGGCCCGCAGGCTTTCGACCGAGGCTTCTGCCTTCGTCAGGTCGTTGAGTAGGGTCTCTGGGTCGCCCCAGTCCTCTTCCTCCACATGCGGGTTCTTGATGTCGAGGTTGAAGCCGCGTTCGCGGATCTCGTTGATCGACACCTTCCAGGCGCGATCGCGTTCCTTGCGCCCTTCGCGGCTTTCGCCGCCCCACCATGCGGCGCAGTCGTCCAGATGCTCCAGCCGGATCGGTTTGGTCATGGAATAGGCCTTCTGCGTCTCGGGCACGCGGTGTTCCCAATACCAGATGTCCTGAGTGGGCGTGCCTTTCTCGAAGAAAAGCAGGTTGGTGCCGATCGAGGCATAGGGTTTGAAGACCGAGTTGGGCAGCCGCACGATGGTGTGCAGGTTGCACTCGGTCAGCAGATGCTCCTTGAGGCGTGTCTTGACGCCTTCGCCAAAGAGCGAGCCATCGGGCAACACCACGGCCGCGCGGCCCTTGTCCTTGAGCAGGCGAATGATGAGGGCGAGGAAGAGATCCGCCGTCTCGCGCGTCTTGAAGGCGGGGAAGTTGTTCTCGATCCCGTCCTCTTCCTTGCCGCCGAAGGGCGGGTTGGTGAGGATGATGTCGACACGCTCGTCCTTGCTCCAGCTGATGAGCGGGCGGGCGAGGGTATTGTCATGCTTCACCCAGGACGGCTCCTCGACATTGTGCAGGAGCATATTGGTCGTGCAGAGCATGTGGGGCAGGGGCTTCTTCTCGACTGCGCGCAGCGAGGCTTGCATGGAAGCCTCGTCTTCGGGGCGCTTGACGTAGCGCTCGCGCATGTGACGCATTGCGCAGGTCAGAAAACCGCCGGTGCCGCAGGCCGGATCCATCAGGATTTCGCCCGGATGCGGGTCGATCTGTTGGACCATGAAGGCAGTGACGGCGCGGGGGGTGTAGTATTCCCCCGCATTGCCAGCGTTCTGCAGGTCGTTCAGGAGCTGTTCGTATATGTCGCCGAAATGCTGCCGCTCGGTCAGGGAGTTGAAATCGACCTCGTTGATCTTGTTGATCACCTGGCGCATCAGGTGGCCGGATTTCATGTAGTTGTAGGCGTCCTCGAAGACCGACCGGATCACCTTGGCGCGCGGCGTAGTCGCGGGAAGCTCTTTGAGCGCCGGGAAGAGCTCGGTGTTGACGAAGTCGAGGAGCGCATCGCCGGTGATGCCCTCTGGGTCGGCAGCCCAGGAACGCCACTGGAGCTGTTCCGGGATCGGCGAGGCGTAGTCGTCGCGGGTAAATTCGAGCGCCTCGTCCTGGTCGTCGATGATCTTGAGGAAGAACGTCCAGACCAGCTGCGACAGGCGCTGCGCGTCGCCGTCGACGCCGACGTCCTTGCGCATGATGTCCTGAATGGATTTTACGACGTTTCTCGTGGACATGAAGTCAGTAACCTTGCAGCTTGGCGAAAATCGCGGCCTCGATATCGCACACTCGGAGTTGCGGATAGTCGTCTGCTACTGCCGCAAGCATCTCTTCGCAATCGCGAAGGAAGGCGTTGTAACCGTCCTTCGTCTCCGCGTAGCCCAAGGCGTTGCGGATTATGCTGTCGAGAATGACGGCTGCGTTTGGCCTCAGGAAGCGAACGATCTTTGATGCGAAGGACTGGCCGATCCGGTTTAACTTCCGGATCTCTTCGACGCCCTCGGGCACATTGCCGCTGTCGGCGAGCTTGACGGACTGACGCAGCGCTCGCGCTACGGAGGCCGGGCTGTTCTGCGTCTTGAAACGATCGACAAACCGATGGCCTTTGCCCCAGCGAATGACGTCGTAGGCGAACTGCACGGCCTCGTCAGATGGGAAGTCCGCGGCAATCAACGCTTCTCCGCGTGCCTCGAGGCGCTGAGGGGGCTCCCACTTCGTTCGATGAGCCTGCAATAGCGCGGGGATTTCTTGGGGCTGAAGCTCGAGCTTTACCAAACTGAGGCTGCCGTCGTGGACTAAAATTGGCATGTTCAGGCACTGTCCCTGTAGAGTTCGTTTTGCAGATCATGAACTGCCCGCAAGTAGTCGGTTTTCTTGCCAAAGGCGCGCATGAGTTCAACCGGGGTCCCCATGTGGGAAAACGGGTTGATCTGAAGAATATTAGAGTCGTCGAAGTTCATCACGCCCTCATCGGCGTATTTGTCGAGGAGCGCCTCGAGGACGGCGCGTGCCTGATCTCCGAAGCGGTTGAAAAGGTCGCGTTTGCGCACGTTGTCCGCGCGCTCTTTGCGGGTGAGGGGCTTGGCATCGAAAGCAATATGAAGGACCAGGTCGAACGGATCGAGGTCCCGGTCAAGCTCTGCGCCGATAAGTGACAGATCAAGGCCCTCTTCGGCCAATTCGTCGAGAATGACTTGTTTGCGCTCTTCCGCATTCCATCGACGCAGGAAGTCGTCGAGCCGTGCATAACGGCGGGTTAGATGCTTGCGGGTGAAATCGCGCAGGCTTTCCGTGATCAGCTTGCCGTCAGCATCGAGATATTCGACGCGCTCTTTCACGATCGCGGCGCTAACCCCATCCACATAGATTTTCTTTTGTGGTCCCTTCGGACCATCGCCGCCCTCTGGGCCGGCGGGATCGTCGCACCCTGGCCGCTCGATCAGAATTTCGATCTCTTCCCTGCTTCCATCTTCCGCGGGAGTGTCTTCGGGAGCGCTGTCCTCCTCGGGAGGGGTGATCGGCTCGTCGGCGCCAGGTTCGTAGATCTGCACCGGATCGCCATCGAAATCGGGATCCGCGAAGTGATTGGTCGCGCCCCGGAAATCCATCAACGTGAAATACAGCTTGCCAGTGTCCTGATGGACCCGCGTGCCACGGCCGACGATCTGTTTGAACTCGGTCATCGATCCAACCTCGCGATCGAGCACGATGAGGCGGCAAGTCTGGGCGTCGACGCCTGTGCTGAGAAGGCGCGAGGTCGTGACGATGACCGGATAGTCCGCCTCGGGGTCGATGAAGTTGCTCAGCTCCGCCAAGCCTTCCTTGTCTCCGCCCGTGATGCGCATGACGTATTTCGCGTTTTTCTGCACAAGATCCTGGTTCTCGTTGATCAGCGCCTGGCGCATGCGGGCGGCATGTTCCTGATCGACGCAGAACACGATCGTCTTTTGCATCCGATCGCCACTCTCCTTGAGGAACTCGGTGAGGCGTTTCGCGACGATTTTGGTGCGATCGTCGAGCACGAGGTTTCGGTCGAAATCCTTCGTGTTGTAGATCCGGTCCTCGACCTCATTGCCGTCCCGGTCCAGTTGCCCTTTTTCGGGGCGGTAGCCTTCGATGTCGCGGTCGATATGTGCTTTGATCACCTTGTAGGGGGCGAGGAACCCGTCATCGATGCCCTGCTTGAGCGAGTAGGTGTAAACAGGCTCGCCGAAGTAGTTGATGTTGGAGACGTATTCAGTCTCCTTCGGGGTCGCGGTCAGGCCGATCTGCGTGGCGCCCGAGAAATACTCCAGGATTTCGCGCCACGCGGAGTCATCGGCCGCGCTGCCTCGATGACATTCATCAATGATGATCAGGTCGAAGAAGTCGGGTGATAGCTCGCGATAGATCTTCTGATGCTCTTCCGGGCCCGTCAGCGATTGGTAAAGGCCAAGATAGATCTCGTAGGCCGTGTTGATCCGGCGCTTGCGATCCATCGCCAGCGGAAGGTCGATCTCGCTCCCATCTGCGCGTTCGATCGTTTTCGAGTTTGCCGAGAGCTTGGCCATCGCCCCGCCGAAGGGTCGGAAATCGTTGACCATGGTCTGATCGACCAACACGTTGCGATCTGCGAGGAACAGAATGCGTTTCTTCGCGCCCGATTTCCAAAGACGCCAGATGATCTGGAAGGCCGTGAAGGCCTTTCCGGTCCCCGTGGCCATGACAAGAAGAACGCGGTCCTGACCTTTGGCGATTGCTTCGACCGCAGCATTCACGGCGGTCATCTGATAGTAGCGTGGCGTCTTGCCGTCGTCGAAATACCCCTGAAACGCGATCTCGGCTGCGACGTCGCTCAGACCTTTCCAAAGCCGGTATTTCTTTTCGAGTTCTCCTGGCGAAGGGAATTCATCGAGCGTCAGGTTGGTCTCGACTTGCGCGGCTTGGCCCGTCATGTCGTGGAACACGAAGCCATCGCCATTCGAGGAAAACGCAAACGGCACGTTCAGCAGCTGCGCATAGGTCAGGGCCTGCTGCATTCCGTCGCCGAGCGCATGGCTGTTGTCCTTTGCTTCGACAACTGCGATCGGGATATTGGGCTTCAAGTAGAGAACGTAATCGGCCCGTTTTCCTTTACGTCGTCCGACGACCTTGCCGCGCACAATGATGCGCCCAGCCGTCAGCGTTTTCTCTTCGAAGATCTGGCTCTGAAGGTCCCATCCGGCCCGCTGCAAAGCGGGTGTGATGAACTTGCTGCAAATATCTCTTTCGGAAAGCAAAATCGGCTCAACCAACTCAAAACAGTTTGGCAGCAGCCTACCGAAGGTTGGCGTCAGAGCAAGTTTTTTGCGTCTCCAACGTTCGCGGTGATCCGATCGGTCTTTGCATTACGGTTTCGATGGGCGAATTGGTAGAGGGCCTTCTCTTCTATGGGCCCCAGATTTGCGTTTGAGCAAAATTGTATCGCGACTGGTCGTTGGTGCGATGTTTGTCGATTTCATCCACGGGCTTCGAATTCGCGTCTCTGACGCTCCGCAGTCAAATTGCTGACTTTCGCGTTCTTTGCGTCCAGAAACGGATTTCTCAGCATGCTGGTATCAAAGTCGACGGAATTGACGGCAGCTGCTTTGGCGGACAAGGAGAAACCGTCGCTGTAGTGGCGCATGTTGATGCCATTGTTCACATGCCCGAGGATCGCGCACCTCTTCTCGCCCGAGAAATCCTCGTCGACCATCGCTTGGTTGAAGCCTTTCCGAAACGAATGGAAGTCCATAAGCTCCCTGTAGAGCCCGTTTTCTTTCCTGAAATCCGTGAACATCTTCGTGAATACGCCAGAGAACTTGTTGCGACTTCTGCTTCTTTCGAGTCCTTCGAAAAGCCATGTCGCGCCTGCATCCCGGCGTCTTGCCAAGAGGTCAATAAGACCGAGTTCGATCAGGCGGTCATGGATAGGCACCTCTCGCTTCGAGGACGCGGTCTTCGTGCTCTGTTGATCGCCATTGTTGACTGCAAAGAGGTGTTGGCCGTTGCGGTTCGAGAAGTCTTCGACTTTGAGTTGAAGAATTTCCTCGAGTCGTGCACCGGAGAAGACGCCGATCAAGCAGGCCCAGATTAGCGGATCTTCCGGATGATCGATGAAATTCTGGAAATGCGGCGTGCGAAAGAGTTCGGGGAGATGCTGCCCCCAGATTTTCCGGGTGCGATCGCCGTCGTTTTGCACGGCGGATTTGTGCTCCTCCGCTGACCAAATAACTTCGGTCATCGGGTTCGTGGAGACCGCGCAAAAGAGTCTCGCGAATTCGAATATCCGCTGAACTTCCTGCATTTTTCGGTAGACAGTGTTGGCCGACATAGTTCGTGCGCGTTTCCCCCGCAGGTAGAACTCGATCTGCATCGCATTCTTGCCTTCCGCTTCAAGCTTGCGGCGTTGCGGTGCAAGCTTCTTTTCTTCCTTTCGCTCGAAATCCTCTGCAACCTCCACAGGGTGCATTGTCTTGTGTTTGCTCGATTTTCCATATGTTGAGGGTAGGCGAACAACGAGATTGAAGAGGTCGATACAGGCATCCTCATCAATGTCCGAAATCTTCCGCTCTCCGAAATACGCAGAAAAAAGGCGAGCCGTGGAGGTCTCGTTCTCCATCTGCTGCGGAGTCCGTTCTTCCTTTTTCATCTTAACATCGCGTCGTCTGTTCAAGCTCTTGCCGGCCTGACGATGCTCGAGAAACAGATCTGCGATTTGCGTTGCCGAAAGGTCGGGGCTGAGGTCGTCTGGCTTGCTCTCTGAGTTGCCTCTGGAGGCCTTCGCCTTGTCGCGCGATGAAGGCGGCTCGCGACGGCTCTCAGAGCTATCCTGCGGGCTCGGCGCTTGCGATCGGGCGTCTGTTGAGGTGGATGAAGCCTTGTCCGCGGTGGTGGTTGCCGGCTCAGCGGATTTTTCCTCGACTGAGGGTGTTGAGCTCATGGGCTCGTCCGTTCTGTCTTGGGTATCCCGACCGCTTGAGACGGTAGGGTTCGCGGCACGCCCGGCTGTCGTGATGCGATTGCTGGTGCCATCGCTCGGCTGGACTGCAAGGAGCCTTTCGAGGGCGGCTGAATGTTCGGGAGAGTGATCGACGTGCGGGGATTCATCGGCGCCCCGCACGGCGGATCGGAAGAACATCGAAGGTGTGTTGAACTCGCCGCGATCGCGTCGCGCAATTTCCTCGGTGGTGTCCATCAATGCGCGGGTGGTCTCGTGGGCGAGCTCTTGCCAGGCTTCGGTCCCTTCCTGGACCTCGATGCCAAGCTTCCCGAGCATATGCTGGATCGGGTCGCGCACGACGTCGTAATTGCGGAGCAAGATTGCTTCACGCAGCGTCTCCGTTGCCGCGGCGAGTTCGCGTTGCTCGCGCGCCGCATCCGCGGGGCTGCGCGGCAAGCCGATTGCACGGCGCCGGTCTTCGTCGCGCAGTTTCCACTGCACGATCTCCGTGACCACCTGTTCCATGTCCGTGTGAAGCATCGGACTGACCCTCGCGAATTCGAATGCGAGATCCGTCAGCCGTGTGATGAGCAGGGCCAGCGGTCTCGCGATAGCTGGGTCATGTGTATGCATGGAAAATCGAAGTATGAAAGTTAGGTCAAACCTGTAGCAGGCGCTCGGGACGCGCCTTCGCCAGAAGAATCCCCCGCTTCGATATTCGAGATATGGAATGCCGCTCCGTCTGCTCATCGCTCCGTCTCCCGGGCGCGGCTCCGTCGGTCCGTGCCCCAAATGTGCCTCGGAGCGTGCCGCGTTTGTGCCTTCGGGACGCCGGAAAAAAGAAAGCCCAGAGCGAACTCTGGGCTTTTCTCTTTGAAATCAGTCTCTTGCGAGAGATTTGGCTCCGGCGGTAGGGATCGAACCTACGACCAATTGATTAACAGTCAACTGCTCTACCGCTGAGCTACGCCGGAACATGTGAGGGTGTATATGAATCTCGAATTGGGATGTCCAGAGGGTTCTGGCGAAAAAATTCAGGCTTTCGTCACGTCAGCGAAAATAGCGCCTCCGGACGCAGGTCGGGCGCGGCGATGACTTCGTTTTGTACCGACATTTCAACGAGATGGGCGAAGACATTCCGTTCGGCGGCTGGCAGGAGGGCTGCGGGCACGTCAGTGTATATCGCGCGGGTGAGCGTCTGCGGGGTGGCGGGGCGCTCTGCCAAGGCGCTTCGGATCTGCGCGGTGCGGGCGTCGCGATGTGTGCGCTGACTCGCGATCAGCGTTTGCGGATCGGTCACCGGCTCGCCATGGCCGGGATAGAGAATGCGCGGTCGGAGTGCCTCGATGCGCGCGAGGGAGCGATAGTAGTCGCCCAGATCTCCGTCGGGCGGTGAGATCAGCGTCGAGGACCAGCCCATAACCACATCGCCGGTCAGAAGCGCATCGCCCATCGCGAAGCTCAGATGGTTGCAGAAATGGCCGGGCGTATGCAGCGCCGTGAGCGACCAGTCGCCATGGCTCAGCGTCTCGCCATCCTCGACAAGGATGTCGGGGTCGAACGCGTGATCGACTCCTTCACCGCCGCCCGCATGTCCACGCGCTGCGAGTTCCGCCATCACAGGCGCGCGCCCGGCCTCGGGCGGGCCGAAGGCGAGGATCGGCGCGCCCGTGGCCTCGGCCAAGAGCCGCGCGCCGGGGGAATGGTCGAGATGCGCATGGGTCACGAGGATATGGCTGACGCGCTCTCCGGAGGCGAGCGCGTCGAGCAGCGCCTGAAGATGGGCAGGATCGGCGGGGCCGGGATCGACCACCGCGACCTCGCCTGTGCCAATGACATAGGTGCAGGTGCCGGTATAAGTCATGGGGGACGGATTCGGAGCCACGATCCGACGCAAGCCGGGCTGCAATTCTTCCATCTTTCCCTCCGTCACGGCCATCGCTAGGGTTCTGGCATGAATTTTCGCTGGCTGAAACAGATGATGCCGCGCGGGCTTTATGGGCGGGCCGCGTTGATCCTGATTCTGCCGGTGGTCACGATCCAGCTGGTGGTATCCGTCGTCTTCATCCAGCGCCATTTCGAACGTGTCACGCAGCAGATGACCGAAGGGATGGTGCGCGAGATCGCGCTGCTCGATCAGGTCGCGACCAATGCGCCGACGGCAGAGGTTGCGCGCGAACGGCTCGACGTGCTCGACAAGACACTGAACTTCACCTCGCAATTCCCGGCGCCGACGGATATTGCGTCGCAGCGGGGCGATACGCGCAACTTCTTCGATCTCACCGGGATCGTGGTGATCTCGACCCTGCGCACCAATCTGTCGCAGATTCGCTCGATCGTTCTCGACAACACCACCAACTCCGTGCGGGTGGTGCAGGAGACGCCGAACGGGCCGCTGGCGGTGACCTTCGCGCGCAGTCGGGTATCGGCGTCGAATCCGCACCAATTGCTCGTTCTGATGGTCTTTGTTTCCATTCTGATGACGCTGATCGCCTATATCTTCCTGCGCAATCAGCTGCGCCCGATCCGCAGGCTGAGCCATGCGGCGGAGGAATTCGGCAAGGGGCGCAACCTGAATTACCGCGTCTCGGGGGCGACGGAGGTGCGCGCCGCGGGCCGCGCCTTTCTCGACATGCGCAACCGGATCGAGCGGCAGATCGAGCAGCGCACGCTGATGCTCTCGGGTGTCAGCCACGATCTGCGCACACCGCTCACGCGTCTGCGGCTCGGGCTGTCGATGATGGAGGAGACGGACGAGGTCCGCGCAATGGAGCGCGACGTCGACGAGATGGGTCGCCTTGTCGATGCCTTCCTCGATTTTTCGCGCGACGGCGCCTCGCATGGCGAGCCGGAGACGCTGCCGATCTGCGGCTTCGTCGAAGGCGTGGTGGAAGACATGCGGCGGATGGGCCGCGACGTGACGCTCGTCGATTGCGACACGGAGGAGGAGGCGACTTTCCGTCCCGATGCGCTCAAACGCGCGCTGGCAAACCTGATCGGCAATGCGGTCCGCTACGGCACCCGCGCCGAGATTACCGTCTCGATCGCGCGCACGGGATGGCGAATCGCGGTGCATGACGACGGCCCTGGCATCCCGCCCGAACGCCGCGAAGAGGCGATCCTGCCCTTCACGCGGCTCGATCCGGCGCGCAATCAGGATCGCGGGCAGGGGGTGGGCCTTGGCCTCTCGATCACCGCTGACATCCTGCGGCGCCATGGCGGATCGCTGAAACTCGGGCGATCCGAACGGCTTGGCGGCTTGATGGCCGAGATGATCCTGCCGCGGTGAGCGGCTACACGTTCGATCACGCGCGCGCACGAACCGCTCACGGCAGCGAGATCGCCTCTTGCGGCCTGTCCCGGGGCCACGCATTGTGACGGATGAGTGACATGGCCTAGTTGAATGGACGCTTCGCGGCTCCTAGATATTGGGTCGAACAGGGGAGGGACGTGGTCGCCGAAAACGGGGCCGGACCCTCCTGCCAAGAGAGGAACGCCGATGACCGAATTTAGCTCTGTCACCCATCCGGTCCTGCCGTTGCGCGATATCGTGGTTTTCCCCCACATGATCGTGCCGCTCTTCGTCGGGCGCGAGAAATCCGTGCGCGCACTCGAAGAGGTGATGGCGGATGACCGTCAGATCTTGCTCGCGAGCCAGATCGACCCGTCGCAAGACGACCCCGACACAGACGGGATTTTCCGCGTTGGCGTGCTCGCCAACGTGCTGCAACTGCTGAAACTGCCCGATGGCACCGTGAAGGTTCTGGTCGAGGGCAAGAGCCGCGTGCGCATCAGCGAGTTCGTCGAGAATGACGACTACTTTGAAGCGAATGCCGAGCCGCTGATCGAAACCGAGGGCGACGTGGAGACGATCCGCGCGCTGCTGCGTTCGGTCGCCGAGGAATTCGAGCGCTACGCGAAGATCAAGAAGAACATCCCCGAAGAGGCGCTCTCGGCCGTGGCCGACGCGACCGAAGCGGACAAGCTGGCCGATCTCGTCTCGGGCCATCTGGGGCTGGAAGTGGCCCAGAAGCAGGAGCTTCTGGAAACGCTCGACGTCTCCGAGCGGCTGGAGCGGGTCTACGGGCTCATGCAGGGTGAGGTCTCGGTTCTCCAGGTGGAGAAGAAGATCAAGTCCCGTGTGAAAACGCAGATGGAGAAGACCCAGCGCGAGTACTACCTGAATGAGCAGATGAAGGCCATTCAGAAGGAACTCGGCGATGGCGAAGACGGCCAGAACGAGATCCTCGAGCTGGAAGAGCGCATCGAGAACACGAAGCTTTCCAAAGAGGCCAAGGAAAAGGCCGAGGCCGAGCTCAAGAAGCTCAAGTCGATGTCGCCGATGTCGGCGGAAGCCACCGTCGTGCGCAACTATCTCGACTGGATGCTTTCGATCCCGTGGGGCACCAAATCCCGCGTAAAGAAAGACCTCAGCAAGGCGGAGGCCGTGCTTGATGCCGATCACTACGGGCTCGAGAAGGTCAAGGAACGCATCGTTGAGTATCTCGCCGTGCAGGCGCGCTCGGCCAAGCTGAAAGGCCCGATCATGTGCCTCGTGGGTCCCCCCGGCGTGGGTAAGACCTCGCTCGGCCGGTCTGTCGCCAAGGCAACGGGGCGCGAATTCATCCGCATCTCGCTCGGCGGCGTGCGCGACGAATCCGAGATCCGCGGCCACCGTCGGACCTATATCGGCTCGATGCCCGGTAAGATCATTCAGGCGCTGAAGAAGGCGAAAACCACGAACCCGCTGATCCTGCTCGACGAGATCGACAAGATGGGTCAGGACTTCCGTGGCGACCCGGCTTCGGCCATGCTTGAAGTGCTCGACCCCGAGCAGAACGCGACCTTCGTGGACCACTATCTCGAAGTGGAATACGACCTCTCGAACGTGATGTTTCTGACGACGGCGAACTCCTACAACATGCCGGGCCCGCTTCTGGACCGGATGGAGATCATCCCGCTCGCCGGCTACACCGAGGACGAGAAGGCCGAGATCGCCAAGCAGCACTTGATCCCGAAGCAGATCAAGGGTCACGGGCTCAAGAAGAACGAGTTCGAACTGACCGATGGCGCGCTGACCGACGTGATCCGCTACTACACCCGCGAGGCGGGCGTGCGGAACCTCGAACGCGATATCGCGAAGCTCGCCCGGAAAGCGGTGACCGAGATCATCAAGTCGAAGGGTCAGATCAAGCACATCACCGTCGATGAGGCGAAGGTGGGCGAATATCTGGGCGTCAAAAAGCACCGCTACGGTCTGGCCGAGAAGGAAGATCAGGTGGGCGTCGTGACCGGCCTCGCCTGGACCTCCGTGGGCGGCGACTTGCTGCAGATCGAAGCTCTGCGCCTGCCGGGTAAAGGCCGGATGAAGACCACCGGTAAGCTGGGCGACGTGATGAAGGAATCGATCGACGCGGCATCCAGTTACGTCCGCTCGGTCGCGCCGCAATTCGGCATCAAGCCGCCGCGCTTCGAGAAGTGGGACATCCACGTCCACGTGCCGGATGGCGCGACGCCGAAAGACGGGCCCTCTGCGGGTCTGGCGATGGTGACCTCCATCGTCTCGGTGTTGACCGGAATCCCGGTGCGCAAGGATATCGCCATGACCGGCGAGGTCAGCTTGCGTGGCAACGCGATGCCGATCGGTGGCTTGAAAGAGAAACTGCTCGCGGCACTGCGCGGTGGGATCAAGACGGTGTTCATCCCCGAGGAGAATGAAAAAGACCTCGCGGATATCCCCGACAACGTGAAGGAGGGGCTGGAAATCGTGCCGGTCACTCACGTTCGCGAAGTCCTCGCTCGAGCGCTGGTGCGTCAGCCCGAGCCGGTCGATTGGGACGAAGAGGCCGAAGAGGCGGCAGCCGCCGCCGCAGCCGCGGCCAAATCGGACGCACAGGGCGCAACCGCGCACTGATCGGCTTTGGATTGAAAACGAAAACGCCCGTCGCATATCGCGGCGGGCGTTTTTGCATCTGAAGGCATTTGCACGTAACCTCCTTTTATTCCGGTCAAAAAAGGAGCCGCCATGGCCAAGAGCCAGAAGCCGAAATCGACCCGCAAGCCCCCCGTCGCGACGCCCGCGACACCTCCGGCCTCCGCCGCGACGCTCACGCCGGCAGCTCCTGATCCGGGGGGCGAGGCGAAGGCGCTCGTGCGCAAGCGAAGCTTCGTGGATCGGGTGATGGTCGAGGCTGGCGTGAAGCGCGGCGAGGCGAAAGCAATGTCGGAGGCCGTGCTGAAAGTTCTGGGCGAGGCGCTCTCGGAAGGCGAGGAACTCAGCATCCCGCCGCTCGGCAAGCTGAAGATCAACCGCCAGTTCGAGAAGAACGGCGACGAGATCCTCGTGGTCAAGCTGCGCCGCCCTTCGGGCATGCTCGAGGCCGTCGCGGCAGAGGCGGATGGCGCCGCGCAGGCCGAGGACGACGCCTTGGAAAGCGAGGTCGAAAACCGGGGCTGAGATTTCGTCGAAAACCCTCTTGCGGAGCCAGAAGCGGGACGCTAAAAGCCCGCCACGGAGGGCGATTAGCTCAGCGGTAGAGCGCATCGTTCACATCGATGATGTCGGGGGTTCAAATCCCTCATCGCCCACCATTTTCCTACGAAGGCGCGTCTTGAACAGACGCGCCTTCGTCGTTTTCCGGTTAGTTTTCTGCGCCCCGCGGCGTCAGATTATGGGCCAGACAGCACGCCAGAGAAGCGCCCGAGGCGCGAGACGCGGAGGATGCGATGACCGACACGATGCCGATGAACGAAACGTCCCCCGACGAGGGGCTGCGCGTCTCCGATTGTCCGGACTGGCTCTATCTGCTGCGGGAATTCGACACGCTCTACCGTCATGGCTCGGCGGGCGGCAGTCGCCTCATCCGCAGCCACCGCAAACGGGTGCGCGACACGCTCTCGCAGATCATCGACACCAATCCCCCAGTGACGCCGCGCCAGCCGCAGCCGAAACCGGTGACCGCGCATCTGTCGCGGGCACTCGATCTGGGCGAGCGCGGTGCGGTGGCGGGCATGGCGCGGGCGCTGTCGCGTGTCGCGAGCCAGCTGACATGGGAATATGGCTACGAGAAAGTGCCGAAGGCGCTGGCACGCAAATATGCCTATTGCGAGGTGCTGGGTCCGCGCGGTCCGGTGGCCTCGGATCGGCTGGTGCTGGGATTCGTCCTGTTCGCGCCGCGCACGACCTATCCGCAGCACAGCCATAAGGAGATCGAGGAGAGCTATATCTCGGTCGCGGGCCCGTGGTCGGAAAATGACACTGCGGTGCATGCGCCGGGGTCGCTGATCCTGAACCGACCCGATCACGAACACCGCATCACCACGGCCGATCTCGATCCCTGCCTGCTCGCCTATGCCTGGGTCGGGCCGGAAGCGCGGCTGTCCGCGCCGGGGATGAAACTCTCCTCGACCCGCAAGGCGCGGATGCGCGAAGGCATCTGAGCCCTTGATCCCCGCGCAAGGCGGAGCTAGAGGAGGGGTCGGGGGCGGTTAGCTCAGTTGGTAGAGCGTCTCGTTTACACCGAGAATGTCGGGGGTTCGAGTCCCTCACCGCCCACCATTCCCCATGAATAGTACGGATATCAACGGCTTGCGTGTCGTTGCGCGACCGCGCTCAGACTCTGTTCGCGCATGGCTCTATGATATGCGCGCCGCGATGCTACCTTTCCCTCAACCACAGGAAAGGAGCGCTCCGATGAGCTGGAACCCCGCCCTCGACCCCGAAATTCCGATCGGCGATGCCGTCGACGCCATTGAAACCGTTATCGCGCCCCGAGCGCGCGACCTTGGTGGATTCGAGGTGCGCCGCGCCTTGCCCTCGGCTGCACGCCAGATGATCGGCCCGTTCATCTTCTTCGACCAGATCGGCCCGGTGGAGTTCCTCTCCGGCCAGCGCGGTATCGACATTCGCCCGCACCCGCATATCGGGCTCGCGACTGTGACCTACCTGCTGCAAGGCCGCCTGCATCACCGCGATTCGCTGGGCACCGATCAATGGATCACGCCAGGCGCGGTGAACTGGATGAGTGCGGGCTACGGCATCACCCATTCCGAGCGCACTGACGGCAAGGTCCGCGACAGCGGCCAGCATCTCGCGGGTATCCAGACATGGGTTGCGCTGCCGGAGGATCAGGAAGAGGGGCAGGCGGCGTTCAAACATGTGGGTGCCGAAGCGCTTCCCGAATTGCAGGCCGAGGGCAAGACCGTGCGGCTGGTGCTGGGCGATGCCTGGGGCGCGCATGCCCCGATCGATCTGCCCTCCGAGATGTTCTACGCCGATGCGAAGCTCGATCCGGGCGCGCAGATCCCGCTGCCTGACAATCACGAGGATCGCGGGGTTTATGTGCTGCAAGGCTCCGTCACCGTCGCGGGCGAAACCTACGAGGAAGGTCGGATGCTCGTTTTCCGCCCCGGCGACCGGGTGTCGCTCAAGGCGGGCGGGCAGGGCGCCCGGCTGATCGTTCTGGGCGGCGCGACCATGGCCGGTCCGCGCTATATCTGGTGGAATTTCGTGGCCTCCTCGCGCGACAAGATCGACGCGGCCAAAGAGGCATGGCGCGCGGGCGACTGGGCACATGGCCGATTCCAACTGCCGCCCGCGGATGATGCGGAGTTCATTCCCGCGCCGGAACGTTGATTGCATCCGCCGAGAAAGGGGGCGCTGCCCCCGTCGCCGGACGGCGACAAAACTAAAAGAAGAGGGGGCTCCGCCCCCGACCTTCGGTCTCCCCCGGGATATTTCTGCCAAGGGGAAGCAGAAAGCGCATCTCATCGGGGCGCGTGCGGGCGCGATAAATAAGGGCCGCGGATGCGCACTGAGGGCCCGCGATTTGCTTGCCCGAACGGCAGGTGAAAATTCGTCGGATTTTTGCTCTCAGGCCGCTTGACGGGGGCAGGTCGCCCGCGTAATACCCTCCCCACGCTCGGACGGCGATCCGGGCAGATGATGCGAGCGGTTGTAGCTCAGTTGGTTAGAGTACCGGCCTGTCACGCCGGGGGTCGCGGGTTCGAGCCCCGTCAACCGCGCCACTTTCCCCCCTTTTACGGTAAAGTTGCGTTTGTGAAACGCGCATCTGTCGCTTATATCCGGGCGAAGTTTCGGGAGGAGCGCATGCGCTGGATCAAGCAGTTTTTCGACCACATCACCCTGCTGCAAGCAGTCCTGTTCGCGGGTCTGCTGGGTCTCGCGCCATTCACCCCAGAGCCACATATTTGGGAAAAGCTGAAGATGTTGGCGGCGGGCACGCTGGTGCGTACGGTCGATTGGTTCGATCTGGTGATGCACGGGCTCCCGTGGGTCGTGCTGGCGGTGAAGCTGGCGCAATGGGTGAAAACCGGACAGACCGGGAAATCCGGTAGGGGGGCGTAATGAAAGACGACATGGACGCTAAAGGGCTGATCGAGACGATGGGCGCTGCCGCGCGGGCGGCCGCGGCGGAACTGGCCTTCGCCAGCGCCGAGGTAAAGCAGAAGGCGCTGGAAGTGGCGGCCGATGCGGTGCTCGCGCGTAAAGATGACATCATCACCGCAAATGGCGAGGACATGGCCTACGGGGCCGAAAAGGGGCTGAGCCCCGCGATGATGGACCGGCTGATGCTGGACGATGCGCGGATCGAGGCGATCGGCAAGGGATTGCGGGCGGTGGCAGCGCAACGCGATCCGGTGGGCGACACGATCGCGGAATGGGACATGCCCTCGGGGCTGCATATCAAGCGCGTGCGCACGCCTCTGGGCGTGATCGGGGTGATCTATGAATCGCGGCCCAACGTGACGGCGGACGCCGGCGCGCTGTGCCTGAAATCGGGCAATGCGGTGATCCTGCGCGGCGGCTCGGAGAGCTTCCATTCCAGCCGTGCGATCCATGCCTGCCTGCTCGAAGGGCTGCGTGCGGTGGGGCTGCCCGAGGCGGCGGTCCAGCTCGTGCCGACCCGCGACCGCGCCGCTGTGGCCGAGATGCTGCGCGCGACCGAATTCATCGACGTGATCGTGCCGCGCGGGGGCAAGGGGCTCGTCGGTCTGGTGCAGGCCGAGGCGCGTGTTCCGGTCTTCGCCCATCTCGAGGGCATCTGCCATATCTATGCCGACGGGGCAGCCGATCTGGAACAGGCGCGGGCCGTCGTGGTGAACGCCAAGACCCGGCGCACCGGGATTTGCGGCGCGATGGAGTGCCTGCTGATCGACCGCGCCTTCTGGGAGAAACATGGTGGCGTGCTGATCGAAGACCTGCTCAAAGCAGGCGTCGAGGTGCGCGGCACGGGCGATTTGCTGAAAATAGAGGGTGTCACCGAGGCAAGTGCGGAAGATTTCGGGCGCGAATTCCTCGATATGATCTGCGCGGCGAAGATCGTCGATGGCGTGGATGGCGCGATCGAACATATCCGCCGCTATGGCAGCCAGCACACTGAATCGATCCTGACCGAGAATGACGCCGCCGCCGACCGCTTCTTCGAGCGGCTCGACAGCGCGATCCTGATGCGCAACGCCTCCACCCAATTCGCCGATGGCGGCGAGTTCGGCATGGGCGCAGAGATCGGTATCGCGACCGGCAAGATGCATGCGCGCGGGCCGGTGGGCGCCGAGCAGCTCACCTCGTTCAAGTACCTGGTGACCGGCCACGGCACGGTGCGTCCCTGAGCGCACCGTACCCTCCGATTTTAGCCTGACGCGGTCGCTGTCAGAAGGCGATCGTGCCGCCTTCGGAATCGACCGACCAATCGAGTCTGCGACCCTGACGCGCCGCCTCGCGCGGCAGGAGCGCGAATTGCACCCGCGCGGGCGTCAGGTCCAGCGGCTCCCCATCGAGCGCCGCGAAGGCCGCACAATCGGGTCGCGCTTTCTCGGCGCGCGCCGTGATCATCCAACCGTCGCCGCAGGGCATCGCGCGGATATCGCCGCCGAAGGGCAGCGCGGTTTCGAGGCAAAGCATCGCGAGAAGCGCCAGTTTCACCTCGGCGCGCGGCGTCTCTCCCGGCGCCCGCCAATCGTATTCCACGCGGCTCTGAGCGGAGACTTCGCCCAGCAACCCGGTGATTTCCGCTTCGCTCAACTGCTGATCGGGTCCGGCGCGTCCAAAGGCCAGCCGGAAGAACTTGACGCGCGCATTCGCCGCCGCCACGCTTTGCGAAATGAGCTCCACCTCCGGGCCGGGCGCTTCGCTTGTCATGGTGAGCAATTCTACCCCATTGCCGATGGCCCCGATCGGGCTGATAAGGTCATGGCACAGGCGCGACGCGACAAGTTCGATCAAATCAGCGTCCTCCGCACCCGCATTCGCGGTCTCGAATGGCATCAAACTCTCCAGAAGGTGAAATGTGATCTATGAAATTCTAGAACCCGGCATGCTGGTCAGGAATCCCGCCCAGCCCGACTGGGGCACTGGCCAGGTGCAATCGCGTATCGGCGAAAAGGTGACGGTCAATTTTGAACATGAAGGCAAGCTTGTCCTGGACGGTCGGCGGGTCGCGTTGGAATTGGTTTTCTCTGAACAAAGTTGATGAAACGTTAACAGGCGCGTGAGGTCACGCGAGAAATTCCGTCAACCGGAGGATGTGGCGCATCGCCCCCCGTCGTGATGCGTCCATGACACGCTCCGCGCCGTGCGATATTGCCAATCCGGGCGCGGCTTTCTAAACCGGGCCAGCGAATATCGGCAGGAGGACGCCCGTGATCGACAGCGCCGCATTCGAAATCCGGCTGGCCCGCGATGCCGCCGATCTCGTGGCGTCGCAGCGGCTTCGCTACCGCGTTTTCGTCGAAGAACTCGGCGGCGGCGGCGAGACGGTCGATCACCAAAATCGTCTGGAAAGCGATCGGCTCGACGCGATCTACGATCATCTTCTGCTGGTCGATCCCGCGCGCGCTGAAGGCGAGCATGTGGTGGGCGCCTACCGGCTGCTACCTTCGGATCGGCTGGAGCGGGCAGGGCAATTCTATTGCGATAGCGAATACGACCTCTCGCCGCTGGTCGGCACCGGGCGCAAGTTGCTGGAGCTTGGGCGCTCCTGCGTCGATCCGGACTATCGGGGCGGGGCGGCAATGCTGCTTTTGTGGAATGCGCTGGCCGATTACGTCCTTGCCCATGACATCGAGATTCTCTTCGGCGTTGCGTCCTTCCACGGCACCGATGCCGAGAAGCTGAAAGCGCCGCTGTCGTGGTTGCATCACCATCACCTAGCGCCCGCGCACATGCGTCCGCGCGCGCGGCCAGAGGCGTTCCAGTCAATGGACCTCGTGCCTGAGGCGGCGCTGGATCGGCGTGCGGCGCTGGCCGAAATGCCCAATCTGATTAAGGCCTATCTGCGGCTCGGCGGCTTCGTGGGCGAGGGGGCTTTCATCGACTATCCGTTCAACACGACCGACGTTCTCCTGCTCATGGATACCAAGGCGATGAGCGACAAGCATCGCAGCTTCTACACCCGTCGTTTCGAGGGCCGCGCGTGAGCTGGATCGAAGACGAGCCCGATCCAAAGCAGCTCGGCGCGCTCGATTGGATGCGGGCGGGGCTGCGCGGTCTGATCTGGGGGCTGATGCTGCTGATCGGGCTTGTAGTGCTGCTGCTGGTGCGTCTGGTGGAGCGCCCGGTTCACGGGCTGGCGCGGCCCTGGACGCCGTGGATCACGCAAGCGGTCTGCCGGATGAGCTTCCCGATCCTCGGGATCTCCTATCGCGTCACGGGGCGTCCGATGACCAAGATCGGGGCGGTGGTCGCAAATCACGGATCGTGGCTCGATATCTTTGCGCTCAACGCCTGCCAGCGGGTCTATTTCGTCTCCAAGGCCGAGGTCGCCAAATGGCCTTTCGTCGGCTGGCTCGCGCGGGCCACGGGCACGGTTTTCATCAAGCGCGATCCGCGTGAGGCAAAGACGCAGCAGGGGCTGTTCGAGGATCGCATCCGGGCGGGCCATCACCTGCTGTTCTTCCCCGAGGGCACCTCGACCGATGCGCGCCGGGTGCTGCCCTTCAAGCCGACGCTGTTTCAGGCCTTCTACAGCCATGGGCTGGAGCGCGTGATGCAGATCCAGCCGGTCACCGTGGTCTACACGCCCCCCGCGGGCGAGGACGTGCGGTTCTATGGCTGGTGGGGCGATATGGAGTTCGGGCCGCATCTGATCAAGGTGCTGGCACAGGCGCGGCAGGGCGCGGTCGAAGTGGTGTTCCACGCGCCGCTCTCGGTTTCCGACTATCGCTCGCGCAAGGAGCTTGCATGGGCTGCGGAAAGCGCCGTGCGTCGCGGCTTGCCTTACGAGATCGCACGCGCCCGGTAATAGGCCAGCACGTAGAGGCGGATTGCCGTGGCAAGGCCCGTCTCGGTGCCGCGATCCACATCAATTTCGGCTGCCAACTCGTTGAGGCCTAATGATTTCTCATGGGCGATATCGCGGAAGGCACGCCAGAATTCATCCTCCAGCGTGACCGAGGTGCGGTGCCCGCCCAGCGTCAGGGAGCGTTTCTTCGGTCGGCTCATTCGTCGTGCTCGCGCTGATGGCCGTCGAGATCGCGCCGCTCTTTCGTGGCGCGGCTTTCCTGTAGCGTTTTCTCGGCCTTGCTGCGACCGAATTTCTCAGCATTCACAGAGCCTTGCTCGCGCTTCTTCACGCGCGCCTGCTGTTTGCGGAACTGGTTGAGATTGGTGACCTTGCTCATGAGCAAAGAGTGCCACAGCCGATCGTATCGGAAAAGGGGCTTGGGCGCGCCCGCATGAGGCGCGCCCGATAGAGTTACTCGACTTCGACCAGCGCGTGACGCTTCTTGCCCGCGCTCAGCTTCACCGGGGTCTCCAGATCGGCGGCGGTGAACATGCGGCCCGGATCGGCGCAGGGCTCGTCATCGACCTTTAGCGCGCCTTCCGCGATCAGCCGCTTGCCGTCCTTACCCGATTTCGCGAGGCCCGAGCGCACCACGAGCTGCGCGAGGCTGATCCCGTCGCCCAGTTCCTCGACCGTCAGCGTAAGCGTTGGCAGGTCGTCGCCCACGCCGCCCTTCTCGAAGACTTCGCGCGCGGTCGCCTCGGCAGCATGCGCGGCCTCCCAGCCGTGGCAGAGCGCGGTGACCTCGTTGGCCAGCCGCACCTTCGCCGCGTTGATCTCGGAGCCTTCCAACGCGCCCAGACGCTCGCATTCCTCGACCGGAAGCTCGGTATAAAGCTTAAGGAAGCGGCCAACATCGGCGTCTGTCGTGTTGCGCCAGAACTGCCAGAACTCGTAAGGGCTCAGCATGTCCGAGTTCAGCCAGATTGCGCCCGAGGCCGATTTGCCCATCTTCTTGCCGTCCGAGGTTGTCAGAAGCGGCGAGGTCAGTCCGAAGATCTCCTGATCGAGCACGCGGCGCGTCAGGTCGATCCCGTTGACGATATTCCCCCATTGATCCGAGCCGCCCATCTGCAGCAGGCAACCGTAGCGGCGGTTCAGCTCGAGGAAGTCATAGGCCTGCAGGATCATGTAGTTGAATTCGAGGAAGCTGAGGCTCTGCTCGCGATCCAGCCGCGATTTCACGCTCTCGAACGACAGCATCCGGTTCACCGAGAAATGCCGCCCGATATCGCGCAGGAAATCGAGGTAGTTCAGCCCATCGAGCCATTCCGCATTGTTGAGCATCAGAGCCGGCGTCTCGGCCTCGTAATCGAGGTATTTCGCAAACACCTGCTTGATGCCCGCGATATTGTCGTCGATCTGGTCGGGCGTCAGCAGCGGGCGCTCATCGGCGCGGAAGGAGGGGTCGCCCACCTTCGTCGTGCCGCCGCCCATCAGGGTGATCGGCTGGTGGCCGGTCTTTTGTAGCCAGCGCAGCATCATGATCTGGATCAGCGAGCCGACATGCAGCGACTTCGCCGTCGCGTCGAAGCCGATATAACCCGGCACGGTGCCTTTCGCCAAAGCCTCGTCCAGCCCCTGATAATCCGTGCAGTCGGCCAGAAAGCCCCGCTCGATCATCACGCGCATGAAGTCTGATTTCGGATGGTAGGTCATCGTGCTTGTTCCTTTCGTCTGAGCGTGCGTATATCGGGGCAGGCGACGAGAGGGAAGCCATGTTGAAATCCGGGCCGGTCTGGGCGGTTGGCGCCATGTCGGGCACGTCTTTGGACGGGGTGGACGCGGCGCTCGTGTTGACCGACGGAACCCGCATTCTCGATTTCGGCCGCAGCGACTACCGCCCCTATACCGAGGCCGAGCGCGCGACGCTCCATGCAGCCCTCGGGCGCTGGCCCGGCGAGGCCGGGGTGGAGGAGGCCTGCGAGGTGGTCGAAACCGCCCATGCCGAACTGCTCAGCGGCTTCGGAGAGGCGCAGCTCGTGGGGTTTCACGGCCAGACGCTCGCCCACGATCCCTATGGGATGCAGGGCCCGCGCCGCACCCATCAGGCCGGCGACGGCTCGGTCCTGGCCGAGGTGCTGTCGCGCCCGGTGGTCTGGGATTTCCGCTCCACCGATGTCGAGATGGGCGGGCAGGGCGCGCCGCTCGCGCCCTTCTTCCACTTTGCCTGCGCGAAATACGCCAAGCTCGATGCGCCGGCGGTGTTTCTGAACCTCGGCGGCGTCGGCAATGTGACCTGGGTCGATCCGCGCCAACCCTCGGCAGAGGTGCCGGGCGCGGTTCTGGCCTTTGACACCGGCCCCGCCAACGCACCGATCAACGATCTGATGCGGCTCAGGCGCAAGGCGGAGTTCGATGCGGGCGGAGAGCTGGCGCTGACGGGCCGCGTTGACGAGGCAGTGGTCGAGGCCTTCCTGACGCATCCCTATTTCCTGAAGATGCCGCCGAAGTCGCTCGACCGGAACGATTTCCATGACGTCCTGTCCCGTGTGGCCGCGCTGGAAGACGCGGATGCGGCAGCCACGCTTACCGCCTGTGCGGCAGCCTCCGTCGCGCGGGCGGGGGAGCATTACCCGACCGCGCCCTCGGCGATCTATGTATGCGGCGGCGGGCGGCTCAACACCGCGCTGATGGTGGCTTTGCAGCGGCGCATGAACGTGCCAGTGCAGCCGATCGAGGATATCGGGCTCGATGGCGACATGCTGGAGGCGCAGGCCTTCGCCTATCTCGCGGTGCGGGTGGCGCGTGGCATGGCAACCTCTGGGCCCTCGACGACCGGGGTGTCGGCGCTGCTCGGCGGCGGCAAGGTCTCGCGCCCCGGCTAAATTCGCATCACTTGACGCTGATCATGCCGCGCCGCGGCGGACGGCGCTAGGATCGGCCTCATTGAAGAGGGTAGTCCGATGTCTGAAACTCCAACCGATCCCTGTCCGACGCCGCAGGCGCGCAAGCAGGCCCCGTTCTCGAACCGGGCCGCCGCGGTCTTCCTTGCGGGGCTCAGCTTCGTCGTCATGGTCATCTCCGGCCTCGTCGTCAGCATTGCGCCCTCGGGCCGGGTTGCGCGGGATATCGACTGGTCGCTCCTCGCGCTCGACCGCGCCGACTGGGAGCTTTTGCACCTCGCGATGGGGGTGCTCTTCGTCTTCGCCGGGGTCTGGCACATCAAGCTACACTGGCCGGTGATCCGCAACCTGCTGTGGTCCGCGGCGGCGCAAACGCTGTGTCACAGGCGCGAATTGGCGCTGGCGGTGGGGCTCGTGGCCGCGGTGATCGTGCTGACGCTGCTCTGGTGGCCGCCTGTCAGCTGGCTCGATCAACTTTCGCGTTGGGCGAGCATCGGTCTCTGGTGATCAACGGGGGATGTCGAAACCGGGCGGGGCCAGTTCGAACCCCTCGAAGCGAAAGCCCGGCGAGACGGTGCAGCTGACAAGGCTCCACGCCCCGGTCGAGCGCGCGGATTGCCACTGGCCCGCGGGCACGATCCCCTGCGGTTGATCGCCGCCGATCACGTCGGGGCCCAACAGCAATTCCAGCACCGGTCCCGCCTCCTGCGGCGCGATATCGAGCTGCACCGGCGCGCCTGCGTGGAAATGCCAGATTTCGGTCGCGTCCACCCGGTGCCAGTGGCTGCGCTCGCCCGCCTTGAGCAGGAAATAGATGCAGGTGCCCGAAGGACGCGCGCCGTCTGCGGCTTCGGCCTCCCAGGTTTGGCGGTAATGCCCGCCTTCGGGATGCGGCACGAGGCCAAGGGCTTCGATGATCGCGTCGGCCTCGTTCATGCGAAGAGCTCCTTGGCGAGCGTCTCGAAATCGGGCGCGATCGCGTCCCATTCCTCGCTCGGCACAAGGTCCTTGTCCTGAGCAGGCCCGTATTCGGTCGGGCGCGGTACGAAAGCGGTCTTTAGCCCCAGCGCCCGGGCTGCCGAGAGATCATCATTATGCGCGGCCACCATCATCACCTCTTCGGGCGGCAGACGCAGCGCGGCGCAGGAGGCCAGATAGACCTCCGGCTTCGGCTTGTAGTCGCGGGCGATATCCGCGCCGAGGATGCAATCCCACGGCAGCCCCGCGTGGCGCGCAAGCCGCGTCATCAGCGCGATGGACCCGTTGGAACATGGCGCGATGATCGCATGGCGCCTCAGCGCGTGAAGGCCGCTGACCACGTCGGGCCACGGGTTCAGCCGCTCCCAGACATGCGACAGGCTATCGGGTGCCGAGACCGCGAAGCGCTTGGCTACCCGGTGCAGGTTCTCGCGATGCAGATCGTCGAGCGCCACATAGCCGCGCCCGCCGTCGCGAATGCGCCGCATCGCAGGATCGTATTCGCCACGCCACGCATCGGCGAAAGCAAGGGAATCGATCCCGGGAAAGGCAGTTTCCACCTCATGCGCGACGGAGTTCCTCCAATCGACACAGGTGCCGAACACATCGAAAATCAGAGCCTTGATCATGGCCCGACAGTGACGCGGATCAGGGCGCAACGCAATCGCCCCTTCGGCTTGGCCCAAATATCCTCGCCGAAGGCGAAACGAAAACCCCCGGCGAAGCGCGTGCTCCGCCGGGGGCCTGGGTGTCTCACGTCAAGACGCGCTTAGCGCAGGATCGAACGGCCCGCATATTCCGCGGTCTCGCCCAGCGATTCCTCGATGCGGATCAGCTGGTTGTATTTCGCGAGCCGGTCCGAACGCGCCAGCGAGCCGGTCTTGATCTGACCGCAGTTGGTGGCGACCGCGAGATCGGCGATGGTCGCGTCCTCGGTCTCGCCCGAACGGTGGCTCATCACGTTGGTGTAGCCTGCGCGGTGCGCCATATCGACGGCCTGCAGGGTCTCGGTAAGGGTGCCGATCTGGTTGACCTTCACCAGCATCGAATTCGCGACGCCCTGCTTGATGCCATCGGCCAGACGCGTCGGATTGGTCACGAAGAGATCGTCGCCCACCAGCTGCACCTTGTCGCCCAGACGCTCGGTCAGGAGCTTCCAGCCTTCCCAATCGTCCTCGGCCATGCCGTCTTCGATCGAGATGATCGGATAGGCCCCCAGCAGCTTCTCGAGATAGTCGACATTCTCTTCCGAGGTCAGCGACAGGCCTTCGCCCTTCATCTCGTATTTGCCGTTCTTGTAATATTCGGTCGAGGCGCAATCCATCGCGAGGTAGATGTCCTCGCCCGGCTTGTAGCCCGCTTTCTCGATCGACTTGAGAATGATGTCGAGCGCGGCCGTGGTCGAGCTGAGTTCCGGAGCAAACCCGCCCTCATCGCCCAGACCCGTGGACATGCCGCTGGCCGAGAGCTCTTTCTTCAGAGTGTGGAATACTTCCGAGCCCATGCGCACCGCGTCGCGGATATTGCCCGCCGAGACCGGCATGATCATGAATTCCTGGATGTCGATCGGGTTGTCGGCATGCTCGCCGCCATTGATGATGTTCATCATCGGCACCGGCAGGACGCGGGCCGAGGTGCCGCCGACATAACGGTAAAGCGGCAGGGTCGAGAAATCGGCGGCGGCTTTCGCGCAGGCGAGCGAGACGCCGAGGATCGCGTTGGCGCCGAGGCGGCCCTTGTTCTCGGTGCCGTCGAGTTCGATCATCGCGCGGTCGATCTCGACCTGCTCGGTGACGTCCTCGCCGACGAGGTTCTCCGCGATCTCGCCGTTCACGGCCATTACCGCTTCCAGAACGCCTTTGCCCATGTAGCGGGCCTTGTCGCCGTCGCGGCGCTCGACCGCCTCATGCGCGCCGGTGGAGGCGCCCGACGGCACGGCCGCACGGCCCATCGTTCCGTCTTCGAGGATGACGTCGACTTCGACGGTGGGGTTGCCACGGCTGTCGAGAATCTCGCGGGCGTGGATGTCGATGATGGTGCTCATGGGGGCGCTCTCCTCGGGCTCCGGTTGATGCTTGGCTAGGTGCATACACCCGTGCTGCGCCTGCGAAAAGGCCGTAAGGGCAATTTCTGGAGGAAATGTTACCGCTAACGGCGACCTTCCCTGCGCAGTTTCGCCTGCCGCCACAGCGCATAGAGGCCCGAGCCCACAATCACCGCCCCGCCGATCAGCGTCCAGCGATCCGGGGGCTCGGCGAAGACGACGGTCGAAATCACGACGGCGAAGGCGAGACGCGAATAGCGAAACGGCATGATCACCGCGATTTCGCCCAGCCGCACCGAGGCGATCAGGGCGTAATAGCCCACCGGCCCGATCGCGAGCGCGCCGAGCAGGTAAAGCCAATCCATCGGTGCGGGTGTGACGACCGGCTCTGGCAGCACGGCCAGCAGCAGGAGCCCCAGCGGCAACACGCAGAAGAAGCCGAGTGTCGCCACCTGCAGCGAGGTCACGTCGCGCGGCACGCGCCGCGTGGTGACATCGCGCATCGACAGGCCGATGACCGCGCCGACCGCGAGAAGTGAGAGCATCGAGAATTCGTCCGTGCCGGGCCGGATCACGATCATCACGCCGAGAAACCCGATCAGGATCGCCGAAAGCCTGCGCCAGCCGACCCGTTCCTTCAGAAAGATCGCGGCGCCGAGCGTGGTCGCAAGCGGCGTCGCCTGATGGATCGCGGTGGCTTGGGCGAGCGGCGTGAAAGCCACGGCGGAGACGAAAAACCCGGTGCCGACGATCTCGCCGGCGTTGCGCAGCCAGAGCGCAGAGGAAAGCAGCGAGCGGGTGAAGATGCGCTCGCCCTTCAGCTTGGCGAGCACCGCGAAGATCGTCGCGCCGCCAAGCCCCACGGCGGCGAGAATTTGCCCCACCGGCCAGTCGCCCGCGAGCATCTTGATGAACATATCCTCGAGCGCGAACCCCGCCATCGCGAGGATCATCAGCATCGAGCCGCGCAGATTGTCGTTCTCGGTGGGTTCGGGTGTCATGGGGCGCTCCTGACCGGATGGTCAAGGCCCACCTAGCGCGCCTGTGATCGGCCTTCAAGCAGGGTGTCAGGCGCGGGGATGCGCACGGGTGACGATACCGCCGATATCGGCCCAGATCGGCAGGTGATCCGAGGCCACGCGCGCCAGTGGCGTATCCAGCACACCCTTGCGCACCACGCGGATTCCCGGCGAGGTCACGATCCGGTCGAGCCGGCCGATCGGGGCGCGCGAGGGGTAGGTCGCGCCCGGCGCATGGATGTGAAAGCCGGTCAGCGCTTCAAAGCCGTGGCGTTCGCGCCATTCGTTGAAATCGCCGATGGCGAGTGCCGGATGCGGCTTCACCCCGGCCATGATCTCGGCGATCCGGGTCCATTGTGCGCGCCGGTCGCTCCGCCGCAGCCCAAGATGCGCTGCAATGAGCAGGAAGGGCGCGCCGCTGTCGGGGGCGATGTTCACCGCGATGGCGCCGCGCGGCTCGAGACCGGGCAGGGTAACCGGCTCGATCCCCAGCACCCGGGAGCCACGCCGGACCAGCACGACCTGCCCATGCCAGCCCAGCGAGGCGGCTGTGGTGCGGGGCATGTCGTGGCGGATGAAATCGGTCTCTTCCTCGATCAGCTTTTGCGGCAGTGCGGCGGGGCGCTCACCCATGCGCTTGTCGACTTCCTGCAAGGCGATCACATCGGCGTGCAGCGCATTGATGACGTTCACTATCCGCGCCGGGTCATGCTTGCGATCGGTCCCCACGCATTTGTGCAGATTGTAGGAAGCGATCCGAAGTGTCATTTTCTGAGTGCCTTACAGGGTGATCTTCATGTCCCGCAGAAGGTCCGGAAGACCCGTTCGTCGGGCTTCGGGGCGTCTTCATACGGGGCGTAACGCGGATCTTCCGCATAGGGGTCCGCCAGCGCCTCCATAAGCCTGTGGAGCGGACCGTCATCACCATCGATCGCGGCCGCGATCATCTCCTCGACCCGGTGGTTGCGCGGAATGCGCAGCGGGTTCGCCATCTCCATGACGGCGCGCGGATCGTCTTCGCTCGCGATCCGCTTCTCCCATCCCTCGCGCCAGAGATCGAATGCCATCGGCTCTGTGAACTCTTGACCCGCCGTCTTAGGATCGCGCCGCAACGCGCTGAAGACACGCGTGAAATCGGATTTCTCGGTCGCCATGCGGTTCAACAGGTCCTCGATGAGCGGCAGGTCTTCCTCGGTCGCCTCAGCGAGGCCGATCTTGCGGCCCATCAGCCGCAGCCATTCGCCCTGATAGACGCCGATGAAGCTGTCGACGGCGGCACTCGCCCGTTCGATCGCCGCATCGTCGTCGCCGATCAGCGGCATCAGGCAGGTCGCGAATTGCGCAAGGTTCCAGACCGCCACTTGCGGCTGGCGCGCATAGGCGTAGCGGCCCTGTTGGTCGATGGAGGAGAAGACCCGCCCCGGATGGTAATGGTCCATGAAGGCGCAGGGGCCATAGTCGATCGTCTCGCCCGACAGCGCCATGTTATCGGTGTTCATCACGCCATGAATGAAGCCGAGCGCCATCCATTTCGCGACGAGCTCGCCCTGCTTCGCCGCTACCGCACGCAGGACTTCGAGCGGTGTCTCACATTCAGGATAATGGCGAACTATCAGCGTGTTGAGAAGCGTTCTTAATCCATCGCGATCATTGCGCGCCGCGAAATATTGGAAAGTGCCGACGCGGATATGGCTGCGCGCGACGCGGGTCAGGATCGCCCCGGGACGCCCCGAGGCATCGCGCACAACGGTTTCGCCCGTGCGCACGGCGGCGAGCGCGCGCGTCGTCGGCACGCCAAGCTTCGCCATCGCTTCGCTCAGGACATATTCGCGCAATACCGGACCGAGCCACGCCCGCCCGTCGGAGCGGCCACGGGAAAACGCGGTGCGCCCGGCGCCTTTCAGTTGCAGATCGAAGCGCACGCCATCGGGCGCGACCACTTCACCCAGCAGCACAGCGCGCCCATCGCCCAGACGCGGCACGAAGCCACCGAACTGGTGCCCCGCATAGGCCTGCGCGATCGGCTCCGCGCCCTCGGGCATCGTGTTGCCGGCCAGCATCTCGAGCCCTTGGGGGCCCTCCAGCCAATCGGCATCCAGGCCCAGACGGTCGGCAAGGTCGCGGTTCAGCAGCACCAGTTCCGGCGCTTTCACCGGTTGGGGCGGCTGACGCTCGAAGAACGTGTCGGGCAGGCGGGCATAGCTGTTGTCGAAGGGAATGGTCATGGCGTCTCCTTACCTCCCTATCTAAGCCTTGCGCCCTCCAATCCAATCCCCGTTGGCTATCAGCGCCTTCAATGTTCCATGTCCGGCAGACCTTCGCGCGACAGCAGCACCGCGAGCGGACGCAGACGCGGGCTTTGCGAACAGATGATCATCAGCGCCACCATGATCGGCACGGCGAGGAACATCCCCGGAAGCCCCCAGACCGCGCCCCAGAAGGCGAGCGAGATGATGATCCCGAAGCTCGACAGCCGCAGCGCATGGCCCATCAGCATCGGGTCGATCACGTTGCCGATCACGAATTGCAGGATGCCGACCGCGACGAGCACCGTGCCCGCCGTGTAGGGGTTCTGGGTCAGCACATAGACCGCGAGCGTCGCGATAACCGTCGCGATGATCGAGCCGATCGAGGGGATGAAGTTCAGTGCGAAGGTGATGATCGCGACCGGGAGCGCCAAGTCAAAGCCGCCCACGGTGAAGACGCCGTAGACCGCAATCGCCGTGACGGCGCTGACGATGGCTTTGACCAGCAGATAGTGGTTCACCCGGCGCATGATCGTGCCGACCATTCGCGCGATCCGCTCTGCGCTGGCGCGATCCCCCATCAGCGAGTTCAGCTTCGCGTCGAACCAGATCCGCTCGGCGAACAGGAAGCCCACGAACAGAATGATCAGGATCGTGGCCGAAAGCAGGTTCGAGGCCTGACCCGCCAGGGTGGTCAGATACCCTGCGACCTGAATGCTCTGCATCGATTCCAGCACCGATTGCTCAACCTCGGGGCCCATCCAGCCGAAGAGTTGCGCGATCGCCTGCTGCGCGGGGCCCGCATAGTTCAGCACCATCGTCACGACGGTGTTCACCTGCGAGATCAGCACCGCGCTCAGCGTGAGCAGCCCGCCCGCGATCAGCGCCAGTGCCACCAGCGACGCCAGACGCGGCGGGATCGAGACCGGCCCGATCCGGAGCCGCCCGACCGCATTGATCGCCTCGGAGGTCAGCGAGAACAGGATGATCGCGATGGCCAGAGAGATCAGGATGAATTTCGCCTGCACCATCAGGAACAGCGCCAGCGCGAAGGCGATGATGCCTAGAAGCACGTTGGTGAGCGCGCGCGGCTCGAATGCGCGCCCATCGATCAGGGCGGGGCGGCCCTCATCGGGAGTGTCCTTCATCTTCATCATCTTCCTGTGCCTGCCCCTGACGGGGGCGTAACCTGATTTTCTTATGCTAGGAGCCACCGGGCAGGCGCGCAAGCGCCGAACCTGCGTGTTTTCAGGGCTTTTTAATGTCCTTCGCATTATTCCGGATCGGCTCTTGCATCCCTCCCGGATTTGCGGATAAACCCGCCGGCGGAGCGGTGGCCGAGTGGTCGAAGGCGCACGCCTGGAAAGTGTGTAGGCGGGAAACCGTCTCGAGGGTTCGAATCCCTTCCGCTCCGCCATTACCCCCTTTCAAGCCCATGTTTTCAAGCGCCTAGCGAGGCTTTGCGCCGCAGTTTACGCTGCGCCGCGGGAGCCCGATCTCTCGCGTCGCGGGGGCCAGCGTCGACTCGCGCGTCATGGACGGGCGGGACGATGTTTGTGGTGAACGCTTCGCTGCAGAAGGCGCTGCAGTTCTGCTGATCCAGTTGGCGGGACTTGATTCAGCGGTCGGGACGGAGCCGATGACGTTTTTCCTGGCCAGCCATTGTCGGTGCATTCGAAGCGCGCCTTTCGCCGATGGCCCGTTGCGTTCTTTGCAATGCGCTCCGATCCGTCCCGTGCGCTGTGCGCAGTTTGTTCCGGGCGATGCCGGACATGGTCGAATGTCTCGAAACGCCGCGCCGTCCCGTTCCTTCATCTCCGAGAAACCAAGGTTTACGCAGGTTTGCACGTTTTCGTGATTTCGGGACTGCGGAGGGCGCTCGGGCGCCAATTTCGCAGAATCCTATAAGTTCTCATAGGTTGCGAGCTTTCGGTGCCGTGACATGAAATGCGCGTGATCGGTTCGTGTGCTTGGGCCGTGACAAAACACCAAAAAATCGGGGTATTCTCATGACATTCAAACTCGCTCTCGCGGCGTCAGCCGCCTGTCTTGCGCTGGCTGCCTGCAACAGCAGCAACGGGTCTTCCGGGGCCTTAACCTCGGCAGAGGCCCAAAACGTCGATGCAACCTATACTGATTATCAGGATCGGATCGGCGGCCCGACCATGACCGCGACTGCGCCCGAAGGGCAGGCGTCGATGTCGGGCTTTATGGGCGTAAGCAACGTCAATCCCGACGACCCGACCACGACCGTGATGGGGGAACTGGCGATGGATGTCGATTTTGGCACGGGAAAGCTGACCGGCAAGGGAACGAACTTCGGCATCTACAGCGGCGACGTCCTGACGAAAGAAGCCGATGTGACGGGCTCGCTCGACGTTGCGGGCACGGTTTCCGGCTCGACCATGGCCGCGACCGCGACGGGCACGATGTCGGATGGCACTTCGCCCGGCGCAGATTTCGCTCTGAATATGGACGGCGGTTTCTATACGGATGCCAACAACGGGGACGCGTTGACCGCGGTGGGGAAAATTGGCGGCACGTTGACCGACGGCACTGATGTCCGCAACGTCGGCGGCAATTATTACGCCACGGAGAATTGAGGCGGGGCTTTTCCTGCACAGGCCGGACGTTCTGCGTCCGGTCTCTTTCCGTCTCGCCGAGAGGCAAACGACAAGCGCGATGCGATACCGTTCTTCCTTCCTCCTGATCTGGCTCGCCTTCGCGCTTGTCACCTCCACGCTCTTGCCGACGCGTAGCTTCGCCGAACAGACGGTTTCGGATTGGCTCGGCGTGGCGAATGCGCAGCTCGCGCAGGGCAAACCGGGGCGGGCGCTGCTGATTTTCGGCGAAATCGCGTCGCGCCATCCGGAATTTTCTCCGGCGCAGGCCGGGTTGGAGCAAAGCTTCAGGAAACTTGGCTCCGTGCGCCGCAACGAGGCGTTCCTGCGTTACGCGCTCGCCAAGGATCCAAAGCACGAAGACGCGCTTCTCGCGGCGTGGCAGGCGCTCGATCGCGCGCATCCGCTGCGCTTCTCCGCCACCGCCTCGATCCTGCCGAGCAGCAATGTCGATCATGTCGCGTCGGAGCGTTACCTCGTGACGGATTTCGGGACCTTCCTGATCAAAGATGGCGGCAACGACACCTCCGGGGTCGGGCTCGGCTATGGCGCCAATCTCGACTGGTTCCTTCAGCCGCGCCCGGGTCATCGCATCCGGTTTCGCGCCTCTTATGCGGGGGCGTGGTACCACACTGCGACATTGCGTTATTCCGAGCCCGGCCTTGCGGTGCAATATGAGCATCTCGGCCGTCGCGGGCCCTGGTCGGTCGAGGCGTTCGTCCGCGACAGGCGCTATGGCGGCGGGTCGCAAGACATCACGTCGGACAATCTCACGCGCGGAGTCCGGTTCGCGAAGGCGTGGCGGTCCGTGGCGGGCGGGCGCACGGTTTTCCGGCTGGGCGGCGAATATGCCAGCTATGGCGAGAAGTCCTACCTGAGCGGGCCGAGATATTACGTCGATCTCGCACGCCGGACGCGGGTGGGGCGGCGCGGTGCCCTGAGCTATGGCCTGAGGCTGGAGCGCGCCGTGCCCCGGACGGACTATCACCGCTATTCCGGCGCCGAATTGCGCGTGGGTTTCGAGCGCCCCTTGATCGCGGGCGTACGGGGCGGGCTGTCGCTCAGCTATGGCGAGCGCCGCTATGATACCGCCTTTCCGATCGTCGGCGTGCATCGCCGCGACCGGGCCGCAAGCCTCGGGCTGAGCCTGGAGTTGAAGCGGGTGAAAATCCTCGGTCAAACGCCCAGAATTTCTTGCACGGCGCGGCGCACCCGGTCGAATGTCGCGCTCTACACGACGAACTCGGTCGATTGCGCTTTTTCCCTCAAGCTTGATTTTTGAGGAAAAGTCGGTGTTTTATGTCAAAAAACATAATCGGTGAGCATTTCAGCTTCGTCGCAGTCGGGTGCAGGCTCGACGGTCCGATTGGCGGTTGTTTGAAAAGTTTGGGGGGGCAATGCCGGGTTCGTTTCTGCGCGTCGTTTTTCAAGAAACGCACATCATGTCACCAATGGTCCGCCCGCGACGACTGACCTGATCCGATGTCACATCTCATATCGCATCACGAGATCTACGACGCCGCGCTTGACGACGAGTTGTTCACGTTGCTGCCCAGCATGATGGCGCGGGAGATCGACATTCCCTCCGCGGTCTTCATCTGGCTCCATCCCGGCGACTATCGCGAAATTACCGCCGGAACCCAGGCGGAGGCCAATCTCGACTACAATTCCTTCGAGGGGCACGACCCATGGTTGGCCCATGGCACGCCGGAGAAGTGTGGAACAGGGCTGTTTCGTTTGTCGGACCACGTGAGCGCGCAGGAGTTCGAACGCAGCGAAATGTATAACGATTTCATCGTGAAGAACGGTGTCGATCGCTACTGGTGTCTCGCGATGATGCAGAGCACCCGCGACGGTTTGGTCGCCACGGCGTTCCACAAGGGCAAGCGCGGGGGGGATTTCACCGACCCCGAGATGAAGACTCTCGGCGCGCATGTCCAGGATCTGGGGCGGCTGCACAAGATCCGTCGGGAGCTTCATCGCGCCAGTATCCAGCAGGTCACCGCGTCTGATAACAGCCTGCTCGACGACGCCCCGATTTTCGAGCTCGACCACGAGGGCCGCCTTGTGCGGATGAACGGGATGGCCGAGACGCTGATAGCAATCCACCCGCTTCTCGTGCTGAATTTCCAGCGTGTGCTGCGGGCGCGCGGGGCGGCGCAACCTGCCTTGCGCCGCGCGATCGGCCGGGCGACCGATGCTGGCAAAAGCGCTGCGGGCTCGCTCGATCTGCCGCAGATGCGTGGGGCGGACGGGCGGATCATTCCGAGGCTGCGACTGAACCTTCTGCCGCGCACAGATGGCGGGCGCCGGGTCCTCGTCATCGTCACGAGCGAGGAAGAGACAGCCCTTCGCGATCTGGTGGATGCACCGCGCGACAGGATTCACCTTACCCCGCGCGAGCGCGATGTCCTGCACGGGATGATCCGCGGCCGCAGGCGCGATCAGCTGGCCCATGACCTCGATCTCGCCATGCCGACAATCGATATGCACAGCGCCAACCTGCGCCGCAAACTCGGCGCCCGGACGATCGCCGAAGCCGTGGCGATCGCATTGCGCTTCGGGCTTTTGTAGCGCGCGGGCAGCCGGGCCGCCCACGTGCCGGTCACATCATCCCACCACGTTGAACTCCGGCCCGTAGGGGTAGCCTGTGATGTCTTCGTTGCCGTTCTCGGTGATCACGAGGATGTCGTGCTCACGATAGCCGCCGGCGCCCGGCTGGCCCTCGGGGATCGTCAGCATCGGCTCCATCGAGATCACCATTCCGGGCTCCAGCACCGTGTCGATATCCTCGCGCAACTCCAGCCCCGCTTCGCGCCCGTAGTAATGCGACAGCACGCCGAAGCTGTGGCCATAGCCGAAGGTGCGATATTGCAGCAAGTCGCGCTCGGCGAAGAAGGCATTGATTTTCTCGGTCACCTCGGCGCAACTCGCCCCGGGTTTCAGAAGGCTCATCCCGTATTCATGGGCGGCGACATTCGCCTCCCAGATCGCGCGCGAGGCGTCGTCAACCTCGCCCACGAACAGCGTGCGCTCCAGCGCCGTGTAATAGCCTGAAATCATGGGGAAGGTGTTGAGCGACAGGATGTCGCCGCGCTGCAAAACGCGCCCCGTCACCGGGTTATGCGCGCCGTCGGTGTTGATGCCCGACTGGAACCAGACCCAGGTATCGCGATACTCCGCGTCGGGAAATCGCCTGGCGATTTCCAACTCCATCGCGTCGCGGCCCGCCATCGCCACGTCGATCTCGCGCACGCCTTCGCGGATCGTCTCGCGGATAGCATAGCCACCCACGTCCGCGACCGCGGCTCCTTGCCGGATCAGGGCGATCTCGGCGGGCGATTTGTGCATCCGTTGCCGCATCGTGGCGGGGGCGATGTCGCGGGTCTCGGTCGGCTCGAGGAAATCCTGCAGAAGCGCCGCCTGCCCAAGCGTCAGGTGATCGGACTCGATGCCCAGCACGCGGCGTTTGCCGGTGACGGAGGCGATCGCGCGCCAGTAATTGTTCCGCGCCCAGTCGGTATAGGTGATATTGTCGCCATGGCCGCGCCGCCACGGTTGCGCGGCATCGATCCCCGCCGAGATCGTCACGCTGTCGCTTGGCGTCACGACCAGCGCGTAGGGCCGCCCAAAGGCGCAGTATAGAAAGCCCGAGTAATAGGCGATGTTATGCATCGAAGTGAACAGGCAGGCATCAATGCCCGCTTGGCTCATCGCCGCGCGGAGACCCGCGAGCCGCGCCTCGTATTCGCTGGCAGCGAAGGGCAGGATACGCTCGCCTTGGTGAAATCGGTAAAAAGCAGGACGGTCCATCGGCACTCTTCCTTATCAGAGGCCGCAACGCGCCGAGGGACGATCTTCCCCCGTCGCGCGCTGCGACAAAGCAAGATCCCGGCGTACAGGACGGGTGATCGGGCGGGCGCGCAACGCGCTGGCGACGCCATCGCCTTCAGCCCTCGCCGACAGAGTGGGCGAAAACGGCCCCGCTGCCAAGTCCTTGGCGGCCGCTACGTGCGATTTGTTTTCGCACGCTGGACGGGGGCGGAGTGGCCATCGCATTGGTCGCGCGACATCCGCCGCCGCAACTGTTCAGCAAGGCCGAGGCGGGGATCTAGGATGCGCTGGTGGGTGTCGTGGTGTCAGCGACCGCTCGCCGCCGCAACCGATCACGCCCTTTTGCTGGACGGAGGGCCGCGCAAGACACTATAGCTTGGGGGAATTGATCCGCGCGAGGGGGCAGGGCGCGCCTGCCTCACGCGCCACTCGGAGCGCAGAATGTCGAAGAAAATCCATATCCTCAACGGCCCGAACCTGAACCTTCTGGGCAAGCGCCAGCCCGAGATCTACGGCTCGGACACGCTCGAGGACGTGGAGCGGATTTGCCGCGAGGAGGCGCAGCCCCGCGGCTTCGATGTCGCGCTGTTCCAGTCGAATTTCGAGGGCGAAATCGTCGAGCAGATTCACCATGCGCGCGACGAGGCCTGTGCCATCGTGATCAATGCGGGGGCCTACACCCACACTTCCGTCGCGATCCTCGATGCGCTCAACACCTTCGAAGGCCCGGTCTTCGAAGTGCATATTTCCAATGTTCACAAGCGGGAAAGCTTCCGCCATCATTCCTACATCTCGCAACGGGCGGAGGGGGTTCTGGCAGGCTTCGGGATCGAGGGTTACGCGCTCGCAACCCGCCGCGCCTGTTCGGTTCTGAGTTAAGAGGGGGCTTTAAGATCGGTCTGCAAGCGTTTGAGAAAAAACTTAGAATTGCGTTCGGTCTGATCCCGGGCGCGACCTGCCTCGCACTTGCACTCAACCTTGCGGCCCCCGCCTGGGCGAGCGACACCGGCGCCGACCGGAACATTGCCAATTCCGGCAAGATGAGCGACCGCGACTTCTATCGCGCGATGGCCTGCGCCGCGCGGCCTGGGGGCGCCTGCACCTTGCCCTACCGCCGCTGGGCGGCCAGCAAATGCCGCGATCTGACGGTCGGCCTCGCCTTCCGCTCACAGCATTTTCCCGCCAAGCGCGCCCATGCCATCGAGCAGGCCGCCCGGGCCGCGATCGCGCAGATCAACAAGACCGGCGCTGCGTTGCACCTTAGCTATGCCGGGGCGCGTCCCGCCGATATCAAGCTCTACCTGACCGACACGCCCGTGGGCGGCACGGTGCGCGGCACACCATCGATGCGGCTCAATGGCCGGCGACTGGGACCGGGCACGGTCGCGAAGGTGACCTTCTACTGGCAGACCAGCACGGGCCGGATCATGGATGCCGATATCGCCTTCAGCCGGGACATCCAGATGCGCGATATCCGCTCGGTCGTGCTGGAAGAGATCGTGCAATCGCTCGGTTTCTCGACCGATCTGGAAGATCCGTATTACACCCAAAGCTCGATTTTCTCGGAGGACGGGAATTCGGTCACGCGGCTGATCGGGCAGGACGCGATGGCGCTGCGCAGCCATTACCCGCCGCGCTGATCACATCACCTGCGTCGCGCCGCGGATCAGCAGCAGGACCGACAGCACTGCCAGCATGATCTGGATAACCCGCATGTAGAGTTGCTGCGACAGCCGCGCGGTCAGCCAACGCCCCGCAACGGTTCCTGCGATCCCCGCCACGGCCAGCCCCGCGACAAGGGGCCAGTTCAGCCCATCGAGCTGACCTATCACCCAATAGGCGGGCAGTTTCACGATATTTCCGATGGCGAAGGCGATGGCGATTGTGCCCGCGAATTCCAGCTTGGGCAGCTTCTGCGGTAGCAGGTAGGCCTGCGCAGGCGGCGAGCCGGAATGGGTGATGAAGGTCGCGATCCCGGTGAGCGTGCCCCAGAACAGCCCCGGGATCACCTTGGCCTCGGCCTGGCTGTCGTCATGCCGTTTCAGCCAGGCGCGCCCGACATGCCATATCCCGATCAGCCCGGTGAAGATGAGCAACGCCCATTCCGGCGTGTAGGGCGTGATCACGGTCGCGATGGCGACGCCGGCAAGCATCGCGGGCACGAGAATGAACAGGTTCCGCTTGGAAAAATGGTGACGGTAGAGCCAGACGCCCACCCAGTCGGTCACGATATAGACCGGCAGTAGCGTGGCTGCCGCCTTCACCGGGTTCATGAACAGCGCGAGCATTGGCACCGCGATGGCCGCAGCGGACGAAAGCCCTCCCTTCGACATGCCGACGACCAGCGCCGCGACGATCAGCAAAACGGTTTCATACATGTGAACGGTGTCCGGTCAGGAGGGGAGAAGCGGGCGGCCCGGCGGGCCACCCGAAAGAAGGCGATCAGGCGCCCGCGTCTGTGAGGCGGCGCATCTCTTCGTCGCTGAGCGTCATCTCCGCGGCCTTCGCGAAGCTTTCCACCTGCTCGATGCTGGTAGCGCTGGCGATCGGGGCGCTGACGCCCTCCCGGTTGATCAGCCAGGCGATGGCCACCTCGGCGGGTTTCGCGCCTTTCTGGCTCGCCACGTCTTCGAGCACGTCGAGAAGCGCCATGCCGCGATCGGTGAGGTATTTCTCGACCATCCCGCCGCGCTTGCGGCCCTCCAGATCGGCTTTCGAGCGATACTTGCCCGACAGGAACCCGGCGGCGAGCGAGAAATAGGTGACCACCCCGATAGTCTTGCTCACACAGAGATCGCGCAACGGCCCGTCGAAAGCCTCGCGGTCATAAAGGTTATATTCCGGCTGGATCACCTGATAGCGCGGCAACCCCTCGCTATCGGCAGTCTCCAGCGCCGCTTTCAGCATGGCGGCATCGTAATTCGACGCTCCGATCGCGCCGATCTTGCCCGCTTTGAGAAGCTTGTCATAGGCGCCCAGCGTCTCGGCATGGCTCACGCTGTCATCGGGCCAATGCGAGAAATAGAGATCGACGTGATCGGTGCGCAGCCGCGCCAGCGACCGCTCGATGGCCTTGGAAATCCACTCCGCGCCGAGGCCTTTCTCGCCCGGGCCGCCCATATCCGAGCCGACCTTGGTGAACAGCTTCACCTTGTCGCGCATTCCGGGGCGTGCGTCGAACCAGCGGCCAAGAACCGTCTCGGACTCGCCGCCCGCATTGCCCTCGGCCCATTTCGAATAGACATCGGCGGTGTCGATCGCGTCGAAGCCGTGGTCGATGAAAGCGTCGAGAATGCGGAAGCTTGCGACCTCGTCGAGCGTCCAGCCGAAGACATTGCCACCGAAGACGATGGGGGCGATCTCGAAGCCGGTCGTTCCGAGAGCTGTGCGTTTCATGGGAGGTCCTTTCGCTTGCTCAGACCAGCAGCCCACCACCTTCGACGAAGACGGTGGTGCCGGTCATGTAAGGGTTGTCCATCAGGGCGAGCGCCTGAATCGCGATATGCTCGGGCAGGCCCACGCGACCCGCAGGAAGGCGGTCCGCGGCATTGTCGAACATCGCGCGGCGGCTGTCGCCTTCAAGGGTCTCGTACATCTCGGTTTTCACCAGCCCGGGAGAGATGCAGTTAACCCGCACCGGCGCGAATTCCAGCGCGAGGCCACGGGTCAGCCCCTCGAGGCCGGCATTGATCGCGCCCTGGATCGCCGCGCCTGCCTTGGGCCGCTTCGACAGAAAGCCCGAGGTGAAGGTGAGCGAGCCGCCGTGGCCGATCTTCGCCGCACGAGCGAGCCGATAAGCGCCCCAGAACTTCGACTCGAACGAGGCCTGCGCGTCCTCCAGCGACAACTCCTTCACCGCCGCGACCTTGGTGCTCGCTGCCGAGCAGTAGACATGTTCCCACGCTTCGCGCTCCGCGAAAAACGCCTCCAGCGCGGCGGCGTCGCCGGTATCGAGCGTGACGCCCGCGACTTTGCCGCCCAGCCGTTTGCAGGCATCCTCGATCTTCTGAGCCGAGCGGGAGGCGATGGTCACCTGCGCGCCGCGCGCGAGCGCCGCCTGCGCCACGCCGAAGCCGATGCCGGACGAACCGCCGACGACGAGAATGCGGTTGTCTTTCAAACTCATGACGATGGTCTCCTCCTGTCGGGCCCGCGGTGAGGGCGGGGCGGTCTGCGCTTCAAATCGACTTAGGGCCCTGCGCGAGATCGTCCCGAAATTCTTTGCGCCGGGCGCGGGCTGCGCAAGACCCAGCAGAGCGAAAACAAATCCGCCCTCGTTGTTCGAAATCAATGCCACGGGCCGGAGGGCACGGCAGGCTTACGGTCGAATACGCCCCTGCAGAGGCTCATCCGGATGTCCGATTTCGAAGGTTACACCGACCGGAGGGAGGCGGGGATCATCCTCGCCCGAAAGCTCGACGCCTATCGCGGGCGCGACGCGGTGGTGCTCGCCCTGCCGCGCGGTGGGGTGCCGATCGCGTGGGAGATCGCGGAGCGTCTCGATCTGTCGCTGGACCTCGTCTTCGTGCGCAAGCTCGGCGCGCCCAGCAATCCCGAAGTGGCGCTTGCAGCGATCGCGGGTCTTCGCGGCGAGGTGATCGTGCGCAACGCGGACGTGATCCGCGCCACCGGCTGCGACGCGGCGACGCTGGAGCGTCTCGCAGCCCGCGAACGCGAGGTGATCGCGGACCGGATCAAGCTTTACGGGGCCCCGGGGCTGCCGCTGGCCGGGCGGGTCGCGATCCTCGTGGATGATGGGGTGGCCACGGGGGCCACGATGCGCGCGGCGTTGCGGGCAGTGCGCGCCGCCGGTCCAGCCGAGCTGGTCTGTGCGACCCCGGTCGGCGCCACCGACGCGTTGGAGGCGATCCGCACCGAGGCCGACCGCGTGGTCTGCCCGCTCGAGGTGGAATTCTTCGGGGCGGTCGGGGCCTATTACACCTATTTCGATCAGGTGCCGGACGCCGAGGTCACGCAAATTCTCGCGAAGGCGCGGGCGCGCCCCTTGGGCAAGGATCCGGCATAGCGGCCCAGCGGCGCGATCAGGCCAGGAGGCTGCGCAACGAATGACGCATCGCCTGCGTCACCTGCCGGTATTCGCCCTCGGAAATCCGCTCGTGCAACAGATCGAACACCGCCGCCACCTCCGCTTCGGGATCGTCGAGCGGGCGGTCTGCGAACGCCTCCGTGACCCTCGCCACGAAGGCATCGCGATTGCGCGGATGCGCGGGCTGGCGGGAGGGCACAAAACCGTCATAGTAGATGCCGCGCAGCAACACTGGAAGCTGCGCCCCGAGATCGGCCGCTTCCGCGGTGGTCAGGAAATCGCGGATCGCATGCAAGGTGGTACGCAGCAGCAGATAGGCGTGGCTGCGATCCTTGTTGTCCAGACGATATTCCAGATCGTTGAGCCATTCCGCCACGATCTGCGGGGCGTGGTCGATGGCGCTCAGGCCGGTCACTTTCATCGGTCGAACCTCCCGGTCGAAGTGCTGAAGACACCGCCTCAGCTTTGGATACTCGCGAGGTATTCCGCGATCAGCAGGATTGTCCTTCCAGATTTGGGGCGGCCCCGCGCGCCTAACGGTTGCGGCGCACGGGGCAAGCCTCCGGTCATGCGCAATTATTGCGCCTTGACCGCGATGCGCCGGTCTTTCTCGCGCGCTTCGGTGGTTTTCGGCAGGGTCACGGTCAGAACCCCGTCGCTCAGAACCGCGTCGATGCGGTCTGGATCGACCCCGCGCGGCAAGGTGATCGTGCGTTCGAGCCTGCCGGAGCTCCGTTCCTGCACGACGTAGTCGCCCTCATGCGTCTCGCGCTTGCTGGAGCTTTCTCCGCGGATCTTCAGGCGTCCGTCGTCGAGCTTGAGCTCGATCTCCTCGGGCTTGAGCCCGGGCATGTCGACGCGCAGCTCGTAGCTTCCGTCATTCGCGACGAAATCCATCGCGGGCGCGGAGAGCGAAAGGTCGCCGAAGCCCGACGGCAGGGTCAGGGCGCGCGGCCATCCGGCTCCGGGACGCGCAAAGTCGTCGAACAGGCGGTCGATCTCGGAACGCAGCATCGCGAAGACATCGCGCCCCCGCGCGGGCGGGGCGGCGCTGGAGGCTGGAGGTTTCGCCGTTGTTTCGGCGCTCGGGGGCTTGCTGGTCGGCGGGGCGCTCTCGTGCTTGACGCCGATCTCGGTGGCTTGTGGTGTCATGCTGGATCTCCCATGCGAAGTGTCTTGGTAGAACGCCATCGAAGCTGTCACGACCGGTGCGGCTTGCGCATTGACGGCGCGCATAGGGGGCGCGGCGGACCGATGGTTCCGAACCGCTCCGACGTTGCGCGCGATCAATGCCGCATCGCCCGCAGCGGCGCAGTCTCGGCGCGATGCCAGCCACCCAGGAGCCCGAAGATGATTCCGCGCACCGTTGCCGCCGCCTTTCTCGAGACCGACGACGCCCGATGGCTCGCCCCGATGACGGCCGGGTTGTGTCGCGGTTTCAACGCCCATCTGATCGGGGTGCATGGCGTAGAGCCGCTGCCGCTGTTGGGGGGCGATCTGGCGAGCGATCCGATTATCTACCCCGAATTCCTCGACTGGCAGCGCAAGGAGGCCGCCGCGATCCGCGAGACCTTCGAGCACGCGCTGACGGCGGAGGATGTTCAGGGAGAGTTCCGCAGCCCGGTCGACACGCGCGACGCGCTGGTCGACTTTCTCGTCGATAGCTGCCGCGCCGCCGATCTGGTCGTCTCGGCGCGGGTGCCGCCCCATGCCGGCCGCGCGAGCGACATCCGTCTGCAGGAGCAACTGATCCGCCAGACCGGACGTCCGGTGCTGGTGGTGAGCGAGACCGCAAAGCTGGAGCGGCCCGCGCGGCACGTTCTTCTCGGTGTTTCCTGCAGCCGCGAGGCGATGCGTGCGGCGCATGACATGCTCTATCTTGCGGCCAGCGGCGCGCGGATCGATCTGCTCTCGGTGTCGCCCTCCGGGGGAGAGCGGCAGGCGGTCGACGATCTGCGCGACGATCTGGCGACGGCGCTCGACCGGCGCGGATATGACGTGACGCTTCTCGACCGGATGAAAACGACGTCGGAGGCGGGCGACGAGTTGCTGCATACCGCGCGCGAACGCGGCGCCGAGCTGATCGCCGTCGGCGCGTTCGGTCATTCGCGCCTCTATGATTTCGTGATCGGCGCGGTGACGACGCGCCTGTTGGAGACTTCCCATCTGCCGGTGCTGTTTTCGAAATAGGTGAGCCGATGCCCCAGCCGAAGAAAATCGAATGGATCGTGGTGATGAACTCTGCCAGCGCGCATGTGCTAGCCGATGCCGAGGGCCATGCGCTGGTCTTCGAGCTTGAATCGCCACATGCACGCCCGCGCGACCGAGACCGCGACAGGGCCGGGCGCAGTTTCGCGATCGGATCGCCCGGGCGGCGGGCCGCGATGGCGCCGCATGGTGATCCGAGCCATGTTCAGGAACTCGCCTTCGCCCGCGATCTGAGCGACCGCCTCGAACGCAGCCTCGGGGAGGGAGAGTTCGACACGCTCGTCCTCGTCGCGCCGCCACGCATGCTCGGTGCGATGCGCGAGGCGATGCCCGATTCCCTCGCGGCGCGCGTGAGCCGCGAAATCCGCTCTAACCTTGCGAGCCTTTCGCCGAACCAGTTCCGCGAAAAACTGCAGGAGGCGCTGAAGGTGACGTGACCCGCGTATTTGCATTTTGCAGTGACAGCGATCAATGCGCGCCGCCTCGCGGCTTCGCATCCTGACCCTGCCGCACGGAGTCGAACCCGATCAGAGGAGAAGTGTCATGGCCAAGTCCTCCAGCGAAGACACGCCCGACCGCGCCGATATCGAGGAACACGAGCGTCTGGCAGTCGAGGCGATCCGCTCCGATCTCGATGATCTGCGCGAGGATGTGACGGAACTGGCGCAGGCGCTGCGTCGTCATGGCCGGTTGCGGGCCAGCGATCTTGGCGCCGAAGCGACGCGGCGCGGCCACGAGTTCGTGGAAGATGCCCGCGACGCGGTCTTCGAGATGCGCGAGGCGCTCACCGAGGCGCAGCACGACCTGCGCCGCAGCGTGCGCAGCCATCCCGTGCCGTGGGCCGGGGTGCTGCTGGGGATGGTGGGGACCGGGCTGCTGGTCGCCCTGCTGATGGAGCGCCGCAATTGAGAGTTGGCGGCATGGGAACGGGTGCAGGCCGCGCGGGCGGTTGGGGTCGATAAAACGACACTGCTTGCAGGTCTGTTGGGGGAGTAGCGCGCGTTTCCACATCGGAAGCGCGCGCTGCGCATTCTGGGGTCGAGTTCCACCGCGCACAACGTCCGTATACTCGCGTCCCGTCCAACCGGTGATTTTCCGACATGTCTCGCGCCAAGGCCCCGACCGGCTCAAGGGCTTTGGCGAGGGGCCGATGATCACGCGGCGCTCAAGGTTAATTGCCCGCGCCCCGTTTCGTCGCTTGATCACGGTCAAAGACAGAACCGGCAGGGCGAAGGGATCATGGCGTACCTTCGGAGGAGGCGCCTGTGGAACGGCAGACAATTCTTATCGTCGAAGATGATGCCGCCGTGCGTGCGGCGCTGCGGGAGTGTCTCGAGGCGGAAGGCTGGGCGGTGCGCGAGGCGCAAGACGCGGCCGGCATGTTGCGCGAGATCGAAACGGGCGGCATCGACCTCGTGACGCTCGATCTGGGGCTCGGCGCCGATGACGGGTTTGCCTTGGCCCGGGTGCTGCGCGGGCGCAGAAACATTCCGGTCGTCTTCATCACGGGATATGGTCAGCCACTAGACCGGGTACGCGGGCTGGAGGCGGGGGCGGACGACTATATCGTCAAACCCTTTGCCGCGCGCGAAGTGGTGATCCGCATCCGCCGCGTGCTCGAGGGATACCGGACGCGGGCCGTGCCGGTCGACCGGCTCCATATCGATCACAGCAGCATCGACCTGCGTCGGGGTGTGATCGAGCATCGCGACGGGCGCCGCGAGGACCTGACCGGGACCGAGACGAAACTGCTCGAGCTGTTCCTCAGCCGCCCGGCGCAGGTGCTCTCGCGCGACGATATCAACCGGGCTCTTCACGGGCGCGACTGGTCGCCCTACGACCGCACCATCGACACCCATATCGCCCGGCTGCGGCGCAAGATCGAACCGGGAGACGCGTCGCCCCGGATGATCCGCTCGGTGCGCGGCGTGGGCTATGTCTTCACCGGGCAGATCAACCAGGAGGCGCGTCGGGGTTGAGCGCGCGCGCGACGGCTGCGCTCAACGTCGAGAGCGAATAGGGTTTCGTGAGCAATTCGATCTCTTGCTCGACCTTCGGACGCCCGGCGAATTTCTCCGATGCGTGCCCCGAAGTCAGAAGCACCGGCAATCGGGGGTCTCGGGCGCGCACCCGATCGACCAGGTCGAAGCCCGAGCAACTGCCGGGCAGGACGATGTCGGAAAACAGCAGCTCCACCGGCTCGCCCGCCTCGATCTGCTCCAGCGCCTGATGCGCATTCCCGGCCTCGATCACCGCGTATCCCAGGGCTTCCAGCCGGTCGAGAACCGTCTCGCGCACCAGCGGATCGTCCTCGACCACGAGCACGAGTTGACCGTCACCCATCCGCAGCACGTCGCGATCTTCGGCTGTGGCAAGCATGGGATCCCCGTCGACCTCGGGAAGATAGAGCGTGATCGTCGTGCCCTTGCCGGGGGCGCTGTCGATGTCGAGAAAACCGCCCGCCCGCGCCACCGAACTCGCGACGCTCGTCAGCCCGAGCCCGTTCCCGACCCGCGCATCCTTGGTGGTGAAGAACGGATCGAGCGCCTGCCTCCGCACATCCGGCGTCATGCCGTGGCCGGTATCGCTCACGCTCACCGTCAGGAACCTGCCCGGGCGCGCGCCTTCGATTTCGCCTGCCTGCTGCACGTCGAGCTGCGCGCTGCCGGTCCGGATTGTGATGGTGCCAGCCGCCGAGATCGCATCGCGGGCATTGATGACGAGATTGAGCAGCGCCCCGTCCAGTTCCCCGCGATCCATGTAGATCTGGCCTCGATCCGCGCCCGGCAAGAGACGCAGATGCACCTGTTCTCCGAGCACCCGCTCGAGCAGCGTCCATGTCTCTGCGAGCTGCGCATCGAGGCCGAAGCGCACCGGTTTGGGCGTCCGCGCCCCCGCGAGCGCCAGCAGCCGCTGGTTGAACCCCGCGCCGATCCGCGTCGCGTCGATGGCGCGTTCGAGATGCCCGCGCGCGAGATCGGCCATCTCGGTGCGCGCCGCCAGCTCCAGATTGGACAGGATGACGGTCAGAAGATTGTTGAAATCATGCGCGATCAGCCCCGCCATCCGGCCTACGGTTTCCATCCGCTGCCCGCGCACCATCGCCGCCGCGATCCGTGCGCGCTCGGTCCGGTCGAGGATTGCGCCGATAGCGCCGACCGGGCGGGGCGGGTCGGCGCTCTCGTCGAAGCGGATGTTCCCGCGCAATTCGATCACCTTGGGCTCGGCGCTGCGGGCGAGCTTGAACTCGATGGAGAATTTCCGGCTGCCCGTGGGGTCGATCGCCGCGCGATGCGCCTCTTTCAGGCGCACACGATCTTCGGGCGCGGCGAGGGCAATCCACGTGTCGAAGCTGTCGGGCACCTCCTGCGTCTCGAGGAGTTGCCGGGCGGGCTCCGTCGCGACGAGCGTGTCGCGGTCGAAATCCATCTCGAAGAACGCAATTCCCGCGGCTTTCATCGCCTCGATGATCTCTTCCGCGCGCAGGTCCGTCAGCTGTTGAAATTCCTTTTCGGCGCTGATGTCCTCGATGATCAGGATGATCCCCGCGACTTGTCCTGCGCGGCGCAGCGGTGCGACGGTCCAGCGGGTCCACGCCTCGCGGCCATCGGGACGCATCGTGCGGCTCTCGTCGCACTGCACGGTTTCGCCCGCCAGCGCTTTGCCGCGCGCGTCGCGGCAGGCTGTGGGCAGCCACGGCAGCAACGCGTCATGGTCCGACCCGACGGCATGTGCGATATCGCCCCCGTAGGCCGCCAGAAACGCCGCCGAAGCCGCGACGAACCGCATCTCGGTGTCGAACACCGCGACCGGAACAGGTATCAGATCGACCACGCCCTCCAGATCCTCGGCGAGCGCCGCAGCGCGGTGGCCCGGTCTCGGGTCGGGCCTGCACTGTTCGGAATTTGCCATCGACGCCACTCCTTGCGCGCTTGGCACCACGCGTCCCGTGCCGCGCCAACCGCTGGCGCGGGCTCTCATACGGGCGTCGCGTGACGCTTCTCTCCGGAGCCCGCGACCTGCAGTGAGGTCACGAAAAGCTCCTGCGCCTGTTTTTGCGTGTCGAACACAGCCGCCGTCATTTCCTCGGCGACCTGTCCCCAGAGGCGGCGATAGAGCGCGGAATAGTCGTCGATCGCGCCCGAGACGAATTCCGACCACGCGGCGGCGATGGCCGCCGGATCGCCGGGATTGGCGAGATTGGCGAGCAGGGCGCGGTCACAGGTGATCCGATCGGTGGTGAAGCGCAGCCATTCCTGGTTGAACTGCAATGTCCGATCCGCCGCCTGCATCTGCATCGCGACGAAGGGGCCAAGCAGCGCAGGGTCCGGTCCGTCGGGTGGAAGCAGGCGTTTCAGCAGTTCGGCGTAGCCCGCATTGGTGTACACGGTCGCGTCGGTCGAGCTGGGCATCGGAGCCTCCTCCGGAGTTGATGTCGGCTCCCCGAGCTTTGCCGCAGGGGCAGGCGCGTGCATTGATGGAGATCAATGCGCGCGTGGCGAAACCTGCTTTGGCCCGGGGCGGTTGCCTAGCGCCGCGTCCCGGGAAACGCGGCAGCCAGCGAGCCTTTGGGCGCTTGTCCCGCGCCGCTACGCATGGCCGCGGCTTTCCCGCCCATCGCCCCTCGGTCGAAGTCCGACAGGCGCGGCGCGGGAGCGGGTTCTGCAAGGGCCGCGCCGATCCGCTCGTTCTGGAACTTGGCAAGTCGCCGCAACCGCCCGAGATCGGTGACGGCGAGATGATCGGGCGCAAGCAGGCGGATCGCGCCGCGCTCCTCGATCTGGTGCAGCGCGCGGCACAGGGTCTCCACTGTCATGTCCAACAGCGAGGCCAGATCGCGCCGGGTCAGCACGATGCGGATTTGCGGCGTGCTGCCCTCGGTCGCGCCGGGCAACTGCTCCACGAGCCAGAGCGCGAGCCGCTGCACCGTACTGCGCCCGCGCATCTTCACCACGCTCATCTGCAATTCTTCGAATTGGCGGTTCAGCGCCGACAGGAAGCCCCGGAAGATTTGCGGATGTGACTGCAGAAAACCGTGCCAGGTCTGGCGCGGCATCCAGCAGATGGTGGTCTCGGTGGCGGCCTCGCTCGAGAACCCGTTCACCTCGCGTTCGGGGTCGCCGATCAGGTGGCCCGTGCGCAGAATCTGCAGAACGTGTTCGTCGCCGCCTTCGGTCAGAACGACGAGTTTCACGAGCCCGGATGCGACGATCCCGATCCGGTCCGCCGCTTCGCCCTGTGCCGCGATTTCGGCCCCTTGGCGATAGGTTTCACGGTAGCTGCGCCGGGCGAAATCGAGTAGCGCGTCACGATCGAAAGCGCTGCAGAGCCCTGTCTGGCGCGCCGTGCAGTCGTCGCATTTCGCGTCGAATTGCGGCCGTATCGGCTGAATACTTGACATGTTTCCCTCCCCCTTGGGTCGCCCGGTCGGTGGCAGTTCGCGGGCAACGGTCACCTGCGTGACGAGAGGAATCTTGCCGTGTCGGAGGGCATCTGTCAGGCGGTGAATTGTAGAGAAATGTTAATTTATGAAATTTGAGCGGCGTTGTGCGCAATATTGTTGCGCGGAGCATGGGGATAGAAGCCGGCGGAGAGAGACCGCCACGCCGATGAATTCGGTCCCGCCGGCCACGCCTCGGGGAGGGGCGCATGGTGGCCGACGGGATTCGCGAAATGCTCTTCGACCGGGGCGACCGAGCGAGGTCACCCCGAGCCTTCCGCGAATGCCAAATGATGCCCCAGCGCGGAGCAGGCGCCATTATCGGGCGTCAATCGCGGCGTAGCGAAGGCGCCGGTGCGGGGCTCGGCTATCTGCGCGTAGGACCAGGCGCGCCCCGCCAGCGCCTCCGAATTGACGGCGGACAATGCCGCGGCACCGCGCCGCGGGAAAGCTGGGCCACCGATATGGGAGGATATCAAATGACTCAGGTTCGACCTTTCCTGCTCGCTCTCGTCTTGATCGGCGCGGCGGGACCGCTCGCGGCTCAGGACGCCATGACGTCCGACGAGATGGGCGCGCAGCTTTATGCGGACAATTGTGCCGCCTGTCACGGCATGAAGGGGCAGGGTGACGGCCCGCTCGCAGAGGCCTTCATTCAGGACATTCCCGCGCTGACCGGGTTGTCTGCGGCCAACGACGGGACGTTCCCGCTGCTCAAGGTTATCCAGATCCTCGACGGGCGGACGGAAGTGCGCGGGCATGGCGGGCCGATGCCGGTCTTCGGCGCGCTGTTCCGCAACGAGCTGGAGCCGTTGGTCGGGCGTTTCGGAACCGAGGCGGTGATCCGGGGCCGGGTGCTGGCGATCGCGGAGCATGTCGCCACCTTGCAGGAATGAAGGCACCTGCCGCGCGATTGTCGCTGGTCAATGCAGGCCGCGCGGATCGCGCGCAGACTTCCGAAATCGATGCGAGGAGTCGATACGGAGATCGCCATACGGATACGCTGCGCGCTGCGGCCCGGTGGCCGGTCCGCCCCGACACGGAGAGCTCCATCGATCGAAGGGTCATCGTTGTCGTGTGATTTCCGATGTGAAGACATCGACGTCGCGCGTCGGACGATGGCCTTTCGTCACGTTTGACGCGCCCAGGGGCCGGGCGGCCAAACTCTCCGGCGCTTTGACCAAATTTTTTCGCGCAACTGTGACCCTGTCTCGCGCCTGTCGCAAACCTCTGCGAGAAATGGGCGAAACCCCGCCCAGACAGACCGTCCGAGAGGGTTTGCGGGTTTCGCATTGACGGCGGTCAATGGCGCGGCTGGCCGGATTGGTTTTAGCTGGGAGGCGTCATAGCCAAGCTCGAAGGAGTGTGCGGATGTTTCGTTGGATCACCCCCGAGAACAGTTCTGACCTTCTGCCGCAGCCGCGAAGGTCGCGGGACGATGGCCTCGCGCCGGAGACCGTTCCGTGGCCGCTGCCGAGCGCGCGCGCCAGACCGGACGACACGGCCGGACCGACCGGAGTGCGGCTTCGGAAAACGGGACCGGACCGCACATTGGAGGTCTCGGCGTTGCGCGATCTCGGCCTCTCTCCACAAGAGATCGCGCGCTATCTCGGCCTCGCGCTGCAGGAGGTCGCCAGTTTGCTGAGCGCCGATCTCGACCTCGCTGCGAGCCTCGCCAACAATATGACCCCGGTTTATCGCACCCGCGCGAACGCGATGCGCTGGGTGGGGTGAGCCGGTCCCGCGATCATCGCAGACCGTCCTCGGGAATGTGAAGGGCGGCCTGCGAAATGCCGGGACAGGACAGGGCAGGATGGGGCGGTCGCGGTTACCCGCGCGTCATGGTCACGGCCATCTGGCACAGGATCTCGAACATCACCGAGACGCCGAGGAAGGCAGTCGCGCCGGAAGGGTCGAAGGGCGGGGAGACCTCGACGAGATCGGCGCCCACGATATCCACCCCGTCGAGCAGACGGATCACCTGCAATGCCTGATAGGAATTCGGGCCGCCAACCTCGGGCGTGCCCGTTCCGGGCGCGAAAGCCGGGTCGATGAAGTCGATATCGTAGGAGAGATAGGTGGGCTTGGAACCGACGATCTCACGCGCCTCGGTCATCACATCCTCGACGCCGCGGGCGTGGAACTCCTCGATCGGGATCACGCGCACGCCTACGCTGTCGGCAAAATCGCGATCTTCGCTATCATAGGTGGAGCCGCGAATACCGATCTGCACCACGCGTTTCGGGTCGAGCAGCTCTTCTTCGATGGCGCGGCGGAAGGGCGTGCCATGCGTGTACATGGTGCCGCCGAAATAACTGTGGAACAGGTCGGTATGGCTGTCGAAATGTACCATGCCGAGCGGCTCGGGCGTGCCCAACGCGCGCAGGATCGGCAGCGAATTGAGGTGGTCGCCGCCTGCGGTGAGCGGGCGGATTCCATGCTCGCGGACCGTCTCGAAAAACCGGGTGATCCGGTCCATCGCGTCCTGAATGTCGGCGGGGTTCGGGGAGACATCGCCGAGATCGGCGCAGTTGACCATCTCGAAGGGGCGCACGCCGGTCGCGCCGTTCTGCGCCCGGATCATCGTCGAAAGATCGCGCAACTGGCGCGGGCCGTGGCGCGGGCCGGGACGGTTGGTGGTGCCGGAGTCCCACGGACTGCCGATCAGACCGATCTGCACGTCGCTCAGGCGCGGATCGTCGAGCGGCACATGCGGCAGGCGCATGAAGGTCGGCACGCCCGCGAAGCGGGGTAGATCGAAGCCGGAAACGGGGTGGAAAAAGGGATCGCTGGACATGGGGTCGCTCCTGTCAGGTCATGACACTGCCACCGTTCACGCCGAAGCATTGACCGGTGATGAAATTGCTCTGCGGGCCCGCGAGATAGCAGGCCATCGCGGCGATATCCTCGGGCTGGCCGAACCGGGCGAGGGGCGTCGCCATGTCGATTGCCAGCTGTTCGGGGCTCATCGAGGCGGGGCTCGTCATGTCGGTCTCGATCGAGCCCGGCGCGATGGCGTTGACAAGGACTTTCGGTGCCAGTTCGCGCGCGAGTGTCCGGGTGAGCGCGATGATCCCGCCCTTAGAGGCGGTATAGGCGGACATTTCCTCGCGCCCGAGAAAACCCAGATCGCTCGCGATATTGATGATCCGGCCTTCCTCGGCCCTGCGCACGAAGGCACGGGCGGCGAGGAATGTGCCGCGCAGGTTCACCGCGATCACGCGGTCGAACTCGTCTATCTTCGTCTCGGCAATCGGGCTTTCGCGCAGGATCCCCGCGTTGTTCACGAGGATGTCGATCCGTCCGAACCGCGACTTGACGGCGTCGAACATCCCCTCGACCTGCGCCTCGTCGGAGACGTCGGCGGGCAGGGATTCCGCCTCGGTCAGCTTTTGAAGTTCGGCGAGCGTTTCGCGCGCCTGCGCATCGTCGGGATGGCAGAACGCGACTTTCGCGCCTTGTGCCGCCAGCGCCAGCGAGATGGCGCGCCCGATCCCGCGCGAGCCGCCGGTGACCAGTGCAACTTTACCGTCGAGGCTCATGACATGACCTCGCCGCGGTCGACGTTGAGCGCCTGACCGGTGATATTCGCGCCAGCCTCGGACGCGAGGAACATATACGGATCGGCCATGTCGGCGGGCACCATCAGCCCGTCGATGGCTTGCGCGGCCATGATCTCGGCCTCGACCTCGGCCTCGCTGCGCCCGCTGGACACCGCCAGTTCCCGCAGCGAATTGGCCGCCGGCCCGGTTTTCACCCAGCCGGGGCAGATCGCGTTGACGCGGATGCCGCGAGGGCCCAGCTCCTGCGCCCATGTCCGGGTCAGCCCCAGAAGGGCGTGTTTGCTGGCGACGTAGGCCGAGAAGCCCGGTACGGCGGTGCGCGCCCAGATCGAGGCGGTGATCACGATGCGCCCGCCCTCGGGAATGCGCGAGATCAGCGCGTCGGTCACGTTCTGCGTGCCGGTCACGTTGATCGCCACGATCCGCTCGAACATCGCGTTGCCCGTGGGATTGTCGCCGGTGAGCGGCGTGGGGCGCTCGAGCCCTGCATTGTTCACCAGCACATCGACGCGTTCGATATCGGCCAGCGCCTCGGTCACCATCTCCGCCTCGGCGATGTCGCAGCGGATCGCGCGGACCTTGCCGGGCAGGCTCTCGGCGGCCTCATAGATCGCGTCGGTCTCTGACAGGATGATTAGGTCGGCGCCGGCGCGGGCAAACCCTTCGGCGATGCCATAGCCGATCCCGCTCGATGCGCCTGTGACCAGAACGGTCTTTCCGGTGAAGTCGAATGTCACACTCATTCCTTGCCGCGTCCTTCCTCTCTCATCAGCCGCATCAGATGCCCCTCCAAGTCGGAGTAGCCTTCCAGTTTCACGGCCTTTTCCTTGTCGGCGATCCGCGTGCCCTGCTTGAATTCGGGCACGATCACCTCTTTCACTCGGCCCGGATGGCTCGAGAGAAAGACGATCTTGTCGGCGAGGAAAATCGCCTCCTCCAGATCGTGGGTGACGATCACCATCGTCGTGTTGGTCTTCTCGGCGACGTCGATCATCAGCTCCTGCATCAGCCAACGGGTCTCGGCATCGAGTGCGCCGAACGGCTCGTCCATCAGCAAGACCTCGGGGTCATTGGCGAGCGTGCGCGCGATGGCGACGCGCTGACGCATCCCGCCCGAGAGTTGCGACGGGTAGGCTTCGGCGAATTTCCCGAGGCCTACGAGATTTATGAAGCGCTCCGCGCGTTCGCGGCGCTCGGCGGCCGGGACGCCGTTGATCTGCATCCCGAACTCGACATTCTTGCGCACCGTCAGCCAGTCGAAGGAGGTATAGGCCTGAAAGACCATGCCCCGGTCGCGGCCCGGTCCCTCTACGCGACGGCCGCCGATGATGATCTCGCCGCCGCTCGGGGTCTCGAGCCCCGCGATCATGCGCAGGATCGTCGATTTCCCGCAGCCCGACGGGCCGAGAAGGACGCAGATGGAGTTGCGTTCGACGGTGAAGCCCGCGCCCTCGACGGCGACCAGCTTGCGCCCGCCCGACAGCTCGAATTCCTTCGTGATTTCGCGGATTTCCAATGCGGTTTCGGCAGCCATGCTCAGCTCTTTCTCAGATAAGGGAAGGCCCAGCGATGCAGGGCGGAGAAGGCGAGGTCGAACAGCAGGCCCAGCACCCCGATCACGATGATCCCCGACAGGATTTCATCGGTCTTCAGGAAACGTCGCGCGCGCATCATCATCGCGCCGATGCCGGTGGTGGAGGCGACGATCTCGGCGATCACCAGATAGGTCCAGGTCATCGCCAGCATCTGGCGCATCGCGGTCACGATATCGGGCAGAACGGCGGGGAAGATCACGCGGGCCACGACCTTGCGGCGCGGTGCGCCTAGCGTGAGGGCAGTCTCGACGAGTTCCTCGCGGACGTTCTTGGTGTGATCCATGATCAGCGTGATCAGGAAGAAGATCACCCCGAGGAACAGCAGCGCCAGTTTAGGGGCCTCGCCGGTGCCGAACCACATTAGCAGGATCGGGATGAAGGACGGCGCGGGCAGATAGCGCCAGGCGGAGACGAAGGGGGCGAAGAACGCCTCGATCGCGGGGAAGGAGCCCATCATCACGCCCAGCGGCACCGCCACGGCGCTGGCCAGCGCGAAGGCGATCAGCACGCGGCTGATGGAGATCAGGACATCGCTGCTGAACCCGCGACTGAAGAACAGATCGAAGGTGGTCGCGAAGACCTGATGCGGGGCTGGGACGAGAAGCGGGTTCACCAGACCGCTGGCCGAGGCGACGATCCAGATGCCGAAGAACAGCACCCAAACGGCGAGCGCGGAAAGCAGCTTCTGACGGCGGTTCACGGGCTTGCGCAGCTGAAGAAAGGGAGTGGGTCGGGCGCTCAAGGCAGATGCTCCGGCTTGGGGGAAGGGAAGCGCCGGGACGTGGCGCTTCCCGCGTGTCTTAGTGTGCGGTCAGGCTCTGGCGGTAGCCGGACTTGACCAGATCGCCCATCAGCGAGCAGTCGACGCCCTTCGACGCATCGACCTTGTTTTCCATCAGGCCGAGTTTGATCCACCAGTCATTGGTCATCGCGATCGAGTCGACCATCGAGCCGTTGGCCATGCCAAGCGGGCCTTCGCCGTCGAGCACGCCGCAGAGCCGGGCAGACTCGTCGAAATCCATCATGTAGATGCCGCCCTCGAAGGACTTGCCGTTGGTGCCGATAACGTAGCCGACATCCTCGGCGGGCCATTGCAGGAAGGAGGCGATCATCTTGTTGGCCTCTTCGGTATGCTGGTTCCAGTAGGCCAGACCATCCCAGCGCGCCTTCAGTACCGCCAGCGCCGCCTCGCGGTTATCGGCGATGAACTTCTTGTTCATGTAGAGCGCGTCCATGAAGATCCCGGTCTTGAGCATTTCCGGATCGGAGGTGTCGACGATGGAGCGCGCGCCCGGTTTCGCCTCGAGCACCTTGGAAATCCACGGCTCGTACATGTAGGCGGCGGACAGGTCGCCCGACATCATCGGACCGACGGCTTCATCGGCGTTGAGGTTCACCCATTCCACCTGATCGGGAGTGATGCCCTCGGAATCGAGCCAGATCCCCATCAGCAGCTGGCCGATATAAGCCTGCGGGGCCGCGACCTTCTTGCCCGGCAGGTCGGCGGGCTCGGTGTCCGGTGCGAGGATGACGTGATCGACCCCGTAGGAGGGGTTGAGCTGCGCCACGTTCACCACGTCGGTGCCGCGATCCACGACCAGCGGCGTGTAATCGGCGGTGCAACCATAGACGTCGATCTGACCCGCGGCGAGGGCGGCATGCCCGCCCAGCGGATCTTCGAAGATCGTGATGTTGAGATCGTAATCGGGGATCAGGTTCTGCTCCTTGGCGACTTCGAGCATGGCATAGCCCGGCCAGGAGACGCAGACCCCGACATTGACGGTTTCAGCGGCGGCAGCGGAGAGGCTGCCCGCGGAGAGGGCGACCGCGGAGGCGGCGGCGATTTTGAGAACGGAGCGCATAAGCGGACCTCGCTGTTGGTATGGATTCTTGATCTTGTGAAGAAAACTTTATGAGATAAAAACTTTTATGCAATAAAAATTTTGTCTTGACCAAAAACGAGCCATCGCAGACAACTGTTCGCAACCCTAGGAGGACCTTGTGAGCAACCTGCGCGCCCAACAAAAACAAGACCGTCGCAACCGCATCGTGACATCGGCCAAAGAGCTTTTTCGCGAAAAGGGCTATGACAAGACGACGATCGAGGCGATCGCGGTCGCCGCGGGCGTCTCGGGGGTGACTGTCCATAACTACTACGGAACCAAGGCGGGGGTGCTGCTCGCGCTGGTCATCGAGAGCGACAAGCAGCTCTTGGAACGGCTCGACGCCAGGTTGCCCGGGAAAGAGGCCGATCTCGTCGAGCTGACGCTCGCCTTCGCGCATGAGATCATGGAACACGCGATGCAGACGCTGGAGAAGGAAATCTGGCGTCAGGTCATCGCTGCGGTCACGATCGAGGCGGGCACGCAGCTGTCCAAGGCCTATTTCAAGCTCGACGAACAGCTTGCCTCGGTGCTGGTGCGCCGGATCGAGGCGATGCAGCGGGACGGCCGGCTCAGTGCCGATCTCAACCCGCTCCACCTGGGCCGCGCGCTGTTCCAGCTGCAGAACGCCCGTTTCATCCAGTTCATTTCCACCGACGCCGCGCGCCGGGACGATATCGAGACCTGGCTGCGCAACGATATTGTGGCGCTGTTCTCGGTGACGCTCCCGGTGTCCGCCGATCCTTCCTGAGCGGAGAGTGACATGTTTCTCAACCCGATCACCTGGCCCGAGGGCAAGCGCTGCGCCGCCTGCGTGACCTTCGATATCGACGCGGATTCGTTGATCCGCACCGCCCGTCCTGACGATGCCGAGCTGCGCCTGCAGCCGATTTCGATGGGTCGCTACGGGCCGACGGTCGCGGTGCCGCGCATCCTCGAGACCTATCGCCGTCTGGGCCTCACGCAGACCTTCTTCATGCCCGCCTGGGTGATGCAGAATTATCCCGCGACGGTCGAGGCGATCCTGAAGGCAGGGCACGAAATCGGGCACCATTCGTGGATGCACGAAGACCCGATGGAACATTCCGACGAACGCGAGGCGGAGCTGTTCGGGCGCGCGCTGGAGGTTCATGTCTCGATGACGGGCCGCAAGCCGCGCGGCTATCGCGCGCCGGTCTATTCCTTCACGCCCGCGATGCTGAACCGGTTGATCGAGCACGGGTTTCTCTATGACAGCTCGATGATGGCCGACGAGTTGCCCTACCGCGTCGAAACCCCGAAAGGCAGCCTGATCGAGATGCCGCCGCATTGGGGCACCGATGACTGGCCGCCCTTCGCGCATTTCGGCGAGATCGACTACCTGATGCCGATCCGTGCGCCCTCCGATGGCATCCGCGCCTTCGCCGAGGAGTTCGACGCGTTGCACGAGGCAGGCGGGTTCTGGATGCCGGTGCTCCACCCGTTCCTGACGGGCCGGTTGGCGCGCTGGCGCGAGATGGAACGGCTGCTGGAACGCGCCGTGGCGACGGGCGACGTCTGGTTCGCACCGATGGAAGAAATCGCCAGCCATGCGAAAGCTACGGAGGCGACGCTTCGCCACGAACGGATCGGCGTCGAGACGTAAAGCCGCTTCGGGAACGAAGGCCACCGATCTGCCAAATAGAACACCGCGGCGCCGAACAGCGCCGCGGTGTTTTCGTTTATCTGTTGGCTGTTCGCGCTTATTCGGCCGCGGTATCGGAGGGCATCGCGGGGAGATCACCATCCGCCACCAGGTGTCCGTCGCCAACATCGCGCAGCGTGAGCCGCTGCGGGCCGGTGCCCAGCTTGTAGACCGGGCTGGGAACCTCGCCGGAGAGGCGCGGAATGGGTTCGCGCACCTTGTCGGGGTCGGGGATCGGCACGGCGGCCATCAGGCGCTTCGTGTAGGGGTGCTGCGGTGCGCCGAAGATCTGCGCCCGCGTGCCCATCTCCACGATTTGCCCCATATACATCACCGCGATCCGGTCCGAGATGTTCTCGACCACGGCCATGTCATGGCTGATGAACAGGTACGCGATGCCGAACTCGCGCTTCAGCGCCTCGAGTAGGTCCAGCACCCGTGCCTGCACCGACACATCCAGCGCCGAGACGCTTTCATCCGCGACGATCAGCTTGGGCTGCAGCGCCAGCGCGCGGGCGATGCAGATTCGCTGGCGCTGGCCGCCCGAGAACTCGTGCGGATAGCGGTCGAGCTGATCGCGGGTGAGGCCGACGCGTTCGAACAGCGCCGCGACCTTCTCGCGTTGCTCCTCGGGGGTACCGATGCCATGGATCACCAGCGGCTCGGCCACCAGATCGCCCACCCGCATCCGCGGATCTAGCGCGGCCATCGGGTCCTGAAAAACGATCTGCACGTCGCGGCGCATCTCCTTCATCTTCGCGCCGCTCAAACTGCCCATCGTGTGGCCTGCGACCTCGATGCGGCCCTGATGCGGCACGAGGCCGGTCAGCGCCTTCGCGATGGTGGATTTGCCGCAGCCGCTTTCACCGACGAGCGAGAAGGTCTCGCCCTCCATGATGTCGAAGCTGACACCTTCGACCGCGTGCACCCGGTGCGTGACCTGCGACAGGATACCGCCGCGGATGTCGAAATGCACCTTCACGTCGCGCAACCGCGCCACGGGTTTGGCATCCGGGGACGCGCCCGCAGCGCCGCTGCCGTCGCCCATGCGCGGTACCGCGGCCAGCAGGTCCTGCGTATAGGCCTCGCGCGGGGCGGTGAAAATCTGCGAGACAGGGCCGGTCTCGACCGCCTGACCCTGCTTCATGACGATGACCCGCTCGGCCATCTCGGCGACGACGCCCATGTCGTGGGTGATCAGGATGATCGCCGTTCCCATCTCGTCCTGCAGATCGCGCAGCAGATCGAGCACCTCGCGCTGCACTGTCACGTCGAGCGCGGTCGTGGGCTCATCGGCGATCAGCACGTCGGGGCGCAGCGCCAGCGCCATCGCGATCATCACGCGCTGCCGCATGCCGCCGGACAGCTCGTGCGGATATTGCGTCATGCGACGCTCGGGTTCGGAGATGCGCACACGCCGCAGTGCCTCAAGCGCACGGGTCCGAGCCTCTGGCTTCGAGACCGGCTCATGCGCGCGGATCGCTTCGGAGAGTTGCAAGCCGATCGTCAGCACCGGGTTGAGCGAGGTCATCGGCTCCTGGAAGATCATCGCGATGCGGTTGCCGCGAATGGCGCGCATCCGGCCCTCGGGCAGGCGCGTCAGGTCTTCGTCATGGAAGCGGATGGCGCCGGAACTGACCCGAAGGGCAGGGGGCGGCAACAGACCCATGATGGCCAGAGAGGTCAGCGACTTGCCCGACCCGCTCTCGCCCGCGATGGCGATGGTCTCGCCGCGTGCGAGCGTGAAGCTCAGATCGCTGACCAACGCGCGCTCGCGCCCCTCCGAGCGCACCGAGATCGTGAGACCTTCGACGGCGAGCACCGGCTGGGCGGGCTCCGGGGCCATGACGGCCCCGGCTTTCGTTTGTTGCATCTCGATCATTCGAACACGTTTCTCGGGAAGTAGAAGCTGACGACCCAGTTGGGCATATCGACGATCTCGGAGATGCGCAGATCGCCACAGGTCGAAACCAGCATATAGGCGTCGACCGCCGACATGCCGCGCTGTGCGCACAGAAGGTCGATCATGCCCGAGACCGCATCGCGCGCGCCCGACATCAGGTCCGGGCCGATGCCCGTCGTGACCTCGTAGCCCGCCGTGTCGAGGTGGCGCGTGACCGGCCCCGGCGTGGTGAAGCGCGGGAATTTCAGCGTCTCGTTCTTGATCAGGTCGAAGCTGAGCACGCAGTTCATCGGGCTCTCGATCGCGGTGCCGCAGACCTCGCCATCGCCTTGGGCGGCATGGGTGTCGCCCACGGAGAACAGCGCGCCCTCGACCTCGACCGGCAGGTAGAGCGTGGTGCCCGCCGCCAGATCGCGAATGTCGAGATTCCCGCCCACGCGGCGCGGCGGGACGATGGAATGCGGGCCGGCTTCTGCCGGGGCGACGCCGATGGTGCCACAGAACGGCTTGAGGCCGACCTTGCCTTCGCTGCCCCAAAGCGCCTTGTCGGGCGAGGCGGCGTCGTATTTCCAGATCGTCAGCGCCGGATCCTCGAACTGATCCGCCAGCAGGCCGAAGCCCGGGATATTCGCGGTCCAGCCCCAGGCGGAGCCTTCCTGCTCGCGCGGGGTGAAGCTGTCGATGGTGACCTTTAGCACGTCACCGGGCTTCGCGCCTTCGACATAGATCGGGCCGGAGACCGGGTTGATCTTGCCGAAATCGAGCGTCTTGACGTCTTCCACGGTCGAGGACGGTCCGAGCTGTCCGGCCGAGCTGTCGTGGCAATGGAATTCGATGGTCGATCCCGGGGCCACCGTCTCGGCCGGGACAAGCGAGTTGTCCCAGCCGAAATGGTGCTGTGCGCCGTGGATCGTATAGTCACAGGCTTTGCACATGCGCGCTTACTCCGTCACGTACACGTAGTCGTAGTTCACGGGGATCGAGACCGGGTCGACATAGAGCGCATCTTCGCCGCCCATACGGCTCGACTTCATGGTGTAGCGGTTCTCGTTGAACACCGGCACCCACGGCGCGTCTTCCATGACCTTCATGTAAACGTCGGACCATTTCTGCAGGCGTTCGTCCTGCTTGGCCGGGTCGGTAATCGAGTCCGCCTCGGTCGCCATCGCGTCGAGTTCCTTGTTGCAGTACCACGACCAGTTCCAGCCGCCCTCGACCGCGCCCGCGCAACCCAGGATCGGCCCGTAGAAGTTGGACGGATCGGGGAAGTCGGCGATCCACGCCATGCCGCCCGACCAGATCATCGGTGCGGTTTTCGGCGTGCCGCCCGCTTCGATCACGTTGGCCTGCGCCAGCGCCTTGATGTCGACCTTCACGCCGATCTGCGACAGGTCCTGCTGGATCGCCTGGGCGATGCGCGGGTTCGGGTCGGTGTTCATCACGTAGAGCTCGGTCTCGAACCCGTCGGGATAGCCCGCATCCGCGAGCATCTGCTTGGCCTTTTCCTGATCGAAGGGATAGCCCTCGTAATCCTTGGTGTAGCCCGGCATCGACGGCGGCAGCGGCTGGTTCGCGGGCGTGGCGCGACCGTTGATCATCTGCACGATGCGATCCTTGTTGATCGCCATGTTCATCGCCCGACGCACCTCGACCTTGTCGAAGGGCGCCATCTGGGTGTTCAGCGTGATGTAGCCGGTATGCAGCTGGCCGCCCATGACGACGCGTTTGGCCTCGTCGGGATTGTTCATCACCTCGTTGAACTTCGCCGGCGGGATGCCATCGCCGGGCACGTCCACCTCACCCTTCTGCAGGCGCAGCAGGGCCACGATCGGCTCTTGGCCGACCTCGAAGGTGATGGTGTCGAGATAGGGGATGCCCTCGCGCCAGTAATCGGCGTTCTTCTGGAACACGAGCTGCTGGCCGATCGTCCAGTCGGCGAGCTTGAACGCGCCGGTGCCCACGGGATGCTTGCCGAAATCGGTGCCGTATTCGTCGACCGCTTCCTTCGGCACGACCGAGGCGAAGTTCAGCGCCATCACGTGCAGGAAGGTCGCGTCGGCGCGCGACAGCTCGATCTTGACGGTGTAGGGATCGACGACGGTCACGCCTTCGAGGCTCGTGGCCGAGCCGTCCGCCATCGCGTCATAGCCCTTGATCGAGCCGAAGAAGCCTGCGCCGGGCGACTGGGTCGCGGGCGTGGTCACGCGGTCGAGCGAGTATTTCACGTCTTCGGCGGTCATTTCGCGACCGTTGTGGAACTTTACGCCCTTGCGCAGGTGGAAGGTGAAGACCGTGCCGTCATCCGAGATCTCGTAGCTCTCGGCGAGGCCGGGGCGCAGCTCGGTGGTGCCGGGAACGTAATCCATCAGCCCGTCGAAGATCGATTTGATCATCGACCAGTTCTGCCAGTCATAACCGATCGCCGGGTCCAGCGTGGCCACGTCATCCTTGTAGGTGATGACGATATCGCCGCCTTCCTTGGCGTTCGGGTCGGGGGTGTAGTCCGCCGCCGCGGCAAAGCTGCCGAAGCCCAGCGACACCGCGAGGGTGCTCGTCACGAGCATCTTTCTCATCAAGCTCATTTTGTCTCTCTTTCTCCGTTGGACGTTGGTCGAGGGGCCCGGTTCCTCCGGGGCTCTGGTTGCGATCAGCGCAGCTTGATGCGCGGATCGATGAAAGGTGTGATCAGGTCGGCCAGCAGGTTGCCCAGCACGATCGCGCAGGCGGATACGAGCGTGACGCCCATGATGATCGGGATGTCGACGCGCTGGATCGCCTGCCAGGCGAGCTGCCCGATGCCGGGCCAGCCAAAGACGCTTTCCACGACGACGATGCCGGACATGAAGATGCCGATATCGATCCCGATCATCGCGATGATCGGCAGGATGGCGTTCGGCATCGCGTGCAGCGCCAGCACCCGGAAGCGCCGCAGCCCCTTGGCGCGGGCGGTACGGATATAGTCCGAGCGCAGCACGTCGATCATCGAGGAGCGCATCATCCGGCTGTACCAGCCCGAGCCCATGATCCCGAGGGTCAGCGCCGGCAGCACGAGGTTGGAGAAGCTGCCGTAGCCACCGATCGGGAACCAGCTCAGCTTGACCGCGAAGACATAGAGCAGAAGCAGGCCGACCACGAATTGCGGCGCCGAGACCGCGACGAACGAAGTGATCATCAGCGACTGGTCGAGCGCGCCGCCGCGGCGGATCGCAGCGACGATGCCCAGCGTGAGCCCCATGATCAGTTCGGCGACGATCGCGCCCAGCATCAGCAGGAGCGTCGCGGGCAGGCGCGCGGCGACCAGCGTCGCGACCTCGGTCTTCTGCAGGTAGCTGCGGCCCATATCGCCCTGGAACAACCCGGTCAGGTAGCGCCAGTATTGCACGATGAAGGGCTGATCGAGGCCCAGCTGGTGGCGGATATTGGCGACCGTCTCGGGCGTGGCCGAGCGGCCCGCGATCTGACGCACCGGGTCGGCCGGCAGCACGAAGAGCAGGAAGAATGTGATGAAGGAGACGCCGAGAAGGATCAGGGCAGCCTGGATCAGGCGTCGGATCAGATAGGCCAGCATCAGTCACGCCCTCTCTGCGTCGGGTCGAGCACGTCGCGCAATGCGTCGCCCACGAGGTTGAAGGACAGCGCCAGCAGCAGGATCGCGGCGCCCGGGATGAAGACGAGCCAAGGGGCCGCCTGGAAATAGGTCTGGTTCTCGAAGATGATGTTGCCCCAGCTCGGCGTCGGCGGCTGAACCCCCACGCCGAGATAGCTCAGCGTCGCCTCCAGCAGCACCGTGGTCGAAATCCCCAGCGTGCCCCAGACGATGATCATCGGCACCAAATGCGGCAGGATGTGGCGGAACAGGATGCGCACGGTGCCCGCGCCGAGGGTCCGCTCGGCGGCGACGAATTCACGCTCGGCCAATGCCGAGGTCTCGGTGAAGACCACGCGCGCCGTCTGCACCCAGTTCACCAGCGCGATCACCATCGCGACGATCCACAGCGACGGCGTGAAGATAGCGGCGAGGCAGATCGCCAGCAGCAGCGCCGGGAAGGCCATCATCAGGTCGGTGAAGCGCATCAGCACCGCACCGATCCAGCCGCGGAAATAGCCTGCCGTCACGCCGATCAGCGTGCCGATAATCAGCGCAAGGCCGTTCGCGACGACGCCGATGATCAGCGAGGTCCGCGCGCCGTAAAGGATGCGCGAGAACAGGTCGCGGCCGAGAAGGTCGGTGCCGAGCCAGAACTTTTCGCCCGGCGGCATGGGGGCGCCTTCCAGCGTCAGCCCGTCGAACATCTGGTCCTGCGGCTCGAATGGCGCGATCCACGGCGCGAAAATCGCGCCAAGCGTTACGATCGCGATGATCGCAAAGCCCAGAAGGGCGAGCTTGCGGCGCATCAGGCGGCGCAAGGCGCTTTGCGGTCGGGCCGGTCCCTCAGCCAAGGTCGCGTCGGTCATCGGTCTTCCTTTGTTCGTCATGGTTGGCGACGATGCGGCGCGCGGCATCCTCAAAACTCACGCGCCAGGCCATCGCCATCTGGCGGAGCTGGTCATAGGCCTCCGCCTCACTCTTTCCCCGCGCGGCCAGCAGAGTGACCGCCCGCACCACCGTCTGGCGCTCGTCGAGGCGGCGACGCAGATCCGCGATCTCCGCCGAAAGCTGCGCCCGCGCCTCGAAACCGAGCCGCGCGATCAGCAGCGCTGAATAGACCCCGCCATCGCCCACCGGTTTGAGGAGCTGCGCATGGGCACCGGCTTCCAGCGACCATTCGATCCGGCCCGGCGCTTCGGTCCCGATCAGCGCGATCATCGGCATCGGGCTTTGCCCCGGCTTCCACGGGAATTGCTCGTCATAGCCCTGATCCGCGTCGAAGAAGACGAAATCGCCCGACAGCGCTTCCGCCGGAAGTTCGGGCCAGCAATGCACGACCGTCAGGCCGATCGCGCGCAACTGCCGCTCGAGCGCCTGCACGGTCGCGTGCGGGCGATGCAGGATATAGGCGCGGGCGCCACCGAGATCGGGGATGCGGATCTTGCGTTTCATGACACCACCTTCAGTCGGGGCGCGCCGGGCGAGACCGCGTTGCGACCCCGTGCGAGATAGGGGTCGCCCGCGACGGCTTCGAACCGCTCGCGAACGGTGAAAGCGCCGTTCTCGACCTGCGCGATCAGGACGGGCAGGGCGGTATGGTGGGTCGAGGCGTCGATGCCCTCGGTACCCTGCGGCGCATCGTGCAAGAGTTGTGCGAGGCTCTGGTCCGGGGCGTCTTCGTGTCCCGAGAGCAGAAGCGCGAGACGATAGACCGAGGACCAAGCGGCCGCTTCATGCGAGGAGCCGAAATTGCGCTGCGCCTGCGGCCAGCCGGTCGCGCCGCGGAAATACGGCCCGGCGGCCACGAGCCCCTCGGCCGCGCCCGGATGGATCGCGGGCAATTCGCATTCGGTCAGATTGCATGAGAGGATCGGGCAGGTCTCGGGCCGGAAATGGGCGTCCTCCTGACCGAGCCTGTGATAGGCTTCGAGGAAGGCGTATTGCGACGGGCCGATCAGGTTGTTGAGAATGAAATCGGGCCGGGTCGCGCGAATTTCAGCAATCATCCGGTCGACATCAAGCGAGCCGAGCGGCAGGTAACGTTCGCCCAGAACCTCGCCGCTAGCGGTCGAGATCACGTCTCGGGCGAGCCGGTTCATCTCCCAGCCCCAGATGTAATTCGAGCCGGTCAGAAAGCCCCGCCGTCCCAGCCGGGCGAAGGCCCAGCCCAGCATTGGCAGCAGGTGCTGGTTCGGGCAGGCATGGGTGTAGACGACATGATCGGAGGCTTCGAACCCTTCGTAGGGCACCGCGTACCAGAGCGTACCGCCCGCTTTCTCCAGCGTCGGGATCACTTCCTTGCGGCTCCACGACGTGACGCAACCAATCACGTGGCGGGCATCGCTGTCTCGCAGAATTTCCTCGCAGAGCGGACCGTAGGCGTCGATGTTGCCCTCTGGGTCGCGCTCGACCGGAGCAAAGGTGAGCGGGAAATCGGGCATCGCGTTGATCTCTGCAATCGCGCTCAGCGCCCCGGTCCGGCAAGCCTCTGAAATCAGAGAATAGCTCCCCGAGCGGGAATATAGCAGGCCAAGTTCGATCCGTTTCTTCATATCCGCTCCCGCAGCACCCCTGATCCAAAACGCAAAACGCCCCGCTGACTTGCCGCAGGAAAGCGGTGTCAAAGCGAGGCGCAATTGCCGTTCGGGTTGTTCCGATGTGGAACCAAATTTGCAGCGTGAGACTCAGGCGGCAAGCGCAAATTGCGAAACCTCTGCGGGTTCACAGCTCAGAGGTGGATTTTTCGGGGTGGCTGCACAAAATTTGTGCACAAAACCGTCATCTGAGAGCAATGTTTTGTCACACGCCGGTGAGAATCGGTTTTGGAGGGATCGGTTTCGTTCGTCCGAGCACGACGCGCCGCGTCTGCCGCCGGGAACAATGCTCCCGGCGCGGCGACTGGCTTCGGTCTGGGAGCCTCTGACTTTCCGCAGGGGGCGGCTGTTTGCCAAAATTCGGAAGCCGGGAAAAGGGCAAGCGCTCCGCTGGCATGGCAAATTCACCGAAAGAGGCGAGCCACGCGCCGAGCTACGCTAGCTAAGCGCTGATTTTTTTGGATATTTTCCCCACATTCATTCGCCGGGGGAAGTGGCGGAGAGACAGGGATTCGAACCCTGGGTCGGCTCTCACCGACAACGGTTTTCGAGACCGCCGCATTCGACCACTCTGCCACCTCTCCGCATCAGGGGTCGTTTCGTAGGGCGGGATTTAGCCGCCCTCGCGCGCCCTTGCAACCCGTTTTTCGAGGATTTTTTCAGATCCTTCGCAAAGCCGTCATAAACGTGAGGTCAACGCATCCGGAGCGCCCCGTCGAGGCGGATCACTTCGCCGTTCAGATAGCCGCTCTGGACGATGAAACCGGCAAGTTTGGCGTATTCCGAGGGATCACCGAGCCGCTTCGGGAAGGTGACTTCGGCGGCGAGGCTGTCCTGCACCTCCTGCGGCAGGCCCTTCATCATCGGCGTGGCGAAAATGCCCGGCGCGATGGCGCAGCAACGGACGCCCTGGCTGGCCAGATCGCGGGCGAGGGGCAGGGTCATCGCGACGATTCCGCCTTTTGACGCCGCATAGGCTGCCTGGCCCTTCTGGCCGTCAAAAGCCGCGATGGAGGCAGTGTTGATGATCACGCCACGCTCGGGGCCGGGGTTGCGGGCCATCTCGGCGGCGGCGAGGCGGGCGACGTTGAAGCTGCCCACGAGGTTGATGTCGATCGTGCGCGCGAAGCTCTCGAGCCGGTGCGGCCCGTCGCGGCCGACCACGCGCTCGCCGGTGGCGATACCGGCGCAATTGACCGCCACATCGATGCCGCCCATCGCGTCTACTGCGGCTGCGATCCCGGCGGCGACGCTGTCCTCGGAGGTCACGTCGACCTCGGCGAAGGTCGCGCCGATCTCTGCCGCATAAGCCTCGCCGCCCGCCTGGTCGCGGTCGAAGAGCGTCACCTGCGCGCCCGACTCAACGAAGTGCCGCGCGGTCGCAGCCCCCAGCCCCGAAGCGCCGCCGGTGATGATGGCGCGAATTTTGCTCAACTCCATGTGATACTCCCTCGAAATGAACGCGTGTTCATTAACCAGTGGAACCGCCGCTTTGTCCAGTGTTGCCAATGCATTTTGCGGCTGCAGCATCCGGCGCCCCGATCACGTCTTGTGACAGCTTCGGCAACCTGCCGCCTATGGTCGGAACCAAGCCGATTGACGTTGCATTGAATGAGCATAGGTCCGGGCAACGGATCTGATCCAAAACGTCTCAACGGGGGATGAACCCCCAAGACAGGAGAGAGAGAAACATGAAACGTATCATCGTTACGTCGAGCATTCTGGCACTCGCTGGCTCCGCCGCGATGGCGGGCGGCTACACCACCCCGGCACCGGCTCCGGAAGTCACCCCGGCCCCGGTCGCGGTCGCGCCCGCGCAGTTCAGCTGGGACGGCTTCTATGCCGGTGCTCAACTCGGCTACGGCAAGGCTGACCAGTCGATCGATGGCGACGGCGTCGTGGGCGGTCTGCACGCGGGTTACCTGCGCGACTTCGGCGGCTATGTCCTCGGTGGCGAGCTGGCCTATAACGCCGCGAACATCGACGACAGCAACTCCGCCGCGAAGGTCAACTCGATGACCGACCTCAAGATGATCGCCGGTGCGCCCTACAACAACATGCTGTTCTACGGCACGCTCGGCGCGTCCTACGTCGACGCTGAAAACGGTTCGGGCGCCAGCTACTCCGACACCGTTCCGCTGGTTGGTATCGGCATGAAATATGCCATTAACCCGAAGTGGACCGTCGGTACCGAGCTCGACTACCGCAAGGGCAACAACTTCGACGGCACCCCCGACGATCTGAACACCACGACGCTGAACCTAACCGCGTCCTACAAGTTCTGATCTCAGGCGGATCGTCTGATATCGACGGGCGGGGGGAAACCTCCGCCCGTTTTTCTTTGTCCGGATGTTGCTGCGACGCGGCGGGATCGGGCAAGGCCGCTCAATCCGGAGCGATCAGGCCCAGCCCGCGCAGATAGACGCCGATGCCGCTTTCCAGAAGGTCCTCGGGGGCATAGGGCGCGCGATTTCCCTCGCGGGAATAAAGCTCCACGACGCCGTGGCTCATCGCCCAGACATGCGCCGCGACCATCGCGACGGGCGGGCGCTTTTCCGGCGGCATATGCGCCATCAGGGCGCGCGTCGCACGTTCCATCGCGTCGCTGGATTTGCGCGCCACCGCCGCAAGATCGGGTGAGCGGTTGGGCGATATGCCGCTTTCGAACATCGCCATGTAGTGACCGGGATATTTCCGCGCGAAGGCGAGATAGGCGCGCCCCACCGCCGAGAACGCCGCCAGCGCCGAAGGCTTGCCGCCGTTCCACGCGTGATCCAGCAGGTCGCCGAAGATCAGATAGCCCTGCCGCGCACATTCCGCGATCAGGTCCTCGCGCCCCTCGAAATGGCGATAGACCGCAGCCGGGGTCACGCCTGCGCGTTTCGCCGCTTCCGAGAGCGTGAAGCCGGTCGGGCCCTTCTCCTCGATCAGCTCCAGCGCGGAGGCTACGAGCGCCTGACGCAGGTTGCCGTGATGATAGCCTTGCTTAGACATTCAGAACGTCGATGCCACCGCAGATTTCACCGTCGATCTCGCCGATCGCGTCGCGGTCCTTATGCGCATAATCGACCGCGTTCAACACCGTCTGGATCGCGGCAATCCGGGCGCGTTTCTTGTCGTCCGAGCGGATTACCGTCCAGGGCGCATGCGCGTTGTCGGATCGCGCCAGCGTCTCCTGGATCGCGTCGGAATAAGCGTCCCAGCGCTTGAGCCCTTCGACGTCGATCCAGCTCAGCTTCCACTGTTTGAGCGGATCCTTCTCGCGCTTGAGAAAGCGGCGCAGCTGTTCGGCGCGATCCACGTTGAGCCAGAGCTTCACGAGGATGATCCCGTCATCGACCAGCATCTTCTCGAAATCGGGCAACTGGCAGAAGAAATGCTCGCGCTGCTCGGGCGTGCAGAAGCCGAAGACATGTTCCACCACGCCGCGGTTGTACCACGAGCGGTCGAACATCGCGATCTGGCCCGCGGCCGGAAGCCAGTCGACATAGCGCTGGAAATACCATTGCGTGGCTTCGGTCTCGGTGGGCTTCGGCAGCGCCACGACATAGGCCGAGCGCGGGTTCAGGTTCTGCCGCATCCGCCCGATCGTGCCGCCTTTGCCCGCCGCGTCGCGCCCTTCGAAGATCACCGCGATCCGCTTGCCGGTTTCCTTGGCGTCCCAGAACATCTTGACCAGTTCGACCTGAAGCGCATCCATGTGACGGTCGTATTTCTTGCGCTTCATCTCCTCGTCGTAAGGGTAGGAGGGCGAGAGCATGTCATCCTTGCCCGCCTTCTCGATCGCCTCGCGCACGACGTCCGGCGCTTCCTCCTCGAGGTAGCGGGTGATGTCGCCCACGAAGGGGATATCGAACGGCGGGTCACTCTTGTCCTTGGCCATGATCTGCCTTTTGTCGTTTCACGGCAGTATGCTGCGCGGGCCGGGACGGTGCAAGCGGTGCCGCACAGCGGCGGGCAGGCGATACCGGGCGTGTGACGTGCGCGCAAAACCGCAGGAGTGACCGCTTTTCACGCGACTGCAGTGCTTGAGTGTCGGTTACTCCGCCGCCGCCTTCATCGCGATGTCATAGCCAGCGCGCGCCGCGACACGGTCCACCGCGGCGACGGTCTGGAGCAACGCGACATGCGGGACCATATGTCCGATTCCGTCGAGCGAGATCAGTTCCGCCCCCGGCACCTCCTTCGTGAAGGGCACCGCGTGGATTTTCTCGCCCACGATGGTGTCGGCCGTGCCATGCAAAGAGACGACCGGGAGGTCGAGATCGGGATAATGGGGGATCATCTGCTGAATTTCGGGCTTCAGCTCGGCACGCTGGCGCGCATTCACCCGCATCGTTTCGACACGCAGCGTCATGCCGGGGCCGAACCAGCGCATGTAGCCGATCGGCATCTCCTGCGGCGCGAAGACTCCTTCCACCTCGGAGCGAATGATCGCGGGTGGCGTCCAGGCCGAGATCAGCGGGACGGCGATCGCCTGACCCAGTGGCGGCGACGTGATCTGATAGAGAAGCGGCAGCCCGGTGTCCCAGCTATGCGAGGGAGCGGAGACCGGCACCAGACCCGAGAGCGTACCGGGCAGATATACCGCCCAGGCAATTGCGACAGCCCCGCCATAGGAATGGCCGAGCACGATCGGTTTCTCCGCGCCCGCCATCTTCGTCGCCTGCTGCAGCAGCTTGGCCTGGTCCTCGATCGTGTCGTGCTCCTCCGGCAGCGGATCGGAATAGCCGAACCCCGGACGGTCGGGCACGAAGACGCGATAGCGTTTCGCTAGTTCCGGTGCGAGATCGAAGGTCAGATCGCGGGCCGAGCCCGAGGCGCCGTGGATCAACACGACCGCCGGGCCGTGATCGCCCTTGATGACCATATGCACACGCTGGTTCCCAACGTCCACGAATATGCCGTTGGGCGGATAGCGCTGCTCCGCCATCCGGCCGCGCCAGCTCTCGAGTCCCCAGGTCGCGCCGCCCAGAATGAGCAGCACGAGGACGAGGCTAGTTACCAATCTCGGCCAGATCATACGGAGTTTCCTGATAAATCTCGTTAATCCAGTTGCCGTAAAGCAGGTGGGCGTGGCTCTTCCACCGGTTCGTCGGCACCCGGCTCGGGTCGTTCTCAGGATAGTAATTCGCGGGGACGTTGATCGGTTTCCCCGCCGCGACGTCACGATCGTATTCTTCTTTCAGCGTGCCGCTGTCATATTCCAGATGGTTGAAGATGTAGAGCGCCCGATGAGCGCGATCTTCGACCAGACAGGGCCCGGTTTCATCGGAATGGATCAGCGTGATCATGCCCGCCGCTTCCAACTCGTCACGCCGCATCTCGGTCCAGCGGCTCACCGGGATCAGCAGATCGTCCGAGAAGCCGCGCAGGTAGGGCGAGGCGGGCGCGCAATTGCGATGCCGGAAGCAGCCGAAGGCCTTGTGATCGAGCATGTGCTTGTTCACGCCGTGGAAGTAGTGGGCCATCGCCATGCCGCCCCAGCAGACGCCGAAGGTCGAAAAGACATGGGTCTGAGTCCAGTCGAAAATCCGCTTGAGCTCTTCCCAGTAGGTCACCTCCTCGAAAGGCAAATGTTCGATCGGAGCACCGGTGATGATCAGCCCGTCGAACTTCTCGCCGGTGGCCTCGACCTCTTCGAAGGGACGGTAGAACTCTTCCATATGCTCGGCGGCGGTGTTCTTCGTCTGATGCTCGCTCATGCGGATCAGCTGGAAGTCGATCTGCAGCGGCGTCGCCCCGATCAGGCGTGCGAACTGGTTCTCGGTCTGGATCTTCTTCGGCATGAGATTGAGAAGGCCGATCCGGATGGGTCGGATTTCCTGCCGCGATGCGCGCTCGGGCGACATCACCATCACGCCTTCCCGCGACAGGATGTCGAAGGCGGGGAGGTTTTCAGGCAGCTTGATCGGCATTGTTTCTCAGTCTCTTGCAGGGTGAAGTTAAAGTGATGCGTGAAGTGTCCAGGCTCACGCGGGCAGCGCGTCGGCGATCAGCGATGTAAAGCCTTTTGCGTCGCGGACAAGGTAGAGGTCTTCGGCACGGATCGTCACGCCCCAGTTTCTCGCCATCGCCGCATAGCGCGGCTGACGATGGGCCAGCGCCTGCGCATAGGTCCAGCGCACGAAGTCGTCGGGGTCGACCTCCGTCTCCGCCACACCTTTCAGATCGCGATACTCGTCCCATTTCGCGGCCAGAAACGCGGGCTGATAATACATCGGCTTCGGCGCGCGCGAGAAGCGTTTGATCAGCTCCTCGGTGTGCGCCTCGGAGCCCTCGATCCAGACCATCAGCAGGTTCTGCGACAGCGAGGTCAGGATTGGATCCTCGGGGTCGTCGGGGTCCACGACCTCGCAGATCGAGCCGCCGGAATCGCACAGGAAATTCTCGATCCCGTAAATCTGCTTCGCGCGGTCGATGAAATGCGCGGTGTCGAGAAGCGCGTCCATCTCGGCCTTGCGGTGCTGGCGCTGGCGTTCGAGGTATTCCTCGAAGGGCAGTCCGCCCTTGGCGGAATCGCCCGGCTTGCCGAGATAGGTCGACAGCGGCGCGAGGTTCTCAAACGTGATGTTCGACGCGATATAGACCGAGTCCGACAGCAGAAGCTCCGCCAGGAACGGGTTCTTCATCGCCTCGCGCTTGAAGTTATCGGCGATATATTCGCCCATGTAGCGCGTGCCGATCCGGTAATCGACGGAGTAGTGGAACCAGCCCTCGTCGCGCAGCAGGTTCGCAGCCCAGGTCTTGCCGAGGCCGGACATGCCGAACAGGGCAACCTTCCTCGATTTGGCGGCCAGCCACTCGGCGCGATTGGAATAGATCATCGTGTCCCCATAGGTCTTTCGCCCCGGTGTAGCCCGGCAAGGCGCGCACGTCACGGGGTTTTGGGGCGGCGGTTCAGGATCAACAGACCGAGCGCGAGGATCGCGAAGCCCAAGGCCTCTGCCCAGCCCAGACGCTCGCCATAGACTGCCCAGCCTGCGAGGATCGCGACCGGCGGGATCAAGAGCGTGACGAGGGCGAGATTGGCTGCCCCCGCCATCGCAAGGATGCGGTAATAGAGCAGGTAGGCCAGCGCCGAGCAGCCGACACCCAGCCAGAGCATCGCGATCCAGACCGAGGGCGCGTAGTCGAAGCTCGGCACGCCTTCGGTGAGAAGCAGGATCGGCAGCGTCCAGATCGCGCCGCCGGTGAGCATCCCGGCTGCTGCAACTTCGGGCCGTAAGCCTCTGATTGCAAAGCGCGCATAGGCGCCCGCGAAACCATAGCTCAGCGCGGCTCCCAGCACGGCGAGCTGGCCCGCCGAGGTCAGATCGAACCCCTTCAGCGCATCCGGCCCGATCGCCACCACGACGCCCGCGAAGCCGACCGCGATGCCGGTGGCCTTGCGCGCGCTCAACCGCTCGTCGGTGAAGACCACCGCCGCGACCAGCGCCCCGAAGATCGCGGTCGAGGCGTTTAGGATCGAGGCCAACCCGCTATCGATATGCTTCTGGCCCCAGACGATGAGAGAGAAGGGAATGGCGTTGTTCAACAGCCCCATGATCAGGAAATGCCCGAGATAGATCGGGTGCCGCGGCACCGGCAGGCGGCGCAGCGCGACATAGGCCCAGATCAGCACCGCGCCCGAGGCCACGCGCAGGAAGACCACGGTAAAGACGCCCGCACCTTCCAGCGCCGCGCGGTTCGACAGGAAGGACGAGCCCCAGATCAGCGCGAGCGCCGCGAGCAGCGCCCAGGCGAGTGGGGTGAGGGATAAAGGGGCGGGTGCGTGTTTCATCGCTTCGATCTAGCGGGCGGCAGCGACGCGCACCACCCGGAACTTGCGGCAATGTCGATATTCCAAGAAAAAGCCCCGCACGAGACGGGGCTTTTCGAGAATTATCAGTACCTTGCGATCAGAAGTTGATCCCGACGCGGAGGCCAGCGCCCCAGCCGTCATTGCCGGAGAAGTCGGTGGTGTAGGGGCCGATTTCCGTCTTGGCATTGCCAATATCGACATAGCGCACGCCGCCGGTGATTTTGATGTTGCTGGTAGCCTGGTAGCTAGCCGCGAGCGAGACAGATTTGAAGCCATCGGTCGGACCGAGGTTGCCGACGATGTCTCCTTGGTGCTTCTCATAGCCGAACATGATCGCGCCCGACCATTGGTCATTGAAGCGCCGACCAACGCCGAGATTATAGGTGATCGTGTTGTTCGCATAGTCAACGAGCGAGTCACCCTTGGTCGCGATCTGGTAGCCGAGCGGGGTGATGTCGAATTGCTTCCAATGCACCCAGCGCACCGAGCCCATCAGCAGCGTGTCCTTCATGATTCCGGTCTGGAATTCGAGATTCACCGATTCCGGAACCGTCGTCGTGAAGGGGGCGCTCGGCACGCCATTCTCGGTCACGGAGAACTCGTGGTCGATCTTGGAATTGTAGGTCAACGCGACGCGAGCGGCAATCTCGGGCTTTTCCCAAGCCGCGCCTACGACATACCCGAAATCGGTCTCTTCCGACGTGGACATCGTGTATTCATAAGCTGGAAGGTAGACGTTACCTTTGACGCTTTCGCTGCGCAGGCCGCCATAGACTGATATGTTGCTCGGCATCTTGTAGCGGACGAGGGCGGTCACCGCGGAAGATTTGATTGAAGCGTTGGATCCTGCAACCGGATAGCCGGTTCCAGCCGGATAGTTGACCTTCGCGCCGACGGGCTGATCGAAGATGACAGCAAGATCCCACTGGTCGTTGAGCGCCTGCTTGTAACCGAGGCTCAACGTGCCATAGCCCGGCGCCATGTCGCCGGATTTCAAGGCTCCGCCGCCGATAGTACCCGACACATCCGGGTTGAAACCGCCCACGCTGAATTCGGCGTAGTTCCCCTGCTCGAACAGGATACCGACCGATTGCGTCGAGCGCTCCACCCCGCCCGCATGGGCCGCGCCTGCGCCAATTGCGAGGGCGACCATAGAAGTCATCACACGTTTCATAATTGTCCTCTTCCCTAACGTGTCCCGAAGGAGATCCTAACGTCTCGAAGGAATTCCTTTTGGCGACGCTACCACCCGGAAGGTGTAAATCAATCTGGGGATCACGGTGACGTCACGTTCTGTTGCAGCTGTGCAGGGAAAAGCGTGTCTTCGCGGTCACTCCAGGGTGACCTGAACGTCAAGTTATGAACTGAAGCGTTCAGAAGTCACTGGAAAAGCTGAGAATCGCGAGAAGGCCGAGCCAGAGCGCCGCGCCGAAGATTGCGATGAAAAGCGCGCTCCAGAGCGTCGCGCGCGACGCTGGCAGATTTCGCGGTTCCTCGGTCTGGCGTGGGCGCAACGGTTTGCGCGCGGGTCTGGGTGATTGGCGCAGGTTGCGGAGCGCGTTGGGGAGAATGCGGGGCATGTTCGCCTCAAGGTTGAAACGTTTCGCGTCTCCATTAACCCAGACTTAGGTGAAGCCTGCCTTAATGGCAGCGATGAAACCTCTTCGTGTCATGCAGTTTCCCGGCTCCGACGACAGCTGGAACCGTGCGTTGCGCGCGCTTGCGCCGGAACACTCTCCGGCCGTTCAGCAGGCGGCGCTCTATGGAACGATCGCGACCGCGCGCGGGCGGCGATGCCTGCGGCTGGAGGCGACATGTCAGGGCAGGCGGGTCGCGCTGGCCCAGATGATCGCGCGCGGCGGTTTGTGGCTTCTGTCGCGCGGGCCGGTCTTTGCGCCGGAGCTCGATATCTGGATCCGGCGCGCAGTGCTGCGTCGGATCGCGCGCCGTGCCGGGCTGGTGCTGATGACGCCGGAAAACCCGCTGGCCGGGTTCGGGCTGATCCCGCTGATCACCCCGCGCCACCATGCGCATTGGTCCTTGCTCCCCGATGCCCACACGCTGCGCGCAGGCTTGGCGGGAAAATGGCGCAACAGGTTGGCGGCAGCAGAGCGTGCCGGGCTGTGCGTGGAGCCCGAACCCGAGATCGAGTGGCTTCTCGCCTCCGACGCGGCCCAGCAACACGCCCGCGGTTACCGCGCCTTGCCGCCGAGCTTCACCCTCGCGTGGGCGGATCGCAGCGCCGCCGACCTTCTCGCCTTGCGCGTCGCGACATCGAAAGGAGAGCGGATCGCGGGCGGCATCTTCCTGCTTCACGGCGAAGGTGCCAGCTATCACATAGGCTGGACCGGGCGGGAGGGGCGCGTGTCCGGCGCGCATAACCTGATGCTCTGGCAGGCCGCACTGCGGCTGAAGGCGCGCGGTATCCGACAGCTCGATCTCGGTGCGGTGGATAGCGAGGACGGGGCAGGGCGGATGCACTTCAAACTGGGCACCGGCGCCAAGCCGCACAGTCTCGGGGCGACTATGTGGGTGTTGCCGGGCTAACCCCTTCCTCTTGATCCAAATATCCCCGCCGGAGGCTCCTCAGCCAGCCGCAGACGCGCCGCTGGACTGTCGCGCGTGGAAGATGAAGCCGAGGAAATTCAGCAGCACCTGCGCTGCGAGGATCGGGGTCGAGCCGCTGGGGTCGTAATCGGGGGCGACCTCGACCAGATCGATGCCCACAACTTCGTGCCGCTTTGCCACGCCCTGCAGGATCTCCAGCACCTCGTAATAGAGAAACCCGCCATGGCTCGGCGTCCCGGTGCCGGGCGCGATCGAGGGGTCGAACCCGTCGATATCGATCGTGACATAGATCCGTGCGCCTTCCGGGATGCGGGCCAGCACGCCCTCGGACCCCAGCTTGCGCACCTGCCGCACGCTCAGGAAGTCGTCGCCCATTGCGCGGGCGGCGTCATACCCGTCTTTCGCGGTGGAAGAGACGTTGCGAATGCCGAGCGCGGTGATGCCCGAGACATAGTCCTTCTCGGCGGCGCGGCGCATCGGATTGCCGTGGCCTTCGGTGACGCCGTGACGCTCGTCCACGAAATCGAGATGGGCGTCGATTTGCAGGATATGGATCGGTCCCTTCTCGGCGCAATCGGACTCGAAGGCGCGGATGCAGGGGATATTGATCGAGTGATCGCCGCCGATCACCACCGGCAGCGCGCCCGCCTTCAGCATCGCACGCACACCGGCCTCGATATTCGCATGGCTCTTCACCGTGTCGGTATGGACGATGTCGGCATCGCCGATATCGACGATGGTGACCTCGGGGCCGAGATAGGTCGCGTCATCCTCGTGGTCGTAAGCCCCGGCATGGCCGAAGGAGAACAGGGTCGAAGCCTCGCGCACCGCCCGCGGCCCGAACCGCGCGCCCGGGCGGAACTGTGTGCCGAAATCGAAGGGCGCGCCCATTACCGCCACATCCGCCTCGATCGCATCCCAATCGGCCACGTATGCGCGCTTGCCGAAAGTCGAAATCCCCACGAAAGGCAGGTTCAGCCGCCCCGCCTCATACCCATGTCCCGCCATCTTGCCTCCAGACACCCTGTCGCACCCCCGACAGCTTTTCGCCACGCGCGAAATATTGCAAGCTTCTGCGCGACCGAAATGATTTGCCGATTGCCCGAGGAGAGCGCATGTCCTTCGCCCCGCCCAAGATGACGCCCAAGGGCCTGTTTCGCCGCACCCCGCCCGCGATGTTCCCGCCCGTGTTGGGGCTGATGGGCCTCGGGATCGCGTGGCGGCGCGGTGTGGGGCAATTCGCGCTGCCGCCCGATCTGGCGGAGCTGTTTCTGGGCGCGGTGACCTTGCTCGCGCTGTTCACGCTGGTTGCCTATGGCGCGAAGATCGTGCGGCGTCCGGGCGTGGTGTTCGAGGATCTGCGCGTGCTGCCCGGGCGGGCGGGGCTCGCGGCGGGAACGCTGACGATCTATCTGATCGCGGCGTCGCTTGCGCCCTATGGCGGGCTGGCAGCGATCGTCTTCTGGCTGGGCGTGGTCGTGCATCTGGTGCTGATCGCGGCGGTGATCTACACGCTCGCGACCGGCCCGGCCGAGCAGCGCCGCGTCAATCCCACGTGGCAGCTGACCTTCTCGGGCTGGATCGTCGGCGCGGTGGCGGCCGTGATCCTCGGGCTCGATAGCGCGGCTCTGGTGATGTTCTGGGTCGCGATGCTGTCGGCCGTCGTGATCTGGATGATCTCGCTGCGACAATTCGCACATGAGCGCGTTCCCGCGCCGCTGCGCCCGCTACTCGCCATTCACCTCGCGCCTGCGGCGCTGCTCGGGACTGTCGCGAGCGGGTTCGGCGCGATGGGCATCGCGCAGGCGATGGCGATCCTGTCTGCGGGCTATTTGCTGGCACTGGTCGTGTCGGTGCGCTGGCTGCTCGCTGGGGGCTTCTCGCCGCTCTGGGGAGCGTTCACCTTCCCGGTCGCAGCCACGGCGGGGTGCTGGCTCGCGCTTGGCGGCGTCTGGGCGCTGCCCGGCGCGCTGATGCTGACGGCGGCGACGCTGGTCGTAGTACCGATCGCGCTGAAGGTGTTGCAACTTTGGGCGAAGGGGCAGCTTGCGATGAAGACCAACGCCGCGATTGCGTGAGACGAAAGGGCAGCCCCGAGCCTCGGGTGGGCGCTTTGCTCCGCACGTGGTCGGCCGCTTTGTCTTGAAGGCCCGGATGTCGAGTGTGCCCGCGACGACATGACCGATGCGCCCAACCGGGGGAGGCTCGGGCGCGGCCCGGGGCTGGTCGCCCCCGCGCCCAGAGACCTTTGGCGCGGTGCACGCAGGCCGACCTTTCCGCACACCCGCTGCGTACCGCGTCCGCGAGGGGTTGCCTTCGCGTCCATTGCGTGAAACAGCAAACTGCCAAACGCATCTGGACACTGGAGACCCCCCATGCAGATTCGCGAGGCGCTCACCTTCGACGACGTTCTTCTTCTTCCCGCAGCCTCTTCGGTGCTTCCGGCAACCGCAGATGTTTCGACCCAGGTGACGAAGAAAATCCGGCTCAACATCCCGCTTCTGTCCTCCGCGATGGACACCGTCACCGAGGCGCGCATGGCGATCGCGATGGCGCAGGCGGGCGGCGTGGGCGTGATCCACAAGAACCTCACCGTCGCGCAGCAAGCCGACGAGGTCCGCCGCGTCAAACGTTTCGAGAGCGGCATCGTCTACAACCCGATCACGCTGCGCCCGGATCAGACGCTGGCCGATGCGAAAGCACTGACCGAGCGCTACGGTTTCTCCGGCTTTCCGGTCGTCGATGAAAACCGCCGCGTCGTCGGCATCGTGACCAACCGCGACATGCGCTTCGCCCAGAAGGACGAAACTCCGGTCTCGGTGATGATGACCACCGACAACCTCGCGATCCTGCAGGAGCCGGCGGATCGGTCCGAAGCGATCGCGATGATGCGCGAGCGCCGGATCGAGAAGCTGCTGGTGACCGATGACGAGGGCAAGCTGACCGGCCTGCTGACGCTGCGCGACACCGAGCAGGCTGTTCTCAACCCCACCGCCTGCAAGGACGAGCTGGGCCGCCTGCGCGTGGCCGCCGCGACCTCGGTCGGCGATGCGGGCTTCGAGCGGTCCGAGGCGCTGATCGATGCGGGCTGTGACCTGATCGTCGTCGACACCGCCCACGGCCATAGTCAGGGCGTGATCGACGCGGTGAAGCGCATCAAGCAGGTGTCGAACGATATTCAGGTGATCGCGGGCAACGTGGCGACGGCAGATGCCACCAAGGCGCTGATCGACGTGGGCGCGGATGCAGTGAAATGCGGCATCGGTCCGGGTTCGATCTGCACGACGCGGATGGTCGCGGGCGTGGGCGTGCCGCAGTTGACAGCAATCATGGATTGCGTGAGTGCCGCCGGAGACGTGCCGATCATCGCCGATGGCGGCATCAAGTTCTCGGGCGATTTCGCGAAAGCCATCGCGGCGGGCGCAAGCTGCGCCATGGTCGGCTCGATGATCGCGGGCACCGACGAGAGCCCCGGCGAAGTGATCCTCTATCAGGGCCGCTCGTTCAAATCCTATCGCGGCATGGGCAGCTTAGGTGCGATGGCACGCGGCTCGGCGGATCGCTACTTCCAGAAGGATGCGGCGAACGACAAGCTTGTGCCGGAAGGCATCGAGGGGCAGGTGCCCTACAAAGGCCCGGCAGGCGCCGTCGTCCACCAGCTCGTGGGCGGTCTGCGCGCAGCGATGGGCTATACCGGCTCCGCGACGGTCGCAGAGATGCGCACGAACTGCAATTTCGTCCGCATCACCGGCGCGGGTCTCAAGGAAAGCCACGTCCACGACGTCGCGATCACCCGCGAGAGTCCGAACTACCGGATCGGGTAAGTATCAGATTATACGTCTTTAATCGATCCTGCGGGCCGCGCGCTATGCGCGCGGCCTGAAGGTGAACAGGATATGAACTACCCAGAACTGGACAGCGTTTGCTTATGCGAACTGATTCAGTTTCGTTGCAGCTGCATCCGTTCGCTCCGATGTTATCTTTACGAGGCGCGGTATATCGCCGACGCGTCGCTGTCGAATGGGGTTATGTTGATGCTTCAATGCACTGCCGATGCGCGTAGGTGTCGAGCGCGTCAGATAAACTGGTAGCGATACGGAACGGTCATCATGTCGGAGACAAAGTCTCGGAAAATTGGCCGATCGCCCGATGTTTTAGTGCACATGCAGCGATCAGCTACGCCCAGCAGCCCCGGATGACGAGCTCTTGTCGGCCCATCCCAAACCAGACACTTGCTCCGAGCACAGCAGGCGTCTGCTCGCTTGAATTAACCTCTCATCTAATGACAGCAGTCATGCATTGCGCGGCTGCAACGCAATAAAGGTGTGCTGGAGGGCGACTGCTCGCGCATGACACCCGTGAAGGAAATGCCACCGCCCTCCCGGCACAGGATCAATCGTCGCGGAGCGCGAAGCGTTTGTAGAAGGCGGTATCCGCGTCCTCACGTGATATCCCCATGTCCTTGAGCCGTTCGTCGGTCATGGAGCGCAACTTGTGCGAAGCGCGGTAGTTGGCATTCTGCTCCACAATCCAGTGGAGGGCGTGCATCCAGCCCTTTGGGCGGCGAATTTTGAGGGCAATGTCGCTTAGGGTTTGCATCTCTGGGCTCCTGCTGAAGTGGCAAACTGAAGCCAGATTGCCAGTCTTCCGCAAAACACCCGCAAAAGCCGCCCACCAAAACTCTCCCTCCAGCGTAAAAATCGCGTAAAATCGAATGCGACGACCGTAAGAAGCTTCGAGAACCGCGAGATATTATGGCTACGTCGACGGGACAGCTGCATTTGACACTTATCCTTCACGGAGTGTTCTCTGCCCATTATGGGTCAGGCCTCGAACTCGTGGGCCTGTCGCGAAGGGGGCAGGCGCTGCTTGCCTTCCTGTCACAACAACCGGAAATGCGGGCCGAGCGTGCGCGATTGGCAGACCTTCTCTGGTCGGACCGATCCGAGGGGCAAGCCCGGGCATCGCTCCGACAGGAGTTGTCGGTGTTGCGTCGCGTTTTGCCCGAAGGGGTTCTTGACGCGAACCGACAACTCGTCTGGCTGGACCCGACCGTAGTGGTCGCCGACAAGTCCGGCTCGGGCGTATTTCTCGAAGGGTTCGATCTTGCCACGGAAGGTTTCGAAGATTGGCTCCGGGAAATGCGGCAAGCCGAGCGCCCTGGCTCAGCCACTCCTGCAGCTACAGCCGCCCCTCATAGAGCAAGGCGGCTTCCGAGCCTTGCAGTGCTCCCCTTCGAAGAGATCGGAGTGGCTGCAACAGACATGTTTGCCGACGGGGTGGTCGAGGAAATTACTGGTGCGCTCGGCCGGGTGCATGAGTTCCACGTCATCGCCCGCCAATCTGCAATCGCGATTATCGGCGAGCATCTGGATGTGCCTCAAGTCGCCGAAAGACTCGGGGTTGATTACGTTGTTGAGGGGACTGTCAGGCGCGCCGACGACAGAGTGCGGATCTCAGTTCAACTCGTAGAGGGGCGCGACGGTCGCACAATCTGGACTGAACGCTTCGACGACCGGCTCGACGACCTATTCGCCTTGCAGGATAGGGTCGCAGGCCAAGTCGCGGGGCAGATTTTACCCAGTCTGCGCAATGCCGAGATCGCACGCGCAAGAACCACTCCGCCGGAAAGCCGGAATGCTTACGAATTGTTTTTGACCGGCCTGCCGCACATGTGGGCCCATCAACGCAAAAGCAACGCACGAGCGATTGACCTGTTCGATAGAGCGCTTTCGATCGCTCCGGACTATGGACCTGCTCTGGCGCATAAGGCATGGGCGCTTGCGCAACAGTGCTCCTACATATGGTCAGACAATCCTTTGGCAGATAAGGCAGAGGCGCTGCGGTTGGCGCAGCAGGCTGCCCAATTCGTCGGTGAACATGCGCCTTCGATGGTGGCTGTCGGCGCAGCAGTTGACCTCGTTTCAACGGATCACGATTTCAGCAGAACTTTTATTGATCGCGCGCTTGCGATCGACCCAAATTGTGCTTGGGGCTGGATGCGCCGCGGCTGGAACCGTCATTATCTTGGAGAAACCGAAGAGGCGCGCTTGAGCTTTGATCGTGCGGAAGCCCTTAGTCCACTCGACCCTTTCCTGTTCAACATAGAGTTTGGCCGCGGGGTCACATATCTCCATGAAGATCGCTTTGAGGAGTGCCTCAAACACTTCAAGCGAGGAATGGCCCTCTCTCCTGGCGTCGAATGGGCCTACCGTTTCATAGCGTCTCTGAATATTCGGCTTGGACGGCAGGCGGATGCCGAAGAAGCCTATCGAAAGCTGCTTGCAGCGTATCCGGGACTGACCGTTCGCAAACTGAGTGACTCGCTTCCACCATCAGCCGTAGAGAACCGGCAGGAGTTCTACGACGCAATGCGTCGGGCAGGTTTGCCAGAAGAATAGCTTCGTTACTCAAATACCCGATGACGCATGCATTGAATGCCATCTGACCATGAAGTCTAATTTTTTTGGCCGATATAGTGAAAGTCCAGTGCCTGCCCGTTGGGGCCGTTCGTGGTTATCGCAAGGAAATTCCGTTTCCCGCCCGGCATCCCCCGAGCCCGCCGCAACGCGCTCTAACCATACATTTGAACCGAACGCAGCGAACTTCTGGAATCCGCCCTTCTGGCAGTATGTCGGAAGCTAATCATCTCTGAGCAGAAAGTTTGGCATAGGGTTGAGAGCTCGATTTTTTTGAACGGGCGTTGCCCCATCTCCGTTCCGGTTTCCACAAATGCCGGAGTTGCCAGACGGAAAATCGCGACTCGAAACATGCCTCGACGGCTCAGTGCAGGGGATTGCTCGCCGTATCCCCCCAGAACCTGGGAGGCAGAACACATGGCGTGTGAAAAGCGTCAATCGATCGGTGCTGAGCCCCAGGAAGTCCCGCTGCCCCGCTACTGTGAGACCGACGAACTCGCAGTTCGGTTTCGCCGCCATACCCGCACGATCCCAGATCGGATTCAAAAGGGATGCCCGGTGAACGGACGTCGCTCGAAGCTACCGGCCACGCGTCTCTTTGGACGCTGTGCTTTAACCCGGCAATCGTAATCGGCGGGCTGTCTCCGGCGGGGGCGGCAGATCGCCACGTGGACCACGGCGAGGGCGCGATGCTTCGCGCCCCGTTCCGCCGTCAGATCAGCATCCGGCGCGGATCCGCCATCAGTGTTGCATAGCGCGACAGGAAGCGCGCGGCATCGGCGCCGTTGATGACCCGGTGATCGTAGCTCAGATCGAGCGGGCAAAGCGGCACCGGCACCCATTCGCCTTCCCAGACCGGTGTGACCTGGCTTCGGGTGATGCCGAGGATCGCGACTTCCGGAGGGTTCACGATCGGGGTGAAGGCGCTGCCGCCGATCCCGCCGAGATTGGAGATCGTCATTGAGGCGCCGCCCATTTCCTCGGCGCGCAGTTTCCGGCCCTGCGCCTTGCGCGACAGGTCGGTGATTTCCGCCGCGATTTCCCAAAGCCCCTTGCGGTCGGCGTCGCGGATCACCGGGACCATCAGGCCGTTCGGCGTGTCGACCGCGATGCCCACATGGACGTAATCCTTGAGCACCAGCGTCTCGCCGCTTGCGTCGAGCGAGGCGTTGAACCGGGGGAATTCGCGCAGACAGCGCGCCAGAACCCGCACATGGAAGGCGAGCGCCGTCAGGCGGGTGCCACGGTCCCGCGCCTCGTCGCGAAGGCCTTTTCGGAAGGCTTCGACCGCGCGCATGTCGGCGCTATCGTGATGCGTGACCTGCGGGATAAGTGAATTCGCGGCCGAGAGGTTGTCGGCGGCGACCCGGGCGATCCGTGAGAGTGGGTCTTCGGTCACCGGCCCGAAGGCCGCATGATCGACATCCCAGTAGCGCGCGGCATCCGGGGCGGGGCCGGGTGCGACACCGGAGCCCGCCCCGTCGGCCTTGCGATCCACATCTTCGCGCGCGAGCGTCTCGCGCCCGGTCTCCTGCGCGAGGCGGTCGAGATCCACCCCGCGTTCGGCGGCGTAGCTGCGCACCGAAGGGCTTGCGACATAGCTCATGGCATCCTCCTCACCAGCTGGCCGAGATGTATTGCGTTTCCATGAATTCGAGCATCCCTTCATGCCCGCCTTCGCGGCCGAGACCCGATTGCTTGGAGCCGCCGAAGGGCGCTGCAGGATCGCTGACGAGGCCGCGATTGAGCCCGACCATCCCGTAATCGAGCCGTTCGCAGACCCGCATCCCGCGCGCCATGTCCTGCGTGAAGACATAGCCCACGAGCCCGTATTCGGTGTCGTTGGCGCGTGCGATCACGTCTTCTTCGTCGGTGAAGGTCTGGATCGCGGCGACCGGGCCGAAGATCTCGTCATGCACGCATGCGGCATCCTGCGGCACCTTCGTCAGAACGGTCGGCGGGTAGAAATAGCCCGGCCCGTTCGGGACCTTGCCGCCGAGTTTCAGTTCCGCGCCACGCTCCAGCGCGTCGGTCACGAAGCTCGCCACCTTGTCGCGGGTCTTGGCGTTGACCAGCGGGCCGACATCGACATCCTTCTCGACGCCGTTGCCCACCTTCAGCGCGCCCATCGCCGCTGTCATCTTCGCGGTGAATTCCTCGGCCACCGCCTCGTGGACATAGAACCGGTTCGCTGCGGTGCAGGCTTCGCCGAGATTGCGCATCTTGGCCAGCATCGCACCTTCGACAGCGACGTCGATATCGGCATCCTCGAAGACGATCAGCGGCGCGTTGCCGCCCAGCTCCATCGCCGGTTTCAGCACCTGATCGGCGGCGGAGCGCAGAAGCTTGCGGCCGACCCCGGTCGAGCCGGTGAAGCTCACGACGCGCACCCGCGGATCGTGCAGCATGTGATCGACGATCTCCGCGGAATTCTCCGACGGCAGCACGTTCACGAGGCCCTTGGGCACGCCGGCCTCTTCCAGCAGCGGCATCAGCGCGAGCATCGTCAGCGGCGTCTCGGAGGCGGGCTTGATGATCACCGGGCAGCCTGCGGCCAGCGCAGGCGCGATCTTGCGGGTGCCCATCGCGGCGGGGTAGTTCCACGGCGTCACCAGCACCGCGATGCCCGCCGGTTTGTGCTGCACCACGATCCGCGCGCCAGAGGCGGGGGCGCGGGTAATCATCCCGTCGGCGCGCACGGCTTCCTCGGCGAACCAGCGGAAGAACTCGGCGGCGTAGCGGGCTTCGCCCATCGCGTCGGCCCCGGCCTTGCCGTTCTCCAGCGTGATGAGATGCGCGAAGTGATCAAGCCGTTCGGTCATCAACTCGAACGCCTTGCGCAGGATTTCCGAGCGTTCGCGGGGCGAGCGCGCCGCCCAGTCCACGAAGGCCTTCTGCGCGGCGTCGAGCGCCGCATCCGCGTCTTCGATCTCGGCGGAGGCGACGGAGGCGAGCACTTCCTCGGTCGCGGGGTTGATGACATCGAAGCGGGCGCCTTTCGCGCCCTGGCGCCACGCGCCGTCGATATAGAGGTCGGTCTGGTCCATGTCGGTCCGGTTCCTTGTATCAGAGGAGATGGCGCAGCGGCTCGGCCAGCCGCGCGGCAAATCCGGTTATCAGGTCGAGCGCCGTCTCGGGCGCGAGCTGGCCGGGATCGGCCTCGAGCGTGAGGGTCAGCGGATCGGAGCCGGTGAGCGTCAGCACTGGCTGCGCCTCTGCGCCGAGCGAGATCCGCTGCAACGCGCTGCCGCGCAGATCGCGGATCAGGAGCGCGGGGGTGGCATCCTCTTCCGACTCGGGGGCTTGCCCCAGCGGGTGACGGCCCGGATCGGCAAAGCAGCGGCTGCGCCCGTGACGCGAAACCGCGACCGGGCCCGAGAACGTCGCACCTGTCGCGAGACCGGCGAGCAGCGCGCCCGGATCGGGGGCCTGACCCGTCTCCGCTTCAATCCAGTCGCAGAACGCGGCGAAGCCTTTCGCCGACACCTCGGCGCTCAGATGCAGCGCTTGAGCGGTCGGAGCCGTCGCTGTCGCCGCTTGCGGTGCGGGCAGGGTGCGCAGCGTCTCGAGATCCGAGACGTGGTAGGGCTGCGCGATGCCCGCCTCGGCCAGCCGCGCGAGGTCGAGCCCTTGTTCGCGGGCCAGCCGTTTCGCCTTCGGCGAGGCGAGGATGCGACCGCCGGGCGCGGGGGCTGCCGCGGGTTTCGCAGACGGCCTAGCCGCTGCGGGCTTCGATGTGGTCTCTTTTTCCGGCGTGGCTTTGTTCGCCGGGGCTTCTGCCTTGGCAGGCTTGGGCGCGGCCGGTTTTTGCGCGTGGCTGCGGCGGACCGGATTCGCGGGCGCCTCCGCCGAAATGATCGCAATCGGCGCGCCGACCGGGACTTCCTCGCCGGGGTCCGCGAGGATCGCGGCAAGGTAGCCCGAGACACCGGCAGGTACTTCGACGGCGCTCTTGTCGGTCTCGACCTCGAAGAGAATGTCGTCGGCACCCACCGCGTCGCCCGGCTCCTTGAGCCAGGTCGTGATCTGACCGGTCTCCTGCGCCATGCCAAGCGCGGGCATGATGACCTCCGCACCCTCGGGGAGCGCGTCGTCGTTCGCGGTCTCGGTATCGGACCCGGAGGCCGGCTCGTCGGCAGGTGCGTCTTGGGCAACCTCTCCGCCAGCTTCGGCCTCCGCGGCTTCCTTCGTCTCGGCGATCACCGCGACCACGGAGCCCACGGGCACGTCATCGCCCGCCTTCGCGCGCAGCCCGCCGAGGTAGCCGTCGGCCTGCGCCTCGACCTCCATCGTGGCCTTGTCGGTTTCGACCTCCATCAGGGGTTCGCCCGCCTTCACGGCATCGCCCGGCGCTTTCAGCCAGGCGACCAGTTGGCCCGATTGCTGGGCCATGCCGAGCGCGGGCATGATGACCTCATGCGGCATCGCTCACCTCCTGCCGGACCAGCCGGCGGGCCGCTTGCGCCACGCCCTCTGCCGTCGGCACGGTCAGATCCTCGAGCGCGGGCGAGAACGGCACCGGCACGTCCATCGCGCCCATCCGCAGCACCGGCGCGTCGAGATGGTAGAAGGCCTTCTCCGAGATGCGCGCGGCGATCTCGCCGGTGATGCCGTAGCTCTGGTGGCCCTCGTCGATGACGATGGCGCGGCTGGTCTTGCGCACGCTGTCGAGGATTGTCTTCTCATCCAGCGGCACGATGGTGCGCGGGTCGATCACCTCGGCGGAGATGCCCTCCGCGGCCAGCGTCTCGGCGGCAGCCTGCGCCACCTGCACCATCGACGAGGTGGCGACCAGAGTGATGTCGCTGCCCTCGCGCAGCACGTTGGCCTCGCCGAAGGGAATGTAATACTCCTCCTCGGGCACCGGAGCCTTGTCGTTATACATCAGCTTGTCTTCGAAAATGACGACCGGGCTGTTGTCGCGGATCGCGGTCTTCATCAGCCCCTTGGCCTCGTAGGCCGAAGAGGGCAGGGCGACCTTCAGCCCCGGGATATGGGCCACGAGCGCATGGAGCGACTGGCTGTGCTGCGCGGCCGAGCGCCGGGTCGCGCCCAGATTGGTGCGCAGCACCAAGGGCACGCTCAGCTTGCCGCCCGACATGTAATGGGTCTTGGCCGCCTGGTTGCAGAGCTGATCCATCACCAGAAACAGGAAGTCGCCGAACATCAGATCGACGATAGGTCGCGATCCGGTCATCGCGGCGCCGACAGCGAGGCCCATGAAACCGGGCTCGGAGATGGGGGTGTCGATGATCCGCTCGGTGCCGAATTCCTCGACGAGCCCGGAGAGGACCTTGAAGGGGGTGCCGGCTTCGGCCACGTCCTCGCCGATCAGGAAGATCGTGGGATCGCGGCGCATTTCCTCGGCGATGGCCTCGTTGACGGCCTTGGACAGGGTGATCTCGCGCATGATTTCCTCCTCAGGCGGCGTCGTTGGGGGCGTAGACATGCATGTCGACCTCGCCCGCGTCGGGGTAGGCGGCGGCCAGCGCATATTCGACGGCGTCGGCGGCGTCTTTCTTCACCGCTTCGCGGATCTCCTCGAGTTCCGCATCGCTCGCGACGCCCTCGCCGACGAGCCATTTGCCGAAATTGATGATCGGGTCGCGCTGCTCCTTCCAGATCGTCTCTTCGTCCTTGGAGCGGTAGTAGTCGCGGTTGATGTCGCCGACATGGTGGCCGTGGTAGCGGTAAGTCTTGAGTTCGATGAAGAACGGGCCTTCGCCCTTGCGGGCGCGGGCGACCAGTCGCTGCGCCAGCTCGTTCACCGCCAGCACGTCCTGCCCGTCGACCTCGAAGCTCTCGATGCCGAAAGCCTCGGCGCGCGCGGTCAGCGAACCAGCGGCGATCTCGTCGGTCTTGGTGTATTCGGAATAGCCGTTATTCTCGCAGGCATAGATGACCGGCAGCTTCCAGAGCGCGGCCATGTTCATCACCTCGTACCAAAGGCCCTGCGCGGTCGCGCCGTCGCCGAAGAAGCAGACGGTCACGTCGTCGCGCCCGAGCCGGCGGGCCGAGAGCGCGGCCCCTGTGGCGATCCCCATCGAGCCGCCGACGATGGCGTTGGCGCCGAGGTTGCCGTGGCTCTGATCGGCGATATGCATCGAGCCACCCTTGCCGCGGCAATAGCCCTCGGCCTTGCCGAGAAGCTCGCAGAACATCTGCTTGAACTCGGCCCCCTTGGCGACGCAATGGCCGTGGCCCCGGTGCGTCGAGGTGATCTTGTCGTCGTCGGTCAGCGCCTCGCAGATGCCCACCGCGACGGCCTCCTCGCCGGAATACATGTGGGTCAGGCCCGGCATCTTGGCCGAGAGATACAGCTGGTTGGCGTTGTCCTCGAAGCTGCGGATGCGCACCATCTGGCGATACATGCGCAGGTAGTCTTCGGTATTCGTCTTGCGCTTGGTGGCTTTGGCCATGGCGCGCTCCCCCCTTTGGCGTAGGCGTTATGCGTAAGGTCCGGGCCCGCGCGGAATGGCGCGGGCCCGGGAGCCGGTCAGTAGCGGGCCGCGATCGGCAGCTCTTCGGCCGGGAAAAGGCTGATCACGGTGCAGCCCTTGTCGGTCACCACGACCTCCTCCTCGATCCGTGCCGCCGAATAGCCGTCAGAGGCCGGGCAATAGGTTTCGAGTGCGAAGACCATGCCGGTCTGGATCTCCATCGGATTGTCGAGCGACACCGCCCGGCTGATGATCGGCCGTTCGTGCAGCGCGAGACCCAGGCCGTGGCCGAATTGCAGACCGAAGGCCGACAGCTCGTCGGGGAAGCCGAATTCCTCGCATTTCGGGAAAGCCTTCGCGACGACATCGGTGGTGACGCCCGGCTTGATCAAAGCGATCGCGTTGTCGAGCCATTCGCGGCACCGGATGTAGGCGTCGTTCTGCGAGGGCGTCGCGCGACCGATGTTGAAGGTCCGGTAATAGCAGGTGCGGTAACCCTGATAGCTTTGCAGGATGTCGAAGAAGGCCTGATCACCGGGCCGGAACAGGCGGTCGGTGAAGTTATGCGGGTGCGGGTTGCAGCGCTCGCCCGAGATCGCGTTGATCGCTTCCACGTCGTCCGAGCCCATCTCGTAGAGGAGCTTGTTCGACATCGCGACGATATCGTTCTCGCGCACGCCCGGTTTCAACTCCTCGTGGATCATGTGGTAGACGCCATCGACCATCGAAGCCGCCTGGTTGAGCAGCTGGATCTCATCGATATTCTTGATCTCGCGGGCCGAGAGCATGACCTGCTGGCCGTCCACGACGTTCAGCCCGGCTTCCTTCAGCGCGAAGAACATCGCCGTCTCGGCATAGTCCACGCCCACCGGCATGTCGGCCATCCCGGCCTTCTTGATCAGCGAGGCGATCTCCTCGGCATATTTCTTCATCAGCCCGAAGGAGGGCGGGATCGTTCCGCGCATGCCGACGACGCCCGCCAGCATCCGCTCGGGGTCGAGCCAGTCGCAATATTCGCGGTGGTGCACGGCGGCGGAGCCGAAGTCCCAGACATAGGGTTCTTCATCGCCTGCGAGCAGGCAGAACCGGCACATCTTGTCGCGTTCCCACTCGCCGATCTTGGTGCCGGAGATGTAGCGGATGTTGTTCACATCAAACAGCAGCAGCGAGCCGCAGCCCGATTTCTTCAGCGCATCCTTGGCGCGGCTGAGGCGGTAGCGGCGCAGACGGTCGTGATCGACGCGGCGCTCGAAATCCACCGAGGTGTGACCCCAGGCGGGGATGTGCTTTTCCCAGCGCCAGTTCGGGTCGATGTCCCCGGGTTGCAGAATGCGCGGGTTGAGGGCGGTCGTGGTCATGATATGTCTCCCGGCGCGGCCGTTCCGGCGCGCCTGTTCGGTTGCGATTGTCTAAGAGTCCCGGGGTGTTGGCCCGGTTCAGGCGCGGATCACTGGATGACCCAGCCGCCGTCGATATGGATCATCTGGCCGGTCATGTAGTCGCTCTCCGGGCTGACGAGGAACGCCGCCGTTCCCTTCACGTCATCCGGGTAGGAGACCTTCTTGAGCGCGAGGATTTCGGCCAGATCGTCGAAGGCCTGACCTTCACGCTCCTTGAAGCCGATATCCACGAGATCCTTGTCGAGCTGCTCCCAGAGCGGCGTCTTCACCACGCCGGGCGCGTAGCCGTTCACGGTGATGCCATGCTCTGCCAGCGCGATCGCCCCGCAATGGGTCAGCGCGAGGCAGCCATATTTCGAGGTGCAGTAGACCGTCACGTCGACCAGCGGCTTGCGCGAGGCGACGGAGCCCACGTTGATCAGCTTGTAGGGATAGTCCTGCTTGCCCTGCGCGATCATCTGCCGTGCGGTTTCCTGCATGCCGAGCCACATGCCCTTGGTGTTGACCGTCATGATGTGATCCCAGTTGTCTTCATCGATATCCATGAAGAACCGGGGCTTGTTCAGGCCCGCATTGAACAGGCCGACATTGATCATGCCGAAGGCGTCGACGGTGGCTGCGACCGCATCGGCATTGTCCTTGCGCTTGGTGACGTCCATGCGCACCGCGATCGCCTTGCCGTTGCCGCCCTTGTTGATACGGTCGGCGGTCTCCTGGGCTGCGTCGAGATCGATATCACCCAGGCAGACATTCGCGCCCTGCTGCGCGAAATACTCCGCGTTGCACGCACCCATGCCCTGGCCTGCGCCGGTGATCAGGATGTTCTTTCCCTTCAGTCGATCGGGGTCCATGTCTTTCCTCCCTAACTTGAACCTGTCCTCAGCACCCGGTCGGCCCGAATCTGGACCTTGCCGAGTGCCTCGCGCGGGGTGGTGACCCCGCGCAGCATGTCGTGAATTTCCTGCCCGCAGATCTCGATCAGCTCGCAGATGTTCGGCAGCGGCGGGCGCGGCCAGAATTGCAGCTCGTCGCGCCAGGACATCGCGTCCACCGCCTCGAAGATCGGCGAGAGATGCTGCACCTGCGGATCGGCGCCGACCGAGTAGCGCGGCACCGTGCGGCTGCCGTTGAGCACGTACAGTTTCTGCGCCGCGGGCGAGGTGAAGGCGATCAGCGCCTCTGCCGCGGCGGCGCGCCGCTCCTCGGGTAGATTGGCCGGGATCGCGAGCACGTATCCGCCCACAGGCGCCACCGGCTTCGCGCCAAGCCCTGTCGGATGCGGAAGATAGCCGGTCGTGTCATGCGCGGGCGAATTCGCGTCGAGTTCAAAATACGGCGCGAGCAGCGTATAGCCATAGGCCATCGCGACCTTGCCCGCCGCGTAGGGGCGCACGCGCTCGTACCAGGACATCGACAGGATGTCGGGCGGCGAGACGCTCATCAGCTGCAGCAGGTACTCTGCAGCCGCCTCGGTCGCGGGGGTGTCGAACTGCGCAACGAAATCGTCGCGATCGAGATGATCGGCGTCGAACCCGCCCGCGATCGGGTCGAGATTGACGACCGGCTGGCCGAAATCGGCCATCGCCATGATGAAGGTGTGCCCCAGCGCGGTGCCGCGCGCGGCGTTCCACGCGATGCCGTAGCGGCCATGCGTGGGGTCGTGGAAATGCCGCGCGGCCTTGAGCACGAGATCGGTCGTGGACGGTGGCTTCAGCCCGGCTTCGGCGAACAGATCCTTGCGGTAGAACAGCAGTTCCGGCGTGGTCTGGCTGGGCACGCCATAGGGGCGGCCCTCCCAATGGGCACCACGCCAGCCCGCGGTATGGAAATCGCTCGGATCGAGGCGCGAGATATCCATCACCTCGTCGAGCGGCATCAACAGCCCTTTCTTCGCGAATTCCCCGATCCACGGCAGGTCGACGGCGATGATGTCGTAATGGCTGGTCTTGCGGGTGGCATTGCGCAGCGTCTCTTCGTGCAGCCGGTCGATCGAGAAGGCCCGCTGCGAGATCGATGTACCCACGATATGTTCAAACTGGCGCTTGAGGTTCTCCATCACCATGAAGGTCGGATCGCCATGAACCAGAACGCGCAGGCCGCCCGGCACGGTGATCGGCTCGGGCAGCACCGAGGGCGGAGCAATCGAATGACCGGCGAGGTAGGTGCCGCCGAAGTAATAGTCGCGCTCGCCCCCATCGGAGTCGGCGAGGTGCTTGCGGGCCAGACGCGCGACGCGATCGGAAAGCTGGCCCCAGTTCGTCAGCAGCTGCGTGCTGGCATGAAGCGAAACGGTCTTGCCAGAGCGAGTGCGCGGGCGTTGCTCGATCATCCCGGCATCGATCATGTCCGAGAGTTTGCGCATCGCCGTCGCGTAGGGCACGCCCGAAGCCGCGACGAGCGAGGAGGGCGTGACGATCTTGCCCTCCAGATGGCAGCGCACCAGATGGGCGGCCATCGCGAGATACGGGTTTGGGGTGGAGAGCGCGAGCGTGGAATCGATCTCGTCGGCGAGAGACTCGAGCAGGTCGATCATCGACAGCGCGGTGTCCCGATCCTGAACGACGGACGCGGACGGCGCCGGGGCGCCGGTATGTCCATGTTGGATATTTTGCGGATCGAGTTTGGTCACGCGTCTGTGTCCGAGCTGTGGTTTTGGTTGCTTCGCCATGAAGTCCTCCGAAAGATGTCCAGATCGAGGATCGTTCACCTTAGCAAAAATATCCATTATGGATGCAAAGATGTTCAAAATGGATAAGTTGGCGGGCGAAAGCCGGGGCCGCTGTCGGAATGATCAGGATGTGCCGCCGGAGGATTCGGGCTGCATGGCAGACACTCAGGAGGGGGTGGGTGCCACGGCTGACCAACGGCCGGACTGAAACATCATGGGAGGATAATGATGAAAAGATCGATGAAGGCGCTCGTCGCCGGAACCACCGCAGTCGCAACGCTCGCGCTTGCCGGCGGTGCATGGGCCGAACAGATGAAGATCGGCATTACGCAGAACAACGTCGGGGTGGACAGCTACCAGACCACCTATGAGAAGGCCTTCAAGGAGGCGGCGGCGGCCAATCCCGACGTCGATGCGGTCGTGCTCGATGCGGGCGGCGACGTGGCGCGCCAGATCGCGCAGATCCAGGATCTCGTGCAGCAGAAAGTGCAGGCGATCATCGTCTGGCCGACCAACGGCAAGGCCGTAGTCCCGGCGGTCAAGAAGGCGCATGACGCGGGCATCCCGGTCATCATCACCAACTCCAACATCGCCGAGCAGGGCATGCCCTTCATCGCCGCCTTCTCGGGCCCGAACAATATCGAGCAGGGCAAGGAAGCCGCGGACATGATGTGCACCGGGCTCAACGGCAAGGGTGACATCGTGCAGATCTCGGGCAAGCCCGGCTACACCACCGCGATCGAACGCCAGAAGGGCTTCGAGGACGAGCTGGCCAAAGCTTGCCCCGACGTGAAGATCATGGACACCCAGCCTGGCGACTGGAACCGCGAGAAGTCGCAGCGCGTCATGGAAGATTTCCTCGTGAAATATCCGAAGATCGACGGCGTCTATGCGGCCGATGACAACATGGGCGTCGGTGCGCTCAACGCCGCCAAGGCTGCGGGTCGTGCCAAGGACATCAAGTTCGTCGGCGCCACCAACTTCGCGGTCGGCTACGAGGCGATGAAGAAGGGCGAGTATTACGGCTCGGTCTACCAGTCGCCGATCGACGATGCGAAGAACGCGCTTCAGACCGCGATCGACGTGATCCAGGGCAAGGACGTTCCGAAGATGAACTACTTCAAGACGCCCCAGATCACCCAGGAGAATATGGACCAGTTCAAGAAGCCTGCCTTCTGATCTCTCCTCCCCAGGGCATGGGTCAAGCTCACGGGGCGACCCATGCCCACCTTATTGCAGGAAAAACGGAGAATTCGATGGGACGCGTAACTGGACGGGTCTGTCTCGTGACGGGTGCTGCGCGCGGTATTGGACGCGCGATTGCCGAGGCTTTGCTGGATGAGGGGGCGGATGTCTGTTTCGCCGATCTCAACGGTGAGCGGGTCGCCGAACTTGCGACGGAGAATGCGGCGCGCGCGGAAGCTGCGGGTGGCCGGGTGATGTCGGCGCAGGTGAACGTGACCAAGCGTGACGAAGTGCGCGCGATGATGCAGAAGGTCGCTGCGGAATTCGGCCGGGTCGACGTGGTGTTCAACAATGCGGGCGTCAATCGCCCGATGAACTTCCTCGACGTGACCGAAGATAATTGGCATTTCATCATGGATATCAATGGGCTCGGCACTCTGATCGGGATGCAGGAAGCGGCCCATCAGATGATCGCGCAGGGCGGTGGTGGCAAGATCATCAACACCGCTTCGATCGCGAGCCGTCAGGGCTTTGACAACGTGGCGCCCTATTGCGCCTCGAAATGGGCGGTGGTTTCGCTGACGCAATCAGGCGCGCGCGATCTTGCGAAGCACGATATCACCGTGACAGGTTTCGCGCCGGGCGTGGTGGCGACGGAGATGTGGGAAGAGGTCGATCGCGACCTGATGGAGATCGGCGCGGCGCAGGCGCCCGGGCAGGCGATGGAGGAGTTCGCCTCGGGCATCCTGCGCGGACGGGTCGCACGACCTGCCGATATCACGGGAACCACGACGTTCCTCGCCTCGCCCGACAGTGACTACATGACGGGACAGATCGTGATGATCGACGGCGGTATGACACTGGTCTGACCCGCCGTCAGCGGCAGCGAGGAGGCTGCCCGACGGGAGGAGAAAATGGCGAATTCGCATGTGGAGAAGCCGGCTGCCGCAAGCAGCCCGCACACGGCGCGCGTGGCGCGTGACAGCAGGGGGAGTGGAATGAACCGAGACAGGTGGAAAACGATCGCCGGCGTGCTGGCGCGGCAGGGCATCCTGGTGGCCTTCGCTCTGTTCCTGATCGGATTCTCGATCTTTTCGGATCGGTTCCTGTCGCCGGAGAACCTCTTCTCGGTGATACGCTCCTCGGCGATCATCGGGGTCATGGCGCTAGGCGTGACGGTGGTGGTGATCGGCGGCAATCTCGATCTGTCGGTGGGCTCGATGCTGTCCTTCTCGACCGTCCTGGTGGTCGATCTGCATGACAAGATCGGCCCGGCACCGGCGATTGGTGTGATGCTGGTCGCCACTCTGGCGCTCGGCGCGGTGAACGGTTTGCTCGTCGGCGTCGCGCGGCTGAATTCGCTGATCGTGACCCTCGGTATGCTCTCGGCGATACAGGGCCTCACGCTGATTTATTCGGGCGGCAAGAACGTCGATATCGTCAATCAGGATCAGACCTGGTTCAAGATTTTCGGGCGCGGCTCGATCTTCGATATCCCGACGCCCATCGTGATCTTCGGGATCTGCGCGATCGTGCTGCACCTGACGATGGCCTACACCCCCTTCGGACGGCGCATCTACGCCACCGGCGGCAACGCCACGGCGGCGGTGTTCTCGGGCGTGCGGCGCTCGCGCGTGGTGTTCCTGACCTACCTGATCTCGGCCACCGGCGTCGCCATCGCCGCGATCATCCTCGGCAGCCGGGTGATGGGCTCGCAGAACAACGTGGGCCAAGGCTACGAGCTGCAGGTGCTGGCGGGCGTGATCCTCGGCGGAACGTCGCTGCTGGGCGGCTCGGGCACGATCTGGAAGACGGTGATCGGCGTGCTGATCCTCGGCTTCATCCAGAACGGCCTGCTGCTGATGGGCTTCGAATATTACGTGCAGTGGCTGGTGACGTGGGTGGTGATCATCCTCGCGGTCTGGCTCGACATCGCGGCCAAGCGTGGCCGGCTGCTTTCCCCGATCGCCTGAGGAGGAGACAATGGCGGATACCGTTATCAAATCGCCCGTGCGTTGGCTCGCAGCCAACCCGATATGGGGCTTCATCGTTCTGATTTTCGTGTTCTTCAGCTTCGCGAACCCGTATTTCTTCGCGGTGCAGAACTTCCAGAACATCCTCGTGCAGACCTCGACCATCGGCCTGATCGCGCTCGGCATGACGCTGGTGATGATCAACGGCAATATCGACCTGAGCGTCGGTGCGGTCGTCGCCCTCGCGGCGAGCCTCTGCGTCGACATTCAGGGCTGGGATATGTTCTCGGCCTGGGGCAACTGGGCGCTCCTGCCCGCCGTGATCGCGGCGCTGGTAGCGGGCACCGCCCTTGGCGCGCTCAACGGGTTCATCGTCTGGAAAACCGGGGTCGATGCCTTCATCGTGACGCTGGGCGCGATGCTTGGCGTGCGCGGGCTCGTCTTCGTCTACACCAAGGAACAGTCCTTCTTCGCGATGAACTTCTCCTTCTCGGATTTCGGGTCGAGCAATCTCGGACCGTTGCCGACGCTGGCGGTGCTGTTCCTCGTCTGCACGGTAGTGGTGCATCTGCTGCTTGCGCGCACCGTGCATGGCCGTAACACCTACGCGGTGGGGGGCAACCGGGCAGCAGCGGTGAATGCGGGGATCCGCGTGGGGCCGCACATGCTGATCAACTTCATGATCGTCGGCTTCTTCGCGGCGCTTGCAGGGGTCACGCTGTCCTCGCAGATGGGCGCGGCGACGCCGAACCTCGGCACGAATTACGAACTGTGGGTCATCACCTCGGTCGTGCTTGGCGGCACCAAGCTGAACGGCGGTGCGGGCAATATCATCGGCACGCTGGGCGGCGTGCTCGCCATCGGCATCCTGCGCAACGGGATGAACCTGATGCAGGTGCCCGCTTTCTACGTGCTGGTGATCCTCGGGACGATCCTGATCGCCGTGCTGCTGCTCGACAAGCAGCTCAACCGCAAGGGCAAAGAGGAGCTTCGGGTATGAGCGACGCTGCTGAAACCAAGACCCCCGCGCTGCAACTCAAGGGGATCGTCAAGACCTTTCCCGGTGTGCGCGCACTGGACGACGTGACATTCGACGTCCGCGCAGGTGAGGTCCACGCGCTGCTGGGCGAAAACGGTGCGGGCAAATCCACCCTGATGAAGGTGCTCGCCGGGATGTATCAACCCGACGAGGGCACGATCGAGATCGAGGGCAAACCGGTCACGATGCGCACGCCCCTCGAGGCAAAACGGCGCGGCGTGGTGCTGATCCACCAGGAGCTGTCGTTGGCCGAGGAGATGACGGTCGCCGAGAACATCTATCTAGGTGAACTCCCGCGCCGGAGCCTTGGCCGGGTCGACTGGAAGACGCTCTTCGCCAAGTCGGAGGAAATCCTCAAACGCCTCAATTGCGGCTTCGGCCCGAAGGACCGGGTGGGCGCACTCTCCATCGCCAACCAGCAGATGGTAGAGATCGCCCGCGCGCTGACGGTAGATGCAAAGGTCGTGATCTTCGACGAACCGACCGCCTCGCTGACCGATGCCGAGAAGGTGGTGCTGTTCGAGATCATCAACGACCTGAAGGCGCGCGGCGTCGGCATCGTCTACATTTCGCACCGAATGGACGAGATATTCACGCTGGCCGACCGGATCTCGGTGCTGCGCGATGGCGGCTATCGCGGGACGCTGGTCGCCGGCGACACCACCGAGGACGAGGTGATCCAGCTGATGATCGGGCGCTCGCTCGACCTGTCGCGCCGCCAGCATGCTGAGGTGAAGACCGGTGACGTCGCCCTGAAGGTGGAGGGGCTGAGCTGCGGCAAGCTGTTCCAGGATGTCAGCTTCGAGCTGCGCGAGGGCGAGGTGCTGGGCTTCTACGGTCTTGTGGGCGCGGGGCGCACCGAGATCGCCGAGACGCTGTTCGGCCTGCGCCGTCCCACCGCCGGCACGATCGAGATCGACGGCAAGGAGACCTCGATCCACTCGCCCGCCGACGCGATCGCGAAAGGCATCTCGCTGGTGCCCGAAAGCCGCAAGGAACAGGGGCTGGTGCTTGGCATGAACTGCCGCGACAACATCACCCTGCCGCAGGTGGGCGATCTGACCTCGGGGCCGTTCGTGTCGGACGGGGCCGAGATCGCGATCTTCGACCAGTATCGCGATACGCTGAAGATCAAGACTCCCAGCTGGCGGCAGGCGGTCGGCAATCTCTCGGGCGGCAACCAGCAGAAGATCGTGATCGGCAAATGGCTCGCGATGCATCCGCGCATCCTGATCGTGGACGAGCCAACGCGCGGCATCGACGTGGGCTCGAAATCCGAGATCCACGACCTGATCCGCGAGCTTGCCCGCTCGGGCTACGCGGTGATCGTGATTTCTTCGGAGATGCCCGAAGTGCTTCATGTCTCGGACCGCATCCTCGCGATGTATCATGGACGCGTGATGCGCCGCTTCACCGCCGAGGAAGTGACCGAGGACAGCCTCGTCGCCGCGATTTCCGGGATCGAGCAAGAACAGGTCGCGTGATGCGGATCGGGTTTGCGGGGCTCGGGCGGATGGGGGCGCCGATGGCGCGCAACCTGATCGCGGCCGGGCACGAGGTGACGGTCTGGAACCGCTCTCCGGACCGCGCTGAGACCTTCGCCGCCGAGACCGGAGCAGGGGTGGCCGCCACCCCGCGCGCCCTGGCGGAGGGGACGGAACTGGTGGTGACGATGCTCTCCGACGATGCGGCGTCCTCCGCCGTGCATCTGGGAGAGGACGGTCTCTTCGCCGCGTCCGGTCCGCTGACGGTGCTTGAGATGGGCACGATGAGCCCCGAACATATCGCTGATCTCGCGGGCGAGGCCCCCGCAGGCTGGCAGGTGATCGACGCGCCGGTCTCGGGCTCCACAGCCGCGGCCGAGGCGGCGAGCCTGATGATCATGGCGGGCTGCACCGAGGATCAGGCGGCGCCGCTGCGCCCCGCGCTCGATGCCATGGGCAAGACGGTGATCTGTCTGGGCAATGTGGGCGACGGCGCGGTGATGAAGCTCGCCGTGAACATGCTCATCCACAGCGTCAACCAGACCCTCGCCGAGGCGCTGAGCCTCACCGATGCGGCAGGCATCGACACAAGCACGGCCTTTGCCGCGATCGAGGCTTCGGCCGCCGCCGCGCCGATGCTGAGCTACCGCAAGCCGCTTTATCTGGACGAAGCCGCCCACCCGGTCAGTTTCACAGTGGCGCTGGCGCGCAAGGATATGGAGGTCACGCAGGCACTGGCCGCGCAGCTTGGCGTCGCGCTGCCGCAGGGCGAGGTGGTGCTGGAGCGGCTGCGCGCCGCCGAAGCTGCGGGCCGAGGGGCGCGCGACATGGCTTCGATGGTCGATTTCACGCGAAAGGATAAATAATGAAAGCCGTTCTCTTCGTCGGAGGCTGGGAAGGCCACGCGCCGACCGAATTCGCAGACTGGTGCCGCGACCTGCTGGAGGGCGAGGGCTTCGAGGTGGTGGTGCATGACACGCTCGCGCCCCTTGCCGAACCCGAGAAGATGGCTGATTGCGACCTGATCGTGCCGATCTGGTCGTCCGCCCGCTCCGCGCACCAGCCGGAATTCGGCAACATGACCAAGGCGGAGGAGGACGGGCTTCTCAAGCTGGTGGCAAGCGGCTGTGGGCTGGCGGGCTGGCACGGCCATATGGGCGATGCCTTCCGCGACCGCCCGACCTACCACTTCCTGATCGGCGGGCAGTTCGTCGCCCATCCACCGGGCTGGCCGGACAACCTTGTGCCGACCGACGATTACGTCGACTACGACGTCACGATCTGCCGCCCCGCAGATCCGATCGTGAAGGGCATCCGCAGCTTCCGGCTGAAATCCGAGCAGTATTATATGCTTACCGATCCGAGCAACGAGGTGCTCGCGACGACGACCTTCTCGGGCGATCACCTGTGGTGGATCGAGGGCACGGTGATTCCGGTCGTGTGGAAGCGGCGCTGGGACAAGGGGCGGATCTTCTATTGCTCGATCGGGCACACGCTCGACGATCTGAAGGTCGAGCAGGTGACCGAGATCATCCGGCGCGGGATGCATTGGGCGGCGCGGGGGCCTGACGTGTGAAAGCGAGCGACGCGACCGGACAAATGCGTCCTTCGTGATGGCCTTCTTGATGTCGTATTACCTTACGTCAGTCTTTCATAGTTTCGCCGTAATCGCGCGTTAACCAGTAGGGATCACCCTCAGACCGGATCGGTTTCGAGATGGAGGCCCGGCAATGATGCAACGTATCGCAGTGCGCAAGTCGCAGGCGCAAATCCCGACCCTCGCGAAACTTTTCGCGGCGCTCGCGCTCGGGGCGACGGGGTTCTTCGCCGCCCAACAGATCATGCCTGCGATTCCGGCTGGGGTCGATGGCGCGAAAGAGCTGGGCCTGATCATGGGCTCCTTCGGGCTTCTGGTTGGTTGGCGCGTGGTGGGCGTGTCGGAGGGACGGCGTTGGGTCGATGCAATCAATGACGGGCTGCGCGGCGGGATCTATGTCCTGATGTGGACCTTCTTCTTCCTCGGCACAATCCAGATGCTGAAGCTGGCACTGCGGATGCGCTATGACGACGTGCTCTCCGCCGTGACCGATGTCATCGGGCAGGGTGTCGCGATCGGGGTGGCCTCGCTGGGGGTGGCGCCGGTCATCACGCTCGGTCTGGGCGCGATGGGCGCGGGCCTGCTGTCGGAGTTCGCCTATCGCCGCTACGGGCGCTGAACACCGCGCGGGCCGCACCCTTGGCTTGACATCGCGCGCTTGCCTTGCAGGTTGAAGCGCATGATGCGCCAAGCTGCGGGGATGCTCATGCAACCACATTTCTTTTACGGAACGCTTTGTCATCCGCCACTGCTGGAGGCGGTGATCGGACGTGTGCCGCAGCTCGTTCCGGCACGGCTGGAAGGTTTCGCGCCGTACGAGGCCTGCCGCGAGGAGCAGGGTCTGGGCTTTCCGATCCTGATCGAAACGCCGGGGGCGGTGACGCGCGGGGTCGTGGCCGATCTGACCGAGGCCGAGGCGGAGCGCATCGCGTGGTACGAGGATGGTTACGACGCCGAAATTCGTGAGCTGGAAACCGGGGCGGGGTCGCGCGAGGCGAAGCTCTGGCTGCCGCAGGCCGATCGCTGGGAGGTCGGCGCGGAGTGGACGCTCGGCGACTGGGCGCCGAAATGGGCAGCGCTGAAGACTGAAGCCGCGCGCCTGTTCATCGCTGAAGCGCAGGCCGTCGGGCCCGACGCCGCCAATGCGCGCTATCATGCGATCCTCGTGCGCGCGGCCTCCATCCTGCGGGCGCGCGCTGCCCCGATGGCGCAGGACCTGCGCCGCGACCTGCAGGATGGCGACATCAAGATCGACGCGCAACAGACTGCCTACGCTAAATTTTTCGCCGTCGAAGATTACAAGCTGGAACACCGGCTCTTTGCCGGAGGCATGAGCGCCAAGCTCGACCGGGCGGCCTTCGTTTCGGGCGATGCGAGCGTCGTTTTGCCTTATGATCCGGTGCGCGACCGGGTGATGCTGATCGAACAGATCCGCACCGGGCCGCTGGCCCGCGGTGAGCCGAACCCGTGGATGATCGAGGCGATCGCGGGCCGGGTCGATCCCGGCGAGACGCCCGAGGAAGCGGCGCTGCGCGAGGCGGGGGAAGAGGCGGGCATCACGATTGCGCGCCTCATCGAGGCCCCGCGCTACTATCCGTCGCCGGGAGCCAAGAGCGAATTCGTCTATTCCTATATAGGGATCGCCGATCTTCCCGACGAGGCTGCGCAGCTTGGCGGCAAGGCCGATGAGCATGAAGATATCCGCGCTCATCTGGTGCCGTTCGAGCGTCTGATGACGCTGGTGGCGACCGGCGAGGCGGGCAATGCGCCGCTTGTCGTGCTCGCACTCTGGCTCGCCGGGCAGCGCGCCGCACTGCAGCGGATGGCGGGCGTCGCGTAATCGCGGGGTTGAGGTGGCGCGCGCCGCGTCCTAAGTCTGGCTTCAACGGCCCCGTGGCGGGCAACTCGATACGGGAGGAAAGCGCGATGCGTATCTGCAGCGATCTGGCGTCGGCGGTGGGAAATACCCCGCTCATCAAGCTCAGGAAGGCATCGGAAGAGACCGGCTGCACGATCCTCGGCAAGGCGGAATTCCTCAATCCCGGCCAATCGGTGAAAGACCGCGCGGCGCTCTACATCATCCGCGACGCGATCCAGCGCGGCGAGCTCGCACCCGGTGGCACGATCGTCGAAGGCACGGCGGGCAACACCGGCATCGGCCTCGCGCTCGTGGGCGCGTCGATGGGCTTCCGCTCGGTGATCGTGATCCCCGAGACGCAGAGCCAGGAAAAGAAGGACATGCTGAGGCTGGCCGGCGCCGAGCTGGTGCAGGTCCCGGCCGCGCCGTATCGCAACCCCAACAACTACGTGCGCTATTCCGAGCGGCTGGCGAAGGAACTGGCCAAGACCGATCCGCATGGCGCGATCTGGGCCAACCAGTTCGACAATACCGCGAACCGGCAGGCCCATATCGAAACGACCGGCCCCGAAATCTGGGATCAGACCGGCGGCAAGGTCGACGGCTTCATCTGCGCGGTGGGCTCGGGCGGCACGCTCGCGGGCACCGGCATGGCGCTGCAGCCCAAGGGCGTGAAGATCGGCCTCGCCGATCCCGATGGCGCGGCGCTGCACAGCTATTACACGACCGGCGAGTTCAAATCCGAGGGGTCTTCGATCACCGAAGGCATCGGGCAGGGGCGGATCACCGCCAATCTCGAGGGCTTCACCCCGGATATGAGCTTCAACATCCCCGATAGCGAGGCGCTGCCGGTGGTGTTCGACCTGCTGCAGGAAGAAGGCCTCTGCTTGGGCGGCTCCTCAGGCATCAATATCGCGGGCGCAATGCATATGGCGCGCGAGCTTGGCCCCGGCCACACGATCGTGACGGTGCTGTGCGACTACGGCAACCGATATCAGTCGAAGCTCTTCAACCCCGACTTCCTCAAGGGCAAGGGGCTGCCTGTGCCGGAATGGCTCGACCGGGCCCCGCGTGAGATGCCGGAGGTGTTCGAGGGATGACGATCCTGCGTCTGGCGCGTCTGCTATTGCTGGCCGTCGCGCTGGCGCTTCCGGGGATCGTCTTTGCACAAAGCCCCGAGCCGCCGGATTACAAGGCGTGGGAAAAAACCGCGACCGAAGCCGAGCAGATGGTGCAGGCCGACAAGGCACAGCGCCAGGAATTCGACAAGATCCGGCAGGAGGTCGTCAACTGGCGCGAGAAATTCAAGGCGGCCGAGGATATCAACGCCAGCCAGATCTCGACCGTCAAGGCGCAGATCGAAGCGCTCGGACCTCCGCCGAAGGAGGGCCAGAGCGAGGACAAGGCGATCGCCGACCGGCGCAAGAAGCTCAACGACGAGTTGGCGCAGCTGCAATCGCCTGGGTTGCGCGCGACCGAGGCCGCGAGCCGCGCGGATTCCATCGTTGCCAATATCGACCAGCTTCTGCGCGCGCGGCAGACTGACAAGCTGTTGCGGCTCACACCCTCGCCGCTGAACCCGATAAACTGGCCCGAGGGGCTGAAAGTGCTGTCGGAACTGACCTCCGAGCTTGCCTCGGAGATGGGCCAGCAGCTCAATGACACCGATCCCTATGCCAGTGCGCGCAACAACGCGCCCGCGATCGTGGGCTTGCTGTTGGTGGCGCTGCTTCTGGTGGCGCGCGGCCGGACATGGATCGACAAGCTGGCCGATGTGCTCGAGGCGCGGCTGGCGCGCAATGCGCAGAGGGTGATCGATTTCATCGTCTCGCTGGGGCAGCTCCTGCTGCCGATCGCGGGGATCGTGCTGCTCGAAGCTGCGCTGGTTCAGACCGAACTCTTCGGCTCGCGATGGATGGAGCTGCTCATAGCGATCGGCGTGGTGCTGAGCGCGGCCTTCGTCGCCTTCTGGCTCTCGGGCCGCATCTTCCCGCGCAACGACCGGCAAGTCGCGCCCTTCACCCTGCAAAGCGAGCGTCGCCGCGAAGGCCGGTTGCTGACGATCTCGCTGGCGGTTTTCGCGGCGATCCAGGGCCCGTTCGGCGATTGGCTCGTCGCGCGCGGGCAGGATGTGATCGAGGGAAGCGCGAAAACGGCCGAAGAGATCGATGCGGCGGGGCATACGCTCGATGCCGGTTTCGGCGTCTTGGTCTTTCCGCTGCAGGTTCTTGCCGCGATCGCGCTATTCCGCTTCGGGCAACTGCTGCGGCGTCACCTGCGCAACGAGACCTCCGGCTCCGAGGAGGGCGCGTTCCGCGACCGGCTCGTGGGGGCGCTCGGCAATGCGCTGATCGCGGTCGCGGTGGTCGCGCCGGTTCTGGGCGGTATCGGCTATATCAACGCCGCCAACGCGCTGATCTTCCCGACCATCCTGACGCTGGGGCTGATCGCGCTGCTCCTGGTGCTCAACCAGTTCTTTACCGATGTCTATGTGCTGGTCGCCCGGCGCGAGGACGACGGGCGCGACTCTCTCATCCCGGCGCTGATCGGGTTCCTGCTTGGCCTGCTCGCGATGCCGCCCGCAGCTCTGATCTGGGGCGCGCGCCCGGCCGATCTGGCCGAGATGTGGACGCGCTTCCAGAACGGCGTCTCGGTCAGCGGCGTCACGATCTCGCCTGGCATTTTCCTGACCTTCGCGATCGTCTTCGTGATCGGCCTGATGGTTACCCGGCTCCTGCAAGGGGCGCTGAAAACCTCGCTTCTGCCGAAGACCAAGATCGACAAGGGCGGGCAGAACGCCATCGTCTCGGGCCTTGGCTATTTCGGCATCTTCCTCGCCGCGGTGATCGCGATTTCCTCGGCCGGGATCGACCTCAGCTCGCTCGCCATCGTCGCCGGTGCGCTCTCTGTCGGTGTCGGTTTCGGTTTGCAGACCATCGTGCAGAACTTCGTCTCGGGCATCATCCTGCTGATCGAGCGCCCGATCTCCGAAGGCGACTGGATCGAGGTCAACGGCCAGATGGGGATCGTGAAGGCGATCTCCGTGCGCTCCACCCGGATCGAGACCTTCGACCGCACCGAAGTCATCGTGCCCAATGCGGACCTGATCTCGGGGCAGGTGACGAACTGGACGCGCGGCAATGTCACGGGGCGCCTGATCGTGCCGGTCGGCGTGGCCTATGGCACCGACACCCGCAAGGTCGAGACCATCTTGCACGAGGTGGCCGCGAACCAGTCGCTGGTGATGATGAACCCCGAGCCTGTCGTGATCTTCAAGGGCTTCGGCGCGGACAGCCTCGATTTCGAGGTGCGCGTGATCCTCTCGGACGTGAACTTCATCCTCCGCGTCCAGAGCGAGATGAACCACGAGATCAATCAACGCTTCGCCGAGGCCGGGATCGAGATTCCCTTCGCACAGCGTGACGTCTGGTTGCGCAACCCCGAGGTGTTGCGGCCCAATAAGGACGACGCCGAGGCGCAATCCGCCGAGGCCGAGGACGAGGGTTCGGAGGACGGTGACGACACCGCCTCCAAGCGCCCCGTCAGCCGCGCCGAGTATGGCAAGCCCCAACCCGGCGAAGGTCCGGAAGGGTTAGAACGACAGCGCCACGACAGTTCCGATGGAGAGGCCGATGCAGGAGACCGTTAAACAATCGCAGCAGCAAAGCTACCGTATCCACCCCTATGCCCGCGATCTCGAAGTTCCGGTGACCGGGCTGACCGACGAAGGCGGCATCTATTGCGCGGATTCGATCTTCTACCCGACCGGCGGCGGCCAACCGGGGGATAGCGGCAAGCTGGTCTGGGACGGCGGCGAGATCGAGATCGCGACCACCGTGAAGGCCGAACCCGGTGCGCCCGGCGCGGTGATCCTCGTGCCCGCCGAGCCGCAGCCCCTGCCGCCTCTCGGTGCTCAGGTGCAGCAGCATCTCGACTGGGAACGCCGCCACCGCCACATGCGCGTCCATACCGCGCTTCACCTGCTGTCGGTCGCGATCCCGCTGCCGGTGACGGGCGGACAGATCGGGTCCGACAAGGGGCGGCTCGATTTCGATATGCCGGAGAGGCCTGAAGATCTGGAAGCGATCGAACGGCAGCTGAACGATTGGGTCGCGCAAGACCTGAAAGTGGTCGAGCATTGGATCACCGATGCCGAACTCGAGGCGCAGCCAGAGCTGGTCAAGACGCTCTCGGTCGCGCCGCCCAAGGGGCAGGGCTGGGTGCGGCTGGTCGCGATCGGCGAAGCTGCCGACCGCATCGACCTGCAGCCCTGCGGCGGCACCCATGTCGCCTCGACCGGCGAGATCGGTGGCCTCCGGCTCGGCAAGATCGAGAAGAAGGGCAAGATGAACCGCCGCGTACATCTTCATCTTGCCTGAGAACTGCGGGCCGGGCAGGGGCGCTGCCCCTCTGCCTTCGGCATTCACCTCGGGATATTTAGACAAGCCCGAACGGACATGGCTGCATCGGGCTTGCCGAAATATCCCGGGGGAGCGCTGAAAGCGCGGGGGCAGAGCCCCCCAATGAAAAGGGCGGCCACCGGGGCCGCCCTTCGTCATTCATGGAAGCTGGATCAGGCTTTCGGGCCGATCATCCGCTCGGGGCGGACGACCTTGTCGAAGGTTTCCTCGTCGACGAAGCCAAGCTTGATCGCCTCCTCCTTCAACGTGGTGCCGTTCTTATGCGCGGTCTTCGCGACCTTGGTCGCGTTGTCGTAGCCGATCGTCGGCGCGAGCGCGGTGACCAGCATCAGCGACTCGTGCAGCAGCTTCTCGATGCGCGGCTCGTTGGCCTCGATGCCGGCAACCATGTTGTCGGTGAAGGCCGAGGCGCTGTCGCCCAGAAGCTGCATGGATTGCAGCACGTTGTAGCTCATCATCGGGTTGTAGACGTTGAGCTCGAAATGGCCTTGCGAGCCGGCGAAACCGATGGCCGCGTCATTGCCCATGACATGGGCGCAGACCATGGTCAGCGCTTCGGCCTGCGTCGGGTTCACCTTGCCCGGCATGATCGAGGAGCCCGGCTCGTTCTCCGGCAGGATCAGCTCGCCCAGACCGCAGCGCGGGCCAGAGCCCAGCAGGCGGATGTCGTTGGCGATCTTGAAGAGCGAGGCGGCCACGGTTTTCAGCGCGCCCGAGAACATGACCATCGCGTCATGCGCGGCGAGCGCTTCGAACTTGTTCGGCGCGGTGACGAAGGGCAGGTCTGTAATCTCGGCCATATTCGCCGCCACGGTCTCGGCCCAACCGACTTGGGTGTTCAGACCGGTGCCGACGGCGGTGCCGCCTTGGGCCAGTTCGTAGATGTCGCCGAGTGAGGCTTCGACGCGCTCGATTCCCTTCTTCACCTGATGGGCGTAGCCGGAGAATTCCTGGCCGAGGGTCAGCGGCGTCGCGTCCTGCGTGTGGGTGCGGCCAATTTTGATGATGTCCTTGAAGTCCTCGGACTTGGCTTCCAGCGCCGCGTGCAGTTTGCGCAGACCGGGCAGCAGCACGTCGCGCGCCTGCATCGCGATCCCGACATGCATCGCGGTCGGGAAGGTGTCGTTCGAGGACTGCCCCATGTTGCAGTGATCGTTCGGGTGAACCGGGTCTTTCGAGCCCATCTCGCCGCCCAGAATTTCGATCGCGCGGTTCGAGATCACCTCGTTGGCGTTCATGTTCGACTGCGTACCCGATCCGGTCTGCCAGACCACGAGGGGGAAGTTGTCGTCGAACTTGCCTTCGATCACTTCGCCGGCCGCCTCGATGATCGCATCGGCGATCTTCGCGTCCAGCTTGCCCTGCGCCTTGTTGGCCATCGCGCAGGCCTTCTTGATCACGCCGAGCGCGCGGATGATCGGGACCGGCTGGCGCTCCCATCCGATCGGGAAGTTCATGATCGAGCGCTGCGTCTGCGCGCCCCAATATTTGTCTGCAGGAACTTCAAGCGGGCCGAAGCTGTCGGTTTCGGTGCGGGTCGCGGTCATCTGGGCCTCCATGATTGCGCGCAATCTTTCGCACGCACTGATAGGGCCCGCGAAGGAATTTTGCAACGGTATACGGAGGTATACTTGGGGCGGCTCTCAGATCTGTGCGGCGATCGCATCCCGGTCGATCAGCGAATGCACTTCGCGGATGCGGCCATCTGCAACGCGATAGAAGACATGCTCGTCGAACCTCACGCGGCGGCCGTTCACCGGCAGACCGAAGAGCATTCCCACGGGCGTGCAGTCGAAGCGCAGCCGTGCTGCGATCACTGGCGGATCGGCCGCAAGTGTTTCCGCATCGAAATGAAGGTCGGGGATCGCGCGATGGTCACCCTCGAGCATCTCCCGGTAGCCCGCGAGGCCAAGCGGGCGCGCATTATGAGTGACCTCGGGATGCACGAAATCACCGAGACGCGCCCAGTCCTGTTCGTTCAGGCAAGTCAGATAGCCGCGATAAAGCGACAGAAGCGCTTCGCGGTTCGGAGGCTCCGACGCCACCGGGTTACTTGCGGAATTGATCGAGGCTCACGACTTCGGCCTCGCCACGCGCGGCGGGGGCCGCCTCTTCTTCCTCGGCCACCTCTTCCTCTTCGAATTCGTCTTCGTCGTCATATTCCTGCGTTTCGAAACGCAGGCCGAACTCTACCGAGGGATCGACGAAGGTGGTGATCGCGTCGAGCGGCACATAGAGAGGCTCGGGCGAATTGCCGAAGTTCAGCGTGATCGAGAAACCGTCCTCACCCACTTCGAAATTGTCATACCAATTCTGGATGACGATTGTCATTTCCTCGGGGTACCGTTCGCGCAGCCAATCGGCGAGTTCGGCGTCGGGATGACGGGTATCGAAGGTGATGAAAAAGTGGTGTTCACCGGGCAGGCCATTCGCCGCGATGTCGCTCAGCACTGTCTGGATCAGCCCGCGCATCGCGTGATGCATCAGGTTTCCGTAATCAATGGATTGCGTCATGGCCAAGTCCCTTTCTTCTCGGCCTCAAGCATAGGGGATTCTTGGCGGGCCGCAAGGCGGGCGAGGGAGCGCGAAGCGCGACTTTGCGGGGACGCGCCAGCCTCGTCGCGATCGATGCTTTTGCATCCTAGAGGCGAGACGGGGTAGCGTTTCTGCTTACTCCAGCATCTCTCCGGATAGGCAGAGCGCGACCGTGTCGGCGGGCATCAGTTCCAAGCCCTAGAGCAGCGCAATCACGTCGTGAGTGTTGTAAGATTCCACGATTTTTTCTCCGCGAAATCGCATGGCCAATTGTCCGGTAAACTCCAGCGAACGCGCGGTCTGCGCGGATTTTCCCGCGACTTTCAGAAGCGTCCAGAGCCAGTCGCCGGATTCGACATGGCGTAGCACGGCTATCTGAATTCCGTGTAAATGCGCCCGCAACGCCGGAACCCGTTCGCCGAAAACCTCCGGTCGAATCTCGAGCCCAGAGATCGGTCCTTTGGTCAAGGCATCCGCGTCAAACAACCCGTCGATTTCGTCCAGCCGATCCTTTCGGGCCAGCATTGCAGTCACGAATTTCAAACCGGTTAACGGTGATCGAATGAACAAAGGGGGGAAGAAATGCAGGATTCTGTTGCAAGGCTCCTGCGGGCCCCGCCTTACGCGGCTAAGCGCAAGGAGTTAAGTTTCGGTTACCCGAGCTGCTTACGCAGCCAGAGCGACCGGAGCACGGTTGTCGTTGGCAACTGTACAATTTGCACCGATAACGGTGGTGGCTCACCGGGACAAAGCAAACATCTTTACACGTTCGTCGATCCTATTTCGGCCCCATTCTCCCCCAACGAGGGTTGATTGGTGGAGCCGCCGGGTACCGCCCCCGGGTCCGATCCGCTTATTACATGCGCGTTTATGCCCATAGTCCCCGTTGCCGGGAACGCTTTGGAATATAGGGGGAAGATCAGGGCGCTTCAAGGCGTCGGATGGGATGAATGCGCATTAACCGGACGTGAACTGGCAGCACGCTATAGCTCGAGTCGGGTCAAGAACTGGCCATGGAGGGGCGCGATGCGCGACAAGACGATCCTGATCGATCTCAGCACGAGCTATCAGTTCCGCCATTGGCGCCCCATGGGCATCCTTCGGGTGGAACATGAGGTCTGGCGGGCGTTTGCCGCGCACTTCGGCGTGCGGACGGTGCCAGTGATCTATGACGAGGCGCGTGGCGGGTTCTATCGCATCCCTCAGGCGATCTTCGAAGAGGTCATCTTTCGCAACGGTTTTCAGCCGGAGGCACCTGCGCGCGCCCTCACCGCGCCGCGCCGCTGGCGGTCATGGGCGCGGATCGGGCGGTTTGTCTGGCGAGTCTCGCGCAGATTGCGGGCGGTCGGACGCGACTCGGGACAGGGCGCAAGACCAAGCGAAGCTGCACTTCGTGCGCGGCGTGAGAGCGCCGCGGCGGAGGAATTGCTGCGGCTGAGCGGTGACGAATATGCCCAGATGCGCCGCTGGCTCGTACGGCTCGAGCGGATCGCTCCGCCTATCGCGCCGCGCATCCGCGCGCTCGATGCGCTCAATCACCGGGCGAATTACGGGCTCATCGATACGGTCCATGACGAGATTTGCGCCGATCGAAACCGGATTTCGCCCGAGGAAGTGAGTGACTATGTCTCGGCCGGCGGATTCTGGGGCGACGCGCGCTACCGCGCGGCCTATGAGATGCGCCAGTCCCACGGCTGGCGGCTGAGCTACTACATTCATGACCTGATCCCGATCCTCTGGGGGCATGTCGCCGAACCCACGACGCGCAAGACTTTTCCGCCCGCGCTGCACTGGATGCTCTGGGGGGTGGATCGGATCTGGACGAATTCAGAGGTGACGCGGTGCGATCTGCTCGCCCACGCCGCCAGTTGCGGCTACCCCGAGTTGAACCCGACCCAAGTGCGTGTCGTTGCCCTCGGTGCCGATGCGGTGGCGCGAACCACGCCCGCCGACGATCTCTCGGGAATCTTCGCGCACCGAAGCCTGGAGCCCGGGCGTTACGTCCTCATGGTCGGCACGCAAGAGCCGCGCAAGAACCACGCATTCGCCTATCGCCTCTGGCGGGAGCTGTGTGCGCGGCACGGCGGCGATGTCTTGCCCTTGGTCTGGGTGGGGCAGCCCGGCTGGTCGATCGACCCGCTGCTCGCGATGGTGCGGGCCGATCCCGGCCTGCCGCATGGCGCGATCCGCATCCTCGACGATGTGGACGATGCCGAGTTGCAGGTGCTCTACGGCAACTGTCGCTTCACCATCTACCCCTCCCATTACGAAGGGTGGGGCCTGCCTGTCGTGGAATCGCTGCTGCATGGCAAACCCTGTCTCACGTCGGATGCGCCAGCGCTGATCGAAGCCGGGGGCGGGGCCTCCGAGGCGATCGGTCTGTTCGAGGGCGAGCGCTGGCTTGCGCGCACCGAGGCGCTGATGGTGGACGAGGCGGCCTATCGCGCGGCCCGCGCGCATGTGGAGCGGTTCAAGCCGCATAGATGGGCCGATTTTCGAGTGGCGTTGACCGAAGGTTTCGACGTGGACTCGTCGGAGAAATCTTCACGTCCCGCCTCATCCTACGCGCTTTCCGAAAACGCCACGACCTACCGGGAGGACGCCGCATGAAGATCGCCGCTTTCGGTCATTATCCGATCCACCGCCCGCTACATGGCGGTCAGCGCCGGGTCGCAGCGATCGCGCGGCAGGCGCGGGCGGCGGGGCATATCTTTCGCTATGTCCCGATCTATTCGACGCGCGGCTATCCCGACGGCTCCCCGGACGAGCAACGTACGGCGGTGCCGATGGCGCTGCTGCCGCGTCTCCACGATCCGAAGCGCCGAGAGGATCTGCATATATCGGACACTCTCGCCGCTCATCCATTGATCCCCGGGCTGATCGGCGAGTTGCGCGACTTCGCACCCGACGCGGTGCAGTTCGAGCATCCATGGCTCTATCCGCTTTTCGCCGAAGCGCTGGAACGCGACCCCATCCTGCGCCGCGCCCGGCTCATCTATTCCGCCCATAATGTCGAGGCGGCGCTGATCGACCCGCATTGGCGCGCGCAGGCGGAAGCGCTCGAAGCGGCGCTCGTCGCGGCGGCCGATCTGGTCATCGCGGTCTGCGAGGCCGATGCACGGCACTTCGCGTGCCAGCCGGGCGCGCCGGCAATCGTCGTGGCTCCGAACGGCTGCTGGGCGCCCGATCCCGAGGCGCGTCCACCCGCACCGTTGGATGGGGCTTACGCACTCGTTGCGGGCTCAGCGCATCCGCCGAACGCCACGGGCTATTGGGCGTCTTTTGGCGAAATTCCGGGGTTCCTTCCGCCTCGTAGCCGCCTCGCCGTCGCGGGGGCGATGACCCACCTTATTACCACCGACGCCCGCTATGAACGTTACGCGCAGATGAACGCGGAATTCGTCGCGCCCCTGGGCGTGGTGGCGGAAGAAACCTTGAGTGGTCTTCTGCATCACGCCTGCGCCATCTGCCTGCCGATCACCGAGGGAGGCGGCACCAATCTCAAGACCGCGGAGGCGCTTTTGTCCTGCAAGCCCGTCGTCGCGATGCGCCCGGCGATGCGCGGGTTCGAGGATGCGGAGGGGCTGAGCGGCGTTCATGTCGCGGACGATCCTGTGCAGTTTCGTCGCTTGTTGCGCGATGCCATGACGGGGGCGATCGGCTCGCAGCGCCGCCCCGAAGACGTGGCGCAATATGGCTGGCCCGCGCAGCTCGCGCCTCTGATGTCCGGCTATGAAAGTCTCGCCGCATGACGGGTTTATCCCTGCAGCCCGTCGCCTTTGCCGATCCGGAACTGGCCGCGCAAATGCGCGCCACGCCTGACGCGATCGACACGTTGTTTCAGGCCTATCTCGGGCGGCCTGCGAAAGCGCGGGCGCAGGCCGCGTTGAAAGAGCGGCGCGCGAGCGTGGCCGATGTCGAGCGGGAGCTGCGCGGGTCGGAGGAATATCGACGCAAGGCCCGGCTTCTGCGCGATCAGGATCGTAGCCAGTACGATGGCGCGATGCTCTACATTGCGCCGGCGCGGGTGGTGTTCTGCCCGATCGCGAAGGTCGCCAATACCTCGGTCAAGGATTGGGCTCTGCGGTTGGTGGGCGATGGACGAGCCGAGCCGGGCATGTCGCATTACTGGCTCGATTCCGGGCAGAGCCGGATGCAGGCACGCCACTGGGCCTTCGCCGCACGCGCCCGCGTTGATCACGCGCCGGATTGGGTCTCGGTCGCGCTTCTGCGCGATCCCGTCGATCGGCTCGTCAGCTGCTATTGCGACAAGTTCGGGCGCAATCGTATGCAAGACTCGGTGCTCCATCATACCCGGTCGGTCTATGCGTTCTTCGCGGGGGGAGACGCGCCGGACCGGGAGATGGTCGAGCGCGGGCTGAGCTTTCGCCAATTCTGTTTCTACATCAACGCCACTGCGCGCGAGGTGCAGGACAGCCACTGGGCGGCACAGTGGAGCTACCTGCAAAATCGCCGCTGGGACAGGCTCTTCGCGCTGGAAAAGATCGAGAGTTTCGAGGCCTTCCTGCGTGAGCGCCTGCCGGAGGACCTGCGCGAGATCCGGCTCGGGCTGACCAATGCGGCGCAAAAGACACGCGGGACGCTGGCGCGCGATCTCTCCGATGCCCTGCCGGGGGACTGGATGGGGGCGCGCACCCCACCTTACGAGGCGTTCCTGACGGACGATATTCGCGGCTTCATAGGGGATTACTATGCGCTCGATGCGCGGCTGCATGCGCAGGCGCTGGCCGAGAGCTAGCTTGGCCGGATAGGCGCCTCAGTCGCCTTCGGCCGGGATGCCCAGAAGCGTGATCGCGACCCCAAGCGCAGCAAGTGCCCAGAACGCGTGGCGCTTCGTCCCTTCGGTTTGCAGTGCGGCCAGCACTGCTTGCAGCGCGTAATAGCCCGCGAAGGCGCGCGAGGCGTAGGAGATGATCTGGAACAGGTCGGTCGTCCAGGTCAGCACGATGCCCGCGCCGATCAACACCGGGTAGGCCGCCTTTTGCGGGATCTTCCCACGCGAGAATTCCGCGATCAGACCGCCCGCGCCACCGGTATCGGCCACGGCAGCGGAGAACTGCGCGGCCAGCGCCGCGGCTACCAGCATGGCCGGCAGGATCGGGGCGACGACGCGCATCATGTCGATGATCGCGGTCTCGGTCAGGTTATGGGCGTTGGGCGTGAAGATGTAAGCCAGCAGCGCGATATAGACCATGTAGATCGCGGTCGCGAGCATCTGCGCCCATTTCATCGCAGCGACCCGGGTGTCGGCATCGTAGCTCTTGCCCAGATAGCGCGCGGTCTCGAACCCCTGCACGGTCACGATCAGGCCGAAGAGCAGCCGTAAAGAGTCCCACGGCCCCAGCGTCGGCGCATCGACCACAAGATCGCCCGCGACGGCGACCTTGCCGAAATAGACCGCAAGGCCGAGGATCAGTCCGGCGATGATCGCGAGCTTGAGTGCGACCGAGGCATATTCCATCTGCTCTAGCCGTTTGAACCCGCCCGAGAATCCGGCGATCGCGACGATGGCGAGCATCGTCGTCGTCACCGCGCGCGCCGCGAAAGCCGTGTTCCACGGCGTAAGCGAAACCGCGAAGGCCCCGAACAGGTTGAGGTAATAGGCGACCGAGATGACATAGGCGAAGGCGAGTGCGAGCTGTGCCACCTCTTCGATGCGCTTGACGGCGCGGGTGTCGGGCACGTCCTCGGCGCGGATATTGGCGCGCACGGCCGCGCCGAACAGCCATCCCAAGCCACACAAGGCCGCCATCGCAAGCGGCGCGAAACTGCCGTAGCGCACCTCTAGGATCGGCCCCAGCACCAGGAAGCCCGAGCCGATGATCGAGGCCAGCGGCGTCACCATGGCGCGCCAGCGCGGCAGGTCGCGTAGCTGCGGCAGGAACATCGCGGCAAGGACGATCAGGGCGAGAATGAGAATGGCTGCGTCGAGGATCATGGTCGGTCTCAAATGGTCGGTTGCACGCAGCTAGCACGAGGGGGGCAATTAGAAAGGGCCGCGTCAGACGCGGCCCTCGGGTTGTGACGTATTCGGCGCAGTGATCAGAAGCCAGCCTTGATCTTCTCGAACTCGGCCAGTTGCTTTTCACGCAGCTCCGGCGAGTTCGGCGTCTGTGCGAGGACAGGCGCGTTGATCTCGGTCAGGCCTGCCGTTTCCAGCTGCTCCGGCGGGATCAGTTTCATCGCCTCGGTGTTCGTGTGACCGTAGCCGATCTCGTCGACGAGAACCGGGCCCGCCTCCGGGCGCAGCCATGCGTTCATGAAATCGTAAAGCTTTTCTTCCGAGCCGGGACCGTCCTTGAGGTTCACGAAGCCGCAGAACCAGGTCGACGAGCCCTCTTTCGCCTCGCGCTGGAAGGCGACCGGATAATTGTCGTCCTGCAGATAGGCGACGCCGTCATTCCACGACCACGCGACCAGAACCTCGCCCGAGGCCATCAACTGCGCCTGCTGCGAGGGGTCGGTCCAGTAAGATTGCACGTTCTTGTTGGCTTCGCGCAGCCAGTCGGCGGCGGCCTGGAACTGCTCGTCGGTGACATTGGTCCAGTCGGTCACGCCGGTCGCGAGATAGGCCAGCGCCCAGACGTCGTCCGAGCTGTCGGGCAGCGAGGTGCGGCCCGCATATTTCGGGTTCACGAAGACATCGAGGCTGGCCACGTCCTCGGCCGGGACTTTGTCGGGATTGTAGGCGATTGCGGTCGCGCCCCAATCGGTCGGCAGGTACCAGACGTTCTTGTCGTCATCGACGAAAATCTTCGAGTTCAGGTATTTGGGGTCGATATTCTTGAACTCCGGGATCTTGGAGACATCCCAGGGCTCGATCAGCCCGGCGTCCTTGTATTTCGAGATCATCTGCGAACAGGGATGGGCGGCATCTGCTTTGAAGCCGGAGGCGAGTTTCTGATAGGCTTCGTCGTCATCGCCGTAGAAGGCGTAAGTCGGGCTGTCGCCGTATTTGTCGATATAGGGCTGGAACAGGCCCGGAATTTCGAAGCCGGCCCAATCGAAGATAGTCAGGTCCGGATCGGCGGCCCGCGCGGGCGCGCTCAGTGCGGCCACGGCGATCCCCGCCATAAGGAGAGCAGAAGTCTTCATTGTATCTTCCCTGTTTTGTGTTCGTTTTGTGAAAACGCTAGAGCGGCTTTTTCGCCCTCGCAAGAGGCATTTGCACGGCCGTTAGGCAGGAGCGCCGGGTTTGACGGTGCGGCGCTATGGTCAAGCGGGGCGGATGCGGAAAATTTGGGCGCGACTGAACCGGATCGGGCGCGGCGCGTAGGGAGAGGGAGGCAAAGGAGACGAGCATGAGTGACACCCCCGTCCTGTTATGGCTGCGGCGCGACTTCCGATTCCACGATCATGAGGCGATGGCGGCGGCCGCGACGACCGGTGCCCCGGTGATCCCGGTCTTCATCCATGACGACCAGGTCGAAGCCTTGGGGGCGGCGGCGAAATGGCGGCTCGGTCTTGCGGTGGAGGCATTTGCGGAAAGCCTCTCGGAGAAAGACTCGAAGCTGATCCTGCGCAAGGGCGCGCCGCTTACGGTGCTCCGTGCGCTGATCGAGGAGACGGGGGCGGGCGCGGTCTATTGGTCGCGCCGCTACGACAAGCCGGGTCGCGACACCGATACGGAGGTGAAATCCGCGCTCTCCGACGACGGGATCGAGGCAAAAAGCTTCACCGGGCATCTGCTGTTCGAACCGTGGACGGTGGAGACCAAGACCGGCGGCCCCTATAAGGTTTACACGCCCTTTTGGAACGCGGTGAAGGGCACGGATGTCGCGCCGGAAGTTAAGACAGTGTCTGAACTTCGCCCGCCAAGTGATTGGCCAAGAAGCGAAAAGCTGGAGGACTGGAAGATGGGAGCGGCGATGCGGCGCGGTGCGGCCATCGTTGCGAAACATGTCAATGTCGGCGAGCGCGCCGCGCAGTCGCGGCTGTCGAATTTCCTGCGCGATCGCCTCTCGGCCTACAAGACGCAGCGTGATGTGCCCGCTTCGGGCGGTACCTCGGGCCTGTCCGAAAACCTGACTTATGGCGAGATCTCCCCGCGTACGATCTGGCATGCCGGTTATCGCGAGATGGCCGAGGGCAACCCCGGTGCAGAGACCTTCCTGAAAGAGCTCGTCTGGCGCGAATTCGCCTGGCACCTGTTCTTTCACTGGCCCGACATGGCCGAGAGAAACTGGCGCGACGAGTGGAACGGCTTCGACTGGCGGCGCGACAATAACGACGCCGAGGCGTGGCGGCGCGGTATGACCGGAGAGCCTTTCGTCGATGCGGCGATGCGCGAGATGTATGTCACCGGCACGATGCATAATCGCGCCCGGATGATCGTGGCCTCTTATCTCAGCAAGCACCTGATGACCGATTGGCGGGTGGGCTTGCGCTGGTTCGAGGACTGCCTGATCGACTGGGACCCGGCAAGCAACGCGATGGGATGGCAATGGGTCGCAGGTCCGGGGCCCGACGCGACGCCCTATTTCCGCGTGTTCAATCCGGAGACGCAGCTGGATAAATTCGATAGGGACGGGCGCTACCGGAAGGATTTCATCGCCGAGGGGCAGGCCAATCCGCCTGAGATGGCGACGGATTATTTCGAAGCGATCCCAGAGAGTTGGGCGCTAACGCCGGATCAGGACTATCCCGATCGACTGATCGATCTCAAGGAAGGGCGGGAGCGCGCCTTGGCCGCGTATGAGCAGCACAAAGGCTAGGCTGTAGCGCTGGTTCGCGGGCTTAGATCAAGGCGTCAGGCGTAGCCTTGATCCGGGTCTCGCGGCCCATGAAATCCAACAGCAGCCAGACCCGTCTCTCGGCATCGACCCTTTCGACCGTCGCCACAAAATCCGCGAACGGCCCGGTCGCCAGCGTGACCGCATCGCCGGGCGCGTAATCCGGCAGCGGCTGAACTTGATCTTGAGTATCGCAGCGCGCGCGCAGCGCCTTGATCATCGCGTCGGGCACCGGCGTCGGGCGACCTGCAAGCGCCACGAGCCGCGTTATCCCCTGCGTCCCGTTCACCGCGCCGAGATGCGCCGAGCCAGGTGTCTCGCGCAGGAAAAGATAGCCTGGAAAGAGCGGCGCGCTGCGGGTCACAAATTTGCCCGACTGGCGGCGCGTCGTCTCGATCATCGGCAGGAAAACCTCGAACTTCTGGCGCGCCAGATTGCGCCGGGCGATGGCGGCGCTGTTGGGCTTGAACTGCGCCACATGCCACGCGCGGGCCGGGCTCTGATCGGTCATGGCTTGGGTCTTTTGTCCAACCGGGGTGTGCTTTGCTGACTGATGGATAGGGCCTGACAAGTCAATCTGACAAGGCGAATTCGTGCGTAAAGATGCGCGCCAAAGTGGTTCCGAGCGTCGTTAACGTAACGTTAGGAATGACCGTGCAAAGCTCCGACATGGCAGGACAAACCTGCCGAGATGGGGAGGATGCACATGATCACTCCGGTTCTTCTAGCGGGCGGGTCGGGAACGCGTCTGTGGCCGCTGTCCCGGCGCAGCTATCCGAAGCAATTCGCCGAACTGACAGGGCCGGTAACACTGTTTCAAGCGACGGCAGAGCGGTTGTCGGGCGCGGGTTTCGCGCCGCCGCTGGTGCTCACACAATCCGACTTCCGCTTCATCGCGACCGAGCAGCTTGCCGCGGTCGGCATTGATCCCGGCGCGGTGATGCTGGAGCCCGAGGGGCGCAACACCGCCCCCGCCATTCTCGCCGCGGCGCTCTTGCTCCGACGCGAGGCAGGGGAGGAGGCGCTGATGCTGGTCGCGCCCTCGGATCATGTCATCGCCGATGCGCAGGCGTTTCAGGAGGCGATCGCAGGCGCGGAGCTGGCGGCGCGGGGAGGGCGGTTGGTGACCTTTGGCATTACCCCCGACCGGGCCGAGACGGGATATGGATATCTCGAACCTTCTCAGGAGTCAGGCGTCGGCGGCCCCGTGCCCCTGGTCCGGTTCATCGAAAAGCCCGATCTCGTACGGGCGCGCGCCCTCTATGAAAGCGGCGATTACCTATGGAATTCTGGCCTCTTTCTGTTTTCCTCGGGCGCGATCCTCGAGGCCGCGCGAACCCACGCGCCGAGCCTCCTCGCGCGCGTCGAGGCGGCATTCGCTGCCGCGCGCGCCGATCTGGGTTTTCTCCGACTCGACCCGGATACCTGGGGGGATGCGCCCGACATCTCGATCGATTACGCGATCATGGAACGCGCGGGCTGCGTCTCCGTGATGCCGGTGCAGGCGGGCTGGTCGGATCTGGGCGACTGGGAGGCGGTGCGCCGCGCGGCCCCGGCTGCGCGTTCCGACGGGGTCGCGCTGTCGGGCGCTGCCACCGCGATCGATTGCCGCGACAGCCTGCTGCGCTCGGAAGACCCGCGGCTACAGATGGTCGGGATCGGGCTCGAGGACGTGATCGCGGTGGCGATGCCCGACGCGGTCCTCGTCGCGCATCGCTCGCGCGCGCAGGATGTGAAAGCGGCGGTTAACGCGCTCAAGGCCCGCGACGCTGCGCAGGCGACAGACTTCCCGCGCGATCACCGACCCTGGGGCGGGTTCGAGAGCCTCGTCACCGGAGATCGGTTCCAGGTGAAGCGGATCACGGTGAAGCCCGGCGCGGCGCTCAGTCTGCAAAGTCACCACCACCGGGCCGAGCATTGGATCGTCGTTCAGGGCACCGCCCTCGTGACGCTGGGCAAGGAAGCGCGCCTCGTGACGGAAAACGAATCCGTCTACATTCCGATCGGCGAGACGCACCGGCTCGAAAACCCCGGAATGATGCCGATGGTTCTGATCGAAGTGCAGACGGGGGCCTATCTCGGGGAAGATGACATCATCCGCTACGAAGATGTCTACATGCGCGCAGTGGGCGAATAGCACGTGCTCGGCGGCGGGTCGCCGCCCGGCAGTGCAAATCGGTGACAATTCCTTGGAAAAGCAGCAATTCGCGTTTCAGAGGAGTGCGACTCTCTGCTAGGTCTCCAATTGATTGTGACCGAGGCGGATTTTCCTGACATGTTGGCGCGCCCCTACCGCTCCCGTTTTCTCTTCTTTGCTATGGCGAGCAGTGCGCTCGCGGGTCTCGGCTTCGGCCCCGCCTGCGCGCAATCGGCCGACAGGGCCTGGGGCTATAACAGCTATGGCATCCCGGGGCTGATCGACATGCCCGTCGCGGGCAGTCGCGAGGATGCGGAGCTTGGCTTCAATGTCTTCGCCTTCGCCGGACAGACGCGCGTCTCGGCCGCGTTCCAGATCACGCCGCGCCTGTCGGCTGGCTTCCGATATTCGACGATCAAGAACTACATGGGCGGCGGTACGCTCTACGATCGCAGCTTCTCGATCCAGTATCGGTTCCTCGACGAGGGGCGCTTCTGGCCTGCGATGGCGTTCGGCATCAACGACATGACCGGCACCGGGGTCTATTCCGGGGAATATGTCGTGGCGACCAAGTCGATCTCGCCGAAACTGCGCGCGACGGCGGGGATCGGTTGGGGGCGACTTGGGTCGAATAACGGCTTCGACAATCCGCTGGGCGTGCTGAGCGATCACTTCAAGACGCGCGGAGATCGCACCGGGGCGCAGGGCGGGACGTTCCAGCCGCAGCAATGGTTTACCGGGGATGCGGCACTGTTTGCGGGTGTCGAATGGCAGGCGACGGACAGGCTGCGGCTGATGGCGGAATATTCCTCCGACGCCTATACGCGCGAGGACGGTCCGACCTTCGATCGCAAATCCCCGGTCAACATCGCCGCGCAATACAAGATCAACGATCAGGCCTCGATCACGGCGGGCTATCTCTACGGAACCGATTTCAGCGTGCAATTGAGCTACGCGCTGAACCCCAAGCACAACGCGCATCCGAGCGGGCTGAAAGATGCACCGCCGCCGGTCGTACCGCGCGCGGGCGTCGAGGCGGCGCAAAGCTGGACGAACGATCCGGCCTATCTGACGGCGAAGCTGCGCCCGGCTTTGGCGCAACAGGGACTGGTGCTGGAAGGTGCGAAGCTCAGCGGCTCCACCCTTGCGATCCAGATTCGCAACGACCGATACAACGCGCCGCCCGAAGCGCTCGGGCGCGCCGCGCGGGTGCTGAGCGCGCAGGCCCCTGCTATGGTCGATCGGTTCGCGATCACCCTGTCGGAAAATTCGCAGCCCGTCTCGACCACGACAATCCGTCGCGACGACCTCGAGGCCTATGAATTCCACCCCGTCGGCGGCGAACTGATGCGCGCCCATGCACAGATTGACGGCGCGCCCCCTCGGCTGCCGGTCGCGCCCGGCACCTACCCGCGCTTTTCCTGGGGTGTCGGCCCTTATTTGCTTCCGGGCCTGTTCGACCCGGACGATCCGTTGCGCGCCGATCTGGGTGTAAGCGTGCAGGCACAATACGAGATCGCGCCAGGTCTGTTGCTGTCGGGGCGCGTGAACCAGAAGGTGATCGGCAATCTCGATCAGGCGAACCGGCCGTCGGATTCGGTGCTACCGCATGTGCGCTCGGATGCGTGGCTCTATTACAAGGGGTCGGGTCCGACGATTCCGGAACTGACGGGGGCCTATTTCTTCCGTCCGGGACGCGATCTCTTCGGGCGTGTGACCGCCGGCTATCTGGAGCCGATGTTCGCGGGTGTCTCGACCGAGCTTCTCTGGGCGCCGGAACACAGCCGCCTTGCTTTGGGGGCCGAGCTTAACCGGGTACGCCAGCGCGGCTACGACCAGCGCTTCGATCTGCGCGACTACGAGGTCACGACGGGCCATCTATCCGCTTATTATCAGTTCACCGACCAGTTCTATACGCAGCTCGATGTCGGCCGTTACCTCGCCGGCGACTGGGGCGCGACGCTGAGCTTCTCGCGCGTTTTCGACAATGGCTGGAAAGTCGGGGTCTATGCGACGAGGACCGATGTGTCCTCGGAAGATTTCGGCGAGGGCTCGTTCGACAAGGGCTTCATGATCACCATCCCGCTGCACTGGGCGACCGGGCAGCCGACGAAGCAGCGCTATTCGACGGTGATCCAGCCGATCGTGCGCGACGGCGGGGCGCGGTTGGGTGTGGCCAACAGGCTTTACGGGATGGTGCGCGAAGATCAGCCCGCCTCCTTCGACGGAAATTGGGAGCGGTTCTGGCGATGAGATCACTTGTTTTCGGCGCGGCGCTGCTGGCGGTCGCGGGCTGTGCGCAATTCGACAAACTGGGCAACACGATGACGCTTCCGGGCGGAGGGGCTGTGGGGCAGGGCGCGCCCGTGCGATCCGCAACGAATGGCGAAGGTGTGGGCGTGAAGGTGGTGACGCGAGCAGTTCCGAAGCGCGGGCTCGAAGTTGTCATTCCGTCGCGCGACGCGAATGCGACCCTGTCTCTGGCCGGGCGGAATGGCACCGTCGAGACTTGGCGGTCCGGAGACGATATCACCGTGTCGGTCGATCGGGGCGTGGTGGTCGCGACCCGCGGCTTGGGCGACGATCTGATGGCGGCGGATTCGGGGCCGACGCTCGCCGCCCTTCGCAGCGCCAAGATGGACGCCTATCGCCGGACCTACCGCTTCCTTACGGCGGACAATCATGCGGACTATGTGTTGCTCGGCTGCAAGATGACTGCGGCTGGAAACGAAACCCTCGCAGGGCTAAAATTGTCGCGCCACGAAGAACAATGTCGCAATCCGAAGATGGCCATAACCAATATTTACTGGACCGATAAAACGGGACGGATCCAGGCCGGGCGGCAATGGGTTTCCCCAACTGTGGGGCAGATCGCGATCGGCGTGCTCGACTAAACTGAATGGGCCTTGGGTATCAAATAACCCTATGGTTCACCAAAAGATTAATGTAAGATAATAATGTCTTACCTATCCCAACCTGATCGGAGGTTTCGATGACGAAGTTCTTTACGGGTGCCGTTGTAGTGGCAGCCACTCTTGCTGGTGCCCTTCCGGGTGCGGCCCAGAACCTGCAAGCGCCGGCCAATCTTAGCCACGACGCGCTCGTTGCCTGGGCAAAAGCGAATAATGTTTGCGACACAGCTGTGGTCGACGCTGTGTACAATAATAAAGGTGAGGCCGTGGTATCCTGCACGGCGGCGGCGAATAGCAACCTCGGCGGTGCGACCCCGGTCGTTGCGGTGATCGTTGGCGTCGGCCTCGCGGCAGCTGCTATGGGCAGCGGCGGCACTAACGGGACCAACGGAACCAACGGCACCAACTGATCCGCGCGATCCGCGATCTTTCGAAAGGCCTCGCTTGAAGCGGGGCCTTTTTGATTCCGCCTAACCACAGAGGAACGCTGCAAAACTATCCAAATCGACAGTGCTCCAGGCCTTACAAATGCGCACTGATTCGCTCGAGTTATGATATGACAATCATAAGACGGGTGTTTGAGTGTTGGGGTAGGAGCCGATGTTGACAGGACTCGCGATTTTTCCTCTCGCGGCCTTGGTGTGGATGATGCTCTGGGAGAGCATTGCACCTGTGCAGGATGAAGCGCCGTATCGCGAGGTGGCCAATTAGGGAATCGCTTGGGCCGATCTGGGCCCGGGCAAGGTGGTGACGAGCGCCGATCCGCGCAGGATAGGTAAGACTCGACGCGCCGGTCGGCACTCGGCTCCACCGCTTGGAATACGCCGGGCTAAGACGCGCGGATTCCAAGGTGATGCGCGTGAGCTCTCGCGTTACATATCGATCCGTGCGCGGCGCGCGGTCGCCATTGCACGACGAAGCTTGCTGCCAAGCGCGACGCGACGATAGATCAGCATGTAGCAGACAAAAACCACGCCGACCCCCGCGCCGAGGGATGCGGGTGAAGTCGCGCTGATCACGGTGATGGAGCACGCGATCAGGCTCAGTGACCAGAGAACGACCGAGGTGATCGGATTGCGCATCTCCGGATGTCCGAGCGCTTCGGCAATTCGTTTCGCACGGCTGCGATAGACGAGGCTGTGCAGGTGCAGCCGATCCGCCGCGCCGGGATGGGTTCCGTCGCGCTTCAGCCTGCGGCGAATCGAGACGACCGTCTCGATCCACGGATAGGCGAGCGCGAGCACGGCGATCAGCGGTGAAATCTCGGGATTGCGGGCGGGCAAGACGATGCCGATCACGGCGAGTACGAACCCTGTCGCATAGGCCCCGGCGTCACCGTAAAACAGCTTTCCGGCCGGAAAATTCATCACGAAGAATCCCGCGATCGAGCCGATCATCAGCAGGCAGATCGCCAAGATCGGCCCGTCATTGGTCTGCTCGGCGATAACCGCGAAAGCAGAAAAGACGATGATCGCGCTGCCGGAGGCGAGCCCGTTCACCCCGTCGATGATGTTGAGCGAATTGGCGATCCCGCCGATAGCGATGGCGCTGAGTGCGATCCCGAACGCCGGGTAGCGCAGCAGGTAATCGAGCCCGGGGATATCCGCGCGTTCAATGTGGTAGCCGGACACGAGGCAAAAAATCAGCCCCGCACATACGGTGGCGAGCAGGCGCCACTTGGCGGAGACTTTCTTGGTGATGTCCTCGATCGCCCCGGAGCCGAATGCAGGGCTCGCGCAGAGGCAGATCGTCCACCAAAGCGCCTGTGTCTGCGCATCCAAAGTCAGACCCGCAACCAACGCACCTGACAGAAGGGCAAAGCCGCCGATCCGCGGGGTCGGGGCCGCGTGGATTTTCTGGATGCCGTGATCGCCGTCGAGCGTGAGCTTGCCATGAAAACTCTTTGTTGCAACGATGAGGGCCGCCATCAGGAACGATGCCAGGAAAGCCGTCACAACATATTCAAGGCCAATCATACACTGCCCTCTTGCATGAAAAAAATATTATCGCGGCGGCAGATGTTAATATTCCGCTAACGCGTCATCGTAAAAAATATCGATAATCGTACGGATACTCTTGCTCGACAGGGATACTTAACTTTTTTCCGGAGGGTCAACGGCTTTTGACTCGCGTTAGGCGAAAAACGTCAGAAAACTTCACTCACCTGTTCGCGACCAATGCGTTCGCGACCAATGAGGATGAGCTCCTGTCGCGCATATGCTCACACGATCGGGGCGGAGTTCACGCGGTTCCAGCGGGTGGGAGGCTCGCCGTCAGGTTGAGTGATTTGAGCCAGAATCGCGCCTCGACGCGATTGGACGGTTGAAAACGGCGACAGCTTGTCTATTCAGAGGCGCTAGACGAAACCCGGTCCCGACCGCATGGCCGGAACGGATCAGAAGCTTGGATTAAGAGGCTCAGGAGGGCACGATGGGGGCAGTGACGAGGATTTTTGTGGCGCTCTGCGCGTCGCTCTTTTTGGCCTCCTGCGACACGTCGACCACCAATTTCCCGGTAAATACCCGTAACGTCAGTTCCGTCGAGGATCCGGCAGCGGGCGATGTCGCGATTGTGCGGCTGAGCCTCGCCAACGTCTCCACCTTCGGCGCGCCCTCCGATCTGAGCGGCGGGCGCACGACCCTGCCTTCGAACGGCTATTGGAACTACCGCATCGGGCCGGGCGATCTGCTCGATATCGTCGTCTACGAACATCCCGAACTGACCTCGCCCGCAGGCTCGACCCGGACGCCCGCCGAGGGCGGTCTTCGCGTCAATTCGGACGGAAGTTTCTACTATCCCTACGTCGGCAACGTGCGCGCCGCGGGCCGGACGCCCGAACAGGTGCGTGCCGATCTCTCGCGCAAGCTGAAGGAGTTCATCCCCTCGCCGCAGGTTTCGGTGCGCGTGGTGGGCTACAACTCGCAGACCGTGTCGGTCACCGGCGAGGTCGGCAAGCCTGCGCGGATCCCGCTGACCTCCAAATCGCTCACGCTGCTCGATGCGATCAACGAGGCGGGTGGTCTGAACGATGCCGCCGATGCGCGTCGGGTTCTTGTGCGCCGCGGCGGGCGCAGCTACGCGGTGGACTTGCAGGCCTTCCTCAATCAGGGGATCGCCTCCAACAACCCGGTACTGCGCAATGGCGATGTCGTCTCGGTGCAGCGCGCGACGAAGCTGGAAGCCTATCTGCTGGGGCAGTTGGTGAAGCCCGGTCCGATCGACCTGACCAAGGACGACGTGAGCCTCACCGAAGCCGTCACCGCTGTCGGCGGATTGAACACCAATCAGGCCGATGCGCGCGGCGTCTTCGTGTTCCGTGACACGCCGAGCGGCGTGGTGGTGTTCCAGCTTGATACGTCGAGCGCAGCGGCCTTTGTCGTCGGCACGAAATTCTTCCTGCACCCGCAGGACGTCGTCTATGTCACGACCGCGCCGGTCGCGAAATGGAACCGTGTGGTCTCCAACATCCTGCCGACGCTGAGCACCGCTCGCGCGGCCTCCGCACTGGCGAACTGAGCGATGGCGAAAGTCGGATCCATCCTCGTCGTCTGCGTCGGAAATATCTGTCGCTCGCCTGTGGGCGAACGGCTTCTCGCTGCGGCACTGCCTGAGTGCAAGGTCACCTCTGCCGGAATCGGCGCGGTGGTCGGCGCGGGCGCGGACGAGACCATGAGCGAGGTCGCCGCGGAAAACGGACTGAGCCTCGACGGCCATGTCGCGCGCCAGTTCACCGCCGAGATCGGGGCCGAGCACGAGCTGATCCTCGTGATGGAGGCTGGCCACAAGCGCGAGATAACGCGCCGCGCGCCGCAACTGGGCGGGCGGGTGATGCTGTTCGATCAATGGATGGGCAGCAAGGGGATCGCCGACCCGTACCGCGAGCCGATCGAGGCTCATCGCAAGGCATTTACCGAGATTTCCGCCGCGAGCGAGGCGTGGGTCTCGCGCCTCGCGCCGAAACGGTGAGCGGCGTAACTGGCGGCGCGCGTGGGTTTGGATAAGCATTTGAGAAATTGAGCGGGACAGATGAAGCAAATTTCCGAGATAACCCAGAGACATGCTGCGCAGCCCGAGGTCGAGGATGACGAAATCGACCTGATGGCGCTTGCCGGCGCGCTTTTGGGGGGCTGGAAATGGATCGCGCTGGCCTTTGCCCTGGCTGTGATCCTCGGCGCTTTCGTCGCGCTGCGCAAACCGGTGGTCTACGAGGCGAACGGCCTGTTGCAGCTCGAGCAGTCGCAAAACGGTCTGTCGGCGCTTCCGGAGTCGATGCAGACGCTTCTCGGCAGCGATGTTGGCGGCAAATCGCAGGCCGAGACCCAGATCGCGATCATGTCGTCGCGGCTGGTGCTGGGCGATGCGGCGAACAAGCTCGACCTGCAGAACTTCGTCATTCCGCGCCGGCTGCCGCTTATCGGCATGCTTCCCGCGAACCTGCACTTGCCCGATCCGGGCCTGTTCACCCAATACCAGTGGAACGCAGAGACGGTTCAGATCGGTAAGCTGAAAGTGCCCGCTCAATGGCAGGGAGAGCCGATGACGCTGACCGTGACCGGCGCCGACAGCTATCGCGTCACGCTGCTCGACGGCACCGAAGTCAGCGGTACGGTCGGCCACGAAGTTACCGCGCGCGATGGCGATTTCGCGCTTGCGCTATCCGAGATGGATGCCCCGGTCGGCCGCGAGTTCTACATCGGGCGCCGCTCTCTCAACGCGACGATTCAGGCGATGCGCGAAAACTTTTCGGTCTCCGAAAGCCCGCGCGGTTCGAACATCCTGCATACCGCGTATCAGGACACCGACCGCCAGCGCGCGGAAAAGATTCTCAACGCGATCGCGGCGTCTTTCGTGGACCAGAATATCGAGCGCAATTCGGCCTCCGCCGAGAACAGCCTCGAATTCATCCAGAAGCAATTGCCCGAGGCGCGCAAGAACGTGTCCGAGGCGGAGCAGGCGCTCAATGCCTATCGCCAGAAGCAGAAATCGGTCGACGTGAAATACGAGACCCAGGCCCTGTTGGAGCGCGTCACGAAGATCGAGGGGGAACTGTCCGCGCTCGATCTGAAAGAGGCCGAGCTGAAGAACCAGTACACGGTCAACCACCCCGCCTATCAGGCGCTGCTGCAAAACCGCAAGGAACTGCAAGCGCAGCTGGAACAGGCGAAGAAGGCGACCCAAGGTTTGCCCGAGACGCAGAAGGACATCTTCAATCTGCAGCGTAACCTCGAAGTGGCGCAGCAGGTCTACACCCAGCTTCTCAACCGATCGCAGGAATTGCAGGTCGTGCGCGCCTCGACTGTCGGTTCGGTGCGCGTGATCGACAAAGCCTATGCGAGCATCATCCCGGTCGCGCCGCGCAAATCTCGGATCGTCGCGCTGGCGGGGATACTGGGTCTCATCATCGGCGCAGCCTACGTTCTGATCCGTCGCGCGCTGCGTCACGGAATCAAGGGCGCCGAAGAGATCGAAGCGCTCGGTCTGCCAGTCTTCGCAACCGTTCCCTTCGCCAAGGAGGCGTCCGATCTACGTCACCGCAAGGGCGACCTGCCGATCTTCGCGCTTGAACATTCAGACGCCGTGACGACCGAAGCGCTGCGATCCCTGCGCACTTCGCTGCATTTCGGGCTACTGGATGCGCAGACCAACTCGATCCAGGTGACCTCGGCCGCGCCGGGGGTGGGCAAGACCTTCCTTTCGATCAACCTCGCCGTAGTCGCGGCGCAAGCGGGGCAGCGAGTTTGTCTGATCGATGCAGATATGCGCAAAGGCTATCTCGCGCGGTTCCTGCATCTGCCGAAGACGGTGGAGGGCCTTTCGGATTATCTCGGCCACGAGAAGGCGCTGGAAGAGGTGATGCGCGACGGGCCGGTCGAGGGGCTGAAGGTGATCACCTCGGGCCGCTACCCTCCGAACCCGTCGGAACTGCTGATGCGGGCCGAGTTCGGGACCATGCTTCGCCAGCTCGACAGCGAGTTCGATCTCATCATCGTCGATGCGCCGCCCGCGCTTGCGGTCACCGATCCGGTGGTGATCGGGCGCTCCGTAGGCGCGAGCATCGTGATCGCGCGCCATCTCGAGACGATGCAGGGCGCGGTGCGTGCCGTGCAGGCGAGCTTCGAGGCGGCGGGCACGTCGATCACGGGCGCGGTCCTCAACGGCTTCAAGGCCGAGGCGGCCGAGCGTTATGGCGGTCATTATCAATATCACTATAACTACCGCTACAGCTACAAATCCGACGATTGAGCAGGGCCATCCCGGTCCGTGACCGGGGCGGGAGGCGCGACTGCTGCGAAAGGCGCGACTGCTGCGAAAACTACTGGGCCGGGCGAAAATCTCGAAGCTCGGGATCACCACGCCCGAACCGCGAACAGGCCGCCATGGCATCCCCGGAAGCGGGTGCCGCATTTGTTGAAACCGATCGCCACGCGCGGTAGGGAAGGCGGTTGCTCGGAAGCGGCGCGATCAGGCATGGCGACGACGGGAGCAATGGAGCGGCCAAAACGTGGCCTCTCCTATCCCATCTTCCGCGGATTGTTTCGATCGCGCTTTGCGCCCGCTGGGAGGTCCCTTACATCCGCAGGCGGAAGTAGCTCATCTCGATATTGCTCTCCATGCCGGTATCGCAATGACCGAAGCGCGAGTTGGAGGTGCCGTCGATCTTGCCGCCAGAGACGATCGCGACTCCTTCGATCCCGTCTGCCTGCGCCGAGAAGCTTACATCCTTCATCGCGAGGATCTGACCGCCGTAGAAGGAAATTTTTGCCGCCGAAGAGACACCGCCCATCGTGATCAGCTTCGCGCCGCCATCGGGTGCGCAATTGTCGTCGCGCCCGATCCTCAGCCCCTGCGGCGCCGAGAAGCTGCGATCATCGGTCGAGGTGTTTGCGAAGATCGCATTTTCCAGCGCGACGCCGTTGCCGAATTTCACCGGGCAGTTCGCGATAACCGCGACCTCGGAGATCACGCTCGGGTCGGTCGTCACGGACCCGTCGACCTTGTTCGGGACCGAGATCGTCACGCTCGAATTGCAGTCGAGTATGTAGAGATTGCCGGGCGCGAAATCGGTGGTGTCGAGCTTCGTCCCGTTGAGGAAGGTCGGCGTCCGGTTCGTGATATAGGAGGGCAAATAGCCAGTGCCGTCGCGCATGGATTCGATGATCTTCGGAATGCGGTCGAGCACGCGCAGCTTGTAGAAGGAGGTGCGCAGCGCCTCTTGCAAGCCGTCGTTCTGCGTGAAGCCGGATGCGGGGATGTCGAGCTTGCTGGTGTCGGGCATCGACACGATCGCGCCACTCTCGAACATGTTGTTCTGGTTGAGCGACACGTATTGCGCCGCGTAGAGGCAGAAGCCCGACGCGAAGCTGTTGCCCGATTGCAGGTCGATGACACCTTTCGCGGCCAAGCCTTCGGTGAGGCAGGCGGGCTGGTATGCTTCGGCGACGGCGCCGGTATTGATCTGCCACCCGTCCTGACCGATCACCTTACCGAAGAAGGTGGGCGCTGCGTTCGCGCGGTCGGTGGTGCGATGCGCCATCACGCGCACCGCGGGGCTGAGATCGAGGTCGGGGGCGTAATCCGTAAGGAAGCGATTGTTGGTCGCGTCGTAATAGCCGAAGGTCACATCGTCTTTGGTGATGACCGAAGTCGCATCGTCGGAGCCGAGGTTGGAATGGGCCAGCTCGGCCGCGCGGGTCCTCGCCTCGTCTTTGGTGATCAGGGGGTCGGAAGCAAGATACATCGCACCGAGCGCGGCAGCATCCGTCGCATCCTGCATCTGCGCCCGCTCGCGATAGCCATTGGAGACGTCGAGCGCGAGACTGCCGACGGCGAGGAACAGGATCGTCCAGAACAGCGAAAGCTGAGTGATCATGCCATCTTCTTCAGCGGTGAAATCGGTAATCGTTACGCGGCTCATCTCAGGACTCCATGTAGCGGTAGTCGCGGACCGTGAGGTCCATGTTCAGAACTTTGGTGAAGAGGCCCGTCGCGACGAGTTCGGACATCGGAATCGTCACGCGGGTCTCGATGATCCCGTCGGTGACGCTCGTGTCGAGCGTGTAGGTGTTTTGGTCATAGGGAAGCAGCGCGCGCAGCCGCGCCATGGTGTCTTCGTCATTCTCGAACCGCCCGACCGAATAGGCGCGATCGACGTCTTGCACGATGCCGAGGATGCGGGACTGGGCGTTGAAAATGAGGGAAACGTCGACGGTTACCGCCAGCATTCCGACGAAAAGTGGCAACCAGAGCAGCGCCTCGATCGTCGTGGCGCCGTCTTCGGCCGACAGAAAACTCATTAATCGTTTCAAGGAGGGATACCCCGTGGCTGAAAACGTCCTTTTACATGTTCCTTAGGGAGAAAAAGGGAGTTGTCGCGGCGTAAATGTGGCAAAAAGTGGGTTACGATCAATAAATTAAGGTTTAACAGCAAGATTCTACGAGCGTGTGGCCCGGGAGCGGTCTTTGTCGCGTGGCATTGCGCCGCCCAGCCGGCGCGCCTAGAACCGGGCCAGATCACAGCCCGCCTCGGAGCCCGCCCATGACGCCAGCCGCGCGCTATGCCGCCGCCATCGATATTCTCGACCGCATCCAGTCGGGCGAGGTGGCCGAGCGCGCGCTGACCAACTGGGCGCGCAGTCACCGTTTCGCGGGTTCAAAGGATCGCGCGGCGATCCGCGATCACGTCTTTGACGTGCTGCGCTGCAAGGCAAGCGCAGCGCTTGCCGGCGGCGGGGCTGCGGGACGCGCGCTCGTCGCCGGGTCGCTGCGCCTGCAAGGCGTCGATCCCGCGACGATCTTCACCGGGGAGGGCTTTGCGCCTGACCCCTTGTCCGAAGCCGAGCGCGCCGCGCTGCCCCATGCCTTGCCCGACGATATTGCCCAGCTGGACTGGCCCGATTGGCTGCGTGATCAGCTCGCTTCCGATCTTGGTGCGGATTTCGGCGCCATCTCCGAGGCGATGCGCGCCCGCGCACCGGTTTTCCTCCGCGTCAATCTTGCCAAGACGGACCGCGAACGTGCGATCGCGGCGCTCGCGAAGGACGGGATCGAAGCCACGCCCCACCCGCTGGCCGCGACCGCGCTGGAACTCGGCGCGGGGGCGCGGCGCATTCAGCAGGCCGCGGCTTACAAGGACGGTCTGGTGGAGTTGCAGGACGCGGCCTCGCAAGCGGCGATCGCGTCGGTGCCGCTCGGGCCCGGGGAGCGTGTGCTCGATTATTGCGCGGGCGGTGGCGGCAAGTCGCTGGCGCTGGCGGCAGCCTGTCCGGAGGCGCTGATCGCAGCGCATGACATCGATGCGGGCCGGATGCGCGATTTGCCCGCGCGCGCGAAACGGGCCGGGGCGAAGGTGTCCCTGCGCGCGCCGGGGGATCCGGGGACGGGCTACGATCTGGTTCTGGTCGACGCGCCATGCTCGGGCTCGGGAACGTGGCGACGCACGCCGGATGCGAAATGGCGTCTGAGCGCCGCGCGGCTGTCGGAACTCGTCGCCTTGCAGAGCGAAATCCTCGACGCCGCGCGCGGCTTTGTCGCCCCCGGCGGCCGCCTCGTCTACATGACCTGCTCGCTGCTTACGGTCGAGAATGGCGCGCAAATCGCCAATTTCGCCATGCGCCACGGCTGCGAGGTGCTGTCGCAGCGCCAGATCACGCCGCTCTCGGGTGGCGACGGGTTTTTCGTGGCCCATCTCCAGCTTTGAGTTTCCCGAACGGGCGCTCGCTTTCTCACGGTCGCGTGATTGACTCGCGCGTTCGCTGAAAGTCTAGTCTCGTTAATTGGGTTTTAAGTTTTTTGCCGCGCTATGGGTCCGAGACGTCAGGCAGGGAGGAGAGTGTGGGGCGGAACGAATTGATGCTGCAGCCACTCTCTAAGACGATGGCCGCGCTGGCGCCAGGTGCGATTTATCTGCTGCTTGCTGCAGGGATCGCGGCTGCGGTTGCCTTCGTGATGCCCGACGAGGTTGTGACCTGGGCCATGTTTTCGGTCGCCGGCACGCTCGTGATCACGGCGGGCTGGTTGCGGCTCGCCTTGGCGCAGGAGCGAAGGCGACGGGCGCGGCAGCAGGAAACGATCGCGAATTTCGTCGCCCATGACGCCGCGCCCAGCTTCACCACGGACCCGGAGGGCGAGATCGGCTACCAAAATCGCGCCGCGCTGGACCGGTTCGGCTCTCGCGGCGGGCAGGGGCTAGCGCGAACCCTTGCGGAACTTTTCGCCGATCCGGGCGCAGTGCTGCGTCGATTGCAGAGCAAGGCGGAGGCGAAGGGGGCCGCGCGCGAGGATCTGGTGACCCGGCGCGGCCATCTGCGACTCTCGGTGCACCGCATCGGCTCTGGCGATTTTCTGTGGCGTCTCGAAGACATGGCCGAGAGGGCGATTGGCGGGCGCGGTGCGGAAACGATCAGCCTGCCGATGCTCACCGTCTCCAAGGGCGGCACGATTCTGTTCATGAACGAAGCGCTGAGGCGGCTCGTCGGAGAGCGGGTGCGGTCTCTCGACCGGATCTTCACCGATCTTCCGCTGCGCTCGGGCGAGGAGCATGAGATCAAGGGGCAGGATGGCCCGGTCACGGCAGTCGTAGCGCAGCTTCAAGGCGCAGGAGGACGATCCGAGGTCTATCTGCTGCCGATCCCCGGACCGCGCTCGGCAGAGGAGGGCGCGAATTTCGAGGCGCTGCCCGTCGCGATGCTGCGTCTTTCCGCGCATGGCCGGGTGCGCGCGGCCAATCGCGCGGCGCGCGGCCTGTTGGGCCGGATCGAGCCGCAGTCCCGTCTGTCGGACTTGCTCGAAGGGCTCGGCCGTCCGGTCTCGGATTGGGTGAACGATGCCCTCGCCGGTCGTGCCGATGGCCGCCCCGAAGTGCTGCGCGCCCGACGCGGCGACAAGGAGGTCTTCCTGCAGGTCACCCTGTCGCGGATCGTGGAAAATGGACGCGCGGGGCTTCTGGCGGTGCTGTCCGACGCGACGCAGCTCAAGACGCTCGAGGCGCAATTCGTGCAAAGCCAGAAGATGCAGGCGATCGGCCAGCTCGCGGGCGGGGTCGCGCATGATTTCAACAACCTGCTCACGGCGATCTCGGGGCATTGCGACTTGCTGATGCTGCGCCATGACAAGGGAGATGGCGATTACGCCGATCTTGACCAGATCAGTCAGAACGCCAATCGCGCCGCGGCGCTCGTCGGCCAGCTACTCGCCTTCTCCCGAAAGCAGACGCTGAAACCCGAAACCCTCGATCTGCGCGACACGCTGTCAGACCTGACCCATCTGCTCAACCGGTTGGTCGGCGAGAAGGTCGCGCTGAGCGTCAGGCACGAATGTGATGCCGGACGGGTGCGTGCGGATAAGCGGCAGCTCGAACAGGTCATCATGAATCTCGTGGTGAATGCGCGCGACGCGATGCCCGGCGGCGGCGAAATCCGGATCGAGACCGAAGCGTTCCACCTGGCCGAGAACCGCCCGCGGGACCGCGTCACGGTGCCCAAGGGCGATTATGTTGCGATCAAGGTCACCGATACCGGCTCCGGGATCCCCGCCGACAAGCTAGGCAAGATTTTCGAACCTTTCTTCACCACGAAACGCACGGGCGAGGGGACCGGGCTCGGCCTCTCCACCGCCTATGGCATCGTGAAGCAGACCGGGGGCTACATTTTCTGCGATTCCGTCATAGGCACGGGGACGAGCTTCACGATCCTGCTGCCCGCCTATGACTTGGCGGAGGAGGCCGAGGTGTCGCAATCGGCCGAGTCCGCGCCCGAGCTCGAGCCTGCGACAAAGGCGCCGGTGCCGCCGCGCGCCGCAGCATCGACCATCGCGCCCAAGGTGGAGATCGCACAAACCTCCGTCCGTGACAGCCACGTCATCGCCGGTGACGCGACCGTACTTCTCGTCGAGGATGAACCGCCGGTTCGCGCCTTCGCCTCGCGCGCGCTCCAGCTGCGCGGCTACACCGTGCTCGAGGCTGAGAGCGCCGAAGAGGCGTTGGAATTGCTGGAAGACTCGGAGCTGAAGGTGGATATCTTCGTCACCGATGTGATCATGCCCGGTCTCGACGGGCCAAGCTGGGTGAGGCAGGCGCTCGAGGCGCGGCCGGGCACGCGCACGGTCTTCATGTCGGGCTATGCCGAGGAGGTGTTCCAGAACGGCAGCTCGCCGGTGCCCGACTCGGTCTTCCTGCCGAAACCTTTCTCGCTTGGCGAATTGACCGCGACTGTGCAGGAGCTCCTCTCACGCTAAGGCGCGGGTGACCCGATCGTAGAGCGCGAGATCTTCCTGCATCGCGGTCCGCAGCGCCTCCTCGGTCTCGGGGGCGAGCCCAGTCTCGACTGCAGGCGGCACGTTCACCCGCGGCAGAGTTATCGCGAAACCGAGCCGATCCTCGAGGAAATGCACGAAATCCTCGATCCGCTCATAGGGAAAAATCCGGTCGACCAGCGTGTTGCCATCGTCGTCGCACAGGAACGCCGACTGACTGGGCACGTCGCTGAACCCGGCGCGCGGATCGTCGATATAATCGCGCGCGAACTGGTCGAAGGAATAGCCGGCGGAGATGTCGCTCTCCTCGATCAAGTCGCGCAGCCGAAAGCGATAGAGCGAACGCAGCCAGTCGAGCGGCTCGCGCATCAGCGCAACCGTGGTAAAGCTCGCATCGGTTTTCGCGGCAAGAAGCGGCTCGAGATGGTCCCGGAAATTGCGGGCGGAGGCGTGTTTGAGAACCGCCGGACGAGTCAGCGCGACATCGGCGAGGGACTCCAGAGCGGTCTCGACCGCCGAGGAGCCCGCTTTCGGCGTGGCCAGAAAGACGAGTTTTTGTGTCCAGAAAATCAGCATCTTGGCGGGTCTAGCTCCTAACTCCGCCGGTGATAATCATTCGGTTCGCGTCGGTAAACCGTTTCTTAAGAGTAAATGCGGTTCAGTAGGGCTATCAGAATTTTATTGTAATGTTCATGTTTCGTGCGCATAGTGCGAGCAGAACATGAGGTGAACATCCGCGCGAGGTCGTCGCATTGCCGACCGGCCGTCGCTGTGAAATAAGGAAGCGGACAAATGGCAGTAGCGAAGCTTTTCGACATGGATAAATCTCCCAAGGCAGACAAGCAGAAGGCGCTCGACTCGGCGCTGGCGCAGATCGAGCGGCAGTTCGGCAAAGGCTCGATCATGAAGCTCGGCGGCGAGACGCCCGCTCGGGAAATCGAAGCGACGTCGACCGGCTCGCTCGGTCTGGATATCGCGCTCGGGATCGGCGGTCTTCCGAAAGGCCGGATCGTCGAAATTTATGGGCCTGAAAGCTCGGGCAAGACGACGCTGACGCTCCACGCGATCGCGGAAGAGCAGAAGAAGGGCGGCGTCTGCGCCTTCGTCGACGCCGAACACGCGCTCGACCCGCATTATGCACGCAAGCTCGGAGTCGATCTCGACGAGCTGCTGATCTCGCAGCCCGACACGGGCGAACAGGCGCTGGAAATCGTCGATACGCTGGTACGCTCCGGCGCGGTCAGCCTCGTGGTGGTCGACTCGGTCGCGGCGCTCACGCCGAAGGCCGAGATCGAAGGCGATATGGGCGACCACACCGTGGGCGCGCAGGCCCGCCTGATGAGCCAGGCGATGCGTAAGCTGACCGCGTCGATCGGGCGCTCGAATTGCATGGTGATCTTCATCAACCAGATCCGGATGAAGATCGGCGTGATGTTCGGCTCGCCGGAAACGACCTCGGGCGGCAACGCGTTGAAATTCTACGCCTCCGTGCGCCTCGACATCCGCCGCATCGGCTCGATCAAGGATCGCGACGAGGTGGTGGGCAACCAGACCCGCGTGAAAGTGGTCAAGAACAAGGTCGCCCCGCCGTTCAAGCAGGTCGAGTTCGACATCATGTATGGCGAGGGTATCTCGAAGATGGGCGAACTGGTCGATCTGGGCGTCAAGGCGGGGGTCGTCGACAAGGCCGGCGCCTGGTATTCCTACGGGGACGAGCGGATCGGGCAGGGCCGTGAAAACGCGAAAACCTTCCTGCGCGAACATCCCGATGTCGCCTACGAGATCGAGGATAAAATCCGCGCCAGCCACGGGCTCGAATTCGACAATCTGTCCGAAGACGACGCGCTGACCGAAGACTGATCTTCACCGCGAATTCTTGCAAAGGCCGGGAGCGCAAACTCCCGGCCTTTTGCGATTGCTGGACAGGGGGAAGGGCGGGCGTTAAACGGGAGCGAACAAGCCCGATCAGGCGAGACAGGACACTATGCCCAGCCTTAACGAAATCCGCTCCACTTTCCTCAATTACTTCGAGCGCAACGGCCACCAGGTCGTTGACAGCTCGCCCCTCGTTCCGCGCAACGACCCGACGCTGATGTTCACCAATTCCGGCATGGTGCAGTTCAAGAACTGCTTCACCGGGGTGGAGAAGCGTGACTACAACCGGGCGACGACCGCGCAGAAATGCGTGCGCGCCGGGGGCAAGCATAACGACCTCGACAATGTCGGCTACACTGCGCGCCACCATACCTTCTTCGAAATGCTGGGGAATTTTTCCTTCGGCGATTATTTCAAGGACGGCGCGATCCCCTTCGCCTGGGAGCTGCTGACCAAGGATTTCGATATTCCGAAAGAAAAGCTGCTGGTCACGGTTTACCATACCGATGACGAGGCGGCGGAGATGTGGAAGAAAGTCGCGGGTCTGCCGGACGAGCGGATCATCCGCATTCCGACCTCGGACAATTTCTGGCAGATGGGCCCGACCGGGCCGTGCGGTCCCTGCACCGAGATTTTCTTCGATCACGGCGATCACATCTGGGGCGGCCCGCCCGGCTCGCCCGAGGAAGATGGCGACCGCTTCATCGAGATCTGGAACCTCGTTTTCATGCAGAACGAGCAGTTCGAGGACGGCTCGATGCGCGCGCTCGACATGCAGTCGATCGACACCGGCATGGGGCTCGAGCGGATCGGCGCGCTGCTGCAGGGTAAGCACGACAATTACGACACCGACCTGATGCGCCACCTGATCGAGGCCTCGGCCAACGCGACCGATGGCGCCCCGGACGGGCCGGGCAACGTGCATCACCGCGTGATCGCGGATCACCTGCGTTCGACCTCGTTCCTGATCGCGGATGGCGTGATGCCCTCGGCGGATGGACGTGGCTATGTTCTGCGCCGGATCATGCGCCGCGCGATGCGCCACGCGCACCTGCTGGGCGCGAAGGATCCGGTGATGCACCGGCTGGTGCCCTCGCTGATCCGGGAGATGGGCGCGGCTTACCCCGAGCTTGGCCGGGCGCAGGCACTGATCGAAGAGACCCTTCTGGGCGAGGAAACCCGCTTCAAGACCACGCTCGATCGCGGGCTAAAGCTGCTCGACGAGGCGCTTCTGGACCTGCCCGAAGGGTCGAAGCTGCCGGGCGAGACCGCGTTCAAACTCTATGACACGTTTGGCTTCCCGCTCGATCTGACGCAGGACGCTCTGCGCGAGCGGGATCGCGAGGTCGACACCGAAGGGTTCGACTCCGCGATGGAAGAGCAGAAGGCCAAGGCGCGCGCCAGCTGGTCCGGCACGGGTGAAGCCACCAATGCCGCGATCTGGTTCGATTTGTCCGAGAAACTCGGCGCGACCGAATTCCTCGGCTATGACACCGAGACTGCCGAGGGGCAGATCACCGCGTTGGTAACCGACGGTGCCGAGATCGACACAGCGACCGGCGAGGTTCAGGTCGTGGTCAACCAGACCCCGTTCTACGCTGAAAGCGGCGGCCAGATCGGCGATCGTGGCTGGATCGTGACCGACACAGGTAAAGCCGAGGTTACCGACACCAAGAAAGTCGCTGGCGTGTTCATCCAGTTCGCGCGTGTGACCGAAGGCGAGATTGCGAAGGGGCAGGGCGCGAAGCTGGAAGTCGACCACGCCCGCCGCAGCGCGATCCGGGCGAACCACTCGGCCACGCACCTGCTGCACGAGGCGCTTCGCCGCACGCTGGGCGATCACGTGGCCCAACGCGGCTCGCTCAATGCCGAGGATCGTCTGCGCTTCGACTTCTCGCACAACAAGGCGCTCAGCCCGGAGGAAATCGCGAAGATCGAGCGCGAAGTGAATGAATTCATTCGCCAAAATACGCCGGTCGACACCCGGATCATGACGCCGGATGATGCTCGCGACCTGGGCGCGCAGGCGCTGTTTGGCGAGAAGTACGGCGACGAGGTGCGCGTCGTCTCGATGGGCGAACTGGCCAATTCCGGCAAGGGTACGACCGGCAATATCTATTCGCTCGAGCTCTGCGGCGGCACCCATGTGAAGCGCACCGGGGATATCGGTACTTTCGTGCTGACGAGCGAAGGCGCGTCGTCGTCTGGCGTGCGCCGGATCGAGGCGCTGACCGGCGATATCGCGATGGCCGAACTGCGCCGCCGCGACAAGCTGCTCACCGAGATCGAAGGGCTGATCAAGACCTCCGAGCAGGATGTGCTCGGGCGTCTGCAGGCGATCCTCGACGAGCGCAAGGCGCAGGCCAACGAGATCGCGCAGCTGCGTCGCGAACTTGCGATGGGCGGTGGTGCTTCCGGCGGCCCGGACGTAAGTGAAATCAATGGCTTGAAGTTCGTGCCTCAAGTGGTGTCCGGCGTGACCGGCAAGGACCTTCCCGGCATCGTGGACGAGTTGAAGGACAAGGTCGGTTCCGGCGTGATCCTCGTCGTCGCGGATGCGGGCGGCAAGGCGGCCGTGGCGGCTGGCGTGACGAAGGACCTGACCGAGCGTGTGAGCGCGGTCGACCTGGTGAAGGCCGCCGCGCAGGCTCTTGGTGGGAAAGGCGGCGGTGGCCGTCCCGATATGGCGCAAGCCGGCGGGGCCGATCCATCGAAAGCCGAGGAGGCCGTTGCGGCCGTGAAAACTTTGTTGGAGGAACTTTGATGGCAGGCGCATTCTGGATCGCCCATGTAACCGTGAAAGACGCCGAGGCGTATGGCAAATATGCCGAAGGCGCGGGGCCCGCGATCGCGAAACATGGCGGGCGCTTCCTCGCCCGCGGCGCGCGCTACGTGCAGCTGGAAGGCAATGACCGGGCGCGCAACGTGGTTGCCTGGTTCCCCTCGCTGGAGGCGGCCGAAACCTGCTACCGCTCCGACGACTATCAGGCGGCGCTGGCCCATGCCGAAGGCGCGGCCGAACGCGATCTGGTGATCGTCGAGGCGATGGACGACGTCGAGTTCAAGTGAAGATCGTCGCGTAAATCGCTGATCAGAAGTCCGAAAAGGGGTGGCTGCGGCTGCCCCTTTTCGTTTTTGGGCGCGCCCAATTTTGCTCTGGACCTTTGGGCGGGCGACGGCTTATCTTCTCGCCATGACCACGAAGACCATCATCATCTGCTGCATTATCCGCTGACATCGTCACGCGGGCCGGTCTTCTCTTTCCAAAAACGACATGACCTTGTAAGCCCGCCGGCAGGTGCCGCCGACCCTTTGCGAGGACTTATGACCCAGATCCGTTTGCGCAATTCCCTGACCCGGAAGGTCGAGGATTTCCATCCCATCGATGCGAAGAACGTGCGGATGTATCTCTGCGGGCCGACCGTTTACGACCGCGCCCATCTCGGCAATGCGCGGCCCGTCGTGGTGTTCGACGTGCTCTACCGGCTGCTGCGCCACGTTTACGGGCCGGAACACGTCACTTATGTGCGCAATTTCACGGATGTGGATGACAAGATCAACGCGACGGCGCTGGCGCGCAAGGAGGCCGGGGCCGAAGGGTCGCTGGAAGAACTGATCCGCGCGCGGACCGAGGAGACCATCGGCTGGTATCATGCCGACATGGATGCGCTCGGCGCGTTGCGTCCGGATCGGGAGCCGCGCGCGACGGATTATATCGGCGCGATGATCGCGATGATCGAAAAGCTGATCGAAGACGGTCACGCCTATGCCGCCGAGGGGCATGTGCTGTTCCGGGTGCGCAGCTACAAGGACTATGGCGCGCTGTCGGGGCGGACGGTCGACGACATGATGGCGGGCGCGCGGGTCGAGGTCGCGCCCTTCAAGGAAGACCCGATGGATTTCGTGCTCTGGAAGCCCTCCGACGAGGGGCTGCCGGGCTGGGATAGCCCGTGGGGCCGAGGCCGTCCGGGCTGGCATATCGAATGCTCGGCCATGTCTTACGAGCTGCTGGGTGCGTCGTTCGACATCCATGGCGGCGGCATCGACCTGCAATTCCCGCACCATGAGAACGAGATCGCGCAAAGCTGCTGCGCGCATCCCGAGGGCTCTTTCGCGAATTACTGGCTGCATAACGAGATGCTACAGGTCGAGGGCAAGAAGATGTCCAAGAGCTTGGGCAATTTCTTCACCGTGCGGGATCTGCTCGACGGCCATCACGGCGAGAAGGGCATTCCCGGCGAGGTGATCCGGTTTGTGTTCCTGCAGACGCATTATACGAAGCCGATGGACTGGACGGCGGAGAAGGCGCGGGCGGCGGCTGCGACCCTGCGCAAGTGGCGGACAGCTGTTGATGGGGTCACACCTTCACCCGAGGCGGCGCCGGAGGTGATCGCTGCGCTCGCCGACGATCTTAACACGGCGGGTGCCATCGCGGCGCTGCATCAAATCGATGATCCAGCAGTTCTGAAGGCTTCCGCTGCGATGCTCGGCCTGCTTGACGATGGGATGGGCGATTGGGTCGCGGCACCGGAGGCCGATCTCTCGGGGCTCGCCGACAAGCTCGTTGCTTTGCGTGCTAATGCGATGGAAACCAAGGACTTCGCGCCGGTCGATGCAATGAAACAGGCGCTCGTCGCGGCAGGTGTCGAGGTGCGCATGTCGAAGGCCGGGGTGGAATTGCTGCCCGGATCCGATTTCGACCCCGCCAAGCTGGAGGGTCTGTGATGGCTTACGCAACGCAGGTTTGCCCCCGGCCCGAGGGTGGGGGCATCTTCGCCCCCGCCCTGGGGGGCGAGTCGGGGGCGAACCGGATCGCAAGCGATCCGGTGGTTCTTGGACCCTTAGGGCGCGGCCCGACGTGCCGCTGGGCGGAACGTAACCTCGACGGAGGCAACCAATGACCAAACAACGCCTCTATCTCTACGACACGACGCTCCGCGATGGGCAGCAATCAGCGGGCGTCCAGTTCTCGGTGCCTGAGAAGATCGATATCGCCAAGGCGCTCGACGCAATCGGCATCGATTATATCGAAGGCGGCTGGCCCGGGGCGAACCCGACCGACAGCGATTTCTTCGAAGCACGGCCCGAGACGCGGGCAACCTTCACGGCTTTCGGGATGACCAAGCGGGCAGGGCGCTCGGCCGCGAATGACGACGTTCTCGCGGGCGTGATGAACGCGAATACGCCCGCCGTCTGCCTCGTCGGCAAGACGCATGACTACCACGTCACCACCGCGCTCGGGATCACGCTGGCGGAGAACCTAGAGAATATCCGCGCCTCGGTCGCGCATATGGTGGCGCAAGGTCGCGAGGCGCTGTTCGATGCGGAGCATTTCTTCGACGGCTACAAGGCGAACCCGGGCTATGCGCTGGAGTGCTGCCGTGCGGCCTTTGAGGCGGGTGCGCGCTGGATCGTTCTGTGCGACACCAATGGCGGCACGCTGCCGGGCGAGATCGGCAAGATCGTCGAGGCGGTGATCGCGGCGGGCATTCCCGGCGACCGTCTCGGCATCCATTGCCATGACGATACCGGCAACGCCGTGGCGGGCAGCCTCGCCGCGGTCGAGGCCGGTGCGCGCCAGATCCAAGGCACGCTCAACGGTCTGGGCGAGCGCTGCGGCAACGCGAACCTGATCACGCTGATCCCGACGCTGCTCTTGAAAGAGCCTTACGCGTCGACGCTCGACACTGGCATCAGCCATGAGAGCCTGCGCGGGATCACCAAGCTCTCGCGCAAGCTCGACGATATCCTGAACCGGGTGCCGCTGCGCTCGGCGCCCTATGTGGGCGCCTCGGCCTTTACTCACAAGGCTGGTCTGCACGCTTCGGCGATCCTCAAGAATCCAGACACTTACGAGCATATCGATCCGGCTGTGGTGGGGAATACGCGGCTGATCCCGATGTCCAACCAGGCGGGCCAATCGAACCTGCGCGCGCGGCTCAAGGGGATGGGGATCGAGGTCGAAAAGGACGATCCGCGCCTCGCGCGTATCCTCGATCTGATCAAGGAGCGCGAGGATCAGGGCTATGCCTATGACGGCGCGCAGGCGAGTTTCGAGCTGCTCGCGCGTGCCGAACTGGGGCAGCTGCCGAATTTCTTCGAGGTGAAGCGCTACAAGGTCACGGTGGAGCGTCGGAAGAACCGCTACGACAAGATGGTTTCGATTTCGGAAGCCGTCGTGGTGGTCAAGGTCGGCGGCAAGAAGATGCTCTCGGTCTCGGAAAGTATGGACGAGCAGGGCCATGACCGCGGCCCGGTGAACGCACTCTCGAAAGCCCTGTCGAAGGATCTGGGCCCCTATCAGAACCTCATCGACGACATGAAACTGGTCGATTTCCGGGTCCGTATCACCCAAGGCGGCACCGAGGCCGTGACCCGCGTCATCATCGACAGCGAAGACGGCGCAGGCCAGCGCTGGTCCACCGTGGGCGTGTCGCCGAACATAGTCGACGCGAGTTTCGAGGCGCTCCTCGACGCTATGATCTGGAAACTGCTTCGCGACGGGGCGCAACCGGCATGAGCGATCTGGCCGCCTCCCTGCAAGCGTCAGCCGAGGCCGTGCGCCAGGGCGATCCCGATCGCTTCGCCGCGACGATGGCCGCGCCCGCCGAACTGCGCGACCGCCTCTGGCCGCTTTACGCCGCCAATCTCGAGATCGCGCGCGCGCCCTGGGCTTCGTCAGAGCCGATGGTCGCCGAGATGCGACTGCAATGGTGGGTCGATGCCCTCGAGGCGCTGTCCGAAGAGCGGGAGCCCCCGCACGAGATCGGCCCCGCGCTGGTGTCGGTCGCAGCGCCCGCCCGCCATCTGATTGCTGCCGCCGAGGCTCGACGCGCCGACTGTTGGCCCGAACCTTTCGGCGATGTTTCAAGCCTTTGGGCCTATCTCGACCAGACCGCTGGAGCGCTGTACTGGGCCGCTGCCGAGGCGCTCGGCGCGCCGAATGAGGCCGAGATCGCGGTGCGCAGTTTCGGCGCGGGCGCCGGGTTGGCGGCGCTTCTGCAGGCATGGCCCGACCTGGCTGCGCGCGGTCGTCCGCCACTCGCTGCGCCCGACGCAGCGACCTTGCGCCAGCTCGCGGCCGAGGGGCAGGCGCGCCTCGAGCCCGCGCGCAAGCTGCGGCTCGGCGCCGCCAAGGCCGCGCTTCTACCGGGATGGCAGGCGAGAGCCGTCCTCGCGCGCGCGCACGGCTCAGATGACCCGCTCGCGCCGGGAGCATTGGTGCTGTCGGAATTCCGGCGTCGCTCGGGTCTTCTGCGCGCCGCCTTGCTTGGTGTCTGAGCGCGTCTGCATCGTAGAGCGCAGGAAATTTTCCGAAGTTAGAGGAATCTTCAACTCTTCGCCGGATGGTGACCGCGATTGCCCCGATCTGTCGGGTCGCTGCCGCAGTTCGCCGGAGGACGTTGATGCGCTTTTTCGACAATCTCAAACTCGGATTGAAGTTACCGCTGATGCTGGTGGCGATCGCAATGGTCGCACTGACGATCATGGGAATTTCTGCCTATCGCACCGCGCACGGGTTGCTGGAAAGCGAGGGGAGGCAGCGTCTCGGGCGGACGCTCGAGGCGCGCGCGGCGCTGGTGGAAGACTGGGCGCAGCGGCTTGCTTCCAACACCCGCACGATCTCGGCCAATCCCGACACGGCCCGGGCGCTTTACGAGTTCACAAGAAGCGTTGACAACCTCGACTCCGCGGCGATCGATAGTTTGAGAAACGGGACGGCCGAGGCCGGCGCGTCCGCGGGCGAAATGAGCGGCCCTCTGCGGGACTACCGCCTGCTGCAGGACCGCTATGGCCCCGTGATCGAACAGATTTTTGCTGAGCATGGATTGGACGATCTTTATCTGGTCGATCGCGACGGTCGCATCGTCTTCGCGGTTCGTGATCACGCCGCGATCGGCCACCCCCTCAGGGACGAGCCCGCCGGCCTGAAGGAGGCCGCGACAAAGGCTTTGGACTGGTTGAACGCGCCGCGGCGCATGGTGTCGGCAAGCACCGTCGCCGTGCCTCCGCCGCATTTCAACGCCGGCGAGGGGCGGTTTTTCGCAGCGCGCCCCGTGCGCAGCGGCACCGGCCTCAACCTCGGAGCGGTGGTCTTGCAAAAGCCCATGACACAGCTTGGGCAGATCATGGCCAACCCGCGCGGCATGGGCGAGACCGGTGAGGGGTTCCTGATCGATGCGGAAGGTCGGCTGATGAGCGACCTTCGCTTTCCTGACGCCGCACCGAAGCCGGGGGAGGCTTTGCCCGAGCCGACCCTGAATGCCGTGAAACAGGGGCAGGATGAAGTGACTTCGCTTTCGGGGCACCCGGCAATCGAACGAACATTGGCGCTCACCCTGTTCGATGAACCCTATTGGGCGGTCGTGGAACAGGACAGGGCAGAGCTTTTCGCGCCAGCTACGTCGCTCGCCCGCTCGATGCTTTTCAATGCGTCCTGGCTCATCCTTCTGCTTGCGGCGCTGTCGACCTGGATGGCGCGATCTGTCTCCAATCCCCTTAAAGGACTTGAGAAGTCCATCCGCAAGATTAGCGAAGGGGATTACACCGGTGAGATCGTGCAGACCCGTCGCGGCGACGAGGTCGGCGCGATCGCCTCGGCGCTGAGCAACCTGCGCGATGAGCTCGATCGTGCCGAAGCCATCCAGCGCGAGGCGACCCGACAAGGCGCAGCCTTTGCGAATGCCTCCGCCGCGCTGATGATCGTCGATCAGGATTTCCGCATCACGCATGTCAACCGTGCGCTGGTAGAACTGGTCGCATCCCGGATCAAGGAGTTTCGCGTCGTCAGTCCCGACCTTGATCCCGACGGTCTCGTTGGCCGGTCGATGGACGACTTCCATGCGGAGCGGCATCACGCGCGTGCGCTGCTCGATGATCCCGGCAAATTGCCGCTTCATGTCGATATCAAGGTCGGTGATGGCCGTTTCGGAGTCGACGTCACCAATTTTGTCGATGCCGACGGCAATCAGGCCGGTTTTGTCGTCGAATGGCAAGATGTCACCGAGCGTCGCATGAAGGATGCGCTCGTTTCGGCCATCGAGCGTGGCCAACTCGTTTGCGAAGCGGACTCTGCGGGCTTGGTGACGCGAATGAACGCAAATATGCAGACGCTCCTTGGAGCGCAGGCGCAAAACCTGACAGGGCAGCCGCTGAAGGAATGGCTGAGCCCTATCGATGGCAGCGATCCTTGGCCCACGGTCGCCGCCGGGCAGTCCGTGACCGCCCGCTTCACGATGCGCGCCCCGGAGGGAGATGCCTACCTGCTCGACGGAACGCTGAATGGGATCTCGGACAAAGCCGGTCGCTTGATGAAGATTTTTCTCATGGCGAATGACGTGACTGCGGCAGAGACCGCTCTCACCGCCGCGCGGAACCGCAACCTTGCAATGCTGGAGGCGCAGAAATCGGTGGTCGAGTCCTTGCAGGTCGGCCTTGCCGCCCTCTCCCGCGGCGACCTGAGCCTGACTCTCGACATGGAGTTCACCGAGGAATACGAGGCGCTGCGCAATGACTTCAATGATGCAGCGCGAAATCTCGCTGCAGCAATCGAAACCGTGATAGACAACGCGGCGGCGATCGATACCGAGGCCCGTGAGATCGCGTCGGCCTCTGACGATCTCAGTCGCAGAACCGAACAACAGGCCGCCACGCTCGAAGAAACGGCTGCCGCGCTCGATGAACTGTCATCGTCTGTCACAACCTCGGCGCAAGGGGTGGCCGAAACGGATCGCGTGGTCTCCGAGGCCCGTAATAGCGCCGAGACATCGGGCGAAGTGGTGAAACAGGCAATTCAAGCTATGGGCGAGATCGAAACCAGCTCGCTTCAGATTTCCAAAATCATCGGCGTGATCGACGAAATCGCGTTCCAGACCAACCTTCTCGCACTTAATGCCGGCGTCGAAGCTGCGCGCGCGGGTGAAGCGGGGCGCGGCTTCGCCGTCGTCGCCTCAGAGGTGCGTGCCCTCGCGCAGCGCTCTTCGGAGGCCGCTCGCGAGATCGATGCCCTGATCACCGCGTCGAGCGAACAGGTTACGCGCGGCGTCGGCCTCGTCCATGAAACCGGTCGCGCCCTCGAGGGTATTCTCGGCGCGGTGATGGACATTTCAACGCGCGTTTCAGAAATAGCGGGCGGCGCGCGTGAACAGGCGGAAGGACTCAAGGAGATCAATACTGCGGTCAATCAGCTCGACCAGGTGACCCAACAAAACGCTGCAATGTTCGAAGAAACCACAGCGGCGAGCCACGCCTTGACCACAAACGCGACTTCACTGCGCGACATCACAGCGCAATTTACAGTCAATACGCAGTCACTCTCGCCGCCTGCGCGCGAGCGCTCCGAGTTGTCGCAAGTAACATCGAACGAAAAAGACGGGAACGTCGAGCTTTCGCGCGCGGTCGGCGACACGACGCCGCGCGCCGCCAGCTTTGCAGCCGAAGACTGGGAAGAATTTTGAGTTCGCGCGAGGGAAAACTGATGCCGGATGATTTTGCTTCCGCCAAACGGGTTCTCATCGTCGATGACTCCGCTACGATGCGTAAGCTTATTCGGGCGCGCCTCGCGACGGACCGGCGGCTTGTCGTGGTCGGCGAGGCGGCAGACGCGTTCGAGGCGCGCGAAAAAATAAAAATGCTTTTGCCCGATGTGATCACACTCGATGTCGAGATGCCGCGAATGAGCGGTCTCGTTTTCCTCGAACGCCTCATGCGTTTACGGCCGATCCCCGTGGTCATGGTGTCGACAGAAACACATAAAGGATCGCGTGCGGCAATCGAAGCGCTCGCCCTCGGAGCGATCGACTGCGTTGGAAAGCCCCGGTTCGGTAATCTCGAAAGAAGTTTCGAAGTGCTTCCGGAAATTCTTCTCGCAAGTGCGAACGCGCGACTACCTCAAAGAGCGCGTGATCGCGCCGCGATTACACCCGCGCGAAACTTTCGGTGGGACGGTCAAATCGTGCTTATCGGTTCCTCGACCGGTGGTGTCGACGCGCTTGAGACGATACTGAAAGGGTTTCCCGGGAATTGCCCTCCCACCCTCATCGCGCAACATATGCCGGAAAGCTTCCTCGCGAGCTTCGCCGAACGACTCGATCGCATGATAGCGCCAAACGTTCGCCTCGGCATGACGGGGACGTCTCTTGAGCAAGGTCATGTTTATCTCGCGCCTGGTGGCGCAACGCATCTCACGGTTCGAAACGCGAAAGCTCCTGAAATCGCATTGATCGAGAGCGAGAAGCGAAACGGGCATCGCCCGTCAGTAGATGTGCTATTCGAATCTGCGGTCGAGATAGCGGCGAAGGCGGTCGCTGTTTTGCTCACCGGTATGGGAAGGGACGGGGCGGAGGGAATGTTGCAACTTCGCAGAGCTGGAGCACATTGTTTCGCCCAAGATGAAGCGACATCGATCGTTTTTGGAATGCCGCGTGCTGCTCTTGAACTCGGAGCCGCGTCCTATTCGGTTCCGCTGCAAGAGATTTCGCAAGAAATTCTGACTAGATCTGCTCAGATTTCCGCGCCGGACGGCAAGGTGGGTGGTACATGAGCGCCGTTGCTTCAGGTCGGCCAATCCACATTTCGCAAGGTGAGTTTCTTGTCGCAGGAGCGGGAGCGCAATCTATCACGACCATCCTTGGTTCCTGTGTGGCCTGCTGTCTTTACGATGGGAAAGCGCGTGTCGGCGGAATGAACCACTTTCTCTTGCCAGATACCACCGGCTCAACTTTTCAAGCGGCAAGCTTTGGTGTGAACGCAATGGAACTGCTGATAAATGAACTGATCAAGCAGGGTGCGCAACGTGGTGACCTTTGCGCGAAGCTCTTCGGTGGCGCGCGCATGGTCAATGGACTATCGGATATCGGATCGAAGAACAGCAAGTTCTCAATCGAGTTCCTCGCCAAGGAGGGTATCCCCTGTGTCAGCCAAAGCCTAGGGGGCACGCAAGCGCGTCGGATAGTGTTTTGGCCTGACACCGGGCGAGCGCGCCAGAAGCTGCTCGGGGATGCAGAGGTTCTTGAACGCGAGATTGCACCAGCGCCGTCTCTCGAAATCGAGTTGTTCTAGTACGTCGGATGAAAAACACGTTGCCTCCCTTGGTAGTTCGGGCAAGGCTTAATCGAGTCTCAAAATGTATTCGGAAGCTCAGCTACTTCAAAACCAACTGACGTCACCGTCAGTGGCGCGTTTTTGAAACTCGGCAAAATGCTCGGGATCGAGAGCTGCTGCAAGGTCTTGAAGCCGAAGTGAGGCAAAAACCGTGTCTGCGTCGCAGGCGAGGTCGGGCGATATCTGCTCAGAGAGCTTGTTGACGAACTGCCCGAGGTCTTCAAGAGATTGACTTAAGAAATCAATGCTTTGAAGCTCACGAACGATATGCGGCGAGAGATCGCCGTCAATCCCGCTTGCTGAAAGCGTTTTCTGGAGTGAAACCGACAAGCGAGCGAGCGTTTCCAATTCTCGCCCGACACATGCGGTGATGTCTCTGACTGGGAGTTGGCGGGCGTATTGCCGCATTACAAACGTCCCACGACAGCTTCGATACACGCTTTCAGTTCGGGCGGGGTGAATGGTTTTTTAATGAAGTTGTTCATCCCAAGACGTCGGCCAGTCTCGATGATTTCGCGATCGGCTCGTCCGGTGATCAGGATAAATCCTAGCCCCTTCGTGCGTGCGTTCTTTCGCATTGCCTGAAGGAACTGCAAGCCGTCCATTCCGGGCATGTTGTAGTCAGAGATCACAAGATGAACGGGCTTGGCTTCGAGGCTCTGAAGTGCGCTTTGACCGTCGGTCGCGTATCCGACCTGTCGAATACCCATCGCGTCGAGCGCTTGCATAATGAGACCTCGACTGGTCGACATGTCGTCGACCACGAGGATACGCAATTGGTCTCTCAATGCCATGAAGTCAGATCCTGCTGGTTCGATTAGTCAGTTGATAGGTCGTGACGCCTGCGGTTCGGAGATTCGAGTGTTTCCCGTCCGTTACCCGTTCAGAATGGCCAACAAAGAGGTATCCCCCTGGTGTCAGCTGTTCTTCGAACCGCTCCCAGAGTAGGGCCTGCGCTGCCGGCGCGAAGTAGATGACGACGTTGCGACAAAAAATCACGTCGAATTTTCCGCGCATTGGCCAGCGGTCGTGGAGATTGAGTTCACGGAACTGCACAAGACCGCGAAGATTCGAGACAACTTGATAATTTTCGCCTTCCTTTCGAAAATATTTTTTGCGCAGTTTCTCAGGCACCGCCTCAAGCGCAGCTGCGGGATAGCTCCCCTTCGCGCCCTGTTCGATCATGAGAGGATCGATGTCGGTTGCGAGAATACGCAGGTTCAGGGTCGCGAAATCGGGAGCGAGCTCGGCGATTGTCATGGCGATCGAGTAGGCTTCTTGACCGTTCGAGGATCCCGCTGACCACAGACGAACGCGGCCTCCGCGGCGGGCTTCTTCCAGGAGGGGGGGGAGCACTACTTGGCGCAGTGTCTCGAAGTGGTGGTTCTCACGGAAGAAATGGGTGACATTCGTCGTGAGAGCCGAAACCATGCGACGGCATTCGTCGCGCCCCCCCTCGGAGCTCACGAGCGCAATATAATCCTTGTAGGTTGCGAGCCCCAAGGCCCTGAGCCGTTTAGCAAGACGGCTTTGGACCATCGAGGTTTTGCCGGGCGCGAGCACAATGCCCGTCGTGTCGGAAAGGAGCTGTGCGATCGCTCTAAATTCCGCCTCTGTCGGCGCGACTTGCCCCAATGTGGACTGCGGAGCGTTCATGCGGCCTCGATCGCCTCTTGCGGGAGTACGGACGTGAGGTCGAGGATCCGGATCATTCGGCCTTCGACGATCGTGAGCGCCGAAATGTAGCGTTGCGAGATGTCGGCGTTGAGATCGGGCGGAGGTTGCATCTCCGACCGGGGGAGGGCGAGGATGTCGGAGACCGCGTCGACGAGGAGTCCTGCAGTTTGCCCGCCGACCTGAACGACGATTATCACGTTGCGAGCATCGCCTGCGACCGGTTCCATTCCCAGGCGAACGGAAAGATCTACAACGGGCAGAACCGTGCCACGCAAGTTGATCACGCCGCGTACGAAGGTGGGCGCGTGGGGCAGTGGGGTGGCGCGGGTCCAACCGCGGATCTCGCGGACCGACATGATGTCGACGCTGTATTCCTCTTCGCCCAGACGGAAGGAGAGGAGCTCGACTTCGGCGGCTTCAGATTTGGACGAATTGTCTTCGGTCATGGCTTATCCTGCGAGTGAGAGATCGATGGCGCGGGTGTTGCCCGAGGCGGTTTGCACGAGATCGGCAGGGTCGAGAATGAGCGCGATCTGACCATCGCCGAGGATTGTCGCCGCAGCGACGCCCGGAATGTGACCGTAGGACTGCTGTAGGCCTTTGATCACCACCTGCCGTTGCTCGAGTATTGAATCGACGACAAGTGCGGATCGGGCGCCGTCTTCCTGCGCTGTGAGCAGGACGACATCTCCGCTATAGGAGTTCTTCGGGTCTCGGTATCCGAGTTCCGCGCCGAGATCGAAAAGGGGCACGAAGGCACCGCGCAGGTGGATCACATTGGTCGATGGCCCGAGTGCGCGGATGTCTTCACTCGTTAGCGTGGCCGTTTCAAGGATCGATGAGAGAGGCACGACGAGGGTTTCTCCGGCGACGTTGACGACCATGCCGTCGAGCACGGCGAGTGTCAGCGGCAGGGAAATCGAAAAGCAGCTGCCCTTGCCGGGGGCGGAGGTGATCGAGATTCGACCGCCGAGGGATTGAATCGAGCTTTTGACGACGTCCATGCCGACGCCCCGACCTGAAAGCGCCGAAACCTGATCGGCGGTGGAGAAGCCGGGCAGGAAGAGCAGGTTGTCGATTTCGCTGTCCGAGAGTTGGGCATCGGCGGCGATCAGGCCTTTTTCGACGGCTTTGCCGAAGACTTTCTTGCGGTTGATGCCGCCGCCGTCATCGCTGACTTCTATGACGACCCGGCCGGAGCGATGGTGGGCCGAGAGGGTGACGATGCCTTCGCGTGGTTTGCCTGCGGCCACGCGCGTGTCCGGGGCTTCGAGACCATGATCGACGGCGTTGCGGATCATGTGGGTGAGTGGATCGGCGAGGCGTTCGATGACGGTCTTGTCGACCTCGGTGGTCTCGCCTTCGGTCTTGAGGCGGACATCCTTTCCGATTGCCGAGGAGGCCTCGCGAACGATCCTGGCCATTCGCTGGAACAGCGGTTTGACCGGCTGAGCGCGGATCATCATTACGCTGTCTTGGATGTCGCGAGTGAGCATCATGAAAGCTTCGAGCCCAGTATTTACGGCTGAATTGGGCGGAAGCCCGGCTTCGGCGACGGATTGGGCGAGCATCGCTTGGTTGATCACCAATTCGCCGACAAGGTTCACCAGACGATCGATACGCTCGATGTCGACGCGCACTGTGGCACCGTGTTCGGCGGCCGGCGCGGGGGTGGCGGCGGCCGCAGGCTGCGCAGCGGTTGGCTTCGCAGTCTCAGCTTGATGCCCGGTGGGGGACGGATCGGCCTTGCGCGAGGGGGCTGCGGGCGCGGCCTCGGCTCCCTCTTCCGCTCGGGGAGGGGCAGCGTTTTCCGAACTCTGCGCCTCCGTTTCAAGATCTTGGCCGTCGTCTTCCTCTTCGTGGGCGTATTCGCGCAGTTCGCTATCGATGTCGGGGAGCCCCGCAGGGGGCACTTCGGGTGTTTCTAGTGTCGGGGAGATATCGAGCTGACAGACATCTTCGACGAATTCGAAGACCTCGCGAATTTCGTCTTCACCGATATCGCCGGTGATCTGTACCGACCAGCCGAGATGGTTCTCCTCGGCGTCGAGCGCGTCAAGCGACGGGACCGCAGTCGTGTCGGTCACGACGGAGATATCTGCAATATCGGAAAGGGCTCGCAGGAGTTGGAGCGGTTCGTTGCCAGAGGCGTAGAGAGCGGAATCCGGGCGGAACTCCAGGTTGAAGCCCGACGGAGGTGCCTCCACCGGCGCGAAATCGAAGTCGAGATCGAGCGCAAGACCCATCGGTTGGAAATCTGAAACCTCATCGTCTTCCGCTTCCGCCACGCGCTCTGCCCCGCTCTCGCCCAAAAGCGCTTCGAGAGACTGCAGGCACGCCTCGGCGGTTGCGGGTTCAGGTGAGCCTTCGCGGGCGGCATGGATCTCGTCGGTGAGCAAATCGGCCGCCTGAAAGAATAGTTTCACCGCTTCGGGCGTGAGGGCGAGCCTTCCGGAGCGCAGTTCGTCCAGCACGGTTTCGAAGCGATGGGCGAAAGCGACCAGCGCATCGAGGCCGAAGGCGCCGGCGCCGCCCTTGATCGAATGGACCGCCCGAAAGACGACGTTGATCGTTTCGCCATCGTCGGCCCCTTCGTCGAGGTCGGAGAGCGCGTCTTGCAGGCTTTCGAGCAGCTCTTCGCATTCGATGAAGAAGGACGCTTTGATTTCTGCCATCGGGTCGGACATGTCGCGCTCCTTATCCGGCAACCATGTTGAGCGCCTTGACCAGCTTGGTCGGGTCGAAAGGCTTCACGATCCAGCCGGTCGCCCCGGCGGCGCGGGCGCGGGCTTTCAGCTCTGCCGCGGATTCGGTGGTGAGGACGAGGATCGGGGTGGCGCGGTGGCGTTCTTGGCCGCGCACAGCCTCGATGAAGCCGAACCCGTCTAGGCGCGGCATGTTGATGTCGGAGATGATCGCGTCAGGCTCCAGCCCGTCGAGAACCTCCAGCCCGTGCACGCCGTCTTCGGCGAGATAAAGCTCCATCCCGGCGTGTTCGAGGGTGAGTTTGAGCATGTCGCGAATGGTGCGGCTGTCGTCGACCGCGAGGACTTTCAGGGTCATACGGCCTCCGCATCCGGCTGATGTTGCAGATCGGAGCGCGAGAGGCCGAACCGGGCGAGCGCGCTGTCGAATGCCTCGGAACTGGACGTGATCTCGAGGCGGTGGCCCGCGCCTCGTGCGGTTTTCGCCGCCGACACCAGCAGCTGTAGCCCAAGCGCCCCGAGGTGGGTCACGTTGGAGGCATCTAGCGCGACGTCCTGCGTCGCCACGCATGTCAGCGACTCAAGCAGCGAGCGCACGGTCGCAAGATCGATCCGGTCGGGCAGGGTAAGCGCAGTCATGGCGCCACCGGAAAGTCACGAAGGCAGGGCGTACGCATCGGCAACCTCTTTCAAACACATCCGTGCAAGAGGTCTAAGCTCAAGCCGTTAAAATAGGCTTGACGGAAACGCGCCTATCGCGACATCCGCGAAGAAAGATAGGAGGCGCAGCCCTGCAGCGCTGCGTAATCGTCTTCGATCACACAGACCGGGAAGGCGCGCAGGAACTCCGAGAAGCGGCCCTTGGCCTGCATCGCTTCGGCGAAGCCGAATTCCTCGAGCCACGGCACGACGCCGCGCGCCGCGCCACCGATCAGGTAGATGCCGCCGAAGGGCAGGTGGGTCAGCGCCAGATCACCCACGACACGGCCCAGCATCTGAACGAACAATTGCCCCGCCGCGACGGCTTTTTCCTCGCCACGGGTGATCGCTTCGAGGATTTCCTGCCCGGACGTGGTCGCGTCTTCCTCTCCCCTGAGATAGGCGTAGAGACGTTCCAGACCGCGGCCCGACACGACATGCTCGACGCTGGCGAAATCATGTTTCGCATCGAGATAGGTCTTGAGCGCGAAATCGGCCTCGGTCTCGATCGGCAAGGTGGTGTGTCCGGCCTCGGACGGGGGGACGACGCGGCCGCCGGGGCCCTCGTGCACGGGAGCCGCGTTGAAGCCGGTGCCTATGCCGACCACCAGCCGCGCAGAGCCTTCCTTCGCGGGCAGCCCGGGCAGGATCGGACGCACGGCATCCTCGGCGAGACTTCCCAGCGCATGACCCTGCGCCTGCAGATCGTTGAGTACGAAGACCTGATCCGTCCCGGTCAGGCGCGCGATATTGTCGGCACGGATTATCCAGGCGAGATTGGTCATCTCGGCTACGTCGTCGCGCACCGGGCCGGCGGCGGCCACGCAGGCACCCGCAATGGGACCGCAATCCTCGTCGCGGATATATTCAGCGAGAATCTCCTCCAGCGCACCGCGGCCCAGATTGGGATAACGACGGATCGTTGAATGGATCAGCTTGCCGTCGCGGGCCATCGCGACCCGGGTATTGGTGCCGCCGATATCGGCCAGCAGGGTGATTTGATCGCTCATCCGCGGCTCCCCAATGCGTCTTTCCACGCCAGATAGGACGCTTTCGGGGTGCGCTGCAAGCTGTCGAAGTCCACGTGGACGAGCCCGAAGCGTTTCTCGTAGCCCAAGGCCCACTCGTAGTTGTCCATCAGTGACCAGCCGATATAGCCCTTCACGGGGGTGCCCTCGGCGATCGCGCGCTGCACGGCGGCGAGGTGCTCGCTGTAATAGGCGATGCGATGCGGGTCCTCGACCTTGCCATCCTCGACCACGTCGGGCGCGGCCATGCCGTTCTCGGTCACGTAGAGCGGCAGGTCACCGGTATATTCGCGCGAGAGACGGGTCAGGAACTGATAGAGCCCCTCGGGATAGATCTCCCAGCCCATCGCGGTTTTCGGCAGCGGGCCGTCGACCTCGTGATGCGCGGGCCACGGGCCCTCGGTGGGCGCGATGCGCTTGCAGGTGTAGTAATTGAGCCCCAGCCAGTCGAGCTTCTCGCCGATCAGAGCGAAATCGTCTTCCCAGTTATGCGGCATGTGCGGCGCGAAGGCTTCCATCACCTGCTCGGGGTAACGTCCCTTGAAGATGCCCTCAACGAAGAAGCGGTTGTAATAGGCATCATAGAGATCTGCAGCGGCGGCGGCCTCGGGGCTGTCATCGGCGGGGATCGGGTATTCCAGATTGCATACCGCGCCGAGGTTCTTCATCCCGTGCGCGCGCATAACACGCGTCGACTTGCCATGGGCGAGCAGAACGTGATGCATCGCATGCGCCGTCGCGCGAATGTCGCGCAGGCCCGGCGCGTGATGGCCGAGGAAGTGGCTCAGCCAACTGACGCACCAAGGCTCGTTGATCGGGGCGGCGGACCAGATCCGGTCGCCCAGACGATCCGCGATGACCTGCGTGAAGTCGGCGAACCAGGAGGCGATATCGCGGTTGCGCCAACCACCCTTGTCGGCGAGCGGCGCGGGCAGCTCCCAGTGATAGAGCGTGAGCGCCGGTTTCAGCCCGCGCTCCAGCATTCCGTCGACCAGCCGGTCGTAGAAGTCCAGACCCTCGCGATTCACCGGGCCGCGCCCTTCGGGCATCACGCGCGCCCAGGAGGTCGAGAAGCGGTAGATGTCGAATCCCGCATTGGCGATCAGGTCGAGGTCTTCTTCCCAGCGGTGGTAGTGATCGCAGGCCACGGCGCCATTCTCGGCGCGCACGACATTGCCCGGTGTGGCGGCGAATGTGTCCCAGTGGGTCGGGCCTGCGCCACCGAAGGAATGCCCCTCGATCTGGTAGGAGGAGGTGGCGACGCCGAACTGGAAATCGGCAGGAAAATCAGAGCGTTTCGGGAGCATCTTCATCCTGTGTGTAAAATTGGTTTCAATTCGGGCGCGGCGCGCCTCATTGTGCGGGGACGGGTCCGGTGGACTGGCCGAGAACCAGAACCGCCTCCATCAGTTCGTGGCGCGGTCTGCGGTCGCCGCTCTCAATCTGCTCGATCAGCAGCGCCGCGCAGCGTCGTCCCGCCTCGCGCACCGACGAGCGCGTCGCGGTGAAGATCGGCTCTTCCGCCGTGCCGTTTCTCAGGTAGCCCAGCTCGTCGTCATGGGTCACGATTGAGACATCGCGCCCCATCACCAGCCCGGCCTCTTCGATGCCGCGTCGCGCCCCCATCGCGGAGAGCAGCGAGGCGGTCAGGAAGGCGGTCGGCGGGTCGGGCCATTGCAACATCTCGCGCGCCGCATCATGGCCCTGTGCCTCGGTCATCTCGCCCTCGACGATCAGGTCGGGATCGACCGGAAGGCCGCGCGCCCGGAGCGCCGCCTCGTAGCCGCGTCGACGCCTGCAGGCGAAATCCATCTCTTTGATGCCGTTGATCAGCGCGATCCGCCGATGACCCAGATCGAGCAGGAAATTTGTGGCCCGCTCGAAGGCGCGCTTGTTGTTCACATCGACCCAGCTGAAGGCGGAATCCGATCCGCTGACCCGCCCGTGCAGTACGTAAGGCAGCCCGAGCGCGTCTAGCATCTCGATCCGGTGATCCCCGACTTTCGGGGCGTGGATCAGCACGCCGTCGACATTGCCTTTCGAGCGCAGTTCGGCATAGGCGCGGGCCTCGGAATCGTCGGGCACGATCGTCATGACCATGTCGTAGCCCCGCTGCGCATAGACTTCACCCGCGCCAGCGATGAAATCGGCGAAGACCGGGTTCACGATCTCGTGCCGATCCGAGATCGGGATGATGTGACCGATCGCCATCGTCCGTCCCGTCGCAAGCCGTTTCGCCTGCGTATTGGGGTGGTAGTTCGCGGCCTCGGCAGCTTCGCGCACGCGGCGGCGCGTGGCTTCCGAAACTTCCGGATAGCCATTGAGCGCGCGGCTCACCGTGGTGGGGGACAGCCCCAGTTCCTGTGCCAAGGTCTTGAGATTCATATCGGGTTCTAAAAGCCAAACCGCTTTGGATTGGAGGCGAGACTAGGCTTAGCCTCGCACGCCGTCAATGCTGCGCGCGCGGCGTTCCTCCCGCTGCGCCGCGGCGTGCAGCTGCGCGCAACCAACGACGATATAGAGTATATTTGAACACGACGAGAGCGCGTTTTGTTGACATCGCTGCGAGGCTCTGAAACGGTCGCAGACGTCCAAAGCGCTTTGGGTCGGGCGAGTCGCCAAGCCGAAAAGCGCGACACACCGGGAGGATTTCATGACCAAACATCTGATGCTTGGGATCGCGGCGCTGGCGCTGTCGGCCGGGCTCGCTAACGCGCAGGATCTCAAATTCGCGCCGGGCAGCGACGGCGACAAGTTCGACTGGCAAAGCTATGACCAATTCAAGAGCGACACCGATCTGAGCGGCGAGACGCTGACGATCACTGGCCCGTGGACCGGCAATGACAAGGCGCTCTTCGAGAGCGTTCTGGCTTATTTCGAAGCCGCGACCGGGGCCAAGGTGAACTACTCGGGGTCGGAGAGCTTCGAGCAGGATATCGTGATCGCCGCCAAGGCCGGCACGCCCCCGAATATCGCGGTGTTCCCGCAGCCGGGCCTCGCATCGGACATGGCCCGCCAGGGATACCTGACGCCGATGCCCGACGGGACGGGCGACTGGATCAAGAACAATTACGCCGCCGGAAAATCCTGGGAGGATCTGTCCACCTACAAGAACAAGGATGGCGAGGCGCAGACCTTCACCTTCCCGTTCAAGGCGGACCTGAAATCACTCGTCTGGTACGTGCCGGAGAACTTCAAGGAAGCGGGCTACAAGGTGCCTGAGACCATGGAGGATCTGAAGGCGCTGACCGAGCAGATCAAGGCCGATGGCGGCACGCCGTGGTGTATCGGTCTGGGTTCGGGGGCTGCGACCGGCTGGCCCGCGACCGACTGGGTCGAGGATATCATGCTGCGCACGCAGTCGCCCGAGACCTATGACGATTGGGTCACCAACAAGCTGAAGTTCAACGATCCCAAGGTCGTCGAGGCGATCAAGGATTACGGTTGGTTCGCCAAGACCCCCGGCTTCGCCGAAGGCGGCGAGCAGGCGGTGGCCACCACCGACTTCCGCGACAGCCCGAAGGGTCTCTTCGACTTCCCGCCGAAATGCTACATGCACAAGCAGGCGAGCTTCATCCCGACCTTCTTCCCCGAAGGGACCAAAGTCGGTCAGGACGTGAACTTCTTCTACTTCCCGGCCTATGCAGACAAGGATCTGGGTAAACCGGTTCTCGGCGCGGGCACGATGTTCGGCATCACCAAGGACTCCAAGGCTGCCGAGGCCTTCATCAAGTTCCTCGAGACGCCGATCGCCTCGGAAATCTGGATGGCGCAATCGGGCTTCCTGACGCCGAACAAGAACGTCAATCCGGCGGCCTTCGCCAATGACGTGCAGCGTCACATGAACTCGATCCTGCTGGACGCCACGACCTTCCGCTTCGACGGGTCGGACCAGATGCCGGGCGAGATCGGTACCGATGCGTTCTGGAAGGCGATGGTCGCCTACACGACCGGTGACGAGACCGCGCAAGAGGCCGCCGACGCGGTCCAGAAGCGCTGGGACAGCATCCAGAAGTAACCAACGCCTGCGCCCCCGGAGCGTTTTTCCGGGGGCGTTTGCATCTTCACACGCCGGTTCGGGGAGGGACCTGATGTCACCGATCTTGCAGGGGCTGATAACGATCGCGCTCGGGGTGGGCGGTTGTGTGGCCTATTTCTACGCCGCCAACATCGTCCTCGACCGAGTCATCTTCCCGCCGAAAGGCGCCGATCCGGGGCGCAACATCAACCGCGCGAACATGGTCCGCCCCTGGCTGTTCCTGTTCCCGGCGATCTTCGCGCTCGGTCTGTATCTCGCCTATCCGGTGGTGGGCTCGTTCTGGCGCTCGCTGTTCAACCGCGATGGCGGGACGTTCATCGGCCTTGGCAATTACGAGCGGCTCGCGATGGATGCGAGCTTCCGTCAGGCCGTGTTCAACAACTTCCTCTGGGTGCTTGTCGTGCCTGCGCTCGCGACCTTCCTCGGTCTGCTGGCCGCGCAGCTCACCGACCGCATCAAGTGGGGTAACATCGCGAAATCGCTGATCTTCATGCCGATGGCGATCTCTTTCGTGGGTGCTTCGCTGATCTGGAAATTCGTCTATGCGGTGAACCCCGATATCGGGATGATCAACGCGATCCGCGTGGCCTTCCACATGCAGCCGCTCGACCCGTTGCAGGTGCCGTTCTGGAACAACTTCTTCCTGATGGTGATCCTGATCTGGATCCAGACCGGCTTCGCGATGGTGATCCTGTCGGCCGCGCTGCGCGGGATCCCCGAGGAGACGATCGAAGCCGCGGTGCTCGACGGGGCGAACCCGTTCCAGCTGTTCTTCAAGATCAAGGTGCCTCAGATCATGCCGACGATCGTCGTGGTCTGGACCACGATCACGATCCTCGTGCTGAAGGTCTTCGACATCGTCTACGCAACGACGGGCGGGAATTTCGGCACCCAGATCCTGCCCAGCTACATGATGCAATACATGTTCCGCGACGACGGGCGCGCGACGGCTGTGGCCTTCGTCATCATGATCATCGTGCTGCCGGTGATGATCTGGAACATCATTCAAGCCCGTAGGGAGACGCGCTGATGGCCGCTATCGCAGGACAGAAATCGCGCCTGACATGGGCGGTGCAACTCTCGGTCGTCTTCATGGTGGTGCTTTGGCTCGTGCCGACGGTGGGGCTCCTGGTCAGCTCCTTCCGCACGACGGACCAGATCAGTCAGTCGGGCTGGTGGGACGCGGCATTCTCGGTCGAGAAAGCCTTCCGCGACCGCATCCCGGCCGACGGTGAGAAACAGGTCGACGGGCTCTACGTGCTCGAGGGCGATCTGCTCAATAACGGGCAGAACGCGAATGACCTGAAACCGGGCACGACGATCACCGCCTTCGGTACCTCGGGCATCAAGCCGGGCGCCTACAAGGCGGGGGAGACGGTCGATACCGGCGATGGCGGCACGCTGAGCGTCGCCAAGGACGGCACCTACAAGGCCACGTCGAAGACGAGCTTCGAGGGCTCGGGCCCGCGGGTCTATTTCGTGGCCGAGATGCCGCCCGCCTTCACGCTGGCCAATTATCGCAACGTGCTGTTCTCCGACGGCATGGGGCAGGCCTTCATGAACACGCTGACGGTGACGATCCCGGCGACGATCATCCCGATCCTCGTCGCGGCTTTCGCGGCCTATGCGCTGGCCTGGATGGAGTTCCCGGGCCGCGGCCTGTTGATCGCGGCCGTTGTGGGCCTTCTGGTCGTGCCGCTGCAGCTCGCGTTGGTGCCGCTTCTGCGGCTCCATCAGGAGATCGGCATCGGGCAAAGCTTCCTCGGGATATGGCTGGCCCATACCGGCTTCGGCTTGCCGCTCGCGATCTACCTGCTCAGGAACTACATGGTGGGTCTGCCGCGTGACATCATCGAGAGCGCGAAGGTCGACGGGGCGACAGATTTCCAGATCTTCATGAAAATCGTGCTGCCTTTGTCATTCCCGGCGCTCGCTTCTTTTGCAATCTTCCAGTTCCTCTGGGTCTGGAACGACCTACTTGTCGCGAAAGTCTTCCTTCCGGCCAATGACGCGTCGAAGGTGATGACCGTGAAGATCGCCGACGACCTTCTGGGGTCGCGCGGCGGCGATTGGGGTATTCTGGCGTCCGCCGCCTTCATCTCGATCGCCGTGCCGCTCCTGGTGTTCTTCGCAATGCAGAAATATCTCGTCCGCGGTCTGCTGGCGGGTTCGGTTAAAGGTGGTTGATGAAAACCCTTACAAAGAAAGAAGACTGGTGGCGCGGAGCAGTGATCTACCAGATCTATCCGCGCAGCTTTCAAGACAGCAATGGCGACGGCATCGGCGATCTTCTCGGGATCGTCAGACGCCTGCCGCATGTCGCGAGCCTCGGGGCGGACGCGGTCTGGATTTCGCCTTTCTTCACCTCTCCGATGAAGGATTTCGGCTATGACGTCAGCGATTACACCGATGTCGATCCGATGTTCGGCAGCCTTGCCGATTTCGACCAGGTGATCGCGACGGCCCATGCGCTGGGTCTGAAGGTGATGATCGATCTGGTGCTGAGCCATACCTCGGACCAGCACCCGTGGTTTCAGGAAAGCCGGTCGAGCCGGGATAACCCCAAGGCCGACTGGTATGTCTGGGCCGATCCCAAGCCCGATGGCACGCCGCCCAATAACTGGCTGTCGATTTTCGGCGGGCCGGGCTGGCATTGGGACAGCCGGCGCGAGCAGTATTACATGCACAACTTCCTCGTGGAGCAGCCCGATCTGAACTTCCACAATCCGGAAGTGACGCAGGAATTGCTCAACGTGGCGCAGTTCTGGCTGGAGCGCGGCGTCGATGGCTTCCGCCTCGACACGATCAATTTCTACATGCATGACGACGAGCTGCGCGATAACCCGCCGCTGCCGCCGGAAGAGCGTAACGATCAGACCGCGCCCAAGGTGAACCCCTATAATCACCAGCGCCACATCTACGACAAGAACAACCCCGAGAACCTGCGCTTCCTGCGCAAGCTCCGGACGCTGATGAACAATTACAACGCCGCAGCCGTCGGCGAAGTGGGCGACAGCCAGCGCGGGCTGGAGATCCTTGGCGAATACACCTCCGGCGCGGACAAGATGCAGATGTCCTACGCGTTCGAGCTTCTGTCGGGGCACGAGCCGCTCAAGGCGGAGTTCATCAAATCCGTGTTCGACAAGGTCGATGCGGTCGCCAAGGACGGCTGGGTCTGCTGGGCCTACTCGAACCACGACGTTGAGCGCCATATTTCTCGCTGGAACCTGACGCCCGCCTCGGCACGGCTCTATACGACGCTGATGATGTGCCTGCGCGGATCGCTCTGTCTCTATCAGGGCGAGGAGCTCGGGCTGCACGAAGCGGAACTGTCCTTCGAAGATCTGCAAGACCCCTACGGCAAGGAGTTCTGGCCCGAGTTCAAAGGCCGCGACGGCTGCCGGACCCCGATGGTCTGGGAGCGCGACGCCGCCTATGCGGGCTTCTCGCAGGCGCGCCCGTGGCTTCCGGTGCCGACCACGCACCAGAATATCGCGACCGATGTGGCCGAGCACGACCCGGCCTCGCTCCTGCACCATTACCGCCGCGCGATCGCGTTCCGTCGCAATCACGACGTGCTTCGGACCGGCGCGATGGAGGATATGTATTGCTCCGGCGACCTGCTGGTCTTCACGCGCAGGAACGAGGAGGAGACGATCCTGTGCTATTTCAACCTGTCCGATCATCCGGTGAACGCCACCGTTCCGCCGGGCAACTGGGTGACGGTCGGGGGCGAGCTGGGCTCGATCCGCCCGATGCCCGATCACACTTTGCATCTCGGCCCGTGGCAGCCGAGCATTCTGCGCCTCGACGAACACGGGGCTTGAGGGGGAGACAATGGCCGAACTCAAACTGGAAAACGTCGCGAAAAGCTATGGCGAGGTGTCGGTCCTCAAGGACATCAACCTCGACATCAAGGCCGGAGAGCTGATCGTCTTCGTGGGCCCCTCGGGCTGCGGGAAATCGACACTTCTGCGGATGATCGCGGGGCTGGAGAAGATCACGGGCGGGACGCTCGAGATCGACGGGGTACGGATGAACGACGTGCCGCCCTCGAACCGCGGCATCGCGATGGTCTTCCAGTCCTATGCGCTCTATCCGCACATGACGGTGCGCGACAACATGGCCTTCGCCCTGAAGATCGCGAAACAGTCGAAGGAAGAGATCAACGCCGCCGTCGAAAAGGCCGCGAAGATGCTGCAACTGACCGATTATCTCGACCGTTTGCCGAAGGCGCTCTCGGGTGGTCAGCGGCAGCGCGTAGCCATCGGGCGCGCCATCGTGCGCGACCCGAAGGTGTATCTCTTCGACGAGCCGCTCTCGAACCTCGATGCGGCGCTGCGCGTCGCGACCCGGATCGAGATCGCCCAGCTGAAAGAGGCGATGCCCGATCGCACGATGATCTACGTCACCCACGATCAGGTCGAGGCGATGACGCTCGCGACGCGGATCGTGGTTCTGGCCAACAAGGGGATCGCGCAGGTCGGCACGCCGCTGGAGCTATACGAGAAGCCGCAAAACGAGTTCGTCGCACAATTCATCGGCTCGCCTGCGATGAACCTGCTGTCGGGCGAGATCACCGAGACGGGTGAGATGACCACGGTGAAACTCGATGGTGGCGGCATCGCGCGATCCACCATCGCGACCCGTCCGGAAGACCTGTCGCGCCGGGTCAATATCGGCGTGCGCCCCGAGGATTTCGAGCCCGTCGAGGGCGAGGGGATCTACACCGGAAAGGTCGATATCGTCGAAGCTCTGGGCGAGGTGACGCTGCTTTACTTCGAGGCGGAGGGCAGTCATGAGCCGATCATCGCGAAACTGCCCGGCATCCATCACGACCGTCGCCACAGCGAGATTAAGCTCGGCGCGGATCCGTCCAAGGTACACCTCTTCGCGGACGGTCAGTCGCTTCTCTACCGCTGACGGACGCAAACAGGCCATCGCGTATCCCTCTGCCCGTTAGTTTGAGGTGAGATAAACGGGCGGAGGCAATCATGGCCGATTCGGATTTGGGTGAACGTGTAGGGCGTCGCGCGCGCGGTGGTGGCGGGGCGGCCCGACGGGCCGAGCGCACGGCCGTGAAGGTGGAGTTCTCGCGCTTCATCACGCGCAATATTCCCGACATGGAAATCCTGAACGAGGAAGCCCTCGAGATCATCGAGCATAATGCGGAAACCGTGCTCGAAGAGATCGGCGTGAACTTCGTCGAAAACCCCGAAGCACTGGAGCGTTGGCGCGAAGCCGGCGCCTCGATCGAAGGCGAACGCGTGCGCATCCCGCGCGGTCTGGCCCGCAAGCTCTGCGCGACCGCGCCGTCGCAATTCACCCAGCACGCCCGCAACCCCGAGCGCAATGTCGAGATCGGCGGCCGCAACCTCGTGCTGGCCCCGGTCTATGGTCCTCCCTTCGTGCGCGACGCGCAAGGCGGTCGCCGCTACGCGACGATCGCGGATTTCCGGAACTTCGTGAAGCTCGGATACATGTCGAAATGGCTCCACCATTCCGGCGGCACCGTCTGTGAGCCGACCGATGTGGCGGTGAACAAACGTCACCTCGACATGCTCCACGCCCATATGACGCTGTCGGACAAGCCCTATATGGGCTCTGTTACCGAACCTTCGCGCGCCGAGGACAGCGTCGAGATGTCGAAGATCCTCTTCGGCGAGGAGTTCGTCGACAATAACCCGGTGATGACCTCGCTCATCAACATCAACTCGCCGTTGACCTTCGACAACACGATGATGGGCGCGCTGGAAATCTACGCGCGCAACAATCAGGCCTGCATCATCTCGCCCTTCATCGTGGGCGGCGCGATGGCGCCGGTCTCGGTCGCGGGCACGCTGACGCAGGTGCTGGCCGAGGTGCTGGCGGGCGTGGCCTATTCCCAGCTGATCCGTCCCGGTGCGCCGGTGATCTTCGGCGCGTTCGTGACCTCGATCGACATGAACTCGGGCGCACCCACGTTCGGCACGCCGGAAGCCTCGCTGATCACGCTTGGTGCGGGCCAACTCGCACGCCGTCTCAACCTTCCTTACCGCTCGGCTGGCGGCTTCACCGGCTCGAAACTGCCCGATGCGCAGGCCGCGTACGAGAGCGCCAACACGCTCAATAACGGCCTCTATGCGGGCGTGAACTTCATGCTCCATGCCTGCGGCTGGCTCGAAGGCGGGTTGGTGTCGTCCTATGAGAAATTCGTGATGGATGCCGATCAACTGGGCGTCCTCCATCGTCTGGCGCAGGGCGTCGACGCCTCGGAAAACGGGCAGGCGATGGACGCGATCCGCGAGGTTGGCCCAGGCGGCCACTATCTCGGCTGCGCCCATACGCAGGCCAATTTCAAGGACGCGTTCTGGCGCACGCAGCTGCTCGATTACCGTCCCTTCGAGACCTGGGAAGAGCAGGGCGCACCCGACACGATGGCGCTCGCGACGAAGCGGGTCGAGAAGATGCTCAGCGAGTATCAGCAGCCCGCCATGGATCCGAGCATCGCCGAGGCGTTGGCGGCTTATGTCGCACGAAAGAAGGCAGAAGTGCCGGACGCTTTCCTGTAACGGCTCAGTCTTCCTCGATCTGATAATCCCGCGCGATCCCCTGGGTCGCGCGGCCCCATTCCGAAGCCTGCACCCGCGCCTGATGCGCCTCGAACGCGTCCCGGTCGGTGAAGCGTTCCAAGACCGTGAAGACCAGCGGATCGGCTCCTTGCCTGACTTCGAACATCTCGCATCCCGGCTCGGCATGGGTGAGCGCGATGTGCTCGGGCAGATGGGCACGAACGATCCCGACCTCGGCAGCATCGGCGCAGATCAGGCGCCCGGTTAGTTTGACGACCATCTTTGTCTCCCCGAAAGAAAAGGCCCGCGCCTTTCGGACGCGGGCATCAGCCCTCGGACGGGGGCCTCGGGCGTTCGCAACTTAATTCCTTCCACTGGAAGGAATTTGCGGCCCCAGAGGGGGCCGCCGCGGCTCACTCCCACTCGATCGTGCCGGGGGGCTTCGAGGTGATGTCGTAGGTCACCCGGTTGATGCCTTTCACCTCGTTGATGATCCGCGTCGCGGTCTCGCCGAGGAATTCGTGGCTGAACGGGTAGTAATCCGCGGTCATGCCATCAACGCTCGTCACCGCGCGTAGGGCGCAGGCGTAATCATAGGTCCGGCCGTCGCCCATCACGCCGACGGTGCGCACCGGCAGGATCGCGACGAAAGCCTGCCAGATCTCGTCATAGAGACCGTGCTTGCGGATCTGGTCGATATAGACCGCGTCGGCCTTGCGCAGGATCTCCAGCTTGTCGCGGGTGATCTCGCCGGGGCAGCGGATCGCGAGGCCCGGGCCGGGGAAGGGGTGGCGGCCGATGAACGACGCCGGCAGACCCAGCTCGTGACCGAGCGCGCGGACCTCGTCCTTGAACAGCTCGCGCAGCGGCTCGACCAGTTTCAGGCCCATCTTCTCGGGCAGGCCGCCGACGTTGTGGTGCGACTTGATCGTGACGGAAGGGCCGCCCGAGAAGCTCACCGATTCAATGACATCGGGATAGAGCGTGCCCTGCGCGAGGAATTCCGCGTTCTCGATCTCGCCCGCGTATTTCTGGAACACGTCGATGAAGAGGCGCCCGATCGTCTTGCGCTTCACTTCAGGGTCGGTGACGCCTTCCAACTCGCCGAGGAACAGCTCGCTCTCGTCGGCATGGATCAGCTTGATATTGTAATGGTCGCGGAACATCGTGACCACTTCTTCGGCCTCGTTATGCCGCAGCAGCCCGTGATCCACGAAGACGCAGGTCAGCTGATCGCCGATCGCTTCGTGAAGCAGGATCGCGGTGACCGAGCTGTCGACGCCGCCGGACAGGCCGCAGATCACATGGCTGTCGCCGACCTGCTCGCGGATCTGCTTGATCGCCTCGTCGCGATAGGCATCCATCGTCCAGTCGCCGGTGAAGCCCGCGTCGCGCACGAAGTTCTCATACAGCGTCTTGCCGTTGGGCGTGTGATGCACCTCCGGGTGGAACTGCACCGCATAGAACCTACGGCTCAGATCGGCGGTGATCGCGTAAGGTGCGCCCGGCGAGGTGCCATAGACCTCGAAGCCAGGCGCGATGCGGCTGACATGGTCGCCATGGCTCATCCAGACCTGCTCGCGGCCCGCGCCATCCATGAACCAGCCGGTGAGCAGATCGATCCGCGTCTCGGTCGGCGTCACATAGGCTCGCCCGAATTCGGCGGAGCCGTGCTTGGCCTCCACCAGGCCGCCCAGATCCTGCATCATCACCTGCTGGCCGTAGCAGATGCCGAGGATCGGCACCCCAAGCTCATAGGCCGATTTCGGCGGCCGCGGAGAGCCCTCTCGCGTGACCGAATCTGGCCCGCCCGAGAAGATGATCGCTTTCGGGGCGAACTCTTTCAGGAAGGCGTCGGTGACGTTCTGATAGGGATGGATTTCGCAATAGACGTTAAGCTCGCGAAGCCGCCGCGCAATCAGCTGCGTGACTTGAGAACCGAAGTCGATGATGAGGAGGCGCTGATGGTCTGTCATGCCGATGGCATTAGGACGCGTTTTCGCGCTTGGCAAGAGGGCAGCTTGCGCAACGGTTGTTTATCGCGCGTGTTGCTTCTTCGACATCGCCGCTCAGCTCTCCGGATAGCCTCCCGGGATCAGTGGCCGGATCTTCAGCCGGGTGATCCGGTTGTCCTTGCGGCCCGCGACCTCGAAGCGGAAGCCGTGGAAGGAGAAGACCTGACCCTCGGTCGGGATGGTCTGCGCCTCGTGGATCACCAGACCGGCGACGGTGTTGGCCTCGTCATCGGGCAGCGTCCAGTCGGTTTCGCGGTTCAGATCGCGGATCGTCATCGCGCCGTCGACGATGTAATCGCCGTTCTCGGTGGGTTTCAGGCGTTTCTCGGACTTGGGATCGAACTCGTCGGTGATCTCGCCGACGATTTCCTCGAGGATGTCCTCCAGCGTCAGCAGACCGCGCAGATCGCCATATTCGTCCACCACCAGCGCGAAATGGGTGCGACGTTTCAGGAACTCCTGCATCTGTTCGTCGAGGGGCGTCGTCTCGGGGACGAAATAGGGCTTCATCATCACTTTGGAGATGTCGAGGTCCGCCACGCTCTCCAGCGTCCCGTCGCCCCCGCGCACGACTTTCTCGACCGCGCGCAGCAGGTCTTTCGAGTGGATCACGCCCACCACGTTCTCGCGCTCGCCGCGATAGAGCGGCAGCCGGGTATGAGGTGAGGACAGCACCGCCGTGAGGATCGCATCGGGGTCTTCCTCGATGTCGATCATCTCGATCTGGCTCCGGTGGAGCATGATCTCTTCGACCGTGCGATTGCCAAGGTCGAGCGCGCCCAGCAAGCGGTCGCGATCTTCCTTGTCCACCGTGCCCTCGGATTGCCCCAGCGCCAGCGCGCCCGCGATTTCCTCGTGGATCGAGAACATATGGGTGTTCTTGTCGGTCCGCATCCCGAATGCATAGAGGATGCCGCGCACGATCATCCGCACGATGGCGACGATCGGGGCGAGGACGAGGGTCACGACGCGGATCGGGCCCGCGACTTTCGAGGCGACTTTCTCCGGCAGGGTGATTGCGTAGGTCTTGGGCAGGACTTCCGAGAAGACCAGCACCAGCACCGTCATCACCAGCGTCGCGAGCGCCACGCCCGATTGCCCGAAGACCCGCGTAAGCAGCGCGGTCGCCAGCGAGGCCGAGAGGATGTTGACCACGTTGTTGCCCAGCAGGATTGCGCCGATCAGACGCTCGCTATCCTCGGTGACCTCAAGCGCGGTCTGCGCGCCACTTTCGCCCTTGTCGGCCTGCGCGCGCAGCTTCGCGCGGCTGGCCGCGGTCAGTGCGGTTTCCGAGCCCGAGAAGAAGGCCGAGAGCGCCAGCAGCAGAATGATCGAACCGGCGGTGAGCCAGAAGGCAAAATCGAGAGTGTTTTCCATGGTGTCAGGTTATGGGGCGCGGGCAGGACGCATTCAAGCGGTGCCGTCAGTTTTGCCGCGCGGTTTCGCCAGCGGGTGATGGGTCAGCACCAGCTCCTTGAGCCGTTCGTCCAGCACATGGGTGTAGATCTCCGTGGTCGACAGGTCCGCGTGCCCCAGAAGCATCTGGATCGCCCGCAGATCGGCACCGCCTTGCAGAAGATGGGTGGCGAAGGCGTGGCGCAAGACGTGGGGCGTGACCTTGGCGGGGCTCACCCCGGCCTTGACCGCGATATCCTTCAAGAGCTTGTGAAAGCCCTGTCGCGTGAGGTGACCTTCCTTGCCGCCCGACGGGAAAAGGTAGCGCGAGGGCGGCGCGCGGTGTTCGATGCGCGCCTGTTCCTCGGCCTCGTCGCGTGCGCTAAGCCAGTCGGCGAGCGCCTCGCGAGCGGGGGGCGAGAGCGGCACCATCCTCTCCTTGTCGCCCTTGCCGCGCACGAGTAGCATCCGGGGGTCGCCGCGCGCGGAGGAAACGGGCAGGGAGACCAGCTCGGACACCCGCATCCCGGTCGCGTAGAGCAGTTCCATCAGGCAGCGATTGCGGATCTGGTCCTTTTGCGAGCGGCCCTGATCGCGGGCAGCCTCCAGCAGAGCCTCCACCTCCTCGAGGCTCAGCGTCTTGGGCAGGCGCTGCGCGCGCCCGGGGCCGGAGATGCGGATCGCCGGATTGTCCGCGCGCCAGCCTTCCTCATAGGCGAAGCGGTAAAGCTGCCGGATCGCGGAGAGTCTGCGCGCGCGGGTCGATTTCGCCAGACCCTCTGCCTCGCAGCGGATCAGGTAGATCTCGATATCAGCGCGGGTGAGGCTGGCGTAGCTAAGCCCCTTTGCCTGAAGAAACCCCGCGAAGTCATTGAGGTCACGCCCGTAACTCAGGATCGTGTTGCGCGCTGCGCCCGCTTCGGCGGCCTGAGCGTCGAGGAAGATCGGCAGCCATTGCGGATCGGGCGGCGCGTCTGAACCGGGGCCGGTCACGGGGTGTCTCCGAGTACAATCATCTCGATCGCGGCGCGCCGGGCGACGGTTTCCAGCCCGGCGAGCCGTAGTAGGCTCAGACCTTCCCGAAGCCGCGGGTAATCGCCTTTCGATCCCTCGCTTACATCGCCGATCGCTTCGATCAGGGCGAGGCCCAGCTGGTCGGGCAGCAAGCTCTCGTAGCGAGCAGGCGGCGCAGCGGGGGACGCATCGAAGACGGATTTCAGCGCCTGATCGCGGGCCCCGGTCGCAGCCGCGGTTCCGGTATCGCCCGCAGCGAGGGCCTTGAGCAGCTTGGCCCGCGGTGACTGCGGCGCCGATTTCAGGGCGTTCTCTTCGTAATTCGGGGTGAGCAGGCTCAGCTCATAGGCGATGCGCCCGGCGCGGCCCGGCAGGTCCATGCCCGCAAGCCGGTCCCCGAACAGGGTGCCCAGCACCGGGACCAGGTCTTCCGGGGCCATCGCATCATAGGCGGCGGGCAGGGCGGTCGCGATCGCATCGGCTTTGCCGCTCTCCAACGCATCATCCAGCGCGCTCACCGCCGACACGCGATCCCAGAGCGCGCCCGACGCGGCTGCCTTGCGCTCGGTATAGAGCCCCAGCAACTGGTTCGGGTCGAGCACACCCGCGCGGGCCAGCCGCTCGGCGGCCTCCAATTGCGACTTCCAGCCGTTATTCTCGGTCAGATCCGCCTGTGCGAAGGCCAGCGGCAGCGTCGCAGTAGGCAGCGGCTGACCGATCGCCTCCATCATCTTGAAGGCCAAGGGCGTGACGTGATCGGGCGGCGGCGCATCGCCGGCCTCCTCGGCCAGCGCCGGATCGAGGAATTGCTCCAGCAGCGACTGGTCCTCTGCCGGGATCTGCCCCAGCGCACTGCCGGTGCCATAGGTCAGCTCGGCCGTGTCCCATTGCCCGTTGCGCGCCAGACAGAACACCCGCGCCGCGTAGGATGGTGCAATGCCGGGAGTGCGCTCGATGATCTTGCAGGCGCGGTTTTCCTGCCCGAGAAGCAGCGCCACGTCGAAGCTGCGGCGGAAAATCTCGGGGCTCGCCGTGCCTGCCTGTCCCAGAAGGGCATTCGCCTGTTCCAGCGCACCCATGTCCAACAGCCGGTCGATCCGGGCGAGGAAGAGCTGGTTGCGTTGCGCCGGCGTCTCGATCTGGGGCGGATTCAGTTCCGCCAGCAGAAGCGTCAGGCTCAAGCCCTGCAGCGCGGGCAGCTGATCGAGCGGCATTGCCCGCAGCGCCTGCGCCAGTTCCGGCTCGGGCGTCTTGCCCCAGAGATCGCGCGGCAATCCGGTGCGATCCGGAGTCAGAAGACCCAGGCTGTCGGCGGAGGGCGCATCGAGCGAGAGCACCGCGATATCCTCGATCCCGCCCGCGCCGGTGACCGGAGCTTGCGAAGAGGTCGAACCGCCGCGCGGCGTGGTCGCCAGCGAATGTGAAAGCCAGTCGATTGCGGACATCGGGCTGCCGGTCGTCGCGGAGGCATCCACCGGCGTCGTCGATTGCGCGGCGGCCGGACCCGCCACGAGACCGCCAAGCGCGAAACCGCTCAGCCAGATCAGGCCGAGGATCGCCGGACGGCGATCAGTTGCCACTCGCCGTATCTCCGTCGGTCCCGGCATCGGTACCCGTCTTGGTGCTCGCATCGGAACTACCCGCGCCCGCCGCGGCACCCGTGCCGTCGGGCAGGGTGACCTCGATACGCTGTTCCTGGCTGTCGGGGCTCATGTCGCCCAAGTAAGCAAAGCCGATCACGCCGATCGCGCCAAGCACCAGAAGGATGACGATAAGCTTGAAGATGCGCCCCATAATCTCTCTTTTCTGCCGTCTGTCGCGGCCCGTCCCAGATCGTGTCTCTCGGCGGGCGGGCCGTTCTTGGTTGCGGTTTCGCGTTGATCATATATGGCATTTCAGGGAAGTTCACGCCATTCAAGGGGTCCTGCGTCACGATTGTGCAAGGCTCCGCCGATGGCAAGCCTTGTCCGCCCCGCCGGGATTGACAGGGCAGGAATACCGCAGGCGACGCGAGGCAGGGGGCGCAGTGGAAGGCGAAACCGGGAAAGTGGGCCATCTGACGCGCTCCGTCGTGCTCGTGGGCATGATGGGGTCTGGAAAGACCGCCGTTGGTACCGCGCTGTCCAAGATGCTCGATTCGCCGTTTCTCGACAGCGACCACGAAATCGAACGCGCCGCCCAGATGACCGTGGCCGAAATTTTCGCCCGCGATGGCGAGCCGTTCTTCCGCGCCCGCGAATCGGAAGTGCTGGAGCGGCTGCTGATGGGGCCGCCCGGCGTCATCTCCACCGGAGGCGGGGCTTTCCTGTCGGAAAAGAACCGCGAGTTGATCAACCGGCTCGGCGTCTCGGTCTGGCTGAAGGCGGATCTGGAGATCCTGTGGAATCGCGTGCGCCACAAGAACACGCGGCCCCTGCTGCGCACAGCCGACCCGAAACGGACGCTGAGCGACCTGCTCACGGCGCGCCTTCCGCATTACGAGAAGGCCCAAATCGTGGTGGAGGCCGAACCGGGCCTCTCCGTGCTGGGGATGGCGCGCAAGGTGGTGAGCCATCTGCGCGAGGTGGACGGATTGATCGAAGAGGTGAAAGATGCGTGAGATCGTGCCGGTCGAGCTGGGCGAGCGTTCCTACGAGGTGCGCATCGGCACCGGGCTCTTGGAAAACGCAGGCACCGAGATCGCACCCTTGCTGCGCCGTCCGCGCGTGGCCGTCGTCGCCGATCAGACGGTGGCCGATCTGCATCTCGCAACCCTGCGCCGCGGTCTTGGCGATATCGAGATGGTCTCGCTGACCCTGCCGCCGGGCGAGGGTACGAAGAGCTGGCCGCAATTCACCCGCACCGTCGAATGGCTGCTGGAGCAGAAGGTCGAGCGCAAGGATATCGTCATCTCTTTGGGCGGCGGCGTGATCGGCGATCTGGTGGGGTTTGCGGCCGCCGTGCTGCGCCGGGGCGTGCGCTTCGTGCAAATCCCGACTTCGCTTCTTGCGCAGGTCGACAGCTCCGTGGGCGGCAAGACCGGGATCAACGCGCCGCAGGGCAAGAACCTGATCGGCGCCTTCCATCAGCCCTCGCTGGTGCTGGCCGATCTCGACGTGCTCGGCACGCTCGAGCCGCGTGATTTCCTCGCGGGCTATGGCGAGGTGGTGAAATACGGCCTTCTGGGCGATGCGGATTTCTTCGACTGGCTCGAGGCCAACGCCCCCGCGATGGCGGCGGGCGACATGGAAAAGCGGCTGCACGCTGTGAAACGCTCGGTCGAGATGAAAGCCGAGATCGTGGCGCGCGACGAGACGGAGGAGGGCGATCGCGCACTCCTCAACCTTGGTCACACGTTCTGCCACGCGCTGGAGGCCGCGACAGGCTATTCCGACCGCCTCCTGCATGGCGAGGGCGTGGCGATCGGCTGCGCGATGGCGTTCGAGCTCAGCCAGCGCCTCGGCCTGTGTTCGCAAGAGGCCCCGAGCCGCGTGCGTGCGCATCTGCGCGACATGGGGATGAAGACCGATCTGGCCGATATCGAAGGCGATTTGCCGGGGCGCGACGCGCTGATCGACCTGATGGCGCAGGACAAGAAAGTGCTCGATGGCAAGCTGCGCTTCATTCTCGCGCGCGGCATCGGGGAGGCTTTCGTGACGTCGGATGTGCCGCGCGACGTGCTGGCAGGCGTGCTCGACGACGCGCTCGCCGCGCGGTAAGCCGATTTCCCAGTTGCGAGCCGCGCGCTCCTTCTTTATACGCCGCTTCAGGCACCCATAGCTCAGCTGGATAGAGCGCTGCCCTCCGAAGGCAGAGGCCGAAGGTTCGAATCCTTCTGGGTGCGCCATTTCCCCCAGTTTCCGGAATTTCAGCGCCTTGGGGGCGGCATAGACGCTATCGAGACGGCCCCGAGACAGACCCGATGAGAGATGCGATGACGACAGATGACGCCCTGATCCGCGCAGCGAAGCTCTCGGTCGCGCCGATGATGGACTGGACCGACCGCCATTGCCGCTACTTCCACCGTCAGATCAGCCGCAATGCGCTGCTATACACCGAGATGGTGACCGCACCCGCAGTGATTCACGGCGACCGGGAGCGGCTGCTGGGGTTCGAAGATGCCGAGCATCCGGTGGCGCTGCAGCTGGGTGGCTCGGATGCCAAGGAACTGGCCGAGGCGGCGCAGGTCGGTGCGGATTTCGGATACGACGAGATTAACCTCAACTGTGGATGCCCGTCGGATCGCGTGCAATCCGGGGCCTTCGGCGCTGTCTTGATGAAGACGCCCGATCTGGTGGCGGAGTGCTGCGCTGCGATGATCGCCGCGCAACCGGTAGAAGTCACAGTGAAATGCCGCATCGGGGTGGATGACCAAGACCCGCAGGAAGTGCTGCCGGAATTCATCGAGAAAGTTGCCGCCGCAGGCGTGACCCGGATCACGATCCATGCGCGCAAAGCGTGGCTGCAAGGCCTTTCGCCCAAGGACAACCGTGAGATCCCGCCGCTCGATTACCCGCTCGTCCACGCGATGAAAGCGGCCTATCCGCAGCTTCACCTGTCGATCAATGGCGGTATCAAAGATCTCTTCGCGGCCGAGGAGGAACTCGCGCAAGGGCTCGACGGGGTGATGGTGGGCCGCGCGGCCTATCACCAGCCGATGGAGGTGCTCGGCGCCGCCGATCGGCGCCTCTGGGGGCAGGGCGAGGCGCGCGATCCGTTCGATGTGGCGCGGGCGATGATCCCCTATATCGCGCGCCATCTCGAGCGCGGCGGCAGGCTGCACCAGATCACCCGCCACATGCTGGGCCTGTTCCACGGCAAGCCCGGCGCGCGGCGCTTCCGGCAGATTCTGTCGGAAGGCGCGACCCGCGACGGTGCCGGGGTTGAACTTTTCGAGAGTGCGTTGTCAGCGGTACGTGAACGGGTTAACTGAGCGGAACCCAAGGAGATTTCCCGACATGCCCGATTTCGCCACGCTCGCGCCGCTCGTCCTGATCCTGATGGCAGTGGGGGCGTTCGCAGGCGTTCTGGCGGGGCTTCTGGGCGTCGGCGGCGGGATCGTCCTCGTGCCCGCGTTCTTCTATCTTTTCAGCGGGTTGGGCTACGGGTCGAGCGATCTTATGCAAGTCTGCGTCGCAACCTCTCTGGCCACGATCATCGTGACCTCGATCCGCTCGGTCATGGCCCATAACCGCAAGGGCGCGGTCGACTGGGACATCCTCAAGCAATGGGTCGTCCCAATCGCCATCGGTGCGATCATCGGGGTGCTGGTGGTGCATCAACTGCGCTCTTCGACCATGCAGATCATCTTCGCGGTCATGGTGCTGCTGATCGCCTGCTACATGATGTTCGGCAAATCGAGCTGGCGGATTTCGGACGGGCTGCCGGGTGGCATCTTCCGCGCGTGGTTCGGCCCGCTGATGGGCTTCCTGTCGGTGCTTCTGGGCATCGGGGGCGGGTCGATCGGTACGCCGATGCAGACGCTGCATGGCATTCCGATCCACCGCGCGGTCGCAACCTCGGCAGGCTTCGGCGTGACCATCGCGCTGCCCTCGGCGATCGGCTTCCTGCTGACCCCGGTCCCCGACGCGCCGCCTTACTCGATCGGCGCGGTCAACATCCCCGCCTTCCTGATCGTCATCGCGATGACCACGCTCACCGCCCCCTTGGGCGCAGCGCTGGCGCATAAGCTCGATCCCAGGAAGCTCAAGCGTGTCTTCGCGGGTTTTCTTATGCTCGTCGCGCTGAACATGCTGCGAAAAGCGTTCCTCTAAGTCTCTTCGGGCTTGCTGAAAATATCCCGGGGGGCGCGAATGCGCGGGGGCAGCGCCCCCCTCCGTCACTTGATCTTGCGCGCCTTAGCCTCGTTCCAGAGCGCATCCATCTCGGCTAGATCGCTCTCCTTGGGCGCTTTCCCACGCGCTTCAAGTTCGCGCTCGATATGATTGAACCGATTGGTGAATTTCAGATTGGCCGCGCGCAGGGACGCCTCCGGGTCCAGCCCCAGATGCCGCCCCAGATTGACCATCACGAACAGCAGATCGCCATACTCCTCGGCCAGTTCCTCCGGCCCCAATTCGTCGCGCGCCTCTTCCAACTCGCGCGCCTCCTCGACGATCTTGTCCAGAACCTCATCGGTCGAAGGCCAGTCGAACCCAACACGGGCCGCGCGGTTCTGCAGCTTGATCGCACGCGTCAGCGCGGGCAGGCCCAAGGCGACCCCGTCCAGAACACCGACACGCTCGGATTTGCCTGCAGCCTTGCGCTCGGCCGCCTTGATCGCTTCCCAATCGGCGGTCTGTTGTTCGGCGGATTTCTCGCGGCTCTCCGACCCGAAGACATGCGGATGGCGCGCCACCATCTTGGCGTTGATCGCGCGCAGCACGTCGGAGATGTCGAAACGCCCGTCCTCGGACGCCATCTGCGCGTGATAGACCACCTGCAGCGCGAGATCGCCCAGCTCTCCGGGCAATTCCGCCCAAGCCTTGCGCGCGATCGCATCGGCGACTTCATGGGCTTCCTCGATCGTGTAGGGCGCGATGGAGGCAAAATCCTGCTCCAGGTCCCACGGGCAGCCGGTCTCGGGATCGCGCAGGCATTCCATGATCGCGGTCAGCCGGGTGAACTGATGCGCGGCGTCTCCCGTATCATCAAAGATCAGGGCATCGTCGGGTTTGGCCATTGCAGCTTGCCTCCTGCCATGCGAATGCCTCTGGCCTAACCAGCCCGCAAGGGGAAGTCCACTATGCCCGTTCTCAACCGTATCGCCGATCTCGGCCCGCAAATGACCGAATGGCGGCACTGGCTGCATCGCCATCCCGAGCTGCGCTTCGCGCTGCACGAAACCTCGGCCTATGTCGCGGCCCGGCTGCGCGAGATCGGGGTGGACGAGATTCATGAGGGCATCGCCGAGACCGGTATCGTGGCGCTGATAAAGGGGCAGGGCGCGGGCCCGACCGTGGGCCTGCGGGCCGATATGGACGCTCTGCCGATCACCGAGGAAACCCATGCGGACTATGCCTCGGAAACCCCCGGCAAGATGCATGCCTGCGGGCATGACGGGCATACGGCGATGCTTCTGGGCGCGGCGGCCTATCTCGCCGAGACCCGAAAATTCGCCGGGACCGTCGCGCTGATCTTCCAGCCCGCCGAGGAAGACGGCGGCGGCGCCGAGGTGATGGTCGAGGACGGCGTGATGGAGCGCTTCGACATCTCGCGCGTCTACGCGATCCACAATGCGCCGGGGCTGCCTTTCGGGCATTTCTACACCACGCCCGGTCCCTATCTTGCGTCGGTCGACGAGGTCCGCGTGACGGTGACGGGGCGCGGCGGCCATGCGGCGACACCGCAGGGTTGCATCGATCCGATCCCGGCGCTCTCGGCGATGGTCTCCTCGCTGCAGACGGTGGTCGCGCGCAACGTGGGCGCGGGAGATGCGCTCGTTATCTCGGTAACGCAGATCCACGCGGGCACCGCGCTCAACATCATCCCCGAAAGCGGCTTTCTCACTGCGACGATTCGCTGCTTCGAGCCGGAAATCCGCGATCTGGCCGAGAAACGGATCCACGAGATCTGCGAAGGTATCGCGACGGCGCACGGTGTCAGCGTCGAGATCGAATACGAACGTGGCTACCCGCCCACCGTGAACGACCCTGACGAGACCGGCTTCGCCGCGGAGGTCGCAAGTGAAATCGCGGGCCCCGAGCGCGTGGTCACCGATGCTCCGCGTGAAATGGGCGCCGAGGATTTCGCCTATATGCTGGCCGCGCGGCCCGGCGCCTATCTGTTCATGGGCACCGGCGAGGGGGCGGGGCTCCACCATCCGCGCTTCGATTTCAACGACGAGGCGGCGCCGGTGGGCGCATCGCTGCTCGCACGTCTGGCCGAGCGCGCCCTGCCGCTGGCCTGACGGCCACCGGGTGCCCTTTCCCCTAGGTGCAGGTATTCCGGGGACGCTCCGCAGGAACGGGGCAGAGCCCCTCTTTCCGCGTCGAGTGTCTCCCTTTCGCGACGCGGGCCGCACACCGTTTCCGTTGCTCTTTGTCGCGACCGGGCGACGACCCGGCGCTGCGCGCCTCCTTTCGCCCCGTCAACGCGACGTGAGGACGCGCGTGCCGGGGCCGCTTCGCCTTGCCAAGCCTCAGGGCCACGGATAGGGTGCGCGCCGACAACCGGGGCGTCATGCCCCCAAGGCCCATGACAAAGGACCATAGATCATGTTCGTGACCCCCGCTTTCGCGCAGGCCGCCGGTGGCGCCAGCAACCCCGCCGCCGCGTTCGGCCAGTTCCTTCCCCTGATCCTGATCTTCGTGATCATGTATTTCCTGCTGATCCGTCCGCAGCAGAAAAAAGCCAAGGAGCACAAGGCGATGCTCGAGGCGCTGCGCCGCGGTGATCAGGTCGTGACCCAGGGCGGTATCCTCGGCAAAGTCACCCATCTCAAAGAAGACGGCGAAGTCGAAGTCGAGATCGCGCAGGGCGTGAAGGTCCGCGTTGTGAAATCGACCATCGTGCAGGTTCTCTCGCGCACCGAACCCGCCAAGACCTCCGAATAAGCCATATAAGGCCCGTCCCCCATGTTGCATATTTCGCTGTGGAAGCGCGTGCTGATCCTGATCGTCGTTGTGATCGGGCTCGTCTTTGCCGCGCCGAACATCTTTTACAACCGGGTGGAGGGGCATAACGATGCCGTTGCCGCCGCTGCGAAGGGCCAGGCCCTGACGCCCGATCAGCAGGCCGCGCGCGCGGGCTGGCCCGACTGGCTGCCCTCCGACATCGTGAACCTCGGTCTCGATCTGCGCGGCGGCGCGCAGCTTCTGGCCGAGGTCAATGTCGACGAGGTCTACAAGGCCCGCGTCGATGCGCTCTGGCCCGAGTTCCGCAAGGCGCTCGCCGCCGAACGCGGGACGCTCGGCTCGATCCGTCGGCTCAACGCCGATCCCGGCGTTCTGCGCATCCAGATCGGCAATGCCGACCAGATCGCCGAAGCCCAGAAGATCGCCGAGACGCTGAACAACCCGGTCTCGTCGCTGACCGGCGTGGGCCAGAAGACGCTCGCGATCACCACCCAGGGCAACCAGCTTATCGTCCAGCTCTCGGATGCCGAGAAAGCCGCGACCGACGACCGCACGATGCAGCAATCGCTCGAGATCGTGCGCCGCCGGATCGACGCCGCTGGCACCCGTGAACCGACGATCGTGCGCGAAGGCTCCGACCGCATCCTGATCCAGGTGCCGGGCGCGAGCTCCGCGCAGGAGATCAAGCAGCTGATCGGCACCACGGCGAAACTGACCTTCAACTCGGTGATCGGCACCAGCTCGAACCCGAATGAAGCCGTGGGCTCGGATCAGGAAATCCTGCCCTCGGCCGACCAGAAGGGCCTCTATTACATCCTCGACAGTGTTCCGGTCGTGACCGGTGAGGACCTGACGGACGCGCGCCCCGATACCGATCAGAACGGCTATCCGGCGGTGGCCTTCCGCTTCAACGCGAGCGCGGCGCGCACCTTCGGCGATTACACGCAGAACAATATCGGCAAGCCCTTCGCCATCGTGCTCGACAAGAAGGTGATCTCGGCCCCGACGATCCAATCGCATATCGCGGGCGGCTCGGGCATCATCACCGGCCGCTTCACGGTGAAAGAGGCGACCGATCTCGCGCTGTTGCTGCGCGCCGGCGCGCTGCCTGCTTCGATGAATTTCCTCGAAGAGCGGACCATCGGCCCGGAACTCGGCGCGGATTCGATCGCCGCGGGCAAGATGGCGGCGGCCGTGGGCGCGGTGCTCGTGGTGGTCTTCATGATCGCCTCCTACGGCACGTTCGGCGTCTTCGCCTCGCTGGCGCTGGGGATCAACATCGCGCTGATCTTCGCGATCATGTCGGCAATCGGCGGCACGTTGACGCTGCCCGGTATCGCTGGGATCGTGCTGACAATGGGGACCGCGGTCGATGCCAACGTGCTCGTGTTCGAACGTATCCGCGAGGAGCTGCGCAATCAGCAAAAGGCGAAAGCCGCCAGAGCGATCGAACTGGGTTACGAGCGCGCGATGTCGGCGATCATCGACGCCAACGTGACCACCTTCCTCACCGCGGTGATCCTCTTCGTGCTGGGCGCGGGCCCGGTGCGGGGCTTCGCCGTCACCTTCCTGATCGGGATTATCACCTCGGTCTTCACCGCGATCTGGGTGACGCGGCTGTTCGTGAGCCTCTGGTTCGCGCGCCGTCGTCCCCGCGAACTGGTTCTTTAAGGGAGATCGAGACATGGCATTCCGTCTGAAACTGGTTCCCGAAAAGACCAACTTCGACTTCTTCAAGCATCAGGTCGCGACCTTCGGCTTCTCCGTCGTCATGGTGCTGGCCTCGATCGTGCTCGTGCTGACCATGGGGCTGAACCTCGGCATCGACTTCCGAGGTGGGACCACGATCCGTACCGAGGCCGACCAGACCGAACCGGTCGACATCGGCGCCTATCGCTCGGCCATCGCGCCGCTCGGTCTGGGCGACGTGCTGATCACGCAGGTCTATGACCCCAACTTCCGCGCAGATCAGAAGGTCGTCACGATCCGCATCCAGGCGCAGGACGGGCAGGAGGCGATCAGCCCCGAGACCCAGGCCAAGGTGCTGGACTCGCTCAAAACGGTGAACAAGGACATCAAGATCGTCGCGACCGAGTCGATCGGCCCGAAAGTCTCGGGCGAGCTGATCTGGACCGCGATCTGGTCGGTTCTGGCCGCGGTCGCCGCGATCCTCGTCTATATCTGGCTGCGGTTCGAGTGGCAGTTCTCGGTCGGCGCCGTCGCGGCGCTGATCCACGACGTGACCGTTACCGTGGGCATATTCGCGCTGTTCCAGATCAAGTTCGACCTGTCGATCATCGCGGCGCTGCTGACGATCCTCGGCTACTCGATCAACGATACCGTCGTCGTCTTCGACCGTCTTCGCGAGAACCTCGTGAAATACAAGAAGATGCCGCTGCGCGAGGTGATGAACCTCTCGGTCAACGAGACGCTGTCGCGCACCGTGATGACCTCGGGCACCACGCTGCTGGCGCTGATTTCGCTGCTCGTTCTGGGCGGCGACGTGATCCGCAACTTCGTCTTCGCGATGACATGGGGCGTGATCGTGGGTACCTATTCCTCGGTCTATGTCGCAAAGAACATCGTCCTGTTCATCGGGCTGGACCGCAACAAGGAGAAGAAGGACCCCTCGGAGAAGTTCTTCGACAAAACGGATGTCGCTACTGACTGAAGCCAATTTCGGGGCCTCGCTGCCGATCGACGGTTACGGGCCGGGATTTTTCCGCGTCGCCGGAGAGGTCACGCGAGGCTCGATCTGGGTCTCGGGAGAGGAGATGGGCAGCTGGGGCGGTCTGGACGACCGCGCGCCGCTGCTCGCGCTCGCAGGAAAGCTCGACGTGCTGTTCATCGGCACCGGCGATGAGATCGCCCATCTGCCGAAGGACCTCGTGGCCGAGCTGGAGGCCGAGGGGCTGATGTGCGAGGGCATGGCCACGCCGTCGGCGGCGCGTACCTATAACGTGCTGCTGTCCGAAGGCCGCCGCGTCGGCTGCGCGCTGATCGCGATGCCGGAAAAACCCGACGCCTCCGAGACGCCTGAATGAGCATGCTGTCGGTCGACGGGCTCGCAGTGTCGCGCGGGGGGCTTCCGGTGCTGGAAGACCTGAGCTTCACGCTCGACGCCGGTCATGCGCTAGTGTTGCGCGGTCCCAACGGGGTCGGCAAGACGACGCTCCTGCGCACCTTGGCGGGGCTGCAACCGGCTCTGGCGGGGACAGTCTCGGTGCCGCCGGAAAGCATGGCCTATGCCGCCCATTCCGACGGGCTGAAATCGACGCTGACCGTGCGCGAGAACCTCGGCTTCTGGGCGTCGGTCTATGCGACCCGCGATATCGAGCCGGCACTGGCGCGGATGAACCTCAAAAGCCTCGAGACACGGCCTGCGCATAGCTTGTCGGCGGGGCAGAAACGCCGCCTCGGGCTTGCGCGTCTTCTGGTGACCGGGCGCCCGATCTGGGTGCTGGATGAGCCGACCGTCTCGCTCGACACGGCCTCCGTCGCGCTGTTCGCCGAGGCCGTGCGCGGCCATCTCGCGGGCGGCGGAGCGGCGCTGATCGCGACCCATATCGATCTTGGGCTGGACGAGGCGAAGGTCCTCGACCTGACGCCCTTCAAGGCCAAGATGCCGGAAGAGGGCGGGATGCAGGGTGCCTTCGACGAGGCCTTCCTGTGACGTACCGCGGCGCGGTCTGCGCGGTCGGGAGCCTCCGGCGGGGATATTTGGACCAAGGCGAAAGCAGCTGCGCCCAGTCTCGGCTTGGCGAAAACATTCCGGGGGGTGAGCGGCGCAGCCGCGAGGGGGGCAGCGCCCCCATGGCTCCCGAAGGAGGCCGGGCATGATTGCGCTTCTTATGCGAGACCTGCGCCTCGCGGTACGCGCAGGTGGCGGCTTCGGGCTCGGGCTCGCGTTTTTCCTGATCGTGGTGACGCTGGTGCCTTTCGGCGTCGGCCCCGAGGGGAAAATCCTCGCGCGGATCGCGCCGGGGATCCTGTGGGTCGGAGCGCTTCTGGCTTGCCTGCTCTCGCTCGACCGGATCTTCGCGCTCGATTACGAGGATGGCTCGCTCGATCTGCTGGTCACCGCGCCTGTGCCGCTGGAAGGGGTGGTCTCTATCAAGGCGCTCGCGCATTGGATCACGACCGGGCTTCCGCTGGTCGTCGCGGCGCCGATCTTCGGGATCTTGCTGCATCTGCCGCAAGGGGCGCATGTCTGGATGGTGGTTTCGCTTCTTCTGGGCACGCCCGCGCTTTCGGTTCTGGGCACGTTCGGGGCCGCGCTGACCGTCGGGCTGAAGCGCGGAGGACTTTTGTTGTCGCTGCTGGTCTTGCCATTCTACGTGCCGACCCTCATCTTCGGGGCGGAGCTCGTGCGCCGTGGCGCCGAGGGGATGAACACCGAGACACCGCTTCTGATGCTCGCCGGGATCACGGCGGCGACGATCGCGCTCGTGCCCTTCGCCTCGGCCGCCGCGATCCGCGTCAATCTGCGCTAGGGCTTCCCGCGCGCATCCCATGATAGGAAGAGCCAACCTGGCCAGAAGGTGAGCAGAACAACAAGATGTCGATCTGGGAATACGCCAACCCCGTCAAATTCATGAAGACCACGGACAAGGTCCTGCCCTGGACGGTGGGAATTGCCGCGATCACGCTGATCGTCGGGCTGGTCTGGGGCTATTTCTTCGTCCCGGCCGCCGAGAATTTCGGCGGCTCGGTGAAGGTGATCTATGTCCATGTTCCCGCCGCGATGATGGCGATCAACATCTGGGTGATGATGGTCGTGACCTCGCTGATCTGGCTGATCCGGCGCCACCATGTCTCGGCGCTCGCCGCCAAGGCCGCGGCGCCCATCGGCGCGGTGATGACGCTGATTGCGCTGATCACCGGCGCGGTCTGGGGCCAGCCGATGTGGGGTACCTGGTGGGAATGGGATCCGCGCCTGACGTCGTTCCTGATCCTGTTCCTGTTCTATCTCGGCTATATCGCGCTCTGGGCCGCGGTCGAGAACCCCGATACGGCCGCCGATCTGACCGGCGTGCTCAGCCTCGTCGGCGGGGTCTTCGCGGTGCTTTCGCGCTATGCGGCGAATTTCTGGAACCAGGGGCTGCATCAGGGGGCGACGCTCTCGATGGATTCCGAGCAGCACATCGCGGATGTCTACTGGTTCCCGCTGCTTCTCTGCATGGCCGGGTTCATCTTTTTCTTCCTCGCGCTGGTGCTGATCCGCACCCGCACCGAGGTCCGCGCGCGCCGTCTGGGCGCCATCCAGCAACGTGAGCGCATGGCATGAGTGATACGACCGAACAAGGCGGCACCGTCACCGAGGGCGGCGTCGTCCTCGTGGACCCGTCCACCAAATCCTACACCTACACCGTCAATATCGCCTGGGCCTCGACGGTCGTGCTTCTGGTGCTGATCGTCGTCGTCTCGCTGATGCGGGGCGCGAAGGTGAAACGTCAACTGGCCGAGGCCGAGGCCCGCCGGAAAGGGGGCGCACATGGTTAAGCCGCTGATGCTATTGCCGCCGCTGATCTTCGCGGGGCTCGCGGGCGTGTTCATCTGGGGGATGACGCGCGAAGACCCGACGCAGCTTCCCACTGCCTTTGCGGGCAAACCGGCGCCGTCGGTGCAGCTGGAGCCTCTGGGCGATTTCAAACCCTTCACCGATGCCGATCTGAAGGACGGCAAGATCAAGCTGGTGAATTTCTGGGCCTCGTGGTGCGCGCCCTGCCGGGTGGAGCATCCCAACCTCGAAGCGCTCTCGGACGAAGGCATTCCGATCTATGGGGTCAACTACAAGGACAAGCCCGCCAAGGCGCAGGGTTTCCTCAGCGAGATGGGCAACCCCTTCGCCGAACTCGGGGCCGATCCGAAAGGGAAGATGGCGCTGAACTGGGGCGTCTACGGCGTGCCAGAGACCTTCGTGATCGATGGCGCGGGCAAGGTGCTCTATCGCTTTGCCGGACCGCTGACAGAGCGCGTGATCGCCTCGGATCTGCGCCCGCTTCTGGATGGCGAAACCGCCGCGAAATAAAGGGCAGGGCGCAGGCGCGCTTCTCTGACATCGGACAGCTTCAAAAGCAAAGGCCCCCGAACCGGGGGCCTTTCTTGTTTCTGGCTTAGAACGGGATCTCGTCGTCGAAATCCGAGCGGCCACCGCCGCCGCCGCCGCCCGAGGACGGGCCGCCATAGCCGCCGCCGTCATCGTAGCCGCCGCCACCCGAGGACGGGCCGCCGTAGCCACCGCCACCGCCGCCCTGACCGCCGCCCGAGCCGCCAGGCCCGTCGAGCATGGTCAGTTCCGAGCGATAGGGGCGCAGCACGACCTCGGTCGAGTAGCGGTCCTGACCGTTCTGGTCCTGCCATTTGCGGGTCTCGAGCTGGCCTTCGATATAGACCTTCGATCCTTTGCGCAGATATTGCTCGGCCACTTTCGCCAGCGGCTCCGAGAAGATCGCGACCGAATGCCATTCGGTGCGCTCCTTGCGCTCGCCGGTATTGCGGTCGCGCCACGTCTCGGAGGTGGCGATGCGCAGGTTGCACACCTTGCCGCCGTTCGAGAAGGTCCGCACCTCTGGGTCGCGCCCCAGATTGCCGATCAGAATGACCTTGTTGACGCTGCCTGCCATATTGCCTCCGCCTGCGATTCTAGAATTGGTCCCAAAGGGTATAGAGCAGAGCCCCGCTGGAGCCTAGGGGCGAAGCTTCGCTCAACCGTGACGGAAAGCGGCGAAATCCCGCGTGCATCTTTGGTTTGAGAGCGATTTCGGCACCGCATTTCCAACCTTGCGTCGATAGCTGGCGGTCCGGGTTTGCCCCAGGTCTGCACGAGCCGGACGGCACCCGGGGACGACCCCGCCCGATCCGGTCGAGCAAACCCATATCCCATGAGGAGATACCCCATGAAATACCTGATGCTGATCGCCGCGAGCGCTACGATTGCCGCTGCTTCCACTCTCCCCGCACTCGCCGAAGGTGGCGAAGGCGACGTGGCCCCGGCACAAGAGCAGAAGCTCGCAGCCGAGCTGAAAGATCAGGGATACCAGGTTCGCAGCATGGAAACGGATGGCGGCTATATCGAGGTTTACGCGATGAAGGACGGCAAGCGCGCCAAACTCTTCTTCGACTCGAACCTCAAGCAGGTGAAGCGTTCGGACAGCAACTGATCCGATCCTCGGGGGCGGGCCGGCACGATCGGCCCGTCCTCTTCACGCCAGTCTTTCCCGAAAGCAGCAGGAGGGCCCGATCATGGCCATCGAAGACGCGAGCTTTACCGATCTTCCGTCGCATGAAACGTCTCACGCAGAACCGCCGCCCGTTGGCGCGCATAGCGTCTGGGACCCGTTCGTCCGGGTGTTCCACTGGTCGATCGCGGGCCTCTTTACCGCCAACGCCTTCTTCACCTCGCCGAAGAATGATCTGCATCACTGGATCGGCTACACGGTCGCGGGGCTCGTGATCGCGCGCATCCTCTGGGGGGTGTTCGGGACGCGTCATGCGAAGTTCAAGGATTTCCCGCCATCGCCCACCGGCGCGCTGACGCAGCTGCGCGATATGGCGACGGGGCGGCGGCACGCGCATCTGGGCCATTCGCCACTCGGCGCGCTGATGATCTACAATCTTTTGATCACGCTTCTGGTCATCGCGGGCTCGGGTTACCTGATGACGACCGACGCCTATTGGGGCGTGAAATGGCCCAAGGAAGTGCATGAACTGGCCGTCAACTGGGCCGAGGTTTCGATCGCCGCCCATATCGCCGCCGTCGTCTTTGAGAGCCGTCGGTTGCGCGTGAACCTTGCGCGCGCGATGATCACCGGTAAGAAGGTGTTCCGCAGCAACAGAGGGTAAACGCCCATGGCGATATCGCGAGCGCGAGTCTCGGTCTGGACGAAAGAGGGCGCGTTGGTCGCCCTCATCTTATTCCAGACGGCCTGTGCCGCTCTCTTCGTGGCAGACGTGTTCAACGACATCCGCGAAGCCGGACGGTTCACGGTGGATCTCAACATGGAGCTGTTCGCCAATCTCGGCCTTATCGCGGGGATCGTCGTTGAGGCGACGGTGCTCTGGGCGCTCCTGCGCCGTCAGGCGCGCGCGGATCGCACCATCGGGGCCGCACAGGGCGCGATGGCCGAGATGATGGGCGCGCAGTTCGACCAATGGGGGCTCACGCCCGCAGAGGCCGATGTGGCGGCCTTCACCATCAAAGGATTCTCGGTCTCGGAGACCGCCTCCTTTCGCGGATCGAGCGAGGCGACGGTGAAATCCCACCTCAATTCAGTCTACCGCAAAGCAGGGGTCTCGGGTCGCTCCCAGCTTGTCTCGATCTTCGTGGAGGAGTTGTTTCACGGCCCCATCAAGGCTGATGCGAAAGCGCAACAGGCACGCGCAATCTGACGTTAGGGAAGCGAGTCGGCGGGAGATTGCCGAGGCATTCGGCGTTTTCCTTTAACTTTTTGCCGATTTCTTTATAGTTTGGCCCCGAAAATATGGACAGTGAATGGTAAGGGGCCGATGCGTAGGACGATCGGAATTCTCGGGCTTACGGCGATTGCCGCGGCAACGGTGATGACGGGCCCGATGAGCGCCCAGGCAGAGGGGCTGAGGCTTCAGGGTAACTCTTCGAAATCGCGTGCGATGCTGTTCCGAAACCAGACCAACATCCTCGACACGCGCGCAGCCCAGCAATACGAACATTCCTCGCGGCTGCGACCCGGCGGCAAGCTGACCCAGACGGCCAGTGCCGAGAGCGTTCCACGCTACAACGGCAAGTATCGCGGCCAGTATATCAACACCGCGAAATCGGTGGCCTCGCGCCACGGCATCCCGACCGACCTGTTTCTGCGGCTCGTGCAGCAGGAGAGCGGCTGGAACCCGCAGGCGCGCTCGCACAAGGGGGCGATGGGGCTGGCACAGCTGATGCCCGCGACCGCCGCGAAACTGGGCGTGAACCCGCGCGATCCGGCGCAGAACCTCGAGGGCGGCGCGCGCTACCTGAAGATGATGTATGATCGCTTCGGAAGCTGGCGGCTGGCGCTCGCGGCCTATAACGCTGGGCCGGAGGCGGTCGCGAAACATAACGGCATTCCGCCGTATCGCGAGACTCGCAACTATGTGCGGGTGATCCTCGGCGGTTGATCCATTATGCGCCCTAAATCATGAAAAGCCCCGCAAGATCATCAATCTGCGGGGCTTTCTTTATGTTTGGCTTTAAGGAAGCAGTCTAAGCGGCAGATTTTACGGAATGATCCGGGTATACTTGGTGCCCGCGAGCGTCGCGCCCGCCATCAGACCGGCCTGGCCGAAGACCAGCGCGATGATCGGCGCGGTCGAGGTCAGCGTGGAGGCCGAAATCGCGCCGCCCTGATCCGGCACCGCGTAGCGCGCATCCGCGCCCAGTTGCCAGCCATCGCCGCGGCGGAAGCTGGACAGCGCCTCGGGCGTCATAAAGAACAGGGCATGGGCATATTGCTGTGCGCCGATCTGCAGACCGAAACTCGCCGCTGCCGCCGCGTAGTAATCGACCGTCACGTTGTTGATCCGCAATGCGCCGCGCCCGAAAGCCCCACCTACGCCGAAGCCCGCCTCGGTCATCAGCGGCATCCAGAGCACGCCCACCGATTTGTTCTCGAGATCGCGGGTGCCGGGATATTTCGTCAGAAGGTAGTTCCGGGTGGCGTCGACCCGCGCGTCCAGCTTGGCACTGCCTGCGCTGCCCACGCCGTTGCCGCAGGCCGCAAGGCCGAGCCCCGCACCGCCCATCGCCAGAAGGGTCCGTCTGGAAAGTTTCGTCATGTCTGTCGCTCCGCTCGATATGCCCGATCTCGCGCCGGGCTGAATGGTCTTATTACGACCGCTTGGCACAATTAATAGACGAGGGAACCCGCTTTGTCACTTCTTCTTGAGCCAATTCACGCCGAAGTGGCAAGACCCTGCTCAGCCGTTACCGAGCAGTTTGGCGGCCTCCGGCGCGAAGTAGGTAAGCACGCCATCGCAGCCCGCACGGCGGAAGCTCATCAGGCTTTCGAGCATGACCTTCTCGTGGTCGAGCCAGCCGTTCTTAACCGCCGCCATGATCATCGCGTATTCGCCCGAGACCTGATAGGCATAGGTCGGTACGCCGAACTGCTCTTTCACGCGGTGGCAGATGTCGAGATAGGGCATCCCCGGCTTCACCATGACCATGTCTGCGCCCTCCGACAGATCACGCGCGACCAGCCGGATCGCCTCGTCGGAATTACCGGGGTTCATCTGATAGGTTTTCTTGTCGCCCTTGAGCGCACCGGTGGCGCCGACCGCGTCGCGGAATGGTCCATAGAAGCCGGAGGCATATTTCGCGGCATAGCTGAGGATCGTCACGTCCGAATGACCCGCGCCTTCGAGCGCCGAGCGCAGCGCCGTGATCCGCCCGTCCATCATGTCCGAAGGCCCGAGGATATCGGCCCCGGCTTCGGCCTGCGCGATCCCCATTTTCACAAGACATTCAACGGTTTCATCGTTGAGGATAACCCCGTCGCGCACCAGCCCGTCATGGCCGTTCGCATTGTAGGGGTCGAGCGCGATATCGGTCATGATCGCGATCTCGGGCACCTCGGCCTTGATCGCGCGGATCACCCGGTTGGTGATGTTCTCGGGGTTCCAGGCCTCTTCACAGGCCTCGGTCTTCACCGCCGGATCGGTATAGGGAAAGAGGCAGATCGCCGGGATGCCGAGCTTCGCGGCCTCTTCGGCGGCACGCACCGCGCCCTCCAGCGTGCGGCGCACGACGCCCGGCATCGAGGGCACCTCGACATCCGCGCCCGGCACGTCGGTGATGAAGATCGGCCAGATCATGTCCTTCACGCTCAACCGGTGCTCCTGCGCGAGATCGCGAAGCGCTGCAGTGCGGCGCATCCGACGCAAACGGGTGTGGGGGAAGGGCGGAAGGATCGGGTTCATCGGCTGGCTCCTCTGGCTCGGGCAAAATGGGTGCCACGGATCGATGTAACAGGCAAGCGCGGCAGATCCGCGCGGGCTTCCGCTCGGGGCTGGGCTGGTCTATGCATCGTCAGGAGGGGGCGCGACACGACGACCCGGAAGAACGAGGGCGAGGGGCTTGGAAGTTTTCGACACGATCGCGCGGCTGATCGACCTGCGCAGCTTTTCCAACCTGTGGTATTGGATCGCCTTGGCCGCAGTCTGGTCTTCGGCCTCGCATTGGGTGTTGGGCGTGCCGTGGGACATGGTGATCCGCGCGCGCCGCAAGGGAGGCGACGCGGGTCAGGATCTGGCCGCGATGACGGCGCTGAGCGCACGGCGGCTGAACCGCATCCGGCGCGATGCCGGGTTCTCGATGTCGATCACCATCCCCTTCATGTTGAGCTTTCTCATCATCACCGGGTTCATCTACGGCTCGGAGACGGCGCAGGCTTTCGCTCTGCTGCTTGTGCCGATGATGGCCGTGTTCGGCTTGAGCCTGCGACTGGCGCATAAACTCGATGCAGAGCCCACGCTTGCGCATGACCCGGCGATTGCGATCAAGGCGCTCTCGCGCCACCGGGTGAACGTGCAGGCGATCGGCGTGGTCGCGATCATCGTGAGCGCGCTCTGGGGAATGTATCAGAACCTTCTCGCCTCGATGCTGGTTTGACGCGCGAAGCAACTTGACACCGGAGACAGGCCGGATACCTCGCTTGGCTATGGAGCATTTTCTTCTCTCGGGCGCCCCGGAAGGGTTCGACGCCGCCTTGCTGGCCAAGGAACTTGCCAAGGGCAAGTCGGTCATCCATGTCGCGCGCGACGATCGCCGTCTGGCGGCCATGCGCGGGGCACTTGCGTTCTTTGCGCCCGAGGCGACGGTGCTGGACTTCCCGGCGTGGGATTGTCTGCCCTATGACCGGGTCTCGCCCAATGCCGATATCTCCGCCACGCGGATGGCGACGTTGGCCGCGCTGGCTTCGGGGATGCCCGGGCCGTTCGTTCTGTTGACGACGCTTTCGGCTGCCATGCAGCGCGTGCCCGCGCGCGAGGTTCTGGCGGGCGCGAGCTTCACCGCGCAGGTCGGCAAGCGGATCGACGAGCAGGCGTTGCGCGAATTCCTCGTCCGGATGGGCTTCTCGCAGGCCTCGACCGTGTCCGAGCCCGGCGATTACGCGATCCGCGGCGGCATCATCGACATCTTCCCGCCCGGCGAGGGCGGTCCGGTGCGGCTCGATCTGTTCGGCGATGTGCTGGACGACGCGCGTGGCTTCGACCCGGTCAGCCAGCGCACCACCGAGAAGCTGAAAGGCGTGGAGCTGGCGCCGGTCTCCGAGGTCATCCTCGACGAGGCGGCGATCACCCGTTTCCGGCAGAATTACCGGATCGAATTCGGCTCGGGCGGTGCGGAAGACCCGCTTTACGAGGCGGTTTCGGCAGGGCGCAAACAGGCGGGGATGGAGCATTGGTTGGGCTTCTTCCATGAAAAGCTCGAGACCATTTTCGACTATCTGCCCGATGCGTCGGTGATGCTCGACGACCAGATCGCGGCGCAGCAGGAAAGCCGTTGGGAAGGCATCGCGGATCAGTATGACACGCGGCGCGAAGCGATGACCCGGCGCGACCGGCTGGACTCCGTCTACAAACCCGCGCCGCCGCAGCTTTTGTATTTGAACCCAGAGAGTTGGGAGGCGGTGTTGAAACCGCTTCGCGTGCTGCGTCTGCAGGTGATCCCGGCACCGCCCGGACCCGGCATTCTCAATGCGGGTGGGCGCGTGGGGCGCAATTTCGCGCCCGAACGCAAGGTGGAAAACGTCAGCCTGTTCAGCGCGTTGAAAGACCATGTTCAAGCGCGTCTGGCCGATGGTCCCGTGGTGATCGCCTCGTGGTCCGAGGGGGCACGTGAGCGCCTGAAAGGCCTGATGGAAGACGAGGGCGTGATCGGCGCGAAGCTGATCGGATCGGCGCGCGAGATCGGACCGGGGGTGAACCTCACGGTCTGGCCGCTCGACGAAGGGTTCGAAGCCCCGCGTGACGGCGGCGAGATGACCGTGATCTCGGAACAGGACGTGCTGGGCGAACGGCTCGTCTCGAAGCCGCGGCGCAAGCGCAAGGCCGAGAACTTCCTGACCGAACACACGACGCTCTCGCCCGGCGATCTGGTCGTCCATGTCGATCACGGGGTGGGCCGTTACAAGGGGCTGGAGACGGTCACGGCCCTTGGCGCGCCGCATGAATGCGTGCTCTTGGAATATGCGGGCGGGGATCGCCTTTATCTGCCAGTCGAGAATATTGAACTGCTCAGCCGCTACGGCCATGAGGAGGGCTTGCTCGACAAGCTTGGCGGGGGCGCATGGCAGGCCAAGAAGGCCAAGCTGAAGGAACGCATCCGCCAGATCGCCGACAAGCTGATGCGGATCGCGGCAGAGCGTCACCTGCGTCACGCACCCATTCTGGAAGCGCCGCATCACGAGTGGGAAAGCTTCGCCGCGCGCTTCCCCTATACCGAGACCGACGACCAGATGAGCGCGATCGAGGATGTGGTGGACGATCTGAAATCGGGCACGCCGATGGATCGTCTCGTCGTGGGCGATGTGGGCTTCGGCAAGACCGAGGTCGCGATGCGCGCGGCCTTCGTCGCCGCGCAATCGGGCATGCAGGTCGCGGTGATCGCGCCGACGACGCTGCTTGCGCGCCAGCATTACAAGACCTTCGCCGAACGCTTCCGGGGCACCGCGCTGAATGTGAAACCGCTCAGCCGCTTCGTCTCCGCCAAGGAGGCGACGAAGACCCGCGAGGGGCTGCGCGATGGCACGGTCGATATCGTGATCGGCACCCATGCGGTTCTGGCGAAATCGGTGAAATTCGCCAATCTCGGCCTGCTGGTCATCGACGAGGAGCAGCATTTCGGCGTGCAGCACAAAGAGCGCCTGAAAGAGATGCGCTCGGAGATCCACGTCCTCACTCTGACCGCGACGCCGATCCCGCGCACGCTGCAACTCTCATTGACCGGGGTGCGCGACCTGTCGATCATCGGCACGCCGCCCGTCGACCGCCTTGCGATCCGCACCTATGTCTCCGAATTCGACACGGTCACCGTGCGCGAAGCGCTTCTGCGCGAGCATTACCGGGGCGGGCAGAGCTTCTATGTCGTGCCGCGAATTTCCGATCTTCCCGAAATCGAGGAATTTCTGCAAACCCACGTGCCGGAGGTGAAATATCTCGTGGCGCATGGTCAGATGGCCGCGGGCGAGTTGGACGACCGGATGAACGCCTTCTACGACGGCAAATACGACGTTCTTTTGGCCACGACGATCGTGGAAAGTGGTCTCGACATCCCGACCGCGAACACGATGGTAATTCATCGCGCCGACATGTTCGGCCTCAGCCAGCTTTACCAGATCCGGGGCCGGGTAGGCCGCGCGAAGACACGGGCCTATTGTTACCTGACGACGAAGCCGCGCATGCCGCTGACGCCACAAGCGCAGAAACGGCTGCGTCTGCTAGGCTCGCTCGACAGCCTCGGGGCCGGGTTCAACCTTGCGAGCCAGGACTTGGACCTGCGCGGCGCGGGCAACCTGCTGGGCGAGGAACAGTCGGGCCATATCCGCGAGGTGGGTTACGAGCTCTATCAGTCGATGCTGGAAGAGACGATCTCGAAGCTGAAATCGGGCGAATTGACCGAGACGGCGGATGGCGATTGGTCGCCGCAGATCAATCTCGGCGTGCCGGTGATGATCCCCGAGAGCTACATCCCCGATCTCGACGTGCGCCTCGGCCTCTATCGTCGCCTGTCGAGCCTGACCACCAAGGTCGAGCTGGAAGGGTTCGCCGCCGAGCTGATCGACCGCTTTGGCGAACTGCCGAAAGAGGTCAACACGCTGCTGCTGGTCGTCCGGATCAAGGCGATGTGCAAACGCGCGATGATCGCCAAGCTCGATGCCGGGCCGAAGGGCGCGACCGTCCAGTTCCACAACGACAAGTTCCCGAACCCGCAGGGGCTCGTGGAATTCCTGACCGCACAGCGCGATCTGGCCAAGGTAAAGGACAACAAGCTGGTCATTCGCCGCGACTGGAAGAACGACAAGGACAAGATCAAGGGCGCCTTCGCGATCGCCCGCGACCTGGCCGAGAAGGTTATCGAGGCGAAGAAGACGAAGGCCTGAGCGGCTCCGCGCGGAACATCACCTGTCCGCGCGGCAGCATCCGGTCGTCGCGGATAAGGCGCCAGCCAGCCGCCTCCGCCATCGCGTAGAGCGCGGCGTCCGAAAGGTGATAGGGCGCGCGGGTCGCGTGGGTGACGACGCCGTCGTTCTGTCGGTGGATTGTGGCGCCTTCGGGGGCTAGGAATACCGTAAGCAGCAGGCACTCCAGTTGAGCAAAGCGCCGCAAGCCGTTGAAGCAATGTGCAATCGCGTCGCTTTCCAGATGCGGAAAGACACCGAAAGCGATGGCATGGGTGATCGTGTCCGTCACGCCATCAAAACCGAAATCCGCGTCTTCGACCAACTGCATAGGATCGAGCCGGTCGCGCGCCTCCAACTCCGCCGCATAGCCCGCAAGCATCAGTGCGCGCGAGGCATCCGTGGCCCAGTAATGGCCGGGCTCCAGATAGGGCACCGCCTTGCAGCCCAGCCGCAACGCCCCCGCACCGATATCGAGAAGGACATGATCGGGCCGCAGCCCGTGATCCAGAAGCGCGGCCATCTGCGCGCGGCCCGTCTCGTCCCAGCGGCCGCCCACGATGTCGCGGTGGCGTCCCTTGGCGAGCGCCTCATCATAGAACCCGGGGCGGGCATAGGGCGACGACATCGGTGAGGCTCCGTGACAAGGGCGATGCGCGCATATGTAGCTTTTGCACCTGCGCGTAAAGCCCCGTCAGCCGGTTTCCTGCGTCTTGCGGATCAGCCACCAGGCGAGGCTCGAGCAGGTCAGCGTCGCGATCACCATCGGCAGCGCAGTGCCGTTGAAGGACAGGCCCACCGGGGCTGCGATAATCACCGCGCCGACGGTCGAAATCGCCGACACGATGGACGCCGCCATGCCCGCGATATGGCCCATATGTTCCAGCGCCAGCGCGTTGAGATTTCCGAAGGTCAGGCCCGCCATCGCGAAGACCGAGACGGAGTAGATGAAGATGAACGGGAAGCCCGCCGCGCCGTCAGTGAACCCGAGCAACACCAGCACCAGCATCACCGTCGAGATCGCCACCTGGGAGATATAGGTCCCCTTGACGATCTTGCGCATCCCCAGCCGCATCACGTAGCGCGCGTTGAAGATCGTGGCCGAGCCCGCGAGCAGCGCGCCGATCGCGAACCACATCGGGAAGGTGTCGGTGACGCCATGCGCCGCGTAAAGCTGCTGCGCGGTGGACAGCAGGCCGAACATCTGCCCGAAGCCCAGCGTCATCGTCACGATATAGAGACGCACATCCGAATGGGTGATCACCTCCAGCGCCGCGGCGCGCAGCTTGGATACGCTCAGGGGACGGCGATCCTCGGGGGCGAGCGTTTCGGGTTGGCGGATCATCAGCCAGCTCACGCCGACGCAGCCGAAGACCATGAAGGCCCAAAATACGCCGCGCCAGCCCGCGAGAGCGATCACCAGTTGGCCGATCGAGGGGGCGACGGCCGGCACGAGGATGAAGATCATCATGATGAATGAGGTGATCTTCGCCATCTCGCGCCCGGCGAAGAGGTCGCGCACCAGCGCCATAACCGTGATCCGCGGACCCGATGCGCCGATCCCTTGCAGCACCCGCGCCGCCAGAAGCGCTTCGAGGCTTTGCGCATGGGCGGCGACGAAGGCACCGACCATGTAGATCGCAATCCCCCCCGCGATGGTCTTGCGCCGCCCCAGCGCATCCGAGATCGGCCCGGCGAACAGCGTGCCCACGCCCATGCCCAGCACGAAGGCGGTCAGCACCAGCTGCGCACGGTTGACCGCGTCGGGGCTCAACTCTGCCGCGATCTGCGGCAGTGCCGGCAGCATCGCGTCGATCGAGAAGGCGACCGTCGCGATCAAGGAGGCGAGCATAACCGTCAGTTCGGGCAGCGAAAGGGGCGTGCGCGCCCGGGGCGCGTCAGAGATGTGGGACATTCTGGGGGACTTTCCGAGAGTCGGATCTATTCGAAGCGCGAGCATAGGGAGCTGCGCCGATTTGGCCAGAGGGCCGGGCGCGCAGCCCCCTGTGCGCTCACGCGATAGTGACGGCGGCTGCGACGCCGGACAACTCGGTCAGTGCTGGGTCGCGTCGGACGGTGTGCCGGACAGCTCGTCGATGACCTGCAGCCACAGCTCGGTCGGTTGCGCGCCGCTCACCAGATGAGCATTTGCGACAACGACCGAGGGCACCGCGTTGATCCCACGCTCGCGCGCATGTTGTTCCTTGGCGACGATCGTGTCGATATCGGCATCCGAAGCCAGCAGCCGCTCCACCAGTCGCGGGTCCATCCGCGCCGCCTCGGCCACTTCACACAGCACGGTCGAGTCGCCGATATTGCGCCCGTCGCTCCAATGTGCGGCCAGCAGCCCCTCCATCGCCTCTTCCTGCCGCTCTTCCAGCCCCGCCCAATAGAGCAGGCGATGCGCGTTGCGGGTGTTCGGCTGATGGGTGACGCGCTCGGGGTGGAAATCGTAGCCCTCGGCCTCCGCGATCTCGAGCAGCTGCACATGCATCTTCGCCGCTCCGTCCTGACCGAACTTCGCCTGCAGGTAATCGGCGCGCGCCATCCCCTCGGGCGGCATCGTCGGGTTCAGCTCGAAGGGCTGCCACGCACGCTGGAACGGGTGGTCGGGGCGTTGGGCGAGCGCCCGGTCGAGCCGCGCCTTGCCGATGAAGCACCACGGGCAAACGGGATCGGCGAAAATATCGAGCGTGATCATGAGGTGACCTCCTGTTGCAGCATGGTGCGGATTTCCGAGCGCAGCACCTTGCCGTTGCGGTTGCGGGGCAGGGCGGCGATATGGGCGTAAAGGCGCGGCTGCTTGTAACGCGCAAGCCGGGCCTCGGCATGGGCGCGCAGCGTCTCTTCCCCGGCGTCGCCGGTATAGGCCAGTGCGATGACGCTTGCATCGGCTTTCACCGCGATTTCGACCGCGGCCACGTCGCCCGCGCCGGGGCAGTCATGCATGATCTCTTCGACCTCGATCGGCGAGACCCGGAAGCCGCCCGCATTCATCATATCATAGCCGCGTCCGAGATAGGTGATCGCACCATCTTCGCCCATCGAGACCGTGTCGCCGGTGACGAACCACGGGCCGACCCGGCGCGCCGCAGATTCTTCGGGCGCGTTCCAATAGCCCAGATAGAGCCCCGGATCGCTTTCATGGATCGCCAGCTGCCCCGGCTCGCCGCGCGGCACCGGTTGCCCGTCTTCACCCAGCACGGCGACATGACGGCCCGCCTGCGGATAGCCGCAGGTGCCGGGCGGCGCGGGATGGTCCGGACTGCCCGAGATGAAGGTAGAGCATTCGGACATGCCGAGCGCCTCATAGACCCTGGTGCCCGTCGCCGCGATCCAGGCCGCGCGCGTGGGCTCCGGCAGCGCCTCGCCCGCGCTCAGCCCATGGCGTAGCTTCGGCAGCGATAGCGCCTCATGATGTTTCAGGATTTGCCGGTAGACCCCGGGAGCGGCGGCGAAGATTGTCGCGTCGAAGCGCTTGAGCAGCAGGGGCAGGCTGCGCGGCTCCACGCCGTCCGCCGGGATCAGCGCGGTGGCGCCCAGCGTCCACGGGTCCATCAGCCCGGTGCCGAGCGTATAGGTCCAGTTGAAGGCGCCTGCATGCATCAGACGGTCGTCGGGCCCCATGCCATACCAGCCGCGATACATCATCTGCCGCGCCCAGATCGCGCGATGCGCATGCATCACGGCGCGCGCCGAGCCGCCCGTGCCGGAGGTGAAGATCATATAGGCGAGGCGGTTCGGATCGCCCATTGCGTAGTCGCAGGGGGCGGCGTCCTCGGCCTTGCGCAGAATATCGGCGGGGATCACGCGCGCCGGATGATCGGGCAGGGCGATCCCTTCCCCCGCCACGACAGCCGCCGGATCGAGATCGCCCGCCAGTTTGGTAATCTCCGCCTCGGTCAGCTGCGCCGATGTCGGCACCGGCACCAGCCCGGCTGCGATGGCGCCAAGGAAAGCGATGGGAAATTCCGGACCGTTGCCCAGCCGCAGCATCACACGATCCCCGGGCGTCAGCCCGGCGTCCAACAACAGCGTTCCCGCACCGCGCACCGCCGCGGTCAGCCGCCCATAGGACCAGCGCTGCGCGCCCGAAGGCTTCACGATCTGCATCGCCAGCTTGTCCGGGGTCGCCGCGCCTGCCGCCAGAACATGCGCGGCCATGTTGAAGGCGCTCGGCGGGGCGGGGATCGGGTCTGTGCGGTAAACTGAATCCATGCCGCCTAGCTAGGACGCGGCGCGCGCCCGAGCAAGCCCGAACGCGCGCCCTTCACTCTGACTTCGCCTTGGCGAAATTATCTTGGGGTGGGACGAGCTGCCTTCCAATGGAAGGACGCCCCGCCGAACGCCCGGAGCGCAGAGGAAGGGCCACGACGCAGCGGGGGCAGAGCCCCCTGCAACTTTAGCCATGTGCGACCGTGCGCGGGAGCAAAGCGCCCATGTGACGTGAAGTTTGCGCGCCTATGCGCGGGCTAAGCTTACTCGTCCTCTTCCTCGTCGTCGCCGAAGCGCGCGTCGTCGTCATATTCGTCCTCGCCTTCGGGGACGTATTTCGAGGAGGCCGCGATCGAGTGACCGTCATGAGTCGGGTCCATGATCACGTCGGAGGGCAATTCGCCTCGCATCCAGTCGCGAATTTCGTCGCGCGCGTCGGCGGGCTCCTGTTCGGTCAGCTCGGCGATATAGCGGATGAAGGCTTTCTGATCGCCGTCGATCTCGTCAAGCTCGGCCTCGTCGGCATCCGGCCACCGATCCACGATAGCCTCGTAAAATGCCGCCCAGTTTTCCTCGATATGGTGCCATTTCATCGCTTTTGATCCTTTTCTTCACGGCTCGTGTCGCGGGTGACCCTCATACTGAGAAAGGGACGCGCGCGGGGCTTTGCAAGGCACAAGGCCGAGATAGCTCGCGCGGTTCCATATCGCGTTGAATTCCGGGAGTTACCTGAACCAGCCCTGCACCGAACGGGCACCGCCGGAGATGTCGTCGCCCACACCGGCCACCGTGTTGCAGCCCGCCATTGCCGCAGCGATCGCTGCCAGAAGGATGAGTTTCTTCATTGTCCTGCCTCTTCGTACCACCAGACATCGGGCTCGAAGCCCGGCCATGCCCCGTATAGCGGGGTCTTCTCAGGGTAGTGAAGCTGCTTGATATGGGCGATCCGGTCAACCGGTGCGTACCAGATCGGAATGACATAGCGGCCCGCAGTCAACACCCGGTCGAGAGCACGGGTCGCGGCGACGAAATCCTCGTGGCTTTTCGCATCGAGCATGGCCTTCACCATCGCCTCGGCGGCTGGGGAATTCATGCCCATCCAGTTGCGCGAGCCGGGCTCTTTCACGCCTTTCGAGCCCCAGTAGAGGTTCTGCTCGTTGCCGGGCGACAGTGACAGAGCGCGCCAGTACCACGCCATGTCGAAATCATAGGAATTGGTGCGCTGTGTGTATTGCGCATCGTCGATCACGGTCACTTTCGGGAAGATACCCAGCTTCTTGAGCGCCTCGGTATAGATATCGACGATGCTTTGCGTCTCGGCCGCGCCCTGTTGCAGCACGATCTCGAAGGTGAAGGGCTTGCCGTCCTTCTTCAGAACGCCATCGCTGTCGACCTGCCAGCCGGCCTCTTCCAGCAGCTTCGCGGCGGCGCGCATGTTCTTGCGGTTGCGCACGCCGCCGTCGGACGTAGGCAGGCTGTAGCCGTCGATCGTGCCGGGCGGGAGCTGATCGGCGAAGGGTTCCAGCAGGGCCTTCACCTTGCCCGCAGCGGCGCCGTGCTCCATCCCCAGCTCGGAATTCGAGAAATAGGACGAGATCCGCGGCTCCGCGCCGCCATTGATGGTCTTGTTGATGAATTCGAAGTTGAACGCGTCGATCATCGCCTGACGCACCCGCCAATCCGCGAAAACCGGGTTGCGGGTGTTCATCACCAGCCCCTTGATCCCCGAGGGACGCCCGTTCGGAATCTCGGATTTGATCACGTCGCCCGATTGCACCGCCGGGAAGTCGTAGTTCCGGCCCCAGTCGGCCGCGTTCCATTCGGTGTAGCTGTCGGTCTCGCCGCCCTTGAAGGCCTCGAAGACGACGCCGCCATCGCCGAAATAATCATAGCGGATCGTGTCGAAATTGTTCCGGCCCTTGTTGAAGCCCAGATCCTTCCCCCAGTAATCGGGGTTGCGTTTCAGCTCGATATATTTGCCCGGATCGACGCGGCCCACGACGTAGGGGCCGGAGCCGATCGGAGCCATATTCGTGGTGGAGGCGAAGTCGTGCCCCTCCCATTGCGACTTCTCGAGAACCGGGCGCATCCCCATGATGAGCGCCATTTCGCGGTCCTTCACCTCGGGTTTGAAGGTGATGCGGACCTTGCGATCGCCGGTCTTCTCGATCTTTTCGACCTTCGACCAGGCGTTCTGATAGCGCGGATGGCCTTCGGTCCCGAGCGTCTTGTAGGACCAGATGACATCCTCGACCGTCACCGGGTTGCCGTCCGAGAACTTGGCCTCGGGGCGCAGGGTGAATTCCACCCAAGTGCGGTCCGGGTCGGTCTCGACCGATTCGGCGAGAAGTCCGTAGAGCGTGAAAGGCTCGTCCATCGAGCGGCCCATCAGCGATTCGGCGACATAGCGGCTGATTCCTTCCGCCGGTCTCCCGTTCAGGATCCACGGGTTGAGCGAATCGAACATGCCGGCCACGCCAAATCTGATCTCGCCGCCCTTTGGGGCATCGGGATTGGCGTAGGGCAGATGGGTAAAGCCGGCGGGAAGTGCAGGCTCGCCGTACATTGCAATCGCAGGTTGTGGCTCCGCGGCAGCGATCCCTGTAAATACAGGGGCGAGCCCGAAAAGAGCCCCGCCGAGTAAATGGAAAAACACCGATCTCGTCATGTTAACAATCCCTGCCTTGCCTGCATTTATTGGCGCCAAGCTAGCGAGAGGTTTGAAACTGCGCAAACTTTTCCCTTGGAGAGCGGCGCAGGATTGCTTATAAGGGATGCACTGCTCGATAGGTTTCTTGCCTGTATGAAACCTGCCTCATGACTTGACGCCCGCCCTAGCGCGGGCGTCTTTTTTTACCTCATTACCCAAGAAAACAAGGCCCTCACCGCGATCTCACGCGGTATTGCGCTTGCAGCATGGCGTTCGCACGCGCGGCGCGGCATGATCCCGGCGAATCCGTCACTTACGTCACCGAAGGAGAGAACATGTCGCTTCAGGGAAAAACCGCCGTCATTACCGGGTCGAATTCCGGGATCGGTCTCGGGGTCGCGCGCGAACTCGCGCGCGCGGGCGCCGATATTGTCATCAACTCCTTCACCGACCGCGACGAGGATCATAAGCTCGCCGCCGATATCGCATCGGAATTCGGTGTCACCGCGCGCTACATCAAGGCCGATCTCTCGAAAGGTGCCGAAGCGCGCGCCCTGATCGAGCAGGCGGGCAAATGCGATATTCTCGTGAACAATGCTGGCATCCAGCACGTCTCGCCGATCGAGGAATTCCCGGTCGAGAAGTGGGACGCGATCATCGCGATCATGCTGACCTCGGCCTTCCACACCACCGCCGTCGCGCTGCCGATGATGCGCAAGGCGGGTTGGGGCCGGGTCGTCAACATCGCCTCCGCGCACGGTCTGACCGCGTCGCCCTATAAATCGGCCTATGTCTCGGCCAAGCACGGCGTCGTGGGCCTGACCAAGGTCACCGCGCTCGAGACCGCGAAGGAAGACATCACCGTCAACGCGATCTGCCCGGGCTATGTGAAAACCCCGCTCGTCGAGGCGCAGATCCCCGACACGGCGAAGGAATACAACATGACCGAGGAAGAGGTAATCGAGAAGGTCATCCTCGCGCGCCAGCCGTCGAAGGAATTCGCGACGGTCGAGCAGATCGGCGGCACCGCCGTGTTCCTGTGCTCGGACGCGGCGGCGCAGATCACCGGGACCACGATCTCGGTCGATGGCGGCTGGACCGCGCTGTAACCTGAAAGACTGGCGGAGCGGTTTCGCTCCGCCTCTTCAATAGGGGCGTGACGAGAGCGTACGCTCATGCGCCTGACGATGCGCGATCACGGCCTCCAGCCGGTTCTTCACCCCGTATTTCTGCATGATATTGGTCATGTAGAACTTCACCGTCTTCTCGCTGATCGCGAGGCGCTTGGCGATTTCGCGGTTGGTCTTGCCGCGCTCCAACTCGCGCAGCACCTGCATTTCGCGGTGGGTCAGGCTCTCGCTCTCGGATCTTTCCTGCCCCGAAAGTGCCGCCTGCAGCAGCGCCGCCGCGAAGCTCGGCGAAACGAATGTGCCGCCGTGCAGGATCGCGTCGATTGCCGCCTGGAGTTCCGAGACGCCGACCCCTTTGAGAATGTAGCCCTTCGCCCCCGCGCTCATCGCCTCGATCGCGGTGGCGGGCTCGTCGCAGGCGGTCAGCAGGATGCATTGCATGGACGGGTCGTGATCGATGATCTTGCGAAGCGCGTTCAACCCGCCGCCGGGCATGCTGAGATCGAGGATCATCACGTCGGGCCGTCGCGCCCGGGCAAGCTCGATCGCGTCGATGGCGGAACTGCCTTGATCGAGCACGTCGATATCGAGCGCGTCCTGCAGCACGGCGCACAGCCCCTGCCGGAAAATTGGATGGTCGTCTACAATACAAGCCGTCGTCGGCACAAAATCGGACATCGAAATACCCCTTGAACGATCCCGCGACCGCGTTCCCCAACGCGTGAAGGCCAAGCCATCCGGACTGTCGCGAAATCCGTCTTCCCCCCGGACGTCCAGAATGAAGAGGTCTTGAAGAAACACAATAAAGAAAGACGCTTATCATCTAGCCCCATCGGTGTATGGGCGTAGCTCCAAGGGTTTACCTTTGCGTCACTTTCAGCGGCGTTCCGGTTCGAGCGGGATACGGCAGATCACCTCCGATCCCTGCGGCTCAAGCAAGCGGAACTCGAGCGTGCCTCCCAGCGATTGCGCCCGGAATTGCATCCCCGGCAGACCAAGCCCGCCCTCGCGGTATTCGCGCTCCTGCGGGGGGGGGTGGCCGGGGGCCGCGCCGCTGTCGCTTATGCGCAGAACGAAATCGCCATCCTCTTGATAGGTTTCGATTTTCTGCGTCGAGCCTGGAGCGTGTCGCGCGGCATTGGCCAGCGCTTCCTGCACGATCCGGCCCAAGGTGCGCCGCGTCGTCTCGGACAGTTCCGGAGCGTCAGGTGCGAGCGAAAGCGTGACCTCCAAACCGGTGCGTCGGCGGTGATCGGTGGCGAGCGTTTCGACCAGCGCGGCCAGCGTCGGCGCAGCGTCGAATTGCGGCGCGACCAATCCGCTCGAGATGGCACGGATTTCCTCCATCGTCTTGCGCGCAACTTTTTTGATTTCCGAGACAATCCCGGCCGCTTTCGCTTCATCGGTCGCCCCGGGCGAACGAATCAGATGCTCCAGCCGGTCGATCTCCAGCACCAGGTAGGAGAGAAGCTGGCAGGCGCCGTCATGCAGGTCCGCGCCGATCCGACGTTTCGCGCGCTCGTCGATATCGGCGGCATTCCGCGCGGCTTCGGCGATCGAGCGGTGCAGTTGCGAATTGCCGAGCAGCAGCCGCTCGCGCTCGGCGAACTGGCGGCGGAGCTCGACGGTCTGGCGCTCGATCGTCAGGCTGCCGCGCTGCACGATCAGGAACAGCATGGTGAAGACGATGATCGCCACTGGCCCGACAAAGAGCCATGTCGTCTTGGCGGAGGTCAGCAGCGCGCCCCGGACCACATCGGCGTTCTGATAAAATTCTCCGACGGCAAGAATGGTGCCGGTCTCCAGGTCTCGCAGCGGCGCATAGATTTCATAGAGATGCACGCCCAGCGCGCGCTCGGCATCATGGGCCGCGTCCTCGAGATCGGGAAACCTTCCGAAGACATTCCCCTTGAGAGCCTCGAAGATCTCGTCGTCGGGCAGCACATGGCCAAGCCCTGCATCGGGCGCGAAGATCAGCTTGCCCTCGCGGCTCCAGATCTTGATGGCGAGGAAGTTGCCCTGTTTGCGAAACCCCTCCGCGAGCGCGTGCAGCGCGGCGAGATCTTCGGCGCGCAACGCATCCGATCGGCCCAGCGCCTGAACATGCGGCTGCAGAAGGTTCTGCATGTAGAAGGCGGCAGTGTCGGCAGAGGCGTCGAGAAGCCGGGTCGTCGCGCGGTTGTTGATCCAATAGGCGAGGGAAGCCAGCAAGAGGCTCAGCACCAGGCCCAGACCCACCAGAAACTGAAGGGATAACGAAAATCCCAGAAACCAGCGCAGCGGGTTGCGCACCGGCTGCACCCGGTCCGGGGCCCCCACATCCCCGACCTTGGTCGCATCGCTCTTAGACCTTCGTCCCATGTTCCCTTGCGTCCTTTGGCGAGGAGCGTTCCCGACCATAGGGGAAAATCGCGTTGGACCTAAGACAATTTTCGTCGTCCCGATTCGATGGCCTCATGGAAACAGGAAAAGCGCCGAGCTTGTGGGGGTGTCGGCGAGAGATGCGGCGCAGGGGTGTTTGCCGTCTCGCACAGCCTCCTATGAACCGAGCTTCGGCAATGGGTGTGACACGGACCGCGATGCGCGGGCCGAATTGGTCTTAGGGGGCTACCATGACGATCAAACTGGCCGGAGCCGATCTCGATTATCTGCTGCAACAGGCAAATATCCTGAACGATTATTCGCGACTGACGAGCGCGCTCGACCCGAACGGGGTGCGCGAAGTGTCGGGCCACAACAACAACCTCGCGGGCGGCTATACCGTCGATGAGAACGGCAACGTCGTCTGGACCGGCGGTGGCAACGTGCATCCCGATTGGGGGCAGGCCGATACCGAGTTCCTGCGTATGTTCATGACAAACCACCCGACCGAGCCGGAATACGGCACCTCTTATGCGACCGTGCAGAAGATGTGGGTGACGCTGGTGCTGCCCGATAGCGAGGGCCGTCTGCCCGGCGATCTCGATTATGTCCCGACCTCGAAGCAGGTGCTGGTCGACAACCCGATGTCGATGTCGCCCTCGATGTTCGTGGCCGACTCGAACGGCGTGGCACCGGGTGCACCGGGCTACCTGCCGACCGTCGATGCGACGTCGATGATGACCGCGATGTCGGACGCGCAGCCGGAATACCAGTTCACAAGCGATGGCTCGACGCTGGATATCCTCAACAGCTCTGTCGTGGTGGATTCGACGCCGCGCCTGATCTCGCAGCTGATCAGCAGCTCGAATGTCGACATGACCGATCCGAACTACAACCCGGCTGCGGTCGCGGCGATGAACGCGCTTGGCGGCTCGGCAGTGGATGTGTCGAACTCCGTGGTGGGCGATATCACCACCGCGTTCATCCCGAATCCCGGCGTGCTGGGCGGGGTGAGCTATAACGAATGGTTCGTGGCCTTCGGTCAGTTCTTCGATCACGGGCTGGATTTCATCCAGAAGACCGGCGGCGTGGTCATGATCCCGCTGAGCCCGAACGATCCGCTTTGGATCGACCCCGCCGATCCTGCCTACATCTCCGGCGTCTCGAACATGATGATGCTGAGCCGGGCGAAGCTGTCGAACCCGGATTCGGATTTCGACGATTACGGCAACCTGCTGCCCGGCGTGACGCCGCTCTACAACAACAATACCGGCCTGATGATCGATCAGAGCCAGACCTACGGCTCGCACGAGTCGGTCAACGCGCTGCTGCGGCACTACGATGCCAACGGCGTCGTCACTGGCAGGCTGATCACCGGATCCGAGGACGGGATCGTCCATCGCCAGGATGCGAATGGAAATCTCGTGGCGCTCGACGTTTCGGACGGCTCGGCAATCGCGCCCGATGGCACGGAGGTCACGGGTAAGGACGAGCTTGCGACCTGGGCCGACATGAAGGTCAACGCGATGCGGATCGGCGTCGAACTGATCGACACGGATGTGCTCGATTGCCCGTGGATCAACGCCGATGCGATCGGTCGGCTGAACTTCACGCCGCAGCAGGGTTTCCACTTCCGTTCGGATCAGAGCATCGCCGATATCGACGAGATCGCTTCCACGATCGGGATCGATATCAACGGCATGACCTACGAGTCCTACGCGCAACTGGAAGCCGCGGGCTACGATCCCTTCGTGCGTTGGACGCTGCAGGATGCAATGGACGGCCATTGCGCGGCGGCTGATATCGGCGAAGTGCGCACGACGAACCAGCCGATCCTGATCGATATCGCGCATGGCGCGACGCCGGGCCTCGACTTCCAGGGCAACGAGCTGAACCCGGCCTCGGATCCGAATTCGGGCGCTTTCACCTATGACGACGCGCTTCTGGCCCGTCACAAGGTCTCGGGCGACGGCCGCGTGAACGAGAACATCACGCTCACCTCGGTCCACCACGTTTTCCACGAAGAGCACAACATCCAGGCCCATAACATCATGATGTCGGCGATCCGCGATGCGATCGAAACCGGTGACCTCAGTGGCCTGAACGGGACCGACGCGGCCAACGAGGGCTGGCTCGCGGTGGATGTCGATCAGGCCACCTTCGACAGCTGGGCAACGACGAACCTGAACGACGAAGGGGCGGTGCAGGACATCGTCGACAGCCTCACCTGGGATGGCGAACGCGTCTACCAGGCCGCACGTCTGATCACCGAGAGCGAGTACAACCACGTCGCGGTCGACCAATACATGACGACGCTCTACCCGGCGCTGCCGGAATTCGTGTCCTACTCGGCCGATATCAACCTCAATATCAGCCTTGAATTCGCGCAGGCGGTGTTCCGTCTAGGCCACTCGCAACTGCGCGAGACCGTGCAGATCGCGGTGACTGACGACGCCGGCGTCCATCCGGGCGAGCCGGGCTACGTGCCGACCTATGTCGAAAGGGGTCTCTTCGACGTCTTCCTCAATCCCGATCAGTTCGACGCCTACGGCGCATCCGGGATCGCTGCGGGTCTGCTGTCCCAGCAAGGCAACGAGATGGACGAATTCGTCACCGCGGCCCTGCAGCAGTCGCTGGTCGGCGTGCCGCTCGACCTGGCCGCGCTGAATATCGCGCGCGGTCGCGATGTCGGGCTGCCGACGCTGAACGAACTGCGCCAGCAGGTCTTCGACGGGCTGATGCAGAATACCTCGAACAACGCCAATGGCGCGGGCATCGCGCCCTATCACAGCTGGGAAGATTTCGGCGCGCATCTGCGCACCCCGGAATCGCTGGTGAACTTCATCGCGGCCTATGGCCGGGACGAAGCGGGCACGTTCAAGCTGCAAGAGGCGCGCGACGCCTATCAGGCGGGCACGGGCGAGCTGCGGCAGATCCGCGAGAAGGCGCAGGCGATCATCGATGCGGCGGCGGATCCGTCCGATCAGCTGCATGACGCGGCGCTGATGTTCATGCGCGGCTCGGGCGAGCCCACTTACACTCCGGGCGAGGGCTGGACGCTCTCGGGCGGTTCGGGCGATCAGGGCTTCTGGGATATCGACCTCTGGGTCGGCGGCTTGGCCGAACAGCCGATGTTCGATGGCCCGCTCGGCACGACGTTCAGCTTCATCATGCTGGACTTCACGCAGCGCCTGCAGGATGGCGACCGCTTCTACTACCTCTACCGGATGCCGGTCGGCCACCATCTGGGCGACCAGATCATTGGCGAACAATTCGCCCACCTGATCATGCGCACCACCGGGCTGGAGCATATCCCGGACGCCTTCGCGACGCCCTCGGCCACCTATGTGCTCGACGGCGAGACCTCGGCGGGCACCATCAACGACAATGCCCGCGATGGTCTGGTGGCGGATGGCACCGACGCCTACCAATACAACGATTACTTCAACGCCACGCTGGAGCGGCTGCCCGACGAGGTGCGCCAGATCGACGTCGGCAATGGCAGCTTCGAAGAGCAGGTCATGGGCAATGGTGTCGGCACGACCAACACGAACGGCACTTACCTGAACGGCGCGCCGCAGGGTTGGCAGCTGACCAATGGCGGCACCTGGGCGCCCGAGACCGAAGTGCTCTCGGCCGATCCCAATCCGCCGGTGGACGGCGCGATGCTGACCGGCGATCAGGTCGCCTACCTCGGCGATGCCGCAATCCTGTCGAAGACGGTGCAGACACCGCTCGTCGAGAACGCGACCTATACACTGACTTTCGACGTGATCGACCGGCTCGACCGTGAAGCGACCGGCGGCGAGGCGAAGCTCTTCGACAGCAACGGAAATCTGCTGGGCTCGGTCATCTTCGACCCGCCGACCGTGAACGGTGGCAAGGTGACGGTGACGCTGGTGAGCGACCCGATCCCGGCTTCCTCTGCGGGACTGGACCTGCGCATCGTGATCGAGAAATTCGATCTCGCGGGCTCGATGGACCAGATCCTGATCGACAATGTCCAACTCACCGAGAGCATCCCCGGCGGTCCGGCCAATGACGGCCATATCACGGTGATCGGCCTCTCCGGCGACGACTTCATCGTCGGCGCTCTGGGCGATGACGTGCTCTACGGCGACGAAGGCAATGACCGCATCGAAGGCGCGCAGGGTAACGATCACATCTATGGCGGCGACGGCGACGACTACATCACCGATTACGAGAACGACGACTTCATTCTCGGCGGACTCGGTAACGACACGATCTTCGCCGGTCCCGGCGTGCTCGATACGGCGCATGGCAACGAGGGCGATGACGAGGTCCATGGCGGCGACGGCATCGACGAGGTCTTCGGCGACGACGGCGATGACCGGCTCTATGGCGAGGGCGACACCGACCTGATGATGGGCGGTGACGGCAACGACTACATGGATGGCGGCGACAGCGTCGACGAGATGTTCGGCGGCAACGGCGCGGACTGGATGGTCGGCGGCGTCGGCGACGACAACATCAACGGCGGCTCGGGCAACGACCTGCTAGAAGGCGGCCTCGGCCCGACCGCGAACGATGGCGACCGCCTCAACGGCGACAGCCCCGCGCAGCTCAACCCGGTGATCGAGTTCAACGGCGACGGCACAGAGGGCGACATGGATATCGGCTCCTACGAGGACGCCTATATCAACGTGATCGCGAACCTGCAGACCTCGAACAACGCAGGCACCGGGTCGGTCCTGATGGACCAGTACGCCTTCCTCGAAGGGCTCGTGGGCTCGCAATACAATGACGAGCTGACCGGCGCGGACGAGAACGGCATCGGCTCCAACGGGATGAACAACTATCTCGTGGGCGGCGGCGGCGATGACAAGCTGACCGGTCTGGGCGATGGGGGCGACGAGACCACGGGTCAGGCCGATTTCATCTTCGGCGACAGCGTGGTCGTGGACTCGAACCTCTACTGGATCGGCGACAACCGTCACGACCAGTCGGTGGTCGAGGTCGACCGGATCGAGAACTGGTACGGCACCGGCGACACCCGTGTGGTGTTCTCGGACGGCTCGCTGGGCCACATCCTCGGCGACACCGGGGCGGAGGGCACCGACACCGCGCTCTATACCGGCAACCGCGACGACTACCGCATCGAGCTGATCGCGATGAACGGCCAGCAGGCGGTTCGGATCACCGATCTTCGCAGCGGCACCGACAACCAGGGGAACCCGGTCGCGACCGATGGCGTGGATATCCTCGTCGGCGTCGAATTCGCCAAGTTCGCGAATGGCGAGATGCTCTCGCTCGCGGCGGACCCGATGTCCGATATCATGATGAACGCCACCGGGAACCGTGGCGGCGGAACTATCGCGACGCTAAGCGCGGATGTACCTTTCGACGGGCAGGCGACCTACGAACTGGTCGGAGGCTCGCCGGAGATGCGACTTCGCGGCGCCAATAACGATGAGCTTCGCGTCGCGGGCGGGCTTGGCGACAACGAGACGCTGAGCGCGACGATCCGTGCCACCGACCTCACCGGGACGCAGGTCACCGAGACCCTCAACATCGTCACCGGCGATGCCGGAGACAATACGATCGATCTGAGCGGCTCGACCAACGACACCTTGGTCTACGGTCGCGAGGGTAATGACACGATCAGCGGCGGGGCGGGCGACGACTCCTTCGTCTGGACGGTAACGAACCAGCGTCCCAATCGGCCAGAGCGCCCGGACGGTCGCGATTTCGTGGATGGAGGCGCCAATGGGGCGGCGGGAGATCGCTTCGTCGTGTCGGGCAACAACACCCGCGAGACCTTCGCGATCTACACGCTCGCTGCTGCGATTGACGCGGGGATAGCGGTTCAGAATCTCGCGAACGCCGAGATTATCATCACACGCGACGGTGTCGTGATCGCGGAACTTGCCAATATCGAGGAAATCACGATCAACACTCTCGACGTGACAGCGGACAACGGCAATGGCGTGCCCGACGGCGCGAATCCGCGGCGCGGCGACACGGTCCAGATCGTGGGCGATTTCTCGGGCACGAGCCTCGCCTATTCCACGATCACCATCAATGGCGACGCGGGCGACGACACGGTCGACATCTCGGGACTCACCTCGGATCACCGCATCGTCTTCAACGGCGGCGGCGGAGATGACATGGTGGTCGGCGGCGAACGTCCGCAGGACGAAGTTCACGGTGCCCGCTATGGCACACGCTCGGAGAGTTCCGATCAGGACGGCTCGAACAGCGGCAGCGATGGCGGCGCCGACGACAGTTCCGACGACGCGATGTCCGACGGGGTGGTGCTGGTCGGCGACGACACCGCCGAGACCTTCATCGGAATGGAGGGCAATGACGTCATCTTCGCAGGCGGCGGCGCGGACAATGCGCTTGGCAACGGCGGCGACGACATGATCTTCGGCGATGGCGGGGCGGATCGCCTCTTCGGCGGCGACGGTGACGACGTGATCGAAGCCGGCAAGGGGCATGACATGGTCTTCGCCGATGATGGCGACGACACGGTCATCGCGACCGAGGATGACGGGGCCGACAGCTACTGGGGCGGAGAGGGCTCGGATACGCTCGACTACGCCGCGATCCAGGCCTCGGTCGAGGTCGATCTGGGCCACGGCACCAACGGCCACGGCCAGGTGATGATCGGCGAGACCGCCGACCAGATCTACAGCTTCGAGAACGTCATCACCGGCAGCGGCGACGACACGATCATCGCCAACGGTGCGGTCAACGTGATGGATGGCGGCGGCGGCCATGACACCTTCGTGTTCAACTCCGCAGCCGATGCCGACGGCGACCGGATCAACGGCTTCGCACCGGGCGACAAGATCGACCTGAGCGGGATCGACGCAGATCAGGGCGCGGCCGGTTCGCAATCCTTCGTCTTGTTCGCGGCGGGCGATTTCAGCGCCGCGGGCGAACTGCGGGTCTCCTTCGAGATGCGCGACGATGGCGAGCACACCATCATCGCCGGCAATGTCGACGACGATCTGGATGCCGATTTCGAGATCGACCTCACGGGTCATCACATGCTCGACGCCTCTGATTTCAACGGAGTGAACTAAGGGTTGGCGCCCGGCGGAGGGGTCCGTCGGGCGCTTTGTACATAAGTCTCAAGATCTTGGTGGGAGGATCACATGAGCAACGCACGTCGTCGTTTTCAAGCCAGCGAAGAACTCGTTTCCGAGCGTCTGGGCCGTTATCGCGGTCTGATCGTCTTTCTCCTCGGACTGTCCTTCGTGATCAGCCTGCTCGCGCTGACGGGCTCGTTCTACATGCTGCAGATCTATGACCGGGCGCTGACCAGCGGCTCGGTTCCGACGCTGCTTGCACTCTCTGTTCTGGCCATCGCGCTGTATCTGTTTCAGGGGCTGTTCGATGTGCTGCGCAACCAGATCCTCGTGCGGGTCGGTGCGCGGATCGACAACCGCCTCGCGCCGCTCGCGCATCGGGTGGCAATCGAAATGCCCCGCTTCGGCTATTCCACGTCCGAGGCGTTGGAGCGCGGCCGCGACGTCGACACGATCCGCAGCTTCGTCTCGGGGGCAGGGGCCATCGCGCTTCTCGACCTTCCGTGGATGCCGCTGTTTCTGGGCTTCGTCTACATGCTGCATCCGCTATTGGGGCTGCTGACCATCGGTGGTGCCTGCGTGCTGATCACGCTGACCGTCATCACCGAGATGCTGTCGCGCCGTTCGGGCCGGGAGCTGCAGAAGGCCTCCATCGCCCGCGCGATGATCGCCGATACCAACACGCGCAATGCCGACGTGCTGCACGCGATGGGCTTCGGCCGCCGCGCGGTGGAGCGGTTCGGCACCGCCAATGCGGAGCACCTGCGCCTGCATGCGCGCACCAGCGACATCACCGGCACACTGAGCGGGTTGTCGAAGGTCACGCGGATGATGCTGCAATCGGCGCTGCTGGGCCTCGGCGCGTATCTGACCATCGTGGGCGAGCTGTCGCCCGGTGCGATCATCGCCTGTTCGGTCGCAGCCTCGCGCGCACTCGCGCCGGTGGAAATGGCGATCGGCAACTGGAAGGGCTTCACTGCCGCGCGCCGCAGCCATGCGCGTCTGCGCGACACGCTGGCGACGCTCGAGGATGACGACAGCCTGATCGCTCTGCCCGCGCCGACCGAGAGCTTCACGGTCGAGGGGATGACGGTCGTCGCGCCGGGCTCCGGCGCGGTGCTGCTGGGCGATGTCAGTTTCGATCTCAAAGCCGGCGATGCGCTCGGCCTGATCGGGCCGTCTGGCTCGGGCAAGACAACGCTCGCCAAGGGCATCGTCGGGATCTGGCCGCTGCTGCGCGGGCATGTCCGTTTCGACGGGGCCGCGCTCGACCAGTGGCGCGTGGATCTGCTGGGCGATCATATCGGCTACCTGCCGCAGGAGGTTTCGCTGATGGAAGGCACGGTCGCCGAGAATATCGCGCGCTTTGCGCCGGACGCGACGGATGCCGATGTGGTGGCCGCGGCGAAGGCCGCGGGTGCGCATCAGACGATCATCCATCTGCCCGATGGCTACCAGACGCAGCTGGGCCCCTTCGGCACCTCGCTCTCGGCGGGGCAGCGTCAGCGGGTCGGTCTGGCGCGTGCGCTCTACGGCGCGCCGTTCCTTGTGGTACTGGACGAGCCGAACTCGAACCTCGACGCCGATGGCGAAGCGGCACTCAGCGCGGCCATCGCCTCGGTCCGCGCGCGTGGCGGCATCGTGGTGGTGATCGCGCATCGCCCGAAGGCGCTCGAATCCGTGAATCTCGTGGGCTTCGTCCAGGGCGGCAAACTGGTGGCCTTCGGCCCCAAAGACGAGATCGTGAACCGCTCCGTCGGGCTCAAACCACTGCCCAAGGGAAAACCCGCGGCACCGGCGGCGGAGCTGGGAGACAGTATCGAGCAGGCGGTGGGCTGAGCCATGGAACAGGACAAGCTCAAGCTCGGTATCCCGGACGACGAAGCGGCCATCGCGCCGATGCAGAAATACCGTGCGCCGGAACGGCGCTCGGTCTGGCCCGGCCGCGCAGCGGTGGGGCTGGTCGCCATTGCCTGGGCTGCGCTCGCGCGCAAGCTCTTCGGCACGGATGCGGCGCAGGCGGAAGGCGTTCAGGATGGACCGGCCCACCCCCCGGCAGATCCCGACGCCCCCGCCGGCCCGCAGACGCCGAACGCGCATCACATCCCCGAAATGGGGCCGAGTGACGTGCTTACGGAGGAAAACACGCCGCCCGATCCGTTGCCCGACAACGTGATCCTGTTCCCGGGCGCCAATCCCGCGCCCTTCACGCTTTCGCCGCAGCGATGGCACGCTAAGCACAAGGCGACGGTGGAGGCGCAGGGCGATACGCTGTTCTTCCCGGACGCGATCGAGGTCAAGGAACTCGATCTTCCGAAAGTGCCGGTCTTTACCTCGACCCGTGCCGCTGCACGCAAGGCGCGTGAAAGCCGGGGCGCTCCCGATGAAGCCCGTCCTCCGGACGCGGCGACCGAAGCCCCCCGCAACCGTGCGCCGGAGACGAAGGGCCCGGTGCGGCTGTCGCCCGGACGGCGGGATGAGAGCTTCTTCATCGTGGCGGCGGTCCTGCTGACCGGGGCGAGCGATCCCGATGGCGACCCGCTCTCGATCCTGTCGATGCAAGCGCAAGGCGGCGAAGTGATCGCCCATGGCGCGGGCGAATGGCTGATCAAGCCCGATCAGGGCTTCGAGGGCGAGCTGGTGATCACCTACGAGCTCAGCGACGGCGAGTTGTCGATCGGCCAGACCGCGACCGCGCTGATCCTGCCACCCGAGTATCACGACGTGATCGGCACCGCCGAAGACGATCTGCTGCTCGGCACGCCCGACCGCGACGCGATGCGGGGCGAGGGGGGCGACGACATCCTCTATGGCCGCGAGGGCGACGACATGCTCGACGGCGGAGAGGGTTGCGACGTGCTGATCGGCGGCGCGGGCTCGGACGTGATCTATGGCGGCGCCGGCAACGACACGGTCTTCGCGGGCGCGGGTGACGACATTGTCTTCGGCGAGGCCGGGGCGGACCTGCTGCATGGCGAGGACGGCAATGACTATCTCGACGGTGGCTCCGGCGCGGACAGCCTAGATGGCGGGGCGGGCAACGACACGTTGGTCGGCGGCGAGGGCTCCGATCTGCTCGACGGTGGCGCGGGCGAAGACCTCGTGACCGGCGGCGCGGGCGAGGACCGCATCGTGGTTTCGCAAATCGCGGAGGCCACGGGCGACAGCTACGATGGCGGCGCGGGTTCGGACACGCTCGATCTGCACCGCATCGCGGAGTCGGTCACCGTCGATCTGTCTTCAGGGACAATGACGAGCGAGACCGGCGAAGCGACGCTCGTCAGTATCGAGAACGTCGCTTCCGGCGCCGGCGATGACCAGCTGATCGCAAGTGATGCCTGCAACCTGTTCAGCGGCGGCGAAGGCGAGGACGTGTTCGTCTTCACCTCGGTCTCTGCGATCCGCAACGCGGGCGCGGGCCATGACCGCATCACCGATTTCGAGCCCGGCGACCGGATAGACTTCTCGCATATCGACCCGATGGGCGAAGGCTATGGCGAAATGCGGCTGTTCTACGCCGGTGCCAATGGCGAGGTCGCCGAGGCGCGTGGTGGCGTTTTCGTGGCTTACGAGATCGAAGACGGCGACGAGGGGCACGAATTCACCATCGTGAAAGCCAAGCTGAGCGCGCAGCACGAGGATGGCAGCGTCGAGGATTACGACTTCGAGATCGAACTCGACGGCCATCACTCGCTGGAAGAAGCCAATTTTCTGTTTGACTGCGACGCGACCGTCTGACGGGCGCTCGCGAGTTTTTGGTGGGGGGAACCGAAAATGACCAAGACTTACCATGATCCGGCCCTGTTCTCGATCCGTGCGCGGATTCTGTTCGCGACGGCATTTCTGGGCGCGCTGATCCTCGTCTTCGGCGGATGGGCGGCGCAGGCGAAACTCTCCGGCGCGGTGATTGCGCAGGGGCAGGTTGCGGTGAAATCGCAGCTGAAGGTCGTGCAGCACCCGGACGGCGGCGTGATCCGCGAGATCCGCGTGGAGAACGGCGATCTCGTGCAGGCGGGGGATGTCGTGCTGAGCCTCGACGACACGCAGCTGCGCTCGGAACTGGGGATCGTCGAGACCCAGATCCGCGAGCTTACCGGCCGCCGCGCGCGGCTCCTTGCAGTGCGCGACAGCGCCGTCGAGATCGTGTTCCCGGAGGGGTTCGATACCGCCGAGGAAACCGCCGCGATCGCGGATGGCGAGCGCCAGCTTCTGGCCCATGACCGGGCGATGCAGGACTTGCGCCGCGACCAGCTTTTGTCTCAGGTCGACCAGTTCGACGAGGAGATCCGCGCGCTCGAAGCGCAGCGCCACTCGAACGAGATCGAACGGCGTCTGCGCGGCGAAGATCATGCCCGGCTCGAGACGCTCCTGAAGAAGGGGCTGACCGAGAAAGGCGCGATCACCGAGATCGAGCGCGACATGGCGCGGCTCGACGGGGTCTCCGGAGAGATAGAGGCAAATATCGCGCGAGTGCGGGGCCAGATCAGCGAGTCGAACCTGCGCATCTTGGAACTGGATCATCAGGCGCGCACCGCCGCGCAGAAGGAGCTGCGCGACATCGACGCGCAGATGGCCGAACTGCATGAGCGCGCCGTGGCGGCGCGCGACCGGCTCTCGCGCACCGAGATCCGCGCGCCGATCGCAGGGGTGGTGAACGAGTTGGGCGTGCATACGGTGAACGGCGTGATCGCGCCCGGGGAGCGGGTGATGGCGATCGTCCCCGATGGCGAGCTGATCGTGGAGGCGCGGCTGCGCACCACCGATATCGACCAGGTCATGCCGGGGCAGCCGGTGCGGCTGCGCTTCACCGCGTTCAACCAGCGGACGACGCCGGAAGTGGCGGGCGAGGTGCGCGTCGTCGCGGCCTCGGCCACGAAGGACGAGAGCGGCGGTAACTACTATCTCTGCACCGTCGCGCTGACCGAGGCGCCGGTGCTGCCCGACGGGCGGGGCCTGCGTCCGGGGATGCCGGTGGAGGTGTTCTTCCAGACGGGGGAGCGCACCGCGATCTCCTACCTGCTCAAGCCGGTCGCGGATCAGGTGCAGCGCACGATGCGCGAGGACTGAGGGCGCTACGACTGAGATTTGATCCGGGGCGGGCCAAGGTCCGTCCCCGTTTCATTATGGATCAGTTGGCCGCTTGCGCCGCGCCCTTCGGCACCAGATGGGTGATCCCCGTCGCCGCTGCCCGCGCCAGTGCCGGATCGAGCGACATCGGGATATATTCGCCCGAACGCCACAGCTCTGACAGGTCGTCGTAATGGCGGCTCAGCGGATGGCCCGATTGCCCGGTCGAGATGATGAAGACCGAGCTGTCCGGATCGGCGAAATCGAGAACTTCGCGATAGCCTGCCGCATGGACATTGGCGAAGCGATCGGGCCCGTCGCCGCCCTTGGTCCGCCCGCGCATCAGGGTGAAATCGCCACCCGACGTCGATTGCCGGATATTCACGAACCATTTCAACCCCGGCACCTTGCCCAGCACCGGATTGTCCTGCTCGGCGATATGCGCGTCGCCCCAGCGCCAGCTTTCGATATTCGGCCCGTATTTCTTCGACAGGTCCAAGAGCGCCGCGTCGAGCGATTGCCGCGCGATGTCGCTGCAGGTCTCCTTGGGCGCGGATTGGATGATGTCGCACCAATGGCTCGCGCCTTGGGTGTCGCGGAAGACGCGCTCGATGAACAGCGGCTCCAGGTGGTCGAATTTCTTCGCCAGCGGACCCAGCTCGTCGCGGATCAGCCGGTTTTGCAATTCGCGCATCCAGGCGGCGTAGATCAGCGGCTCGGGCAGATGCTCGGACATCTCGCCATCCCAACTCGCCAGCATCTCCAGCGCGCGCTGACGCATCCGCTCGGGCGTGCCGTCAGGCGCGGGATCGCCGGTATACCACAGGTTCGCACCGACCAGCGGCAGCAGGCCGCGCGCGGCGGGCGAGACGGTATCGAGCTGCGCCGAGATGAAACTGTCGCGCGAATGCACCTCGCGCTCGCCCATCAGTTTCGAAAGGCGCTGGATGCGCTGCGTGTCGCCCCAGTGGAACGAGACGTTATAGGGGAAGGGCCGGTCCACCGTCTTGTTGTTGGTGTTCACGACGATGCCACTTTTGGGCTCCACGAATTGCGGATTGTCCTTGAAGGGCAGGGCGCCTTTCCAGCGGTTTTCGGGTTTCCAGCCCGCGTTGGGCATCCGGCCCTGCGTGTCATTCGCCCGGTCGCGCAGCGGGATTTTCCCGGCGGTGACCAGCGCCACACCATCCTTGTCGGCCAGCGTGATATTCTGTGCAGGCGCCACGATCTCTTTTGCGCCGTCGAGCGCCTGCGGGATCGATTTCGCCCGCATCAGGTCCATCGCGCCGGTCATCGTGGTGTCTTTCGGATCGAAGGCCGTCCAGCTGAGCGACATCACCGAATGGGGCGGCGTCACCGTCGCCAGATCGAAATGGCTGCCGGGCAGAACCGGGCCGTTATCGGTCCAGCGCAGGGTGAGTGTCACGGGTTTCGCGTCCTTCACCTCGACGATCACCCGCTTGGTCTTGAAATGCTTCCAGCCATCGGGCGTGCGGTATTTCGTCGGATCGTCGGGGTCGATTTCCTCGATATGCAGGTCCTGATCGTCGACATAGGCCGTGGTCAGCCCCCAGCCCAGATCCTTGTTGCGGCCCGACAGCACGAGCGGCATCCCCGGGATCGTGCCGCCGATCACGCCGCCCGATTGCAGTTGCAGCCGCGCGAGATACCAGATCGAGGGCGCGGTGAGCCCAAGATGCGGATCGTTGGCCAGAAGTGCGCCGCCCGCGGCCGAGCGGTCAGGCCCCGCGGCCCATGCGTTGGACGCCCCGGCAGAGCCGCGCTCGGGGAAGGGCGAGAACGCGCCGGGCGCGCCGTTCTCTGCCGTCTGGATGCCTTTTCGCATTGTCGGGAACAGGCTAGCGTAATCGGGCAGCGCGGCGGTCGCCTGTTGCGGATCGTCGGGCATGATGTCGCGCACGAGATCCTTTCCGGCGAGCGAGACGCGGGCGCGCAGCACCTCGTCCTGCAGCTGGTTCGACAGCTGCACCGCCATCAGCTTCATGATCGCGAGCGAATCCGCGGGCGTCCAGTAGGAGATCTTGCTGTCGAAAAGGAAGAATTCCGGTGCGCCGCGCCCCATCGCGCCCTCGTTGACGATCTGGATCCACTGGTTGACGCCGCGCGCATAGGCCTGAAGCGCGGCCTTGGTGTAATCGTCCTGCGATGCCACCGAGTCGACCGCCGCCTGATAGAGGCCCAGCCGCCGCATCAGCTCGTCGGTCTTCAGCGTCTCCTGTCCGAACACCTCCGACAGCCGCCCCTGCACCGTGCGGCGCATCAGCGTCATCTGCCAGAGCCGGTCCTGCGCATGCGCCAGACCGAGGGCGAAGAACACGTCCGGGTCATTCTTGCCGAAGATATGCGGCACGTCCTCGGTGGAGCGCACGATCTCGACCGGGGCGGTGAGGCCAGTGACCTTGTAGGTCGCGTCGTAATCGGGCAGCGAGCGCGAGGCGAAGAAATAGATCAGACCCCCGATGAGCACCACGCCCACGATCGCGGCCATGATCAGCCGAACGCCCCATCGAAATGCCTTGTACATCGAGCCCTCTGCGCGCCTCACCCGGAATCCCTCCGACCGGCGCATGAGTTGACGCGCCGGGATGGCGCGTTACTAGTTGAGCCCGACGCTACAATCAACGCGCTCGCGCTTCACGGGGCGCGGTTTCGTATTCACGCAAGGGAGAGGTCGATGGCGAAAGTTGCATTTCTGGGGCTTGGGGTGATGGGTTATCCGATGGCGGGGCATCTCGCATCGGCGGGCCACGAGGTCACGGTCTATAACCGCACGGTCTCCAAGGCCGAGAAATGGGTGTCCGAACATGGCGGTTCCGCCGCGCCCACGCCGCGCGAAGCGGCCAAGGGCGCCGATTTCGTGATGTCCTGTGTCGGCAACGACGACGATCTGCGCGAGGTCTGCCTTGGTAAGGACGGCGCATTCAAGGGGATGAAAACCGGCGCGGTCTTCGTCGACCACACCACGGTTTCGGCTGCCGTGACCCGCGAATTGGCGGGCGAGGCGGCTGGCCACGGCGTGGCCTTCATCGATGCGCCGATCTCGGGCGGGCAGGCGGGGGCCGAGAACGGTCAGCTGTCGGTGATGTGCGGTGGCGATGCGGCGGCCTATGACAAGGCCGAGCCGGTGATCGACGCCTATGCCAAGATTTGCCGCCGTCTGGGCGAAAGCGGCGCCGGGCAGGTGACCAAGATGTGCAACCAGATCGCGATCGCGGGTCTGGTGCAGGGCCTCGCGGAAAGCCTCCACTTCGCCGAGAAGGCCGATCTCGACATCGCCGCCGTGGTCGAAGTGATCTCTCAGGGCGCGGCCGGCTCGTGGCAGATGGCGAACCGCTACGAGACCATGGCGAAGGACGAATTCGACTTCGGCTTCGCGGTGGACTGGATGCGCAAGGATCTGGGAATCTGCCTGAAGACCGGCGACGAGATCGGGGCCTCGCTGCCCGTCACCGCGCTGGTCGACCAGTTCTACAAGGACGTGCAGGCGATGGGCGGCAACCGCTGGGACACGTCCTCGCTGATCGCCCGTCTGCGCAAGCTGGGCTGAGCGGGCAGGGCGGCGGGCCATCGGGTCCGCGGCCCGCCCTTGCCGCTTCGGCGCTTGGCCCATAAACCTGCGCCATGCGCATCCTGGAGAACATCATCAGCGACCGCGGCTCGAAATACGCGGTTTCGGGCGGGCCCTGCACCTCCGAGGAGGAGGCCAAGGCCTTCGTCAAGGAACTCTGCCGGAAAAAGAAATATGCCAAGGCGACGCATAACACCTGGGCGCTTCTGACGGCCGACGCTCCGGTTAAGAACGACGACGGTGAGGCAGGCGCCGGCATGGTGATCCTGCGGATGCTCGAGCGCGAAGAGCTCTATGACCACATCATCGTCGTCACCCGCTGGTTCGGCGGCAAGCATCTGGGCGGCGACCGATTCCGTCATGTGCAGGAAGCGGTTCGCATTTATCTCGAGGATCTGCGCGCAGGCTGACATGCGCGCTTATCGCAGCGCCAGAACCGGGATCGCCGACGCGTCAGTGCCGGAGATATGGCCGACCGTCTTGGCCCCGCCGCTCTGGCTCAGCGCCTTCACAACGTCAGAGGCCAGCGGCCCCGCCGCCGACCCGTCGCTCGGCACCAGCCCGTCATCGCGAGTGATCGCCCCCATCCAGAGCCGCGCGCCGGACGCATCGGTATAGCGCGTCTGCCACATTCGCAGCCGCGGCAGCTCGTCGGTCGCGTCGCCCTCCGGCACGCGGGTGAAGCCAAGCTCGCTCGGCTTGTTGTTCCAGAAAAGCGGTGCGAGGGCTGCTCCGGGGCGTATCGTGTCGCGCACCGCTCCGAAGGCCGCGCCCGCCAGCGTCTTCAGCGTCACCGGATCGGCGCGCTGCCAGCCGATGGATGTCAGCGCCGCGGTAATCTGATCGGTGTTCGCCGCCCACATCCCGAGCGAAAGCGGGAACTGTTGCTCCGCATCGAGCGTCTGCGCCATCAGCGGCGCGTCGCTCAACGCTTGCGGCTCGGCCCCTTGGGCGATCACGATCAGCGGCTGCGCGACCGGCGGCGGGTTCAACGCCTTGGAGTAGTCGCGCACCCGAACCATCGTGAAGCCCATAAGCGCGAGCGTCACGACTCCGATCACGCCGATCTGCCAGCGCGGTCGCGTGCGCGGCGCCCCGGCCCAACGCGGATAAAGCCACTCGGCCACGGCGATGCCCACGAGCAGGCACAGCGCGCCGAGAAGCCAGCCGCCCATCACGTCGCTCAGGTAATGCTCGACAAGGTAGAGACGGCTCAGCCCGATCAGCCCGGCGAACAGGAATGCCAGGAAGCTCGCGCTGAGTGCTCCGATCCGGGATAGCCGCCAGAGGAGGAAGACCAGCATCCCGTAAAAGGCGACAGAGAGCGTCGCGTGGCCGGAGGGAAAACTGCCCGAGGTTTCGTGGAAATAGCCGAGGATCGAACGCGGCCGCCCGAAGCCGGCCTTCAGGATTATCACCGAAACCAAATCGAGTCCGAGCGAGACCACGAGCCCCGTGGCGAGATCGAAGCGGCGCAGCCACGCGAGCCAGACGAGGGCCAGCACGAGCAGCGCGGCCACGAGCTGCGTATCGCCGAGCGCGGTGATCCAGGTGAATATCTGTATGAGACCCGGCGTCCAGAACAGCCGCATCAGAGCCGCCAGCCGTGCGTCGATCTGCACGATCGGATCGCTTTGCAGGAAATCGAGCGACAGCCCGACCAGCACGGAGGCGAGGTAGAGGAAGGCCAGTGCGAGAAGGCTCAGCGGCAGTCCGGAGAATTTCGTCCGGTCGAGCCTGCGCGCGATCCAGGCCGCCGTTTTCGGATGGCGCCCGCCCCAGCTGTCGACGCGGGGGTGGCGCGCGATGTCGTCCATCAGACCGCCCGCCATCGCAAGGAGATAGGGCACCGCCCGGTCGAGTCGGCGCAGAATCCAGAAAAGCACCGCGGCGATCACGACAATGCCAAGCACGAACAAGGTGTTGCGCGTCATCATCGGGCTGAGCTGGGCGAAACCCGCGCCAAGCGCATAACCGAAGCCGACATGGAAGACAGCGTAGGGCAAGCCGCTCAGCAGGTTCCAGATCCGGAAGCGTCGCGTCTCCATCCCGGCGACGGCGGCGGCGAAGGGAACGAAGCCCGCGACGGGACCGAGGAAACGCCCCATGACGATCGCCAAGCCGCCATGGCGGGCAAATAGCTTCTCCGCGCGTCGATAGGCGGCCATGCCTTCGACATTCCAACGCCCAAGCATGCCGCGCCGTGCATGACGACCGAGCCAGAAGGTCGCCTCGCCGCCGAGCACCGATCCGAGCGCGACGAACCACAGCAGGTCGAGCAGGTCGAGCATCCCCCGCTGAACCATCACCCCGCCGGCGTCGACGAGAAGCGTTCCCGGCAGGAACAACCCGGTTGGCAGGAAGGCCTCCAGCCCCGCCGCGGCCCCGATCACCCAGTAGCCGAAGATCCCCAGAGCGGCGAGATTCGGGAGCACTTGGTGGATGGCGTCTAGCATGTCAGTCCTTTGTCAGCAGGTTGCGCGCACCGCCGGAGATCAAGAGCGCGATCTCGGTCAGCGCGAGATAGGGCGAGGTGCCGGGCGGCAGCGCCACGTAATGCGGCCGCCATTCGGGGCGGAATTTCTGTTTGAACCGGCGCAGCCCCTCGAAATTGTAGAAGCTTCCGCCGTGACGATAAATCAGGTTTCCCACCCGGCTCGTGAGCCGCGCGGAGGCGCGATCGGGCAGCCCCGCCAGCGGTGCGAGGCCGAGGCTCAGCTCGGTCGCGCCGCGATCGCGCAGTGCCTCGATCAGGCCGAGGAACAGGAATTGCATGACGCCGTCGGCGGCTTCCGGGCGATATCGCATCAGGTCGATCGCGAAATGTTGCGCTCCGTTGCCGCCCAGAAGGTTCGCGAAGCCGAGGATCTCTCCCTCGCAGCGGATCAGGGCGATCTCGCAGTGGTTGAGGTAGCGCGGATCGAAGCGTCCGATCGAGAAGCCTTTCTCGCGGCCTTTCTGACCGGCGAGCCACGCATTGGAGATTTCCTGAAGCGTCGACAGCAGCTCGGGCGCATGCGGCGGGGCGGCGAGTTCGAGCGTGTATCCTTCGCGCAGGGCGCGGTTCTGCTCGGCCCGCATCGTTTTGAATTTCGACCCCGAAAGCGAGAACTTCTGCAGGTCGATCACGGCCTCTTCGCCGATCTTGTGCAGCGCGTAGCCCATCTCGATCCAGAGTGGCAGATTGCGCGTCGAGACCTCGTAGAAGACGGGGGTGAGCCCCTCGCTCACGGCGCGTTCATGAAACTCCCATGCCAGTTGCCGCGCAACCTCCGGCGGGCCGACGGGATCACCAAGGACGACCCGCATCCCGCCGCGCTGCGCATACATCAGGAAAGCAGAGCGGTCGGAGGAGAACATCACGCATTTGTCGCCCGTCAGCGCGAACCAGCCCTGCGGCACGTCCTGCGCGGCGAGGATCGCGGCGACCGAGGCATCCTGCTCGGGATCCACGGAGAAGGCGAAGTGGCGTATCGGGCGCAGCATCAGCCAAAGCAGGAAGCCCAACAGCAGTGCGCTGATCAGAAGACCTGCGCGAAGCGCCCGCGGTGTCGGCGAACGTGCGGTGAAATCGAGCCAGAGCGCGTTCGAATAAGGATGCGCGGCATAGGCGAGGAAGAAGAAAACCGCCGCCGAGGCCACCATCCCCACGATCACAGCCAGCCAGAGCGGGCCGTAGCCCCCTTCGGTGAGCGCGACCTGCCGGTGGAACGCGCGGCGAAACGGCAGAAGCACCAGCGCGGCAAGTGACAGGACGATGGCGTTGTCGATGTCGAGATCGGCCGCCAGCACCGAGATCACACCGAGCACGAGCCCGGCGAGCGCCAGCCAATAGGCGAGCCGCACCCGGCGAACCAGACCATGCGAGAGCACGATCAACAGCACGCCCGCCAAGGCGCAAAGCTGGGTGCCGCCCTCGGCCAGAACCGCCGTGATCAGCCCCGGCTCGCCGCCTTGCTGGCCCAGTACGGGCATCAGCGCGACGATAACCATCCAGAAACCGAGGCCAAGCACCGCGACCCCGGCGATCCTTGGCGCGATGCCCTCGATGCCGCTGATCACCGGGCGCATCGGCTCGGATATCTCGCCGAAGATGCGCGTGGCCCAGCCGCCTGCGAGACGCGCCTCGTTAAGCGAGACCACCACGAAGGCGATCACGAAGGGCAGCAGGAAATAGATCATCCGGAAGGCCAGCAGGCCCGCCGCGGCATCGCCGAGGGGCACGCCGGCGGGCAGGGCGGCGATCACCACCGTCTCGAACACGCCGACCCCGCCGGGCACGTGACTGAGAATGCCGACCATGCTGGCCGCAGCGTAAATCGCGACGAAGCTCGCGAAAGGTGGCGTGCCTGCGGGCATCAGCACCCAAAGCGCGCCCGCCGCCATCGTCGAGTCGAAGAGCGCCACGCCGAGTTGCCCGACAAGGATACGCGGGGCCGGCATCGCGATCTCGCGGTCGCGGATGCGCAGGGCGCGCCCCGTATAGGACAGGTAGAAGGCGCCGCCCAGGATCAAGGCCGTCGCGGCCAGCGCGCCGACGCGGATCAAGGACTCGGGCGCCGAGATGACCCCGGCGAGCGCAGCAGGATGCACGGAAAGCGCCAGAACGCCCACCATCGTCAGCCCGAGCCCAATCGCGATCGCGATATAGGAGGACAGCGCCGCGACCTCGAACGCGTTCAGCCCGGCGGCGGAGTAGATGCGGTAGCGCACGGCGCCGCCCGAGATCACGCTGATCCCGACCGTGTTGCCGAAGGCGTAGCCAAGGAACCCGCCAAGCGCGACGGTGCTCAGGGGCAGCTTTTTGCCAAGGTAATGCAGCGCCCAGAAATCATAGCCGACAAGCGCCACGTAGCCCAGCGAGGTCGCCCCCACGGCCGCGCCGAGCGTGGGCCACGGCGTCGCCCTGATCTGCGCGATTACCTGGCGCACGTCGATGCTGGCGAGCAGATGATGCAGCGCCCAGAGCCCCATCAGGAACAGCAGCAGCCCCAGCGCGATCGGCCAGAGTATCTTGACGCGCGACGAGGCAGGGGCGGCTTGCGCCGGATCAACGTGAACCATCTTGTATTTCCAAGTTTTTCCAATCTCTGGCGGAACGATCGCAGAAGGAATTTATGGCCTTCTTAAAATTCCGTAAGAAATCGCTTCCGATGGCATCTTATCGACCGAGACGGCGCGGCTGACCAGAGGCAGAACACCGGAATGCGAACGGCGTCGAGAGCAAACGCTCCCGACGCCGTCGCGGGTCCGAGACGTGGCGGCAGGCTGCAATTCGGGGCCCGCGCGCCGCGTTTTTCCGGTTTGGTTAGATCTTCAGCCAGGCGGCGCCGTTCGGGCCAAGCGACAGGGTGCCGTCCTCCAGCGTCGCGGCGAGGCAGGGGCCGACAAGCTCCCCCTCCGCTTTGAGCGTCACCGGATCCGGGCTGAGGTTGAAGTAGCAGGCGAATTTCGTCTCGCCATCGTCGCGGATGAAGCCGAGGATCGGGTCCGGCAGGTCGAGGAAGGTCGACGCGCCCTTGCGCAGCACCGGGTTTTCCTTCCGGAAGGCCAGCACGCGACGGTAATAGGCCAGCACAGAGTGCGCGTCGGCCTCCTGCACCGAGACCGCCCGGGCGGCTTGCGGCGGTTTCACCGGCAGCCACGGCTTGGCCTTGGAGAAGCCCGCATTCGTGCTTTCGTCCCAGACCATCGGCGTGCGGCAGCCGTCGCGGCCCTTGTTCTCGGGCCAGAAGCGCAGACCGGGCGGGTCGGTGAGCTCGTGATATTCCATCTCGGTCTCGGTCTGGCCGAGTTCCTCGCCCTGGTAGATACCGATCGTGCCCTGGAACGAGGCGAGCATCGCGATGGCCAGCCGTGCGATGCCGTCCTCGGTGCCGTATTTCGCCCAGCGGGTCACATGGCGCTGCACGTCGTGGTTCGAGAAGGACCAGCTCGGCCAGCCGTCGGGGGCATTCTCGAAGAAGCCTTCGATCTTGCCGCGGAAATGCGCGGGCGAGAATTTCGGCCCCAGCATGTCGAAGCTGTAGGCCATGTGGAGGCGATCGACGCCGCGCGTGTATTCCTCCATGAGCCCGAGCGCGCGATGCGGCGCTTCGCCGACTTCGCCGATCAGAGTCCGGTCTTCGTATTCGTCCATCACCACGCGCATCTTCTTGAGGAAGGTGATGTTCTCGGGGCGGTTCTTGTCGAACTCGTGATCCTGCATGTCGTAGGTCGAGACCGGCGGCCAACGCTCCGGGTCGGGTTCCATCGCCGGGTTGTCGCGCAGCTTGGGGTCGTGGAAGTAGTAGTTCACTGTATCGAGCCTGAAGCCATCGACGCCGCGATCGAGCCAGAAACGGAAAATGTCGAGCAATTCCGCCTGCACCTCGGGATTGTGCAGGTTCAGGTCGGGCTGTTCGATCAGGAAATTGTGCAGGTAATACTGGCCGCGCTCGGGGGCGTATTCCCAGGACGAGCCGCCGAACACCGCCTGCCAGTTGTTGGGCGGGCTGCCGTCGGGCTTGGGATCGGCCCAGACATACCAGTCCTTCTTCGTACCGCCTTTCTTGGAGTCCTTGAACCACGGGTGCTGATCGGAGCTGTGCGAGATCACCTGATCGATCACGACCTTCAGGCCCAGTTCATGCGCCCGCGCGACCAGCGCGTCGAAATCCTCCAGCGTGCCGAATTGCGGATCGATACCGCGATAATCGGACACGTCATACCCCATATCGGCCATTGGCGAGGTGAAGATCGGCGACAGCCAGATCGCATCGACGCCCAGCGAGGCGACATGATCAAGCCTGCGCGTGATCCCCTTGAGATCGCCGATCCCGTCGCCCGAGTCGTCTTGAAAGCTACGCGGATAAATCTGGTAGATAACCGCTCCGCGCCACCAATCCTTCGCCATGAATCGCTCCTCTTTCAGTTTCCTGTTGCCCGTTAACGCGGCAAGGGTAGACTTGTTAGCGCAAACGGCAACAGCCGCTCAGATGGTTTCTACGCCGTCGCTTGACCTTGAACAGGGGGCGGCTCATCAATCAATTGCTATCTGAAGAGATCCGGAGACCTCCCCCTTGAAAGACACCCAATTGCCCAGTGCCGAGACGGTTCGCGAAGAAATTTTGCACCACATCACATTTTCGATGGGCAAGGATCCCGATCACGCCTCGGTCTATGACTGGCGCATGGCACTCAGCCTCGCGATACGCGACCGGGTCGTGGCACCGTGGTTCGCGGCCACCCGCCGCACCTGGGAGGAAAAGCGCAAGCGGGTCTACTATCTCTCGATGGAATTCCTTATCGGACGGATGCTGGAAGATGCCGCGATCAATCTCGGGCTGCGTGCGATTTGCCGCGAGGCGATCGAAGGGTTGGGGCAGGACTGGGAGACGGTGGTCGAGAACGAACCGGATGCCGCGCTTGGCAATGGCGGGCTGGGGCGGCTGGCGGCGTGCTACATGGAGAGCATGGCGACGCTGGGCTGCCCGGGCTACGGCTACGGCATCCGCTACGAGCACGGCCTCTTCAAGCAGCGCTTCGAGGGCGGGCGTCAGGTCGAGACGCCTGAGGATTGGCTCAAGCAGCGTCATCCGTGGGAATTCGAGCGTCCAGAGGCGGCCTACGAGATCGGCTTCAAGGGCCATGTCGAGACGCTGGACGGCAAGCCGCATTGGATCCCCGGCGAGACGGTGCTGGCCGAGGCCTATGACATGCCGATCATCGGCTGGGAGGGCAAATGGGCGAACACGCTGCGGCTGTGGTCGGCCAAGCCCACCGAGCTCTTCGACCTCGCGCGGTTCAATCACGGCGATTACGCCGCCGCGGCCGAGCCCGAGGCTCTGGCGCGGACGTTGAGCCGCGTGCTTTACCCGGATGACACGACCTATGCGGGTAAGGAGCTGCGGCTCAAACAGGAGTATTTCCTGACCTCCGCCGCGCTGCAGGACATCATGCGCCGGCATCTGGCTTCGGGCTATACGCTCGAAGAGCTGCCGGACTATGTCGCGATCCAGATGAACGACACGCATCCAGCGATAGCAGGGCCGGAACTGATCCGCATCCTCGTCGATCTGCATGACATGGAGTTCGAGACCGCGCTCGAGATCACGATGCAATGTCTGGGCTATACCAACCACACGCTGCTGCCCGAGGCACTGGAGCGTTGGGCGACCTATCTGATGGGCACGGTGCTGCCGCGCCACATGCAGATCATCGAGAAGATCGACAGTTGGCACCGCCGCACCTATCCGAAACGCGCGCATTTCGTGGGGATCGTGAAGCATCAGGAAGTGCGGATGGGCGAGCTGGCCTTCATCACCTCGCACAAGGTGAACGGTGTATCGGCGCTGCATACCGAGCTGATCAAGCGCAACCTCTTTCCCGAGCTCGACGCGCTGCATCCGGGGCGGATCATCAACCAGACCAACGGGATCACGCCGCGCCGCTGGCTGCGGATGGCGAACCCGGCGCTGTCCCACCTCATCATCGACACGATCGGCGAGGGCTGGGAGGCCGATCTCGACAAGCTGCGCACGCTCGAGCCTTACGCCGATGACGCGGGCTTCCGCGAGGCCTTCATGGGCGCGAAACGCCATAACAAGGTGCATCTCGCGGAGTGGGTGCACGAAAGCCAAGGGATCACCATTGACCCCGACGCGATCTTCGACATTCAGGTCAAGCGCATCCACGAATACAAACGCCAGCTGCTGAACATCCTGCAGACCATCGCGGACTGGCATGCGATCCGCGAGAACCCGCAGGCCGATTTCCAGCCGCGCGTGAAATTCTTCGGCGGTAAGGCCGCGCCGGGCTATCACACCGCGAAACAGATCATACGGCTGATCAACGACGTGGCGCGGGTGGTGAACAATGACCCTTACGTCGATGGGCGCCTAAAGATCGTCTATCCGCCGAACTACAACGTCTCCATGGCCGAACGACTGATCCCGGCCGCCGATCTGTCAGAACAGATCTCGACTGCGGGCAAGGAAGCCTCCGGCACCGGCAACATGAAGTTCGCATTGAACGGTGCGCTGACCATCGGCACGCTCGATGGCGCGAATGTGGAAATCCGTGAACAGGTCGGCGCGGAAAACTTCTTCCTCTTCGGCATGACCGCCGACGAGGTGATGGAGCGCCGCCGCGATCCCGAACATGCGCGCAACGCGATCCTTGAAAGCCAGCCTTTGCAGGACGTTTTGCAGATGATCGCCGAGGGACGTTTCTCTCCAGAGGAACCAGAACGCTATCACGATCTTGTTCATAACATGTGGCACAGCGATTATTTCCTCGTTGCCTCCGATTTCGAGGCCTACCGGACCGCCCAGAAAGAGGTGGACACGGCCTTCGCCGATCGCGCAGGCTGGGCGAAGATGGCTGTTTTGAACACCGCGCGGATGGGGTTCTTCTCCTCCGACCGGGCAATCAAGGGCTACATGGACGAGATTTGGACCACGCGATCTGCCCTGTGAACCAAGGAGCGATATGACACTTTCCCGCGACGAGGCCGAAGCGCTGATCGAAGCGCATCATCCCGACCCGTTTTCCGTGCTGGGTCTTCATGACGGGAAAATCGTGGCACTCGTGCCCGGGGCGGACGAGGTCTGGGCGCTCGGGAAAAAGGACGTCGCGCTGGAGCCTGTGGTGCCCGGGGTCTTCGCCGGAAATTGGAGCGAGAAAACCTATTGTCTGCGCGCGCGACGCGACCAGACGACATGGGATTTCGACGACCCTTACAGCTTCGCGCCGGTGCTTGGACCGATCGACGAGTATCTGATCGGGGAGGGGACGCATAAGCGTCTCTGGGAGAAGCTCGGCGCCCATGCGATCACCCACCAAGGCGTCGAAGGCGTCCATTTCGCGGTCTGGGCGCCCAATGCGCGCCGGGTCTCGGTCGTGGGTGAGTTCAATTTCTGGGACGGGCGGCGCCACCAGCTGCGCCGGATCGGTGCGTCCGGCGTGTGGGAGATCTTCGTCCCCGGCATCCATGAAGGCGCGCTCTACAAGTACGAATTGCTCGACGCCGAGGGCACGGTGCTGCCGCTGAAGGCGGACCCGGTCGGCTTCGGCGCGGAGCATCCGCCTGCGCAGGCCTCGGTCGTGCGCAAGCTGGGGCTGCACCGCTTCGGTGACAGCGCATGGTGCCAGACCCGGGCCGAGGCGCAGGAACGTCACGCGCCGATCTCGGTCTACGAGGTACATCTAGGTTCGTGGATGCGGATCTGGGACGATGGGGGCAGGCCGCTCTCGTACCACGAGTTGGCCGAGAAGCTGGTCGATTACGTCTGCGACATGGGTTTCACCCATATCGAGTTGCTTCCCATTACCGAACACCCGTTCGACGGCTCCTGGGGCTATCAGCCGATCGGGCTTTACGCCCCGACGATCCGCCATGGCCGCCCCGAAGAATTCGCGGAGTTCGTCGATGCCGCACACCGGAAAGGGCTCGGCGTCATCCTCGACTGGGTGCCGGGCCATTTCCCGACCGACGATCACGGGTTGAGACATTTCGACGGCACGGCGCTTTACGAGCATGCCGACCCGAAAGAGGGCTTCCATCAGGACTGGAATACGCTGATCTACAATTACGGGCGGCGGGAAGTGTCCAACTACCTGCTTGCCAACGCATTGTTCTGGCTGGAGGAATATCACCTCGACGGGCTGCGCGTCGATGCGGTGGCCTCGATGCTCTACCGCGATTACTCCCGGGCGGCGGGCGAATGGGTGCCCAACAAATATGGCGGGCGCGAGAATCTCGAGGCGATCGAATTCCTGCAGAACATGAACGCGGCCTCTTACGGCGGCGCGGAAGGCATCATGACGGTGGCCGAGGAAAGCACCGCCTATCCCGGGGTCACGCGGCCCGTGCATGAGGGCGGGCTCGGTTTCGGCTACAAGTGGAACATGGGCTGGATGAATGACAGCCTGCGCTATTTCGCGCGCGATCCGCTATATCGCAAATTTCACCATAACGAGCTGACCTTCGCGAGCTCGTACGTTTACAGCGAGAATTTCATTCTGCCGATCAGCCATGACGAGGTCGTGCACGGCAAAGGCTCGATGCTCGGCAAGATGCCGGGAAGCGAGCCCGAGAAATACGCCAACCTTCGGGCCTTCTACGCCTTCCAATGGGCGCATCCGGGCAAGAAGCTTCTCTTCATGGGGCAGGAATTTGGCCAGTGGTCGGAATGGAGCCACGAGCGCGAACTGGACTGGTATCTTCTGAACGATCCGCGCCACGAGGGGCTGCGCGCGCTGGTGCGTGACCTCAACCGGCTCTACCGCGACACGCCCGCGCTGCATTGGGGCGATTGCGAGCCGCAGGGTTTCGAGTGGATCGCGGCCAACGATTCCGAGGCCTCGGTCTTCATCTTCGAACGCCGCGCGCCCGGCTCCGATCCGGTCGTGGTCGTCGCGAACCTGACCCCGGTCGAACGCAGCTACCGCATCGGTCTGCCCCAGAGCGGCGAATGGTGCGAGATTTTGAACACGGATTCCGAATTCTATGGCGGTGGCAACCGCGGCAACCTCGGCGCGATCGCCGCTGAAGACCACGCCCATGGCCGCTGCGCCCATAGCGCGGAGGTATATTTGCCGCCGCTGTCAGTCGTGATGTTCACGCCCGCATAAGCGGTGCCCAGAGGAGGGGGAGGATTATGAAACCACAGCCCAACACGCGCCTGAGCGCACAGGCCATGGCCTTCGTACTTGCGGGCGGCCGCGGGAGTCGCCTCAAGGAGCTCACCGACAGGCGCGCGAAACCCGCGGTCTATTTCGGCGGCAAGACCCGGATCATCGATTTCGCTCTGTCGAACGCGCTCAATTCCGGCATCCGCAAGATGGCCATCGCCACGCAATACAAGGCGCATTCGCTGATCCGCCACATCCAGCGCGGCTGGGATTTCTTCCGCGCCGAGCGGAACGAATATCTCGACATCCTGCCCGCAAGCCAGCGCGTAGCCGATAGCCGCTGGTATGCGGGCACCGCCGATGCGGTCGCTCAGAACATTGATATCGTTGAAGATTACGGCGTGAAATACGTCATCATCCTCGCCGGCGACCATATCTACAAGATGGATTACGAGGTGATGCTGCGCCAGCATGTCGAGACCAAGGCCGATGTCACGATCGGCTGCCTGACGGTGCCGCGCATGGAAGCGACGGCCTTCGGCGTGATGGCGATCGACAAGACCGGCCAGGTCACCGATTTCCTCGAAAAGCCCGCCGACCCGCCCGGCATGCCCGGCGATCCCGATCACGCGCTGGCCTCGATGGGAATCTATGTCTTCGACTGGGAATTCCTGCGCGAATTGTTGATCCGCGACATGGAGGATCCGAATTCAAGCCACGATTTCGGTCATGACCTGATCCCGCAGATCGTCAAGCACGGCAAGGCTATGGCGCATAAGTTCTCGGATAGCTGCGTGACGACGGGACTGGAGACCGAGCCTTACTGGCGCGACGTCGGTACGGTCGATGCGTTCTGGCAGGCCAATATCGACCTCACGGATTTTACGCCGAAGCTAGACCTTTATGACACCGAATGGCCGATCTGGACCTATGCCGAGATCGTGCCGCCCGCGAAATTTATCCACGATGAGGACGGACGACGGGGCTCTGCGATCTCCTCGCTGGTTTCTGGCGATTGCATCGTCTCGGGTGCGGAGGTGCGCAATTCGCTGCTTCATACGGGCGTGCGTGCGCATAGTTTCGCAAGCCTCGAGGAGGCGGTGGTGCTGCCTTACGTCGATATCGGGCGACATGCGCGGCTCAGCCAATGCGTGATCGACCGCGGCGTGCAAATCCCCGCAGGCCTTGTCGTGGGCGAGGATCCGGAAGAAGACGAGAAGTGGTTCCGCCGGTCGGAAGGCGGGGTCGTGCTGATTACGCAGGCGATGCTCGACAAACGCGCGGCGGCATTGGACTAACTGGGGTAGATAGCGGGGCGCTGCCCCGCACCCCGGGATATTTGGAAAGAGCGAAGACATGAAACGCGTGCTCTCGGTTGCGTCAGAAGCGGTTCCACTGATCAAGACGGGCGGTCTGGCCGATGTGGCAGGTGCGTTGCCCGCCGCTCTCAAAGGGCAGGGCTGGGAGATGCGGGTGATGATCCCGGCCTATCGCGGAATCCTGAAAAAGCTGAAATCGCCGAAACCAGTATGGGAAAGCGAGAGCCTCTATGGCGGTCCGGCGCGGCTGGTGCTGGGCAAGGCGGGCGGCATGGAGGTTCTGGCGCTGCAGGCCGACCATCTGTTTCACCGTGACGGGGGCCCGTATTCCGAAGACGGGCGCGACTACCCCGACAATGCCGAACGCTTCGCAGCCCTCAGTTTCGTCGCCGCCGAGATCGCGCGCGAGGGCGCGGGCAAATGGCAGCCCGATCTGGTGCATTGCCACGATTGGCAGACCGGGCTCGTGCCGTGGTATCTGCGCGGCACTGGCATCCCGACCGTGATGACAATCCACAACATCGCGTTTCAGGGCCGGTTCGGCCGCGACAAGCTGGCAGCCCTCGGGCTGCAGGCGTGGGATTTCACCCGCGAAGGCGTGGAGTTCTGGGGCGACATCTCGACGCTCAAGGCTGGGTTGGTTGCGGCGAGCGCAATCACCACGGTCAGCCCTCGCTATGCCGACGAGTTGATGCGCGGCGAGTTCGGGATGGGTTTGGAAGGTGTCGTTCAGGCCCGCGCGGGCGATCTGCACGGTATCCTCAACGGCATCGATCTGGAGGTCTGGAACCCTGAGGCCGATCCGGAGGCGACGTCTTTCTCGGCTACGAAGCTCGGTGGGAAATCTAATAATCGCAAGGCCTTGGAAGCCGAGTTTGAACTGGATGCGCCGGGGCCGCTTGCGATTCTGATTTCGCGCCTGACAGCGCAGAAGGGGATGGATCTGATCGCCCCGGCGCTCGAGCCCTATCTCGAAGCGGGCGGTGGCCTTGCCGTGCTTGGATCGGGCGATGGCTGGGCCGAGGATGCGATGCGCGAGCTTGCTGCGCGCCATCCCGGTCGGGTTGGCGTGAAGATCGGCTATGACGAGGCGCTGAGCCACCGGATGTTTGCGGGCGGCGACGCGGTGCTGGTGCCCTCGCGGTTCGAGCCCTGCGGGCTGACGCAGCTTTACGGGCTGCGTTATGGCTGTATCCCGGTGGTCTCTGCCGTCGGCGGTCTGGCCGATACGGTGGTGGGCGCAACGCCCGCGACCGAAGCCGCGGGCGCATCGACCGGCATCGTATTCCATCCCGTCGACGATCTGGCGCTGCGGCAGGCGCTGATGAAGTTGATCGCGCTTTACGGCGATCGAAAAGGCTGGTCCGCGATGCAGCGCCGCGCCATGAAGACCGACTGGGGCTGGGAGCGGTCAGCCGCGCGCTATGCCGCGCTGTATGACGACCTTGTCGCTCGATGAAGATCACCCTAGGGAAACCGGACCCGCTGGGCGCGACGCCCTGCGAAGGTGGCGTGAATTTCGCGCTTGCCTCGGCCCATGCCGAGAGGGTGGAGCTATGCCTGTTCAACGGCGAGAAGGAAGAACGCATAGACTTGCCGGGACGTTCGGGGCCGATCTGGCATGGCCGCGTCGAGGGGCTCAATCCGGGCGCACGCTATGGCTACCGGGTGCATGGGCCCTGGGCCCCCGAAGCTGGACATCGGTTCAATCCGGCGAAGCTGCTGATCGACCCCTACGCGCGGCAGATCGACTCGAAGATCAGCTGGCAAGCACCTATGCAATATGGAAAAACCAGGCCAGACCGACGAAACAGTGCGGGCGTTGTGCCGAAGTCGGTCGTGACCGATATCGAGCGGCCCAAATGGGATCGCCCGCGCCACAGCTGGTCGGAAACAGTGATCTACGAGGCCCATCCCAAGGGGCTGACGATGACCCATCCGGACGTGCCCGTGGCGCCGCGCGGCACATGGGCAGGGCTCGCCTCTGATCCGATCCTGTCGCATCTCGCCGATCTTGGGATCACCGCGATCGAGCTGCTGCCGAGCTGTGCCTATCTCGACGACCGCTTCCTGGTCGAGAAGGGGTTGAGCAACTACTGGGGCTACCAGCCGATCGCCAATTTCGCGCCCGAGCCGCGCTATTCCGGGCCAGATCCGCGCGGCGAATTCCGCGACATGGTGCGGCGCTTCCATGGCGCCGGGATCGAGGTGATCCTTGATGTCGTCTACAACCATACGGGTGAGGGCAACGCGGTCGGGCCGATGCTCAGCCTTCGCGGCCTCGACAATGCGAGCTATTACCGCCTGACACCGGACGGCGCCTATATCGACGAGACCGGAACGGGCAATACGCTGGACCTGTCGAACCCGCTTTGCCTGCGTCTGGTGATGGATTGCCTGCGCCATTGGGTCGAGGAGATGGGAGTCGATGGCTTCCGCTTCGATCTGGCCGCGACGCTCGCACGCGGATCGTCGGGGGCGGTCGAGGCGCATTCGCAATTTCTCACCGCGATCGAGCAGGATCCCGTCCTGCGGAGCGTGAAGCTGATCGCGGAACCGTGGGATATCGGGCCGGGCGGCTATTACCTCGGTGGCTTCCCGCATCCGTTCACCGAATGGAACGACCGTTTCCGTGACGACGCGCGGCGCTTCTGGCGCGGTGATCGTGGGATGGCGGGCGATCTGGCGCGACGCGTCGCGGGCTCGGCGGAGATCTTCGACCAGATGGGGCGGCCCGCGACGGCATCGGTGAATTTCATCACCGCGCATGACGGATTTACGTTGCAAGACCTCGTCTCCTATGGCGAAAAGCAGAACCTCGCGAATGGCGAGGAAAACCGCGATGGCCATGATGCGAACTTCTCTGAGGCGCTCGAGGACCCTGAGGCGCAGGCTTTGCGCAAACGCGCGTTGCTCGCGACGTTGCTGATGAGCCAAGGCGTTCCGATGCTGCTGGCGGGCGACGAGATCGGCAATTCTCAGGGCGGCAACAACAATGCCTATGCGCAGGATAACGAGGTCGGTTGGATCGATTGGAGTGGACCTGACGAGACTTTAACAACATTCGTCAAACGCTTGATAGAGATACGAAAAAATCACCGCGTCTTGCGGCAGAACCGCTATCTGCATTCGCTGATCCGCAAGCAGGACGGGATGCGCGATCTGATCTGGCGGCTCGCCTCGGGGCACGAACCCGAGCCGCATGATTGGAACGATCCCGAACTGCGCTGCATCGGTGTCGAGATCCGTGGCGCCGCCGAGGGGCCGGCAGGCGAGGCCGGGAGCGAAGCGGTCTATGTGATCCTCAACGCAGGGCCCAAACAACAGGTGCAGTTACCTCCCGGTCGCTGGACCTGCTTGATCGATTCCGCGTTTCCTGAACGGGAGGCGGAACAATTGGGCGCCCCTGAGGCTTGCCTTGCCGCACAATCCGTTCAAGTCTTTACCCGCGCAACAGTGCAGGAGAAATCATGACCCGCCACGCGACCCAGCCCATCGACGGCCAGAAACCCGGAACCTCGGGGCTGCGCAAGAAAACCCGCGTTTTCATGCAGCCGAACTATCTCGAGAACTTCGTGCAATCGACCTTCGACGCGATCGGCGGCGTGCGGGGCAAGACTTTGGTTCTTGGCGGTGACGGGCGCTATTTCGGGCGTGAAGCTGCGAGTACGATCCTGAAAATGGCGGCTGCCAATGGGGCCGCGCGGATGATCGTGGGGCAGGGTGCGTGGCTCTCGACGCCCGCCGCCTCGAACCTGATCCGGCAGCGTCAGGCGAACGGCGGCATCATCCTCTCGGCCAGCCACAATCCGGGCGGCCCGGACGAGGATTTTGGCGTCAAATACAATAGCTCCAATGGCGGTCCAGCGCCGGAATCGATCACCTCGGCGATCCACAAACGCACGCAGGAGATCACCGAATATCATCTGCTCGACGCGGCAGTTCCGGATCTGGACAGCGTCGGTGAGACGAAACTGGGAGAGATGACCGTCGAAGTCGTCGACCCCGTGACCGCCTATGCCGACCTGATGGAAACGATATTCGATTTCAACGCTTTGCGCGATGTCTTTAAGGCGGGGTTCCGGATGCGGATGGACTCGATGTGCGCCATCACCGGACCTTACGCGGTCGAGATCTTCGAGAACCGTCTCGGTGCGCCGGCGGGGACCGTGACCCATGGCACGCCGTTGCCGGATTTCGGCGGTATGCATCCCGATCCGAACCCGACCTGGGCGCATGAGTTGATGGACGAGATGATGGGCGAAAACGCCCCGGATTTCGGCGCGGCGTCGGATGGCGATGGCGACAGGAACATGATCCTTGGCGCGGGCACTTATGTCTCGCCGTCGGACAGTCTTGCTGTGCTGGCCGCAAATGCGCATCTCGTTCCGGGCTACAAGGACGGGCTGAAGGGCGTCGCGCGCTCGATGCCGACCTCTGCGGCGGCGGATCGGGTGGCCGAGGCGCTTGGCCTCGATTGCTACGAGACGCCGACGGGCTGGAAGTTCTTCGGCAATCTGATGGATGCGGGGCGCGTGTCGCTCTGTGGCGAGGAAAGTTTCGGCACGGGCTCTGACCATGTGCGCGAAAAGGACGGGCTCTGGGCGGTGCTGATGTGGCTCAACATCCTTGCCGCGCGGAAGATGTCGGTGGCCGAGATCATGGCCGATCATTTCGCGCGCTATGGCCGCAACTACTATTCGCGCCACGATTACGAGGCGCTGCCGACCGAGCAGGCAGAGGCGATGCTGGACGATCTGCGCGCTCGTCTCGGAGAGCTGAAAGGGACGCAGGTCGAAGGGCTTACGGTCGAAAGCTCAGACGAGTTTTCCTATACCGATCCGGTCGATGGCTCGGTCGCGGAAGGTCAGGGTTTCCGTATTCTGTTCGAAGGCGGCTCGCGCGTCGTGCTGCGTCTGTCGGGCACGGGCACCGAGGGCGCGACGCTGCGCGTGTATCTCGAGCGCTATGCACCTGGACCGGATGGGCTGGACCATGATCCGCAAGAGGCGCTGGCACCGATCATCCGGGCGACCGAGACGTTGGTGGGTATCCGAGAGCGCACGGGGCGCGAGAAGCCCGACGTCATCACCTGATCCCGTCAGGGGGTAAATCCAGCCGCAAAACAAAGTCGGGGGGCTGAAATCGCCCCCCGTTTTCATACTACATTAATACCGATAATCGGTATTATGTAAAATATGATTGCGATTTGATGCCGATTATGGGGTCAAAACCGTGCTCCCGACCGTTTTTCGGCCCTCAAGCGCCTCATGGGCTGCAGCTACATCCTCCAGAGAAAACGTCTGCGGCACGTCGATCTTGATGTCGCCTTTTCCAATCATCTCAAAGAGTTCTGCGGCGGAGTTTCGTAGCCACCCCGGCTGATCCGTGTGCTGGAACAAGGTCGGACGCGTCAGGAACAGCGAGTTACGCGCAAGATCGCCGATCTTGAACTGATCCGCCGGTCCCGAGCTTTGTCCGAAGCACACCAGCGTGCCGAAGCGCTTGAGCACATCGAGCGACGTCATCACCGTGTCGGCGCCCACCGAGTCATAGACCGCCGCGACGCCTGCGCCGTCGGTGAGCCGTTTGACCTCTGCGCCGAAATCCTCAGTCCGGTAATCGATCACCGCGTCATATCCGTGCTCAAGCGCACGCGCGCATTTCTCAGGCCCGCCAGCCGTACCGATCGCGCGTACGCCCTTGGCCTTGAGCCATTGACCCGCGATCGAGCCGACGCCACCTGCAGCCGCGTGGAAAAGCACGGTGTCACCGAACTTTACCGGATACGAGTGATGGATCAGGTAATGCACGGTCAGACCTTTAAGCATCACCGCCGCGGCGACTTCGTCGGAAATATCGTCCGGGATCGGCACCACGTTTTTCGCCGCGATCACCCGGTGGCTCGCATAAGCGCCATTGGGCTGCGTATAGGCCACGCGCTGTCCGACCTGCAGATCGACGCCGTCGCCGACCGCCTCGATGACGCCCGCCGCTTCACCGCCGGTGATCAGGTCGCTCTCGACCGGCCACGGATAAAGACCCGTGCGGAAGTAAACATCGATGAAATTCAATCCGATAGCGGTGTGTTTTAAAGTGACTTCGCCCGGGCCCGGCTTGGGGACCTCGATTTCGATCTTGTGGAACTGGTCGCGCCCGCCGGGGCGCGCGATTGCCATCGCATAAGCCATGATATCCTCCCTGTTGCCGCGCAAAGGTACTCCGCGCGGCCCCGGCGTCAATCCGGGATCGGATGCGGAAGGAACGCGCCGTTCATCTCGACGATCTCATCCCAGACGCGCAGCGCCAGTTCGCGCGGGCGTTCGCTCTCGCGGCGCACGAGGAACCAATGACGCATCAGCGGCAAACCAGGCGCCGGGATCAGCGCCAGACGTCCGGTCTCCAGCTCGTCCGTCACCGTGTGCAGGCTGAGAAACGCGATGCCGAGACCCGCCATCACCGCCTGCTTGATCGTCTCGTTGCTGTCCATCTCCAGCGTGTCATAGAGCCGCCCGTCACCGACCCGGTCGAGCCAGCGCGACATCAGGATCCGCGTCCCCGATCCTTCCTCGCGCGAGATGAAGGTCTCGCCGAAAAGCCGCTCGACATCGTCTGCCTTGGCGACAAGAGGATGGTCCGGCGGCGCGACCAGCGCATGCGGATGCTGGCCGATCGGCTGCGCCACGACCGGCGGATGGCGCGGCGGTCGCCCCATCACGGCGATGTCGAAACTGCCGCGCTCGATCCCCTCGATAATGGCCGAACGGTTGCCCACGCGCAGCGCGACCTCGATCTCGGGATGTGCGTCTTGCAGCATCTTCACCAGCCGCGGCGCGAAATACTTGCCGGTGGAGACGACGCCGAGCGTGATCCGACCCACCTGCCCCCGTGCGATGGCGCTCAGCGTCGCTTCGGCCTGCGACAAGTTGTCCTCGATCCGCAGCGCGCTCTCGCGCAGCGCTTTGCCTGCTTCGGTCAGCTCGGATCCGGCGCCATCAGCGGCACGCTGGATCAGCTTCATCCCGATCGCGTCCTCCAGTCCCCTGATTTGCGTATGAATTGCTGGGGTTGTGAGGTTCAGGCTCTCTCCGGCAGCCGTCAGCGAACCGCCGCGAGCCACCGCATCGAGCGCGCGCAATTGCTTCAGCGTCACAGCATTCATCCGCATTGGGTTTCAAATTTCCTTAACGCACATTCCCTTTATTTAAATTTCATAAAAAACCGATCCGGGCAATGGTCTGGCTCACAAGAACATCGTCTTTGGAGGAGGAGAAGATGTCCGTGAGTTTCGACGGCCTCGGTATTTCTGCCGATCTTGCCGACACCATGACCCGCTTGACCAGCGTCGGTGCCCAGCTTGCCCGCATGATTGCGCGCAACGGGCTGGACGGAAATCTGGCGGAGGCGGCTGGCACCAATGCCGGTGGCGACGGGCAAAAAGCGCTCGACGTGATCGCGGACGAGGCCTTCATGGCCGCGCTGCGCGGTGGTGCGGTGCGCCATTACGCCTCGGAAGAGCAGGACGAGGTGGTCGATTTCGGGACCGGCACGCTCGCGCTCGCCATCGATCCGCTCGACGGGTCGTCCAATATCGACGTGAATGTCTCGATCGGCACGATCTTCTCGATCTTCGAGGCAGCCGACGACGCGGAGGCCAGCTTCCTGCGTCCGGCGAACGAGCAGATCGCGGGCGGCTACATTATCTTCGGACCGCAGACCGCCCTGGTCGTGACCTTCGGGAAGGGTGTGCAGCAATGGGTTCTCGAGCCCGGAAGCGACATCTGGCGCCGCGTGGCCGATCCGAAGCCCCTGCCCTCCGAGACCTCGGAATACGCGATCAACGCCTCGAACTACCGCCACTGGCCGCAGCCGATCCGCGCCTTCATCGACGATCTCGTCGCCGGCGCCGAAGGCCCGCGCGGGCGCAACTTCAACATGCGCTGGATCGCGTCGCTGGTGGCCGAGACCCACCGCATCATCTCGCGCGGCGGCGTGTTCCTCTATCCCGGTGACGACCGCGAAGGCTACCAGCGCGGACGCCTGCGGCACGTCTACGAATGCGCGCCAATCGCGATGCTGATCGAGCAGCTCGGCGGCGAGGCCACCGACGGCGCCGATCCCATAATGTCCGCGACGCCCGACCGGCTGCATGCCCGCACGCCCTTCGTATTCGGCTCGGCCAGCAAGGTCGCCCGCGTCGCCGCCTATCACGACTTGCCGCAGGATGAAGCCCACGCGCTCTTCAATACCCGCGGCCTCTTCCGGAGCTGATACATGTCCAAGAAACACCCCATCATTTCCGTCGTCGGTTCCTCCGGTGCAGGTACCTCGACGGTGAAATCGACCTTCGACCAGATCTTCCGCCGCGAAGGGATTTCCGCAGTCTCAATCGAGGGAGACGCCTTCCACCGCTACAACCGCGCCGACATGAAGGAAGAGCTGCAAAAGCGCTATGACGCGGGCGATCAGGGCTTCTCCCACTTCTCCTACGAAGCCAATGAACTCAAGGAGTTGGAGCGCGTCTTTCGCGAATATGGCGAGACCGGCAAGGGCAAGACCCGGCATTACGTCCATGACGATGCCGAGGCCGAGAAATGGGGCACGCCACCCGGTCATTTCACCGACTGGAGCGATTTCGCCGACGAGTCCGATCTGCTTTTCTACGAAGGTCTGCACGGCTGCGTGGTCAATGACGAGGTGAACCTCTCGGCGCTGGCAGATCTGAAGATCGGCGTGGTTCCGGTGATCAACCTCGAATGGATCCAGAAGATCCATCGCGACCGGGCCTCTCGCGGCTATTCGACCGAAGCCGTCACCGACGTGATCCTGCGCCGCATGCACGCCTATGTGCATTGCATCACGCCGCAATTCACCGAGACGGATATCAATTTCCAGCGCGTGCCGGTCGTCGACACGTCGAACCCGTTCATCGCGCGCTGGATTCCGACCGCGGATGAGAGCCTCGTGGTGATCCGCTTCAAGAACCCGCGCGGGATCGATTTCCCTTATCTCACTTCGATGATCAACGGCTCGTGGATGAGCCGCGCCAACTCGATCGTCATTCCCGGCAACCGTCAGGATCTGGCCATGCAGCTGATCCTCACCCCCCTCATCGAGCGCCTCGTGCGCGAAGCGAAGCGGGCTTGAGAAGGATGAACAAGGCGATGAAAGATATTCAAATTACGCAAGAAACCCGGATGGCGAATGCGATCCGCGCGCTCGCGATGGATGCGGTGCAAAAGGCCAATTCTGGCCATCCCGGCATGCCGATGGGCATGGCCGATGTGGCGACGATTCTGTTCAACCGCTTCATCAATATCGATCCCACCGCGCCGAAATGGCCCGATCGTGACCGCTTCGTGCTGTCGGCCGGGCACGGTTCGATGCTGCTCTACGCGATCAACCATCTGCTGGGCTATGAAGACATGGGGATGGACCAAATCAAGACGTTCCGCCAGCTGGGTTCGCGCACCGCTGGTCACCCGGAATACGGCCATGCCGACGGGATCGAAGTGACCACCGGGCCGCTTGGTCAGGGTGTCGCGACCGCCGTGGGCATGGCGATTGCCGAGAAGATGAAGAATGCGCGCTATGGCGCCGATCTGGTTGATCATTTTACCTATGTCATCGCGGGCGACGGCTGCCTGATGGAAGGGATCAGCCACGAGGCGATCGACCTCGCGGGTCATCTGGCGCTCGGCAAGTTGATCGTGCTGTGGGACGACAATTCGATCACCATCGACGGCGACACCGATCTCTCCACCTCGATGGATCAGAAGGCGCGTTTCGCCGCCGCCGGCTGGCATGTCGTCGACTGCGACGGCCACAGCCCGACCGAGATCGCCGCTGCGATCGAGGCCGCGCGTCAGGATCCGCGCCCGTCGATGATCGCCTGCCGCACCATCATCGGCTTCGGTGCGCCCAACAAGCAAGGTGGCCACGATGTCCACGGCGCGCCGCTGGGTGACGCCGAGATCGCTGCCGCGCGCAAGCAACTGCATTGGGACCATCCGCCGTTCGAAATTCCGGCCGCGATCTACGAGGAATGGGGCCGGATCGCCTCGCGCGGCGCGCGGGCGCGGGCGGAATGGGAGACGAGGCTGAACGCCGCGACCGCTCGCGCCGACTTCCTCGCCGCAGAAGAGGCCGACACCAGCGCCCTGCCCGCCGCGATCGCCGTCTACAAGCGCAAGCTGTCTCAGGACAGGCCCAAGGTAGCGACCCGCAAGGCGAGCCAGATGGCGCTGGAAGTGGTCAACGCCACCCTGCCCTTCACCGTCGGCGGCTCGGCCGATCTGACCGGCTCGAACCTCACGAAATCCTCGGGCATGAAATCGATCACGCCTACCGATTTCACCGGCGATTACATCCATTACGGCATTCGCGAGCACGGCATGGCCGCTGCGATGAACGGTATCGTGCTCCATGGCGGGCTGCGGCCCTATGGGGGTACCTTCCTGGCCTTCGCCGATTACTGCCGCCCCGCAATTCGTTTGTCGGCACTGATGGGCGTGCCGACCTGCTATGTCATGACCCATGACTCGATCGGCCTCGGCGAGGACGGTCCCACCCATCAGCCGGTAGAGCATCTGGCCTCGCTCCGGGCCATTCCTAACCTGCTCGTCCTCCGACCGGCCGATGCGGTGGAGACCGCCGAGGCCTGGGAAATCGCCATGACCTCGACGGCCACGCCGACGATGATCGTGGCCTCGCGTCAGGGTTTGCCGACGGTTCGCACCGAACATACGGACGAGAACCTCACCGCACGCGGCGCCTATCTGCTGCGCGCACCCGAGGCCCGCGACGTGACGTTGATCGCCACCGGGTCCGAAGTTGAGATCGCAATGGCCGCTGCCGAACAACTGGCCGAGCAAGGGATCAAGGCCGCGGTCGTCTCCGCGCCGTGTTTCGAGCTTTTCGAGAAACAGGACGCGGCCTATCGCGCCGAGGTTCTCGGCGATGCCCCGCGCGTCGGCTGCGAAGCCGCGATCCGTCAGGGCTGGGATCTCTTCCTGCGCCCCGAGGACCGCTTCGTGGGCATGACCGGTTTCGGAGCCTCGGCCCCTGCCCCGGCGCTCTACGAACACTTCAACATCACGTCCGAAGCGATTGTTTCGGATGCAAAAGAACTGATCTGAGGGACTAACGAGAATGACGGTTAAAGTTGCCATCAACGGGTTTGGACGTATCGGCCGCAACGTGCTGCGCGGGATCATCGAGTCGGGTCGCACCGATATCGAGGTAATTGCGATCAACGATCTGGGCCCGGTCGAAACCAACGCCCATCTGCTGCAATTCGACAGCGTCCACGGCCGCTTCCCGCAGGAGGTCACCACCGGCGAGGACTGGATCGACGCAGGCCGCGGCAAGATCAAGGTCACCGCGATCCGCGACCCGAAGGAGCTGCCCTGGGGCGACGTGGACATCGCGATGGAATGCACGGGCATCTTCACCGCGCGGGAGAAAGCTGCCTTCCACCTGGAGAACGGCTCGAAGCGCGTGCTCGTCTCGGCCCCGGCGGCCGGTGCTGACAAGACCATCGTTTACGGCGTGAACCACGGTGCGCTGACCAAGGACGATCTGGTCGTGTCGAACGCGTCCTGCACGACGAACTGCCTTTCGCCGGTCGCCAAGGCGCTCAACGACGCGATCGGCATCTCGAAAGGCTTCATGACGACGATCCACAGCTATACCGGCGACCAGCCGACGCTCGATACGATGCATCCCGACATGTATCGCGCCCGCGCCGCCGCGCTGTCGATGATCCCGACCTCGACCGGGGCCGCGAAGGCCGTGGGTCTGGTGCTGCCGGAGCTCAACGGCAAACTGGACGGAGTCGCGATCCGCGTGCCGACGCCGAATGTCTCGGTCGTCGATCTGGTCTTCGAGGCCGCGAAAGATACCACTGTGGAAGAGGTCAACGCGGCTATCCGCGCGGCCGCTGACGGCCTCATGAAAGGCATTCTCGGCTATACCGACAAACCCAATGTTTCCAGCGACTTCAACCACGATCCTCACTCCTCGGTCTTCCACATGGATCAGACCAAGGTGATGGACGGCCGGATGGTGCGCATCCTCAGCTGGTACGACAACGAATGGGGCTTCTCCAACCGCATGGCCGACACCGCCGTCGCGATGGGAAAGCTCCTCTGACCGCGGCGCGACCGGTTAGGCCCGCAACATAAGGCCCACAACGTAAGGAACACCTGATATGGCTCTGATTACGCTCAGACAATTGCTCGATCACGCCGCGGAATACGGCTACGGCGTGCCGGCGTTCAACATCAACAACATGGAACAGGGTATCGCCATCATGAAGGCGGCGGCGAAATGCGACGCCCCCGTCATCATGCAGGCCTCGCGCGGTGCGCGCAGCTATGCCGGTGACATCATGCTGCGCCACATGATCCAGGCGCTGTCGGAGATGTATCCCGATATCCCGCTGTGCATGCATCAGGACCACGGCAATAACGAGGCCACCTGCCTCACCGCGATCCGCCACGGCTTCACCTCGGTGATGATGGACGGCTCGCTGAAAGAGGACATGAAGACCCCCGCCGATTGGGACTACAATGTCAGCATCACCAAGCGCGTGGCCGACATGGCCCATTGGGTCGGCGCTTCGGTCGAGGGCGAACTGGGCGTGCTCGGCAATCTCGAGACTGGCGAAGCGGCGGAGGAAGACGGCTCGGGCGCGGTTGGCAAACTCAGCCACGATCAGCTCCTGACAGATCCCGACGAGGCGCTGGATTTCGTCAAGCTGACCAAGGTCGACGCACTCGCCATCGCCTGCGGCACCAGCCACGGCGCCTACAAGTTCTCGCGCAAGCCCACGGGCGACATCCTCGCGATCAGCCAGATCGAGAAGATCCATGCGAAGATCCCGAACGTCCATCTGGTCATGCACGGCTCGTCCAGCGTGCCGCAATATCTGCAGGACCTGATCAACGAGTCCGGCGGCGAGATGCCCCAGACCTACGGCGTGCCGGTCGAAGAGATCGAGCGCGGCATCAAGTCGGGCGTGCGCAAGGTGAATATCGACACCGACAACCGAATGGCCCTGACGGCTCAGTTCCGCAAGGTCGCGCAAAGCAAGCCGACCGAATTCGACCCGCGCAAATTCATGATCCCCGCGATGGAAGAGATGGAGAAGCTCTGCCTCGACCGCTTCCAGCGCTTCGGCACCGCCGGGAATGCCAGCAAGATCAAGGTGATCGACCTCGACGACATGGCCAAGCGCTATGCCGAAGGATCGCTCGACCCGGTGATTTCCGCGGCCAAGGCCGCCTGACACACCCGCGATCCCGGCAGTCGAGCGCCCGGGGCCGCAGTTATCGGATTTAGGGAGACAAGGAGACCCCGATGAACCAGCATGCAAATCCCGGTAAATACAGCGCCGGCGTCAAGGAATACCGTGAAACCTATTGGGAGCCGAACTACACCCCCAAGGACAGCGACGTGCTCGCCGTCTTCAAGATCACGCCGCAGCCCGGCGTCCCGCGCGAGGAAGCCGCAGCCGCCGTCGCCGCAGAAAGCTCGACCGGCACCTGGACCACCGTCTGGACCGACCTGCTGACCGATCTCGACTACTACAAGGGTCGTGCCTACGCGATCGAGGACGTGCCGGGCGATGACGAGAGCTACTACGCTTTCATCGCTTACCCGATGGGTCTGTTCGAAGAGGGCTCGGTCGTCAACGTCTTCACCTCGCTCGTGGGCAACGTCTTCGGCTTCAAGGCCGTGCGGGCCCTGCGTCTGGAAGACGTGCGCTTCCCGCTGTGGTTCGTGACGACCTGTGACGGCCCGCCCCACGGCATTCAGGTCGAGCGCGACAAGCTCGACAAATACGGCCGTCCCTTCCTGGGCTGCACGATCAAGCCGAAGCTGGGTCTCTCGGCAAAGAACTACGGCCGCGCGGTCTACGAGGCGCTGCGGGGCGGTCTCGACTTCACCAAGGATGACGAGAACATCAACTCGCAGCCCTTCATGCGCTGGCGTGACCGTTTCGAGTTCTGTCAGGAAGCGATCGACAAGGCCGAGCGCGAAACCGGCGAGCGCAAGGGCCACTACCTGAACGTCACCGCGCCGAACATCGAAGAGATGTACAAGCGCGCCGAGTTCGCCAAGGAGATCGGGTCGCCGATCATCATGTCGGACTACCTGACGATGGGCTGGGCCGCGCAGGCCTCGCTGAGCCGCTGGTGCCGCGATAACGGCATGCTGCTGCACGTGCACCGCGCGATGCATGGCGTGATCGACCGCCACCCCAAGCACGGCATCAACTTCCGCGTTCTCGCGAAGATGCTGCGCCTTCTGGGCGGCGACCACCTGCACTCGGGCACCGTCGTCGGCAAGCTCGAAGGCGACCGCGAGGCGACGCTGGGCTGGATCGATCTGATGCGTGACAAATACGTCAAGGAAGACCGTTCGCGCGGCATCTTCTTCGATCAGGACTGGGGGCAGATGCCGGGCGTGCTCCCGGTGGCTTCGGGCGGCATCCACGTCTGGCACATGCCCGCGCTTGTCAACATCTTCGGCGATGACAGCTGCCTTCAGTTCGGCGGCGGCACGCTGGGCCACCCCTGGGGCAACGCCGCCGGTGCGGCCGCCAACCGCGTCGCGGTCGAGGCCTGCGTCAAGGCACGCAACGAGGGCCGCGATCTCGAGAAGGAGTCGAAAGACATCATGACCTCGGCCGCCAAGCACTCGCCCGAACTCAAGATCGCCATGGAGACGTGGAAAGAGATCAAGTTCGAGTTCGACACCGTGGACAAGCTGGACGTGGCGCACCGCTAAGGCGCGCCCCTCCCACCAACGCCTGAGAAAGGACTGACACCATGAGTGAAATGCAAGATTACGGCTCCCGCATCTCGGACCCGAACAGCCGCAAGATGGGCACCTTCTCCTATCTGCCCCAGCTCAGCGATGACGAGCTGCGCAAGCAGGTGGAATACATCGTCTCGAAGGGCTGGAACCCGGCCATCGAGCATACCGAGCCCGAGAATATGCGCTCGAACTTCTGGTACATGTGGAAGCTGCCGATGTTCGGGGAAACCGATGTCGATGCGATCTTCCGCGAGATCGAGATGTGCAAGAAGGCGAACCCGGGCAACCATGTCCGCCTCGTCGGCTACGACAACTTCAAGCAGACGCAGGGCACCTCGATGGTGGTGCACCGCGCCGACATGTCGGCCTCTGCCTGATCTGATACCGGGGCGGGCTGCCGATCGCGGCGGCCCGCCCTGCCCCATACCCCCCGGATTTTCCTGCGCGACGGAGAGCCACCCATGAGCGATATCGACCCAGACCAGTTCCGCGTGAAGACCGAGCCCTATTACCGGCCTGTCGGCAACGAGATCGAACAATACGCCGCCGCCTATGACGTGCGCATGCCGGTGATGCTCAAGGGCCCCACGGGCTGCGGCAAGTCGCGTTTCGTCGAATATATGGCGTGGAAATTACAACGCCCCCTGATTACGGTGGCCTGTAACGAGGACATGACCGCGTCCGACCTGATCGGGCGGTTCCTCCTCGATATCAACGGCACAAAGTGGCAGGATGGCCCGCTGACCGTTGCCGCGCGGATCGGCGCGATCTGCTATCTCGACGAGGTCGTCGAGGCCCGTCAGGACACCACCGTCGTCATCCACCCGCTGACCGATCACCGCCGCCAGCTGCCGCTGGAGAAGAAGGGCGAGCTGGTCGACGCGCATCCCGATTTTCAGGTCGTGATCTCGTATAACCCCGGTTACCAGTCGATGATGAAGGACCTCAAGCAATCGACCAAGCAGCGTTTCGGCGCGATGAGCTTCGACTACCCCCAGGCCGCGACCGAGGCCGAGATCGTCAGCCACGAGGCCGGGATCGACCTCAAGACCGCCGAAAAGCTCGTGCAGGTCGCCCAACGCTCGCGCAATCTCAAGGGCCACGGCCTCGATGAGGGCATGTCGACGCGCCTTCTCGTTTATGCAGGCCAGTTGATCTCGCAGGACATCCCCGCGCCAGCCGCCTGCCAGATGGCGCTGGTGGAGCCGCTGACAGATGACGCGGATATGCGCGACACGTTGCAGGCGGCCGTCCAGACCTTCTTCCCCGAGATCACCGACAGCTCGAAGGTGGCGTAAGGAGCGCGTCCGATGAAGGTCGATCTCGACGATTACGCCGCCGATCTGATCAAATCCGCGCCGGAGCTGGAGGAGACCCTCGACGGGCTCTTTCACGAGGCGGCGCGGATGATGTCGCCCGCCGGACTGAAGGATTACATGGACGGTGCGAAGGCCATGACCTCGCTCGGCAAGGGCCCCCGCCTGCTGATCTCCTATCTCGACGAGATGCCGCAGGTCGCCAAGGAATGCGGTGAGGACGTCATTCGGGACGTGGTGGGCGCGGTGCTGAAGCTGGCCTCGATGGTGTCGGGCGAAATCCTGGTGCTGATGCTCGACACGCTGCCCGGCGCCGCCAACCGCTTCGGTGACCCCGAACTGCTGCGCGGCTATCTCGCGCTGCTGCACCGGCTGGCGGCCCGCGCGCCACGGGGACTGCGTCCGATGTTCGGCGTGCTCGAAGAACTGCTGGCGAAACTCACGCTGTCGGGTCTGCGCCGCTGGGTGGATTTCGGCGCCGAGGCCTATCGGCGCGACCTGCCGAAACAGGCGGATTACTTCGGGCTTGTTTCTGAAGACAGCCGCGCGGTGCTCAAACAGGAACGCCGCGGCACGCTCTTCATCGACAGCCAGCGCCGGCTGAACTTCTACCTCCGCGCCTTCTGGGCCCGCGACTTCTTCCTGCGTCCCTCTGCCGCCGACTTCGAAGGCTTCCGCCCCTTCATCGAGGACGGTGCGCTGCATCTGCCCGATGCGGTGGACGGGATCAACGGCGCCTCCGGCCTTGATCTCTACCGCGCGATGTGCGCCCATATGGCGGCCCATATCGTCTATTCCGATCACGGGCTCGGGCAGGAAGCGCTCAATCCGGCGCAGATTTTCCTGATCGGCATGATCGAGGATGCCCGCGTCGAGTACTGCGCGACGCAGGCCTTTCCGGGGCTGCGCGCGATGTTCGACCGGCTGATGCCGGACACGCCGCAAGGACAGTACGAACACGAGACGATGTATCTGCTGGAAAAAGTCGCCCGCGCGCTCAACACGCCCGGCACCCGCACCGGCGATCTGGAAATCGACAATCTCGTCGAGACCTTCAACGGCGAGATCGCAGACAATGCACGTGAGACGATGTTCTCCTGGTCGCTCGGCGTCGAACTTTACAACCTGCTCGCGCAGCGCCGCGCGGTGCCGTCCCTTCGCATTCTCGAATCTCTGAAAATTCCGTATCGCGACGACAACCGCTTCATCTGGTCGCTCTCGGATTACGACTGGTCGAACCAGAACGCCTATCAGCCCGCGCAGGGTCAGGTGCGCAAGCGCGTAGGCCTGATGGAATTCGTCAACGAGGTCGATGTCGAGACCGCGGGCGACGATGCGCAGGAGGTCTGGGTGCTGTCGTCAGAGCTGTTCCCCTACGAGGATGAAGGCGTCAGCTATAACGAGATGGAGGGCAAGGCCCCGATCTCCGACCCGTTCCATTACGGCGAATGGGATTACAAGGTGCAGTTGATGCGCCCGTCGTGGTCGACTGTCTACGAACACCGCCCGCCGATGGGCGCCCCGGACGAGATCGACACGATCCTGACCGCGCATCGCGGCATCCGTCACCGGATCAAGCAGATCGTGGACCGGCTGCGCCCGCAGGGCATCTCGCGCCAGCGGCGGCTGGAGGATGGCGACGAGCTGGATATCAACGCCGCCGTCGATGCGATGGTGATGCAGCGCATCGGCATGCAGCCCGACATGCGGATCACCATGCGCAACGTCATCAACCGGCGCGATCTGGCGGTCTGCATCCTGCTCGACCTGTCGGAGAGCACCAACGAGACCGTGCGCGGCTCGGACAAGACCGTGCTGGAACTGACGCGCGAAGCCTCGGCGCTGGTGGCCTCGGCGATCGAAGGGATCGGCGACCCGTTCGCGATCCACGGCTTTTCCTCGGATGGCCGCCACGACGTGCAATATCAGCGCTTCAAGGATTTCGAGCAGAAGCTCGACTCCGAGGTCAAAGGCCGCCTTGCGGGCATGAAGGGCGGGCTCTCGACCCGCATGGGGGCCGCGATGCGCCATGCCGCCCATCATTTGTCCCTGCGCCCGGAAGCCCATAAACTGTTGCTGATCGTCACCGATGGCGAACCGGCCGATATCGACGAGCGCGACCCGCAATATCTGCGCATGGATGCCAAGAAGGCGGTTGCGGAACTCCAGCAGATCGGCATTAACAGCTATTGTCTGACGCTGGACCCCGAAGCCGATGCCTATGTGTCGCGCATCTTCGGGACCAACAATTACACCGTGATCGATCAGGTCGAGCGCCTGCCCGAGAAACTGCCGACCCTGTTCGCGCAACTGACGAAATGAGCCGCCAAGGAGGCCCCCATGAGCTTTGACCGTTCCATCAAGATCGCGCCCTCGATCCTGTCGGCCGATTTCGCCAATTTCGGCGCCGAGATCCGCGCCATCGAAGATCAGGGGGCCGATTGGGTCCATGTCGACGTGATGGACGGGCATTTCGTGCCGAACCTCACCTTCGGCCCGCCCGCCGTGAAAGCGTTCCGCCCGCATGTGAAGACCTTCATGGACGTCCACCTGATGATCGCGCCGGTCGACCCTTACATCGAGGCCTATGCCGAAGCAGGCGCCGACATGATCGTGGCGCATTGGGAGGCCGGTCCGCACCCGCATCGCACGCTGCAGGCGATCAAGGCGCAGGGCGTGAAATGCGGCATCTCGCTGAACCCCGGCACGCCCGCCAACGTGATCTCGGAACTGCTAGACCTCGTCGATATGGTTCTCGTGATGAGCGTGAATCCCGGTTTCGGCGGTCAGAAATTCATCCCCTCCAGCATCAACAAGGTCCGCCAAGTGCGCGAAATGATTGGCGATCGGGAGATTCACATTCAGGTGGATGGCGGCGTCGATCCGACCACGGTCGGCCCGCTGGTCGAGGCTGGTGCGGATTGCTTCGTCGCGGGCTCCGCCGTCTTCAAGGGCGGCTCGGTCGATAGGCCGGAGGTGTATGGCCAGAATATGCGCGCGATCCGCGAAGCGGCGGAGGGTGCTCTCAAAGCCGCGCAGTGAGAAACTGCCAAGCTGCAAGGAGATCGGTCGCGATCTCGTGATCTGACCGCTTGCCCTGCCGCTGCCTCTCGTTCATATTCGTGGAATTGAATACCAGCTAGGGAGGACTGGCATGACATTCACGCGACGCACCATTCTGCGCGGAGGGCTGGCCATGGGCGCCATGACAGCCCTTCCCCGGCTCAGCTTCGCCGCCCAGACCCTCGAGATGGGTTCGGCCCGGCTCGACACGCTGTCCGATGGCAATCTCGTGCTGCCGATCGGCTTTGTGACCGACAATCCGGAGGCCAAGCCGATCCTCGAGAGCTACGGCATCACCGGAGACTCGGTCGAACCGCCCTGCAACGTCACGCTCTATCGCGACGGCACCAACACCGTGCTGTTCGACGTGGGGTCGGGCAATGACTTCATGCCGTCTGCGGGTAAGCTGATGGAGGCGATGGACGCGCTCGAAGTCGCCCCCGAGGACGTGACCCATGTCGTCTTCACCCATGGCCACCCGGATCACCTCTGGGGCGTGCTCGACGATTTCGACGAGCCGTTCTTCGCCAACGCCGAGCACATGATGGGCAAGGACGAATTCGAATATTGGCTCAACCCGGAGACGCTCGACACGATCGATCAGGGCCGCAAGACCTTCGCGGCAGGCGCGCTGCGTCGCCTCCAGATCCTTGAAGACCAGATTGCAACCTTTGGAGATGGCGAGGAAATCCTCCCCGGCATCATGGCGCAGATGACGCCCGGCCACACGCCCGGTCACATGTCCTTCCACGTCAAGAACAGCGAGACGCAGGCCTTCATCATCGGCGATGCGATCGTGAACCACTACCTCGCCTTCGCCGCGCCGGGCATGGCGGCAGGCTCCGACCAAAACCCCGATCTGGGCGCGGAGACGCGTGTCGCGTTGCTCGATCAGCTGGCGACCGACAAGCTGCCGATCATCGGCTATCACCTGCCCGAAGGCGGCCTGGGCCGGGTCGAGCGCGACGGCGACGCCTATCGCTACGTGCCGGAGGTCTGAGGGTGAAAAAACTCCTTTTGACCAGCGTCTTGGCTGGGCTTCTTCATGTGAGCCCCGTACTCGCCTCTGAAGACGTGCCGGATATGTATCCCGGTTCGGTTCTCTACTCTAAGCCCTACGAGGTGATCCCCGGCGTCTGGACCGCGATCGGGGCCACCGCGCCGCCGACCTATGAGAATTCGGGTCATAACAACAATCTCAGCTTCATCGTCACCGGCGATGGCGTGGTCGTGGTGAATTCCGGCGCGTCCTATCAGCTCGCCAAGGCGCTGCATGACGAGATCAAGGCGGTCACCGATCAGCCGGTGAAGCTGGTGATCAACGAGAACGGTCAGGGCCATTCGATGCTCGGCAACAATTACTGGATCGAACAGGGCGTGCCGGTGCTCGCCCATGTCGATGCGGCGGCCGAGTTCGAACATGACGCCGGCGGCGCCTTCGAGGCGCTCAAGAGCTACGGCAAGGAAACCGCCGAAGGTACCGATCCGAAGCTGCCCACCGAGACTTTCGAGGACAAGCGCGTCATCGAGATGGGCGACATGACCATCGAAGTGATGCATCTGGGCCCCGCGCACAGCCCCGGCGACACGCAGGTCTGGCTGCCGGAACAGAAATTCATGATCGCGGGCGATATCGCTTTTTCGGAACGGATGCCGCCGATCTTCTCGGGCACCTGCACGAGCTGCTGGATCGAGACCTTCGAGACCAAATTCGCGCCGCTGGAGCCTGCCTTCATCATCCCCGGTCACGGCCATCCGACGAACCTCGAGAAGGTCACGCGCGGAACGACGGGCTACCTGAAATATCTGCGCGGAAAGATCGCCGAACATCTCGACAATGGTGGCGATCTGGCCGAGGCCTACTACGTGGATCAGAGCCCCTACAAAAACCTCGACACGTTCGAGGAACTGGCGACGAAAAACGCGGGCGTCGTCTACGAGGAAATGGAATTCGAATAGGAGGCCGCATGGCTGTCACTCCCCCCGTCTGCGATTTCGGCTGGAAGGCTCCGGGCTTCACCCTGCCCGGCACCGACGGCAAGCAATACAGCTTTGACGACATCCGTGGTCCCAAGGGCACGCTCGTGATGTTCATTTGCAACCATTGCCCCTATGTCCAGTCAATCCTCGACCGCATCCTGCGCGATGCGGCGGAGTTGCAGAAGGCGGGGATCGGCGTCGTTGCGATCTCGGCCAACGATGTCGACGAATATCCGCAGGACAGCTTCGAGAACATGGCCAAACTGGCCGAGGAGAAGGGCTTCCCCTTCCCCTATCTCTATGACGAAACTCAGGCGGTCGCGAAGGCATACGGGGCCGCCTGCACCCCGGACTTCTTCGGTTTCAACGCCGAGGACGGGCTGCAATATCGCGGCCGTCTCGATGCCTCGACCAAGCAGGCCGCCGCGGTCGACGCCAAGCGAGAACTCTACGAAGGCATGATGTTGGTCGCCGAGACCGGCGAAGGCCCGCGTGACCAGATTCCGTCGATGGGCTGCTCCATCAAATGGAAATCGGCATGAGCGACGCGCCTTCCGTCATCTTCGATCTCGACGGAACGCTGATCGATTCCGTGCCCGCGATCCATGCCGTTTCGAACGCCGTTCTGACCGAAATGGGCTTCGAGCCGCTCTCGCTGCCGACGGTCCGCAGCTTCGTCGGCAAGGGCGTGCCCAACCTCGTGCGCCAGTTGCTGATCACCTCGGGCGAAGACCCGGACGGGCCGCTCTTCAATCGGGTGGAGCACGCTCTCGTCGCGCGCTACGAGACCGATGTGGAGGGCAACGTGCCCTACCCCAACGTGATCGCCGCGCTCGACCGGCTCACGGAGATGGGCTGCCGGATGGCGGTCTGCACGAACAAACCGGTCCGCCCCGCTGAAGCCGCGCTGCGCCATGTCGGTTTATGGGACTATTTCGAGCTGACGCTGGGCGGGGACTCCATGCCCACCCGCAAGCCCGAGCCGGAAATGCTGCATCATTGCCATCGGGCCCTGGGCGGCGGACAGATGATCTATGTCGGCGACAGCGAGGTCGATGCGGAAACGGCGGCGAATGCGCAGGCCCCGTTTGCGATCTATTCCGAGGGCTATCGCAAGACGCCCTTGACCGACGTGCCCCATGACGTCGCCTTCTCGGATTGGGCGATGCTGCCAGGTCTGGTGGAGGGCTGGAAATGGTAAGCGCGCTGATCTTCGACGTCGACGGAACGCTGGCCGAAACCGAAGAAGCCCATCGCCGTGCATTCAACGAGACCTTTGCTGCACGGCGCGTGGACTGGAACTGGTCGCAGGAGACCTATCGCGAACTGCTGAAGACCGCCGGCGGCAAGGAGCGCATGGCGCGCCACCGCGAGGTCATGGGCTTCGGCCCGACCGACGACGAGATCGCCATGCTGCACGAGATCAAGACCCGCCGCTATGTCGAGATCATCACCGCCGGGCAGGTCCCGCTGCGCCCGGGCGTGGCGCGGCTGATCGCAAATGCGCGTGCCGCCGGGATGAAGCTCGCCATCGCCACGACGACGAACCGTCCCAATGTCGATGCGCTGATCCGCGCGCAGCTGGGTGCCGACCCCGATCACCTGTTCGATGCGATCGCGGCAGGCGACGAGGTCGCCGCCAAGAAACCCGCGCCCGACGTGTTCGAACTCGCGCTGAACCGGCTGCATCTGCCGCCCGAGGCCTGCATCGCCTTCGAGGATAGCGAGGTGGGCCTGCGCTCTGCGCAAGCGGCCGGGCTGCGCGTGGTCGTGACGCCCTCGGCCTATACCGATGGCGGCGATTTCTCGAGCGCGGAGTGGGTGCTCCCCGATCTCTCGCACCCCTTACCGCCCGAGATCACGGAAGGGCTGGGACAGAGTGCCGCAATTTCATAAGATCGGACTCGGCTACATATGCTGGGCAGGTTAACGGAGGCCGCCATGATCAAACCGGACGTCAAAGCTTTTTTCGACACCGCGACTTTCACCGTCTCCTATGTGGTGAAAGATCCCGGCAGCAAAGCCTGCGCCGTTGTCGATAGCGTGCTCGATTTCGACTATTCCTCGGGCCGGACGGATACCAAATCCGCCGACGAGGTGATCGCCTATGTGCAGGAGAACGGGCTTGAGGTGGAGTGGATCCTCGAGAGCCACGTCCATGCCGACCACCTTTCCGCCGCGCCCTACATTCAGGAACGCGTCGGCGGCAAGATCGGCATCGGCGACCGCATTCAGGTCGTGCAGGACACCTTCGGCAAGATCTTCAACGAAGGCACCGAGTTTCAGCGCGACGGTTCGCAGTTCGACAGGCTCTTCAAGGAAGGCGACACTTTCAGCGTCGGCGCGCTGGAGGGTCGCGTTCTGCACACGCCGGGCCATACGCCCGCTTGCCTTACCTACGTCATCGGCGATGCGGCCTTCGTGGGCGATACGCTCTTCATGCCCGATTTCGGCACCGCGCGCTGCGACTTCCCCGGCGGCTCGGCGGAGACGCTCTATGCCTCGATCCAGAAAATCTTGTCGCTGCCCGACGAGACCCGCATTTTCGTGGGCCACGACTACAAGGCACCAGGCCGCGACGAATTTGCGTGGGAGACGAGCGTGGCCGAGGAAAAGGCCCGCAACATCCATATCGGCGGCGGCAAGTCCGAGGCCGAATTCGTCAAGATGCGCACCGAGCGCGATGCGACTCTGGCGATGCCGAAGCTCATCATCCCGTCGCTTCAGGTAAACATGCGCGCGGGCCAGATGCCTCCGAAGGACGAGGACGGCAAGACCTACCTCAAAGTGCCAGTCAACGGGCTCTGAGACGATAAACCGAGAGGGCGGGAAACCCCGCCCATCTCCACCTAGAAGGCAGGATAACAGGACAGATCATGGAATTGCGCAAACTTTCCGACGAGTTCTCCGTCGCCCCGCAGATCGAACCCGAAGACGTGCCGAAGCTTGCCGAGATGGGCTTTCGCACGCTGATCATCAATCGTCCCGACGAGGAGATCGAGGACGCAGATCAGCGCTCGGACGCGATCGCCGCGCTTTGCACGACGCATGGCCTCACGCCTTACTACCTGCCCTACTATCCCGGCGAACTGAGCCTCGAACTGGTCGACAATTTCGCGACGATCATGGACGCGGCAGAGAAACCCGCATTGGGCTATTGCCGCTCGGGCACGCGCTCGTCGCATTTGTGGGGCGTCAGCCAGGCGGGCGAGATGGAAATCGACAAGATCGTCGCGACCGCCGCCGAAGCGGGCTATGACCATTCCACGCTGGTGCCGGTGATGCAGTATTACGCCAGCCGCCGCGATCAGGCCTGATCCAGCCCTTTCGCGACGTGCCAATGCTCAAACGCTACCTGCCGATCCTAAGCTGGGGGCGCGACTACGATCGCCCGACCTTCGAGGCCGATCTGATCGCGGCGGTGATCGTCACGATCATGCTGATCCCGCAGTCGCTGGCCTATTCGCTGCTGGCCGGGATGCCGCCGGAATACGGGCTCTACGCTTCGGTACTGCCGCTGCTGATCTACGCTGTCTTCGGCACCTCGCGCCCGCTGGCCGTCGGCCCGGTCGCGGTGATCTCGCTGATGACGGCCGCCGCGGTTGGCAGGGTCGCGGCGCAGGGTACGCCCGAATATATCGCCGCCGCAGTGGCGCTGGCGTTTCTCTCGGGCGTGATGCTGGTGGTGATGGGCTTCCTGCGCATGGGCTTCATAACGGCCTTCCTCAGCCACCCGGTGCTGTCGGGCTTCACATCGGCTGTCGGTATCCTGATCGCCGCGGGCCAGATGAAGCATTTCTTCGGTATTCCGGCGGAGAGCGGCGGGATTCTCGATATTCTCGGCGGCCTCTGGGCGCATCTCGGCCAGACCAATCCCTACACGGTCGTCATCTCGATCCTGTCGCTGGTCTTCCTGTTCTGGGCGCGACGTGGGCTTAAGCCGCGCCTGCTAAAGGCGGGGCTGTCCGAGCGGCTTGCGGCCATCCTCACCCGAGCCGCGCCGGTTTACGCAGTCGCCGCGACGATCCTGATCACCTGGTTGTTCGGGCTCGAGGGGCGCGGGGTCCGCGTCGTCGGCACCGTGCCGCTCGGCTTCCCGACCCCGAGCCTGCCGCCCGCCGATCTCGCGCTCTGGAAAGAACTCTTCGTCCCGGCGCTCCTGATCGCGATCATCGGCTATGTCGAGACGATCTCGGTCGCCCAGACACTGGCCGCTAAGAAACGCCAGCGCATCGACCCGGACCAAGAATTCATAGCCCTCGGCGGCGCCTCCATCGGCTCAGCGATCTCTGGATCCTTTCCGATCACCGGGGGGTTCGCGCGCTCTGTCGTCAGCTTCGAGGCCGGCGCTACGACGCCCGCCGCTGGTGCCTTCACCGCGATCGGGGTGGCGCTCGCGACCTTCACCCTGACCCCGGCCCTCTATTACCTGCCGCAAGCGACGCTCGCGGCCACGATCTTCGTCTCGGTGCTGACGCTGGTCGACATCAAGGCGCTCAAGCGCACGTTCAAATACGCCCCCCGCGAAGGTGTCGGCATGGCGCTGACGGTGCTCGTCACGCTGATCTGGGGCGTCGAGGACGGCATCGCCTTCGGTGTCATCCTCTCGATCGCGCTGCGGTTGTGGCAAAGCTCGCGCCCGCATGTGGCCGAGCTGGGCCAGGTTCCCGGCACCGAGCATTTCCGCAATATCCGGCGCCACCGGGTGAACTGCGCGCCGGGCATCCTCAGCCTGCGCATCGACGAGAGCCTGTGGTTCCCGAATGCCCGCTTCGTCGAGGAGATGATCTACGACCGGATCGCGAGCGACGAGTCCATCAAGCATGTCGTACTGAATTGCCCCGCGATCAACCATATCGACATGTCCGCGCTCGAGGCGCTGGAAGAGGTGAACGACCAGCTCAACGACGCGGGCGTGCGATTGCACCTGTCCGAGGTTAAAGGCCCGGTGATGGACCGCCTGACGCGCTCGGACCTGATCACCCAACTAACCGGGCAGATCTACCTTACCCATTACGACGCGCTTGCGACGCTCGCCCCCGAGACCACCCAAGGTTGCGCACACGAGAGCCGTGTCGAGACCCACCGCTAAGCGTCTTCGTGCCCCACGTGGGTTGCCATGGCGCGCGAAACATAAGACATTTGAACAGGGTCTCCGGCGCGGGGAAACATGCGCCTCCGGAGTAGTGTTAATGAGCTACGCGAACTAACCGATTGTGGGGTGAAACGCGATGTTATCCTTCTGTGAGGCGGTCTTACGCGCAAAATCCGTGCAGGAAATTTGGTCCCGCCATTGCCGCGAAATGGAGCGGTTCGGCTTCGACCGTTTGATCTATGGGTTCACGAGTTTCCGAAAGGGAAACAACTTCGGCCACGAAGACGATTTGTTGATCCTCTCGAACCACCAGAAGGAATATCTCGACCTCTTCATCGGAGAGGGAAAATATCGCCACGCGCCGATGGTGCAATGGGCCGCGAAGAATGACGGGCCCTGCTCGTGGCGCATTGTCGCGGACCGCGCAATGCGGGGAGAGCTGACCCCGGCAGAGATCGACGTGATCGACATCAACCACCGTTTCGGCATCCGCGCGGGTTATTCGATCGGTTTCTCCGACCCGCTCTCCTACGCGCGCGGCGCGATCGGACTCGTGGGGCGGCCGGGGCTGAGCCAGGACGACGTCGACCGCATCTGGCGCGAGAACGAACGCGAATTGATGGTGATGAACAGCCTCATTCATCTGCGCATCTCGACCATGCCCTATTCCACCGGGCGACGCCCACTGACGGATCGGCAGCGCGAAGTCCTCGAATGGGTGGCGGAGGGCAAGACGACCGCCGATATCGCGATCATCATGGGGCTGACCCCGTCGACGGTGGAGAAACACCTGCGACTGGCGCGCGAGGCGCTGGACGTGGACACCACCGCGCAGGCGGTCATGAAAGCCTCGGTGCAAAAGCAGATTTTCCTGAACGCCTCACACGCGGCGGCGCGTTAGGTTCGCATCCCAAACCCCTGCCCCACAATGAAAAACGCCGCCCCGATCAGGGCGGCGTTTCCTGTTTCAAAGAAGAGGCGCGGGCTTAGTTGCCAGCTGCGGTCTTCGCCACTTCAGCGGCGAAATCTTCTTCTTTCTTCTCGATGCCTTCGCCGACTTCCATCCGGACGAAGCCGGTGATCTCGACGCCAGCTTCTTTCGCGGCCTGACCGACGGTGAGGTCGGGATTGACGACGAATTGCTGGTTCAGCAGCGTTACTTCCGCGGTGAATTTCTTCATGCGGCCTTCGATCATCTTCTCGATCACCTGCTCGGGCTTGCCCGATTCACGCGCGATGTCGATCTGAACCTGCTTTTCCTTCTCGACGACAGCCGGGTCGAGATCGGATTCGGACAGCGCGGCCGGGTTGGTCGCGGCGATGTGCATCGCGATCTGCTTGCCGATGCCGTTGTCTTCGCCCTTCAGCGCAACGAGCACACCGATCTTGCCCATGCCGTCGGCGGCAGCGTTGTGCACGTAATGCACCAGCGTGTCGCCTTCGAGGATGTGCATGCGGCGCAGGTTCATGTTCTCACCGATACGCGCGATTGCGTCGGTGATCACGTCTTCGACCTTCTTGCCGTTGAGATGCGCAGCCTTGACGACTTCGACATCTTCACCGGTTTCCAGCGCGACTTCCGCGATGTCGGAGACGAGTTTCTGGAAATCGGCGTTCTTCGCGACGAAGTCGGTTTCCGAGTTCATCTCGATCGCGACGCCCTTGCCGTTGTTGACGGCAAGCGCGACGAGACCTTCGGCAGCCACGCGGCCCGATTTCTTCGCAGCCTTCGCAAGGCCCTTGGTGCGCAGCCAGTCAACGGCGGCGTCCATGTCGCCATCGGTCTCGGTCAGCGCTTTTTTCGCGTCCATCATGCCTGCGCCGGTAGCTTCGCGCAGTTCCTTCACCTGAGCGGCGGTAATCGCCATGGTCGGATCTCCTTCAAGAACTCTGCGAGGGCGGGATACCCCGCCCTCATGTCATCTGGGTGACGGTCGCGGCCTTACTTGGCCTCGGCCTCGGCCAGCGCCTCTTCAACCGGGGTCTCGGTGAGGGCACCGACATCGACGCCCGCCGCGCCCATCTGGGCCGACATGCCGTCGAGAGCTGCGCGCGAAGCGAGGTCGCAGTAGAGCGCGATCGCACGGGCCGCGTCGTCGTTGCCCGGGATCACGTAATCCACGCCGTTCGGCGAGCAGTTGGTGTCGACCACAGCCACGACCGGGATGCCGAGCTTCTTGGCTTCCGCGATGGCGAGGTCTTCCTTGTTCACGTCGATCACGAACAGGAGGTCCGGCAGACCGCCCATTTCGCGGATACCGCCGAGCGACGCCTGCAGCTTGGCCTGGTCACGCTCCATGCCGAGACGCTCTTTCTTGGTCAGGCCTTCAGCGCCCTGCTCGAGCTTCTCGTCGATCTCGTTGAGACGCTTGATCGACTGGGAGACGGTCTTCCAGTTGGTCAGCGTGCCGCCGAGCCAGCGGTGGTTCATGTAATACTGTGCGCATTTCTCGGCGGCTTCGGCGATCGGGCGCGCGGCCTGACGCTTGGTGCCGACGAAGAGAACGCGGCCGTTTTTCGCAACGGTGTCGCGGATGACCTGCAGAGCCTGATCGAGCAGCGGAACGGTCTGCGTCAGGTCGACGATGTGGATGCCGTTACGCTCGCCATAGATGTACTGACCCATACGGGGGTTCCAACGCTGGGTCTGGTGGCCAAAGTGAACGCCAGCTTCCAAGAGCTGACGCAGGGAGAATTCAGGAAGCGCCATGTCCAATTCCTTTTCCGGTTTGCGCCTGAGCGGAGGGTCTCAGGGCATATGCCCCAACCGGTGGACTTTTGGGGATGTCTCCCCCATCGGCCCGCCTCCGCCTGTGAAGTGCGCGCGATATAGACCCATCGCGCCGCCTTGGCAACCCCTACCGGTCATGGGCGTCCCCGGGAAAACCAAGGCGCGCGCGCCCGCTTCGGCTTGGTGTAAATATCCCGGGTGAATTCGCGTCAGCGAAGAGGGGCAGCGCCCCTGCCCCGTCTCCGGCCCGGCTTACAGCGCGCGGAACCGGTTGCGCTGACTGCCGGTCCATTCGACCTCGAAGGTCCACCCATCTTCGGTCTGCGTCTCGGCGCGGATCACGTTCTGCTCGTGCAGCCAGGCGCGTTTGCGGCCATCCGCAAAGCCCAGCGTGATCTCTTCCTGATAGCGTTCTTCCGAAAGCTTCTCGTCGATCGCCGTCAGAAGCGCGTCGAGCCCCTCTCCGGTCAGCGCCGAGATCGCCTGCAGATCGGGCTCGCGTGCCTCCTGCACCAGCAGAGCGCGGCGCGGCTCGGGCGGTACGGCGTCCATCTTGTTCCAGACCTCGATCAGCGGCACTTCCTTGGCGACGCCGAGTTTGGTGAGAATGTCGTTCACATCCTCCGCCTGCTCCTCGGTCTCGGGATGCGAGATGTCGCGGACATGCAGGATCAGATCGGCTTCGAGCACCTCTTCCAGCGTCGCGCGGAAGGCGGCGACAAGCTGCGTCGGCAGGTCCGAGATGAAGCCCACCGTGTCGGACAGGATCACCTTGCGGCCCGTCGGCAGCTCCAGCCCGCGCATCGTCGGGTCGAGCGTGGCGAACAGCATGTCCTTGGCCAGCACTTCGGCCCCGGTCACGCGGTTGAACAGAGTGGATTTCCCCGCGTTGGTATAGCCCACCAGCGCCACGATCGGGAACGGCACCTTTCGGCGTGCGGCGCGGTGAAGCTCGCGGGTCTTCACGACCTTCGCAAGCTGGCGGCGCAGACGCACGATCTGCTCGTCGATGGCGCGGCGGTCGGCCTCGATCTGGGTTTCCCCCGGGCCGCCGACGAAGCCGAGCCCGCCGCGCTGACGCTCGAGGTGGGTCCAGGCGCGCACCAGCCGCGTACGCTGATAGCTCAGCGCGGCCAGCTCCACCTGCAACACACCTTCACGGGTGCGCGCACGGTCGGCAAAGATTTCGAGGATCAGCCCGGTCCGGTCGAGGAGCTTCACCCCCCATTCCTTCTCGAGGTTGCGCTGCTGCACCGGGGTCACCGGCCCGTCGATGAAGACGAGATCGACCTCGTTCTCCTCCAGCCGCGCCTTGATCTCGGCCAGCTTGCCCTGGCCGAACAGCTTGCCCGGCTCGGGCTTGCGCAGCTTCACGATCTCCTCGCCCACCACCTGCAGATGCGGCAGGGCGGCGGCGAGCGAAACCGCTTCGGCCAGCGCAAATTCGGGCAAGTGTCGCTGGCCCTCTCGCGACGGAATGTCGGGATGGATCACGTAGGCCCGCGTATCGGGCGTCTCGGTAGAGGTCGTTTCGCTCAAGATATGTATCGCTAAAGCCGCGCGCGGCGCCGCTTAGTCGTCGCCTTCGTAAAGCGAGATAGGTTGTCCCGGCATGATCGTCGAGATCGCGTGCTTGTAAACAAGCTGAGATTGCCCGTCGCGGCGCAGAAGCACACAGAAGTTGTCAAACCAGGTGATGACGCCCTGCAGCTTCACCCCGTTGATCAGGAAGATCGTGACAGGAACCTTTGTCTTGCGCACATGATTGAGAAATGCGTCTTGCAGGTTCTGTTTGTCGCCAGCCATATTATTCTTGCCCTTGTTTTTCGTATCGCGTTTCGCATCGCGCGTGATCGGACGGGCCTGATTTGCCCTTTCTTCAAGTATGCAGCGCATAGCGGGAGATTCCAGCCCAAAAAACAGTTTGTTAGGCCCTGAGCCAGAAATTGCGTATCAAATCCGGGATTCAGGCGCGCCAGAATTCCGGGTTGAACAGGGCGATGATCGCCAATGTCTCGAGCCGGCCAAGCACCATGGCAAAGGCGAAAACGGCCTTGATTGGCTCGCTCAGATGGGCCCAGCTCAGTGGCACATCGGCCGCGATCCCCGCCAGCGGTCCGGTATTCGACAGCGCCGCGATGGTCAGGATCGTCGCGGGCTCGAACGACAGACCGAACAGCGACGCCGCCATCATCACGCCGGCGATGGAAATCGCGAACAGCATGAACACGATCCAGCTGATATAGGCGCCTTCGCGGCGCAGCCGCCTTGCCATCATGCCGCCGCCCGCGATGGAGTTCGGATAGATCAGCTTGTCGAGTTCGCGCTCGCCGTGACGCAGCAGCGCGTAAACCCGCAGCAGGCGCACCCCGCCCGCGGTCGTTGCGACGCCGCCCCCGATGATCGCAAGCCCCGCGAGGATCAGGCCCGGTGTGCCCAGCCCCGACCAGTCGCGCGCGTCGTGCCAGCCGTTCGATTCGAAGCCGGTCGTGGTCAGGAAGGACAGCGAGGTGAACAGCGACCCCCAGATCGAGCGGAAGATCGCACCGAAATCGCCCGGCGTGCGCACTTCCAGCGCCGCGATCCAGTGACGCAGGAACAGGAACAGCGGCACGAGGATCACCAGCCCCGCAGCCAGACGCAGCTCTGGGTCGTCGATCAGCTTCGGCGAGGCGCGCAGCTCGCCGCCCCCCGGCCAGAGCCTGCGCGACAGCGCGGGCAGGAAGAACACGAAGATCACCATCTCGCCCGCCACCCCAGAGCGCGCATTGGCCATCCCGCCCACTGGCGAGATGCCGGAGGTCGAGAGAGTGGACATCGCATGGATCAGCGCCGTCAGCGACCGGTCCCCCGCCATCAGCAGGCAGACCCACAGCAGCACCGTCAGCCCGGTATAGATAGGAGCCAGCGAGACCGCGTAATGGGCGATGCGCTCGGACATCTCCGCGCCACCATCTGCGGCCGGGGCCGCGGCGGCCGGGGCGCCAGAGGGGCCACCCGAGAAGAACACTTCGAAGCCGCCAAGCCGCATCGGCGCCAGCACCGCGATTGCCATCACGAGGATGAAGAAGCCGCCCATCCACGCCACAAGCCCACGCCAAAGATGCACCGAGCCGACCAACCGGTCGGGCTCGTAAAGCGTGCCGCCCGTGGTGGTGAAGGCGGAGACCATCTCCCACCAGCTATTGAAAAACGACGTGTCGCGCACCGCGATATAGAACGGCACTGCCAGCATCACGGGCAGCACGGTGAAAGCGGCCAGCATGATCAGAAGGCTCGCCCGCCCCGCCCGCGCAGGCCGCGGGTTCGACCCGTTGGCCAAGCCGATCAGGGCGGTCGCGAAGAGAAACAGCGTCGCCGAATAGAAGAACGATCGCGCGGTATGGTGATGATGCGTCAGGAGCGCGTGGATCGCCGGCACATACATCGCCAGCGCCGAAACTCCCATCAGGAGTATCGGCAGCGGCAAGGCCTTGATCATGCGTTCCATGCGGACCGGCCCTTAGAAGAAGTCGATGGAGACCTGCAACAGGCGCTCCACTTCGGGCACGTCGGAGGTCAGAGCGAAGAGAACCACGATATCGCCCTCTTCGATCCGGGTATTGCCGGTCGGCTTGACGATCTTGTCGCCCTTGCGGATCGCGCCGATCAGAACCCCTTCGGGGAAATCGACATCGCGCACCGCCTTGCCCGACATCGGCGAGGTTCCCATGACCTGCGCCTCGATCGCCTCGCCCTCGGCATCCCCGATCGAGTAGATCGCGCGCACCCGGCCATGGCGGATATGGCGCAGGATCGACGACACGGTGGTCGCCCGCGGGTTGATATAGGCATCGATATCGAGCGCACTCAGCAAGGGCGCCAGCGTCGGATCGTTGATCAGGCAGATCGCCATCCGGCAGCCCGCCTGTTTCGCGCGCACCGAAACGAGAATGTTCGTCTTGTCGTCATCCGTGATCGCCAGAACCGCGTCGGCGGTGGCGATATTCGCCTCCTCCAGCAGTTCCGAGCTCATCCCGTCTCCGTTGAGAACGATCGTACGGTCCAGCGCATCGGCGGCCTTCTCGGCCTGCGCGCGCGAGCGCTCGATGATCTTGGCACGCACGCGCTCGGTCCGCGCTTCGAGGGACTTGGCCACGCTGAGACCGACGTTGCCGCCGCCGATGATGACGATGCGTTCCTGCTTCTGCGTGGATTTGCCGAAGATATCGAGCGTGCGGTTCACGTCCTCGACATGGGCGAAGACATAGATCTGGTCGCCCGCGAAAAGCTGATCGCCCGGCTCGGGCGCGAACAGCCGCCCCTCGCGGCGAATGCCCACCACGACAGCGCGCAGCGTCGAGAACAGATCGGTCAGCTGCCGCAGCGGCGTGTCGAGCACAGGGCAATCAGCGTCCAGCTCGATCCCCAGCAACTGCAACTGCTCGTCGAGGAAGCTTTCGGTGTCGAAGGTCGAGGGCGCCGCCAGACGGCGCAGCGCAGCCTCGGCCACCTCGCGCTCGGGCGAGATGATGACGTCGATCGGCAGATGATCGCGGCGGTAGAGATCGGAATATTCCGGCTGCAGATAGCTTTGCGCCCGGATGCGGGCGATCTTGCGCGTGATCCCGAAGACCGACATCGCGACCTGGCAGGTCACCATGTTGACCTCGTCGGAATGGGTTGCGGCGATCATCAGGTCGCAATCGCGCGCCCCGGCCTGCTCGAGAATGTCCGGATGCGAGGCGAAGCCCACCACGCCCTGGACGTCGAGCGTATCGGCCGCGCGACGCACCAGTTCGGGATTGGAATCCACGACTGTGACGTCGTTGCGCTCGCCCGCCAGATGGCGCGCGATCTGCCAACCGACCTGACCCGCACCGCAGATGATGACCTTCATGGCAAATGCCTCCGCGCCTTACTTGGCCCCTATCTAGGCCGCGTTGCCGGGGGTGGTCAAATGGCAAACACGCAAGCCGCATGTCAGCCTCGTAAACCTAAGCCCGTTCCTCTTGCCGAGAATAACCTTGGGGGTGAAGCAGGATAAACGAACTTCAAGCGGAAGGACGCCCCGCCGCACGCCCCGTAGCGCCAGAGAACGGCCGTGGCGAGCGGAGGCCGGCCCCTGCTCAGCCCCCTCGCAAAACCTGGCCGGTGCGCCCGCGCCGCGATCACCGGTCGCTCACGCAACATCCCATCCGCGTGTATCCGCGGCGGTCTCACCGAGCGGTGATGGCGCGTGAGCGGAACCGTCACCGAAGTGTCAAATGACGCCCCTAGCCAGAGGCCACGCCCCGTAACGCACGGGAAAGCTGCCATCTCAACGAGGGACTTCACATGATCGACACGCTCCGCCTCACCGGTGCCGTCAGCGCGCTCGCGCTGGCTTGCGCTGCCGCGACCGCCCAGGCTGGCACCGCCGCCGACACCCAGACCGCCACCCCGATCAAGCATCTCGTGGTGATTTTCCAGGAGAACGTCTCCTTCGACCATTATTTCGCGACCTATCCGAAGGCCGCCAACCCCAAGGGCGAGCCGCAATTCACCGCCGCGAAAGACACGCCCAAGGCCAATACGCTCGCAAGCGCCGGTCTGCTGAAGAACAACCCCAACAAGAGCAATGCCGTCAATGGCGCGAATGCCGCCGCCCCGTTCCGGCTCGACCGGACGCAGGCCGCGTCCGCCGACCAGAACCACGGCTACACCGCCGAGCAGGCCGCTTTCCACGGCGGCAAGATGGATGCCTTCCCGGCCAATACCGGCAAGGGCACGAAAGGCGGCACGGGCGCGTTCGGCACCAAGGGCCAGGTGATGGGCTATTACGACGGCAATACCGTCACCGCACTGTGGAACTACGCGCAGGCCTACGCGATGAACGACAATGCCTTCTCGAGCACCTTCGGCCCCTCGACGCCGGGCGCGATCAACCTCGTCTCGGGCCAGACCAATGGCGCGGTGCTGCCCAAGGGCTACAAGCTCGAAGCCGACGGCACCTATGACAAGGGGCGCGTCGTACCCGACGGCAATGGCGGCTGGACCATGATCTCGGATCTCGACCCGACCGGCGATGTCTGCTCGAACCCGAAATACCCGACGACGCTTATGGGCGGCAAGAATATCGGCGATCTGCTGAACGCCAAGAACGTTACCTGGGGCTGGTTCGAGGGCGGCTTCGATCTGACCGCGGTGAACGGCAACGGCACCACCGGCTGCGACCGCTCGTCGCTCTCGCAGGTGACCGGCGAGACCTCGAAGGACTACATCCCCCACCACGAACCCTTCCAGTATTACAAATCGACCCGGAACGTCGATCACACCCGTCCCGCCTCGGTCGATGTGATCGGCACGTCGGACGATGGCGGCGCGAACCACCAATATGACAGCAAGGATTTCTACGCGGCCTTGAAAAACGGCAACCTGCCGGCGGTGAGCTTCCTGAAAGCGCCCGCCTATCAGGACGGCCATGCGGGCTATTCCGACCCGCTCGATGGGCAGGAGTTCATCGTCAACGCGGTCAACGCGCTGCAGAAATCGAACGACTGGAAGGACACTGCGATCGTCGTGACCTACGACGATTCCGATGGCTGGTATGACCACGCGATGGCAGTGGTGAACGGCTCGAACATCCCGGTCGCGGGCTATGACGTGCTCAATGGCAGCAACTGCGCCAGCGACAAGACGCTGCCCGGTCTCGACGGCAAGCCCGCGCAGGGCCGTTGCGGCTACGGCACCCGCATCCCGATGCTGGTGATCTCGCCCTATGCGAAGAAGAACGCGGTGGATCACACACTGGTCGATCAGTCCTCGGTCACCAAGTTTATCGAGGATAACTGGCTGAACGGTCAGCGCATCGGTCAGGGCTCCTTCGACGACCAGGCGGGCGAGCTGAACGGCATGTTCGACTTCTCGAAAGCGGCCAATGGCAAGCTGATCCTCGACCCGGCCACCGGCAACCCGAAAGGCTGAGGCGATGAGACTGCCGAACCTGAGATTGATCACTCCCAGAACGATCCGTTCGGCACAGGGGGCCGCGAGCATCACGCTCGCGGCTTTCCTTTCGGCCACCCCCGTCGGGGCAGCGTCCGACGCCGGTTCGAAAACGACCGCGCCCGGAGATGCCGATCTGAGCGCCGTGGCCACGATCGGCAAGGCGCTGTTTTCTGACCCCACGCTGTCAGCCAGTGGCCAGATGAGCTGCGCGAGCTGCCACGACCCGGGCAATCACTTCGCGCCCTCCAATGCCCGCCCGGTGCAGCTTGGCGGGGCGTATCTCGACCAGCCGGGACTGCGCGCGGTGCCATCGCTCACATACAAGCGCCAGACGCCACCCTTCACCTTCGGGATGCTCGACCCGACCTCGGAGGCGGGCGAAGCCGCGCCGCAGGCGGTCGCACAGCGAGGGGCGGGCGCGAAAGGAGCCGCAGGAGCAAGCGCATCTACGCAGCCCGCGCCGCAAAAAACCGCCGGCACGCCCGCCGCCGCGAGCCCGGTGCCGCGGGGCGGTCTGTTCTGGGACGGGCGCGCGGATACGCTGCAAGAGCAGGCGCTGGCCGTCCTCTTCACTCATTTCGAGATGGCAGAGCCCGACCGCGCAACCCTCGCCGCGACCCTGCGAGCGCGCTATGGCGACCGCTTAGCGCAGCTCTTCGGCGAGGCGGTGCGTGACGACGACAAGATGCTGATCGACGAGGCCGCCTTCGCTCTGTCGCGCTACCAGACCGAGGCGGTGGAATTTCATCCCTATACCAGCAAATACGACGCCTTTCTCGCGGGCGAGGCGCAGCTTTCGCCGGCAGAGGCGCGGGGCCGTGCGCTCTTCGACGATCCGAAGAAGGGCAATTGCGCGGCCTGTCATCTCGACACCCGGTCCGCCGATGGTCGCCCGCCGCAATTCACCGATTACGAATACGAGGCGCTCGGCGTGCCCCGCAACCCGGCGATCCCGGCCAATGCCGATCCCCATTATGTCGATCTCGGTCTGTGCGGCCCGCTGCGCCACGACACGATTTCGACGCAGCCCGGCAATTGCGGGATGTTCAAGACCCCGAGCCTGCGCAACGTCGAGACCCGGCACGTGTTTTTCCACAACGGTGTCTACACCAGCCTGCAACAGGTCCTGCGCTTTTACGCCAAGCGCGACAGCGATCCCCGCGCGATTTACCCCACGCGCAACGGAAAAGTGGCGCGGTTCGACGACCTGCCCACTCGCTATCAGGGAAATATCGACCGCACCGATGCGCCTTTCGGACGCAAGCCCGGAGAAGGCGACGCGCTGACCGAGGCCGAGCAAGCAGATATCATCGCCTTTCTCGAGACCCTGACAGATGGCTACGCACCGCCGGAGGAGTGACCAGAGCCACTGGCGAGGCCCCTCTTGCGAGGCCGCTTCCGCCTTTGAGCCATGCTGCACTCCGGCGACAGGGCAGCGCCCTGTGCCTCTTAAGTTTTGTCGCCATCCGGCGACGGGGTCAGCGCCCCCCTGCCCCGGTCACCGGAACAGAACGAGCGCTCCGGGCGACCATGCGACGCGGGTGCGGGTGCCGACTTCCAGCACGGGGCGGCCGAACACGTTGCGCATCGAGATACGGACCGGTTTTTCGGTGCCGTCGAGGCGCACGTCGTAATAGGTCATGTCGCCGTAATAGACAACCTCGTCGATCGTGCCGGGCGCTTCGCGGTCGGAGGCCTGTTGACCTTCGTAAAGAAGCGTCAAGGTTTCCGGGCGGAAACCCACCGCGGCGCCATCGCCCGCAGGTGCGACCGAGATCTGGCTCGGCGCGACCTCGAGCCGTCCGAGACCTGCGACCTCTGCGGTGACCGCTTCGCCAGGCCCATCCGTGACCGTCGCAGGCAAGAAATTCATCACCCCGATGAAATCGGCCACGCGACGCGAATTGGGGCGACCATAGAGCACTTCCGGGTCGGCGAGCTGGGCGATCTCGCCCTCGAACATCACCGCGATCCGGTCCGACATGACCAGCGCCTCTTCCTGATCGTGGGTCACGAGAACGAAAGTGATGCCGACCTCGCGCTGCAGCTTGATCAGCTCGACCTGCATCTGCTCGCGGATCTTGCGGTCGAGCGCGGAGAGCGGCTCGTCGAGCAGCAAAACCTTAGGCTTAAGGATCAGCGCGCGGGCCAGCGCCACACGCTGCCGTTGCCCGCCCGAGAGCGCATGGGCCGCGCGGGAGCCGTAGCCCTTGAGCCCCACCATCTCGAGCGATTCCTCGACCAGCTTGGCCTTCTCCGATTTCGAACGCGGATCGCGGCGCAGGCCGAAGCCGACATTCTCGGCCACGCTCAGATGCGGGAAGATCGCGTAGGACTGGAACACCATATTGGTGGGCCGCTTGTTCGGCGGAACGCCCACCATCGTCTTGCCGTCGATCAGCACCGCGCCTTCCGAGATCTCCTCGAATCCCGCGATGGTGCGCAGCAGCGTGGTCTTGCCGCAGCCCGACGGACCGAGCAGCGAGAAGAACTCGCCTGCGCGGATCTCCGCGGTGATGCCGCGCAGCGCGTGATAATCGCCGTAATATTTATGAACGTCCTGAAAGGCGATCATCGGTTTATCGGTCACAGGAAACCTCCGGTATCCTTGGCGCCGGTCCGTTTGACCCCGCGCCGGCGGAAGAATTCGGCCACGCTCAGAAGCAGGATCGAGGCCGCGACGAGGCAGGTGCCAAGCGCCATGATGACCGGGATCGCTGACGGGAAACGCAGCTGGGAAAAGATGTAGGTGGGCAGCGTGGGCTGGTTGCCCGCGAGGAAGAAGGCCACGATGAACTCGTCGAGCGAGATCGTGAAGGAGATCAGGAAGGCCGAGATGATACCGGGCATCACCAGCGGCAGAACGATCAGGCGGAAGGTCGACATTCGCGTCTCACCCAGATCGACCGCCGCCTCTTCCAGCGACTGATCGAGCGTGGCAAAGGCCGTCTGCAGCACCGCGATGGCATAGGGCAGCGAAATGATCACATGGCCGAGGATCACCGTCGCGATCGACAGGTTCACCTTCAGCACTTCGAGCATCACCAAGAGCAGCGACATCCCCATCAGGATATCGGGCAGGACCATCGGCAGCAGGATCAGCCCCATGATCCCGCCCTTGCCCTTGAAGCGGTAACGCGTCGAGGCGCGGGCGGCGAAAACCGCGAGGATCGTGGCGCCCGCCGAGGAGGTCAGCGCGATGATCAGCGAATTCGACAGCGCGTGGCGCAGCGTGTCGTTCTCGGCCATTTTCGCGAACCAGTCGGTCGTGAAACCCTTCAGCGGAAAGGCGATGATCGTGCCGTCATTGAAAGCAAACAGCGGCAGCAGGAAGATCGGCGCGTAGAGGAAGATCAGGTAGGCGATCGCGTAAATCTTGAGGGACGGTATTTTCATGCGCGGCTCACTTTCCGACCTTCAGGAAGCGGCGGTTGAGCCACAGGAAGACCAGCGACAGGGCCGCGACCACGAGCAGCGAACTGACGGCAATGGCCGAGCCCAGCGGGCGATTGTCCAGGGGTAGCATCTGCGCCTGAATGAGGTTCGCGACCATCGGCATCTTGCCGCCCCCGATCAGCTCGGGCGTGACGTAATCGCCGACCGTCGGGATGAACACGATCAGCGTCGCAGCTACGACACCGGGCATCGCCAAGGGCAGTGTCACGCGCAGGAAGGTGCGCCAGCGACTTTCGCCCAGATCCTGCCCTGCCTCCAGCAACGAGCGGTCGATCTTCTCGAGGCTCACGAAAATCGGCAGGATCGCGAAGGGCGCGTAGGCATGGGCCAGCGTCAGCGCGATCGCCCCCACCGAATTGAGCATCTGCAGCGGATCGGCGATCAGCCCGTTCGGCCCGATGAGCCCGATCCCCTCCAACGCGGAATTGATCACGCCATTATAGCCAAGGATCACCTTCCACAGGAACACGCGGATCAGATACGACGTCCAGAACGGGATGGTGATCAGAAAGATCCAGCGCGCCTTGCGGTTCGGCGCCAGACCGAAGCTCAGATAATAGGCAATCGGGAAGGCCAGCGCGACCGTGACCAGCGTCACCAGCCCCGCCACCAGCAGCGAGCGGACCAGAATCACGCGAAAGATCGGATCGGTCCATGTGGCGATGTAATTCTGCACGGTGAATTCATGCACCACCGTCAGATAGCCATCCTTGAAGAAGGAATAGGCAAGGATCGTGACCAGCGGCGCGGCCAGCAAAAGAACGGCATAGAGGAAGGGGGGCGAAATCAGCGCATAGCCCTGCGCGGACTCGCTGCGCAGCCAGCTCTCCCCTTTACCCGCCATCCATCTCTCCCGATTTGCACCCGTCTCGGGCGTCGTTGGCTGTCACGAAAGCACAAGGGCGCGGGCGTGAAAAGAGGGCAAGCGCCCCTACTCGCGCAAGGGCAAGGCAGATGCCGTAATTTTGTGCAGCGCGCTTCGGCGGCGCGGCGTCAGGCCTCAGCCCTCAGACCGGCAGATCGTCCGGCATCCGCTCCAGCAGCCCCGTCAGCGTGCGCAGCGCGGTACGGAAGCGCTCTTCGGGGACTGAGCCCGCCATCGCGATGCGCACCGCGTTGGGCGCCTGACCGTCCTGCACGACATATTCATCCGCCGAGCGCAGCAGCACGCCTTCCATCTCCGCCATGCGCGCGAAGGTGGAGCCACGCCAGCCCATCGGCAGCTTCAGCCAAAGGAAGCTCAGCCCCGGCAGCCAGTTGAAATCCTGTCCCGCCAGCGATTGCACCGTCATCTGCAACCGCCGACCCATTTCCTCCTGCGCGGCATAGCGAAGACGCATCGCCTCGCCGCTCTCGAAGAGCCGGGCGACCATGTCGGTGATCGGCCGGGCGAGGCCGAAGAAGCTGTGCTGGGCGGCTAGTCGCCCCACTTCGCCCATGCCTTCGGGGGCTGCGACGATGCCGAAGCGCATGCCCGCCGAGATCGTCTTCGACAGAGATGTGATGTGCCAGCTGCGCTCGGGCGCGATCACCCGGAAGCTCGGCAGGCCGGTGACCGGCGCGGTGTAGCAATCGTCCTCGATGATCTGCAGGTCATGGCGGCGCGCGACCTCGACCAGCGCCTCGCGGCGCGCGACATCCATCCGCCCCGCCGTGGGGTTCTGTGCGTCGGGCGTGATGCAAACGATCTGGCCGCCATGTTTGCGGCAAGCCGCGTCGAGCGCATCGGGCATCATCCCCTGCTCGTCGATGGCCACGGGATGGACCTCCGCGCGGTTGAGCCGTGCGGCGTGACGGAAGCCGGGATAGGCCAGCTCCTCGATATAAACGCCGGGCCGATCGCCACGCAGGCAGGTCTGCATCACGAGGTTGATCCCGTTCTGCCCGCCATGCGTCAGCACAAGATCATCCGCGTTCAGAATAGAGGCGAGCGAGCAATCTTTCGGAAACCAGTCGAGCACCGCCTCGCGGCAATAGGCGTCGCGGCGCAGACCGGGATATTGCAGGTAGGTCTTGCCGATCGAGCGCGCAGCTTCCTCCATCGCCCATTGTAACGCTTTTGTCTGGCCGACATCGGGCAATTGTGGCGATCTAAGGTTGACCAGATCGTCCGGGGTTGCGTCGATCTCCTCCCCGGTATGGCGGTAAAGCGGCTCGCGCGGGCCGAGTCGCTGCGTTTGTGTCGATACAAATGTGCCGCGTCCCACCTTGGCCTCCAGCAGCCCCTCCTGCGTGGCGATTTGGTAGCCCCGCGCGACAGTGCCGGGCGTCACCCCCAGCGACCACGCCAAGTCCCTGACAGTAGGTAGTTTTGCGCCCGGTTTCAGGTCTCCGCGACGGATCCCTTCGCGCAGCGCGCGCACCAGCGCGAGATATTTCGGTCCGGCGATATGGGCGAGTTGAGGAGACCAGCTTGTATCAGTCACAATATTTCTCTGGTTGCTTATTTTGAGGTATTGTATCCCTCCTATAGCAACAAACGCCACATTGTATCAATACAGAAAGGCATCGCAATGTTTACCCTGTCGCGGACCCGTCCCGTTCCCGCTCGTCATGGCCGTCTGAGCCTGATCGCGCGCGTTGCGCGCGTCCTCGAAGCGCGCCGTTCGCGGATGGCGCTGGAGAAACTCGATGACCATCTGCTCAAAGATATCGGAATCAGCCGGGAGATTGCCCGGCAAGAAGTGCGCCGCTTCCTGTGACGCGAACGATCCGGGCAATTCCCCTGACCGGAATCGTCTATTGGCCGGGCCTCAGTGCCCGGCTCTTTTTTGCGGTTGATGAAAATCACTCGGTGGGGTGCGTCTCGGGCAAGGCGGCCTCGGCGTCGCGCCGGGACAGATCGGGGCGCAGCGCCAGAAGCTCCGCCCGCTGCGCCGCATCGAAGCCCGCCAGCATCGCCAACTCCGGTCGGAAACTCTCGACCCATAGTCCGTCGCAGAGCAACATTTCCGGCGCGTCGAGTAGCAGTTGCAGATAGCGCACGCCGCCCGCCGCCCGCTCGGCCTCGACCCCGTCCAGCCCGACAAGCTCTTGCGCGGAAACGAGATTCCCCCGTAGCGGCGACATCAGACGGTGATTGGGTGATACGCACATATCCTGCACCGGATGCCCCTCGCCAAGCGCGCCCGCGCGGATACGCACCGGGCACAGCAGAGGATTGAGCGCGAGATCGGCAGCCGTGAACACTCGTGAACCGATCCAGCGCAGCGTCTGAACACCGGACTCGCGCGTCACCAGCCGCGCACCGGGGCGCAAATCGCCCGCAGGAACGCCGCCAGCCTCGGTTGCGACCCGCGTCTCGGGCGTCACGCAGGGAATGGCCGCGCGAAACGCAGCGATGGAGCCGGAAAAAACCGTATCTCCGGATGCGTCAAAGCCACTGATATGGCCGTCCGTCTCGTCATGGCTGTCGAATTCCAGGCGCAGCGACTCGGTGCGCGCCATCGCGGTACATCGCAGCCCCTGAGCCGGCGATTGCGCCAAAATCTCCGCGATATCCGTTGCGCGCATGCTCCGCGTCATCCGATCCTCCTGCCTCCCAGCAGTCGAGGCCCCCTTCCTTCACACGATAGCGACAAAACCCTGAGGCGAAAACGCGTGATGGCGTCTCTACGTGCGGATTAGCGGAAACGAATTGTTCGAGTTGCGGAAACAACACGGCAGCGCCGCGCCCCGGAAACATCCCGGACGCGGTCGCAGTTATTGGGCTGGCGGGGCCTCTGACGAGGCCTGCGCGTCAGCTCATGCGCAGGACGTTGGCTTCATGCTTCTTGAGCGTCTTGCGCGCCGCCTGATAGGCCTCGCGGCCCTTCGCGGTCTGCAGTTCCGGGAAGATCTCGAAGATTTCCTGACGCTGCGAATTGCCCATCCCGCCCAGCGTCTGGTCGCCGGGCTGGAAGCTCTCGGTCCAGGCACCATTGGCGAGCAGAACCTCGTGGCGGTCGAACATGAAGTGCAGGTAGCTGGTGCCCAGCGTCTCCACCGTGTCCACGCCCTGATTGCCGACGAGATGCTTGGCCGCGACGAGAACCTCATGCTCTTCGAAATAGAGCGCAGTCTTGTCATTGGCGACGAGCATTCGGTGGTTCGGCGAGACCATCATGTCGCGCTCGGGCAGGTCGTTGCCGAGCGAGCCCTTGCGGATCAGCACCGGCTTGAGATGCGGTGCACGCGCGAGCTGCTCATGCGTCATGTCGGCGCGGCCGGCCCAGCGGACCTCCTGAATGCCGTTATCGCGGGTCAGGACCTTGTCGCCTTCGCGCAGCGTCTCCACCGGAACCTCGCCACGCGGCGTCGCGATCAGAGTACCCGGCGTGAAGCAGGGGATGACCTCTTCCATGTTGGAGAATTCGAGCGTACCGGTGACATTGCCCGAGCCGTCGAGGAAGTCGACCGTCCCGGCATAGGTGCTGACACCCGAGACCGGATCGTAATCGGTGACCGTGGAATGAACACGCAGCGGCCCCGCGCCCTGCAGGTCGAGCGTGTCGTAATCGTCGCCGCCTTCGCCGCCGTCGAGCGTATCTCCGATGCCATCGGTCGAGGAACCCACGATGAACAGATCGCGATCGTCGCCACCGGAGACGGTGTCCGCATCCGCGCCGCCATCGAGCGTATCGTTGCCCTGACCGCCGTCGAGACTGTCCGATCCGTGACCGCCCTCCAGCGTGTCGTTGCCTTGCTGACCGTAGAGCACGTCATCGCCCAGACCGCCCATCAGGCTGTCGTCGCCGGGCTCGCCCGGATCATTTTCCACCGGGCAGGTGTCATAGGTCATGTCGGTGATCGAGATCGCCTGATCCGTCGCCCCGCCATTCGAATAGGCGATGCTCAGCTTTGCGGTCGGATCATTGATGGTGACCTTGACCGAACCGATCTTGTCGTCCTGATGCAGGCTGCCGTCGTCCTGATCGCCACCGGTGATGGTGTAGGTGCCGTCGCCATTGTCGGTGACCGTCTGGTTGCCCTCGGGATCGATCGTGATCGCGACCGGGTTGCCGTCGGCATCGAAGGCCGAGAGCGTCACGACATCGACATGGTCGTCATAGCTGTCCGAACGATCGAGATCGTTGATCCGGAAGCTCAGCCCCTGAACCTCACCGGTGTAATCGCTATTGTCCGAAGAGAAGGTCAGGACGGTCGTCGAGGTCGGCGACACACCGCCTTCGCAATCGCCGCCCGCACCGTAGAGCTGCAGCGCCGAGCAGCTGTCGAAGTTCTCGCCAGCTTCGGTATATTGCGCAGAGGTCGTCAGCGTCGCCTTCGCCCCGTAATCCTGCGACTGGAAGTCGAAATGGACCTTGGTCTCGCCCAGATCGACAGTCTGGTCCTTCACCTCGCCGCAATCGGTCTGGAAATGGCTCCAGTCCACGGTTTCCGAAACCGGATCGGCCGCGGGGCCACCGGCCGGATCGTTGTCTCCATAGATCGTGTCGTTTCCGGCATCGCCCGAGATCGTGTCGTTGCCGCCCTCGCCATAGATAAGATCGTCGCCCTGGCCGCCCTCGACGGAGTCGTCGCCCTGACCGGCATAGACCGTGTCATTGCCGTCGCCCGCGATGATGTAGTCGTCATTCGGCGCGGCGCCCGGAAGGATCGCGTCGTTATTGTCGACCATGTCGCCTTCGGGGTCACCGGTGTAATGATCGTCGATCAGGTCGCCGCCGGCGGTGCCTTCGACGATACCGTCGGGCGCGCTCACGTTGATCGTAACGGTCGCGGTGTCGTAGCCGCCCTGCCCGTCATAGATCTTGTAGGTGAAGCTGTCGGTGCCGGAATAGTTGGGATCGGGCGTGTAGGTGATCGTGCCATCGGCATTCACCGTGACCGAGCCATGCGCCGGGTCGCTCGCCCACTGCACCTTGAGCGGGTCGCCATCGGGGTCGCTGTCATTCGCGAGAACGGCGATCGTCTGCGCAGTATTGTACTTAACGCTCGCGCTGTCGTTGGTAGCATTCGGATCGGAATTCTTGTCGCAATCATCGTCGTCGTGATGATAGTAGAAATAAGTCATCCCCAACTCTCCTTTGCCGTCCGCTTGGCTCCCTGGCCCCGCGCCGTGGCGTATCTTCCCTAGGGCGCAAAGCGGCGGCGCCGTGACGTGTCCGGATCCGAAGTCCGAACGTGTTTTTTGAGAAGAATTGGCCAGCGTCGGCGCGCGCGGGCGCTGCCGGCAAAGTCGCCGCAGATCGCTCTGCGTCTCCTTTGCCCTCATGGTCGAGGCCGTTATGGATCGGTCCCCTTGGCAGCGCCGGGCGAGCTCTCTTTCGACAACTCTTCTCTTTGGCCACCCCCATGGCCAATCGCCCCCCAGCAGGGCTTGGCCTCAATCTGCCCTCGCGACCGCCACAAAGAAAAGGGGAATTTGCCGCTTTCTTGCCTCATTTCGAGGAAATGCCCGGGAAACGGTCATCAATAATCCGAATCGGGAAGTAACTGTTTTTAAACACCGTTTCCGTTTACAAAAAGATCGACCTATCTTTTTGGACAGGAAACCTGCCTAGGTTTCGCCACATTTAAACCGGTGGTTGAAAGGTATTTGTCGGACCCGTTGCGAAAGGCGAAAAACTGTTTTCGATTTCGCGACAATAACCGGGCGAGTTTGTTTCCTGGGATGCCCCCAATCGCAGCGATATTTCTCCCACGGATAAGTCTTAATTGTCCTCGACCGCGCCGCAATCCGGTATCTCGCGCCCGTTTGTTCTGAGAACGAAACGAGATTACTTCGAATCATCTTTTGCTAACCACGTCCCAAGACGCCGCTTTTCACGATGACGCCAAATTTGGACAAAGTCTTGCGAGCCCGGAAAATGCGGTCCCGACAAGACATAGGAACGAAGATGCGCCGGCCGGGTCACCATCGGCGCGCGGATCTGTCATTCTGCGGAAGGTCTGGTGCCCGAGGTCGGACTCGAACCGACACGCCTTGCAGCGGCGGATTTTGAATCCGCTGCGTCTACCATTCCGCCACTCGGGCCCAGTCCGAATCCTCTAGCGCGCAGCCGCGCCCGAGGCAAGTACGCTTAGAGGTTACGCGTTGAAAACGTGTCGCATTGTTTGATCTCACCGCTCAGATAGCCCCGCTCGAACCAGCGTTGCCGTTGAGCGGAGCTGCCATGGGTGAAGCTGTCGGGCATCGGCACCCGGCCGGCCTCGCGTTGCAGCGTATCGTCCCCGATCCGTGCCGCGGCGTTGATGGCCTCCGCGATGTCGCCCGGCTCGATCGCGCCGATCTGATCTTCGGCGCGGCGCGCCCAGATCCCTGAGAAGCAATCGGCCTGCAGCTCGATGCGCACCGAGAGCGCATTAGCCTGCGCCTCGGAGCTTTGCGCGCGCACTTCGTTAACTTTACCGAGAATCCCCAGCTCGTCCTGAACGTGGTGGGCCACCTCATGCGCCACGACATAGGCGGCGGCGAAATCGCCCCGCGCGCCGAGCTGCTGGCTCAGCGTGTCGAAAAACGCCGTATCGAGATAGATTTTCTGATCGCCCGGACAGTAGAACGGCCCCGTCGCGCCGCTCGCATTGCCGCAGGGCGATTGAGTGACCCCGCTAAAGAGTACCAGCACCGCCGGATCGTATTGCCGTCCCAGGTCGGATTGGAACACGCCCTGCCAGACCTCCTCGGTATCGGCCAGCGTCACCGAGACGAAATCACCCATCGCCTTCTCGCGTTCGCTCAGCTCGCCCGATTGCGTGATCACCGGCCCCGAGCCCGATCCGCCATCGAGCAGCGGCGTCAGATCGATCCCGAGGAAATAGGCCACCACGATGATCGCGACCACGCCAAGGCCGCCGCCGCCCAGACGGATTGCGCCGCCCCCTGCCCTGCGCTGGCCGCGCCGGTCCTCGATATTGCGGCTGCCGCGCCGTCCACGCCATTGCATTTGCGAATGCCTCCCTCGCTTTTTCGTGAAGTCTAGCGCGAGGCCCGCAAAAGCAAAGGTGCGACGCGCGCGACTTGACCTTGCGGCCCGCGCGGGAGATGAAGCGATCCGAGCAGCAAGGAAAAGGATGCCGCCATGATCCGCCGCATCTACGACTGGACGATGGCCCGCGCGAGCCACCCGCATGCGATGTGGTATCTCGCCGCCGTCGCCTTCATCGAGGCCTCGGTCTTCCCGATCCCTCCGGATGTGCTGATGATCCCGATGATCCTCGCCCGGCCCTGGGCGGCTTGGCGCATCGCGCTGGTGGCGACGCTGTCGTCGGTCGCGGGCGGCTGTCTGGGCTACCTGATCGGTTATGGTTTCATGGATGCGATCGGCAGGCCGGTGCTGGACTTCTACGGCAAGGCGGACGATTTCAACACACTCGCCGCCCGGTTCAACCAGATGGGCGGCTGGGCCGTGCTGATCGCAGGTGTCACGCCTTTCCCCTACAAGGTGATCACGATCTTCGCGGGCGCCACGAACCTGAGCCCGGTTCTCTTCCTCGGCGTCTCGTTCATCGCCCGCGCGCTTCGCTTCTTCGTGGTCGCTGGCCTCCTTTGGAAATTCGGCGAGCCGATCAAGACCTTCATCGAACGTTGGCTCGGCCCGCTCTTCACTATCTTCGTCATCCTGCTGATCGGCGGGTTCTATCTTCTGAAATATCTCTGAGGCCTCCGATGCAAGATCGCCTGCAAACCCTGACCTCTTTCCGCGGCCTCGTCGGCCTCGCCGCCGCAGGCTCCGCCGTCGTGCTGGCCGGGGCCTTCGTGTTTCAGGCCTTGGGCTATGCGCCCTGCCACCTGTGCCTGCTGCAACGCTGGCCGCATCTGGTCGCGATCCTGATCGGACTTGCGATCCTCGCCTTCCGCCTGCCCGGCTGGACTGCGCTTCTGGGCATGCTGGCGGCGCTGACGACCTCGGTGCTGGGCTTCTATCATTCGGGCGTCGAGCGGAAGATCTTCCAAGGTCCGACCGATTGCACCTCGAATGGCGTCGACACCACCGTCTCCGCCGCCGACCTGCTCAAACAGATCAACGAAGCCCCGCTGGTGCGCTGCGACGAGATTCCGTGGGACATCTTCGGCATCACCATGGCGAACCTCAACGCAATCGGCTCGCTCGTTCTTGCGGGCATCTGGCTCTGGGCGTTCCTCAAGTCGCGCCGCGCCTGAGCCACCCGAGCGGGGGCCAAGCCCCCTTGCCCCGCTCCCGAAACCGCGCCAAGAACCGCGCATGAGCGAATCCAGACCTGATATTCTGTGCATCGGTTCGGTCCTGTGGGACATCATCGGCCGCGCCTCGGTGCATATGCACGAGGGCTCCGACGTGCCGGGGCGGATCGAGCGGCTGCCCGGCGGCGTTGCGATGAACATCGCGATGACGCTCCATCGGTTCGGGCTGAAACCGGCCGTACTCACCGCGCTTGGGCGCGACAGCCAGGGCAACGACCTGATCCGGACCGCCGAGGTGCTGGGCGTCGATTGCAGCTATCTCTACCGCTCCGACGACCTTCCGACCGACCGCTACATGGCGATCGAAGGGGCGAACGGGCTGATCGCGGCGATCGCGGATGCGCATTCGCTCGAGGCTGCGGGCGAGAAGATCCTCGCACCGCTTTCCGACGGACGGCTCGGCACGGAAAACGATCCGTGGACCGGCGCCATCGCACTCGACGGCAACCTGACCGAGGCTCTGCTCAGCCAGATCGCGCATTCGCCTCTGTTCGCCAAGGCCGACCTGCGCGTGGCGCCTGCCAGCCCCGGCAAGGCGGAAAGGTTGATGCCACTTCTGACGCATCCGGCGGCGACGCTTTACGTCAATCTCGAAGAGGCGGGCATCCTGTGCCAGGGCCGCTTCGACAGCGCCCAGCACGCCGCCGAAACGCTACTGGAGCGCGGGGCGCAACGCGTGCTCGTGACCGACGGCGGCAAGGCGGCCGCCGACGGAAGTGCTGTCGCGGGCAACGTGATCGCCTCGGCGCCGCCCCCCGTCCTCGTGACCCGCGTGACCGGCGCGGGCGATACTTTCATGGCCGCGCATCTCGTGGCCGAACAGCGCGGCGCGGGTCGTGAGGAGGCGCTGGAGCGCGCTCTGACCGCTGCCGCGCGCTACGTTTCCGGAGAACTGGCCACATGACCGCCCCCCTCACCTTCGCCGCCGAAGTCGCTGATGCGAAAGCACAAAACCGTCCCATCGTCGCGTTGGAATCGACGATCATTACCCACGGGATGCCCTATCCGCAGAATCTTGAAACCGCGCAGGCGGTCGAGGCCGAGATCCGCAAGGCGGGCGCGGTACCGGCCACGATCGCGGTGATGGGCGGCAAGATCCATATCGGGCTGGAGCCGGAGGAACTGGAGCAGCTCGCGCAGACCAAGGACACGATGAAGGTGAGCCGCGCCGATCTGGCGGTGTGCCTCGCGAAGGGCGCGACCGGGGCCACCACCGTCGCCGCGACGATGATCTGCGCGAACCTCGCGGACATCGACGTCTTTGCCACCGGCGGGATCGGCGGCGTCCATCGCGGTGCCGAAGACAGCTTCGACATCTCCGCGGACCTTCTGGAACTGGCACAGACTCCGGTCAGCGTGGTCGCGGCCGGTGCGAAGGCGATCCTCGATCTGCCGAAGACGCTCGAAGTGCTGGAGACCCACGGCGTGCCGGTCATCGCCTACGGGCAAGACGCCTTCCCCGCTTTCTGGTCGCGCAATTCCGGCCTTGCCGCGCCGCTGCGCGCCGATAGCGCCGCCGAGATCGCCAAGTCGCAACTCGCGCGCGCGTCGCTCGGTCTGCCGGGCGGCCAGCTGATCGCGAACCCGATCCCCGAAGAAGCCGAGATTGCCCGCGAAGAGATCGTGCCGGTGATCGAACAGGCGCTGAGCGAGGCCGAGGCGCAGGGCATCGCGGCGAAGGCCGTCACGCCTTTCCTGCTGTCGCGCATCTTCGAACTGACCGAAGGTCGCTCGCTCGAGGCCAATATCGCCCTCGTTCTGAACAATGCCCGTCTGGCTGCCGCAATCGCGGGCGAAATCATCACAGCTCGCGGCGCCTGATACGCGGACCATTGCTCATCGTGGCGGCGCTGCCTAGATAGCAGGCAACGCATCGCCACGAGAGGGCGCATCCTGACATGACCAAAGACGATTCCCATCCGCGCCGCCGCTCGCGTTTCGGCGCGCTGCGCGCCTCCTTCTTTACCGGGTTGATCGTCGTCGCGCCGATCGGCCTGACGATCTGGCTGATGTGGACGATGGCCGGTTGGGTCGACGGCTGGGTGCTGCCGCTGGTGCCGCCCGAGCTGCGCCCCGAACGCTATATCGGCATCAATGTGCGCGGGCTCGGCGTCATCATCTTCCTGGTATTCACGGTCATCGTCGGTTGGCTCGCGAAGGGCTTCTTCGGCCGCACGATGATCCGCTTCGGCGAAAGCATCGTCGACCGGCTGCCCTTCGTGCGCACGGTCTATAACGGTCTCAAGCAGATCGCGGAAACGGTGCTAAGCCAGTCCGAGGGCAAGTTCGACCGCGCCTGCATCATCGAGTATCCGAGCGAGGGCCTGAAGGCGATCGCCTTCGTGTCGTCGACCGCGAAGGGCGAGATCGCGGCACAGGCCGAGGATGGCGACCCGCTGATCTCGGTGTTCCTGCCGACGACGCCGAACCCGACCTCGGGCTTCCTGCTCTTCGTGCCGGAATCGAAGGTCACCTATCTCCAGATGTCGGTCGAGGATGCGGCGAAGCTGATCATCTCGGCGGGTCTCGTCTATCCGCAGCCCAAACCGGTGAAGGAGCCGCGCAAGTCGAAGGCGAAGATTCAGTCGAACAACGCCTGAAGGTCGGTCGACGCCTCTTTGCCGATCTTGTCGGCGTGAGCTTCGAGCCAGCGATCCGCCGCCGCCCGGCCTGCCAGTTTCAGCTTTGCCAGCATCCCCCATTCGGGAAGGATTTTGGACTTCGCACCCAGCTCGGTCATGACGTCGTCATCGGCGATCATGTGGATCAGCACATCCTTCATCGCCCCCTCCGGCAGCCGGTCTTCGCGGATCAGCCGATGCACGAAATTGATCGCGCGCAATTCCCGCAGCAGCGAGGTGTTGAAGCTGATTTCGTTGATCCGCTCGTCGATCTGCGCGGGCGTCCGGGGGATCTCGTCGCGCCAGAGGGGGTTGATCGAAATCACCACGACGTCGCGCGGATAGGCGGGTTCGAACAGCGGGAAAAGCGGCGGATTTCCGGTATAGCCGCCATCCCAATATGCCTCTGTGCGGCCCGTCTTCGGGTCGTCGATTTCGACCGCCTGAAAAATCTCGGGCAGGCAGGCCGAGGCGAGGATGGCATCCGCTGTAATTTCTTCGCCGGTGAAGACACGGACCTTGCCGGTGCGCACATTGGTCGCCGAGACATGCAGCCGTGGCCCCTCTTCCGCGCAGACATCGCGATATCGGAACCGTTCGACCACCGAGCTCAGCGGATTGACGTAGAACGGCCCTGCATCATAGGGCGAAAAGACGCGCGACATGCCGTCGATGAAGGCCGCAGGGGTGAAAGCGTCGAACCAGCGTTTCAGCGCCTCGGAGCCGGGCACTTGCGCGGGCATCAACCGCTCGAGCCGCAGATCGACGCTTTCGGCCACCTGGCTCCAGAGCTCGTCGAGCGACTCGCGCGCGCCCTGACGGCCAGCGCGCGCATAGCCCGCCTTGAACGCGGCCCCGTTCAGCGCCCCGGCAGAGGTGCCGGAGATCGCCGCGTAGTCCAGCCACTCTTCATCCAGAAATCGGTCGAGAACGCCCCAGGTGAACGCGCCATGTGCGCCCCCGCCCTGCAATGCGAGATTGATGCTCTTGCGGTTCATCGGCTCGGCCCTTTCGCTGCCCGCCTCCCTGCCGCAGAGTTATGCTGCGTCGCAGCAAAAGCAAGTCTCTCGCCCGGGCGGTCGCCTCAGCCTAGCAGATCGTGGCAGAGTTCCAGCGCGGAAATCAGCGCATCGGCCTCTTCGCGGGTGTTATACATCCCGAAAGACGCGCGCGCCGTGGCGGAAACGCCCAGCCATTCCATCAGCGGCCCGGTGCAATGTTGCCCCGCGCGCACCGCGACGCCCCGCTTGTCGAGGATGGTCGAGATGTCATGCGGATGCGCCGGCCCGTTCAGCGTGAGCGAGAAGATCGCGCCCTTGTCGGGCGCGGTGCCCTGCTGGTTGAGCCAGTTCAGCCCGCTCAGTTTCTCGGCCGTATAGTCGCGCAGATCGCGCTCATGCTCGGCGATGTTCTCCATCCCGATCCCCATCAGGTAATCGAGGGCGACCCCCATGCCGATCTGCTGCACGATGCCGGGCGTGCCAGCCTCGAATTTCATCGGCGGCGTATTGTAGATCACCGTATCGCGGGTAACGGTGTCGATCATGTCGCCGCCGCCAAGGAATGGGCGCATCTCGAGCATCCGGTCGCGGTGAATGAAGAGCGCCCCGGAACCACTTGGCCCGTATAGCTTATGTCCGGTGATGACGTAGAAATCGCAGCCCAGATCGTCGATGTCGACGGGGCCATGCACTGCCGCCTGCGAGCCATCGACCAGCGTGGCGATCCCGCGGGCGCGCGCTGCCTGCGCGATCGGTTTCACATCGACCCGGGTGCCCAGCACGTTCGACATATGGGTGATCGCGATCAGCTTAGTGCGCGGCGTGATCGCCTCCAGCACCTTTTCGGGCGGCAGCGAGCCATCGGCCTCGGGCTCCACCCAGACCAGCTTCACGCCCTGCCGCTCGCGCAGGAAATGCCACGGCACGATATTGGCGTGGTGCTCCATCACCGACAGGATGATCTCGTCGCCCGGCTCGAGGTTCGGCGCCCCCCAGGCGTAGCTCACGAGGTTGATCCCCTCGGTCGAGCCGGTGGTGAACACGATCTGCTCTTCATCTGCGACATGCAGGAAGCGCGCGACGATCCCGCGCACGCTCTCGTATTTCTCGGTCGCGATATTGGACAGCGTATGCAGCCCGCGATGCACGTTGGAATAGTCGTGCTCGTACATCTGCGTCATCGCGTCGATCACGACGCGCGGCTTCTGCGCCGAGGCCCCGTTATCGAGGTAAACCAACGGCTTGCCGTTCACTTCTCGCGTCAGGATCGGGAAATCCGCGCGGATTTTTTCGATATCATACATGGAGCACCTCAGAGTGACGCGGGGTCTGCGGGCATTTGCACGAGGCCGGTCGAGACCAGCACGATCCCCGCGATCATCGCCGAGCCCAGAAAGGTCAAGATAACCCCGAAGCCGGTCGCCAAGGGGTTTTCGAACCCGTGCAGAACCATCGTGAACTGCACCAGCAAGTAGAACATCAGCGCCACCAGCAGCACCGACATCAGAGTGGCCGAGATCGGGAAGAACACCATAAGCACGACCTGGATCATCTGACCGATCATCAGAACGAACTCAATCCAGGTCAGAAGCAGCAGCGCATCCGAGAATTTCCCATTCCCGCCAAAGCGTTGGCCGACGAAAGACATTGCGAAGGCGCCATAGACCAGAAGGGTTGCCTGCAGCCCCACCACGGTCAGCGGCGGCGTCACCGTGCCGATATCGACCTTGGTAATGAACGAGAACACCAGCTGCGCGAGCGTGCCGAGAATCGCCGTCATCACGACCACCAGCACCATCGCCATGAACCGCGCATTGCCGCTCAGATTCAGCCCGATCAAATCGCGCGCAACCGATTTGGGATCGGTGAAGCTGCGGATAAGCCATTCTTTAAGGTCGGGCTGCATCAGTTTGTTTTTCCTTCGAATTCCACCACCCGCAACGCTGCGCCCCATAGCAGGACGAAGGCTACGGTCACAAGCGCGGAGACGAGCGAAAGTTCCGCGCCGCGTCCGATGAACCCCGCGACCAGCCCTTGCAGCAGCATCAGCGGCGAGACAACCAGAAGCGACCAGAACAGCGCGACGCGCGCACCATACCAGCTTCCCTGCCCGCCAAGGAGGCGCAGCACAAGGTGGCTCAATGCCGCAATCGCGTAGAAAACGGGCACGGTGGCCAGCAGCGCCAGCACCGTGCCCATCATCAGCCCGACCATCGGCTGGTCGGGCATCTCATGGGCGATCCGCGACAACCGCGGCCATTGCGCGATGAAGATCACGGTCAGCGCCGCAAGCAGGAAGACCAGCGCGCGCGGCTCCGAAGCCGGGCGCGCGAGATGCTCGCGCATCACCACGCGCGGACGCCGGTAGCTGCGCCGGATATCGTCGGTCGCGGACATCGCCGCGCCTCAGCCGCGATGGCGCGAAAGCCACCCTTCCAACCGGGTGAGGATCGCATCGCGGAACCGCTCTTCCTCAATCTCTTCAATGGCATCGGCCACGAAGCTCAGAACCAGAAGCGCGGTGGCTTCCTCTTCCGGCACGCCGCGCGAGCGCAGGTAGAAAAGCGCCGTCTCGTCGATCGCGCCGGTGGTCGAGCCGTGCGAACACTGCACGTCATCGGCATAGATCTCGAGCTCCGGCTTGGCGAGGAACTGGCTGTTCTCGTCGAGCAGCAGGGACTGACTGATCTGGTAGCCATCGGTCTTCTGCGCGCCCGGCTTCACGAGGATCTTGCCCTGGAAGATGCCCTCGGCGCCGTTCTTCAGCACTTTCTTGAAGACCTGACGGCTCTCGCCGCGCTCGGCCCCGTGGGTGATGAAGACGGTGTCGTCGTGGTGGAACTTGCCGGTCTTGCCATCGCCAAGAGCCGCGCCCGCGACATGGGCGTTCGCGTCGTCGCCCACGATGTCGATCACGCATTCATTGCGCGTCAGCACCCCGTTCGAGGTCAGCGTGAAGCTCTTGAACAGGCCCTCTTCCGCGACGCGGGTGAAGATCGAGGTGATCGCACGACGCTCATGGTCGCGGCCCTGCACGCGGATGTGGTGGAATTTCGCGTGTTTCGCGACATCCACTTCCATCAGCTGGTTGAAGCGCGCCCCGGCCGGGCCGTTCTCCAGAACCGTGATCTCCGCGCCCTCTTCCAGCTTCACGAGGTGATGAAGGATCGGGTCGGAACTCTCTGACTCATGGGTATAAATCAGGCTCACGGGCTTCTCGGCGGCACGGGTCACGCGGATCAGCACGCCATCGGTCGCCGACGCGGTGTTCAGCGCCGCGAAGGGACGCTTCACCGGGTCCTGACCGTTGGCTTCCAGCGTGCCGTAAAGGCTGCTGGCCCAGTTCACGTCGGGCGCATCGGCAAGACGCAGGATTTCGACACCGGACATCGCCAGATCGTCGGAGGCCTCGGCATCGAAAACACCGTCGCGGAATACGATCTTCAGCCGATCGATTTCCCCGAAAATTTCGGGCTCGTCATCCGCGAAGGGCGCGGCGGGCACCGGATCGGGCGCGATGAAATCGGTCGGGTTGGTCCAGCGCCAGTATTCGTCGCGACGGCCCGGCAGGCCCATCGCGTTCAGACGGTCCAGCGCGGCGCGACGTTGCGGCCCAAAGCCCTCGGGCAGAGAAACGCGCGCCAGCCGCGTCTCGGCGGGGGTCATTTTCTCGACTGCCGACATTACGCCATCACCTCCGAGATCCCGTGTTTCGCGAGCAGGTCGGCATAGCCGTTCTTCTCGACCTCGAGAGCCAGTTCCGGCCCGCCGGTCTCGATGATGCGGCCATCCGCCATGATGTGGACGACATCGGGTTTGATATGGTCGAGCAGGCGCTGGTAGTGGGTGATGACGAGGAAGGAACGGCCCTCGTCGCGCAGCGCGTTCACGCCTTCGGCCACCAGACGCATCGCGTCGACGTCGAGGCCGGAGTCGGTCTCGTCGAGGATGCACATCTTCGGCTCGAGGATCGCCATCTGAAGGATTTCGTTACGTTTCTTCTCACCGCCCGAGAAGCCGACATTGACCGGGCGCTTCAGCATATCGGCGTCGATCTTGAGCGATTTCGCCTTGCCGCGCACCAGTTTCAGGAAGTCGCCAGCGGAGATTTCCTCCTCGCCGCGGGCCTTGCGCTGTGCGTTGAGCGCGGTACGCAGGAAGGTCATGTTGCCGACGCCGGGAATTTCCACCGGATATTGGAACGCGAGGAACAGGCCTGCCGCCGCGCGCTCTTCGGGCTCGGAATCGAGCAGGTCGGTGTCGTTGAGATGCGCCTCGCCTTCGGTGACCTCGTAGCCATCGCGGCCCGAGAGCACGTAGGACAGCGTGGATTTACCGGACCCGTTCGGACCCATGATCGCATGGACCTTGCCGGACTCGACGCTCAGGTTGACGCCCTTGAGGATCTGCTTGTCCTCTTCTTCCAGTTTGACGTGCAGGTTCTTGATATCAAGCATGGTTCTTCCTCAGGATACGGTTACAGCGGTGCCGGAGGCCGACACCATAAGCATGGATTGGCCGACGACCTCGTAGTCGAGATCGACGCCGACAACGGCATTCGCGCCCAGCTCGCGGGCGCGGTCTTCAAGCTCGCCGAGCGCCGTGGCGCGCGCGTCTTGCAATTTGGATTCGTAAGCGCCGGAGCGGCCACCGATGATGTCGGTGACCTGCGCGAAGATATCGCGGACGACATTGGCGCCCATGATGGCCTCGCCCACGACGATGCCATGATAGGTCGCGATCGGGCGACCCTCGATGGTGGGTGTGGTGGTGACGATCATGCGCGCTCTCCCCCTTGGCGACCCTTACGGGCTGCGGCGGGCGCGCATGGGGTCAGAAGCGGATGGTTGTCTCGGCGTAGCGCAGCGTGCGCGGCTCGAATTGCGCGGTCTGCTGCTCCACCCAGTCGGGCGTGAAGGCGAGCGCCGCCATATCCGGTTCCCAGAACGCGATATTGTGCAGCCCCACGAAGGCCAGCGCGACGCCCAGCAGCTGCACCGCCATCAGTTTCACCGAGGCGAGCCGCAGCACCATGCCCAGCCCGAAGGCCGTCAGCACTGCCGCGACCACGAGGACCAGATCCGGGTTGGAGCCGACCTTCTCGGCGAGTTCCGGCGTCAGAAAGCGCATCTTGAGCGCCGTCACGATCATCATCCCGATCGCGCCGACCATCAGCGCGGGCAGGACCTTGAACACGGCCAGCCGCGAGTGACGCGGCTTGGCGATGACCCGACGCAGCATCGCGGAATCGTTGGTCACCCAGGCTTCCTGATCGCCGATATGCAGCTGAATCCGGCCCTTCGCCGATTTCCGCGTTTTCTCGATCCGCGCGAGGCGATCGTTGAAGCTGGCGCTCGATATCGTCATGGTCCTCACCTATCCATTTGGACAGGTTAAGACATGCATAAGGATTATGCCCGAAATGGGGCAGATCCTCGGCAATTTCGATATTTGCGCGCGTGAAGATCACCCGACGCTCCCCTCCAGCGAGATCGCCACAAGGCTTTGAGCTTCCATCGCGAATTCCATCGGCAGCGCCTGAAGGACTTCGCGGCAGAACCCGTTGACGACGAGCGCCACGGCCTCTTCCTCGTCCATCCCGCGGGCGCGGCAATAGAACAGCTGATCGTCATCGACCTTCGAGGTGGTGGCCTCGTGCTCGACCCGACTCGAGTTGTTCTTCACCTCGATATAGGGAACCGTGTGCGCGCCGCATTTATCGCCGATCAGCAGCGAGTCACATTGCGTGTAGTTGCGCGAGTCGGTCGCTTTCGGGTGCATCGAGACGAGACCGCGATAGGTGTTCTGCGCCTGACCAGCCGAGATGCCCTTGGACACGATCCGCGAGCGGGTGTCCTTGCCGAGATGGATCATCTTGGTGCCGGTATCGGCCTGCTGCCAGTTATTCGCGATGGCGATAGAGTAGAACTCGCCCTGGCTTTCGTTGCCGCGCAGAATGCAGGACGGGTATTTCCATGTGATCGCGGAGCCGGTCTCGACCTGCGTCCACATCACCTTGGCGCGGTCGCCGCGGCAATCGGCGCGCTTGGTGACGAAGTTGTAGATGCCGCCCTTGCCGTCTTCATCGCCCGGGAACCAGTTCTGCACCGTGGAATATTTCACCTCGGCGTCTTCCTCGACGATGATCTCGACCACGGCCGCGTGCAGCTGCGCGGTGTCGCGCTTGGGCGCGGTGCAGCCTTCGAGATAGGACACGTAGGAGCCCTTGTCTGCGATGATCAGGGTGCGCTCGAACTGCCCGGTATTCTCCGCGTTGATGCGGAAATAGGTCGACAGTTCCATCGGGCAGCGCACGCCCGGCGGCACGTAGACGAAGGAGCCGTCCGAGAACACGGCGGAGTTCAGCGCTGCGTAGAAGTTGTCACCCTGCGGCACGACAGAGCCGAGATATTTCTTCACCAGCTCCGGGTGTTCCTGGATCGCTTCCGAGATCGAGCAGAAGATCACGCCCGCTTCGGCCAGCTTGTCCTTGAAGGTCGTGCCTACGGAGACGCTGTCGAACACCGCATCGACCGCGATCTGGCGATCTTCGAGGTTGATGTCCTCCGCCCCTTCGACGCCCGCGAGGATCATCTGTTCCTTCAGCGGAATGCCGAGCTTTTCATAGGTCGCGAGCAGCTTGGGGTCGACCTCGTCGAGCGACTTGGGCTTCTCGACCATGCTTTTCGGGCGCGCGTAGTAGTACTGGTCCTGAAAGTCGATTTCCGGAACCTTCAGCAGCGCCCAGTTCGGCTTGGGCATATCTTCCCAGCGCGAGAAAGCCTGCAGACGCCATTCGGTCATCCACTCGGGCTCTTTGTTCTTGTCCGAGATCAGGCGGACGATATCCGTGTTCACGCCTTTCGGCGCGTATTCCATCTCGATATCGGTGTTCCAGCCGTATTTGTAGGTGCCCATATTCTGAACGGTCTCGACCGTCTCGCGATCGACGCCTTCACGTACTTCCACCTGATCAACGCCCGCCATATCCGGCTCTCCCATCTCTTACCCGCGCCGTGCGCGGTGTTTCGCTTCGCATTTCAGCCAGTGTTCGGCGAAACGCATGACATCTTCTTCGCGGCTCTGCGGCCCCAGCGAGACCCGCAATGCCGATCCCGCCTCGGTTTCCGAAAAGCCCATCGCGACCAGCGCGGCGGAGCTTTTGACCTTTCCGCTCGAACACGCGGAGCCTGCGGAGACCGCGAACCCGCCCAGGTCCATCTGCATCACCTGCGTCTCGCCCTTCCAGCCGGGCGTGATGAAGCAGGACGTGTTCGGAAGCCTGCGCGATTCATTCCCGACAAAAATAGTCTCGCTTGCCCGATCCGCAATGGCGTTTTCTAGAATGTTTCTAAGTTTTTCGATCTCGCGCCAGATTCCGCCCTCAAGATCACGCGAGGCGGCCTCGGCTGCCGCACCGAAGCCCGCGATGCCGATCAGGTTCTCGGTGCCGGCGCGGCGCCCCATCTCCTGACCGCCGCCCTTGAGCTGCGCTGCGATATCCGTGCCGCGCTTCACGATCAGCGCGCCGACGCCTTTCGGCCCGCCCAGCTTATGCGCCGAAACGATGCCGCAGGTGGTGCCGAGCCAGTTGAACGCAAACGGGATCTTGCCAAACCCTTGGGTGAGATCGCTCAGATACAGGCCTTCGGGCAACTCCTGCACCACGCCGGTCTCGGAATTGGCCAGCTGCAGCGCCGAATTTGCGGGATCGGTGACGGTGATCCGCCCTGCCCGGTCCACAGGCAGGTCCTCCACGCACCAGCTGCGCACCGCGTCATGCTCGACGCCCGCACAATGGACTTCGCGCCCGGCCAGCGCCAAGGCGGCGGCTTCCGTGGCGCCGGAGGTGAAGATCACGTCCTGTCCCTCTGCGCCCAAGGAGGCCGCCACCTGATTGCGCGCCCGCTCCATCAGTGCCTTCGCGGCACGCCCCTCGGAATGCACGGAGGATGGGTTGCCAACCACGTCCATCGCCTCGATCATCGCCGCACGGGCCTCGGGCCTCAGCGGCGTTGTCGCGTTCCAGTCGAGATAGCTGCGCGCCATGATACGCTCCGCGTGAATGAAATGTCGGATGCCTCCGGCGGGGATATTTGACCCAAGCCGAAGAAGAAAGGGCGTGCCTTCGCCTCGGCGAAAACATCCCGCGCGAAGCGCCCGCGAGCGGCCATCATGCCCGGACGGACGGGATCACTCGTCGACGACCGAAAACAGGCTCGGCACCGCCGGACAGGGTTTGAGCTGGTTCTTCACAACGTCTTCGAGCGTCGTCTGATGCAGGAAGACGAAGACCTGCGCCGAGAGGCTCTCCCACAGCCGGTTCGCCATCGACTGCGCCCGTGAACCCGAGATCGCGCCCGAGGCGCCGGCGCCGACATGCATCGCCGAGACGGTCTCGTCCACGGCCTCGAAGATCTCCGAGATGCGGATTTCCGCGGGCGTGCGCGCAAGACGGTAGCCCCCGCCGGGGCCGCGGACCGAATTCACCAGCCCCGCGCGGCGCAGCCGCACGAAGAGCTGCTCCAGATAAGGCAGCGAGATATCCTGACGCTCGGACAGCGCCGCCAGCGAGGTCCGGCTGCCTTCGCCCGCCAGCGCCAGATCGACCAGCGCGACCATCGCGTAACGGCCTTTCGTCGACAGTTTCATGCACCCTCCCCGGTCCGAGACCCATCCGAACCCGTATTTGACCGCAAATCGGCCCGAAAACTCTGCCCGCGCAGGAGTGAATCATTGCTAAAGCATTGACGCAAGCGCGAGGGCCGATTACCTCCACCAATGCCCGATCTCCCGGCATGGCGCCGGGGGTGGCTTTCTCCTAGGCCAGCCGCGCCGACCCGTCAAGAAAGGCGGATGCGCTGGCGGCCCCGGAACCCAGAGCTGGCGCAATAAAAACGAGAGACGATGCCCGAAGTCATTTTTCCCGGTCCCGAAGGTCGCCTCGAGGGGCGCTACCACCCGCAGCCCGCACCCGACGCGCCGATCGCGATCATCCTGCATCCCGATCCGCAGTTCGGCGGCACGATGAACAACCGCGTCGTCTACAACCTGCACTACGCCTTTTTCAAAATGGGCTTCACGGTTCTGCGCTTCAACTTCCGGGGCGTGGGCCGCAGCCAAGGCGAATACGATCAAGGCGTGGGCGAATTGTCCGATGCCGCCTCGGCGCTGGACTACCTGCAGGCGATGAACCCGAACTCGAAGCATTGCTGGGTCGCGGGCCATTCCTTCGGCGCGTGGATCGGCATGCAGCTGCTGATGCGCCGCCCCGAGATCACCGGCTTCATCTCCGTTGCCCCGCCCGGCCCGTCTTCGCCCGGCCCCGGCAATTACGATTATTCCTTCCTTGCGCCATGCCCGTCCTCGGGTCTGATCATCAACGGCACGAACGACCGGATCGCGCAGCCGAAAGAGACCGAGCAGCTGGTCTCCAAGCTGCAGGAGCAGAAGGGCATCACGATCACCCATGAGGTCATCGAGGGCGCGGACCACTTCTTCAAGAACGAAGAAGCCCATATGCAGCCGATGATTGAGACCGTTCAGACCTATGTGCGCCGCCGGCTGACGGAGGGCACGCGCTGATGGCGCTGATCGACGAACTGGCCGAAAAGCTCGCCACCGACACAATGGAGGCGATGCGCAAATACGACGACGATCGCCTCTTCATGGAGGTGAGCAACTATATCGGCACGTCGTCGCCCTCCCTGCAGGAGGCCTACATGACCGCCTGTCGCCTGCACATGGCCGAGCAACGCGGCCGAGAATTCTTCGAGCGCAAGCTGGTGGAGTTGGAAAAACGCGCACAGGCGGCGGCGAAAACACCGGATTCCGGGACCGGGGCATGAGCCCGGGGGCCGCGCGCGTCCTCTTCGCGGCAGCCCTCTCCCTTGCCCTGTCGCTGATCATCGCGACGGCCTTTCATGCAGGCCAGATGCTCTGCGACGGCGACTGGGCCGGATCGCATTCGCGTGGCGAGGCGTTGCGCCTCGGGCTTGCAGACCTGCTCGCGCGGCCGCTGCACCTGATCGTCGTGGCGGTGCCGCTCTGGCTTGGCTGGACCGGGCTCCTGCTCGCCGCCGCGAACCGCGCGATCCCGCCGGTGCTGGGCATGGGCATCGTCGTTTTCTCGATCTTCGGCACGGTTCTGTTCTACGCTTTCGCGGCGCCGAACCTCGACTGTGCTGCCTATACCGATCGCGCGATGAGCTGGCGCGCGGGCGGTCTGTTCGCCTTCGTGGCGCTTCTTCTGCTTCTGCCCCGGCTCTGGAGACGTTCATGACCCGGCTCGATCAGCAATTCACCTTCCTCGCCGAAGCCGAGAAACTTAAATCGGTGACCCGCGCGACGCCGATCCACGACGCCTCGCGCCCTGAGAATTCCGGCGAGCATAGCTGGTCGCTCGCGCTTTATGCGCTGACACTGGCCGAGCAGGCGCCCGAGGGTGTTTCGATCGACCGCGTGATCCGCATGCTCCTGCTGCACGATCTGGTCGAGATCGACGTAGGTGACGTGCCGATCCACAGCCAAGGCGGCACGGCGCACGGCGCGGAAGACATCCAGAAGGCCGAAGCTGCCGCCGCCGAGCGCATCTTCGGACTGCTGCCTGAGGACCAGGGGGCAGCGATGCTGGCGCTGTGGCAGGAATTCGAGGCCAACGAGACCCCCGACGCGATCTTCGCGAAATCGCTCGACCGGGTGCAGCCGGTCCTGCTGAACCACCAGTCAGGCGGCGGATCGTGGATCGATTACGATGTCAGCTTCACCCAACTCGAAGAGCGCATCGGCACCAAGATCGCCCGTGGCGCGCCCGCGGTGTGGGACTGGGTGCGCGATCGGGTCGAAGGCTGGTTCGCGGCGCGCAGCTGACGCGTGCGGCCCCTCAGCGCCCGCTGCATGGGGATTTCGGGCAACCTCCGTATACAATCGCATACCGTCTAGCCAAGCGCATCTGAATCGGGTAAGAGGCAGCAAACCGAGGCTTCAACCGAAGAGGGCTGTGCCATGAGCGACAAGAACACTCCTGACATCATTTACACCAAGGTCGACGAGGCCCCGGAACTGGCAAGCGCATCGCTGCTGCCGATCGTGCGCAAATTCGCGCAAGCGGCCGGGATTTCGGTGGGCACCAAGGATATCTCGCTCGCGGGCCGCATCCTCGCCACCTTCCCCGAAGCGCTTACCGAAGAGCAACGCCAGTCGGACGATCTGGCCTGGCTCGGCGATTACGTGAAAACGCCGCAGGCCAACGTCATCAAGCTGCCGAACATCTCGGCCTCGGTGCCGCAGCTGGTCGCTGCCGTCCGTGAATTGCAAGGCCAAGGCTACGCCCTGCCCGATTACCCGGAAGAGCCGAAGACCGATGAGGAAAAAGCCGTCCGCGCGAAATACGACTCGATCAAGGGCTCGGCCGTGAACCCGGTGCTGCGCGAGGGCAACTCGGATCGTCGCGCCGCCGCTGCCGTGAAGAAATTCGCGCAGAACAACCCGCACCGCATGGGCGAGTGGACCGCCGACAGCAAGACCCGCGTCGCCTCGATGTCAGAAGGCGATTTCTTCTCGAACGAAGTCTCGGCCACCCTGCCGAAGGCGGCCACCGCCAAGATCGTGCTGGAAGGCGCCGATGGCGAGACCGTTCTCAAGGACGGCGTGAGCTATCCCGAAGGCACCGTGGTCGACGCGACCTACATGTCGGCTGACAAGCTCGACGCCTTCCTCGCCGAGGAAATCAAGAAGACCAAGGACGAAGGCGTCCTGTTCTCGCTGCACATGAAAGCGACGATGATGAAGGTCTCCGACCCGATCATCTTCGGTCATGCGGTGAAGGAATGGCTCAAGCCGGTCTTCGAGAAATACGGTGACAAGATGAAGTCGCTCGGCGTCGATCCGGCCTCGGGCATGGGCGACCTGCTGGAGCGCGTGAAGGGCGAGCCGGAAATCCTGGCTGCGATCGAGGAAGTCCGCGACCAGCGTCCGCCGATGTATATGGTGAACTCGGACAAGGGCATCACCAACCTGCACGTGCCCTCCGATGTCATCATCGACGCCTCGATGCCCGCGCTGATCCGCGCCGGCGGCAAAGGCTGGGGCCCGGACAACAAGGAACACGACTGCGTCTGCGTGATCCCGGACAGCTCCTACGCGCCGGTCTATGACGCGACGATCGAGTATTTCAAAGCCAACGGCAAACTGAACCCCGCCACCGCGGGCACCGTTCAGAACATCGGCCTGATGGCGCAGAAAGCCGAGGAATACGGCTCGCACCCGACCACCTTCGAGATCCCGAACGACGGCACCGTGAAGATGGTTCTGGACGACGGCACGGTCCTGCATTCGCATGACGTGAAGAAGGGCGACATCTGGCGTTCGGCCTCGGCCCGCAAGGCGCCGATCGAAGACTGGGTGAACCTCGCCATCGACCGTCAGAAGGCGACCGGCTACCGCGCGATCTTCTGGCTCGACGAGACCCGCGCTCACGATGCGGAGCTGATCTCCTACGTGAAGCCGATCCTGGAAGCCAAGGGCGTGGCCGACAAGTTCGAGATCATGGCCCCGCGTGAGGCGACCATCGCCTCGCTCGAGACCATCACCAAGGGCGAGAACACTATCGCGATCACCGGCAACGTGCTGCGCGACTACCTGACGGACCTGTTCCCGATCTTGGAGCTGGCCACCTCGGCCAAGATGCTCTCGATCGTGAAGCTGATGCAGGGCGGCGGTCTGTTCGAGACCGGCGCTGGCGGCTCGGCCCCCAAGCACGTTCAGCAGCTGGTGGAGGAAAATCACCTGCGTTGGGACAGCCTCGGCGAATTCTGCGCCCTCGGCGAGAGCTTCAAGTTCTTCGCGGACCAGACCGACAACGCGAAAGCGCGCGTGCTGGGCGAGACGGTCGAGACCGCGACGCAGGGCATTCTCGACAACGACCGGTCGCCCTCGCGCAAGGTCGGCGAGCCCGACAACCGCGCCAGCCACTACTGGTTCGCCCGCTACTGGGCCGAGGCTCTCGCCGCGCAAGGCGACGATACCGAACTGGCCGCCGAATTCGCCCCGATCGCCAAGGCGCTGGCCGAAGGTGAGGCGAAGATCGTGGCCGAACTGGCAGAGGTTCAGGGCAAGCCCGCCGATATCGGCGGCTACTACCACGCCGATCCGAAAAAGCTCGCCGCGGTGATGCGCCCGAGCGAGACGCTCAACGCCATCATCGGCTGAGAGCACTGAGACCAGGGGGCGGCGCGGGCCGCCCCTTTCAATTCCCGGCCTCCCCGGCACACGAACCCGTGAATTAAGCCCGATCTGAAAAGGAACGCGCATGACCAAGATCAAGGTAGAGAACCCCGTCGTCGAACTCGACGGCGACGAGATGACCCGCATCATCTGGGACTTCATCAAGCAGAAACTGATCCTGCCCTATCTCGATATCGACCTGAAATATTACGACCTCGGCATCGAGAGCCGCGACGCGACCGACGACCAGATCACCGTCGATGCGGCCGAGGCGATCAAGCAGTACGGCGTCGGCGTCAAATGTGCGACGATCACCCCCGACGAGGCGCGCATGGAGGAATTCAACCTCAAGCGCATGTATCGCTCGCCCAACGGCACGATCCGAAACATCCTCGGCGGCGTCATCTTCCGCGAGCCGATCATCTGCAAGAACGTCCCGCGCCTCGTGCCCGGCTGGACCAAGCCGATCGTCGTGGGCCGTCACGCCTATGGCGACCAGTACAAGGCCACCGATTTCCGCTTCCCCGGCAAGGGCACGATCACGCTGAAATTCGTGGGCGACGATGGTGAAGTGATCGAGAAGGAAGTGTTCCAGGCGCCTGACGCAGGCGTCGTGATGGGCATGTACAACCTCGACAAGTCGATCATCGACTTCGCGCGCGCCTCGCTGAACTACGGCCTGATGAAGGGCTGGCCGGTCTATCTGTCGACCAAGAACACGATCCTCAAGGCCTATGACGGCCGCTTCAAGGATCTGTTCCAGCAGGTCTTCGAGGAAGAATTCGCCGAGAAGTTCAAGGAAGCCGGCATCTGGTACGAGCATCGCCTGATCGACGACATGGTGGCGAGCTCGCTGAAATGGTCGGGCGGCTATGTCTGGGCCTGCAAGAACTACGACGGCGACGTGCAGTCGGATACGGTCGCGCAGGGCTTCGGTTCGCTGGGTCTGATGACCTCGATCCTGATGACGCCCGATGGCAAGACGGTCGAAGCCGAGGCCGCCCACGGTACGGTCACGCGGCACTATCGCCAGCACCAGCAGGGCAAGGAGACCTCGACGAATTCCATCGCCTCGATCTTCGCCTGGACCGGTGGCCTGAAGCACCGCGCCAAGCTGGACGGCAACGCGCAGCTTCAGACCTTCGCGGAAACGCTCGAGAAGGTCTGCGTGCAGGCGGTCGAGGATGGTCACATGACCAAGGACCTCGCGCTGCTCGTGGGCCCCGATCAGAAATGGCTGACCACGATGGGCTTCCTCGAGAAGATCGACGAATACCTGAACAAGTCGCTGTCGCTCTAAAGCGCGCGAAATGGGTTGAGGAAGGCGGGGTTATCCCCGCCTTTTTCGTTTGGCGAGCGACGCCCGACTGGCACGGGACGACCAGCCCCGGGCCGCGCCCATTCGTCAGGCTTACGCCGCGCCACAGGCGCGACGGTCCCTCCTCATTCCCCCCGGGAGGGCGCATCGGCGGTGTCTCCGCAAGCACGCAGTCATTCGGGCTTGCGAGATAAGACACCCTCACACAGGCGGATCAAAGGGCCGACCCGAGTTCGGGCGCGCCCCTCATGTCCTTGCATGGGCCGGGCGCATCACACGCCCGACCCTTTCGTTTACCGCATCATGCTCCACGGCTCTGGCGGAGGCTCAGCGGGCCCGAGCCCGATATCTCTGCGCAAGTGGTCGCTCAGCTGCCCGGCATCGAGCGGACGCGGCTTGTTTCCGCGGGAAATAAGCGCGAGCAGCGCCGCGCGCAGCACTTTACCTGCGCCGAACTTGGCGATCGTGGCTTCGATGGTGAAGGCGTCGTTCGGACGCTCGAGAGTCTGGATCATGTGATGTCCCGGCGCGGGTCCAATCCCGCAACCGGCCTTTCTTCGATTGATGTGAAAGAAGACCCGACGGGAACCGCGAGAGCGCGGCCAGGATGCGTCGCGACAGGATCGGGACGCGGAAATCGGGTCAGTTTGCGGGAGTGGGGCCTAGGCCCCGGGTCGGATCGGTACGGTCAGGCGAGGCGTCGTGCGACGCGGGCGGAGACCGAAAAACCGATACGGGTTTCGCAATACGCTGCGAGGGCTTGGTGATATGACATCATGGCGGCCCTCCTCTTGACTTGGGCGTTGCGAATGGCGCCACTTGGCCCGATCTCCGACAGCACGGCAACTCACGCGACGGTGTTTGGGAGGTATTGAGGCACCTCTGTTGCCGATGCGCCTCAGTTCTTGCGCTTGGCGTTGCCTCATGGCATCTGAGCGCCATGAGCCAGACCCGCATCCAAGACCCGCATCGCCATACCCTGCCCGAGGACACCCAAGGGCTTCTCTCCGGCACGCTGATGATGGCGCTCGCCGTAGCGCTGCTGCACGGCGCGGGCTTGTTTACCGGGCAGATCGCGGGGCTGTCGCTGGTGCTCTCCTACGTCACCGGATGGAGCTTCGGTGCGATCTTTTTCACGCTCAACCTGCCCTTCTATTGGCTTGCCTTGCGCCGGATGGGGAAGCGATTCACGGTGAAGACGGTGATCGCAGTGGCCATCCTGTCTGTCTTTACCGAGATCTTGCCGCATCTTCTCAGCTTCGCCACCCTTCACCCCGGTGCGGCGGCTGTCTTGGCGGGGGTCGTCTCGGGCGCAGGGCTACTGGCGCTGTTCCGCCACGGCGCGAGCCTTGGCGGCGTGGGGATCGTGGCGCTTTATCTTCAGGACAAGACCGGGTTCAAAGCGGGCCGCACGCAGATCCTGTTCGATTGCGGCGTGTTCCTCTTCGCGCTGTTCGTGCTGCCGCTCGACAAGGTGCTGTGGTCGCTTCTGGGCGCGATGGTTTTGAACGTGATCATCCTGATCAACCACCGCCGCGACCGCTATATCGCTACCTGATCCGGACGCGATCGGCCGGCCACGGGCCCGCGCGCCCTGCCCGACCCTTTCGAGTACTGCAAGGCGGACCTGCGCCCAGCGAGTTGGTAGGTCAGCGATTATGCCCTATTATTAGGTCATGACCACTGACGCACATATCACCGCCGACCAGATCGCCGCCAAAGACGCGACCCGTCCGCATTACTCGAAGCTCGAGGATCTGCAGGGCCTTTTCGTGGCCGCCGCTCAAGCCGCGCTGGGAATTCACCTGCTGCGCGCCGCGGGCCTCGTGACCGGGGGCACCGCAGGCGCCGCGCTGATCCTGTCCTATATCACGGGGGTCAGCTTCGGGGTCGTGTTCTTCGTGATCAACATCCCCTTCTACGCCTTCGCCTATTACGCGCGCGGCGCAGGCTTTGCGCTGAAAAGCCTCGTGACCGTGACGCTCGTGTCGCTGATGGCCGAGGCGCTCAAGCCCGTTCTGCATGTCGCGGATATCCACCCTGCCGTGGCCGCCGTGCTGTTCGGGATCTCCGCAGGCGTCGGCCTTCTCGGCCTCTTCCGTCACAAGGGCTCGCTCGGTGGCGTCTCCATCGTCGCCGTGATCTTGCAGGACAAGTTCGGCTTTCGCGCCGGCTGGACGCAGCTGATCCACGACCTCTGCCTCTTCGTCATCGCGAGCTTCATCCTCGCGCCGCCTTTGGTGCTCTACTCGCTTCTGGGTGCAATCGTGCTGAATTTCGTCATCGCGATGAACCACCGCCGGGACTGGTATATCGCCGAGTGATCCGGCAGAGTGCCGGCCATGCTCAAGACCTATGTCATCCTGCTCATCGCGGTCGCTTTCGAGACCTTCGGCTCGGCCTGCCTGCAGGCCAGCCAGCAATTCACGCGGCTCTGGCCGACGGTGGGCGTGGCGGTGGGCTTCATCGGCGGGCTCTATTTCTTCACGCTGGTGCTGAAGGTGCTGCCGCTCGGGATCACCTATGCGCTGTGGTCCGGGATCGGCATGGTCCTGATCGCGGGCGTGGGCTGGCTGATGTTCAATCAGCGGCTGGATTTGCCCGCCCTGATCGGGATCGCGCTGATTCTGACAGGCATCCTCGTGATCAACCTGTTCTCGAAATCGCATTTCCACTGACACGATGCCGCATCGCGGCGAGATCGCCATGCTGGGGGGCTAGCCGAGAGGCGATCTTTCCTTTATGGGCGGGGCAACTCAAGAACAGGACGACCTCCCATGGACCTTCGCAACATTGCGATCATCGCTCACGTGGACCACGGCAAGACGACGCTCGTGGACCAGCTTCTGCGCCAATCGGGCGCTTTCCGTGAAAACCAGGCCGTCGCGGAACGCGCGATGGACAGCAACGACATCGAGCGCGAGCGCGGCATCACCATTCTCGCCAAGGCCACCTCGGTGGAATGGGGCGGCACCCGCATCAACATCGTCGACACCCCCGGCCACGCCGATTTCGGCGGCGAGGTCGAGCGTATCCTCTCGATGGTGGACGGTGTCGTGCTGCTGGTGGACGCAGCCGAAGGCCCGATGCCGCAGACCAAGTTCGTGACCTCGAAGGCGCTTGCGCTTGGCCTGAAGCCGATCGTCGTGCTCAACAAAGTCGACAAGCCCGCGGCCGAGCCCGACCGCGCGCTGGACGAGGTGTTCGACCTCTTCGCGAATCTCGGCGCCGATGACGAGCAGCTCGACTTCCCGCATCTCTATGCCTCGGGCATCGGTGGCTGGGCGGATACCGAGCTGGACGGCCCGCGCGAGAACCTCGACGCGCTGTTCGAGCTGATCCTGAAGCATGTCGAGCCGCCGAAGCAGGAATTCCGCGCCGACGAGCCGTTCCAGATGCTGGCCACCACGCTCTCGGCCGACCCGTTCATCGGGCGCATCCTGACCGGCCGTATCGAGGCGGGCACGCTCAAGGTCGGCGATCAGCTCAAGGCGCTCTCGCGCAAGGGCGAGCGCATCGAAGCCTTCCGCTGCACCAAGATCCTCGCCTTCCGTGGCCTGTCGCAGCAGCCGATCGACGAAGCCGTCGCTGGCGACATCGTCACCGTCGCAGGCATGACCAAGGCCACCGTCGCCGACACGCTCTGCGCGCCGGAAGTCGATACCCCGATCGACGCCCAGCCGATCGATCCGCCGACGATCTCCGTGACCTTCGGCATCAACGACTCGCCGCTCGCCGGCAAGGACGGCTCGAAGGTGCAGTCGCGCGTCATTCGCGACCGCCTGATGAAAGAGGCCGAAACCAACGTCGCGATCCGCGTCGAGGACACCCCCGGCGGCGAGGCTTTCGTGGTCTCGGGTCGTGGCGAACTCCAGATGGGCGTGCTGATCGAGAACATGCGCCGCGAAGGGTTCGAGCTGTCGATCTCGCGTCCGAAGGTGATCTTCCGCGAGGAAGACGGCCAGCGCATGGAGCCGATCGAGGAAGTCATCGTCGACGTGGATGACGAATATTCCGGCGTCGTGATCGAGAAGCTGACCGGCTACCGCAAGGGCGAACTGGCCGAGATGCGCCCGGCCGAGGGTGGCAAGACGCGCATCGTGGCCCATGTCCCCTCGCGGGGCATGATCGGCTATCAGGGCGAGTTCCTGACCGACACGCGCGGCTCGGGCGTGCTGAACCGCCTGTTCCATAGCTGGGCGCCCTACAAGGGCCAGATCGACGGGCGTCGTCAGGGCGTGCTGATCTCGATGGAGAATGGCGTTTCTGTCGCCTACGCGCTGTGGAACCTCGAGGAGCGCGGCAAGCTGTTCATCGGCTCGCAGGAGCAGGTCTATACCGGGATGATCATCGGCGAGCATTCGCGCGACAACGATCTCGAAGTGAACCCGCTCAAGGGCAAGAAGCTGACCAACGTCCGCGCCTCGGGCACGGATGAAGCGGTCCGCCTGACCCCGCCGGTGCGTCTGTCGCTAGAGGAGGCCATCGCCTATATCAACGACGACGAACTGGTCGAAGTCACGCCCAAGGCGATCCGCCTGCGCAAACTGCACCTCGATCCGCACGAGCGGAAGCGCGCAGCCCGCGAAGGCTGATCGGCTGCGGCACGGGCCGCGCCCCGATCGCCCTAACCTGACGTCACGAAGAAGGCCCCGCGCACCCGCCGGGGCCTTCTCCATGATTGCACCCGCCGCTTGCGGCCTTTATAAGGTTCCACAACAATATCTAGAATATCGAGGCGCGCGTGACCGACACTCCTGAACCGCCGGAAACCGAAGAAGAAGGCCCCGGGCGGCCCGCTTATCTCGGCCCCACCGTTTCCATCGCGGACGAGATGAAAACCGCCTATCTCGATTACGCGATGAGCGTGATCGTGAGCCGCGCGATCCCCGATCTGCGCGACGGTCTGAAGCCCGTTCACCGGCGCATCCTCTATGCGATGCACGAGACCGGGAACACTTTCGACAAGCCCTATCGCAAGTCGGCGCGTCCGGTCGGCGACGTCATGGGTCAGTATCACCCGCATGGCGACGCCGCGATCTACGACGCGTTGGTGCGGATGGCGCAGCCCTTCTCGATGTCGCTGCCGCTGCTCGACGGTCAGGGCAACTTCGGCTCGATGGACGGCGACAACGCGGCGGCGATGCGCTACACCGAAGTGCGCATGGCGAAACCGGCCAATTACATTCTCGCCGATATCGAGAAAGACACGGTCGATTTCCAGGACAACTACGACGGCAAGCAGGAAGAGCCGACGGTTCTGCCCGCACGCTTCCCGAACATGCTGGTCAACGGCGCGGGCGGTATCGCCGTCGGCATGGCGACCAACATTCCGCCGCACAACCTCGGCGAGGTCTGCGACGCGACGCTGGCGTTGATCGAGAACCCCGACATGTCGGACGAGGCGATCATGGAGATCGTCCCCGCCCCCGACTTTCCGACCGGCGGCCAGATCATGGGGCGCGGCGGTGCGCGCAAGGCTTACCTCGAGGGCCGTGGCTCGGTCATCATCCGGGCGAAGACCCGCGTGGAAGAGATCCGCAAGGACCGCTTCGCGATCATCCTCGACGAAATTCCCTATCAAGTGAACAAGGCGGCGATGATCGAGAAGATCGCCGATCTCGTGCGCGAGAAGAAACTCGAAGGCATCTCGAACATCGCCGACGAATCCGACCGTGTTGGCGTGCGTGTCGTGATCGAGCTGAAGCGCGACGCGACCCCCGATGTGGTGCTGAACCAGCTTTTCCGCTTCACGCAGATGCAGACCTCCTTCGGCTGCAACATGCTGGCGCTGAACGGCGGCCGCCCCGAGCAGCTGACGCTGCGCCAGTTCCTCACCTATTTCATCAGCTTCCGCGAGGAAGTCGTCGCACGCCGCACCGCGTTCGAACTGCGCAAGGCGCGCGAGCGCAGCCACATCCTCTGCGGTCTGGCCGTGGCGGTGTCGAACGTGGACGAGGTCGTGGCGACCATCCGCTCCTCGGCCGACGCGGCAGAGGCCCGCACCCGCCTGATGGAGCGGCGCTGGCCCGCGCATGACATCGTCGAATATCTCAAGCTGATCGACGATCCGCTGCATCCGGTCAACGATGACGGCACCTATAACCTGTCGGAAACGCAGGCCCGCGCGATCCTCGATCTGCGCCTTCAGCGTCTGACCCAGATCGGCGTGAAGGAAGTCACGGACGAGCTCGCCCAGCTGGCCGAGAAGATCCGCGAATACCTCGCCATCCTCGCCTCGCGCGAGCGGATCATGGGCATCATCGCCGACGAGCTGCGCGAAGTGCGCGAGCTGTTTGCCGTGCCGCGCCGCACCGAGATCATCGACTGGGCCGGCGACATGGCCGACGAAGACCTGATCGAGCGCGAAGACATGGTCGTGACCGTCACTCAGGGCGGCTACATCAAGCGCACGCCTCTGGCCGATTTCCGCTCGCAAAAGCGCGGCGGCAAGGGGCTGTCGGGTGGCGCGCTGAAGGATGACGACACGGTCACCACGCTGTTCGTCGCCAACACCCATACGCAGCTTCTGTTCTTCACGACCGAAGGCATGGTCTACAAGATGAAGTGCTGGCAGCTGCCGCTCGGCTCTCGCCAGTCGAAGGGCAAGGCGATCGTCAACATCCTGCCGATCCCCACAGGCGTTTCGATCGCCGCGATCACCCCGGTCGATCGCGACGAGGCGGAATGGGACGACCTGCAGATGGTCTTCGCGACCTCCAAGGGCACCGTGCGCCGCAACCGCCTGTCGGATTTCACCAACGTCATGCGCAACGGCAAGATCGCGATGAAGTTCGAGGACGAGAACGCCGGAATGCGCCTGATCAATGCGCGCATCTGTTCCGAGGACGACGACGTGATGCTGGTCACCGCCAGCGGTCGCGCGATCCGCTTCCCGGTGCCGGAAGTGCGCGTGTTCAACTCGCGCAACTCGGTCGGCGTTCGCGGCATCAAGCTGAAGGGCGATGACGAGGTCGTCTCGATGTCGGTGATCCGCCACTTCGAAGCCAGCTCGGAAGAGCGCGCGGCCTATCTCAAGCAGCGTCGCCTGATGGCGGGCGTGACCGAGGACGAGGTCGAGCCCGACGAGGACGAGGAAACCGTGGCCGAGGGGCCGCTCTCGATGGAACGTTATGCCGAGATGTCCGCCGCCGAAGATCTGATCCTGACGATCACCTCGAAGGGGTCGGGCAAGATCTCGTCGAGCCACGACTATCCGACCCGCGGTCGCGGCGGTCAGGGTGTGACGGCGATCGACAAGGCGATGCGGGGCGGCCCGCTGGTGGCCTCCTTCCCGGTCGAGATGAGCGATCAGATCATGCTCGCCACCTCGACGGGTCAGTCGATCCGCTGCCCGGTGGAAGACATCTCCTTCCGCTCGCGCTCTGCCGGTGGCGTGCGTGTGTTCAACACCGCCAAGGGCGAAGTCGTGGTCTCGGTCGCGCGGATCGCCGATCAGGGCGACGACGACGATCTGGATCCGGATTCCGATGGGTCGACCGATGCACCCGATGCACCTTCCGCGCCGGACGCCTCCGGGAACGGCGGTGCGGAGGATAGCGAAAGCTGATCCCGCGTAAGCTGCTCGCAATTCGCAACGGCTTCGCAAAAAGCAATGAGATCAAGCCCCCGTTCCGCAAGGACCGGGGGCTTTCCCATTATGGCTTCCACGCTAGAAGGATAGTCGCGATGGCGAGTTCGATCTCTGGAACGTCGGCCTCGGCGTCACCCTTGGAAAAGGTTCGACCACGAACCTCTTCCGCCACAACCTCGCCTTCTGATCGCACGGACTTTCGATGTTGCGGCTCAGCCACGTGCCGCGCCGTTTCGACTCTTTGTTGCTCTCAATTCGCCATTTGCCCGGAACCACCCCTGAAGCCACCCGTTGCGGTTGCACTATTCAAAAAAGGGAGAGTTTCATGAAAGCCTTGGCAGATAGGCTCGGCCTAAGAACCGACCCGACGATTTTCTTCGTATCGGCAGGCTTCACGATCGTCTTCGTGCTCGCCCTTGTGATCTTTCCCGGCCCGATTGGCGACGCGTTCGCCGCGGGCCGTTCCTGGATCGTCGCCAATCTCGGCTGGTTCTTCATTCTCGGCGTCAATATCTGGCTGGGCTTCCTGATCTGGGCTGCGCTGTCGCGCCATGGCCATATCCGGCTCGGGCCGAAGGACAGCCGTCCGGAATATGGCAATCTGTCCTGGTTCACGATGCTGTTCGCGGGCGGTATCGGCACGGTGCTGATGTTCTGGGGCGTGGCCGAACCGATCAGCCATTTCTCCGAACCACCGCTGCCGGGCGTCGAGCCTTTTTCCGACGAGGCCGCGAAAGACGCGATCTCCATCGCGATCTATCACCTCGGCCTGCACACCTGGACGATCTTCACGCTGCCGGGGCTGGGGTTTGCCTATTTCATCAACCGCTACGACCTGCCGGTGCGGGTCTCTTCGGTGTTCTACCCGCTCCTGAAAGAGGGCATCAACGGGCCGATCGGAAAGGCGATCGACATCGCTTCGATCCTCGGCACGCTGTTTGGCGTCGCCGTCTCGCTCGGCCTCGGCTCCAGCCAGATCGCCGCCGGCCTCGATGCGCTTCTCGGTACGGGCGACGGCACCTTCGTCAAGATCGCGATCCTCACCGCGCTGACCGCCGTTGCGATCACCTCCATCGTCGCTGGGCTCGACAAGGGCGTGAAGCTGCTGTCGAATATCAATATCGGCATGGCGGTCGGTCTGATGGTCTTCGTGCTGATCTTCGGCTCGACCCTGTTCCTGCTGCGCGGGATCGTCCAGACCTTCGGGCTCTATTTCTCCAACCTGCCGCATCTGGCCTTCTGGAACGACATGCTGGCCAACGAGAACCCCGACACGCCCGGCTGGGGCTGGCAGGGCTCGTGGACGGTGTTCTACTGGGCCTGGACGGTGACCTGGTCGCCCTTCATCGGGCTGTTCGTCGCGCGCATCTCGCGCGGTCGCACGGTGCGCGAATTCGTCTTCGGCGTGCTGCTGGCACCCTCGCTCTTCACCCTGATCTGGTTCGCGATATTCGGCTGGCAGGCGATGGAGTTCGACGGCATCGGACAGGCGGCGCGCGCCGCGATGGGCGATCAGGCGGGGCAATTGTCGAAAGCGGTCTCCGATAGCGTTCCGCTCGCGATGTTCGCCTTCTTCGAGCATTTCCCCTTCGTCCATATCGTTCAGGGCATCGCCGTCGTCGTGGTGGCGATCTTCTTCGCGACGTCGTCGGACTCGGCCTCGCTGGTGGTCGACATGCTCTGCACCGGCACGCCGACGCCCGGCCCCGTCCATCAGCGCGTTTTCTGGGGCGCGGCCGAAGGTCTGGTCGCGGCGATGCTGATCATACTCGCAGGCGATGCCGGGTTGACCGCGCTGCAACAGGTGATCACCGTCGTGGGCCTGCCGATCTTCATACTGGTGTCGATGATGATCCCTTCGATCATCAAGGGATTTGCGCTTGAAGACATCGACCATGTCTCGATCGGCAAGAGACCCAAGCTCGACGATTTCTGATCGCAAGAAACGGCCCGGGGATGCTCCGGGCCGTTTCCCGTTTTCCCTCCGCGGATCGGCCTTCCCTTTTGCCGCTTTGACCACTACATGAGCGGCCATGACAGAAGAACTCCATATCGTCGGCGGTGGCATGGCGGGCTCGGAAGCGGCCTGGCAGGCGGCGAATGCCGGCATCCGCGTGGTGCTGCACGAGATGCGGCCCAAGGTCGAAACCTTCGCGCACCAGACCGGCAACTATGCCGAGATGGTCTGCTCGAACTCGTTCCGCTCGGACGATCACGAACGCAACGCCGTGGGTCAACTCCATTGGGAGATGGGCGCCGCGAACGGGCTGATCATGGAGACCGCGCGTAAGCATCGTCTGCCCGCAGGCGGCGCGCTGGCCGTGGACCGCGAGGCGTTTTCGCAATCGGTGACCGAGGCGCTTCGCGCCCACGAGAACATTTCCTTTACGGAGGAAGAAGTTACGGAGCTTCCTTCAGAGGGAAAATGGATCTTTGCGACCGGGCCTCTGACGTCTGAGAGCCTCGGCAAAGCTATCCTGCAAGCCACCGGCGAAGAGCGACTGGCCTTCTTTGACGCCATCGCGCCCATCGTCTATGCCGACACGATCGACATGTCCGTCGCATGGCGCCAGTCGCGCTACGACAAGGGCGAGACCGAGGAAGAGCGCACGGCCTATATCAACTGCCCGATGACGAAGGACCAATACGAGGCCTTCATCGACGCGCTGCTCGAGGCCGACAAGACCGAGTTCCACGAGGGCGAGACCGCGGGCTATTTCGACGGCTGCCTGCCGATCGAGGTGATGGCTGAACGCGGTCGCGAGACCCTGCGCCACGGGCCGATGAAACCGGTCGGCCTGACCAACGAGCACGATCCGCAGACCAAGGCTTGGGCGGTGGTGCAGCTGCGCCGCGACAACGCGCTCGGCACGCTCTACAATATCGTGGGCTTCCAGACCAAGATGAAGTACGGCGCGCAAGCTTCTGTTTTCCGGATGATTCCGGGACTTCAGGATGCCAAGTTTGCGCGTCTCGGCGGGATTCACCGCAACACCTTCATCAATTCGCCGACGCTCCTCGATGCTCAGATGCGGCTCAAGTCGCACCCGAACCTGCGCTTCGCGGGCCAGATCACCGGCGTTGAAGGCTATGTCGAAAGCGCCGCGATGGGCCTTCTGGCGGGTCGCATGGCCGCTGCGGAGCTTCAGGGCCGCGAGTTGCCGCCGCCGGGACCCGAAACCGCGATGGGGGCGTTGATCACCCACATCACAGGCGGGGCCGAGGCGAAGACGTTCCAACCGATGAATGTCAATTTCGGGCTCTTCCCGCCGATCGACGCCAAGGGCGGGCGGCGTGGCCGCAAAGACCGCTACAAGGCCTATACCGATCGCGCCAAGACGGTCTTCGGCGACTGGCTGGCACATCAAGGAGAGACCGTATGAACTACGTTCTGGCCCTGTTTCTGCCACCGCTTTCGATCCTGCTGATCGGGCGCATCTTCCTTGCGATCCTCGTCTTCGTGGTCTGGGTTCCGGCGATCATCTTCTCGGGTGGCCTGACGCATCCGATGTTCATCGCGCTCGCCTGGATCCTGATCTATCAGGCGCATGCGGATCGCCGCGCGGGCGGCTGATTTGGCAGGGTGCGCGCGTCGATGATCACACGCTTCGCCCCCTCGCCAACGGGCCCGCTGCATCTGGGCCATGCCTATAGCGCGATCCTAGCGCATGACATGGCGCGCAAGGCCGGCGGGCAGTTCTTGCTGCGCATCGAAGACATCGACCAGAGCCGCGCGCGCCCGCACTGGGAACAGCAGATCTACGACGATCTACACTGGCTCGGGCTGTCTTGGGACGGGCCGGTTCTGCGCCAATCGGATCGCTTGAACTTCTATCGCGAAGCCCTTGAAATACTTTGGGAAAGCGATCTGCTCTTTGCATGCTCCTGCACCCGCCGCGATATCGAGGCGGCGGCCTCCGCACCGCAGGAAGGCGCGCAATACGGGCCCGACGGCCTGATCTATCCCGGCACCTGCCGCGACAGCGGCGCGCGCCGACCCGGGGCTCCGCTGCCTGAAAGCGCCTTGCGGCTGAATATGACCCGCGCCGCCCGCGATATCCGCTTCGAGGAAATCTGCGCGCTGCACAAAGGCACGCATCACATCTCTCGCGCCGATCTGATCGACAAGGTGGGCGATGTCGTGCTTGCACGCCGCGAGATGGGTACGTCCTATCACCTCGCCGTGGTGCTAGATGATGCCGCACAGGGCATTACCCATGTCACACGCGGCGCAGACCTGTTCGACGCCACGCAGATCCACGTGCTGCTTCAGAGACTACTCGAACTTCTCACGCCAACTTATTGCCATCACGAGCTTATCCGCGATGAAAACGGCAAGCGCCTCGCCAAGCGCGACGACGCCCGCGCGATTGCGAAATACCGCGAGGATGGGATCACCCCGGACGAGATTCGCCGCATGGTCGGGCTACCCGCTTCCTCTTGACGGAAATATCCTCCCCGAAGGGTCGCTCTCAATCTTCCATCGGCGTGAGGATCTCGACCTCCTCGCCATCGCGGATCGCGGTATAGAAGCACGACCGGCGATTGGTGTGGCAGGCCGGGCCTTCCTGCTCCACCAGCACCAGAAGCGTGTCGCGGTCGCAATCCACCCGCATCTCGCGCAGGCGCTGCACATGGCCCGAGGTCTCGCCCTTTACCCAGAACGATTGCCGCGAGCGCGACCAATAGGTTACGCGCCCTGTTTCGAGTGTCCTCGCAACGCTCTCAGCGTTCATCCATGCCATCATCAGGATATCGCCGGACAGCGCATCCTGCGCGATGGCGGGGATCAAACCGTTGGCGTCATAGGTCAAGCTGGCGGGATCGAATGGCATCGGCTCTTTCCTTCCTGTGGCTCAGGTCCTATCTACGCCGGACGGGCCGAAGGGGAAAGAGATGAGCGACACCGATCTGATCAAGCTCTATTCGCAGCGTATTCTGGCGCTGGCCGCCGATATGCCGGGCACCGATCCGCTGCCCGAGCCCGACGTGACCATGCGCAAGCGCGCGCCGCTTTGCGGCTCCACAGTCGAAGTCGCGCTGACCTGCGCAGACGGCCGCGTGACCGGCTATAGCCAGACCGTACATGCCTGCGCGCTGGGTCAGGCCTCGGCTGCGATCTTCGGGGCCCAGGTCGTGGGCCGCACGCGCGATGAGATCGCGAAGCTGCGCGATCAGCTGGCCGAGATGCTCAAGGGCGGCCCTGTCCCCGATGCGCCCTTCGGCGATTATGAAGTACTGCAAGCCGCGCGCGACTACCCCAACCGGCATGGCTCGATCCTGCTCGCCCCCGAGGCGACGCTCGAAGCGCTCGAGCAGTGCTGAGCCGCTAAACTCTCTCCTACGCGATAAAAAAGCCGCCACTCGAAAGAGCGGCGGCTGAAGGTTGCGCTTTACGGACAGGCGGGGCCTGGGGGACAGGCAAAGCCGCGGGTTTGGGACAGGTGCGGCAGCCAAAAAGCGCGAGGCAGTAACGATGAGACAGGTCGGGCTTAGAGGAGCCCCGGCAGCCAAAGCGCCATGATGAAACTTGCGCAAAGCGCGATGCCCCCTACGGCGTCGGCCAGCAGCGTGCTGTGATTGCGGTCGAGAAGCTCCTTGATTTCCTTGGCCATCTGGCACCTCCATTCCCTCTGTTGCTACTTTGTTCTCATAATTGACGTCGCGTGTAAAGAACTTTTTAGGAACATTTGAGAACACTAGGGGGAGAACGTGAGTCGAACCGGGCTCAGCCGATGCCGATCAGGCGGATCGCGCGGTCCTGTTCCATCAGCCACAGCAGCACCCGCGCCGCCTGTCCGCGCGGGCCGCTCAGCTCGGGATCGTCGGACAGGAGCTTGCGCGCATCCGACTGCGCCACCGCCATCAGACCGGCCTGACGTTCAAGGTCCGCCACGCGGAAACGCGGCAGGCCCGACTGCGCCGTGCCGATCACATCGCCCGCGCCCCGCATGGCGAGGTCTTCCTCCGCGATGCGGAACCCGTCCTCGCTTTCGCGCAGGATCGACAGGCGTCGTTCTGCCGTCTCGCTCAGCGGGCTCTGGTAGATCATCAGGCAGGTCGAGGCCGCAGCGCCGCGCCCGACCCGCCCGCGCAGCTGATGGAGCTGCGCGAGACCGAAACTCTCGGCCCGCTCGATCACCATGATCGAGGCGTTGGGCACGTTCACGCCCACCTCGATCACCGTCGTCGCGACCAGCACCCGGGTCTGCCCCTTCACGAAGGCCGCCATCGCGGCGTCTTTCTCGGCGGAGGGCATCTGGCCGTGAACCAGCCCCACGACATCGTCGCCAAGCGCTGCGCGCAGCGCCAGAAAGCGGTCGGTGGCGGAGCTCAGATCGACCCGCTCGCTCTCTTCGACCAGCGGGCAGACCCAATAAGCCTGCCGCCCCTCGGCCACCGCCTTGCGCAGATGCTCGACCACCTCTCCCATCCGCTCCATCGCGACGAGCGCGGTCTTGACCGGCGTCCGACCCGGTGGCTTCTCGTCGAGAAGGCTCACATCCATGTCACCATATTGCGCCAGCGCGAGCGAGCGCGGGATCGGCGTCGCGGTCATGACCAGCACGTCGACCGCCTGCCCCTTGGCACCCAGCTCCATCCGTTGCGCCACACCGAAGCGATGCTGTTCGTCGATCACGGAAAGCCGCAAATCCTGAAATTCCACGTCTTTCTGAAAAACCGCATGGGTGCCCACGAGGATACCAATCGCGCCCGAGGCCAGATCGGCGAGCTTGCGCGCCCGCTCCGCCCCCTTGTCGCGTCCGGTCAGAATCTCCAGCCGGACGCCCGCCGCCTCGGCCAGCGGCGCCAGACCTTCCAGATGCTGGCGCGCGAGAATTTCCGTGGGCGCCATCATCACGCCCTGCCCGCCAGCCTCGACCGCCGTCAGCAGCGCCATGAAGGCGACCAGCGTCTTGCCCGCGCCGACATCGCCCTGCAGCAGCCGGTTCATTCGCCGCTCGGAGCCCATATCGCCCGCGATTTCGGCGATCGCGCGGGTCTGCGCACCGGTCGGCTTGTACGGCAGGCTGGCCAGAACCTGCGCCGAGAGCTTGCCGGTGCCGCGCGTCACCCGACCCTTCTTGCGTCGCGACTGGCGTCGGGCGAGCGCGAGTGTCATCTGATGCGCGAAAAGCTCGTCATAGGAGAGGCGCGCGCGCGCCGGCGCTGTGGCCGCGAGATCGTCAATCTTTTCAGGGTGATGCGTTGTTTGCACCGCGTCGCGCCAATCCGGCCAGCCCTCGCGGCGTTTGAGCGCAGCGTCGATCCATTCGGGCAGGTCCGGCGCACGCGCCAAGGCCCCCTCCGCCGCCTTCGCCATCAGCTTTTGCGTGACGCCCGCGGTGAGCGGATAGACCGGCTCGAAGCGGGGCATCTCGCCCGCATTTTCGGGCGGCAGGATGTAATCGGGATGCACGATCTGCGCCTGCCCGTCATAAATCTCGAGCTTGCCCGAAATGATCCGCCGCGCCCCGTTGGGCATCTGTTTCGCGAGCCAGTCGCCCCGCGCGCGGAAGAAGACCAGCGTGATGTCGCCCTGCGCGTCATGGCATAGAACCCGGTCTGGCGCGCCCTGCTTGCGCGCAGGACTATGGGCGCCGATCGTCACTTCGACGGTGACTGTGGTGCCCGCGGGCACGCCTTGCACGGTCGCGACAGGACGGCGGTCGATCACCGAATAGGGCAAGGTGAACAACACGTCGCGCGGGCGGGTGATCCCCAACCCTTCGAAATGCTTGGCCGTTTTCGGACCAACGCCCGCGAGACTGTCGAGCTCGGCGAAGAGCTCGAACAGTTCGGAGGGCCGGGTGCTCATGCGCCCCCCGCGAGCGCGATCCATTCATCCTCGTCGATGACGCGGATGTTCAACTCGGCCGCTTTCTTGGCTTTCGATCCAGCGCCCGGCCCCGCGACGAGCAGGTCGGTCTTGGCGCTGACGGACCCCGAGACCTTCGCGCCAAGCGCCTCGGCCCGCGCCTTCGCCTCGGCCCGGGTCATCTTCTCCAGCGTGCCGGTGAAAACCACGGTGAGGCCCGAAACCGGACTGTCGGATTTCGGCTTCTCGGCCTCCTCGACACTCAGATGTGCGGTAAGACGGTCGATCGAGGCGCGCTCGGCCTCTTGCTGGAACGTCGTCACGACCGAGGTCGCGAGTGTCTCGCCGACCCCGTCGATCGAGATCAGATCGTCCCATTCCGGGCCCTGGCCGCAGTCTGCCTGCGTCATCGCGGTCTCGAATGCGTCCCATGTGCCGTAATGTGTGGCAAGCATCCCTGCGCTCGTCTCACCGACATGACGGATGCCGAGCGCGAAGATCAGGCGTTGCAGCGGAATCCTGCGTTTCTCTGCGATGGCGGCAAAGAGGTTGCGCGCCGATTTCTCTCCCCAGCCCTCGCGGTTCTTGAGCTGCTGGATGCCCTGCCCGTAGCGCTCTTCCAGCGTGAAGATGTCGGCGGGTTCCTTGATCCAGCCATCCTCGTAGAATTGCTCGACCTGTTTCGCGCCGAGACCTTCGATGTCGAAAGCCGCGCGCGAGACGAAATGTTTCAGCTTTTCGACCGCTTGCGCGGGGCAGATCAGCCCGCCGGTGCAGCGGCGCACCGCATCGCCCTCTTCGCGGATCGCCTCGGATCCGCAGCGAGGGCAATGGGTCGGAAAGTCGTAGGGCACCGCGTCTTCGGGGCGGCGCGCGAGATCGACATCGGCGATCTTCGGGATCACGTCCCCCGCGCGATAGACCTGCACCCAGTCGCCGACGCGGATATCCTTGCCGCCGCGAATTTCCGCGCCCTTGGAATCGCGCCCGGCGATGTAATCCTCGTTATGCAGCGTCGCGTTCGAGACGACCACGCCGCCCACCGTCACCGGCGTCAGCCGCGCGACCGGCGAGAGCGCGCCGGTGCGACCGACCTGAATGTCGATCCCTTCGAGCTGCGTCCAGGCAAGCTCGGCGGGGAATTTATGCGCGATCGCCCAACGCGGCGTGGTCGAGCGGAAGCCGAGGCGGCGCTGCAGCGCGAGGTCGTTCACCTTGTAGACGACGCCGTCGATATCGTAGCCGAGCGTGGCGCGCTTTGCCTCGATCTCGCGGTAATGGGCGAGCATGTCAGCAGGTCCGTCGCAAAGCTCGGTCAGCGGGTTGGTCTGGAAGCCGAGGGATTGCAGCCGCGCGATGGCCTCGATCTGGGTCTCGGCCAGCGGCGCGGAAAGCTCCCCCCAGGCATAAGCAAAGAACTTCAGAGGGCGCGACGCGGTCACTTTCGGGTCGAGTTGGCGCAAGGATCCAGCGGCGGCGTTGCGCGGATTGGCGAAACGCTTTTCGCCCGCGGCCTCGTTGCGGCTGTTGAGCGCGTCGAAATCGGCATGGCTCATATAGACTTCGCCGCGCACTTCCAGCACGTCCGGCGCATCCGCGATCGAGGTCGGAATGTCGTCGATGGTGCGTGCGTTCTCGGTCACGTTCTCGCCGACCGCACCGTCGCCGCGCGTGGCGGCATGGATCAGCTTGCCCTTCTCGTAGCGGATCGAGAGCGACAGCCCGTCGATCTTCGGCTCGGCCGTGTAGTTTAGCTTTGCGTCGGATTTCAGACCGAGGAAGCTGCGGACGCTTTCGTCGAACTCGGTCACCTCCTCGTCAGAAAAGGCATTGGCCAGGCTCATCATGCGGATCGCATGGGTGATCTTGCCGAAGCCTTCCGCGAGTTGGCCGCCAACCTGTTCGGTGGGCGATTGCTCGGATTTCAACGCGGGAAATTTCGCCTCGATCGCTGCGAGGCGTTGCTTGAGCGCGTCATATTCCGCATCCGAAATCTCGGGCGCATCATGAGTATGATAGGCGGTATTGGCCGCCTCGATCTTGGCGATCAGGCTGGGCATTTCTGCGCGGGCCTCGGCCTCGCTCAGCGCGTCGATCTCGGTGCGGCTTGGCTCGGACATGGAAAACCCCCTCGTGCTGACCTTGGTTTAGGCAAGCGCCGAGGGGGCGTAAAGAGCCGTGACGACGGAGATCGCCGGCTTTGTGAAGTCAGGCGCCCATGGCGATGCGCCGCTCCAACTCCGAAGGGTCGGGATCGCGCAGCACGTAGCCACGGCCCCAGACGGTTTCGATGTAATTCTCGCCCTCGGTGGCATCGGCGAGTTTCTTGCGCAGCTTGCAGATGAAAACGTCTATGATCTTCAATTCAGGCTCATCCATGCCGCCATAGAGGTGGTTGAGGAACATCTCCTTCGTCAGGGTCGTGCCTTTGCGCAGGCTCAGGAGTTCGAGCATCTGGTATTCCTTGCCGGTCAGATGCACCGGTTTGCCATCGACCTCGACCGTCTTCGCATCGAGATTGACCGAGATCTTGCCGGTGCGGATGATCGACTGCGCATGGCCCTTGGACCGGCGGATGATCGCGTGAATACGCGCCACCAGTTCCTCGCGGTGAAAGGGCTTCGTCATGTAGTCATCGGCGCCGAAGCCGAATCCCTTGATCTTGTTTTCGGTATCGTCGGCCCCGGTGAGGATCAGAATCGGCGTGTCGATCTTCGACAGGCGCAGCTGGCGCAACACCTCGTGCCCGTTCATGTCGGGCAGATTGAGGTCAAGCAGGATCAGGTCGTAATCGTAGAGTTTCGCGAGATCGATGCCTTCTTCACCCAGATCGGTGCAATAGACGTTGAGATTCGCATGGGTCAGCATCAATTCGATACTGCGCGAGGTCGTCGGGTCGTCTTCCACCAATAAAATACGCATTCTGGGTTCTCCGCATTAATCCCTCGATCAGGTCGAGACTTACATCAAATGGTTAACACCGGGTTACCTTCTCACGTTTCCGCGAGGGTGCAACCTAAAGCTGTTTGAGCTTCTGGATCGCGGTCACCTTAAGCCCTTGAATCCCGTGCCTTTCGATCGCTTCGATCCAGAGGTCGAGCTCCTCGTCGGAGAGCCCGTAGCGCTCCAGCACCTCATCGCGCGAGATCAGATCATGCGCGACCGCCTGCACGATTACGGCTTTTCGGCTCGCCACCCATCTTCGGGTTTTCGGAGAAGGCAGATCGGCACGGGTCAGGATCGTGCCGTCGGCGAGGGTCACCGCGCGCGGGCCGTCGACTTTCTTGAGATACATGGGCTCACCCCTTCAAGCTCTTCACGCCGGCCACATTGGTGCGCACGCCGTTAACACTGCGTGAAACGCGGGGTTGAGAGTGGGTCGCATTTTCCTATATTGCTGCACGTCTCGTTAAAGGACGCTTCATCATGCCCAAGGATCTGCCGCTCAATTCGCTCGGTTTCGCCAAACCGCCCGCGGACACCCGCGTCGTCGTCGCCATGTCGGGCGGCGTCGATAGCTCGGTCGTGGCCGCGAAACTCGCCGAGGAAGGCTATGACGTGGTGGGCGTGACGCTACAGCTTTACGACCACGGCGCGGCGCTGGCCAAGAAAGGCGCGTGCTGCGCGGGGCAGGATATCCACGATGCCCGCCGCGTCGCCGAGGAGATGGGCTTCCCGCATTACGTGCTCGATTACGAGAACACGTTCCGCGAGGCGGTGATCGACGAATTCGCCGACGCCTATCTGGGTGGCGCGACGCCGGTGCCCTGCATCCGCTGCAACGAGCGCGTGAAGTTCAAGGATCTGCTGGAGACGGCGAAGGATCTCGATGCCGATTGCATGGCGACGGGCCATTACATCCAGCGCAAGGACGGCGCGGCCGGGCCCGAGTTGCATTGCGCAGCCGATCCGAACCGCGATCAGAGCTATTTCCTTTTCTCGACCACGCCGGAGCAGCTCGATTACCTGCGCTTCCCGCTGGGCCACCTGCCCTCGAAGGATGCGACGCGGGAACTGGCGGCGAAATACGGGCTGGCGGTGGCCGACAAGCCCGACAGTCAGGATATCTGCTTCGTGCCGAACGGGAACTACGCAAGCGTCATCGAGAAGCTGCGCCCCGGCGCCGCCGATCCCGGCGATATCGTCGACATGGAGGGCAACGTGCTCGGCCAGCATCGCGGCGTGATCCATTACACGATCGGTCAGCGGCGCGGGCTCGGCATCGGCGGACTGGAAGATCCGCTTTACGTTGTGAAGCTCGACCCCGAGACGCGCCATGTCGTCGTCGGCCCCAAAGAGGCGCTGTCGACCCGCACCATCCCCGTGCGCGAGATCAACTGGCTAGGCGACGAGCCCTTCACCTCGCGCGAGGAATGGCACCTGAAGGTCAAGGTCCGCTCGACCCGCCCGCCGCGCGAGGCGATCATCCGCCCCGTCTCGGAGACCGAGGCCGAGGTCGAACTGGTCGTGCCAGAGGAAGGCGTCAGCCCCGGACAGGCCTGCGTGTTCTACGCGCCCGAGGACAGCCGCATCTTCGGCGGCGGCTGGATCTACAAGAAGTAAGCCCGCAGACTGCCCGCAAGCGGCACTGCGCGCGGCGAGCCCCTTCGGCTTGCCGCGCCAACGCGTTTTCGGATCGCTCAGACCGGCACGCCGCCGAGGCTCACCCCGTGCTTGCCGACCCGAGTCGTCACTTTTTTCCGACCGCCTTGGCGAGCGCTTCGCCCTCTTCGGTGGCAGAGCGCACCGCGCGTTCCGCGATCCCCGTCATCGAGGTGGCGAGCTTGGTCATCTCGGCGGTGTAATCGCTGGCCGTACGCTGCCAGAACTCACCCCAGAGCGTCATCGCGCGCATCGGATCGGCAGTTTCCGACAGCTGGTTGACCATCTCCTGATCACGCTCGAACCGGGCTTTCAGGAATTCGAGCAGTTCGATGTTCTGCGCGATCATCGATTCCATCATTTTGAGCTGCGGTGCCATCACCGAGCTTACCGAACCCATATCCGGCACCGGCATGCAGCCGGCCATGTTCATGCCGGGTGGGGATTTCTTCTCTGCCATGTAAGCCTCCCTTGTGACTGGATAGCGCAACCCTAACATGGGCGCGCCGAAGATCGTTTGATTTGGAACAATCGTCGCGCGAAAAGCTTGCACTAGGGCGATTGCCGAAAATTTGGGCCGGGCGCGCGCCCTCGCGTATGCATTTCGAGCGTTACCGTAAGTGAAAGACCGATGGCCGAGCCGCTTCTGATCCCGCGCCCCGAGGGGCTCTATTGCCCGAGCGGCAATTTCTACATCGACCCGAGTCGTCCCGTGGCGCGTGCGCTGATCACGCATGGCCACGCCGATCACGCGCGCGCAGGCCACGGGCATGTACTGGCCACGCGCCAGACGCTGGAGATCATGGCGATCCGCTATGGCGAGGATTTCGCAGGACAGCGGCAGGCTTACGAGGGGCCGCTCTCGGTGGGGGGCGTGGATGTCAGCTTTCATCCGGCGGGGCATGTGCTGGGCTCGGCGCAGATCGCGATCACGCATAAGGGGCAGCGCATCGTGGCCTCGGGCGATTACGCGCGCGTCGCGAACCCGTCCTGCGCGCCTTTCGAGCCGGTGCCCTGCGACACGTTCATCACCGAGGCCACCTTCGCGCTGCCGGTCTTCAAGCATCCCGATCCTGCCGAAGAGATGGCGAAGCTGATGGCCTCGATGCGCGCAGCCCCCGAGCGACCGCATCTGGTGGGCGCCTATGCGCTGGGCAAGGCGCAGCGCGTCATCATGCTCGCGCGCGAGGCGGGCTATGACGCGCCGATCTACATCCACGGCGCGCTGCAGCGGCTCTGCGACTACCACCTGGAGCAGGGCATCCCCTTGGGCGATCTGCGCCCCGCCACGATGGACAAGGCAGAGGCGCGGGAGCTGCGCGAGGCGCTGGTGATCGCGCCGCCCTCGGCCTTTTCTTCGCCTTGGGTGCAGCGCTTCGCCGACCCGGTGATCTCTTTCGCCTCGGGCTGGATGCAAATCCGCGCCCGCGCCCGCCAGCGCGGGGTCGAGCTGCCGCTGGTGATCTCGGACCATATCGACTGGGTGGACCTTACGCGCACGGTGCGCGAGATCGACCCGTCCGAGCTGTGGATCACCCATGGCCGCGAGGAGGCGCTGATGCGCTGGGCGGAACTGGAGGGGCGCGTGGCCCGTCCGCTCCATCTTGTGGGCTACGAGGAGGAGCCGGAATGAAAGCCTTCGCGGTCCTTCTCGAACGTCTCGCCTTCACGCCCGGGCGCAACGCCAAGATCGACGCGCTGGCCGATTACCTGCGCCACGCGCCCGACCCCGAGCGCGGCTATGCGCTTGCGGCGCTCACCGGAGAACTGGAACTGGGCCGCGCGCAACCTGCGGTGCTGCGCGCGATGGTGGGCGAACGGGTCGATCCCGAGCTGTTCGCGCTGTCCTATGACTACGTAGGCGATCTGGCCGAGACGATCGCACTCATCTGGCCGCAGGAAAACACGCCCCAGGACCTAGATCTGGTGGAGATCGTCGAGACCCTGCAGGACACGCCCAAGACCCGCGTCGGGCCGCTGATCGCCGGGTGGCTTGACCGGCTCGAGCCCTCGGAACGCTATGCGCTCTTGAAACTCGCGACCGGGGGGCTGCGCGTGGGCGTCTCGGCGCGGCTTGCCCGGGTGGCTCTGGCCTCGCTCGGCACGCCCGAACTTGAGGAGATCGAGGAAATCTGGCACGGGCTATCGCCGCCCTATCAGCCGCTTTTCGACTGGATCGAGGGCGGCGAAAAACCCGAGCGCGCAGGTTTTGCGCCGTTCCGTCCGGTGATGCTGTCGACTCCCACCGATCTCGACGCGCTCACCGAGCTGATGCCCGACGACTTCGCCGCCGAGTGGAAATGGGACGGCATCCGCGTGCAGGCCGTGGCCGAGGGCGGCGAGAGGCGGCTTTATTCGCGCACCGGCGAGGATATTTCGGGGGCGTTTCCTGATGTAGTCGCGCATATGGCATTCGATGGCGCGCTCGATGGCGAGTTGATCGTACGGCGCGGCGATCAGGTGGCGCCATTCGGCGATCTGCAGAAGCGGCTGGGGCGGAAATCTCCGGGCAAGGCGATGCTCGCCTCCCACCCGGCGGCGCTGCGGCTCTACGATATCCTGATCGCGGGCGAGGAAGATCTGCGCCCCCTGCCCTTCGAGGCCCGCCGCACCCGGCTGGAGGCGTTTGTTGCTGATCTCAACCCCGAGCGCTTCGACGTCTCGGAACTGCTGCCCTTCGACACTTGGGAGGATCTCGCCGAGTTACGCGAAGCGCCGCCCGAGGTGGTGATCGAGGGCGTGATGCTGAAACGTCGCGATACGCCCTACATGGCGGGCCGCCCCAAGGGGCCGTGGTTCAAGTGGAAGCGCGACCCGCGGATCATCGACGCAGTGATCCTCTATGCGCAACGCGGGCATGGCAAACGCTCTGGCTTCTATTCCGATTTCACCTTCGGCGTCTGGGAGGGAGAGCATCTCGTGCCCGTGGGCAAGGCCTATTCCGGCTTTACCGATGAGGAACTGCGCAAGCTCGACCGTTTCGTGCGCAATCACACGGTGGAACGCTTTGGCCCGGTGCGATCCCTGTCACCCGATCTGGTGGTGGAGGTCGCCTTCGAAGGGCTCAACCGCTCCACCCGACATAAATCCGGCGTCGCGATGCGCTTCCCGCGCATCTCGCGAATCCGCTGGGACAAACCCCCAGGTGAGGCCGACCGGATCGAGACGCTGCGCGCGATGCTGCCCGAGGTCGAGCAGCCCTAGCGGGTCAGCACGTACGCCCCCGGCGCATCGCAGAGCGCGCGGTATTTGCGCCCCTTGCCCATCGGGGGCGGCGCGATCTCGGACCCGTCCCCGGTCTTGCGCAGCCATTTCGCCCAAGGCTCCCACCACGACCCTTCGCGGGGCGCACATTCCGAGGCCCAGTCCACGGCGGAGGGATGCGGCATGCCGGGGCGATGCTCCATCAGGCGGTAATGCGCCCGCGGCGCACCCGGCGGACGCACGATCCCGGTATTGTGCCCGCCCGAGACCAGCGCGAAATTCACCGCTCCCGGCAGAGACCATGTCAGCTTGAAGACCGAGTGCCACGGCGCGATGTGATCGGCCTCGGTCGCGACGGCGAAGACCGGCGTCTCGATATCCTGCAGGAAGACCGGCACGCCGCGCGTATCCATTCGTCCCTCTGCCAGATCATTGTCGAGAAACAGCCGGCGCAGATATTGCGAATGCATCCGGTAGGGCATCCGCGTCGCGTCGTGGCTCCACGAGGCCAGCGCGCTGTCCGTCTCGCGCTCGCCCATCAGGTAGGTATGAACCGCCTGCGACCAGATCAGATCCTTCGACTTGAGCATGGTGAAAGTACCCGCCATCGCGGTCTTGTCGAGATAGCCCTCCTCCCACATCATATCTTCGATCAGGCTCAGCTGGTCTTCATTGGTGAACAGGCTCAGCTCCCCGGCCTCGGTAAAATCGACCTGTGCAGCCAACATCGTCAGCGAGGCCAGCCGTTCGTCGCCATCGCGCGCCATCGCCGCCGCCGCGACCGACAGGAGCGTCCCGCCGAGGCAATAGCCCAACCCGTGAACCTTCTCCGCACCGGTGATCGCGCAGACCGCATCGAGCGCCGTCATCACGCCCTTCTCGCGGTAATCGTCGAAGCCGAGATCGCGGTCGCCCTCGTCGGGATTTTTCCAAGAGATCGCGAAAACGGTGAAGCCTTGCCCCACGAGCCAGCGGATCAGCGAATTCGTCTCCTCCAGATCGAGGATGTAATATTTCATGATCCAGGCCGGCACGATCAGCAGCGGCACCGAATGGACCTTCTCGGTGCGCGGTTCGTATTGCAGCAGCTCGATCAGATCGTTGCGCAGCACCACCTTGCCCGGCGTCAGCGCGACATCGGTCCCCGGGATCAGCGTGGGTTCCGGCTTGGTATCGCCGGTGAGCGCCTTGACCGCATCCTCGCCCCAATAGCGCGCCCCGCGCAGGAGGTTCACCCCGCCTTCCTTCAACGTCCGCTCGATCACTCGCGGATTGGTCGCGATGAAATTCGTGGGCGCCACCATGTCGAGCCATTGGCGCGCGTAAAACTGCATCATCTGTTCGTGCCGGGCCTCGACCCCGCGCACGTCCGTCGTGGCGTTGTGCCACCATTGCTGGGCATGCAGGAAACTCTGCGCGTAGAGGGAGTACGGAAACTGCTGCCAGTCGGGCGCGGAGAAACGGCGGTCCTGCGGCAGCGGTTCGAGCGGCTGCGCCTCGACATCGTCGCTGCTGTGCGGCGCCATTGCGCGCAACAGGTGCATCCATTTGCGCCCGGCCTTCCAGCCAAGCTCGGCCTGTTTGCCGGGGCTGAGGGCCAGATGCGTCGCCCAATCGGCCCAGGCGAGGCTCAGCGAGATCGGAGACAGCCCGCCCTCGGCCCGGCCCATCAACGCGTGAGAGAGACGGTCGAGCGCCTCGAAGGAGGCCAGCGCCGCGCTGTGTTCCTCGGTCCGGGGCTGATCGACGCCCGCGAGCTTGCTCACCACATTGGCCGATCCCGCGCCCGCCGTCGCGCCCTTGCGCGGCGACCCCTTGCGTGACGTCCCCTTGCGCGGCGGCACCTTGTCCCCGGCCAGATCCTTCATCCCGCTGTCTCCTGCCTGTGCGATTCCACGCCAAACCTAGCGCAGAAAGCATGACATTGGTTTGACCTGACGCAAGGGAGGACGCGCCCGCGGCACCTCACGGAAAACCGGCGCGATCTCACATGAACGGGAGGCGAATGAAATATCGGAACTGCGGCATTGCTGCATCGGTTCTCCCTGCACATCTCGAGACGCAAGGGCATAGGCAAGATGGCAGGCCGGGATACGCCACCCCCCGGACATCGCCGTCGAGCGCAGATGCCTCGCGACATTCGGAAAGGCCGGGTTTCTCTCTCTCCCCCTCCCTGCCCGGGTTTCCGCGACGACCTGCTTCCGGGTTCTCTCGTCTCTCCTGCCCGGAAGCAGGCCCCATCACTCCCAACTCCCCGCCCGTTCTCGGGCGGGGTTTTTCTTTGCCGATCTCACCTGCGCGATAGAGCACGGCGCTCTGCGCGCGCCCGGCGGGGTGACACCGCGCGGCAAAGTGCTAGCTATGCCCGGTCATGCTGAGCAGGCTTCGCGAAAATATCATTCCGCTGACGGTGGCGCTGTCGCTCCTGATGGAGCTGATCGACGCGACCGTGCTGGCCACTGCGATCCCGGTGATCGCGCGGGACCTCTCGGTGCCGGTGCTGTCGCTCAAGATGGCGATGGCGACCTACCTGATCGCGCTCGCGGCCTTCGTGCCGATTTCCGGCTGGATCGCGGATCGGATCGGCGCACGACGAACGTTTCTGGCCGCGATGGGTGTGTTTCTCGTGGCCTCGCTCCTCTGCGCGATCCAGACGAGCGTGACGGGGCTCGTGCTGGCCCGCGCGCTGCAGGGCATCGGGGCCGCAATGATGAGCCCGGTGGGCCGACTCATCGTGCTGCGCCACACCTCCAAGGAGGAGATGACCCGCGCGATGGTCTATGTCACCCTGCCCGCGCTGATCGGCCCGGCGCTGGGCCCCTTCGTGGGCGCGACGGTGACGACCTTCCTTGGCTGGCGCTCGATCTTCCTGATGAACCTGCCACTGGGCGCGCTGGCGATCTGGCTGACGCTGCGCCACATGCCCGCCGACGGCCCGCCCGAGCCGAAACCATTCGATTTTCCGGGCTTCGTGCTCTCTGCCGTAGGTCTGGCCTCCGTGATGACCGGGTTTTCCGCGTTGGGCGAGCATATCCTGCCGTGGCAGGCCGCAGTCGCCCTCAGCGTCGCGGGCGTGGCCCTGCTGGTCCTCTACTGGCTGCGCGCGCGCAATACGTCCGAGCCGCTTCTCGATCTGCGGCTATTCCGGCACAGGACGTTCGACGTTTCGATTACCGGCGGGCTGATCTTCCGGCTGTCGAACGGGGCGATCTCGCTTCTGCTGCCGCTGTTCTTCCAGCTGGGGCTCGGCGCTTCCGTGATGGTCTCCGGCGCACTGACCGGGTTGAACGCCCTGGGCGCGGTCAGCCTGCGGACCTTCGTGCCGCGCATCCTCGATCGGTTCGGCTTCAAATGGGTGATGATCTGGGCGGCTGTGATCCGAGGCGCCACGATCTTCGGCTTCCTCACCGTGACCAGCATCCATGACTGGCAGTTGATCCCGCTTCTGCTGATCGGCGGCGCCGCGCAATCGGTGGTCTTCACCGCGATCAACTCAATCGGGTTTGCCGATCTCGACCTGCGCGAGATGAGCCCCGCCACCGCCTTCACCGCGATGAGCCGTCAGGTCTCGCTCGCGCTCGGCATCGCGCTGGCGGGCGTGGTGCTGGAACTGACCGCCGGGGCGGCCGCGACCACCACCGGGGCCGAGATGATCCCGATCCACGCTTTCCTCTGGGGATTTGCCATCGCGGGTGCGACGGGACCGCTCTCGGCGCTTTATTTCATGCGCTTGCGCCGGGGCGATGCCGACGGGCTGCGTCGCAAGCGCCGGACGGTCGAGCCCTACGGCTCCTCGCGCGAACGCTTCCACGCTCCGCAGTCCAAGGAGGCGCGCGAAGCGGCCGAGTGAGCCCCCAAGAGAGCAGCCGGAAAATCGGGGATGCACAAGGCGTTGAGCCGGTGTAGCGTGGCGCCATGATCAAGCTCGACCCCCGCGATATCGAAATTCTGCGCGTGCTGGCACGCGAGGGCCGCATCACCAAGGCGGCGCTGGCCGAGAAGATCAACCTCTCGCCGACGCCCGCATGGGACCGGCTGAAAAAGCTGGAGAAGGCGGGCCTCATCGCTGGCTATCGCGCGACCTTCAACCTCAAGAAGCTCGGGCCGCATGTGACGCTGTTCGTGGCCGCCGAACTGGCCGATCACACCGCCGCCAGTTTCCAGACCTTCGAGCGGTCGCTCGATCAGCACCCCGAAGTCGTGGGCTGCTGGGCTCTGGGCGGCGGATTCGACTACCTGATGCAGATCGTCACGCGCGACATCGACGCCTATCAGCGGCTGATCGACTCGATGCTGGACGCGCGGATCGGGATCGCGCGCTACTTCACCTATATCGTCACGAAGGAGGTGAAGAACGCCGCCATGCCGCCCTTCGACCTCTTCGCAGACCAAATGGACTGACGGTCGGCGGTATTTCAGCCCAAATGCGGGGCCCGCGCAGCCCATTCGGACTATTACCCTGTCAAAACGGGCGCAGAGTGATCTCAACCAAGGAGGTCTCTCATGCTCGATACCGCCATTTCCGCCCGTCCCGATATCGCCGACAAGCGCCTTCTGCGCAGCTTTGCCTATGTGAACGGTCGCTGGGTCGCGGGCGAGACGGGCGAGGTGATCCCCGTCACCAACCCCGCCAACTCGGAACGGCTGGGCGACATCACCGCACTCAGCCGCAGCCAGTCGCTAGAAGCCGTCGATGCCGCACAGCGCGCGTTTCTCGATTGGTCGACGACGCTCCCGCAGGAGCGCTCCGCGATTATGCGCCGCTGGTTCGATCTGATCATCGAGGCCAAGGATGACCTCGCGCGGATCATGGTGCTCGAACAGGGCAAACCGCTGAGCGAAGCTCTGGGCGAGATCGACTACGCGGCGAGCTTCATCGAATATTACGCCGAAGAGGCCAAGCGCCCGAATATCGAGGGCGTCACCTCGCATCTGCATGACGCAGAGGTGGAGCTGTGGCTCGAACCGGTGGGCGTCGTGGGCCTCGTCACGCCTTGGAACTTCCCCGCCGCGATGCTCACCCGCAAGGCCGCCGCCGCCATCGCGGCTGGCTGCACCGTAGTCGCGCATCCCTCTCACGAGACGCCCTATTCCGCGCTGGCGCTGGCGGAACTGGCCGAACGTGCAGGACTTCCCGCAGGCGTGTTCAACGTGCTTACCGGCCACGCCGCCGAGATCGTCGAGCCTTGGGGAGAAGACACCCGTGTTCGCGCGCTGTCCTTCACCGGCTCGACCGAAGTAGGCCGCCTGCTCTATCGCCAATCGGCTCAGACGGTGAAGCGACTGGTCCTCGAACTGGGCGGCCACGCCCCGGTCATCGTCTTCAAGGGGGCCGATCTGGACCGGGCAGTGGAAGAGGTCATCAAGGCGAAATTCGCAACCTCCGGTCAGGACTGCCTCGGCGCGAACCGCATCTATGTCGAGCGCCCCGTCTATGAAGAGTTCTGCCGTCGGTTCACCGAGGCCACACAGGCGCTGAGCGTGGGCATCGGCATGGACGACCCCGATATCGGACCGCTGATGAACGAAAAGGCCGTCGCCAAGCAGGAAGAGCATGTCGCCGACGCGCTGGCCAAGGGCGCGAAACTGGCCTGCGGTGGCAAGCGGCTCGACCGCGGCCCGCTGTTCTTCGCGCCGACCGTTCTCACGGATGTGCCCGACAGCGCGAAGATCATGCAGGAGGAAACCTTCGGCCCGGTCGCTCCGATCACCGTCTTCGACACCGAGGAAGAGGTATTCGATCGCGCCAACGCTACCGAATACGGGCTCGTGGCTTACGTCCATAGCCAGAACCCGAAACGCATCTACCGCGCCACCCGCGCGCTGCAATTCGGCATGGTCGCGGTCAACCGCACCAAGGTCACCGGCGCGCCGATCCCGTTCGGCGGCATGAAGCAGTCCGGCCTCGGCCGCGAAGGCTCGCGCCGCGGAATGGAGGAGTTCATGGAAATCAAATACGTCTGCCGCGACTGGGGCTGATCGCCCCGCCCGCCCGGACGCCCCAAGACAAGAAGAAGGAGAGAAAATTGCTGACCAATGACCAACTCGACAAGTGGGATCGCGAAAGCTTCTTCCACCCCTCGACCCATCTCGCCCAGCACGCGCGCGGCGAGTCCCCCAACCGCATCGTCACCGGCGGCAAGGGCGTCTTCATCGAGGATCGCGACGGCAACAAGCTGCTCGACGCCTTCGCAGGCCTCTACTGCGTGAACGCGGGCTACGGGCGCACCGAAATCTCCGAGGCCATCGCCGAGCAGGCGAAGGAACTGGCCTATTACCACGCCTATGTCGGCCACGGCACGGAAGCCTCGATCACGCTGGCGCATATGGTCCTCGACCGTGCGCCCGATCACATGTCGAAGGTCTATTTCGGCCTGTCGGGCTCGGATGCGAACGAGACCAACATCAAGCTGGTCTGGTATTACAACAACATCCTGAACCGCCCCGAGAAGAAGAAAATCATCTCGCGCTGGCGCGGCTATCACGGCTCGGGGCTGATGACCGGCTCGCTCACGGGGCTGGAGCTGTTCCACAAGAAGTTCGACCTGCCGCTGAGCCAAGTAGTCCACACCGAGGCGCCCTATTACTTCCGCCGCCCCGATGAGGCGATGTCGGAAGAGGCCTTCACCGCCTATTGCGCCACGGAGCTGGAGCAGCTGATCGAACGCGAAGGCCCCGACACCATCGCCGCCTTCATCGGTGAGCCGGTTCTGGGCACGGGCGGCATCGTGCCCCCGCCGAAAGGCTACTGGGAGGCGATCCAGAAAGTGCTGAACAAATACGACATCCTGCTGATCGCAGACGAGGTCGTGACCGGCTTCGGACGTCTGGGGAGCATGTTCGGCTCGGATCACTACGGAATGAAGCCCGACCTGATCACCATCGCCAAGGGTCTGACCTCGGCCTATGCGCCGCTCTCCGGCACGATCGTGAGCGACAAGGTCTGGAAAGTGCTCGAGCAAGGCACCGACGAAAATGGGCCGATCGGACACGGCTGGACCTATTCGGCACACCCGATCGGGGCGGCGGCCGGTGTCGCGAACCTCGAACTGATCGACAAGCTGGGTCTGGTCGAGAATGCGGGTAAAGTCGGCAAATACCTCAATGACCAAATGCGCGCCGCCATCGGCGAGCACGCGAATGTCGGCGATATCCGCGGCGAAGGGATGCTCTGCGCAGTGGAATTCGTCTCGGATCGCGACAACCGCACCTTCTTCGACGCCTCCGACAAGATCGGCGCGAAGATCGCAGGCGCGATGGTCGAGCGTGGCGTGATCGGGCGTGCGATGCCGCAGGGCGACATCCTTGGCCTCGCCCCGCCGCTGTGCCTGACCGAGGCGGAGGCCGACAAGATCATCGAAGTCACCGCCGATGCCGTGAAATCGGTGCTGGGCTAAGGCCCCTCGGCAGGGGTCGTCTTACGAGGCGAGCTCTGCCAGCCATGCGGCAATCGCCGCGCGGCTGTCGGGATCGGGCGAATGATGCGAGACGATGAAATCGTCGAGCCATTCGCGCCGCTCCTCCGGCGTCTTCGAACCGAGCGCCCAGCCGAGCCGTGCCATCAATCGCTCCGCATCGCGATGACAGCGCCCACAGGATTGCGTGAAAAGCTGCGCCGGATCGGGTTCGGCCAAAACGCTTCCCGCCCAAAATGTCAGCGTCATCACCAAAAAGACGCGCATCACGCCCTCCCGAGAAACTCCAGAACCGAACGCGCCGCACGAAGGCCGGGCGGCTCGCCGCCCTCGCCCAAACGGCGCATCACCTCTTCCATCGCGGCCATCTGCTCGTCACGCGCCGCGTCTTCTTCCAGCAACTCCAGCATCTTCGCCGAAATCTCGCGCGGCTTGCATTCTGGGCCGAGGAATTCCGGGATCACCCGCGTGTCCGAGACCAGATTGACCAGCGTCACCGTGTCGATCTTGAGCATCCGCGAGATAATATGCCAAGTCAGGAAATTCGCGTCATAGGCGATGACCATCGGCACCCGGTTCGCCGCCAGCTCCAGGCTGACGGTCCCCGAGGCCGCCAGAGCGATATCGGCGGCGGCGAAAGCCGCGCGCTTGTCATCGGCATTCTCGACCACGATCGGCGCGACCGGCCAGCGCGCCGTCATCTCGCGCACCATCGGCGCCACGCCCCGCACCGTCGGCAGCACGACGCGCAGCCCCGGCTCGCGGTCGCGCAGCTGCATCAGCGCCTCGTCGAACCGTGCCCCGAGCCGCCTTACCTCGCCGCGCCGCGAGCCCGGCAGACACAGCGCCAGCGGTTGATCCTCGCCGATCATATGGGTCTCGCGGAAGGCCGCCGCGTCCGCACCGGTCGCACGCGGTTCGGCGACGACGGGATGGCCCACGAAATCGCAACTCATCCCGGCGGCTTCCATATAGGGCGGCTCGAAAGGCAGCAGCGCGAGCACGTGATCGACCACCCGCGCCATCTTCTGCGCACGCCCCGGACGCCACGCCCAGACCGAAGGCGCCACATAGTGGATCACCTTGAGATCAGAGCGCTTTTCCTTCACCAGCCGCGCGACGCGAAGGCAGAAATCGGGACTGTCGATGGTGATCAGCGCTTCGGCGCCGCTATCGATCACATGATCCGCGGTCTCGGCGATGCGACGTTTCAGATGGCGGTATTTCGGCAGAACTTCCATCAGTCCCATGACCGAAAGCTCTTCCATCGGGAAGAGGCTGGTCAGGCCCTGCGCGCCCATTTCCTCTCCGCCAATGCCGGACCATTCGACCTGCGGTGCAAGCTCGTTAATCCCCGCCATCAGGGCGCCGCCGAGCTTGTCGCCCGAAGCCTCGCCCGCGATGACGTAGAGCCTCATGACGCCCGCGCCCAGAGAAAGAGGCCCGCTTCCTCGGCGGCCTCGATGACCGCGTCGCGGTCGAGAAGCATCACGCCGCCCGCCTCGAAGGCGATACCGGACAGGCCAGCAGCGGCGGCGTTCTTCACCGTCTCAACGCCAATGGCGGGCAGATCGGCGCGACGGTCCTGATCAGGCTTCGGTGCCTTGTAGAAGACCCCTTTCACCGCTTTAAGATCGCCGCGCAAGCCTTTGTGGTGACGCACGAAATCGAGCATTGCATCGGTGCCCGGCAGTGTCTCGACGGCAAGGCAAAGCCCGCGCCCAACGACCGCCCCTTGACCGATATCCGAAGCCCCAAGCGCGGCCACGATTTCGGCGCCACGCTCGGCGTCGTCTTCGTCCACGGCGGACGGTTTGCCGCACAGCACACCCGCCTCGGGCAGCAATGTCGGCACTATTTCATGCGCGCCGACGACCTCCAGATCAAACTCCTCGAAGACCTCGATCACCGCGCGCAACGTCGCATCGTCGCCGGCCTGCATCGCCATGGCGAGACGCGGCACCAGTTGCGCCGAGCGCGGATCGAACTGCTCGGGGTCGATCGCCGGTCGCTGCATCGCGCCGGCGAACACCACTCGCTCGATCCCGCGATCGGCCAGTTCGTCGAGAAACGGCACCAGCCGCTCGATCCGGAATCGCAGGTGATCGCCATCCAGATCGCAGGGCGCGCCGATCATCTCGCAAACGAGGATGTCCGGCACGGCCTCTTGCACGATCGCGGGCAGACGGCCAGAGCCGGCGATCAGCGCGGTATGCTTGCCCCCGCTCATTTGCCGGGCGTCAGGAAGCTGCGCTCGGACGGGCCGAGGATGAAGTCGAGCACTTCGCGCGCCAATTCGCCCTCGACACCCTCATCGGACAGGGTTCGCGCGCTTTCGCGGAAGCTGCCCTGACCGAGCGCCTCGACGGTCTTGCGCAATGCCGAGATCTCCTCGCGCGGGGTTCCACGACGCTTCAGGCCCACGAGGTTCAGCCCTTCGAGCCCGGCGCGCGGTCCTGCGACCAGCGCGTGCGGGATAACATCCGCCGTCACCATCGACAGCGCGCCGATGATTGCGCCGCGCCCGATGCGGACGAACTGGTGCACGCCCGAGAGGCCCCCGACGATCACGTCATCGCCCAGCACGCAATGCCCCGCCACCGCGACCGAATTCACCAGAATGACCCGATCGCCCAGCTTGCAGTCATGCGCGACGTGGCACGACGACATGAAGAGCCCGTCATCGCCGATCTCGGTCAGCCCGCCGCCGCCCTCCGTGCCGGTGTTCATCGTCACGTATTCGCGGATGCGGTTGCGCTTGCCGATCTTCAGCCGCGTCTTCTCGCCGTTGAATTTCAGATCCTGCGGGATCTGCCCGAGCGAGGCGAAAGGAAACACCTCCGTCTCGTCGCCGATCTCGGTCGCGCCTTGCACGACGACATGGCTTTGCAACGACACGCCGCGGCCGAGCACGACCTCGGGCCCGACCACGCAGAACGGACCGATCCGGCAGTCCGGACCGATCACCGCCCCGGGCTCGACCACCGCGGAGGCGTGAATCTGCGCGCTTGGGTCAATGCTCATGCATTCAGCCCTGAAGGTCCATCATCGCGGTGAACTCGGCTTCGGCGGCCAGTTCGCCATTCACCGTACCCCGGCCCTCGAATTTCCAGATCTTGCCGCCGCCACGCTTCACGGAGACATGCAGCTCCAGCACGTCGCCAGGAACCACCTTGCGACGGAACTTGCACTTGTCGATACCCATGAAATAGGTCAGCAGCGGCTTGTCGATCACGTCGAGCGAAATCCCCACGACGACCGCCGAGGTCTGCGCCATCGCCTCGACGATGGTGACACCGGGCATGATCGGCTCTTCCGGGAAGTGGCCCTGGAAATGCGGCTCGTTCGCGGTGACGTTCTTGATTCCGACCGCGCCCTTGTTCGGAACGATGTCACGCACCTTGTCGATCAGCAGGAACGGATAACGATGCGGAATGATGCGCTTGATGAGCGACAGATCGGCTTCGGTATAGGGGGCGGGTTCGGTCATGAGCTGTCCTCGTTCTCGGGCAAATTGCGCCTGCGGCCGCATTAGGGCGCCGCATCACGCAATCGTCGCTTTTGGCTTGTTGCTAGCAATCGCGGCCTCGCTTGGCAAGCAGCGCGCGCCTGCTATTGCCCCGGCTTGGTGTCCGTCGGAGTGGCCTGAGTACCATCTACCACCGGCAGACCGAGCGGCAATCCGGGCGCATCGCGGGTCGCCCCGTCCAGCGTGGAATTGCCGTTGCCCTTGGGCTTCGTGTTCGGCGTCGTATCCACGAAAACGCCTGCCTCGCCACTCGAATCCGTCGTCGCGCCATTCGCAGGTTGATCCGGAGCGGGCTGGGAAGGCGCCGCCTGATCCGAAGGCGCGGGCGTATCGGTCGCCGCACCCGCGCTGTCATTGGAGGCGGGCGGGACCAGCGGTGTCACGCGCCCGGCCCCGTCGCCGATTTCCTTATCGACCCGCGCGCCGAGTTCCTGCGTCACGTCGGCCTGCGCGAGCCCGCGGATGATCGCGCGGGAATCGAGCACCACGACCGCACCGCGCGCCCGCAGTACCTCGTCGAGCAACGGCACCACCGTTTGGACGAAGGTCTGGTGCTCTTGATTGAGCTGGCGCTGGATCGCATCGGCCTTGGCCTTCTGGGCCTGACGAATATCGGTTGCCCGCTTGTCGAACGCATCGGCGGCTTTCTGGAACGCGTCCGAAGGCATCGTCAGCCGCTCCTCGGTGAGCTTTCGCTCCTCCGCCTCGAGCTGACTCGCGATCCGGTCGTTTTCCTTGCGCAGCGCGTTTGAGGCGGCCTGAATCTCGGATTGCACTCGCTTGCCCCACAGCGAGTTGTCGTAAAGCTTCTCCCAATCGAGGGTCAGAACCGCGCTCTGTTGTGCGCGTGGCCCCAAGGCCTGCGCGTCGGGAGTCTGACCTGCCGATTGCGCGACAGCCGCGCCGGGCCCGAAGGCCAGTGCGGCTGCGATAAGGGTGACGGAGATACGGCTCAGACGCATCGCGCGCCCTTAGAACTGCGTGGAAAGAGACAGATCGAAGTTCTGCGTCTTGTCGTAGCTTTCTTTCTTGATCGCGCGCGAGAAGTTCAGACGCAACGGACCGATCGCCGATTTCCAGAACAGAGATACGCCGACCGCGGAACGGACATGCATCGAGTCGTCGACCTCGTTACCGCCGGTGCCGTTGGTGTCATCCAGACCCCAGACCGAACCCACATCCCAGAACACACCGCCGGTGATGCCGTATTCCTCGGGCAGACCGATCGGGAACTCCGCTTCGACCTTGCCGACCCAGTAGTAGTTGCCGCCGAGCGCGTCTCTGTTCGCTGCATTGAGATCACGCGGACCGATACCGTAGCTCTCGAAGCCGCGGATCTGGCTACCCGAGAAGCGTTGCAGGATCGTCGAACCATCCGTGGCATCGACCGCGCCGCCTTCGAGCGAGGCGCGCAGCGTCGCTTCCTCGTTGAAGATCTTGCGCTCACCGACGATCTTCGCGGTGGTCTGGCCACCTTTCACGTCACCGCCCAGGCCCCAGAACTGCTGGTCGACGTTGAAGCGCCAGGTGAAACGCGGGTCGATCTGTTCGCGCGAGGTGTCGTAGCTGTAGCGAAGGCCCGGGCCGCTGTACCGCTGCGAGCCCTTCTCGGTTTCTTCACGCTGCAGGATTTCTGAGGAGTCGGCCGGCACGTTGTTCAGCGTGTCTTCGCCGATCTTGTAGCTCACCTGCAGCCGGCCGCGCTCGGAGACCGGGAATTCCAGCGCCGGTTCGATGCTGATACGGCGCGTGTCGTAATTAGTGTTCGTGGCCGAGCTGGACGTCGCATAGATCGCCGAGAATTTCAGCGCCACGTCACGGCCGAGGAAAGCCGGCTCGACGAAGCGGATGCTCGAGCTGTTGTTGTCCTTGGTCGTTCCGAGCGACAGACCGAGATATTGCCCGCGGCCGAGGAAGTTCTTCTCTTCCAGCGAGGCGTTGAAGCCGATCCCGTCGGTCTTGGAATAGGACGCGCCGAAACCGAGCGAGCCGGTGGGCTGCTCCTCGACGTTCACGTCGACCACGACCTGATCGGAGTTGCTGCCCGGCTTGGTGTTCACGTCGACCGACTTGAAATAGCCGGTGCCACGGATCCGGTCAGCCGCGTTCGAGATCTCGCGCGGGTTGTAGGGGTCGCCTTCGACGGTGCGGAATTCGCGCCGGATCACCCGGTCGAGCGTCGCCGTGTTGCCTTCGATGTCGATGCGCTGCACGAAGACGCGCGGGCCACGGACCAGAACGAAATCGACATTGACCGATTGCGTGCGCGGGTCTTCGGTGATGCGGGGATCGACGCGGACAAATTGCACGCCCTTCTTGATCGCAAGCTGTTCCATCCGGGTCACGGCCAATTCGATCGCCTTTGGCGAGAAGGTCTGACCTTGGCGGATCTTGGTGAGCGGCGCGAACTCGTCAGGCGCAAGCCCGTCGATCTCGGAGCTCGTGTTGATCGCGTTGAAGTGGTATTTCTGCCCTTCGATGATGTTGAAGGTCATGAAGAACGCATCGCGCTGACGCGACATCTGCGAGGACACGCCGGTGACCTGCACGTTCTTGTAGCCGCGCGCCTGGTAGAACTCGATCAGTTTCTGACGGTCGACCGGAATGCGGCTTGCGTTGAACGTGTCGTTCTTCACGAAGGTGCGGAAAATCCCCGCCTGCTTCGTCTCGAGAACCTGACGCAGACGACGATCCGAGAAGGAGCGGTTGCCGGTGAAAGTCACACGTTCGATCGAGGTGACTTTGCCTTCCTTGATCTCGAAGGCCACGTCGACGCGATTGTTGTCGCGGCGAATGACCTTCGGCACGACACGCGCGGCCATGCGGCCATCCTCGGAATAGGCACGCGCCAGACGCTGGGCGTCGGCTTCGATCTGGGCGGGATTGTAGACACGGTTCGGCTTCGCCTGAATGATCGCGGCGAGCTGCGCATCCTTGATGATCTTGTTGCCTTCGAAATTGATCACGCTGATCGTCGGATATTCCGTCACGGCGATCTTGAGCGTGTTGCCCTGCGGCGTGATCGCAACGTTCTCGAACAGGCCGGAATTCGTCAGGCGCTGGTAAGCCGCGTTCAGATCGGCGGCGGTGACGGGCTGATTGCGGGCGATTCTGGCGAAGGACAGAATCGTCGCCGCGTCGACGCGCTCGTTACCGGTGATGACCACCTGCGAGAAGCTGTATTGCTGCGCCTGAGCGATCACGGGAACCGCGAGGCAACTCATTGCAACTGCTGGAAATACTACGCTGGCCCGCAGTGCCTTTCGCGTCGCACAGAGTCTCAGCATAGTTTGCACGCTCATCGACATCGCCCTCTCCCGCCGGAAGTTCACTTTTCCCTTTGGTTAGGGTGGTAGCGAAGGGCGTAACCGATGTCAAAGCTGGGATGGCCCCTCGGCCCCGAGATTTTGTGGACCGCGATCATCTTGCCACGAAGGAAAGGGCCGCGAAGGCGGCCCCGGGATCAAGGAAGAACGGATTTTGCGGGCGTTGCGCCCCTGTCGGCTCCGGCTCAAATGCGCTGGAAACTCGAAGCGTCGCCGCCGAGAATATCGATCAGTTGAACACCGATCAGAGCCGCACCGAGAAGCGCGACCAGAACCGCCGCGATGAACAGCAGCCGGTCGCCGACAATATCCACCAAGGGGCGGAGTTCGCGATAGTGATGCGCGATGATCTCGGACATGGGTGGCCTCCTTCGCGCGAGTTGCGCCTAAAGGTTCCCTACCCGGCCTTCATGTCGGCATTGCGAGGCAAATGTGGCGAAACCGCGGCACCGCCCGCTCGCGCGCCCATCAGGCCCCGCTCAGTCAGTCCCCGCTCAGCAGGTCAGATCGTTCCACAGCCCGAAGACCATCAGCGTCAGCACCAGCGCCAGCCCGATCGACATGAAGACGTTCATCAACTGATCGGAGGGTGGCTTGCCCGTGATCGCTTCGTAGAGGTGGAACATAAGGTGGCCGCCATCGAGCACCGGGATCGGAAAGAGGTTCAGGAAACCCACAGCCGTCGACAGCACCGCGATGAACCAGATGAAGTCGAGCATCCCCGATTTCGCCGCCGCAGCCGAAGTCTCGGCAATGCGCAGCGCGCCGGTGAGATTACAGCTCGAAATCCGCTGCGCGATCATCGCCTGAATGCCCGAGACCGATTGCGTGATGATGCCCCAGGTCTGGGTCACGCCACCCACCAGCGCATCGACAGGGCCGACCGATTGGGTTACCGGCTCGAACATGAACGAGCCCGTGGCGCCGATCAGGAACCGGGTCTCGAATTGTCCGTCGCCCACCGGCAGATCGGTGCGGCGCGGCTCGAGCGTCACGGAGAACGTCTTGCCCGCATCTCCCTCGGGCCGCCAGATATCGAGCGCGACCGGCTTGCCCGCGCCCGCTTTCACCGCATCCTGCAGATCGATGAAACGATAGACCGGCTTGCCGTCGATCGCCGTGATCACGTCGCCGGCCCGCAGCCCGGCATCATAGGCGGCCGAGCCGGGTTGAACGCCCGCAAATCGCGCCGGGAAAAGCTGCGGCCCCGTGGCGTCGGTTTTGCTGCCGTCGCGGGTTACGGTGTAATCGAGCGTCGGCCCTGCGGGCAGTTGATCGACCACGTCGGAGAGCGCTTGATAATCCGGCGTCGGCTTGCCCGCCACCGCGTCGATCACGTCGCCCTGTTGCAGATCGCCTGACCCACCGGGCAGCGCCACGACAGTCTGGATCGCGGGCGTCTCGGTCGCCTTTCCGGCCCAGAGGCTCAATCCCGCGATCACGAGGATAGACAGAATGAAGTTGAAGACGGGCCCTGCCGCCACGGTCGCAGCCCGTGCCCAAAGAGGCGCGCCATGCATGGTGTGGCGGCGTTCCTCGGGGCTCAGGTGCTGCATCTCCTCGACATCGACCCCGGCCGAGGCCGCGTTCGCATCGCCCAGAAACTTGACGTAGCCGCCCAATGGCACCGCCGCGATCTGCCAGCGCGTGCCATGCTTGTCGACGCGGCTGATCAGCTTGGGCCCGAAGCCCAGCGAGAAAACCTCTGCCTTGATGCCGGAAATCCGTCCGATGATGTAATGGCCGTATTCATGCACCGCGACGATGATCGAGAGCGCGACGACGAAGGCCACCACGGTATAGAGCAGATTTCCGAATTGGGGCAGCAGGTCCAAAACTCAGATCCTTCCGTGTTCACAGATCGCCATTGCGCGCGCGCGCGCCTCGGCGTCGCAGCTCAGAACCATATCGAGGTCTTTCGCCGCGATTCCAAGCCCCTGATCCCGCGACATCTCGCCCAAGGTGGTCTCGACCAGCGCCGCCATGTCGAGAAATCCGATACGTCCCGCGATGAACAGATCGAGCGCCACCTCCTTGGCGGCGTTGAACACGGTGCCCGCCAGACCGCCCGTCTCCATCACCTCGCGCGCCAATCGCAGCGCGGGGAACCGCTGCAGATCGGGGGCGCGGAAATCGAGCTGTCCGATCTTCGCCAGATCGAGCTTCTCGACCGGAAGCGGCTTTCGCGCGGGCCAGTTGAGCGCATAGCCGATCGCATGGCGCATGTCGGGCACACCCATATGCGCCATCAGCCCGCCATCGTGGAACCCGACCAACGAATGGACGATGCTCTGAGGATGCACGAGGACTTCGATCTGCTCTGGCGCGAAACCGAAGAACTCTTTCGCCTCAATAACTTCCAAGGCTTTGTTGAACATGGACGCGGAGTCGATCGTGATCCGCTGCCCCATGTCCCAATTCGGATGCGCCGAGGCCTCTGCCACGGTCGCATGGGCCAGCTTTTCCATCGGCCAGTCGCGGAATGCGCCGCCCGAGGCGGTGATGATAACCCTTTCGACCGCGGCGATATCCTCGCCCACGAGCCCTTGGAAAATCGCCGAATGCTCACTGTCCACCGGCAGGATCGTCGCGCCATGGGTGCGCGCCTCGGCCATCAGGAGCGGCCCGGCGGTGACCAGCGACTCCTTGTTCGCCAGCGCCAGCGTCGCCCCTTGCGAGAGCGCCGCGAAGCCGGGTGCGAGCCCCGCCGCGCCGACGATCCCCGACAGAACCCAATCTGCGGGGCGATAGGCCGCCTCGATCAAAGCCTGCGGCCCGGCGGCCACCTCGATCCCGGTCCCGGCCAGTGCATCGCGCAAGGCGGGCAGGCAATCGTCGAATGCGGTTACGGCCAGATCGGCTTTCAGCGCCACGGCCTGCTCGGCCAGTCGCGCAACATTGCGGCCCGCACTCAGCGCCACGACGTCGTAGGCTTCCGCCCCGCCCTGTGCCATCAGCAGATCAAAGCAGCTTTCGCCGATCGAGCCGGTTGCCCCGAAGACCGAAACCTTCCGCATCGTTCAGCCTTCCGTCAGCGGCAGGGTCGTCACCTGCGAGATCAGCATCAGGAACACGACGGCCCCGGTCAGCGCGTCGAACCGGTCGAGCACACCGCCATGGCCCGGGATCAGAGAGGAGCTGTCCTTCACCCCGGTCGCGCGCTTGATCGCGCTTTCGGCGATGTCGCCCAGCTGGCCCGCGAAGGCCAGAAGCGGCGAGATCCAGATCATCGCGAGACCGCCGCCCATCTGGGCAAAGACGAAGCCCACGAGCGCCGCGCCGACCCAGCCGCCGATCGTGCCCGACCATGTCTTCTTCGGGCTGACCTTGGGCCAGAATTTCGGTCCGCCGACCGTCCGGCCGACGAAATATCCCATGATATCAGAGACAACGACCACCGCGACGATCCATGTGATCGCACCCAGCCCGGCGCCCTCTCGCAGCGCCACCAGCCCGTATCCCGTCAGCATGATCGCCAGCGCATAGGCCGCGCCGATCCGGCGCCGCCCGGTGCAGATCACCGCCGCCATGATCGGTACGATCAGCAGGTAAAGCAGCCCGTAAGGTTCGTGGATCACGAAGACGAAGGTCAGGGTCGCCGCCGCCACGAGCCCCAGACCCACGGCTTTGCCGGGGCGTTCGGGGCGCAGCATCTCGGTCAGCTCCCAGACCATCAGCCCGGTGACGAGCACCGAGAGCGCCGCGAAGACCGGCCCGCCCCACCAGATCGCGGCAAGCCCGATCGCGACCATTGCAAGCCCGGAGGCGAGCCGCGGGACGAGATCGCCCCATTTGCCGGTCCGCGGCTGACGGGTCACGAGGCGACCCCGCCGAAGCGCCGCTCGCGCCCGGCGAACCGCTCGAGGATGTCCGCAAGCTCGGCCGGGGTGAAATCGGGCCAGAGCGTGGGCGTGAATTCATATTCGGAATAGGCCGCCTGCCACGGCAGGAAATTCGAGGTCCGCGTCTCGCCCGAGCTGCGGATCACCAGATCGGGATCGGGCATCCCCGCGCTGTCGAGCCGCGCCGAGATCAGGGCCTCGTCGACCGCATCGACATCGATCTTGCCCGCGGCCACGTCACGCGCGATGGATTGCGCGGCGCGCTTCAGCTCGTCGCGCCCGCCGTAATTGATCGCAACCGCCAGCGTCAGCTTCGAATTGCCCTTGGTGCGGGTCTCGATCGCGTCCATCGTCTCGCGCAGAAGCGGGTCGAGCGGCGTCCGGTCCCCAATGAAGCGCAGCTCGACGCCCTGACGCGAGAGCTCCGCCGCCTCGCGTTTGATCATCAGCCGGAACATCTTCATCAGACCAAGAACTTCCTGCGTCGAACGCTTCCAGTTCTCGGTCGAGAAGGCGTAGATCGTCATGTAGCGGATGCCGAGGTCGGGCGCGGCCTGCACGACCTTCTTGATCTGCTCCGCCCCCTTGCGGTGACCGGCGAGACGCGGCCAGCCCCGCTGGGTGGCCCACCGCCCATTGCCATCCATGATGATCGCGACATGCAGCGGCGCAGGCGCGCCGCCGTCATGCCCCTGCGGGGTTTGGGCGATATCGGGAATGCTAGGGGCCATCGGCGATGTGATCCTTCTCGCGCAGGACGCAATGCGGGGCTGAGGCGGAGGCCTCAGACCTGCATGATCTCGGCTTGCTTGTCTTCCAGCGCCTTGTCGACCTTGGCGATATGCGCGTCGGTCATTTCCTGGACTTCGCTCTCCCAGAGCTTCACGTCATCTTCGGACATGCCGTCGGCCTTGGCCTTCTTGATCTGGTCCATGCCATCGCGGCGCACGTTGCGGATCGCGACGCGGGCGTGCTCTGCATATTGGGCAGCGACCTTGGTCAGTTCGCGGCGGCGCTCCTCGTTGAGCTCGGGGATCGGCAGCATAATGATCGTCCCGTTGGTCTGCGGGTTGATGCCCAGACCCGATTCACGGATCGCCTTCTCGACCTTGCCGACGAGGCCCTTGTCCCAGACGTTGATCGTGACCATCCGCGGCTCGGGCACGTTGACGGTCCCGACCTGGTTGATCGGGGTCATCTGGCCATAGGCTTCGACCTGAACCGGCTCCACCATCGAAGCCGAGGCGCGGCCCGTGCGCAGCGACGCGAATTCATGCTTGAGCGAGCTCATAGCGCCATCCATACGGCGTGCCAGGTCATCGGTATCGATCTCGAAATCGTCGGACATTGGGTATTTCCCCGTTCTTGTTGAGCCTCGGGCCGAGCTTTAGCGCAGCTCGCAGGCGAAAACTAGCATTTGTGATCGTCGCGCGGCGCTCAGCCCTGCACTTTGGTGTAGGTGCCTTCGCCTGCCAGAATGCCGCGGAAGCCACCCGGCTCGTCAAGCGAGAACACGATGATCGGCTTGTTGTTGTCGCGTGCGAGCGCGATCGCCGAGGCATCCATCACTCCGAGATTCTTCTGAAGAACCTCGTCATAGCTGACGGTATCGTACCGCTTCGCATCGTCGAATTTCTTCGGGTCCTTGTCATAGACCCCGTCGACCTTGGTGCCCTTGAAGATCGCTTCGCAGGACATCTCGTTGGCGCGCAGCGTCGCGGCCGTGTCGGTGGTGAAATAGGGGTTGCCGGTGCCGGCGGCGAAGATGCAGACCCGCTTCTTCTCGAGGTGGCGTACGGCGCGGCGGCGGATATAGGGCTCGCAGACCTGATCCATCGGGATGGCCGAGATTACGCGGGTGAAGACGCCCAGGCCTTCCAGCGCCGATTGCATCGCCAGCGCGTTCATCACGGTCGCGAGCATCCCCATGTAATCGGCCGTCGTGCGCTCCATCCCCTGAGCAGAGCCCGCAAGCCCGCGGAAAATGTTGCCGCCGCCGATTACCATGCAGATTTCGACACCGAGATCGCGCACCGACTTCACTTCATGCGCTATACGCGACACGGTCGGCGGATGCAGGCCGTAGCCCTGGTCCCCCATCAGCGCCTCGCCCGAGATTTTCAGTAGCACGCGATTGTATTTGGCCGCGGGATGCGTCTCGGCGCTCATCTGATCCTCCGATGGGCTGTTGTCATTGGCGCGCAAAATGATCCAAATAGAGCCGGGGTTCAACCTCTTGCAGAAGCGTTGTTCCCCGAGCCCGACAGAAAGCCTGCAAGAGCCGCCGATGCCGCCTGCCCTGCCCGATATATCGCCGCGAACGCCCGTGCTGATCGCGGGCGCCACGGCGAGCGGAAAATCGGCGCTGGCACTGTCGATCGCCGAAGCCGCGGGCGGCATCGTGATCAATGCCGATGCGCTTCAGGTCTGGTCCTGCTGGCGGGTGTTGAGCGCGCGACCCTCGCCCGAGGAAGAGGCCCGCGCGCCGCATGCCCTCTACGGGCATCTCGATCCCGGCGCGGACTATTCCGTCGGCCATTGGCTGCGCGATGTCACGCCGCATCTGGAGGCATTTCACGCAGGCGGGCCGCGCCCGATCGTCGTTGGCGGCACCGGGCTCTATTTCACGGCGCTGACGCAGGGATTGGCGGAGATCCCCGTAACGCCACCGGAAATTCGCGCCGAGGCCGATCAGCGGCGGCTCTCGGAAGGCCATGCGGGGATGCTGGGCGAGCTCGACGCGACGACCCGCGCGAAGATCGATCCGCAGAACCCGATGCGCGTCCAGCGCGCGTGGGAGGTGTTGCGCGCCACCGGCGAAGGCCTCGCCGTGTGGCAGGCCCGCACCCCGCCGCCGCTTCTGCCGCTCGAGACTGCGGCGCCCCTCCACCTCGATCCGGAGCGCGACTGGCTGGCCGAACGCATCGATCGCCGGTTCGATCTGATGCTTGAACAAGGCGCGCTCGACGAGGTTCGCAGGGTGGAGCCAATCTGGGATCCGGATGCGCTTTGGGCGAAGGCGATCGGAGCGCCGGAATTGATCGCGCATTTGCATGGCCAACTCGATCTGAGTGAGGCGCGCAAACGCGCGCAGGCGGCAAGTCGCCAATATGCCAAGCGGCAACGCACATGGTTTCGTAGCCGTATGAAGGCGTGGCACAAGATCACGTAGACTGTGACCCAACGGCAACTGCGCGTCCGGGCTTCTGTGGAAAATTCCTTGGTCGCTAAGCGGGTTGCGGGCTATCCTCCCGCCGTCATCGCTTGGGATCAACGCATCGTGAAGCTCTTTTCCACTCCGCCCCTGTCGCAGCTGTCGCAGGCCAAGACCGTAAGGCCCGGGTCGCAGTCCATGTCCGGCCCGACGCGCGGCGACGTCGGCCAGCCTTCGGAACTGCCCACCGTTCCGCGAGAGCCACGGCTGGTGCAGATCGCCCATCTGGCCAAGGGCGGGCGTTGGCGGGTCGAGGCAATGCGCGCCCATTCCGAACCTTGCCTTCTGTGGTTCTCTCGAGGGCAGGGCCGGATCACGCTGGCGGGCGTGACGCGCGGCTATGGGCCAAATAACGCGATTTTCATCCCGCCGGGCGTGATGCACGGCTTCGAGATTTCCAACCAGACCCACGGTCAGGCGCTGTTCTTCGGGCGCGACAGCGACATCGTCTTGCCGCCCGCCGCCCATCACCTGCGCATCCGGGAGGCGATCGCACAGGGCGAAATCGGCTCGATCTTGGAAGCGATCCAGCGCGAGAACGAGAGCACGCGTCCCGCCGCCGACCGGGCACTGCGCAGCCATCTGGGCCTGCTCAGCGTTTGGCTCGAGCGACAGATCGCGAGCAATGCGAGCGAGGCGATCCGCCCGAGCGCGGCGCGCCGTCTGGTTACGCGCTACGCCGTTCTGGTCGAGCGCGAGTATCGCGCGGGAACGCCGGTCGCGGATATCGCGCGCGAACTGGGCGTAACACCGACCCATCTGTCGCGCGCCTGTCGCGACGCCTGCGGGAAATCGGCTCTGGAACTGATGCAGGAGCGGCGCCTTTACGAAGCCCGCCGCCTGCTGCGCGATACCCCCGTCCCGATCAAGGAGATCGCGCAGCTTCTGGGATATCGCAGCGCCGGATATTTCTCCCGCGCCTTTCAGGCCGGCACCGGCAGTACCCCGATCGCCTTCCGCCGCGCCACCTGAGCGGCGTCTCGCGCCGCGAGGAAGGGCCGGCGGGCTTGCCTTCCGAGCGGGCCCCGGGCCGATCGCCCCGGGGGACTGCGACCGGCCGACGCGTGGGTCGCGTCTGGGCGAATTCGTCCCATCACGCCAAGGGCGACGATACCTCGCCGCCTCGATCCGTGCGCCGAGGCGGCGGGGAAATCGCCCTCGCGCGTTTGTCACAGCGATGTGCGTCTTTGGAACGAGCCCATGGATCAGACGCATCATGCAGCGCTCGCGGTGCCATCGCGTTGCGGTAGGGTGAAACTCGAAACGGCGGCGATCAGCTGCGCGCTCTCGGACAGCATCGCGCGGCTGGCAGCGGCGCTGCGGTCGAACATCGCGGCCCCACGTTGCGTTGCCTGATCCAGTTGGTGCACCGCAGTGTTGATTTCGGCGATACCATTCGCCTGTTCCCCCGAAGAAGCCGCGATTTCCGAGACCCGGTCATGGATTTCGCGCACCGAGCCCACGATCCGCGCTAGCGCCGCACCGGTCTGGCCGACCAGACTCACGCCGGATTGCACCTGCCGGTCCGAGGAAGAGATCAGCTCTGAGATTTCCTTAGCGGCTTCGGAGGAGCGCTGCGCCAGCGCGCGCACTTCTGAAGCGACGACCGCGAAGCCCCGGCCCGCCTCGCCCGCCCGTGCGGCCTCGACCCCGGCGTTGAGCGCGAGCAGGTTGGTCTGGAAGGCAATATCGTCGATCACCGAAGTGATCCGCGAAATCGCCTTTGCAGAGGTCTCGATCTCCGCCATCGCGGCCACCGCGCTATCCACTACGTTGGAGCCGCTCTCGGCATGTCCGCGCGCGTCGCTGGCAAGATCGCGCGCCGACTGCGCCCCTTCCGCTGCCGATTGGACCGAGACCGTAAGCTCGTTGAGGGCCGCCGCAGTTTGTTCGAGCGTTGCGGCATTGCGCTCTGTCTGGGCGCTGAGTTCATCGGCGGAGTTTGCGATTGCGCGGGCCTCGCCGTCGATATGCCGTGCCCCGCTGTCTATCTGACTGAGCGAAGCGGCAAGCTGGGCCACGGCCGCGTTGAAGTCGTGGCGGAGTTTTTCATACTCGCCGGGCAGTTCGTGATCGAGCGAAGCACCGAGATCGCCGCGCGCGAGCGCATCGAGCCCCGCAGCGAGCGTATTCACGATGGTCTTCTGATCCGCGAGAGCTTGCCGCGACTCTTCCTCGCGCTGGCGCAGGGCTGCCTGTTCCACGGCTTCGGCTTCGCGCTCCGCGCGTTGCGCGGCCTCTGCCTCAGCACGGCGAGCCTCCTCGGCCTGCGCGACCTCTTCCTGACGCGCGCGATCCGCCTTTCGGGCATTTTCCTCTTCGAGACGCAGGCTCTCCTGCATTTCGGCGTTCCGCTCGATATTCTCGGCGAAGACCTGAAGTGCCCGTGCCATCTCGCCCAGCTCATCGCGCCGCTTGGCGCCCGAAACCTTGACCTGCGTATCCCCTTTTGCAATCGCATCGGTCGCCCGCGCCAATGCGCCGATCGGGCGCGTGATCCGTCCACCCGCGATCCAGGCGATCAACCCGGAGACGACGAAGGCCGCAGCAATCAAGCCGAGCGAAATCTGCCAGATCATTCGCCGCAGAGCCGCCAGCTCATCGGCGCTCAGTTCCACAGTCGCGGCACCGACGACGTCGCCGGAGAAATCCCGCACCGGTGTCGCGCGCAGCACGTAGTCCGCCCCGTCATGGGAGATCCACTTGTCGACCGTTTCGCCTGCGCGCAATGCCGCGAAATCCGCGTCGTTCAGCGGGTTCCGCTCATCCACGGTGAAGGCGAGCCGTTCGGCTTTCCCATCCCCAAGGAGACCGAAATATTCATACTCGGAGCCGGTCTGGGCCTTGAGCGCGTCGAAGAAGGTTTGTCCGATATTGAGGCCGATCTCGACCGAACCGACCTGCTTGCCCTCGTGGAAGACCGGGGCGACGCCCCGCGCGCCGATCCCCGCCTTGCCCGATTCCAGCGCCGCGACCGGCTTGTCGGTCTCGTTCACCGTGACCACGGTCTTGCGAAACCCCGACAGATCGTCGCCGCGTTTTTCCAGCTTGTGGATACGGATCAGCGACGTTGCAGGCGCCAGATGGAACTGAAACTGCGCCACGCCGGTCTCGTCGCGCAAGACCGGCCAGTTCGGCGCGAAGATCGCTTCGAGCGCGGCATCGTCGCGCGCAGCCATTGCTGCCTGTACCTGCGGCAATCCTGCGATCAGCAGCGCCCGGTCGCGCGCACCGACACTCGCGGCCTCGATCGCGCTACGCATCCGTTCCTCGGCCGCATTCAGATTGCGCACGCGCGAGACATCCTCGAGCTTGCCACCGACCCAGAACATCCCCGCAGCCATCAGCGCGCAGGCGATGAGCGAGATCACGATTGGCAACAACAGGATTTGCCGGCGAATGGACATGTCGGACCCTTTCTCAAAGTCAGTCGGATCCGGACTAGAACGATTCTCCTAACATCTCGTTCACGCGATATCGGCGGCCCGCCGCGCCGCATAGAAATGGGCCGCGCCCTTGCAGGCGCGGCCCGGGTTTCGGGGAGGTAAACCCTATCAGAAGAACCCGAGCTTGTTCGGGTTGTAGCTGACCAGCATGTTCTTGGTCTGCTGGTAGTGATCGAGCATCATCTTGTGGGTCTCGCGACCGATGCCCGACTGCTTGTACCCGCCGAAGGCCGCGTGGGCCGGATAGGCGTGGTAGTTGTTAACCCAGACGCGGCCCGCCTCGATCCCGCGACCGAAGCGATAGGCACGCGAGCCATCACGGGTCCAGACACCGGCGCCAAGGCCGTACATCGTGTCATTGGCGATCTCGAGCGCCTCTGCCTCGTCCTTGAAGGTCGTGACCGACACCACGGGGCCGAAGATTTCCTCCTGGAAGACCCGCATCTTGTTGTGGCCTTTCAGGATCGTCGGCTGGATGTAGAAGCCGTTCGCCAGATCGCCGTTGAAGCGCGCGGCGTCACCGCCGGTGAGCACCTCGGCCCCTTCTTCGCGACCGATGCTCAGATAGGACATGATCTTGTCATGCTGCTCCTGGCTCGCTTGCGCGCCGACCATCGTCTCCATCACGCGAGGGTCGCCCTGCTTGATGGCTTCGACGCGGGCAATGCAACGCTCCATGAACTTCTCGTAAATGTCCTCCTGAATGAGCGCGCGGCTCGGACAGGTGCAGACTTCACCCTGATTGAAGGCAAACAGCACGAAGCCTTCGACCGCCTTGTCGAGGAATGCATCATCCTCGGCCATCACGTCGGAGAAGAAGATGTTGGGCGACTTGCCGCCAAGTTCCAAGGTGACCGGGATCAGGTTCTCCGTCGCGGCCTGCATGATCTTGCGGCCCGTCGCGGTGGAGCCGGTGAAGGCGATCTTGGCGATGCGCGAGGAGCGCGCCAGCGCCGCGCCGACTTCCGCGCCGTAGCCGTTGACGATGTTGAGAACGCCATCGGGTAGCAGGTCGGCGATGACTTCAGCCACGACCATGATCGCTGCCGGAGTCTGCTCGGCCGGTTTCAGCACCACGCAGTTGCCTGCCGCCAGCGCCGGCGCCAGCTTCCATGCCGCCATCAGAACCGAGAAGTTCCACGGAATGATCTGCCCGACGACGCCCAGAGGCTCGTGGAAGTGATAGGCGACGGTGTCGGCGTCGATTTCCGACATCGTGCCTTCCTGGCTGCGCAGAACGCCCGCGAAATAGCGGAAATGGTCGACGGCGAGCGGAATGTCGGCGGCCGTGGTCTCGCGGATCGGCTTGCCGTTATCCCAGGTTTCGGCGGCGGCGATCAAGTCGAGATTTTCCTCGATCCGGTCGGCGATCTTGAGAAGGACGTTCGAGCGCTCGGCAGCCGAGGTCTTGCCCCATGCGTCTTTCGCGGCATGGGCGGCATCAAGCGCGGCTTCGATATCCGCCTCGTTCGAATGGGCGACTTCGCAGACCTTGCCGCCAGTGATCGGTGTGATGTTGTCGAAATACTTGCCGCTTTTCGGGGGCACGAACTTGCCGCCGATGAAGTTGTCGTAGCGGTCGCGGAACGGCGACACGGAAACGCCTTTGAACTCGGGCGTCATATCATTGGCCATTGGTCTTCCTCCCAGTTTAGAGCGCAACCGACAGGGCCGCGCAGCATGGGGCTCAGCTTGCCTAATCGCGCACGCTACGCATAGCCGGCCTGCGCTGGGGGAATACGTCATCTGTATCAGACCTGAGACAGGTGCAGGCGCAGCATTCAGAGGAAGGAGGGGCGCCGCCCCGCACTCGCGGAGCCGCCGGAATACTTTCAGGACCGAAGGGGAGCATCGCGCCAAGTAAGCCTCGCCCGCCATACCCTGCATCGGGATGCTAAGAGCTAGCACCGCACTTGCAGCTCATCATTCGCCTCTGCCCTATGCTTTGCCTCAGGCACGCCGCGGGTATCGGAGCGATACGTGCCGGAAGATTCCGAGGTCTTCATGCCTCAAGGAAGCATCGAACTGTGGCGTGTTTTGGACGTTCGGGCGGCGATTTTCGTATGATCTTTACAACTCTGGGGCGCAGATCGTGCCGAGCGACACCGGACACGATCTATGTGAGAAACCGTTGCGAAAATGTGAGTGAAGCACTTTGCACACCTAATTGGGCGCACGACGCCTTGCAGCTGTTACGACAAGGCAGGCGCCCCACGGGGTGCCAGGCAAGAAACGGAGATCCGGAAACGCGATAGAATAGCGCCGTGATCGGTCGGCCAGCCCCCTGCCCGCCTCACCGCCACTCAAACGCCGAGGTTGAGCGCCTTGGCCTTGCGGTAGAAGGTCGCCCGACCGATGCCGAGATCGCGGGCGGCAGCCGAGACGTTGCCGCCGTTGCGGGCCAGTGCGCGGGCCATTTCGGCGCGTTGCGCTTCTTCGAGACCGTTGCGGATGCCATGTTCCAGCAGATCGGAGGCCGGAAGCTGGCCGATCTGCCCGGCCTCGATTCCGAGGTGCCGCCGGGCGGCGCGGGTGGCGCCGACGACGAGATCGTCGCGGTCGAGCGCCAACAGCATCACGCCCTGCGCCCCGGTTTCGCCCGAGCCGGTCGAGAGGATGCGCGCGCCGTCATAGGAGGCGCGGAACAGGTCCGCCTCGATCCGGTGCGCCGCGTCCTGCACGGTCAGCGCCACGAGGCGCGCATATCCCTCGGTCATGTCGGAGCGCGCGGAGCTGACGTCGATCACGCCGGCCAGATCGCCCTGCGCGCCGAAAATGGGCGAGCCCATGCAGGTCAGCACCGTGTTGCGGGTGCGGAAATGCTGATCGCGCCAGACGGTGACGGGGCGCGCCTCGGCGACGCAGGTACCGATGCCGTTCGTGCCCTCGACCCCTTCGGACCAGTCCGAGCCGGGCGCGAGGTTGGAGGAATGGAAATCATCCTTATCCGCGTCGCGCAAACGCTCGTCCAGCACGAGCCCGCCCGCGTCGGACAGAAGGACCGTGCAGCCCGCATCGCCTGCCGCCCGCGACAGACGGTCGAGCACCGGCGAGGCGATCCGCATCATCAGTTCCGCCCGCTCGCGCCGCTCGCGCATCTCGGCTTGGGTCAGGCGCTCGTTGCGCCCACCGGTTTCGGGGTCGATGCGGTGATGGATCATCGAGCGGCGCCAACTCGCCGCGAACCCCGCCCGCGTGGCGGATTTCGGCGAAGAGACGACTTCGCGCACGATATCGGCATGTTGGCGCGGAACGCCCGTATGCAGTGACGGCATGCGAAAGCCTCCCTCTCTTGCGCAGCCTATGAAAGCCCACGCAGGTTAGGCCGATTCGAACCGTTCACAACGTAAATTCCCGCTGAGCGGGCAGGCACCTGTCTCGGGGTTGAGACAGTCTAGGCTCACGGCTCCTCGTGCCGCCGCCCGCGAAAACCTTGCGCCACCACGAATTTCTCCGAGCTGTCCGAGCGCGAGGCTGGCGGTTTCACATTGGCGACCTTGGTGAAGTTTTTCTTCAGGATCGTCATCAATCCCTGCTCCGCGCCGCCTGCGAGAACCTTGGCGACAAAGGTGCCGCCCTCTTCGAGCACGTCGAAGGCGAACTCTGCCGCCGCTTCGCACAGCGTGATGATGCGCAGGTGATCGGTGTTCTGGTGCCCCGAGGACGCGGCCGCCATATCCGACATCACCACATCCGCAGAGCCGCCAAGCCATTCCTTGACCTTGTCGTCGGCGCCTTCTTCGAGGAAATCGAGCACGTGGATTTCGGCCCCGGCGATCGGTGTGACCTCCTGCAGATCGACACCCAGAACGGTGCCGACCTTCTTGCCGGATTTCTCGCCCAAGGCGTTCACACGCTTGACCGCCACCTGACACCAGCCGCCAGGCGCACAACCCAGATCGACCACGCGCGCGCCGGGCACGAGGAAGCGATACTTGTCGTCCAGCTCGAGGATTTTGTAGGCGGCACGGCCTCGATAGCCTTCTTTCTTGGCACGCTGCACGTAAGGGTCGTTCAGCTGCCGCTCCAGCCAGAGGGTCGAGGACAGCTTGCGCCCCTTCGCCGTCTTTACGCGCACGCGCAGGTCGCGCTGCCCGCGTCCCGAAGTGTTCTTGCCGCTGGGTGTCTTCGCCATCATTTAATCTCTTCTAACACGCCGTCTCCGGCCATTTGCGCATAGAGGAGCCCCTCGCGCAGGCCACGGTCGGCAATGGACATCTGGTCGGTGGGCCAGACCCGCATAAGGGCCTGGAGAATTGCGGCGCCGGACATGATCAAGGTGTGTCGGTCGCGCCCGATCCGCGGGTCGGAGCGCCGCCCGGCGGGCCCGAGTTGCAGGAAGGAGCGGATCACAGCGTCGATCTCGCCCGAGGTCATGGTCAGCCCGTCCACCCGGTTGCGGTCATAGCGCTTCAGGTTGAGGTGGCAGGCCGCGACCGTCGTGACGGTGCCCGAGGTGCCGATGATCTGGAACCCGTCCTGCGGGCTGCCCGCCGCGTAGGGCGTGAAGTCCGCGAGCTTCTCCTCGAAGAACCAGCTCATCAGCGCAAAGCGTGCGGCATCGTCTTCGACATCGGCGAATTGATCCTTGAGCGTCGCGACCCCGAGCGGCACCGAAATCCAATCGACAACGCGTGCCGCCGGATCGGGCCCGTCGGGCTGGTTGAACCCTTGCGAGAGGCGCATGATCGCGCGGGCCCTGTCGCCGGGCGGCACGTCTTCGAGGTCGATCCAGACGAGCTCTGTCGAGCCGCCGCCGATATCGACCACCAGAACCTGCTCGGAATTGGGCGACACCAGCGAAGCGCAGGAGATCACGGCCAGCCGCGCCTCTTCCTCGGGCGCGATGATCTCCAGCGGCAGGCCGGTCTCGCGGCGCACATAACGGATGAAGTCGCGCGCATTCTTGGCGCGCCGGCAGGCTTCGGTCGCCACCAGACGCATCCGGGTGACCCCGTGCGTTTCGATCTTGCGGCGACAGATTTGCAAAGCCTGAACGGTGCGCGACATCGAGCTGCGCGACAACCGGCCATAGGTTTCGAGACCCTGACCCAGCTGGACCGCTTTCGAGAAGCTGTCCACGACCTGAAACTGAGAACCCTTGGGACGGGCAATCAGCATCCGGCAACTGTTGGTGCCAAGATCGAGAGCGGCATATAGCCCCTCGCCGGACTTGGCGGATTTGGTCGCGGGGGACTCGACCTGAGCCGGTTTCACCGCCCGCGCGGGCGATGCAGCTGTCGGGAGCGCGCCCGCCGACCGGGGACGCTTGGGCGTCATCATTACGCCCTCCGATTTGAAGTTGCCATAAAGCTATCGGTTTGCGCGTCCCGGTTCAAGGGAGCGCGACGCGGAAGTGACAGAACGTCAGCGCATCTCGTCTGCCGAAACCGAACCTTACCGGCGCGCTCTCAGGCCGCAGGCAGGATCACCGTGAAGCAGCTGCCCTCGCCCTTCTTGCTGTCGACGCGGAACCGGCCACGGTGGCGCGCCACGATATGCTTGACGATGGCGAGACCCAGCCCCGTTCCGCCCTTCTCGCGCGAGCGGTGGGTATCGACGCGGTAGAAGCGCTCGGTCAGGCGCGGCAGGTGCTGTTCGTCGATGCCCTCGCCGCGGTCGATCACATCGACGCGATAGGCTTTGCCGCGCAACACCGGCTCATGCGGGATCAGTGAGACCCGCAGCCGCACCTCGCCGCCCTGCCCGCCATATTTGATCGCGTTCTCCACGAGGTTCGAGAAGACCTGCGTCAGCTGATCGGGATCGCCCTGGACGGGCAAGGCCCCGGTTTCGCCCTCGCAGATCAGCTTGACGGACGCCGCTTCTGCCACGGGTTCGAGCGTCTGCGTGATCCCTTTGAGCACCAGCGCCAGATCGACCTTGCCAGTGGGACGCATCCGCTCTTCGCCCTCGACACGGCTGAGCGAGAGAAGATCGCCCACCAGACGGTTCATCCGCGCCGCCTCGCGCTCCATGATCGACAGGAACCGGTCGCGCGCCGCCGCATCGTCGCGCGCGCTCGAGCGGAGCGTCTCGATGAAGCCCATCAGCGCGGTCAGCGGCGTGCGCAACTCGTGGCTCACATTTGCAACGAAATCGCGCCGCATGGCTTCGGCAGATTCGAGAGCCGTGATGTCTTCGAAGCTTGCCAGAACCGAATTCGTCGCAAGCGGCCCTTCGGGCGCGGGCGGCAGCGGAGAGAAATGCACCAGCGTGATCGTCTCGGCCTGACCGGTGGGATGCAGCCGCAGGCGAACCGGATCGGGTCGCGCCCCGCGCAGCGCCGCGCTTACCGCCGCGCCAAAGCCGGGCTGGCGCAACACCGTCACATAGGGGCGCCCGAGAAACTGCGTGCCGAACAGCCGATTGGCTGCGAGATTGCCCTGCGCGATCCGCTCGTCGCGCCCGATCAGCAAAACCGCGCTCGGCAGCGCGTCGAGAACCTGTCCGATCGCCCCTTGGCTCATTGCCGCGCCTCCCCGCCTGCCATCTCGTTCGGAGCAAGGTTTGAGCGATGCGAGGCGAGCTGTAAAGGCTTGTCATAGACATGCAATCCAACCCCGCATCGGCATCGCAACTCTCGCTTCGCGGTTCGCAATCAATGGGTTGTAGAATGGTCACCGAGACGTTAAACCTAGGCGTGTATTTAGCGGAGCCCGGTCGGGTTCCGTCGAATACATCATCGGGGGCGATGAGGTTATTACGAATTATGCCAAGAACCCCGAGTTCCCGCCTTGCGCTACAAGCTGTTCTCTTTCAATGCGTGAAAACGTCCGAGAGCAGCAACCTTCTGCTTGTAGACCCGGGCGGAAAGTTGCCCCCGTCGCTCAACGAGATTTCGGGCCAGGCGATTCAGGTACTGCAATACGACCAGATCACCGCGAAAAAGATGGCGGCTCTGCGCCCCGAACTGGTGCTGGCGCCGCTGCTGACCACGCGGTTCGACATTCTCGATCTGGCAAAGCGTCTCGAACGGTTCGGGTTTACCGGCAAGCTGCGGGCCTATTCCACTCCGCTTCCGAATATCGACTTCATCCGGCAGGAGGTGCGCGCCGCGCATCCCCAGCTCGATTTCGATATATTCACCTTGCCGGTCGACAAGCGTCGCGACAATTAGCCGATCGCTTTCAACCCCTTGGCGAAACGCGCCGCATTCTCGCGGTAATGCGCGGCCGAGCCCAGAAGCGCCTTGCGCGCGCCCTCGTCGAGTTCGCGAACGATCTTGCCCGGCGCGCCCATCACGAGGCTGCGGTCGGGAATTTCCTTGCCCTCGGTGATCAGCGCACCGGCGCCGATCAGGCAGCCCTTGCCGATCTTCGCCCCATTCAGAACCGTCGCCCCCATCCCGATCAGCGAGCCGTCCCCGATCGTGCATCCATGCAGCATCGCCTTGTGGCCGATCGTGCAATTTTCGCCGATGGTCAGCGGAAAACCCATATCGGTATGGCAGACCACGTTTTCCTGCAGGTTCGAGCCGCGTCCGACCCGGATTTCCTCGTTATCGCCGCGCAGGGTCGCGCAGAACCAAACCGAGGTTTCGGCCTCCAACACAACCTTGCCGATCACGTTGGCGTCGGCGGCGACCCATGCGTCTTCGGCGATTTTCGGGGCGATCCCGTCCAGTTCGTAAATCATCTTGCGTCAAACTCCCAGTTCAGTTTTCGCACGAATTCGCTGAGCCCGACCTGACGATCGCGGCGGTTACGCTCCGCAGTCAGAATGGTGCGCAGCATCTCCTCGGCGCGGTCGAGGTCGTCATTGACCAGAACATAGTCATATTCCGACCAATGGCTGATCTCGGCGAGCGATTTCTCCATCCGGCTGCGGATCACGTCGTCGCTGTCCTGCGCGCGGCTGCGCAGACGGTCTTCCAGCGCCGCGATCGAAGGCGGCAGAATGAAGATCGAGACCACGTCCTTGCCAAGCGTGGAGTTGCGGATCTGCTGACCGCCCTGCCAGTCGACGTCGAAGAGCGTATCGCGCCCCTCGCCCATCGCCGCCTCCACCGGGCCTTTCGGGGTGCCGTAGAAATTGCCGAACACCTCGGCATGTTCCAGCATGTCGCCCTGCACCACCATCGCTTCGAACTCTGCGCGGGTCTTGAAGAAATACTCGACACCATCGGTCTCGCCCGTGCGTGGATCGCGCGTCGTGGCCGAGACCGAGAAGCGCAGCGTCGGATCCCAGCTCATCAGCCGTTTGGCGAGCGTGGATTTTCCAGCGCCCGAGGGCGAGGACAGGATGATCAGAAGGCCGCGGCGGGCAGTGTCGGGCATTGGTATCACTCTACGTTCTGGATCTGCTCGCGCAGCTGGTCGATCGCGTATTTCAACGCCAGACCGATCCGCGTCAACTCCGCATCGCCCGATTTCGAGCACAGCGTATTGGCCTCGCGCACGAATTCTTGCGCCAGAAATTCGAATTTGCGGCCCACGGGCCCGGTCTCGGCGAGAAGCGCGCGCGCGGCCTCGACATGGACGCGGAGCCGTTCGATCTCTTCGGTGACATCCGCCTTGATCGCGATCAGCGCCAGTTCCTGCGCGACCCGGTCGGGATCGGCCTCGGTCGCTTCCATCACCCGCGCGAGCGCCGCGCGCAGCGTCTCTGCAGCTTTCGGAGCGCGCGCTGCGGCGGCGATTTCCGCTTCATCGGTCAACGCCGCGATCTCGTCGATGCGGGAGGCCAGCAACGCACCCGTCCGCGCGCCTTCCTCGCGGCGCATCGCGACGAAGCTTTCCAGAACGGGCGCAAAACTCTCCATCAAGGCGGCCAGCAGTGCGGCGGGATCCTCGATCGTGCTGCCCGAGTGGTCGATCACCCCGCGCATCGCCATCAGGTCGCTCGGCTTGAGCGGCGCCAGCGCCACGCCCTTGCGTTCGGCGGCGCGCTCGACCTTGTCGACGGCAGCAAGGGCCGCGTTCAGCACCTCCGGCTCGATCCGCATCGCGGCACTGCCTACGGCCTGCGTGAGCTTCAGGTTCAGCGTGACGTTACCCCGCGCGACCCGTTCGCCGACCGCCTTGCGCAGCGCCGGCTCGAGCCCCTCGATATCGGGCAGCCGCAACCGCAGGTCGAAGCCCTTGCCATTGACCGAGCGCAGATCCCAGCTCCAGTCATGCCCCGCGCCGCTCCCCTGTCCGGCGGCAAATCCGGTCATCGAGACGGTGGCGGCGGCGGGCGCCCCCTCCGGGCGCGGCTCTGGGGCGGGCTTAACCATTTAAGAGTTTCTTTCTCCATGTGACGAAAAAATGGCCTAACTTGGGGCCCGGTAAGAGTTCAGTAACGATTTCGTCCCGACGGTCAACCGCAAGGCGCCCCGCGCCACCGGCGCGCCGGGCGAGAGAAAGCGGCCCCGCGCCCGTGCCGCGCGGGACGAAACAAGGATGATAGAAATGGATCGCGAGACCGACAGCAACGCTGCATCCCCCGCCTCGGCCAAAGGTCGCCGGGTCGGCAACGAGCTGCACGCCTATTGGGAGGCGCTGCTCGACGGTCGCCCGATGCCCGCGCGCGCCGATATCGATCCGCGCGGCATCGACCGGGCACTGCAATTCGCCTTCATCCTCGAGCGCGTCGCGCCGGGCATCGCGCGGTTTCGCCTTGCCGGCCAGCATATCTGCGGCCTGATGGGAATGGAGGTGCGCGGCATGCCCCTGACCTCGCTCTTCGCGCCCGAAGCCCGCAAACAGATTGCCGATCTGACCGAGGCCGTCTTCGCGCGTCCCGCCATCGCCGAGGCGCAGCTGGCCTCGGCGGCAGGGCTTGGAAAACCGGAACTGACGGGCCATCTGCTGATGCTGCCGCTGACGGACGATTTCGAGGCGGTGACGCGCGCGCTTGGATGTTTCGTAGCGGAGCCTCTGCGCGCTCCGGACGCGGCGGACGGTAACCTCGACGCTGGACGCGCCCCGCGCCGCTTTAGCGTGTCAGCCGCGCGGATCAAGCCTTTGGAGATGCCGCCCCTGCGCGACCCGCAGCCTTCGCCCCGACCGACTGGGCGCAGGTCTCCTCCGGCGCACTCCTTCGAGCAGCCCGTGCCGACCGCAGCCACCTCCGGCTTCGCCGAAAGCCAGACGCCTTACACCCCGCGGCCGAAATCCCGCGCCGCACATCTGGCGGAAATGACCCCGGAAGAGCGCCGCGCGATGTTCCGGGTGGTGCGACAGGACGGGTTAAGACCCGTGATGGATGACCTCTGCACCGCCGACAGCAATAAATAGGCCCGGACGCAAGGGTCCGGGCCGATCTATTTCCGAAACTGTGCCGCGGCGCGACGATCGCGCCTTATTGCGAAGCCGCTTTCGCCAGCTTGCGGCGGTCCTGCAGCTCCTCGGCCACGAGGAACGCCAGTTCCAGCGATTGCGAGGCGTTCAGGCGCGGGTCGCAGGCGGTGTGGTAGCGCGAGGACAGATCGCCGTCGGTCACCGCGCGCACGCCGCCGGTGCATTCGGTCACGTCCTTGCCGGTCATCTCGAAATGCACGCCGCCGGGGATCGTGCCCTCGGCTTTGTGAATCGCGAAGAATTCCTTCACCTCGCGCAGCACGGAGTCGAACGGGCGGGTTTTGAAGCCCGACGCGGACTTGATCGTGTTGCCATGCATCGGATCGCAGGACCAGACGACATTCGCGCCCTCGGCCTCGACCGTGCGGATCAGGCGCGGCAGGTGATCGCCAACCTTGCCCGCGCCGAAGCGCGCGATCAGCGTCAGACGGCCCGCCTCGTTCTCCGGGTTCAGCTTCTCCATCAGCACCTTGAGGTCGTCCTCGGTGGTGGTCGGGCCGCATTTCAGACCGATCGGGTTCTGCACGCCGCGTGCGAATTCGACATGTGCACCGTCGGGCTGACGGGTGCGGTCGCCGATCCAGAGCATGTGACCGGTGCCCGCAATCGGCAGGCCGGAGGTGGAATCGATGCGGCAGAGCGCCTCTTCGTATTCCAGCAGCAGCGCTTCGTGCGACGTGTAGAAATCGACCGAAGCCAGCTCATTCGCGGTTTCCGAGGTCACGCCCGCGGCCCGCATGAAGTCCATCGCCTCGCTGATATGGTTGGCGACTTCGCGGTATTTCTCGGCCTCGTCGGCATCGGTGAAGCCGGCGATCCAGCTCTGGACGCGGTGGATGTCGGCGAAACCGCCCGTCGAGAAGGCGCGCAGCAGGTTCAGCGACGCCGCCGCCTGCGTGTAGGCCTGCAGCATCCGGTTCGGATCGGGCAGACGCGCCTCCGAGGTGAATTCGAAGCCGTTGATGATGTCGCCGCGGTAGCTCGGCAGCTCGGTGCCGTCGATGGTCTCGGTCGGCGCCGAACGCGGCTTGGCGAACTGGCCCGCCATGCGGCCGACCTTGATGACCGGAACCTTCGCGCCCCAAGTGAGCACGACCGCCATCTGCAGCATCACCTTGAACGTGTCACGGATATTGTCGGCGGAGAATTCCCCGAAGGACTCGGCGCAGTCGCCGCCCTGCAGCAGGAACGCCTCGCCACGCGCAGCTTTCGCAAGCTCCGCCTTCAGCGTGCGCGCCTCGCCCGCGAAGACCAGCGGCGGCATCCGCGACAGCTGTGCCTCGACAGCGTTCAGCGCCCCCTGATCGGGATAGTCGGGCATCTGAACCCGCGGTTTCGCGCGCCAGTCCGATTTGCTCCAACCCTTGCCCATCTGATCCTCCAAAAGCGTGGTCGTGTTCATTCGGCGCCGCTTATAGACGGCGCGGGTCTGGGAAACAAACCCGAATTTGCATTTCGACAAGTCTGCAGCGCCCACCTTGCCCCCCTCTTGCGGCGCGCGCCAATTTCCTGTTTCGGTGATTCACCACAGATGACGGATTGACGACATGCCTGATCCCCGCCCCACCCGTCGGCCAGCCCCTTCGCAAGGAATGATCCGGATTGGCCCGGACGCACGCCAGCGTTCGGTCGTCTTCCTGCTTCTAGAGCGATTCACGATGATGGCCTTCGCAAGCGCGATCGAGCCGCTGCGCCTCGCCAACCAGGTGTCCGGTCGCACGCTCTACACGTGGAAACTCGCCTCAGAGTCCGGCGCGGATGTCACCTGCTCGAACGGGACGACCTTCCGCACCGATATCGGTCTGGAGGAGCTGGGCCGCGACACGATGGTGCTGGTCTGCGGCGGCATCGACGTGGCCGAGGCGGTCAGCAAGCCGCTGTTGAACTGGCTGCGGCGCGAGGCGCGGCGCGGCGCGGTGATGGGCGGCTTGTGCACCGGCTCTTACGCGCTGGCCCGCGCGGGGCTGCTCGACGGCAAGCGCGCGACGATCCACTGGGAGAATATCGACGCCTTCGCCGAGGATTTTCCCGATATCGAACTGACCAAGGGCGTGTTCGTGATCGACGGCAACCGGGTGACGACGGCGGGCGGCACCGCCTCGATCGACCTGATGCTGCGGCTGATCGCCCGCGATCACGGCGAGGAACTGGCCAATACCGTCGCCGATCAGCTGATCCATTCCTCGATCCGCTCGGACCGCGACACCCAGCGGCTATCGATTCCCACCCGGATCGGCGTGCGCCACCCGAAGCTCGCGCAGGTGATCGGCCGGATGGAGCGCAATATCGAAGACCCGATCAGCCCCGCGACGCTCGCCACCGAGGTCGGCATGTCGGCGCGCCAGCTGGAGCGGCTGTTCCGCCGCTACCTCAACCGCTCGCCCAAGCGCTATTACATGGAATTGCGGCTGCAGAAGGCGCGTAACCTGCTGATGCAGACCGAAATGAGCGTGATCAACGTTGCCATGGCCTGCGGCTTCGCCAGCCCCTCGCATTTCTCGAAATGCTACCGCGCGCATTACCAGACCACACCCTACCGTGAACGCGGCGCGAGCGCTGCGGGCGAGAAGGAGATCCCGGACGCCGCTTCCGAGGTTGGACCGGAAGACTCGCTCGACTGAAAATTGCGCAATCCGCCCCCTCGCCTTTCACGAATTTGCACAACGGCCCAAATTGCCGTTACGTCGCATTGCGCGATGCTTGACCTTCGGGTCGGTTTTTCGCGTCATCGCGCCACTCGCGGTTCTTCACATTTGACGCACCGCGCACTAACCTCGCGCAAGAACGCGAGTTCCAACACGGGAGTGAACACATGAAAAAACTGCTTCTGGCTTCGGCTGCGATCGCGCTTGGCGCGACCGGCGCATATGCCGATGACGTGAAGATGGGCGTCCTGCTGGGCTTTACCGGCCCGCTTGAATCGCTCGCCCCGCCGATGGCGCAGGGTGCCGAGATGGCGATCAAGGAAGTCTCCGACTCCGGCAAGCTGCTGGGTGGCGACACCGTGACCGCAGTCCGCGGCGACTCGACCTGCGTCGACGCAGCAGCCGCAACCGCGGCTGGCGAAACGCTCGTCACCACCGACAAGGTCGCTGGCATCATGGGCGCGATGTGCTCGGGCGCGACCACCGCTGTCCTGCAGAACGTCGCCATGCCGAACGGCGTCGTGATGATCTCGCCCTCGGCGACCTCGCCGGCGCTCTCGGATCTCGAAGACGATGGCCTGTTCTTCCGCACCGCCCCGTCGGATGCGCGTCAGGGCGAAGTCATGGCCGATGAGCTGATCGAGAAAGGCATCAAGAACGCCGCCGTCACCTACACCAACAACGACTACGGCAAGGGTCTCGCGGACAGCTTCGAGAAAGCCTACAAGGCCAAGGGCGGCAACGTCACGATCTCGGCCGCGCATGAAGACGGCAAGGGCGACTACTCCGCCGAAGTCGCATCGCTCGCCTCCGCGGGTGGCGACGCGCTCGTCATCGTCGGCTATATCGACCAGGGCGGCTCGGGCATTCTGCGCGGCGCGCTCGACACCGGCGCCTTCGAGACCTTCGTCTTCCCCGACGGCATGGTCAGCCAGACGCTCGAAGACAATTTCGGCTCGGAAATCAACGGCTCCTTCGGCCAGCTTCCCGACTCCGCGGGCGACGGCATGAAGACCTATCTCGGCATGGCCGAGAAAGCCGGCTTCGACGGCTCGTCGGCCTATTCGGGCGGCGCCTATGACGCGGCGGCCCTGATGCTGCTGGCGATGCAGGCCGCCGACTCCACCGACCCGAAAGTCTACAAGGACAAGGTCATGGAAGTCGCGAACGGCCCCGGCGAGAAGATCTATCCCGGCGAGCTGGGCAAGGCGCTCGACCTGATCAAGGAAGGCAAGCCGGTCGATTACGAAGGCGCGACCGCCGTCAACCTGATCGGCAATGGCGAAGCCGCGGGCACCTTCCGCGAAATCGAGATCAAGGACGACAAGATCGAAACGGTGAAATACCGCTAAGCGGTCATCAGAGCTGAAGCAGCCCGGAGCAATCCGGGCTGTTTTCAATTATAAAACAACAAGATGCGGCGTGAAGCTAACATGCCTACAACTCAGGGGACCCTATGATCCGGGTTGAAAACCTAGTCAAATCCTTCGGCGGATTCCGGGCGGTCGATGGCGCGAGCCTCGAGATTGAAACCGGCTCTATCACCGGGCTGATCGGACCGAACGGCGCCGGCAAATCCACGCTCTTCAACGTCATCGCAGGCGTGCACGAACCCACCGCGGGCCGTGTAACGATGGATGGCGAGGACATCACCGGGCTTGCCCCGCACGAGCTGTTCCACAAGGGTCTGCTGCGCACCTTCCAGATCGCGCATGAGTTTCCTTCGCTCACCGTGCGCGAGAACCTGATGATGGTGCCCACCGGGCAAGCCGGCGAGACGCTCTGGAACACGTGGTTCGGGCGAAAACACATCCGCGAGGAAGAAGCGGCGCTTCTGAAGAAAGCCGATGAAGTGCTTGATTTCCTGACGATTTCGCATCTCAAGGATGAGAAGGCAGGGAACCTCTCGGGGGGGCAGAAGAAGCTTCTGGAACTGGGCCGCACGATGATGGTCGAAGCCAAGATCGTCTTCCTCGACGAGGTCGGCGCGGGCGTGAACCGCACGCTTCTGAACACGATCGGCGACGCCATCGTGCGACTGAACAAGGAGCGCGGCTACACCTTCTGCGTGATCGAACATGACATGGATTTCATCGGCCGCCTCTGCGACCCGGTCATCGTGATGGCCGAGGGCAAGGTGCTGGCCCAAGGGTCCGCCGATCACATCATGGAAAACGAGGCCGTGATCGAGGCCTATCTGGGGACCGGCCTGAAGAACAAGGTCAAGGCCGAGGAAACCGCCGAGACCGCCGCGCATGAAGACCACGGCGCGCAGCCCGGTCTGGGCGACGAAGCAGGCCATGGAGGCGACCAATGAGCTACCTCGACGCCTCACACATGACCGGCGGCTACGGCAAGGCCGACATCCTGCACGACTGCACCCTGACCGTCGAAAAAGGCGAGATCGCGGTGATCGTCGGCCCCAACGGCGCAGGCAAATCCACCGCGATGAAGGCGGTCTTCGGGATGCTCGGCCTGCGCGAAGGCAAGGTCACGCTCGACGGGCAGGACATCACCGGCCTCTCGCCGCAGGACCGCGTCAAGAAAGGCATGGGCTTCGTGCCGCAGGTGAACAACGTCTTCCCGACCATGACGGTCGAGGAAAACCTCGAGATGGGCGCCTTCATCCGCGACGACGATTTCCGGGGCACGATGGATCAGGTCTTCGACCTGTTCCCGATCCTGAAGGAAAAGCGTCGCCAGAATGCGGGCGAACTGTCAGGCGGGCAGCGTCAGCAGGTGGCCGTGGGCCGCGCGCTGATGACCCAGCCGAAGCTCCTGATGCTCGACGAGCCGACCGCAGGCGTCTCGCCCATCGTGATGGACGAGCTGTTCGACCGCATCATCGAGGTCGCGCGCACCGGCATCTCGATCCTGATGGTCGAACAGAACGCCCGCCAAGCGCTTGAGATCGCGGATAAAGGCTATGTGCTCGTGCAGGGCGCGAACAAGTACACCGACACTGGCGAGGCCCTTCTGGCCGACCCGGAAGTCCGCCGCACCTTCCTGGGGGGCTGAGGAATGGAACTCATCAACGCGCTCGTCGCGGTTACCAATTACGTCATCATCCCCGCCACCGCCTATGGCGCGCAGCTTGCGCTTGGCGCGCTCGGGGTCACACTGATCTACTCGATCCTGCGATTTTCCAACTTCGCGCATGGCGATACGATGGCCTTCGGCACCGGGGTCGTGATCCTGATCACCTGGGGTTTCCAAGCGATGGGAATCAGCTTCGGGCCTCTGCCGACCGCCCTGCTCGCCCTGCCATTCGGCATCGTCATCACCTCGGCGCTGATGCTCGGGACCGACAAGGTCGTTTACCAGTATTACCGAAAAGTCAGGGCTGCGCCCGTGGTCATGGTCATGGTCTCGGTCGGCGTGATGTTCGTGATGAACGCGCTCACGCGCTTCCTGATCGGCGTCGACCAGATCAATTTCGACGACGGCACCCGCTTCGTCATCAACGCCCGGCAATGGCGCGACATGACGGGCCTCTCCGAGCCGCTGACGCTGCGCTCGACGCAGGTGATCACCGTCGTCACCGCGATCATCACCGTGGCCGCGCTGTTCTGGTTCCTCGGCAAGACGCGCACCGGCAAATCCATGCGCGCGTTTTCCGATAACGAGGATCTGGCGCTACTGTCGGGCATCGACCCGAACAAGGTCGTGGCGGTCACCTGGATCATCACCGGCGCGCTCGCGACCATCGCAGGCACGCTCTACGGGCTCGACAAGTCGTTCAAAGCCTTCACCTATTTCCAGCTTCTGCTACCGATCTTCGCCTCGGCCATCGTCGGCGGCATCGGCAACCCGGTGGGCGCGATCGCGGGCGGCTTCGTGATCTCCTTCTCGGAGGTGGGCCTCACCTACGCTTGGAAGAAGGTGGCGACCTATCTGATCCCGAACTGGGAGCCGGACGGGCTCGTTCAGCTTCTCTCCACCGACTACAAATACGCAGTCAGCTTCACGATCCTGATCCTTGTCCTGATCTTCAAGCCGACCGGCCTCTTCAAGGGGAAAATCGTATGAGCAGCAATCGTCAGGCTGGTGAGACCAGCCGTCTCCGTGCGCCCCTCTTCTTCGCCATCATGGCCGCGCTCATCCTGCTCGAAGGTTTCACCTCGGGCTGGAACTCGGCGCTCGGCATTCTCAACATGGGGCTTCTGTCGGCGATCATGGCGCTCGGCGTGAACATGCAATGGGGCTATGCGGGCCTGTTCAACGCGGGCGCGATGGGCTTCCTCGCGCTTGGCGGCCTCGCCCCGGTGCTGATCTCCATGCCGCCCACTCCCGGCGCTTTCTCGGGCGGCGGTCCGGGCATCATGGCGGCCTTCTTCGTGGCCATCGTCGCCGTGCTGGCGGCGGTCTGGATCTGGCGCAATCTGCGCGGAAAGACGCGCGGTCTCGCCGTGACGGCCGTGCTGATCGTCGGCTTCTTCACCTATCGCTGGCTCTTCGATCCGGCGGTCGAAGTGATCGAGGCGATCAACCCCTCGGCGCAGGGCAACCTCGGCGGACTTGGCCTTCCGACGCTGATCTCCTGGCCCGTGGGCGCGGTTCTCGCCGCAGGCGCGGCTTGGCTGGTCGGCAAGACCGCCCTCGGCCTGCGCTCGGATTACCTCGCGATCGCCACGCTGGGCATCGCGGAGATCATCGTTGCGATCCTGAAGAACGAGCAGTGGCTCGACCGCGGCGTGCTGAACGTCAATGGCATCCCGCGCCCCTGGCCGGTGCCCTACGAGATCGACCTGCAGAACTCGCCCGATTTCGTCGCGCAGATGCAGAGCTGGGGCCTCGATCCGCAGCTTGGCTCGACCATCGTGGTGAAGCTGGCCTTCCTCGTGCTGTTCGTGATCGTCATCCTCGCGCTGATCTGGCTGACCGAGATGTCGCTGAAATCGCCCTGGGGCCGGATGATGCGCGCGATCCGAGACAACGAGATCTCGGCGGCGGCAATGGGCAAGAACGTCACGCGCCGCCATCTGCAGATCTTCGTGCTGGGCTCGGCGGTGATCGGGCTTGCGGGCGCGATGATGATCTCGCTCGACGGGCAGATGACGCCGACCTCCTACAACCCGCTGCGCTACACCTTCCTGATCCTCGTGATGGTGATCGTGGGCGGCTCGGGCAACAACTGGGGTTCGATCCTCGGTGGCGTGCTGATCTGGTATGTCTGGGTCAAGGCAGGCGACTGGGGCCCGGATATCATGGGCGCGCTGGCGGCTCCCTTCCCCGATGGCGGGTTCAAGGATCACCTGATCCAATCGGCCCCGCATATGCGGATGCTGGTGATGGGTATCATCCTGCTGATGGTGCTGCGCTTCAGCCCGCGCGGGCTCTTGCCGGAGAAATAAAAAAGAGGGGCTCTGCCCCTCGCCCGTTCCGGGCTCACCCCGGGATATTTCTTCCAAGCCGAAGACAAGACGCGCGCCCCGCAAGGAGCGCGCGTTTTTTTGGGTTACTCCTCGCCACCGTCAAACTGGGCGACGCGGGCGCCGGCCTTGTTCGTGGTGACGACGCCGAGCGATTTGAGCTTGCGGTGCAGCGCCGAGCGCTCCATGCCGACGAAATTCGCGGTGCGCGAGATGTTGCCCCCGAAACGGTTGATCTGGGTGAGCAGATATTCGCGCTCGAACAGCTCGCGCGCCTCGCGCAGTGGAAGCGTTGCAAGCGCGCCGCCCAGAACGATGCGCCCTTCATCCGCCGGGCCTTCCTGGCCGGGCAATTCGCGCGCCTCGATCACGCCCGTGCCTTCCCCGAGGATCAGCACCCGCTCGATCACGTTGCGCAGCTGGCGGACGTTGCCGGGCCACTCCATCGTCTGCATCAGCGCCGCCGCCTCTTCCGAGATTTCTCGCAGCGGCAGGCCTTGGGTCTCGTTGAAGCCGCGCAGGAAATGGTCGGCCAGAAGCGGCACGTCCTCGCGGCGCTCGGAGAGCGGCGGCACCTCGATCGGCACCACGTTGAGCCGGTCGTAGAGCTCCTGCCGGAAATGCCCCTCGCGGATCTGTGCCGTCAGATCGCGGGTCGTCGACGAGATAACCCGCAGGTCGACGCGGACCTTGTCGGCCCCGCCCACACGCAGAAATTGCTGCTCGGTCAAGACGCGCAGGATCTTCGACTGCGTGCCGAGCGGCATCTCCGCCACCTCGTCGAAATAGATCACGCCGCCATGGGCCTGCTCCAGCAAGCCCTTCTCGACGCCGCGCTCGGGCGTCTCGCGTCCGAAGAGGACCTCTTCCATCCGGTCGGGCTCGATCGAGGCGGAATTGACCGTGACGAAGGGCCCCGCCGCGCGGGTCGAGAACTGGTGGATGTAGCGCGCGGCCATCTCCTTGCCCGAGCCCGGCTCGCCCGTCAGCATCACCCGGCCGTTGGACTTGGTCACCTTGTCGAGCTGATCCTTCAGCCGCCGGAACGCCGCCGAGTCGCCGATCATCTCGCCCGAGGACATGTCGCGGCGCTTGAGCGTCGAGTTCTCGCGCCGCAGCCGCGCCGTCTCCATCGCGCGGGAGATCACCACCATCAGCTGGTCGATGTTGAACGGCTTCTCGATGAAGTCGTAAGCGCCCTGCTTGATAGCCGCCACAGCGATCTCGATATTGCCGTGGCCCGAGATGATGATCACCGGCACGTCCGGATTGTCGCGCTTGACCGTCTTGAGGATGTCGATCCCGTCCATCTTGCTGTCCTTCAGCCAGATATCGAGGATCATCAGCGCCGGTTCCTGCGCGTTGATCTCGTCCATGCACTCGTTGGAATTCGCCGCGAGGCGTGTCTTGAAGCCTTCGTCGCGCAGGATGTCGGCGATCAGCTCGCGGATGTCTTTCTCGTCGTCGACGATCAGAATGTCGCTCATGTCACTTCCCCGGGGGCTTCGCCCCTCTCCTTGATGGCTCTGAGCGCTGCTCGGGCGCGTGGGAGCCTGATTTCGGCGAGCGCCCCGCGATGGGCGCCCTCTACGAAGGCGGGCGCGTCGCTCAGCGTCAACGTTCCACCATGTTCCTCGATGATCTTCTTGACGATGGGAAGACCCAGCCCGGTGCCTTTCTCGCGCGTCGTCACGTAAGGCTCGAACAGGCGCGAACGGTCCGGCGGCAGGCCGATCCCGTTATCCGCGATATGGATCGTCACGTGATCAGAGGCGACTTCCATATCGAGGCGCACCTCGGGCGCGTAGCCTTCCTCCACATTCCCTTTTTCCGTATAGGATTCAATCGCTTCTCCCGCGTTCTTCACGAGGTTAGTCACCGCTTGCGAAATCATCGTCGCGTCCAGTTCGACGATCACCGGCTCGGTCGGGACATCCGTCACCAGTTTCGCGCCATGCAGGCTGTCTTGCTGCAAGGTCGCCGCATCGCGCACGAGCTGCGCAAGATCGTGATCGGCACGGTCGGGCTCGGGCATCCGGGCAAAGCGCGAGAACTCGTCCACGATGCGCCGCAAGTCATTGGTCTGGCGCACAATAACGCCGGTCAACTGATTGAGCGTTTCTAGGTCTTCGCCCTCGGTCATCTTGCCGAACTTACGCTTGATCCGTTCGGCCGAGAGCTGGATCGGCGTGAGCGGGTTCTTGATCTCATGTGCGATGCGCCGCGCCACGTCGCCCCAGGCCGCCATCCGCTGCGCAGAGACCAGATCGGTCACATCCTCGAACGCGACCACATAGCCTTCGGGCGTGCCCAGATCGTTGCGTCGAACGGCCATGCGCACCAGCAGGCTCTCCAGCCGCCCGCCGCGCGAAATCCGGATTTCCTCCTGCGCGACTTCATTAAGACCGTCCTGCAACTTGTTGTAAATAGACAGAAACTCTGGAACGGCGGTTGCAAGGTCGCGGGAATGATCGCTCACGCTATTGAGCGCCAGCAGCTGCATAGCTGCCCGGTTCATGAAATCGATCCGCCCGTCGGCATCGAGTCCGATCACCCCCGAAGTCACCGAGGACAGCACGGAATCGAACAGACGCCGGCGTTCTTCCGTCTCGCGGTGGTTCTCCATCAGGGCCATGCGCTGGCCCTTCAGTTGCCCGGTCATGCGGTTGAACGCCTCGCCAAGCGTCGCGATCTCGTCGTCGCCCTCGGCCTCGATCACCCGCGCGTCCAAATCACCAGCGCCGACCCGCTCCGCGGCGGCGGCGAGCCGCCCGATCGGCCGAGACAGGCGCTCCGCGAACCACAGCCCCATCCAGAGCGCGGCGAGGATCAGGATCAGCGCGAAGCCGAAATAGACCAGCCCGAATTCGAAGATGACGCGACCGCGGGCGCTCTCCAATTGCTGATAGAGCGTCACCGTTTCGCGCGTCTTGTCCAGCAGAGCGAGAATCTGCCCATCCACCTTGCGCGAGATATACAGATACCGATCCACGAAAGCGTCGAGCCGGATCAGCGCGCGCAGTTCCGAGTTCGGCCAATCCTCGATCAGCACCGTCTCGCCCTTCTGCGCCTCGACGATGTCACGCGGAGAAGGTTCTTCGTAATCAAAGAGATAGGAGCGATCGCCGCGCGCGATGATGCGCCCCGTACCGTCGATCACATAGGCCTCTTTCACGCCGCGCTGGATGCCCGCCTGCCCGGTAATGAGCAATTCGCGCAGCTCGCCATCCGACATGAAGGTCGACGCCTGCCGCCGCAGGTCGAGGAAATTCGCGAGCGCCCGGCTGTCCTGCACCAGATCGCGCTTGTGCTCGGACTGATAGGCCTCGGCGGCCTGAAGCGAGGTGCCGACGACCGAGCGCACGCGGTCGGAAAACCACCCTTCGAGGCCGATATTCACGGTAAGGAACGCGAAGACTGCGACGAGGATCGTCGGCACCAGTGCAATGCCCGCGAAAACGCCCGTCAGGCGCAGGGTGAGCCGCGAGCCGGCGGAATGGGCGCGCCGGGCTGCGATGATCTGCACCAGCCGCATCAAAATCAGACCGGCGAGCAGCAGAAAATAGACGAAATCGGCGAGCAGGATCAGGCGCAGCGCGGTGCTGTCCGCCCCCTGTCCCAGGGGGCCGAGGACGATAAAGGTCGCAATCGCGAGCGCCGGGCCAAGCACCACCAGGCCGAAGGTGAACAGGTTGCGGACCCGCTTCTGGCGGCGAAAGCGCGCCAAACGGTCCCAGCCTGAGCGATATGCCGTGCTGCCCTGCACCAATGCCCCCTCATTCCGGGCTGAAGCTCGCGAATCCGTTAGACGGAAAAGCCACAGGCCCCTGTTGCGGGTTTACATCAGTTTGCGGCGCCGTGTCACCTGAATATCCAGATCAGTGATCTTTTTCCGCAACGTATTGCGGTTGATGCCGAGCAAATCGGCACATCTGGCTTGATTGCCGCCGGTTGCATCCAAGGCGATTTCGATCAGCGGCGCCTCCATTTCCTTCAAAATCCGGTCGTAGAGGCCCGGCGGTGGCAGCGTGCCGCCGTGAAGGTCGAAATAGCGCCGCAGGTGGCGTGCGATGGAGGAGGACAACTTCTCGCCCTCGCCGCCCTGACGTAGCGGCTCGATCGCGGGTTGGTTGCCCAGCACGAATTCCGCCTCGGCCCGGGTGATTTCCTCTTCGGGCGAGGTCACGGCAAGCCGGCGGATCGTGTTCTCCAGCTGGCGCACGTTGCCGGGCCAGGAATAGGCGCGCACGAGTTGCAGCGCCTCGGGCGTGAAACGGCGCAGCCCCAGCCCGTCGCGCTCGGCGCGGGCAAGGAAATGCTCGGCCAGAAGCGGGATATCCTCGACCCGCTCGCGCAGGCTCGGCACGTTCAGCGTCACGCCGCCCAGCCGGTAGAACAGGTCCTGGCGGAACTTTCCCGCCTCCATCAGCCCCGCGAGGTCGATCTGCGTCGTCGCCATGATACGCGGTGCGGGATCGGGCAGCGCGTCGAGCATACGCACGATCCGCGCCTGCGTCTCGTCGTCGTAATCGCCGACCTCGTCGAAAACGAGCGAGCCACCTTTGGCCTTCGCCACCAGTGCCGCGGGGCCGTCCGCGCCCTGCAGATCGCCTGCCTGCGCCACCACGAAGGGAAGCGTGCGGCGGTCGGAAAAGTCGTGAATAGCCTTCGCGATGAGGGACTTGCCGGTGCCGCTCTCACCCGCGATCAGCACCGCGAGATCGGCATTCATCACCCGCGCAACGAGCCGGTAAAGCTCCTGCATCGCAGGCGTGCGCCCGACCAGCGGCAGATCGCCCGCATCGGCGCGTCCGTCGATCTCGCGCGGCGCGGTCGGACTGCGGCGTTTCTGCTCCAGCGCCTTTTGCGCACGCTTCATCAGGTCGGGCAGATCGAACGGTTTGGGCAGATAGTCGTAAGCCTCGGCCTCGGCCGCCTGAATCGCGGTCATTATCGTGTTCTGCGCCGAGATAACGATGACCGGCAGGCCGGGACGCTCCTCGGATATCTTCGGCAACGCCTCCAGCCCGTTCCCGTCGGGCATCATGACGTCCGAAATCACCAGATCACCCTTGCCCTCTTCGACCCACCGCATCAGCGTCACGAGCGAGGCCGTGGCGTGAACCTTGCAGCCCGCACGGGTCAGCGCCTGGGTCAGAACGGTGCGGATTGTGCGATCGTCATCCGCGACAAGTACGGTGCCGTCCATGGATCAGGCCTCCTTCGGCGCAACGGGAAGTGAAATGCGAAACCGGGTCTTGCCCGGGACCGAGTCGAGCGTGACCCAGCCGTCGTGATCATTGATAATCTTCGAGACAAGGGCGAGACCGAGCCCGGTCCCGTTCTCGCGACCCGAGACGAAGGGCTCGAAGATCTCGTTGGAGATTTCCGGCGGAATACCGGGGCCGTCGTCGATGATCTCGATCTGCAGCGGCAAGGGCTGCCCCGACCCATCGGCGCGACGCAGACGCAGGCTGTGTTCGTAGAAGGTACGGATCTTGATATTCCCAGCTCCTTCAGAGGCTTCTGCGGCGTTTTTCAACAGGTTCAGGAAGACTTGAGTCAACTGATCCGCATCGCCCAGCGTCGGCGGCAGCGAGGGATCGTAATCCTCCGTGATCGCCATATGCGCGCCGAAACCCACACCTGCGGATTTGCGTGCGCGGTCGAGCACGTCATGGATATTGACCGGCTTCTTCTCGGGCGCACGGACATTGCCGAACTGTTCGACCTGCTCGAGAAGCTTCACGATCCGGCGCGTCTCGTCGACGATCAGGTCCGTTAATTCAAGGTCTTCTCCGGACAAGTTCATGCTCAGAAGCTGGGCCGCCCCGGCGATCCCGGCGAGCGGGTTCTTGATCTCATGGGCCAACATCTCCGCCATACCGATGGCCGAGCGCGCCGCCGATTTCACGAGACTGGCGCGGCCCAGCCGGTCAGCCAGTTCGCGCGGCTCGATCAGCAGCAACACCCGGTCGGGGTCTTCGCCCACCGGCGCAGCCTGAAGGTTGCATTGCACCGGGGCTTTCTCGCCCGTCGTCAGCTCGACATCGTTAACGAAGAGAGAGGCGCGGTTCTTCCGAACCCGGTAGAAGATTTCCTCCAAAGGCGCCGAAATCGCGAGCCTTTCGCCGATCGCCTTACCCCTCAGCGCCTTGGCAGACAGGTTAAGGAACAGCTCGGCGGCCGGGTTCACCTCGTCGACAAGATCATCGCCGTCGATCAGCAAAGCCGGGGTCGGCAGCGAAGTCCAGATTATGCCGGGGGCCGGAAGGTTCATGCGGCGCACCTTTCGCCGAAAGCGCGCTCGATTAGCGCCAAGGTCGCCTCCGGCGTTTCGCTGACCATCATCTCGGCGCGCAGCGGCGCGTTCGCCGCCTCGCAATACCAGCCCAGATGCTTGCGAGCGAGACGCAGCCCGAGATCACGGCCGTAGAAGCTCAAGATCGCCTCGTAATGTTCTGAAATATAATCGCAAAGTGCGTTTCCGTACGGAACCTGCGGCTTCGGCGATCCGAAGATTTCATGACCGATTTCAGCCAAGCGCCACGGTGCGCCCTGCGCCCCACGCCCGACCATCACGCCCGCCGCGCCCGATTGCACAAGTGCCGCGCGAGCGGAACTCGCATCGACCACGTCGCCATTGGCGATCACCGGGATCGAGACCGCCTCGACCGTCTCGGCAATCGCCTCCCAGTCGGCGCTGCCTTTGTAGAACTGCATCCGGGTGCGCCCATGCACGACGATCATCTTCACGCCCGCAGCCTCTGCCCGGCGCGCGATCTCTGCCGCATTGCGGGTGTCATCACACCAGCCCAGCCGCATCTTCAGCGTCACCGGCAGATCGACCGCGCCCACCGTCGCCTCGATCAGCCGCAGCGCGTGATCTGGATCGCGCATCAGCGCCGAGCCCGAGGCCCCGCCCGTCACCTTCTTGGCCGGGCAGCCCATATTGATGTCGATGATCCGCGCCCCCATGCCGGCGACCATTTTCGCGGCTTCGGCCATCGGCTCGGGCTCACGGCCCGCCAATTGCACCGAGGTCGGAAGCTCCAGCCCCATCTCGACCCGGGCCTTCGCGCGCACGGAGGACTTCGCCGTCAGCATCTCACCCGAGGCCACCATCTCGGACACGACGAGACCCGCGCCGAAGCGCGCCACCATCCGCCGGAACGGAAGGTCGGTGATCCCCGCCATCGGCGCGAGGAAGACCGGAGGGGTCAATTTAATATCGTCGAGAACCAAATTCTGCGGCACGGAGACTGTCCTGTTACGCGTCTTCCTTCGAATTAGGCGTTTGACCAAAGAATCACAATTGCGTCCAGCCCTTTTTAGGTGGGAAAATCAGCATCCGCCTATTTTTTAATCACCGGTCCGCGGCCAGTTGTCACATCCCGCAGCGTCTCGCGTCCAGCGGCACCGATTGCGCAAAGTCGCGTCTTCGCCTAAGCCCTTGGGCGATCAGGGAGGCGCCATGAGCATCGCCATCATCATCGTCGCCGCCGGGCGCGGCACCCGCGCCGGCGGAGAAACCCCGAAGCAATGGCAGAGCCTCGCGGGGCAGCCGGTGCTGGCCCATACCGTCGCCGCTTTCGAAGGCATCGGGCGGATCGTCGTGGTGCTGCATCCCGAAGACATGGCGCGCGGCGTCGCGCTGTTTCAGGGCAAGGTCGCACTGTGTGCGGGCGGTGCCAGCCGCGACGCCTCGGTGCGCAATGCGCTTGAGATGCTGGAAGGCTCGGGCGTCGAGAAGGTGCTGATCCATGACGGGGCACGCCCGCTGGTGAGCCGCGCAGTGATCAACGGCGTGCTCGAGGCGCTGGACAGCACACAGGCGGCAGCTCCCGCCCTGCCCGTGTCGGATGCACTCTGGACCGGCGAGAACGGTGAGGTCACCGGCACGCAGGACCGCAACGGGCTCTACCGCGCGCAGACCCCGCAGGGCTTCGATTTCGACGCGATCCTCAGCGCGCACCGCGCCCATCCCGGCGGGTCCGCCGATGACGTGGAAGTGGCCCGGGCGGCGGGTCTATCGGTTGCGATCACGCGCGGCTCGGAGGACAATCTGAAGATCACCTACCCGGAGGATTTCGCCCGGGCCGAGAGACTGTTGGGAGACAAGATGGATATCCGTTTGGGTCATGGTTACGACGTGCACGCGTTCGAGCCGGGCGATCACGTGACGCTCTGTGGGCTCGAGGTGCCGCATGACAAGAAGCTCAAGGGTCATTCCGATGCCGATGTCGGCATGCACGCGCTGACCGATGCGATCTATGGCGCGCTGGCCGAGGGCGATATCGGGCGGCATTTCCCGCCATCGGACGCGCGGTGGAAGGGCGCGGCGTCCGAGATTTTCCTCGACCACGCGGTGAAACTGGCCGAAGCACGAGGCTTCCGTCTGGGCAATGCCGATGTCACGCTGATCTGCGAGCGTCCCAAGATCGGCCCGCATGCCACTGAAATGGCACAGGTTCTGGCGCGCATCATCGGGATCGAGCCGGGCCGGATCTCGGTCAAGGCCACCACCTCCGAACGTCTGGGCTTCACCGGGCGCGAGGAAGGCATCGCCGCCATCGCCACTGCCACGCTGATCAAGGAGTAACGCCATGCTGCGCGCCATCAACACGGTCGGATTTGTCGGCTTGCTGAAACCCGCGCCGGGCACCTGGGGCTCGCTGGTGGCGGTGCTGGTCGGTTGGGCGATCGAGCATTGGCTGGGCTTTATCCCGCTGGTGATCGCCACGGTCGCGGTCACCGCACTCGGCTTCTGGTCGGTGCGCGCGCAACTGGGCGACAGCAGCGACGACCCCTCCGAGATCGTCATCGACGAGGTGGCGGGCCAATGGGTGGGGCTCCTGTTCCCGGCCTTCGGCTTCTGGCAGCGCGGCCTCTCCACCGGCGTCGATCTGCATATGGTCTGGCCCGGCCCGGTCGCGGCCTTCCTGCTGTTCCGGCTGTTCGACATCTGGAAGCCGTGGCTCGTGGGCCGCGCCGATCGCCGCCATGACGCGACGGGCGTGATGCTGGACGATATCTGGGCGGGGGTCTTTGCCGGGATCGTGTCGATCATCCTCGCAGGGCTCTATCACATCGTCTTTCTGGGCATGATGGGATGAGCCGCGCCTCCGACGTTCTCGACGCCTGCAAGGCGCGCGGTCTTATGGTCGCCACCGCCGAGAGCTGCACCGGCGGCATGGTCGCCGCAGCCCTTACCGATATTCCGGGATCGTCGGCGGTGGTGGAGCGCGGCTTCGTCACCTACACCAATGACGCCAAACGCGAGATGCTGGGCGTCAGCGCGGAAAGCCTCGACGCCCATGGCGCGGTCTCCGAGGAGGTCGCGCGCGAGATGGCCGAGGGCGCGCTGCGCCACTCCCACGCCCAGCTCGCGGTCGCGATCACCGGGATCGCAGGCCCCGGCGGGTCGGAGTTCAAACCCGAGGGCCGCGTCTGCTTCGGCCTCGCCCGAAACGGCGCCGAAACGCAGGTCGAGACAGTCGAATTCGGCGCGCTCGGCCGCGACACCGTGCGCGAAGCGGCCCGCGATCATGCGCTGAGCCTGCTGCTTCAAGCCGCCGAAAGCTGACTCACTTCCGCCCATCAATCGCGCATACCGGGAAAAATCTGCCCAATTTGCGCGCAGTTTCCAAAGTGACGCGCATTTGAGCGGCCTGCGCGGAAATTGTCCCTTTATTGCGCGCGGCGCTTATGGCCCCTGCCCCTCCAGAGGGATTTCCGAGGAGGATGTGAGCAAATGGAAGCGGGGATGAACGCGGCCGATACCGCGTGGATCATGGTGGCGACGGCGCTGGTCTTGCTGATGACGCTGCCGGGGCTGGCGCTGTTCTACGGCGGGCTGGTGCGGGCGCGCAACGTGCTGTCGATCTTCATGCAGTGTTTCTCGATCGCCGCGCTGATGAGCGTGCTGTGGCTGCTGTTCGGCTATTCGATCGCCTTCGGGGACGCCAATGGCTACTGGGGCGGTCTGGGCAAATTTGCGCTGCTGGGCGTGACGCCCGACACGCTGTCGGGCTCGATCCCCGAGATCGTCTTCTTCGCTTTCCAGATGACCTTCGCGATCATCACGCCCGCCCTGATCGTCGGCGCCTTCGTGGAGCGCATCAACTATGCCTTCGTGATGGCCTTCACCGGGCTCTGGATGCTGCTGATCTACGCCCCGGTCACGCATTGGATCTGGGGGGGCGGCATGATGTCGGATGGCGGCATCTGGGGCGCGGTCGGCACCCGGGATTTCGCGGGCGGCATCGTGGTGCATGAAACCGCGGGTCTTGCAGCCCTCGTGCTGGCGCTGATGATCGGGCCGCGCGCCAAGCGCACCACCCCGCCGCACAACCCCGGCATGGTCGCGATGGGCGCAGGGCTCCTGTGGGTCGGCTGGTTCGGCTTCAACGGCGGCTCGGAGCTGGCGGCCGATGGCGTTGCCGGCATGGCGATTACCGTCACTCATATCTCCGCTGCCGCCGCCTCGCTCAGCTGGGCGCTGTGGGAGCGCATCAAGTTCGGCCGCGCCTCGATGGTGGGCCTTGTGACCGGCACGATCGCGGGCCTCGCCTCGATCACCCCGGCCTCGGGCTTCGTGGGTCCGATCGAGGCGCTGGTGATCGGCTTCGCCGCCGGGATCATCTGTCAGGAATTCGTCGTGCTGATCCGCGAGAGACTTCATGTCGATGACAGTCTCGACGTCTTCGCGGTCCATGGCGTGGGCGGCATCTTCGGCACGATCATGATCGCGGTCTTCGGCCATGGCAGCTTTGTTGCCCAGCTTGGCGCGCTGGCGGTGGTGGGCGTCTTCACCGTCGCAGGCAGCTGGGCGCTGGCGATGCTGGTGCGGCTCGTCTTCCCGCTGCGCGTGAGCGAGGAGCACGAGACCAACGGGCTGGACCTTTCCACCCATGGCGAACGCGCCTACGACATGAATTCCTGATCGCGGGGCTTCGAACGGGAACGCAAAAAGGCCGCCCCGAGAGGCGGCCTTTTTCGTGGCGCGGAACGAACGGCGCGGCGCTCAGCCCTTCGGCCCGTACAACTCCTCTGCGCGCTTCTCGAAGGCACGCACGATCCGCTGCATCGCCTCGTTGAAGACGACCCCGATCACGCCCTGCAGGATCGCGTTCTTGAACTCGAAATCGACGTGGAAATCCACTTCGCAGGAGCCGTCCTCGCGATCGGTCATCCGCCAGTGGCTGTGCATGTATTTGAACGGCCCGTCGATATATTCGGTCTCGATATGATGCTCCTCGGGATGAAGCACCACGCGCGAGCCGAACTTCTCGCGGAACACTTTGAACGAGATCACCAGATCGGCCAGCATCAGGATCGAGCCGTCCGGACGCTCCTCGCGCGAGCGCACGCGGGCGGCGGAATTCCACGGCAGGAATTTCGGATAGCTCTCCACATCGGCCACAAGATCGTAGATCTGCTGCGCGCTATAGGGCATGACCCTGTTCTCGTGATGCTTAGGCATGTCTCTCCCGTTTTCTTGCGCCTCTTGATGCGCTAAAGCTAAGCCCGAGTTCAAGCCCTACAACCCGTTTCGAGGCCCGACATCATGACGCAGCGCCCCTATGTGATCGACCAGATGATTTCGGCCAAGCAGATCGCGGCCCGAGTCGAGGAATTGGCGGCCGAGATCACCCGGACCTTCAAGGGCACCGACAAGCTGGTCGTGGTGGGGCTGCTGCGCGGTTCCTTCGTGTTCATCGCCGATCTGGTGCGCGAGATCGACCTGCCCGTCGAAGTCGACTTCCTCGAGGCTTCGAGCTACGGCGACGCGATGACCAGTTCGCGCGAGGTCCGCATCCTGAAAGATCTGCGCGCGGGCATCGAAGGCCGCGACGTGCTGGTGGTCGAGGATATCGTCGACACTGGCTTCACTCTGCACCACGTGATGGGAATGCTGCGGGCGCGCGAACCGGGGCGGATCGAATCCTGCGCGCTGCTCGACAAGCCGTCGCGGCGCGAGGTCGATGTGCGCGCCACCTGGACCGGGTTCGAGATCCCCGATGAATTCGTCGTGGGCTACGGGATCGACTTCGCGCAGCGCAACCGCAACCTGCCCTATATCGGCAAGGTGCGCTTCACCGGGGAAGCTTCGTGAATTACACGTGGCTGCTGCGCATGGCGCGGTGGGCACGGCGCCCTCCGTCGATGACGCAGGTGAAGATCGTGGCGGTCGTGGCGCTCGCCGTGATCGCGATCGTTGTCATTGAAAAGCTTGGATATTGGCCGGACTGGGCGACGGTGAACCCGCGCGCCTTGCGCGCTCCCAGACCCTGAGGCCGCGGTCCCTCTTCGGGCTTGTGAAATATCCCGAGGGGTGAGGCGGGAAAGGCGGCCTTCCAGTGGAAGAACGCCCGCCGAACGCCCGACGCGCAAGCGACGGGCCGTGACGCGCGGGGGCAGCGCCCCCGCCACGCCAGTTTTACAGCGACGAAATGCGCAGCAGGCGCGCGATCTCGCCGACGATGCCGCGGCGGAACAGCAGCACGCAGGCGATGAAGGTCGCGCCGATCACCACCTGCACCCACGAGCCGATGCCCGACAGGAAGTGCTGCAGCGTGACCACGATGAACGCGCCCACGACCGGGCCGAAGATCGTGCCCATGCCGCCCAGAAGCGTCATCAGGATCACCTCGCCCGACATCTGCCAATGCGCGTCGGTCAGCGAGGCAAACTGGAACACCAGCGCCTTGGTCGAGCCCGCAAGCCCTGCCAGACCCGCAGACAGCACGAAGGCCAGCAGCTTGAACCGGTCGACGTTGTAGCCCAGCGACAGCGCGCGCGGCTCGTTCTCGCGGATCGCCTGCAGCACCTGCCCGAAGGGCGAATGCACGATGCGGTAGATCGCGAGGAAGCCGACCAAGAAGATCACGGCGACGAAATAGTACATCGTAATCGGATCGCTGAGATTGAAAATCCCCAGCAGGTTGCCGCGCGGGATGCCTTGCAGGCCGTCCTCGCCGCCGGTGAAGGGCATTTGCAGCGCGAAGAAATACACGATCTGCGCGAGCGCGAGCGTGATCATCGCGAAGTAGATGCCCTGCCGGCGAATGGCGAGCGAGCCCACGACCCAGCCCATCGCAGCCGCTGCGAGCGTGCCAGCGATGATGCCCAGGATCGGCGGGAAGCCCCAGACCTTGAGGACATGGCCCGCGACATAGGCCGCACCGCCGAAGAAGGCGGCATGGCCGAAGCTCAGAAGGCCGGTGAAGCCGATCAGCAGGTTGAAGGCGGCCGCGAACAGCGCGAAGCACAGCAGCTGCATCACGAAGACCGGGTAGAGGAAGAAGGGTGCGATCGCGAGGAAGCCCAGCAACACCACCCAGAACACAGCCTGCACCATGCGGCCGCGCTTGTGGGTCTGGGGGCTGACGTCTTCCTGTTCGAATTCGCCGATTTCGCTCGTCGTGCTTGTCGTATTGCTCATATCTTCACCCTCACCCTTGACGTCCGAAGAGGCCCGACGGGCGCACCAGAAGCACGATCACCATCAGCAGGAAGATCACCGTATTCGCGGCAGGCGCGTAGAAGACCTTGGTCACGCCCTCGATCAGCCCCAGAGAGAAGCCGGTGATCACCGCCCCCGCAATCGAGCCCATGCCGCCGATCACGACGACCGCGAAGATCACGATGATCAGGTTCGCGCCCATCAGCGGGCTGACCGAGTAGATCGGCGCGGCCAGCACGCCGGCGAGCCCCGCGAGGCCGGTGCCGAAGCCGAAAGTCAGCATCACCATCAGCGGCACGTTGATCCCGAAGGCTTTCACCAGCTCGGGGTTCTCGGTGCCCGCGCGCAGCCGTGCGCCGATCCGGGTCCGTTCGATCACGTACCAGGTCACGAAGCAGACCACGATCGAGAAGATGATCACGAAGAGGCGGTATTTCGGGAACATCATGAAGCCGAGATTGGTCACGCCCTTCATGCTCTCGGGCATCCCCGGATAGGGCGTGCCGGAGGCGTTGAAGTAATTGATGAACAGGCCCTGCAGCACCAGCGTGATCCCGAAGGTCAGCAGCAGCGAGTAGATCGGGTCGAGCTTGTAGAGCCTGCGCAGCAGGAAGCGCTCGATCAGCATCCCGAAGCAGGCCACCAGGAGCGGCGCGAGGATCAGCGCCGGCCAGAAGCCGATATGCAGGTCCGCCATGCCGATCCACTGACCGACATAGGAATACAGGATCAGCGCGAGGAACGCGCCCAGCATGTAGAGCGCGCCATGCGCGAAATTGACCACGTTCAAGAGGCCGAAGATCACCGCGAGCCCGAGGCTCAGCATCGCGTAGAACACGCCGTTGTTTAGGCCCAGCATCCCCTGGGCAAGAATAAGTCGGATCATCGGATCCATCGGGGTTGTCCTCCCTGTCGGGTCTCGGGCGCCTGTGCCCGGCCCGGTTTCTCGTTACACGCTCAGGTAATGGTTCAGCCGGTCCATCGAGGCTTCGACCTGATCGGCTTCGATCACGTCGATCACCTCGCCATGTTCGATGACATAATGGCGGTCGGCGAGCGGGGCTGCGAAGCGGAAGTTCTGCTCCACCAGAACGATCGTGTAGCCGCGCGATTTCAGATCGCGGATCACGCGACCCAGCGTTTTCACGATCACGGGCGCAAGCCCTTCGGTGATCTCATCGAGCAGCAGCAGCCGCGAGCCGGTGCGCAGGATACGCGCGATGGCCAGCATCTGCTGTTCGCCGCCCGAAAGCCGCGTGCCCATCCGCTTGCGGACATTGGCGAGGTTCGGGAACATCTCGAAGAGTTCCTCCACCGACATGCCGCCCTCGCCCACGCTCGGCGGCAGCATCAGGTTTTCCTCGACATTGAGCGAGGCGAAGATGCCGCGCTCTTCGGGGCAATAGCCGATCCGTGCATCGGGCGAGATCTTGTGCGTGGGCTTCGTCAGAAACTCTTCGCCATTGATCTTGATCGAGCCTTCGCGGCGATCGACCATACCCATGATCGAACGCAGCGTGGTCGAACGGCCCGCGCCGTTGCGGCCCAGAAGGGTAATCAGCTGCCCCTCGCCCAGTTCGAGATTGATCCCGTGCAGGACGTGGCTCTCGCCATACCATGCGTGCAGATTCTCGATCTTGAGCATCGGTTTGGTCATGGTTGCGGTACTCATGCGACCTCCTCCTGCTCGTCGGCGGAGACGCCCATGTAGGCCTCCATGACTTGCGGGTTCTTCGACACTTCGGAATAGGGCCCTTCGGCCAGCACTTCGCCGCGCGCCAGCACGGTGATCGTGTCGGCCAGTTCCGCCACGACGCCGAGGTTGTGCTCCACCATCACGATGGTACGCCCCTCGCGGACACGACCGATCAGCTCGGTCACGGCGCCCACGTCCTCGGTGCCCATGCCCTGGGTCGGCTCGTCGAGCAGCATCAGCTCGGGCTCCAGCCCCAGCGTCGTCGCGATCTCGAGCGCGCGTTTGCGGCCGTAGGGCAGCTCCACCGCTTTGAGATGGGCGAAGTCCTTCAGCCCCACCTGATCGAGTGCCGCGACGGCTTTCGCGTCGAGGTCGTGCAGCACCGATTTGGAGCGCCAAAACTGGTAGCTCACGCCCAGCGAGCGTTGCAGCGCGAGGCGCACGTTTTCCAGCGCCGTCAGGTGCGGAAAGACCGCGGAAATCTGGAACGACCGAACGATGCCCATATTGGCGATCTCGGCGGGTTTGCGATTGGTGATATCGCGGTCGTTGAAGAGGATCTTGCCCGACGTGGGCGTGATGAATTTCGTCAGCAGGTTGAACATCGTGGTCTTGCCCGCGCCGTTCGGGCCGATGATCGCGTGAATGGCGCCGCGCTTGATGCGCAGGTTCACGTCATTGACGGCCACGAAGCCGCCGAAACTCTTGGTCAGGTTCTTGGCCTCGAGAATGATATCGTCGCTCATGGTCTCGCTTTCGGACTGATACGCAGGCGCAGGGCGGTCGCGATGCCGCCCTGCGCCAAGGATTTGTTCAGATCACTTGTTGACCAGCTTGCAGCCGCCCGCTTCGAGCGAGGCATAGGCCTCTTTGCCCGGAATGGTGCGCGCCACGTCGGCCACGTCCCACGGATCTTCGCCGCCTTCCTTGACCTTCAGCAGATACATGTCGTGCTCCAGCAGGCCGTCGGGACGGATGGTGCCGCCCTTGGCGAAGAAGTCGTCGATCTTCATCTTGCCGAGCTGCTCACGCACCTTGTCGGAATCGTCGGTGCCAGCCGCCTTGATCGCCTCGAGATAGGCCATGGTCAGCGAGTAGTCCGCAGCGTGGACGAAGGTCGGCGCTTCGCCGCCCGAGAACTTCTCGTACTCTTCCTTCCACTTGCGGCTCTCGTCGTCCATGTTCCAGTACCAACCGGTGGTGAACTGGAGGCCCTTGGCGACGTCGGTGCCGAGCGACTTCACGTCCGAGATCAGCACCAGCATACCAGCGAGCTGCTGGCCACCGGCGACGATGCCGAATTCATGCGCCTGCTTGATCGAGTTCACGGTGTCCTGACCGGCATTGGCCAGACCGATCACTTTCGCGCCCGAGCTTTGCGCCTGCAGCAGGTACGAGGAGAAGTCGGTCGATGCCAGCGGCACGTCCGAGCTGCCCACGACCGAACCGCCGAGGTTCTTCACGACTTCCGAGGTGTTGTCCTGCAGCGCATGGCCGAAGGCGTAGTCAGCGGTGATGAAGTACCAGCTGTCGCCGCCGTTCTTCACGACCGCCGTCGCGGTGCCAACCGGCAGCGCGTGGGTGTCGTAGCCGTAGTGGATGCCATATTTCGAGCAGTTCTCGCCGGTCAGCGCCGCGGTGGCAGCGCCGGTTGCGAAGGTGATGGTCTTCTTCTCGGAAGCGAGTTGCTGCACGGCAAGCGCCACGGCCGAGTTGGTCAGGTCGGCGATCATGTCGACATGCTCTTGGTCGATCCACTCGCGTGCGGTGGCCGAACCGACATCCGCCTTGTTCTGGTGGTCAGCCGAGATCACTTCGATCGGCTTGCCGAGAACTTCGCCGCCGAAGTCGCGTACGGCCATTTTCACCGCGTCGACCGCGCCCTTACCCGAGAAGCCGGTCGAGTAGACGCCGGACATATCGCCGAGCACACCGATCTTCACCGAGCCGTTCGAAATCGCATCCTGCGCCATCGCGCCGCCTGCGGCAATGCTAAGCGCCGCGGCACTTACACCTGCGTAAATAGCTGATTTCATCAACATTCCTCCCATTGGTTGATAGATTTGGCTCTCTTGCGCATCGCGCCAAGAGAACACGCCGACGGGACGCTTCTCTGGTCCCTGCCGGATTACGATCCTGTTTTTCTCCTCACACGGCCGTCCCTGCTCCTCGACGCGACCGCTGGCGAATTCAGCTTGGAAACGAGGGGACATTCAAGTGCTTGCGCCACCGCAGTTCCCTTCAAGCCGATAAATTCATTGTCAGCGCTCCCATCATAGGCAGAAACCGGCCATGTGCAAAAGGCTAGGTGGGAAAATACGCGCGGCCATGCCACGTATCGCCAAACGCATGTGCAAGAATACCCATATAGCCCGTTTTTACGACACACGACTGCAAAAAGGACCGGCAATGAGCTTCGATTGGGACGATCTGCGATTCTTTCTTTCGGTGGCCCGGGCCGGGCGCCTGACCGTCGCGGCCCGCGCGATGGGCACCGATCATGCCACGGTATCACGCCGGGTCAAATCTTTGGAGACCCAGCTTGGCGCGCAATTGTTCGAGCGCAGCCCGCGCGGCTATGCGCTGTCGGAACATGGCGAGCGGCTTCTGGCGAAGGCCGAGCAGATCGAGAATGTCGCGGCACGCGTGCAGGACGAATTGTCGGGCACGCTCTATGCGCTGTCCGGCACGGTGCGGATCGGCGCGCCCGATGCGTTCGGGGCGTTCTTTCTCGCGCCGCGGCTGGCGGATTTCATCAAGGCCAATCCCGAGCTGGAGGCGCAGCTGGTCGCCACGCCGCGCCTGTTCTCGCTCTCGAAGCGCGAGGCGGATATCGCGATCACCCTGTCGCGCCCCGAAAAGGGGCGGCTCGTGTCGCGCAAGCTCACCGAATACACGCTGCATTTCTACGCCTCCCCCGACTACCTCGCCCGCAATTCGGCGATCAACCGCAAGGAGGACCTGCTGAAGCACCCGCTGGTCGGCTATATCCCGGAACTGATCTACACGCCGGAGCTGGATTACCTGTCGGTCATGCTGGGCGATCACACGCCGCGCCTGTCCTCGACCAATCTCTTCGCGCACAAGCAGGTGGCCGAGGCCGGACGCGGGATCGCGGTGCTGCCCGATTTCCTCGCCCGCCACTCGACGAAGCTGGTGCCGATCCTGCCCGACGAGATCGAGATTCGCCGCACCTTCTGGCTGGTCACTCATGAAGACCTGCACGAGATCGCCCGCGTCCGCGCCGCAATGCGCTTCATCGCCGAAGAGGTTTCCAAGAGCCGCGCCGAGTTCCTGCCCCGGATCACCGCCCTGTCGGATTGAACGGCGCGACGCGGCGGGCCGATTGGGTCAGCGATGGAGCGCGGTCGATTGAGCCGCGCTCATGATCTTGGCGCGGATTATTCCGATGCGCAGCGCTGGCCCAGGCCCCTGCCCGCCTGCTATCACCTGCCCCACAGTCACCGGCACGTCGCTCACCCGCGACGGAATGTCGAAAATCCACCGCGCCCGGCGTCGCTTTCGGGCAATTCTGGCCCCACGAGGAGAGAGATTCGCATGGCACAGATCACCTTGGTCTATTGGCGCGACATCCCGGCCCAGATCATCGCGGGCAAGGGACGCCGTGGCGTCAAGAAACCACTGCCCGAACGGTTCGAGCAGGCGATCGACCGCGCGGCCATGAAGATCGGCGCCCGCGACAGCGACGCCTATCTGGCCGAGTGGCGCAAGGTGGCTTCGGGTGAAGAGCCCGGCGACGATGCCGAGGCGGCCGAGGCCGCGCTGGCGCGTATCCTCTCTGACTACGACGACGCGCGGTTGCGCGCGTTGATTGCCAATGACGGCTGGAACCCCCAGCCCGACGCGTAAGGGAGAATAGGCGCATGGCTCTTGTGAATTTCCGCCGCGAGGCTGCGAAACCGGTCCGCCCGCCGGTGAACGCCAATATGGTGGCCCTGCTGGACGGCGCCTCGGTCGAGGTCATGCCGCGCACCGCCGCGAAGGTGGAAAGCTTCGCGCCTTTGTTCGCGAAAGGCTCCCGCGTCTATATCGCCCATATCGACGGCACGCCCTTCGAGGAAATGCTCGCCACGGCCAAGCGGCTGCGCGAAGAGGGTTTCCAGCCGATGCCGCACTTCCCGGCGCGCATCATCCGCGACGAAGCGCAGCTCAATGACTGGGTCTCACGCTACCGTGGCGAAGCAGGTGTGGAGCAGGCGCTGCTGCTGGGCGGCGGCGTGGCCGAGCCGAAGGGCGACTTCCACTGCGCCATGCAGATGATCGAAACCGGCGCCTTCGACGGCTTCGCCCGTCTTCATGTCGCCGGCCACCCCGAGGGCAACCGCGACATCGATCCCAATGGCGGCGAGGCAGAGGTGATGGCCGCGCTGAAGCTCAAGCAGGATTTCGCGAACCGCACCGATGCGGATATGGCGATCGCCACGCAATTCGCCTTCGAGGCCGGTCCGATCCGCGACTGGGCCAAGCGTCTCGAGGCCAACGGCATCGAAATGCCGGTCCATCTGGGCATCGCGGGCCCCGCGAAACTGCAGACGCTGCTGAAGTTCGCCATCGCCTGCGGCGTCGGCCCCTCGCTGAAAGTGCTGCAAAAGCGCGCCCGCGACGTGACGAAGCTGCTGCTGCCCTTCGAGCCGACCGAATTGCTGACCGATCTGGCCGCCGATCGCCCGTCGAATATCGAAGCCGTGCATTTCTTCCCGCTGGGCGGTATCACTGCCACAGCCAATTGGATCGCCGAACAGAGAGGCCATGAATGACCCGCACCGTCCTTGAGTCCAAAACCAAAACCGTCGTGATCGGCTTTGACGAGCCCTTCTGCGTCATCGGTGAGCGGATCAACCCCACCGGCCGCAAGAAGCTGGCCGCCGAGCTCGAGCAAGGCGATTTCTCGACCGTCGAGAAAGACGCGCTCGAGCAGGTCGCCTGCGGCGCCACGGTTCTGGACATCAATTCGGGCGCGGTGTTCTCGAACAAGATGGCCGAAGACCCGCGCTATGCGGATAACAACTTCGTCGAACCCTCGCTGATGCGCGACCTGATCAACTGCGTGCAGGGCGTGATCGACGTGCCGCTGTGCATCGACAGCTCGGTCCCGGCGGCGTTGGAGGCGGGTCTCGAAGCCGCCGAAGGCCGTCCGCTTCTGAACTCGGTGACGGGCGAGGAAGAGCGTCTGGAACTGGTTCTGCCGCTGGTGAAGAAATACAACGTGCCGGTCGTCGCGATCTCGAACGACGACACCGGGATTTCCGAAGATCCCGACGTGCGTTTCGCCGTGGCCAAGAAGATCGTCGAGCGCGCCGCCGATTTCGGCATCCCCGCGCATGACATCGTCGTCGATCCGCTGGTGATGCCGGTAGGCGCGATGGCCTCCGCGGGCCGTCAGGTCTTCACGCTGGTCAACCGCCTGCGCGACGAGCTGGGCGTGAACACCACCTGCGGCGCGTCGAACATCTCCTTCGGCCTTCCGAACCGCCACGGGATCAACGGGGCCTATCTGCCGATGGCGATCGGCGCCGGCATGACCTCGGCGATCATGAACCCGGTGCGCAATCAGGAGATGGAGGCGATCCGCGCCGCCAACCTGCTGATGAACCACGACCCGAACGGGATGGAGTGGATCCGCCTGTCGAAGACGCTCGACGCGATGAAAGAAGGCGGCATCAGCTTCGCCGAAGCCTCGGCAGCCGCGGCCACCTCCTCCGCCGGTGGGCGTCGTGGCGGGCGCCGTCGCCGCGCCTGATCCGACCCACGAAGACAGTCGAACGCCCGGGCTTGCTCCGGGCGTTTCGCATTTTGCGCATCGCGTTTCTTCCACTCCGGATTTGAGGCCTTACCTGCGGATATTGTTGCGCAAACCGGCACAAATCGTCCGCAGTTCCACGACAATGGCGGTTATCACGGCGCGATTCGCGGAGTCGTAATCAATCAGAGCTCCCGCGCACAGAAGCCGTCTCATTCAGCATATTGCAGCCTCAGCCGCGCTGCGGACCGGCGGGATATCGCCGCTTCGCGCCCTGGGGCTCGAAAATTCCGATTGTAAGGCAAAGATTTACTGGCAGGGCTTAAACCCGTATGTGTACCTTGCGGCATCGAACTGGGAACACGCTGCCATGCGCTTAGCATTCAAACTGCTCAGCGCGGCCTCTCTGGCGCCTGCGCACCTTGAGACGGCATCGCGCACCGGCTTGTTGAAAGCCTCGTCCCCCGGACGCGCTGCGGCGCGGGCGGGCATGCTCGCCGCGCTGATCGTCGCGGGCGGTCTAGCCGCCTGCTCGACCAACAGCCCCGAGGTGACGACGACCCGTGGCACGGCCCAACTTCTCGATCTCTCCGCGCCCGATCTGGCGCCAGGGCTCGAGACCGCTCCCCCGTCTGAGCGGCTGCCCGATAACAGCCATCTGGGCGCCGACTTCATGGAGCTCAGCTTTTTCCTCGAATCCGGGCGCGCGCTGCCGCGCTTCACCCGGTTCGAAGGTCCCGTCTCGATCACGCTCGCCGGCAACGCCCCGCCCGTCGCGCAGACCGAACTGGGTCATCTGGTCCACCGGCTGCAGACCGAGGCGGGGCTGAACGTGTCGACCGAACCGGGCAATGCCAACACGATCTCTGTGCAATTCGTTCCCCAACGGCAGATGCGGCGCGAGGTTCCGAATGTCGCCTGTTTCGTGGTGCCCAATGTCGAAAGCTGGACGGATTACCGCAACTCGCATGGCGACGAGGCCAGCGATTGGGCCAAGCTGACGCAGCGCCATTCCGCCACCGTGTTCATCCCCGCCGCCTCGACCCCGCAGGAGATCCGCGATTGCCTGCATGAGGAGGTCAGCCAGGCGCTCGGGCCGGTGAACGATCTCTACCGCCTGCCCGATACGGTCTGGAACGACGACAATTTCCACACCGTGCTGACCAAGTTCGACATGACGATCCTGCGGGCCTATTACGACCCGGCGCTGCACACCGGCATGAGCCCCGACGAAGTGCGCGCGGCCCTGCCCGCGATCCTGTCGAAGATCCACCCGTCGGGCGGCCAGATGCGCACCCTGCCCGCCGATCCGACACCGCGCACCTATGTGAAGGCGATCACCACCGCGCTCGGTCAAGGCGCGAGCGACAAGCGCCGTCGTGCCGCCGCCGAACGCGCCACGAAGATCGCCACCAGCCGGGGCTGGCATGACAGCCGCGCGGCGTTTGCGTGGTTCGCGGTCGGGCGGCTGACGATGAAGACCGATCCCGAGAAAGCCGTCGCGGCCTACAAGAAGGCAGGCCGGATCTACCGCGCAACGCCGGGCGCGGAAATTCAGGCCGCCCATATCGATATGCAGCTTGCGGCCTACGCACTTGGCACGGGCCGCGCGCAGGAGGCGGTGACGCTGGTGAACCGCGCGCTGGCCTCCGATGTCTCGACCGAGAACGCCTCGCTGATGGCCACGCTCTACATGATCCGCGCCGAAGCCTATGGCCAGCTTGGTGATGCTACGCAGGAACATCAGGCTCGTCTCGACATGCAGCAATGGGCGCGCTATGGATTTGGCTCGGACGCGGCGGTGACACGCCGCGCGAAAGAGGTGGCGGCCCTCGCCAATGCGGGCGCTCGCGTGAACTGACCGCAAAAGGCGGTCCGGGCGCGCCCGGACCAAGACCGCAAGGGGGCGCAGCATGTATGTTCTGGCAGGGGTGGTGATCGGGCTGATCTGGGGCGACTGGAAGGCCCGCAAACGCGGCGGCAACAAGCTCGACCGGGCGCAATATGCCGCCGTTCACGCGATCGGGCTGGCGCTGGTGGGCCTCTTCGTCACCGTGATCATCAACCGCATCTGGGCATAATCGGAGGGCGGAGATGTTCCTGCCATTCTTCGATGCTCTGCGGCGCGGCGGTGTCCCCGTCTCTCTGCGCGAATATCTGAGCTTTCTCGAAGGGCTGGCCGCGGGGCTTTGCACCTACGACATCGACGGGTTCTACTATTTCGCCCGCGCCGCGATGGTGAAGGACGAACGCTTCCTCGACCGGTTCGACCGCGCGTTCTCCGAGGCCTTCTCGGGGCTGGAGACGATCACGCCGGATGATGTGCTCAACGCCGTCGATCTGCCCGAGGAATGGCTGCGCAAGCAGCTTGAGAAACACCTAACAGACGAAGAAAAAGCGCAGATCGAGGCGCTCGGCGGGTTCGACAACCTGATGGAAACGCTGAAAAAGCGGCTCGAGGAGCAGAAAGGCCGCCATCAGGGCGGCAGCAAATGGATCGGCACGGGGGGCACCTCGCCCTTCGGCGCTTATGGCTACAATCCGGAAGGCGTCCGCATCGGCCAGAAGGAAAGCCGTCACCAGCGCGCCGTGAAGGTCTGGGACAAGCGCGAGTTTCGCGATTTCGACGACACGGTGGAGCTGGGCACCCGCAACATCAAGGTGGCGCTCAAGCGCCTGCGCCAATGGGCGCGGCACGGCGCGAACGAGGAACTGGACCTGCCCGGCACGATCCGCGCCTCGGCCGAAGCGGGCTATATCGACGTCAAAACCCGACCCGAGCGGCACAATGCGGTAAAGGTGGTTCTTTTCCTCGATGTGGGCGGCTCGATGGACGCCCATGTGCAACTGGTCGAAGAGCTGTTCTCGGCGGCCAAATCCGAGTTCAAGCATCTCGAGCACTGGTATTTCCACAATTGCCTCTACGAGGGCGTCTGGAAATCGAACAAGCGTCGCTGGAACGAGGCGACGCCGACCTGGGACGTGCTCCATCGCTACGGGCCCGATTACAAATGCATCTTCGTGGGCGACGCCTCGATGTCGCCCTATGAGATCACCCATCGCGGCGGCGCAAACGAACATTGGAACGACGAAGCGGGCCACGTCTGGCTGACACGCGCGCGCGAGCAATGGCTCGATCACACATGGCTCAACCCGATCCCGGAACGCAGCTGGGGTTATACGCCGTCGATCGAGATCATCCGCGAGATTTTCGAGAACCGAATGCATCCGCTGACCCTCGAAGGGATCACCGCGGCGATGAAGGAACTCGGATGAACCGGCTGCGCTACCTCTGGGGGCATCACAAGATCGCCTCGCTGGGCTTTATCCTCGCGGTCGCGCTGTCGCTGTTCTTCGGCGCAAGGTTCGTCTCGCGCGCGATCTACTGGTCGGACCCCGCCCATCTGCATCAAAGCCCCGAGGAATGGATGACGCCTGGCTATATCGCGCGCAGCTGGCATCTGAAGATCGAGGAAGTCGACGCGATCCTCGGCATCGAGGACGGCCACGCGCTGGTCGGCGACGGACGCCCGACGCTGGAACGTATCGCGAAGGCCAAGGGCGAGCCGCTGCAGAACCTGATGCGCAAACTCTCTCTCGGCCTGCCGAAGACGATCGCCGACAAAGAAGCGCGACCGCCGCAATGAGTTTCTCCGACCTCTCAGATTGGCTGCTCGCGCAGGTGCCGCTCTATGGGCCTTGGCTGTTAGGTCTGACGACCTTCCTGAGCTGCCTCGCGATCCCGGTCCCCTCCTCGCTGATGATGATCGCGAGCGGAGCCTTCGTGGCCTCGGGCGATCTGGACCTCGCGACGGTCGCGGGCGCAGCCTTCACCGGTGCGATCCTCGGCGATCAGCTGGGCTTTCAGCTCGGCCGCCGGGCCGAGCGGTTCCTGCCGCAGCCCGGCACCAGACGCGGCGCCCTGGTGGACAAGGCGATGGCGGCCCTGCGCAGGCGCGGCGCGGTCACGGTGTTCTTCACCCGCTGGATGTTCTCCGCGCTCGGCCCTTGGGTGAACCTCGCAGCCGGCGCCTCGGGCTTTGCGCATCGGCGTTTCACGCTGGCCGATCTGGCGGGCGAAGCGGTCTGGGTCACCGCCTATGTGGGCCTCGGCATCACTTTCGGGGCCAATCTGGACGCGGCCGCCGAACTTGCGGGCAACGCGCTGGGGCTGTTGGGCGCGGGTGCGGCCGCCTTCGCCTTCGGCTGGTGGCTCTGGCACGCGGCCAAGCGCGCGCCCAAAGCCCCCCATCCGACGCCTGATCACGACGCTTGATCACGGGCCCGCGAGCCGCCATATCCATCCCATGTTGTTCCGCCTTCTCCCGATCCTGCTGCTGGTCCTCTACGGCTTCGCCATGTGGCATTTCTCGACCTGGCAACTCAAACGCCAGCTGAACGGGAATTCGCGCCGGTTGCGCGACAGCAAGCTGGAGCCCTATCTCGACCGGCTCGCCGCCGCGCTCGAAGTCTCGGAAATCCCCGTCCATGTCTACCAGATCGAACCGGTCAACGGCCTCGCCGCCCCCGATGGCCGCGTCTTCATCACCGAAGGCTTCATGCGCAAATATCGCAACCGCGAAGTCTCGGCCGAGGAGCTGACCTCGGTGATCGCGCATGAGTTGGGCCATGTCGCCTTGGGCCATTCGCGCCGCCGCATGATCGACTTCTCGGGTCAGAACGCCCTGCGCGCCGTGCTGATGACAGTGCTTGGCCGCTTCATCCCCTTCATCGGTCCGTGGATCGCCAATCTGATCACCGCCGCACTCGCCGCCCGCCTCAGCCAGCGCGACGAGTTCGAGGCCGATGAATTCGCCTCCGCACTGATGATCAAGGCTGGCTTCGGCACCGCGCCGCAGGTCTCGCTTTTCCACAAGCTCGATGCGCTGACGAAGAACGCGGGCCAGACCACGCCCGCCTGGCTGCTGACCCACCCCAAGACCGAAAAGCGCATCGCCGCGATCGAGGCGAACCAGTTGCGCTGGTCACGCGCAGAGCGCTGATTTTCCTTACTTTCGCCGCGCAGGGCCGCTAATCTGCCCGCGAGGAAGGGCAGCGAATGACAAGCGGGTCTAAAGGGCGGGTGCACAGGCGCCGGGTGTTCTACATTCCGGGCTACGACCCGATTCACCCCCGCCGCTACCGCGAGCTCTACCGCAAGGAAGGCGCAGACCAGGCCCGCATCTCGGGCTATGAGATCGCGCTGGCGCCCAAGCGCGCAGGCGGCCCCTATGGCTGGCACGTCACCTCCACCCAGGACGGCGCAGAGGTCGAGGCCGATGTCGAAGTGCTCGTCTGGTCCGATATCGTGCGCTCATCGATGGGCAAATCGATCCCCGCGACCTACGCGCAACTGATCCGCACCGCATGGGCCTATATCGCCTCCGGCGCGCTGTTCCGGCTGATGAGGCTGCGCAAAGGCCCGGTGATCGCCGCGCTCTACCCGATCGTGGCACTGATCGTGCAGGCGCTGATCGGGTTCGGCCTTGGCTGGGCTACGGCAGCACTCGCATTGACGCGCCTTCCCGGCTTCCCGCTCGACTGGCTCGCAGGCCTCATTCTCGGCGCCGCGATCCTCGCCCTCACCCTGCGCTGGTTCCGAGGCAAAGACGGCAAGCTCTTCGCCTATTACCTGATGCATGACTACGCCTTCACCGCACGCTGGGGCGGCGCGAACCCGCCAGAGCTGGAAGCGCGCATGGCCGAGTTCGCGACCCGCATCGAAGACGCCATGCGAGAGGACTGGGATGAAGTCCTGATCGTCGGCCATTCCTCGGGCGCCCATCTCGCCGTCTCGATCCTCGCCGACCTGATCCGCGAGAACCGCCTCCCCAGTTCGGGCTTGTCGAAATATCCCGGGGGTCCTGGGGCAGCGCCCCCGGCGCTCGCCTTCCTCTCGCTCGGTCAGGTCATCCCGATGGTCAGCTACCTCCCCCGCGCCACCCGCCTGCGCGCAGATCTGCAGTTCCTCGCCACGCGGCCCGAGCTGTTCTGGCTCGACGTCACCGCGCCGGGCGATGGCTGCGCCTTCGCGCTCTGCGATCCGGTTGCGGTCTCGGGCGTGGCCCCGGAGGGCCAGATCCACCCGCTGGTGATCTCCGCCGCCTTCACCCAGACTCTCAGCCCTGCACGTTGGAAAGACCTCCGCTGGCGCTTCTTCCGGCTGCATTTCCAATACCTCTGCGCCTTCGACCGGCCAAGGGATTACGACTATTTCCGCATCACCGCCGGACCGCTGACCCTGGCCGAACGCTTCCACGGTCGCCCGCCATCGAAAAGCCGGATCACGACGCCCGCGAACCGGTTCTCGAGCGTCACATGAGCCGGCCCTCCCGCCTACCCCCGAAACCGACCCCGCGCCCGGATCGCGTCTCGCTCTGGCGTTATTTCCGGCTGTTCAAATCCGACATTCTCTCCGCCCAGCCCGCGCGCCTCTATCGCGCGTGGATGGCGGAGTTCCGCACGCCGTTCTTCCGCTCCTACATGTGCAACGACCCCGATCTGGTCGATCTGGTGCTCAACAAACGCCCGATGGCTTTCCCGAAATCCGACCGAGTGCGCGAGGGGCTGAAACCGCTTCTCCGCGAGAGCGTCTTCATCACCAATGGCGAACAATGGCAGCGCCAGCGCCGGATCATCGACCCGGCCTTCGAGGGCGGCAAGCTGCGCGAGACATTCCCGGCGATGTGGGCAGCGGGCGAGGCTTGCGTCGAACGGCTGAAGATGAAGACCGACGCCGAACCGATTGATATTGAAACGGAAACCTCCCACGTCGCGGCCGATATCATCTTTCGCACCCTATTCTCGATCCCGATCGAGGATGAGACCGCCAGCGCCGTCTTCGCAGCCTTCAAGCGCCATCAGCGCGCCTCTCCGGTGGTCAATCTTGGCGCGCTGCTGCCGCTGCCGCGCTGGTTTCCGCGCTTTCATGCGCGCGAGACGAAGCGCACGGCCGCCCATATCCGCGCGCTGATCAAGCGGCTGACGACAGAGCGCGCCGCCCGGATCGCCACCGGCACCGCGCCCGACGATCTGGCGACCAAGATCATGACCACCGCCGATCCCGAAACCGGCGAGACCTTCGACACCGCCGAGATGGTCGATCAGGTCGCGATCTTCTTTCTTGCGGGCCACGAGACTTCGGCTTCGGCGCTGGCATGGGCGCTCTATCTGCTGGCGACGCATCCGGAATGGCAGGACCGAGTGGCCGAAGAGGCAACGACCGCACTGGCAGAAAGTCACAACTTTTCCGTGCTTTCCAAGCTGAAGTTGAACCGCGCCACATTCCGTGAGGCGATGCGGCTTTACCCGCCAGTGCCGATGTTCGTGCGCGAGGCGACCTGCCCGGAAACCTTCCGCAAGCGCGACGTCAAACCGGGCAGTCAGGTGGTCATCTCACCGTGGCACCTGCATCGCCACGAACGGCTATGGGACAATCCCGACGGGTTCGACCCGTGCCGCTGGGAGACCGAGAACGGCAAGTCCTGCCAGCGCCGCGCCTATATCCCGTTCTCCTCGGGCGCGCGGGTCTGCCCAGGTGCAGGCTTCGCGATGGCAGAGGGGCCGCTTCTGCTCGCGATGCTGCTGCGGGCGTTTCGGTTCGAGGCTGTCGAGGGCCGCGAACCGGTCCCTGTCGCGCATCTGACGGTGCGCGGCAAGGACGGGATTTATCTCAGGATTTCCATGCGTTGAGACGCGAAGCTCAGTCCCGCACGACCAGATCGGCGGCGCGGCTCTCGCGCGTGATGGTGCGGCCATTGGGCAAGTCGTTTTCCTCGACGCGGCGGCGCGTCTCGGCCAGATCGCAGCCCTGATCGCGCCAGCGTTGAGTCAGCCGCTCGCGCAGCACCTGTTCAGGCAGATCGATGCGGATCGTAAGATCGAAGAGCGGATAGAGATCGCTCCAACCGGGCCGCGTCAGCAGCAGGTAATTGCCCTCGACGATCAGGTATTTCGCCGAGCCCGGCACGTTTGCACCGCCCGGAACGGTGGCGTCCAGATCGCGGTCGAAGGTCGGCACCGCCTCGTCCTGACGGCTCGATTTCAGCCGTGCAAGAAGTTGTGAAAACCCCTCCGTATCAAATGTTTCCGGTGCGCCCTTCACGTTACGCAGGCCGCGTGCGTCGAGCCAGTCATTGTCGCGGTGAAACCCGTCCATCGCGACAATCGCCGATTGCTCTCCGAGCGCCTCGGCGAGTTCATGCGCGAGATGCGACTTGCCCGCACCGGGGCCGCCGACGAGCCCGATCAGCAGCCGCTCGCCCGGAAGCTGGCGGATATGCGAGGCCAGATCGGCGCGCGGCACCTGCAGCTCGCTCTCCATGAAGGCCCCGTAATCGCCCATCGGGCCGTCGCTATCGCCGAGCCAATCCGGCATCACGACATCGCCTTGATGAACCGTCCCAAAGCTACGGCCGGGTCGTCTTCGCGCCAGACCTCGTCGCCGAAGGCGAACCAGTCGGTGACGGGGGCGAATTTCGTGACCAATTCCTCGGTCAGCGCGCCTTCGGCCACCACCGGGACTTCGATCACTTCCGACCACCAGGCGAACAGCTCGTGCTCGGCGGGTTCGGCCGTCCCCAGATTGGTCTCGCCGATCGGGCCGAAGCAGACATAGTCGGCCCCCGCCTCGCCCGCGTTCATCCCCTCATGGCGGGAATTGCCGCAGAAACTGCCGACGATCGCGTCGTCGCCCAGCTCCTTGCGGCCATAGCGAATCTGCTTCGCGCCATCGATGAAATGCACCCCGTCGAGCCCGTGGCGTTCAACGAGGGCGACATGGGATTCGATGACCAGAGCCACGTCGCGGGCATGGGCCACTTCGCGCATCGCGTCGGCGATCCGACCGATCTCGTATTCGTCGCGGCTGGCGAGCGACAGGCGGATGCAGGCGATCTCATGCGCATCGAGCACCGAGGCCAGTTTCGGCGCGAATTCCTCGGCGTCGAAAGCGGGCGGCGTGATCAGGTAAATCTGCGGGCGGTCTTCGGCCATGGGCAGGCTCCTTTGCGGGTCTTGGGCGCCTATTAACGCAAGCGGCGCGGCCTTGCCAGTGCCAGCTTGCGCGACTAGGAGAGGCGCGAAAGGACCGCCCATGCCCCATACGCCTGAAATTCCCGATCCCGCCCAGCCCGCCTTCATCCTCGTGCGTCCGCAGATGGGCGAGAATATCGGAGCGGCGGCGCGCGCGATGCTCAACTTCTCGCTGCGCAAGATGCGGCTGGTGGAGCCGCGCGACGGCTGGCCCAACCCGAAAGCGGTGGCGATGGCCTCGGGGGCGGCCGGTCAGGTGCTCGATTTCGCGGGCGTCTATGACAGCGTGGCGGACGCGGTGGCCGATTGCGATTACGTCTTTGCCACCACCGCGCGGGGCCGTGAGTTGCCCAAACCCATCTACACGCCCGAGGCGGCGATGGACGAGGCGCGCAAACGCATCGTCGCAGGCCAGAAGGTCGGCGTGCTTTTCGGGCCCGAACGCACGGGGCTGGAGAATGACGACATCCTGCGCGCCAATGCGATCATCACGGTCCCGGTGAACCCGGAGTTCTTTTCGCTCAACCTCGCGCAGGCGGTGCTGCTGTCGGCCTATGAGTATTCGCGCCACACGCTGGAGTCCGTCCCGATCGATCCGGGGCTTGCGGGCCATGATCCTGCAAGCGCGGTCGAGGTCGAGAAGCTGGGCGATCACTTCGAGCAGCGGCTCGAGGAGGCGGGCTTCTTCCACCCGCCCGCGAAGGCCCCGATGATGAAGCGCAACCTGCGCAACATGTGGACGCGCTTCGCGATGACGCGCTCGGAGGTGCAGACACTGCACGGCGCGCTGCGACAAATCCTCCGCGGGCGCGACTGACGCTTGGTGAAAACCGTGGCTTGCGCCATCTTGGCGGCATGTGGCGAGTGATCCGGGTCTCTCTATTGGCGCTTCTGGCGGGCGGGCTTCTGGGCCTGATCGCGCTGTTGTGGTTCTATCCGGTACTGGCGGCGGGGCTATGCCCGCGCTGCTTCGGGCTGGACCGGGCCGCGCCAGGCATTTTCGTCGAGCATGAGATGAGCCGCGCAGAGCGCCGCGATCTGGTCGAGACGGTCGATGCGGCACGCGACACCGTCGCCCAATTTTATCCCACGCGCGAGGCCCATACCCGCATTCTCGCCTGCACGAGCGACGCCTGCGACCGCCGACTTGGTGGGCGGGGTGCGGCGGCAGTGACCTATTCGCTCGGGGCCTGGGCGGTGGTGCGCGTGGCCCCGCGCGGGCTGACCGAGACGATCCTTGCGCATGAGCTGACCCATACCGAGACCCATGCCCGGCTGGGGGTGCTGGGTCAGGTACGCGGACGCATGCCTGCGTGGTTCGACGAGGGGTTAGCGGTGCTGGTCTCGAACGATCCGCGCTATCTCGGGCCAGGCTCGGGCATCGGGCGCTGTCAGGCGCTGCCGCGCGCCGACCTGCCCAGCTCGCCCTTCGACTGGGCACCGCAGGCCGGGCGCGACAACCGACTTTATGCCGAAGCCGCCTGCGCCGTGCTGATCTGGGAGACGCATCAGGGCGGGCCGGAGGCCATCCTTGCGCGGCTGGACGACGGGCGCAGCTTTCCCTGAAACGCAGCCATGCGCGAGGCGTGCGCGGATTGCGCTTGACCTGAGGGCGTGTGCGCAGAAAAAGGGGCCATGGCACAGGCACATCTTCATATCGACCTCGACGCAGTGGTCAGCAATTGGCGCGCGCTCGACGCGCAATCGGGTGAGGCGACGCGCACGGCGGCGGTCGTGAAAGCCGACAGCTACGGCTTGGGCGCAGAGCGTATCGCCCCGGCGCTTTACCGGGCGGGTACGCGGGACTTCTTCGTCGCGCTGGCCGAGGAAGGCGCGAAGCTGCGTCCGCATCTGGGCGAAGACGCGCGGATCTTCGTTCTTGGCGGTCATATGGCGGGCGATGCGGGTTTCCTGCGCGACGCGCGGCTGATCCCGATGCTGAACTCCGGCGAACAGGCGCAGCGGCATCTGCAGGCGATCCCCGAGAGCCCCGTGGGCGTACAGCTCGACACCGGGATGAACCGGCTCGGGATGGAGGCTGCCGACTGGCAGGCCGCCGCCCCGCAGCTGATGGAGCGCGGGATCGAATTGGTGATGAGCCATCTCGCCTGTTCCGACGAGCCCGACCACGAGATGAACGCCAAGCAGCTGGCCGAGTTCAAACGCATGACCGACGGGATGGGGTTGAAACGCTCGCTTTCGGCGACGGGCGGCATTCTGCTCGGGCCGGACTATCATTTCGACGTGACACGCCCCGGCATCGGCCTTTACGGCGGGCGCCCCTTCGAAGAGGCGCGCCACGTCGTGACCCTCTCGCTGCCGGTGATCCAGACCCGGATCGTCGAGCCTGGCGAAACCGTGGGCTACGGCAACACCTGGACCGCCGAGCGCGAGACGAAGATCGCGACGCTCTCGTCGGGCTATGCCGACGGAATTCACCGCGTGCTGTCGAACATCACGAACCTTTACGCGGGCGACACGCCCTGCCCGCTGCGGGGCCGCGTCTCGATGGACCTGTTGACGGTGGATGTGACCGATCTCGATACGGTGCCCGAGACGCTAGATCTGCTCGGGCCGCATCAGGGTGTCGACACGCTGGCGGATCTCGCGGGCACGATCGGCTACGAGATCCTGACCTCGCTCGGTCCACGCTATGCCCGCCGCTACGCGGAGCCCGCCGCATGACCGCAACGGCGCTCAGCCGACCGCTGGCCACGCTCGGGCGGGCCACGCTCGCGCTTCTGGCGGAGACGGGGCGGCTGTCGCGCTTCGTGGGCGAGACGCTGAGCCACCTGCTCCGCCCGCCCTTCTACCTGCGCGAATTCTGGCTCGCTTGTCTCAATATCGGCTGGCTGTCGCTGCCGGTCGTGGGGATGACCGCCCTGTTCACCGGCGCGGCGCTGGCGCTGCAGATCTACGCGGGCGGCGCGCGCTTCTCGGCAGAGCAGGTCGTGCCCTCGATCACCGCGATCGGAATGGTGCGTGAACTTGGCCCCGTCCTGGGCGGCTTGATGGTGGCGGCGCGTGTGGCCTCATCCATCGCGGCCGAAATCGGCACGATGAAAGTGACCGAGCAGATCGACGCGCTCACCACGCTCTCGACCAACCCGATGAAATATCTCACCGTGCCGCGCGTGCTGGCCGCGACGCTTTGCGTGCCGATGCTGGTCGGCGTGGGCGACGTGATCGGGATCATGGGCGGCTGGGCGGTCGGCGTGAACCGCCTCGGCTTCAACTCCGCCACCTACCTCAAGAATACGTGGGATTTCCTCGAGTTCTGGGACGTGGGATCGGGCCTCGTGAAGGGCGCGGCCTTCGGCTTCATCGTGGCGACGATGGGCTGCTATCACGGAATGAATTCGGGCCGCGGCGCGCAGGGCGTGGGCCGGGCGACGAAATCGGCGGTGGTCGCCGCCTCGGTCGCGATCCTCGCCGCGAATTACGTGCTGACGGAGGCGTTCTTCTCGGCATGATCACGCTTGAGGCCATAACCAAGAGCTTCGGATCGAACCACGTCCTGCGCGGCGTCGATCTAGTGGTGCCGACGGGGCAATCGACGGTCATCATCGGTGGCTCGGGCACCGGCAAATCGGTACTGCTGAAGTGTATCCTCGGGCTGGTCAAACCCGATAGCGGGACGATCACACTCGACGGGGTCGATGTCCGCACCGGGGAGCGCGACGCCTTCCTCGCCCGCTTCGGGATGCTGTTTCAAGGCGGCGCGCTGTTCGACAGCTTTTCCGTCTGGGAGAACGTCGCCTTCCGCCTGCTGCGCGGCGCGCTGAAGCGCCCCAAGGCGGAAGCGCGCGAGATCGCGGTGGAGAAGCTGCGCCGGGTGGGCCTGTCGCCGGATGTGGCGGACCTATATCCGGCGGAACTGTCGGGCGGGATGCAGAAACGCGTCGGCCTTGCCCGCGCGATCGCCGCACAGCCCGAGATCATCTTCTTCGACGAACCCACCACCGGGCTCGACCCGATCATGGCGGGTGTCATCAACGAGCTGATCCGCGAGATCGTCACCGAGATGGGCGCGACCGCGATGACGATCACCCATGACATGACCTCGGTCCGCGCGATTGCCGACCGCGTTGCAATGCTCCACGCGGGCAAAATTCGATGGGAAGGTCCGATCTCGGAAATGGACGCGACTTCAGACCCTTACGTCCAGCAGTTCATCCACGGACGTGCGGACGGACCGATCGAAACGCTTCGTTAACATACAGGCTGCGGAACCAAGCGAATTTCCGCGCATTCTCCCCAAGTGCTTGATCCGCCAACGAGACTCAAACTCGGACCGGTTCCGGCCAACATCTTCAACAAGGGGACCGGGGGGTTCAGACAATGCAAACCGAACACGTTGGGAGCGCCAATCTAGACCGTATCAACGCGGCGATTGGCCAAGCACTTACCGTCACCGTCGCAATCACCGCACTCGCCGCGATCGGCGCGGTCGCTGCGGCGTCGCTCGGCCTGATGCCGTGGCTCAGTCTCGAGGCGCAATTCGGCGACACCGTCCTGCCTGATTTCGGCGCCTGGCTACAGGTTGGCGCAGCGCTTCTGGCGCTGATCCTGTTGCTCTATCTGCCCTCCTGCTCGCGCGTGTCGAAGCTCGAAGGCAGTCATCGGCGGTTCCACGTCGACATGGATGACGTGACCCGCGCCTATCGCAGCGCGCATGATGCGGACCGCGCAGGCGTTTTTGCGCTGTCGGGCGAGTTCGACGCCATGCGCGAACGCATCAGCTATCTGCGCCAGCATCCCGACCTGGGAGGGCTCGAGCCGGAACTGCTGGAACTGGCCGCACAGATGAGCCTGCAATCGCGCGACCTCGCGAAGGTCTATTCCGAGGAAAAGGTCAAACGCGCCCGCGCCTTCCTCGAACAGCGCCAACAGGAGGCGGAGACGCTGAGCGATCAGATCGCGGTCGCCCGTGGAACCTGCACGCAGCTTCGCGAATGGCTGACCGATGTCGAGACCGAGGAGCGCGAGGTGAACGCCGAGTTTCGCCTGCTGGAGCGCGACCTGCGTGACATCCTGCCGCTGCTGGGCTACGAAATCGAAGACGGCCCGCAGCCCAACGTGGTGCCGATCGCGAAGAAAGAATCCAAGTCGTAACGGGGCCGAAGCGTCCCTCGGGAAGAGCGCCGGTCGATGCTGAAATTCGCCAATCTGGCGCTCTTGCTGCTCTTTCCCCTCGCATGGGCCGCGCCGCTTCTGCGCGCGGGGCTCTTGCCCTTCTTCGGGCTGGAGGAAATCTCGGTGCTCAGCGGGCTGCAGACACTGTGGCGGACCGATGTGTTTCTCGCCCTGCTCGTCAGTTTTCTGGCCCTGTTTGCCCCCTACCTGAAGGTAATCGGCGTTGCGCTGATCCAGTTCGATCTGGCCTCGCCGCGCCTGCTGCCGACGCTGAACGTCTTGGGCAAGCTGGCGATGGCCGACATCTTCCTGATCGCGATCTATATCGTCGTGGCGAAGGGCGTGGGCGTCGGGCGGCTCGAGACGGCTTGGGGGCTGTACCTGTTTACCGGATGCGTCGCGGCCTCTTTCGCGATCTCGCACCTGGAAATGAAAAAGGCGCCGCGAGGGTGATCCCCCGGGCGCCTTTCGCGTCCGTTCAACCGATCAATGGACCGAGACCGGGTCCAGATCGTTCTGCCGGGCCAGCGAGAAGGCCAGCTTGCGGTCCTTCACCAGCGCGAGCCGTTCGCCATCGCTGTCATGGACAGCATAGAGGTGATCGACATCGTCCAGTTCGGCCCGGATTTCCTCGGGCAGATCAACGACCGCCACTTCGCGAACATAGACGATGGGATGTTCGGCCTTATCGCCGAAATCGTATTCCGTATTCATTGCGCTTTTCCTTTCCTGCCTGATTATTTCCGCTCGATCGGGATGGTCTGCACGATCGTTTCGGGCGGCGCCCTGTTCAGATCGACATGCAGTAGACCGTTCTCGATCGTGGCGGCTGCGACCTCGACCCCTTCGGCGAGCACGAAGCTGCGCTGAAAGGCCCGTGCGGCGATCCCGCGATGAAGGAACAGGCGGTCGCCATCCTCCTCGCTTTGACGGCCGCGGATCACCAAAGCCCGGTCTTCGAGCGTGATCGCGAGGTCTTCCTCTCGGAAGCCTGCCACTGCGAGCGTGATGCGGAACGCATCCTCGCCGCGTTGTTCTATGTTATACGGCGGATAGGCATCCGATCCCTTGGCGGTGCGTTCCACCAGCCGTTCCAGCTGGTCGAAGCCCAGCAGGTAGGGATGTGCGCCAAAACTCAGTTTCGTCATTCGGCAAGCCCTTGATCAAGCGACGTTGCAAGTTCGGGCCCCGATCTTCGGCAGCCCACTAGTTAAATATGGGCGGCGTGGAAGCCCCCTGCAAGACCCCGCCGTCCATTTACGCTAAGGGCAAATTTTCTCCTAAGTCGTTCGAAACCTGTTATATTGACCCTCCCCCCTGACGGGCCCAGCCGAGTCGGGCGGAGGGTAAATCGCGCAACCAGAACCGGATGATACGGATATGAACGCCCATCTCGAGATGGATCATGAAGAAGTGCTGCGGGTGAAGCTGGAAGTGCTGCGGCGTGAACACCGCGATCTGGACGAGGCGATCTCTGCCCTCACACAGGCGGTGCATTCCGATCAGCTGCGCCTCGTGCGACTGAAAAAGCAGAAGCTGGCCCTGAAAGACGAGATCGCGCGGATCGAAGACCAGCTCACGCCCGACATCATCGCCTGATCCCCGAATTGATCCCGATCCGATCGGCGCTGCAGCCCTGCCGGGGCTTGCCGCGACGGCACAGATTCCTATAGTGCGCGCTCCATCTGAAAAGGGGGCGTCATGAGCGTGAAAGTGGGAATCATCATGGGCAGTCAGTCCGACTGGACCACGATGAAAGAGGCGGCGGAAATCCTCGACGAACTCGGTGTGGAATACGAGGCGAAGATCGTCTCGGCCCATCGCACCCCCGACAGGCTCTGGTCCTACGGCAAGACCGCCGTGGAGCGTGGTCTGCACGTCATCATCGCAGGCGCGGGCGGTGCCGCGCACCTGCCTGGAATGATGGCCTCGAAAACCCGCGTGCCGGTGATCGGCGTGCCGGTGCAGACCAGGGCGCTCTCGGGCGTCGACAGCCTCTATTCCATCGTGCAGATGCCCAAGGGCTTCCCCGTCGCGACGATGGCGATCGGCGCGGCGGGTGCCGCCAATGCGGGCCTGATGGCGGCGGGAATCTTGGCCGTGTCCGATGCGGATCTGGCAAAGCGGCTCGATGACTGGCGCGAGAAGCTCTCGGCCTCCATCAAGGAGGAGCCGGAAGATGAGTGAGCCCCTGCCCTATGGGTCGGTGATCGGCATCCTGGGCGGCGGTCAGCTGGGACGGATGCTCTCGGTCGCGGCCTCGCGTCTGGGCTACAAGACCCACATCTTCGAGCCGGGCGCGAACCCGCCCGCAGGCGACGTGGCCCATGCGGTGACGACTGCGCCCTATGAGGACGAGGCCGCGCTGCGCGCTTTCGCCCAAGCCGTGGACGTCATCACCTACGAGTTCGAGAATGTCCCGACTTCGGCGCTCGATCTGCTGGAAAGCCTCAAACCGATCCGCCCCAACCGCAAGGCGCTCGCCGTCAGCCAGGACCGTCTGGTGGAGAAAGCCTTCCTCAACGACCTGGGCCTCGCCACAGCACCTTTCGCCGCCGTGGACGATATCGAGGACCTCAAGGAAGCGATCGCCGAGATCGGCTGCCCCGCGATCCTGAAGACACGCCGCTTCGGCTATGACGGCAAGGGACAGGTGGTGATCAACGCGCCCGAAGAGGCTGCCGCCGCGCTGGAGGACATGAAGGGCGCGCCTGCGATCCTCGAAGGCTTCGTGGAGTTCTTCAAGGAAATCTCCGTGATCGGCGCGCGCGCCGAGGATGGCGCGATCTCCTGCTACGATCCGGGCCAGAACAAGCATGAGGGCGGCATCCTGCGCACCACGCTGGTGCCCGCCGCGATCACTGACAGCCAGCGCACCGATGCGGTACTGCTGGCGGCGAAGATCCTGAACAAGCTCGATTATGTCGGCGTGATGGGGGTCGAGCTGTTCGTCACCCGCGACGCGCTGATCGTGAACGAGATCGCCCCGCGCGTGCATAATTCCGGCCACTGGACGCAGGCGGGCTGCGCGGTCGACCAGTTCGAGCAACATATCCGGGCCGTGACCGGCTGGCCGCTCGGCGATGGCGGGCGCCATTGCGACGTCGAGATGGAGAACCTGATCGGCGACGACATGGACCGCGTGCCGCGGCTGGCGAAGCTCGCGCGGTATCAGATCCATCTCTATGGCAAGGCCGAGGTGAAGCCGGGCCGCAAGATGGGCCATGTGAACCACATCCTGTAAGAGAAAGGCGCCCATCGCGGCGCCTTTCTCTTATATCGCAAGATCACTTATGTCGCACGATCACTTCGCGGACCATGTGAAGCGCGTGCCCCACGGGTCTGCCACGCTGTCGCCATAGGCCTCGCGGAAGACGGCGAGCGGCTCGGCATCGGCCTTCAGCCCCACCTCGGCCAGACCGGTCACGGGCTGGTGACGTTCCTTGGCGCCGCGGCTATTCCAGATATTGGTCGCGAGGTGGTGGTGATAGCCGCCCCAGCCGTGGAAATTCGCTCCCGGATAGCGGGCCATCACATCCGCACCGAGCGTCTCGGCATAGAACGGCTCCGCTGGATCGAGCGCACCGACCTGCAGGTGAACGTGCCCGATCACCGAACCCTTCGGCGCGCCGCGCCACGGGCCGCGGGCCTGCGCCATCACGTCAGCCAGATCGAGCGGGTCGGTCACCATCGCGATCATCCCGTCCTTGCGCGGCCAGTCTTCGCGGGCACGGTCACGGTAGATCTCGATCCCGTTGCCTTCGGGGTCGTGCAGATAGACCGCCTCGCTCACGAGGTGATCGGACGCCCCGTCGAGCCGGATGCCTTTCTCGGCGGCGTGGTTCAGCCACGCGCCCAGATCGGCGCGGTCGGGCAGCAGAAAGGCGGTGTGAAACAGTCCCGCCTCTGCCCGGCTCGATTTGCGCGCCTCCGGGTCGGCTTTCAGGATCACGAGCACCTTGCCATCGACGCCGTAACGCGCCTCGGCAGTGTCGCCCCCGATCCGCTCCAGCCCGAGCACGCTCTCGTAGAACGCGCCCACCGCCGGGAGGTCACGGACCACGAGGGTCACATGGCCGATTTCGACATTTGCATCACTGGTCGCCATCGTCTCCTCCTGTCATTTCCGGATCAAAGGGCGCAGCGCATAGGCGCCGTCACCCAGAGCAGCGAGCGTGAATTGCACGATGGCCCACATCACCGGATATTCCCAGCCGCCGCCTTGGTTCGAGAATCCGAAGCCGTTGCCCCAGTGCGCCGTGAAGGCCGCGCCGAGCAGGATGAACCCGAGCCCGAAAGAGACGATCCGCGCATAGATGCCGGTGAGCAAGGCGATACCGCCGAGGATTTCCGCCGACATCGTCACGATGCCGAGCCAGCCGGGCAAACCCAGCGATTCAAAGAAACCCATCGTGCCGGCCGGAGTGAAAACGAAAAGCTTCGTCAGGCCGTGGGTGAGAAACAGCGCCCCGGTCAGAAGGCGCAAAACGAGGACGCCGTAGGGGGCGAGTTTGGTGTCGATCATGGTCTATCTCCTGCAACCGCACTCTGTGTGCGGTGTGTTCGCGTTACAGCGAGGAAATTAGCCGTTCCGTTAGTGAATAAAATGGATATTATCTGGAATGACTTTTACCATTTTGTTCTGAATAGCGATGGATATCACCGAACAGCTCCGCGCCTTCGTCGCGACCGCCCGCGCCGGCTCTTTCACCGCGGGGGCGGAGCAACTGGGCATCTCCAATCGGCTCGCCTCGAAATACGTGGCCGAGCTGGAGGACCGCCTTGGCACGCGCCTTCTGCAGCGCACGACGCGGCGGATCGGGCTGACCCCTGCGGGCGAACGGCTGCTGGCCGATGCGCCGGGCGTGCTCGACGCGCTCGACGATCTCTTGGGCGCGGTGTCCGAACAGTCGCGGGGCTTTTCCGGCGTGCTGCGGATCTCCGCGCCGGTCACTTTCGGCGAGGTCTATCTGGCCGAGATGCTCGCGCGCTTCGCCGCACCGCACCCCGATCTGGTGATCGATCTGACGCTCTCGGATGCACCGACAGATCTGGCCGCCGAGGGGATCGACCTCGCTTTCCGGATCGGGCAGCTGCGCGATCAGGCTCTGCGGGCGCGCAAGCTGGGCGAGATCGGGATGCGCGTCGTGGCCTCTCCGGCCTATCTCGAACGGGTGGGCCGTCCTGCGAAGATCGCCGATCTGACCGATTACCGCTGCATCCATGACAGCAATCACAGCGCGATCCCGCATTGGCGGCATCGTGAGAGCGGCGAGATCACCACCCTGCCCGTTCCCGCGCAAATCCGCGTCAACAGCGCCCGCGCGGCCTGCGAGCTGGCGCTGGCGGGCCACGGCATCGCCTATGGGCCGGACTTCGTGCTGGGCCCTGAAATCGCAGCGGGGCGGCTGGTCTCGCTCTTTCCGGAGGAGATGCTGCTGCGCATCCCGATTCACGCGGTCTATCTCGACGGGCCGCGCCTGCCGCGCAAGCTGCGCGCGTTGATCGAGTTCGCCTACGAGGATACGCGCCCCTTCCGGACCTGAGCGCTCAGCCCTTGACCGTCGCCGTCACGCCGCGCGTGGCCGCCGTCTCGGACCGCTGTGCGCTTTGGGCGCGCTGGTCCATCATGTCCTCGACGAAAAGGCTCAGAAGCGCGCCGCGTCCGTTCACCCCGGCTTTGCGGTAGATTGCCGCGCTCTGCGCCTTGGCGGTGCCCTCGGACGTCCCGCGAAGGGCCGCGATTTCCGCCGTGCTGAGCCCCTTGATCGCGAACAGCGCGACGTCGCGCTCTGCCGCCGTGAGGCCCCAGTCCGAGAAGCGTTCTTCCAGAAGGTCTTCGAAGGCCGAGGTCGCCCGGTCCAGGCGCGCCTGCGCCCGCGCCCCCTCGCGTAGTGCCCCCGCCAGAGCGAACGCCCCGAGCGCGAGGCCCAGAACGAGGCCGAGAGCGGCGCCGATTTCGAGGAATTCGCGGTTCTGCCAACTGATCGGCGCCGGGTAGAGACCGAAGATCGACAGCAGGATGTCGGAGATGAAGAACAGCGCGCAGACAGCCTGAAAGAGCAGGATCGCCCCCACAAGCACCGCCCGGCGCAGCCGCGACGTCATAGCGCCGCTCCCGTCGACCGCTGCGGGGCTTCAATCATCCGCACTGTCTCCGCCGCTATCGCTGCTATCGCTGCCCCCGCCATCGTCGCTGCCGCTGTCGTGGCTTCCGCCATCGTCGCTGCCGGCGCTGGACCCGCTGTCGGATCCGCTATCCGAGTCGTTGCCGCCATCGTCCGACCCGTCGTCGGAGCCGTCTCGTCCGGATGTGGCGCCCTGTCCGGCATAGGAGCTCGATCCGTTCCCGCCCAATGGCGTGTCGTTCAGGATCGGCCTGCGGCTGGAGCGTGACAGATCGCGCAGGATCTCGCCGCTGCGCGGATCGAGGACGATCTCGCGCTCGACGCCTGCCCGGGTGCCGGTGATGCGCACGCGGCCCAACAGGGTCCGCTGTACGTCGATGCCATGATAGCCGTAATCTTCGAGCTGTCGGGTGACCGCCTCGCTGGCGCTCTCGGCACGGGCGAGGCCGGGCGCGAAAGGCACGCTCAACGCGCCGATCAACGCGGCTATCGCCAAGTCTCTGCGCAATCTCATCGGCTCCTCCTCCCGCGCGGATACGCGGCTCTTGCGGGGATTATGCCCGGCGCAGGGAGCGCCGGGCAAGTCCGTTCGGATCAATCGTCGTTGCTATCATGCGAGCCGCCGTCATCCGACCCGCTGTCATGCGAGCCGCCGTCGTCGGAACCGCTGTCATCTGAGCCGCCATCGTCCGAGCCGTGGTCGTCCGAACCGTGATCGGAATCCGACATGGTGTGATCGCCGTCGCTGCTGTCATCCATGCCCTGATCGTCGCTACCGTTATGGTCGTCTTCGCTGCCGTCGTAGAAATCTTCCGATTGCTGACGGACGCTGACGCCCTGCGTCATGTCCTCGCCCGCGCGCGTCCGGTAAGTTTCCTGTTTCTGGATCTTGCCGGTCTCGCGGTCATAGACCACTTCGATCTTGGTGCCGTCGGGGTTGTAGCCCTCGGCCTTGACCTGGGTCGGGCCGACCTTGATCTCGATGCTGGTGAAGCCATTGGCCTGAAGATCGGCGGCGATGCCGTCCGTGGACACTTCAGCCTGCGCCATATGCGCTGAGACCGCGAATGCCGCGAGTACGGCGAGGGTAGATTTCATCTTCATCGTCTCTCTCCTCCGATGGGAATTGCGCCGCGGGCTGCGACGTCGGGGGAGAGGGTCGGCGGACAGGGCCCGCCGGTCCATTGACAATTGGGTTATGTCAGCACATTCGGCCTGCCGTTGCAGGACATAAACCTGAGTTTATGCCTGCATATCGAAGCCGAGATGCTTCGCGACGGCGAAAATGTCCTTATCGCCGCGCCCGCACATGTTCATCACGATGATATGGTCCTTGGGCAGATCGGGAGCGATCTTCATCACATGGGCCAGCGCGTGCGAGGGCTCGAGCGCGGGGATGATCCCTTCGAGACGGCAGGAGAACTGGAACGCCTCCAGCGCTTCCTTGTCGGTGATGTTCACATATTCCGCGCGACCCGTGTCGTGCAGCCAGCTATGCTCCGGCCCGATTCCCGGATAGTCGAGCCCGGCCGAGATCGAATGCCCTTCGAGGATCTGTCCGTCCTCGTCCTGCAGCAGATAGGTCCGGTTGCCATGCAACACGCCCGGACGCCCGCCGGTGAGCGAGGCGCAATGCTCCATCTTCTCGTCCACGCCGTGACCGCCGGCTTCGACGCCGATGATGCGCACGGATTTGTCGTCGAGGAACGGGTAGAACAGGCCCATCGCGTTCGAGCCACCGCCGATCGCCGCGATCACGGTGTCGGGCAGACGGCCCTCGCCTTCCTGCTCTTCAAGCTGCCAGCGCACTTCCTTGCCGATGATCGACTGGAAATCGCGGACCATCGCCGGATAGGGGTGCGGACCGGCCACCGTGCCGATGCAGTAGAACGTGTCGCGCACATTGGTCACCCAGTCGCGCAGCGCATCGTTCATCGCGTCTTTCAGCGTGCCGCGGCCCGATTTGACGGGCACGACCTCGGCGCCCAGCAGGCGCATCCGGAAGACGTTGGGCGCCTGACGCTCGACATCGGTCGCCCCCATATAAACCACGCATTTGAGGCCGAATTTCGCGCAGACCGTCGCGGTGGCCACGCCATGCTGGCCCGCGCCGGTCTCGGCGATGATCCGGGTTTTGCCCATGCGCCGTGCCAGCAGGATCTGCCCCAGCACGTTGTTGATCTTATGCGCGCCGGTGTGATTCAGCTCGTCGCGCTTGAGATAGACCTTCGCGCCGCCCAGCTCTTCGGTGATGCGGGGCGCGAAATACAGCGGCGACGGACGGCCGACATAGTGCTTCCACAGATCGTCCATTTCGGCCCAGAAATCGGGATCGGTCTTGGCCTTCTCGTATTCCTCTTCGAGCGCGAGGATCAGCGGCATCAGCGTCTCGGACACGAAGCGGCCACCGAAAATGCCGAACCGCCCATTCTCGTCGGGCACATTCATGAAGGAATTGATCAGATCGTCAGCCATGGCTCACCTCGCGCTTTTCGTGACGACGGGTCTAGCGTCAAAGCGGGGCAAGATAAATCCCTGCCCCGGCCTCAGACCAAAAATACTCGATTGCGCCGGGCCCGGCTACGCCCCGTCGGCCCCCTGACGCGCGGCGTGCACGAAGGCGCGGATTTTCTCGGGGTCTTTCACGCCCGGCGCGCTTTCCACCCCGGAAGAGACATCGACCTGCCGCGCGCCGGTCAGCAGGATCGCTTCGGCCACGTTTTCGGGCGTCAGCCCTCCGGCCAGCATCCACGGTTTTTCCCATTTGCGCCCGGCGATCAGCCGCCAGTCGAAGGAAAGCCCGTTACCGCCCGGAAGCTCCGCCTCTTTCGGCGGCTTTGCGTCGAGCAGGATCTGGTCGGCCACCGCCTCATAGTCCGCGATCTTCGGCAGATCGGCCGCATCCGCGACGCCCACCGCCTTCATTACGGGCAGACCGAACTTGGCGCGGATCTCGGATACCCGCTCCGGCGTCTCGGAGCCGTGAAGCTGGATCATGTCAAGCGGCACGGCCTCCGTGATCTCGGTGAGAAGCTCGTCGCTCGGGTTCACAACCAGGCCAACCTTGGCGATGCCGGGTTCCACCTCCTGCGCCAACTCGCGCGCCTCGGCGATCTCCAGATGACGCGGGGATTTCGGGAAGAAAACGAAGCCAACATAGCGCGCCCCCGCCTCGACGGCGGCGGCGATATCCTCGGCCTTGCGCAGCCCGCAGATCTTGACCCGGGCGAGACCCTGCGCGTTGCGGTCTATGGCGACGGTCGGCATCTCAGCGCGAGGGCTGGTCGAGCAGCGCCAGCACGTCGTCCTTCGGGCCGGTCTTGTCGTGGCGCAGGGTTTGAACCTCCGCCTCGAGCTTGCGGGCCTTGCGGTTCGACTGGCGGGCATCGCGGCGCAGACGCGCCTCGCGCGCCCATTCCCAGACGAAACCGATCAGCAGGCCGATCAGAACGCCCGCGAGGATCACGAGGAACAGCGGCACCTGAACAGCCCAGTCCCAGCCAAGGAAGCTGCCCGCCTCGAGCGGCAGCACCCGCAGCGTGACGATTTGACGATTGGCCAGCGCCAGTCCGATCAGGACCACGGCGAGCAGGCCGAGAAACAGCAGCCGAAGCGCTCGAATCATTAGCTCTTATTCCTCTTTCCCGTTCAGCCGGTCGCGCAGCAGCTTACCGGTCTTGAAGAAGGGTACATGTTTTTCCTCGACCTCAACCGCTTCGCCGGTGCGCGGGTTCCGACCGGTGCGCGCGTCGCGCTTCTTGACGGAAAAAGCCCCGAAGCCGCGCAGCTCGACGCGGTCGCCCGAGGCGAGCGCCTCGGTGATCTCGTCGAAGATCGTGTTCACGATCTTCTCGACATCCCGCTGGTAAAGATGCGGATTCTCCTCGGCAATCTTCGTGATCAACTCAGAGCGGATCATCTTGTTATCTCCCCCACGGGCTTGGCCGGGTGAGCTCCCGGCTCTCACATGCGTCAGAGTGCAATTATAGGACCAATCGGGTCAGCGCGGAACAGCAAAGACCCGGAAAATCCACGTAAAATCGAGCCCCTAGCGGTCTGCCGCCGATAGAACCGCCTTCGCAATCGCAGAAAATCGGCCGATCGCCCGCCCACGCGTCACCCTGTGCGCGAATCGCTGTTGCACATCGCCAAGACTTTGCAGGAACGAAAAAGGCCCCGCCAAACGGCGGGGCCTCCGGATGGACCGAGCGGTCCGATCTCTTACTTGTCGCCCTTGAGCGCGGCGCCCAGGATGTCGCCCAGCGACGCACCCGAGTCCGACGAGCCGTACTGTTCCACGGCTTCTTTCTCTTCAGCGATCTCGCGCGCCTTGATCGACACACCCAGCTTGCGGGTCTTGGAGTCGACGTTGGTCACGCGGACATCGACGTGATCGCCAACCTGGAAGCGCTCGGGGCGCTGGTCGGCACGATCGCGGGCGAGGTCCGAACGGCGGATGAACGACTTCATGCCGTTGTATTCCACCTCGACGCCACCGTCTTCGATCGCGGTCACGGTCACGGTCACGATCGAACCACGCTTCACGCCGTCAACGGCATCCGAGAACGTGTCGGCGTCGAGCGCCTTGATCGAGAGCGAGATACGCTCCTTGTCGGTGTCCACTTCGGTGACAGCGGCCTTGACCATGTCGCCTTTGCGGTAGTCCTGGATCGCATCCTCGCCACGCTGTTCCCAGCTGAGGTCCGAGAGGTGAACCATGCCGTCGATGTCGTTCTCGAGGCCAACGAACAGACCGAACTCGGTGATGTTCTTGACTTCGCCTTCGATGACGGTGCCGACCGGGTGGGTCTCTGCGAAGACTTCCCACGGGTTGCGCATGGTCTGCTTGAGACCCAGCGAGACGCGGCGCTTCGCGGTGTCGATCTCGAGGACCATGACGTCGACTTCCTGGCTCGTCGAAACGATCTTGCCGGGGTGGACGTTCTTCTTGGTCCAGGACATCTCGGACACGTGCACGAGACCTTCGACACCCGGCTCCAGCTCGACGAACGCGCCGTAGTCGGTGATGTTGGTCACGCGGCCGGTATGCACCGAACCCAGAGCGTACTTCGATTCCACCGAGTCCCACGGATCCGACTGCAGCTGCTTCATGCCGAGCGAGATGCGGTGGGTTTCCTTGTTGATCTTGACGACCTGGACCTTGACGGTCTCGCCGATCGACAGGATCTCGGACGGGTGGTTCACGCGGCGCCATGCCATGTCGGTGACGTGCAGCAGACCGTCGACGCCGCCCAGATCAACGAACGCACCGTATTCGGTGATGTTCTTGACCACACCATCGACGACCTGACCTTCGGAGAGGTTGGCGATGACTTCGGCGCGCTGTTCGGCGCGGCTCTCTTCGAGGATCGCACGACGCGAGACAACGATGTTGCCACGACGACGGTCCATCTTGAGGATTTGGAACGGCTGCTTGAGACCCATGAGCGGGCCAGCGTCACGCACCGGGCGCACGTCAACTTGCGAGCCGGGCAGGAACGCGACAGCGCCGCCCAGATCGACGGTGAAGCCGCCTTTGACGCGACCGAAGATGGCGCCTTCGACGCGCTCTTCCTTGGCGTAAGCTGCTTCGAGGCGATCCCATGCCTCTTCGCGGCGGGCTTTCTCACGCGAGATCACGGCTTCGCCGCGGGCGTTCTCGACACGGTCAAGATACACTTCGACTTCGTCGCCGACTTCGATCTGCGGAGCCTCGCCGGGGTTGGCGAATTCTTTCAGTTCGACGCGGCCTTCCATTTTGTAGCCGACATCGATGATGGCCTGGCCCGCCTCGATGGCGATGACCTTGCCTTTAACAACCGAACCTTCGTTCGGGGTGTCGATTTCGAGGCTCTCGTTCAGAAGGGCTTCGAATTCGTCCATGGTTGCATTTTGCGACATGCGTTCAGATTTTCCTTTTCATCTTCGGTTTTCTGGCCTTGCGGTTGGCTCCGCCGGTCTTTCGTTGGAATGTCCGTGCTGCAATAGCGCACAGGCCGGGTGAGTCCCGACCTGCCTCAGACCGCGCCGATATAGGCGCGATCAACCATTATCGCAAGCATTTATTGCGTCCTGAGCAGGCCGTGGCGGCCTCTCGCTCAACCGTGGCTCGCACTGGCGAGAGCGGCCTTGACGTCGCCCAGCATCCACGACGAAAGCGGGGCCGCGCTGGCGGGATAGGTCGCGATCACCGATCCGTCGCGGCCCAGCAGCACCTTGTTGAAGTTCCAGCTCGGCTCGAACCCCTCGGTGTCATGCATGTAGCGGTAGAACGGATGCGCCTGCGGCCCCTTCACCTTGGCCAGCTGCGCCATCGGCAACTCGGCCCCGAAGGTCAACGCGCAATAGCGCTTGGCCTCCTGCGCAGTGGAGAGTTCCTGATGGAAATCGTTCGACGGCACGGTCAGAACGACCAGCCCGTCGCGTCCGTAGGTCTCGGACAGTTTCTGCAACTCGGTGAACTGGGGCGCGAAGCCGCATTTGGATGCGGTGTTGACCACGAGCAGGACCTTGCCACGAAAATCGGAGAGCGACACTTTTCCGCCTTCGACCAGATCGAAGGACAGATCGCCCGGCACCGGCGTCGCGGAGTGCGCCTTGACCCGGAGCGGTTCGGGAAGCGGACTGTCGGCCCACGCCGGAGCGGTCAGGGACGCGGCGCCAAGACAGATGCAGGCCAAAGCCAGGGGCAAGCGCATCGGACCTTCCTCATGTAGTTTCCACGTACCGCTAACGCAGCGAGGCGGGAAAAGGTTCACCATTTCGTGATTATATATTTCGGATGTTTCTTTTCCTCAATCGCAAATGCGATCGACGCGGCGATATTTCGGCACCGGGAATTCCGGTATTTCCATGGGATCACGGGGCTTTACGCCAGGGCGCACCGCTTCCGGTGCGGTGGTCACGCTGTCGAAATCGAGCGCGAGGCGCTGGCAAATTCCGAGGCTTTTCTGCGCTATCGCCCCCAGATCGCTCAGATCGACCAGATGCCCGCCCTTTCGCGCGAAGCCCGTGACGCCGAAATCGAGCGGCGGATCGAGGCGCAAGCGCTCGGTGTCGGGACCGAAGAGCGTCGCACCGCCTTTCCAATCCCCGGCAGGCCCAAGCGCCACCTGCAGCTCGAACCGGCCCGGCGGCACCAACAGGCGAAAGAACTCCCCACCCTGCGCATAGGCCCCCATCACGTCCTGCCCGGTCATGGCATCGCGCAGCACGATGTAGAGATCGCGATCCGGGGCGGATTTGATCTGCAACGGCATGGTGCGCGGCAGGTCCGTCTCGCTCCATAACAGGCCCTGCGGGCGCTCCTCGGCGGTCGCCTGAGAGGCTAGAACCAGCAAGAGGAGCCCCCAGCGCAGCATCGCCGCCCCCTAGTCCAGATCGCCCGCGCGGCGGGCCTCGATCTGATCGGCGGCGCGGGCGACCGCCTCTTCGATGCTGAGATCCGACGTGTCGATCACGAGCGCATCCACGGCCGGGCGCAGCGGACTGTCGGCGCGGCCCATGTCGCGAGCGTCGCGCTCGCGCACCTGCTCCAGCACGTCGGCCTCATCGCCACCCAGTTCCAGCCAGCGCCGATGCGCGCGCACCTCCGGCGAGGCGGTGACGAACAGCTTCACCTCGGCCTGCGGGCAGATCACCGTGCCGATGTCGCGCCCGTCGAGCACCGCACCGCCCTCTCGCGCCGCGAAATCGCGCTGAAACGCCACCAGAGCCGCGCGCACCTCGGGGATCGCGGCGACGATCGAGGCCGCCTGCCCCGCTTCCATCGTGCGCAGATCGTCGCGCTCCAGATCCTCGGGGCGGAGCGCCTTGGCCGCGGCGATGGGCTCCAGGCCCTCGGTCTCGGATTTCATGCCGACCGCGCGATAGAGTGCACCGGTATCGAGATGCGCCAGCCCAAACCGCTCGGCCACGGCGCGGCTGATCGTGCCCTTGCCAGCCGCGGCGGGGCCATCGATGGCGACGGTAAAGCGCATGAACGGTCCTTTCTTCTCACAGCGACGCGGACAGCCGCCCTGCCCGGCTCAACCTTCGCGGACGATCTCCGCACCCAGCTGCGCCATCAAATCTTCGAAGATCGGGAAGGAGGTTGCAATGGGCGAGCCGTCATCGACCGAGACCGGCTTCTGCGCAGCCATGCCCAGTACCATGAAGCTCATCGCGATGCGGTGGTCGAGATGGGTCACGGCGGTGCCGCCGCCCGGCACGCCTTCGGGGCCGCAGCCATGCACGATCAGCGTATCCTCGTCTTCCTCGATCTTGACGCCGTTGGCTTCCAGCCCGCGCGCCATCGCGTCGATCCGGTCGCTTTCCTTCACGCGCAGCTCATGCACGCCGGGCATGCGCGTCACGCCTTCGGCAAAGGCTGCGACGACCGAAAGAACGGGATATTCGTCGATCTGCGCCGAGGCGCGCTCGGCGGGCACGTCGATCCCGTGCAGCTTGGAATAGCGCACGCGCAGATCGGCCACCGGCTCGCCCCCCTCTTCGCGCTCGTTCTCGAAGGTCAGGTCCGCGCCCATCTCGCGCAACGTGATGAAGATCCCGTTGCGGGTCGGGTTCTGGCTGACGCCCGGCACCACGATCTCCGAGCCCGGCACGATCAGCGCAGCGCAGACCGGGAAAGCGGCCGAAGACGGATCGCGCGGCACGGCGACCTCTTGGGCTTTGAGTTCCGGCTGGCCCTGCAGCGTAATGACATGGCCCTGCTCGGTCACTTCGGTGGTGATCTCGGCACCGAAGCCGCGCAGCATCCGCTCGGTATGATCGCGGGTCGGGGTCTTCTCGATCACGACGGTCTGACCCGGCGCGTTCAGCCCCGCCAGCAGCACCGCCGATTTCACCTGCGCAGAGGCCATCGGCGTCGCGTAGCGCACGGGAGCGGGGCTCGGCGCGCCGAGTATGGTCATCGGCAGACGACCGCCATGACGCCCGAAAGCTTGCGCGCCGAACAGACGGATCGGGTCGGTGACGCGGCCCATCGGGCGTTTGCGCAAAGACCCGTCGCCGGTGAAGGTCGCCACGATCGGCGAGGTCGCCATCGCGCCCATGATCAGGCGCACGCCGGTGCCGGAATTGCCGCAATCGATGACATCCTCAGGCTCGGCAAAGCCGCCCACGCCCACGCCATGCACCGACCAGCTGCCGGGACCGTGCTGCGTGACCTCGGCGCCGAAGGCGCGCATCGCCTTGGCCGTGTCGAGCACGTCTTCGCCTTCGAGCAGGCCGGTGATCTTCGTCTCGCCCACCGAGAGCGCGCCGAGGATCAGCGCGCGATGGCTGATCGACTTGTCGCCGGGAACCTCCGCCGTGCCCTTGAGGGGACCGCAGGCGTGCGAGGTCATTTTGATCGGTGTGCCGTGGCCGGACATGATGCCTCCCTAATTTCAACGCGCCCCTGTTAGCGCGATCTGGCGGGAGGCGGAAGGGCTCAGATCCGCCGATAGGTCAGGTAATGCGGCTTGCGGCCCTCACGCAGCGCTTTCTGTTCGTAGCGCGTCGAGAGCCAGTCCGCCCACGGTGTATCCCAATCGCCGGAAACCGGCTGCGGATCGTCGAAATCGAAGGCGGCGGGCACCTCGAACAGCGGCTCGAATCCGGCCTGCGGGACTTCCTCGACCGTCTGGCGGACATAGTCGGGGATGTCGGTCGCCACGCGGAATTCCGATCCCGGTTTCAGCGCGCGGTGCAGCGGTTCGAGATGCTCCTGCGTCACGAAGCGCCGACGATGGTGCTTCGATTTCGGCCACGGGTCTGGATAGAGGAGAAACGCCTTCGAGATCGAGCCCTCGGGCAGCACATCCATCAGGTCGCGCGCATCGCCGGGATGGACCGAGACATTCGGTATTTTCTCGCGCCGCAGCTTACCCAAAAGCATCGCCACGCCATTGACGAAAGGCTCGCAGCCGATGAATTCCACGTCCGGATAGGTCTGCGCCATGTGGGCGAGATGTTCGCCCCCGCCGAAACCCACTTCAAGCCAGACCGGCTTGCCCTTGAACCGCGTCTCCATGTCGAGCGGCTCGCGGTCGGGGTTCTCCTCCCAACCGACGGGACCGGGCAGACGGCCCGGCAGGTCCTCGCGCAGATATTCCTTCTGCGCCTTGTTCAACGTCTTGCCGTGGCGGCGACCATAGAAGTTGCGCCAGGGCTGTTCGGGGGTGTCATTCTCGCTCATGGGAGGGGCCTCTAGCGGCGTCTCTCGAAAGGTTCAAGCCTTCTGAATGAGGAAGAGCCCCAGGCACATGAAACCGATCCCCGCCCCGCGCATCAGAGTGATCGGCCGGACCAACGCGCCAAACAGTCCGAACTGGTCGATCGCGGCGGCGGCGATCATCTGGCCCAGCAGCACGAAGAACACCGCATTGCCGACCCCGAATTTCGGCGCGATGAAGGTGATCGAGATCACGTAGAAGGCAACGAGGAGTCCCGCGAGAAACAGATACCAAGGCTGACCCGGCAGACGTGCGAGCGGCGCGGGACCGACGGTGAAGAACATCACGATCACCGCACCCGACAGCGCAACGCAGAACAGGACGACCGCCGCGACCGCAGGCGATGCGATCCGCGCGCCAAGCTGGGCGTTGAGAGCGGCCAGCACCGGAATCCCGATCCCGGCGGCAAGCATGATGGCGGCATAGCGCAGGGCGTCGGGCATGGTCTGTCTCCTGTTGTTTTGCGGCGGAGAGTGGCGCGGAAGGTCGGAAGGCGCAAGCTGGATCGCGAAGCGTTCGGTCTGCTCGTCTGCGCGCACGAACCGCTTGGGCCGACCAGCCCCAAGGCCGCGCCCGACCCTCAGCACCATCCCTGCAAAAGCAAACGGGCAGAGGTTCCCCCTGCCCGTCGCAAATTCCTGAAAGCTCTCGCCTCAGACCGCTTTCTTCAGCGCCTCGACCAGATCGGTCTTCTCCCAGGAGAAGCCGCCATCGGCCTCCGGGGCGCGACCGAAATG